>NZ_JAMYJR010000046.1 GCF_024137025.1 Paractinoplanes aksuensis
TTAATTGGCACTGGCTTATCAAGCACCCTGTTGAGTTCTCAAAGAACAACCGCTACCCGGCTAACCGCTCCGGGGCACTCGCTTAACTTTACTAGGTCTTCCTGGCGTTGTCAACCGGTTTCTCCCGGTTGGTGCCACTTCGTCCCAGTAACCCCGCGTCCTGAAGCGCGCAGCATAGCTGCGATCCGCAGTTCGAAGGATTTGGCAGGACGTCCGCTTGCGGATCTCTCCGCTGCCGCGTCCGTTTCCCTGCCGGCTCGCAAAACATTACACGCGCGTTCCCTGGGCTCCAAATCGGGTACCAGTGTTGCGCGTAAGAGCAGGTCAGCGCAGGGAAATGGTCAAGGTTGGGCCACCTCGACCTGGCCCGCCTCGACCCGCACGCGCAGCAGCGGCTGGTCATTGGCTGCCGGCCCGTGCACCACGACCCCGTCGCGCAGCCGGAAAGTGCTGCCGTGCCACGGGCACACCACACACGCGTCGTCCCCGGTTCCGACCAGCTCGCCCTCGCCCAACGGCCCGGTCTCGTGCGAGCAGCGCTCGAGCATCGCGGTCACGGTGTTGCCCCGGCGCCACAGCAGCACCGGAACGTCGCCCACCGTTCGTACGGCCGGCTTGCCCTCGGGCAGCGACGCGAGCGAACCCACGGACGTCCACTCGGCCGGCACGCGGTTGAGGTCGGGCGCCGCCTGATTGGTCCCGCCCCCTCGTGCGTACGAAATATGGCCGCCCAGATAAGCACCCAGCCCAGCCACCGACAGGCCGGCAAAGCTGAGCGCCCGGCCCGGACGCCCGCGCAACCGCGCGACCAGCGAGGCCGCGTAAAGGCCGACCGCCACCACGTTCGCCGTCGCATGAACCAGGCCGACCCGTTGTTTGTCCTTGGTCATCTGGGACCAGTCGGTCCAGCCGGCGGCGGCCGCGGGGGCCACACCGACTGTGCCGGCCGCGATAAGGAGCGTCGCCGCACGACGCTGACCAGGCAGAAGGTCGAGAATGCCGGCCGAGATGAAAGCGCCCACCGGCACCTGCACCAGCACCGGGTGCAGGGCATGACCGAGCCACACCCCGTGCAGCGTGTCCCGTAGGCGTTCGGGCGTCGCGATGATCGCCGCCTGCGCCTTGTCGATCACACCGTCGAACGAGCGGGTCGTCTCGAGCCGGTTGAAAAGCTGCATGACAGGTCGGGTTCCCACTGAGGTGCCCACGAAACGCTCCGAACGCATAGCGTGCCGGTCATGAATGGCGTGATCACACCTGGTTTCGAGGCTGTCGGCGAGGCTTTCGCCACTGACCCGCGCGGAGGTTCGGCGCTGACGATCCTGCGCGACGGCGAACCGGTCGTCGAGCTGGTCGAGGGCTGGCGGGACGCGGCCGGCACCGATCCATGGCGCACGGACACCCTGGTCAACGTCTATTCGACCGGTAAGCCGGTAATCGCCCTGGCGGTAGTGCTGCTGGCCGAGCGGGGCGTGATCGATCTCGACGCGCCCATGTCCCGCTACTGGCCGTCTTTCCAGACCCCCGCTTCGGTACGCCAGGTCCTCTCGCACACAGCCGGCCTCCCGTCCTTCCCGGTGCCTCGCCCCACTTCGGCCTACAGCGACTGGGATCTGCTCTGCGCCGACCTGGCTGCGGCCGCCCCCGAGTTCGAGCCCGGCAGCATCGCCGCCGAGCACGCCCTGACGTACGGCCATCTGCTGGGCGAGCTGGTCCGCCGCACCGACGGCCGGTCGCCGGCCCGGTTCGTCGCCGAGGAGCTCCCGTACGACTTCGGTTTCGCTCTGTCCGATCAGGACATCGCCCGCTGCGCCGACCTCGAGTTCGACACCCCCGACTGGCCGGAGCGCAACGCGGGCACCCCCGGCTCGGCCAAGAACCGCGCGATCACCAACCCACCCGGTGCCCGGGAGCTGGACGTCATCAACAGCACCGCCTGGCGCCGGGCCTCGGTGCCCGCGGTCAACCTGCACGCCAGCGCCACCGGCATCGCCCGCTTCTACGCCGCCCTGCTCGCCGGCGAGCTGCCACCCCTGGCGATTCCGCAGTACACGGGCCCGGACCTGTTCATCGGGGAGGAGACCACGTGGGGCCTGGGCGTGCAGATCGAGCCTGACGGCACCTGGGGCCACGGCGGCCTGGGCGGTTCGGCCGGCTATGCCGACCCCGCCCGCGGCCTGGCCATCGCGTACGTGAGCCGCCGCCTGTCCGACTTCGCCGTGCTCGATCGCGTCGAAGCCGCACTGCCGCGCTGAAAGTTCTCAACCGGCGCCCGGCCCGACCGATTCTGCGCACGTGCCGGTGCCCACGACGTCGCCGAAGACCCGGCGTCGCGGGCACCGTCATGAAAGAGCCGGAAAGCAAAACGTCCACCGTGCGTTTCCGCAGGTGGACGATCACTCAGTGCCCGGCGAAGAGCCTGGTGGCCAGGGGCGGGGTCGAACCGCCGACCTTCCGATTTTCAGTCGGACGCTCGTACCAACTGAGCTACCTGGCCTTGCTGATGCTTTGCGGTCCTGACGGGACTTGAACCCGCGACCTCCGCCTTGACAGGGCGGCGAGCACTCCAACTGCTCCACAGGACCTTGCTCTTGCCACTTGCTGCGCTCTTGCCACTTGCTGCTCTTACATCTTGCTTTACTGCTTCATGCCTTGCTCGGTCAGTCTAGCGAACCGTGCTGGCCGCTAACTTACCAGTACCCCCAACGGGATTCGAACCCGTGCTACCGCCTTGAAAGGGCGGCGTCCTGGGCCACTAGACGATGAGGGCAACGCCGTCAGTATTGCACGTCTGCAATGCTATTCGGCTTTGACCCCAACCGGGCCCCCGCTTGAGGCTTGGAAAGCATACGTGATCCACCGCCCCGGCTCCAAACCGGTATTCCCTTCCGGGCGGCGAGGCGCTGACCAGGACGAACGTCAGCGCGCGGCGGCGGCGATCGTTTCCACGGCGTCAGTGAGGCCGGTGAGCTGGACCACGCCGTCGGGTAGTTCGGCGGGCCAGCCGGGGCCGGCGGCGGCGGTCAGCAGCGGTGGATGGGGGGCCGCGGCGACCTGGGCCAGCTGGGCCGGGTCGGACGAGACCGGCGTCTGCGACCACAGCACCACCACCGTGGGGCCCGTGCGGTCGATGGCGTCGGCCAGGGCGGCCGGAGGCACCCGGGCGCCGAGCAGGCGGCTCGGCACCCCCGCTTCGGCCAGGGCGGCGGCCAGCGCTTCAAGTGGCAACGTGTGTTGCTCCTCGTCGGCCGCGGCCAGCAGCACCCGGGGCGAGGCCGAACTGTCGGGGCGCCGGACGGCCCCGAGGACCTCGGTGACCGTACGGGAAATCATGTGTTCGACCTCGATGAAGCGGCGGGTGGCCTCGTAGCGCTCGCCGATCCCGATGAGCACCGGCATGGCCACCTCTTCCCAGGCCCGGATCACGCCGTGCTGGTTCACCACCATCTCGAGGATGTCGCGCATGGCCGGCCCGTCCAGGCGCATGGCCGCTCGGGCCAGGCCCCGGGCGGCCGGCGTGACCGAGCCGAGCGCGATGGCGTGACCGCCGCCGTCACGCGTGTGCGGCACGACGACCTCGTCGGGGCCGAGCGGTGCTCGTTGCGCCCAGGCGGCGGCTTCGGCGGGCGCGACGCCCTGCGCGGTGAGCCGCCGCATCACCTGCAGTCGGTCTAGGTCCTGCTCGGTGTAGCGCCGGTGGTGACCCGACACGTGTTCGCTCGGCCCCAGGCCGTACCGCTGGTGCCACGTACGCAATGTGGTGACCGCCACCCCGAGGCGACGGGCCACGGCCCCCGCGGTGAGTCCGTCACCGGCCATCGAGCTGGGCCGGCCGGGCTTCGAGCGCCAAGCGCTGGGTCACGCCGAGCAGCCACGGCGCGTACGACCGGGAATCGCTCTCGATCTCGGCCAGCAGCATCGGCACCGAGACCCACCGCAGGTCGGCGACCTCGTCCGGGTCGGGCGTGGGGTGCACGCCGGCCGGCAGGTCCCCGACGAGCACGTGGTCGTACTCGTATTCGACGCGCCCGGTGGCCGGGTCCTCCGCGTAGTAGGCGTAGACGCCGACCTCGGTCAGCTCCACCCCCTCGACACCGAGTTCCTCGATCAGCCGCCGGGACGCGGCGACCGGCAACGGTTCGCCCGGCAGCGGATGACCGCAGCACGAATTGGCCCAGCGCAGCGGGAACCTGGTCTTCACGGCCGCCCGCTGTTGAAGCAGCACCTGCCCGAACTCGTCGCGCAGGAAGACCGAGAACGCCCGGTGCAGCCGGCCCGGCGCCTGGTGCGATTCGGCAACCGTGGCTGTGCCGAGCGCCCGGCCCTCGGCGTCGACCAGTTCGACCAGGTGGGCCTCGCGCGCGGTCACGACGCCGCCTGGGTGACGCGGGCCGCGGCCAGCTTGCCGCTGATCAGCACCATCGGCACGCCGACGCCGGGCTGGGTGCCGGAGCCGGTGAAGACGACGTTGTCCAGGCCGGGGTGCAGGTTGCTGGGCCGGAACGGGCCGGTCTGGGCGAACGTGTGCGCGGCCGCGAACGGGGTGCCGGCGGCCATGCCCTGGTCCTCCCAGTCGGCCGGGCTGATGATCTGCTGCACCTCGATGCCGTCGCCGAAGCCGACGTAGCCGCGCTGCTCCAGCGTGCGGACCAGCGACGACGCGTACCGCTCGGCCAGGCCGCCCCGCCAGTCCATCGGGCCGGCGACCAGGTTGGGGGTAGGGGCGAGCACGTAGTAACTCTGCCGCCCGGCCGGCGCGGCCGACGGGTCGGTGTGGGTCGGGTTGGTCACCAGCAGCGAGGGGTCGCTCATCAGCAGGCCCTTGTCGATGACCTCGTGGAACGTGCCGCGCCACTGCGATCCGAAGTGGATGTTGTGGTGCGCGATCTTGCTGTACTTCTGGCGCGAGCCGATGTGCAGAACGACACAGGACGGCGAGTACTTCAGGTTGCGCTGCCGCCTCTGCGGTAGCAGGTCGCGCTTCGCGACAGGCAGATCAGGGTTCAGTACGACGACGTCGGCCGGGATCCGCGAGCCGTCCTCGGTGATGACGGCGGTGGCCCGGCCGTTGACCGTCTCGACCTCGGTCACCGTGGTCTCGTAGCGGAATGTCACCCCGTGCTTCTCGGCCGCACCGGCCAGCGCCTTGGGCACGGCGTGCATGCCGCCCTTGGGGAAGTAGACCCCGGCCACCGAGTCGAGGTACGCGATCACGGCGTAGATGGCCAGCGCGTCGTGCGGGGCCAGACCGGCGTACATGGCCTGGAACGAGAAGATCCGCTGGGTCCGCGGGTCCTTGAAGTACTGGTTGATCTTCGGCTGCAGCCGCCGCATCCCGCCCAGGCCGATCAGCTTGAGCAGGTTGAGGTTGACCAGGTCGATCGGGGTGTCGAGGTTGCGGTCGATGAAGTCGTGCCGTTCGAGCTGCCACAGCTTGCGCGCGAAATCGACGAACCGCAGGTAACCGTCGGCCTCCCGCGGCCCGCAGACCCGGGAGATCTCGGCCGCCATCCGCACCGTGTCGGTGCGGACGTCCAACGTGGACCCGTCCGGGTAGTAGGCCCGGTAGGCCGGGTCGAGCGGCGTCAGCTCGAGCCAGTCCGACAGCTCCTCGCCGACCGCGTTCAGCGGCTCGGCGATCAGCTCGGGCATGGTCAGCACGGTCGGGCCGGTGTCGAACTCGTAGCCCTGAAGGCTGAGCCGCCCGGCCCGCCCACCGGGCACGGACTCGCGCTCGACCACCGTCACCTGCCGTCCGGCCGCAGCCAGATGCAGGGCGCAGGCGAGCCCGCCCAGTCCCGCGCCGACCACGACCACATGGTCGGTCGGCCCTGTCACCGTTTTCATTCTGTGCACCTCCGGGTGGACATCATGCCGGGCGGTGCGTCACACGGACCGCGAGTTCGATGAGGGCGGCGCGCGCTTCCTCGTGGATGGGGGCCTGGGCCAGGGCGGCGATGCCGTCGGCGACCCGCTCCTGGATCATCCCTTCGAGCCGGGCCGGGGCGCCGGTCTCGGTGATGATCTGAGCGCGCCGCTCCACCTGGGCGTCGGTAAGGCCGCCGGAGCCGTCGGCGGGGTTGACGGCTCCGGCGGGGTCGAGGGGCAGCTCGGCCCGCTGGCCGGGGGTGGCCAGCTTGCGGGCGAGCATCAGCAGGGCTGTGGGCTTTCCGGTACGCAGGTCGTCGCCCGCGGGCTTGCCGGTGACGGCCGGGTCGCCGTACACACCGAGCAGGTCGTCGCGGAGCTGGAACGCCTCGCCGACGGCGAGCCCGTAGGACCCGTACGCCTGCTCGGTCTCGGGTTGGGTCACGCCGGTCAGCGCGAGCCCGAGCTGCAGCGGGCGCTGGATGGTGTAGCTGGCGGTCTTGTGCCGGGCCACCAGCAGGGCGCGGTCGACCGACCAGGCGCCGGGCTGGCTCTCGCCGAGCACGTCGAGGTACTGCCCGGCGATGGCTTCGACGCGCATGCGGTCGTAGCAGGCACGGACCGACGGCGGCGCCTCGGCCCGGGCCAGCAGCTGGTCGGCCCAGACGAGGCAGAGGTCACCGATGAGCACGGCGGCGGCCGAGCCGAAGCGCGCCGGGTCGCCGATGCTGCCGTCGCTCTCGTGCTGACCGGCGAAGATGCGGTGCGCGGTGGGCCGGCCGCGACGGGTGTCGGACTCGTCCATCACGTCGTCGTGGATCAGCGCGAAGGTGTGCATGAGCTCGAGCGCGGCGAAGGCCGGCAGCACCGGCTCGACCGGCGCGTCGGGCCCGGCCGAACCGCGCCACCCCCAGTACGCGAAGACCGGGCGCAGGCGCTTGCCGCCGGCGTGCACCAGGTCGCGGGCGGTGCGGGCGAACCGGCCGAGGGCCGGGTCGATCGTGTCGAGCGACAGGATCTGGGCGGCCAGGAAATCGGCCAGCGTGCCCTGGATCGCATCGATCAGCGTGTGCGGCGAGGCGCCCTGGCGGGGGATGCCCCGATGCCGGTTTCCCTCGAGCGTGTCATTGGCCACGTTGAGTACCGTACCCTTGCTTTGAAGTTGCGTCGATTCGTGCGTCGTTTTTTCTTCGGAGGCCCCCGTGGACATCGATCTGGCCGCTGCCTACGAGCGCTGCCGCGAGCTGCACAAGCGGCACGGGCGCACGTATTACCTGGCCACGCGGCTCCTTCCGGCGTGGAAACGGCGGCACGTGCACGCCCTCTACGGATTCACCCGGTATGCCGACGAGATCGTCGATCAAACCTGGGAACTTCCTGCGATCGAGCGGGCGGCGCGGCTGACCGAGTGGTCCGACGCGTTCGTGGCCGGGCTGCGCGGCGAGCCCGTGGACGACCCGCTGCTGCCCGCGGTGCTGCACACCATCGCAGTCTTCGACCTGGAGGTCGACGACTTCGCGATCTTCCTGCGCTGCATGGCGATGGATCTCACTGAAACTTCGTACCGAACGTACGATGACCTGCTCGACTACATGGAGGGCTCGGCCGCCGTGATCGGCACGATGATGCTGCCGATCCTGGGGTCGGACGATCCGGCCGCCGCCCGCGAACCCGCCCGCCAGCTCGGCTTCGCGTTCCAGCTCACCAACTTCATCCGGGACGTGGCCGAGGACCTCGACCGCGGTCGCGTCTACCTGCCCGAATCGCACCTGGGCCGGTTCGGCGTCACCCGCGACGACCTCGCCCGCAAGCTGCCCACCCCCGAGATCAAAGAGCTCATCCGGTACGAGATCGGGGTGGCCCGCGAGCACTACACGGCGGCCGCGCCCGGCATCGTGATGCTCGAGCCGGCCTCGCAGGCCTGCATGCGGACGGCGTTCGCGCTCTACGGCGGCATCCTCAACGAGATCGAGGCCAACGACTACGACGTCTTCGCGCGCCGGGCCACCGTGCCCAACCGGCGCCGGGCCGCGGTCGCCGCGCGCAGCCTGCTCACCCGGGCCGGCACCCCCGTCGAGCTGGCGGCGTCGGCATGAAGACCGCCGTCGTGCTGTTCACCCGCGACCTGCGGATCCGTGACAACCCCGCCCTCGCCGCCGCCTGCGCCAACGCCGAGCAGGTCGTGCCGCTGTTCGTGCTCGACCCGGACCTGGGGAAACTCTCGCCCAACCGCACCCGGTTCCTGCACGAGTCGCTGGCCGACCTGCGGGCCGCGTTGCGCGAGAAGGGCGGCGACCTGGTCATCCGGACGGGCGACCCGGTGGCCGAGGCGATCGAGCTGGCCCGCACGACCGGCGCCGAGGGCATCGGGATGGCGGCCGACGTCAGCCGGTACGCCCGGCGCCGCGAGGAACGGATGCGCCAGGAGTGCGAGCGGCACCGGATCGCGTTGCGGCTGTTTCCCGGCGTGACCGTGGTCAACCCGGGCGAGCTGCGGCCGGGCGGGGGCGGTGCGTCGTACCGGGTGTTCTCGCCCTACCACCGCGTCTGGCGGGCGGCCCAGTGGCGCGACGAGGCCGCCACCCCCACGAAGATCAAGCTGCCGCCCGGGGTGGCGGCGGGGCGGCTGCCGGCGATCCCCAAAGGCGAGTCGCCGGACGCTGCCCGGGGTGGCGAGACCGAGGCCCGGCGGCGGCTCACGACCTGGTTGAAGCACATCGGCCCGTATCCCGAGCTGCACAACGACATGCCGGCCGACGGCACCAGCCGGCTCAGCCCGTACCTGCGGTTCGGTTGTCTTTCGCCGTTGGAATTGGCCCAGGCCGCGATCAAGCAGGAGGCCGAGGAGTACGTGCGGCAACTCTGCTGGCGGGACTTCTATTACCAGGTCACGCTGGCCTTCCCGCAGTTGTCGACCAAGCCTCTGCGACCGAACGGCGACATCGAGTGGCGTGACGACAAGGACGCGCTGCAGCACTGGCAGGACGGAACGACCGGGGTGCCGGTGGTCGACGCGGGCATGCGCCAGTTGCGGGCCGAGGGGTGGATGCACAACCGCGCCCGCCTGATCACCGCGGCCTTCCTGACCAAACACCTGGGCGTCGACTGGCGGCCCGGCGTGCAGTGGTTCTTCCGCTGGCTGCTCGACGGCGACGTGCCGAACAACTCGGGCAACTGGCAGTGGGTGGCGGGCACCGGCAACGACACCCGGCCCTACCGCAAATTCAATCCGATCCGTCAGGCCCAGCGTTTCGACCCGGAAGGCGTGTACGTTCGGCGCTACGTACCCGAACTCAAGGGAGTCGAGGGCGTCGCCGTGCACCAACCCTGGCGCCTGCCGGAGAAGGTCCGCCGCGACCTCGACTACCCGGGGCCGCTCGAGTCACACCGGGACGAAGCGGTGTGGCTGCGGCCGTGACCCCGCCCGGTACGCCCGGGCGGGTCTCAGCGGGGCCCGCCGGTCCGTTGCGTCCGTCATAACGTCGTGGCTGACGGGCCCCGCGCCCTTTTTGTGCTGCCCGGTTTCAACGAAGATCAGACGCCCTCGACTCGAGATAGAGGCGCTCGGGCATGCTCAGTGTCAGCCGCGCGGCCAGCAGGTACTCGTCGCGGGCGGCGGTGGTGTCACCGGAGCGCTCGAGCAGGTGCGCGCGGACGGCGGCGATCCGGTGATGACCGGTCAGGGCGGCCTCCGCCAGCGCCCGCAGGCCGGCCTGCGGGCCGTCGACCTCGGCCTGGGCGACGATACGGTTCAGCGTGACCATCGGGCCCGGGGCCACCACCTCCAGCAGGCGGTACAGGGCCAGGATCTGCGGCCAGTCGGTGGCGCCGGGTTCGGCGTGCACGGCAGCGATCGCGGCCTGGAGCTGGAACGGGCCCACCTCGGTGTCGCGCAGGGCGGCGGTGATGATCTCGACGCCCTCGTCGATCCGGGCGCGGTCCCACAGTGTGCGGTCCTGCGCGGCCAGCGGCACCAGGCTGCCGTCGGGGCGGGTGCGGGCCGGGCGACGGGCATCCGTGAGCAGCATCAGCGCCAGCAGACCGGCTACCTCACCGTCGTGGGGCAGGCGGGCGTGCAGCTGACGGGTCAGGCGGATCGCCTCGGTGCTCAGTTCGACGCGGTGCAACGACGCGCCCGAGCTGGCGGTGTGGCCCTCGTTGAAGATCAGATACAGGACCTGGCGTACGCCGGGCAGCCGCTCCTCGAAGTCGGCCGGCAGCACGAAGCGGGCGCCGGCCTCACGGATCTTGCGCTTGGCCCGGCTGATCCGCTGACCGACGGTGGCCTCGGGCACGAGCAGGGCGCGACCGATCTCGGCCGTGGTCAGGCCGCCAACCGCCCGCAGGGTGAGCGCGACCTGGGAGAGCGGCGTCAAAGCGGGATGACAGCAGAGCACGAGCAGGGTCAGTTCGTCGTCACCGCGTACCGAAGGAATCGGATCGGGCGGCAGCGCCTCGCGCCGGCGGCGGGCCTCGTCGGAGCGCAGCAACTCGATGCGGCGGCGCGACGCGACCCGGATCAGCCAGGCCCGCGGATCGTCCGGCATCCCCTCACTGGGCCATTGCCGGGCCGCGGCCAGCAACGCCTCCTGCACCGCGTCCTCACTGGTGTCGAAGTCGCCGTAGCGTCGCACCACCGCGCCCAGCACCTGCGGCGCGGCGGTCCGCAACACCTCTTCCAGAGGGGTCAGAACTCCCACCCGCTCATGTCCAGGACCGGGCGCACCTCGACCTCGGTGTTGGCCGCGTCGGGCACTTTGGCCGCCCACGCCACGGCCTCGTCGAGGCTGGGCACATCGATCAGGTAGAAGCCGGCCAGATGCTCCTTGACCTCGGCGTACGGGCCGTCCGAGATGATCGTCTCGCCGTCACGCACCTTCGTCTCTCCGTCGCGCACCGATACGAACCGGGCCAGCGACGGATCGGCCAGCCCTTCGCTCGCGACGTGCACGCCGGCCTCGGCCATTTCCTCGTTCAGCTCGAGGTGGCCGCGCCCGAAGGCGGTCCGCTCGGCGTCCGACATCTTGTCCCAGATCGCCAGGCTCCGCGGGTTGGACTGGATGAGAATCAGATATTTCACGGGTCAGCTCCTTTTCCTCACTCAGCATGTCGAAGCAGCCGGTCCGGCTTCGACGTCCCGGGCGAAGTTTGCTGACAACGAAGGAGCACGACATGCGAGAGATCCGCGAAGTTATCGAGGGACGGGCGGCCCGGCTGAGCGAGGGCGACGTCCGGGGCTTCCTGTCCTACGCCGCCCCCGAGATGCTCCTGTACAGCCTGGCCCCGCCGCTCAGCGAGCGCGTCGGCAACACCGACCCGACCCCGACCGAGCAGTGGCTGGCCACGTTCGAGGCGCCGCCGCGGCGCGAGGTGACCCGGCTCGAGATCGCCGTCGACGGCGACGTGGCCTTCGCGACCAGCATCGACTCGATGAGCGCGACCCCCAAGGGCACCACCGACGCGTTCACCCTCTGGTACCGGGTGACACTCGGTCTGCGCCGCGTCGACGGACGCTGGCTGGTCGTGCACGAGCACGAGTCGGTCCCGTTCCAGATGGACGGCTCGTTCGCCGCCGCCATCGACCTCGAGCCCTGACTCAGGCCCGCCGGGCGATCGCGTAGAGATCACGGGCCGGGCCGATGAGCTGGTCGGCGGCCCGCCACACGGCCTGCAAGCGGCGTTGCAGCGGGACTGCGGCCGGCACCGCCACGAGCGTGCCGGCCGTCAGCTCGGCCGTCACCGCCAATGAGCTGAGCACCGCCGCGCCCGACCCGGCGGCCACGGCGTGCTTGATGGCCGTGGTCGACGACAGTTCCAGCAGCGGAGCCACCGCGACCAGGTCACCGAGCGCCTGCTCGAACGCGCGCCGGGTGCCCGACCCGGCCTCCCGCGACACCATCGGGGCCTCGGCCAGCTCGGCCGCGGTGACCGCCCGGCGGCGACGGGCCCACGGATGGGCCGGCGCCACCACCACGGTCAGCCGGTCGGTCGCCACCACCTCGGCCTGCAGACCCGACGGCAGGTCGGGCCCCTCGACAAAACCGAGCTCGACCTGACCGGTGAGCACCGCGGCCGCCACATCGGCCGAGTTGGCTGCCTGCAACGTGACGGCCAGCCCCGGATGGGCCGCCCGCAACGCGACCAGCCAGGCCGGCAGCAGATATTCGGCCACAGTCTGGCTGGCCGCCACCGTGAGCCGGCTCTCATGGGTGGCCCGCAGCGCGGCCAGTCCCGCCGCCAGCGCCTCGGCCGCGTCGATGGCCGAGCGGGCCCAGTCGGCGACCAGCGCGCCGGTCTCGGTCAAAGTCGAACCCCGCGGCGTACGGTGCAGCAGCGTCAGCCCCACCCGGCGCTCGAGCTCGCGCAGGCGGGCGCTGGCTGCCGGCTGCGAGATGCGATGCTCGGCCGCGGCCCGCCCCACACTGCCCAGCCGGGCCACGCTGAGCAGCAGGTCGAACCCGGTCAGGTCGGCGGCGAACGACGGCAGAGGCATAACTGCAGGTTATGACCTCAGGCGGAATCGTTGTCTACCGGGATGGTCAAGAAGGCCTCAGGGTTGAACCCATGTTCGGACCCAACTGGTTCGCCTCCGTCATGGGCACCGGGATCGTCGCCACCGCGGCCGCCACGCTGCCCGTCCAGGTGCCCGGCCAGCGCGCCTTCGCCACCGTGATGTGGCTGCTGGCCGCGTTGATCCTGGTCGCCGTCCTCGCCGCGACCGCCCGCCGCGGCACCACCCACGCCGACGACCCGGTGCTGGTGCAGTTCTGGGGTGCGCCGCCGATGGCCCTGATGACCGTCGGCGCGGGCACGCTGCTGCTCGGCCCCGGCCGCTTCGCCATCACGGCGTCGTTCGTGCTGTGGGCCGCCGGCACGGTGCTCGGCCTGATCGTCGCGGTCGCCGTCCCGTACCGGATGATGACCCGCCCCGGCACCACGCCCGACGCGGCCTTCGGCGGCTGGCTGATGCCGGTCGTACCGCCGATGGTCTCGGCCGCGACCGGCGCCCTGCTCGTACCGCACGTCCCCGACGGCCGCGACCTGCTGCTGGCCTGCTATGCCCTGGCTGGGATCAGCCTCATGGCGTCCCTGGTGGTGATCACGCAGATCTGGACCCGCCTGGTCAACCACCAGATCGGCGCGGCCCGCATGGTGCCGACACTGTGGATCGTGCTCGGCCCGCTCGGCCAGTCGGTCACCGCGTTCCACCTGCTGGGGCGCTCGGCCTCGGGCGTGCTGCCCGGCCCGTACGCGGAGGGTGCCCAGATGCTGGCCGTGCTCTACGGCGTGCCGGTTCTGGGGTTCGCCCTGTTCTGGGCGGCGCTGGCCGCGTCGATCACCATCCGGACCGCGCGCAGCGGCCTGCCGTTCTCGCTGACCTGGTGGAGCTTCACGTTCCCGGTCGGAACGGTGGTTACCGCAACCGGCGGCCTGGCCACCCGCACTGGTTCTCCCTTGCTCACCGTCCTGGCCGTGATCCTCTTCATCGTGCTGCTCACGGCCTGGACGGTCGTCGCCACCCGCACCCTGCGCGGCGTCCGCCAGGGAACGTTGTGGCGGGTCGCTCCCGCCGCAGTCACGCCACAGCCAGTGCCCGCAACGCGCTGACGCAGTCCACCCCGGTTACGGTTGGCCGATAGGCGACGTCGGCCGGCCAGGCGCGCCCGGCCGACACCCAGGCGGTGCGCAGGCCGGCGGCCAACCCACCCCCGATGTCGTACGCGGGGTGATCGCCCACCATCCAGCCGCCCTCGGCCAGGTCCGCGCCGACCGAGGCCGCCGCGATCTCGAAGATCCGCCGATCCGGCTTGCGTACCCCGGCCCCCTCCGAGATGGTCCACCCCGCCACCAGTTGATCCAGCCCGGTACGGCGCAGCTTGGCTTCCTGCTGGGCGACCGTGCCATTGGTGACCACCACCGGCACGAACCCCGCCGCCGTCACTTCCCTCAGGGCGGCGTCGACCCGGGGGTCGGGCGCGAGCTGCTCGACCATTCCGGCCCGCAGCTCCACCAGCATCTCCGCGGCATCCAGCGAATACCGCTCGGCGATCACGCCGGCCAGCTCGTCCCGGGTCCGGTACCCGTCCCGATCCTGCTCGACCAGCCATGGCACTTCGCTTGCCCCGAACCGCCCGAGAGCCCAGGCCGCATACGCCCCCGCCCGATCGATCAGCGTGTTGTCCAGATCAAGTAGCAACAGCATCAATCGATCTTCCTCTCGCGGCTTCGATGTGATCGGCTGGCCGGCCTTTGCCGAGATCGACTTGGGGCCGGGCGGGAAGCGGGCACGGGACCAGGGTTGAAGCCTGGTGTGTCGTCGATAAGAGTGGACTGAGCAGCAACGTTCGTCGATCTTGTTCGGTCGGGTGGGTTGAGGAGGACGGCGTGTTGACATTCACGAACGCGGCGGAGCAGGCGGCCTGGGGCATGGCCGAGGCGCTCTGCGAGAAAGCCTTCGCCGCGATGAAGAGCGCCGAAGAGGCGCAAGAGATGTTCCGGGCCGGGCGGATGGCGATGCGCCGGCAGTTCAAGGCGCGCGGCCTGTCCGAGGTCGACGCGGCCATCCGGTGGAAGAGCACCGCCCAGGCGCAGGCCGCCCTGGCCGACCACGAGTTCTACATGTCGCTGGCGTCAATGTACAACGAGGCCGCGACCGCCCAGTACGCCAAGGCCCTCTACCTCAAGAACGGCAAGGGCTAAGCCGCTCGGTGGCGCAACGTCGCCACCGTCGAGCCGGCCAGGGCGAGCAGGCAGTCGGGCAGTTGGCCGTCGGCGATCGCGGCGCCGAAGAGGGCCTCGGCCGTCGGGATGTCGCCGTTGGCGTAGGCGCTGATGAAGCGGGCCACCCACCGCTTGTCGTAGCGCGCGTCGTCGATGCCGGGGAAGTCGAGCGTCCACGCGCCGCCCGCGGGCACCTGGCCGACCATGGTCGCGGCCAGGCACCAGGCGACGTCGTAGGCCCCGACGATGCCGGATCGGTCGACGACCGAGTCGAACGTGCCGACCACCGCGTCACTGTCGCCGCTCAGCGCACTCTGGAGCACGAGTGCCGCGTCGTCGATAGCGTGCTGTGGTACCTCGGTCACGAGAAAGAAGGTACGTGGAACGGTCAAGGTCTGCGCGCTGAGACCCCGGAATTCACGCCCCGCGCAGCAGGCAGGTGATGCGCGCGGTGCAGACCCGTTCGCCGCTGTCGTCGGTGATGACGATTTCGTACGTCGCCATCGTGCGCCCCCGGTGCACCGGAGTGGCCACCCCGGTGACGACCCCGGACCGGGCCGACTTGTGATGGGTGGCGTTGATGTCGACGCCCACGGCGAACGGCCGGTCGACCGTCTGCCCGTGCATGACCGCCCCCACCGACCCCAGCGTCTCGGCCAGCACGCAGGAAGCACCGCCGTGCAGAAGCCCGTACGGCTGGGTGTTGCCTTCGACCGGCATGGTGCCGACGACCCGTTCGGCCGACGCCTCGCTGAGCTGAATGCCCATCCGCGCGCCGAGCGATCCGCCGCCGTCGGTGAAGAGCTCCTGCACACTGTCGGCCGCTATGTCCATTCGATGAACGTTACCGGCGACGCTCGGCTCGCGGCGCTGTGACTTGGGTCTTACTCTTCCCTGCGACCGTGTACGCGATATGCCGGGAGGCCTCATGACCGAGCCGCAGGAGATCGTCGAGACGCGTGGGAGCGAGCGCGTCGACCTCATCGCCCAGGACGCCAACGGCGATGGCAAGACCGACGTGTGGGTGTCCGACACCGACGGGGACGGCAAGCCCGACCTGTTCCAGTTCGACACCGACGGGGACGGCAAGGTCGACATCACGATGGTCGACCTCGACGAGGACGGGAACCCCGACATGATCGTCGACGGGGACGGCGGGATCCCGCCGAAGGTCTAGGCCCGGCCGCCTCCTCCTCCGGCGCATCCGAGGAGGAGGCAGCCGGTGTCACGTATCCAACGTGAGATAGCGCGGCGGCACCTCGGACGTGAGCCACACGCCGTTCGCGCTGAGGTGGAACACGTGCCCGGCCGCCGCCATCTCGCCGGTGGCCACCCGCAGCACCACCACGTCGGCCGAGCGGCGGCCCCCGACGAGCAGCGCCGTCGGCACCCCGGTCGAGAGGTGCACGTGATCCCGGCTGCGCGGCTGCAGGCCCTCATTCATGATCGATTCGAGGTTGGTACGGGGTGTGCCGTGGAACAGCGCGGCCGGCGGATCGGCCGGCGGCAGCCCGAGGTCGACCGACACCCGACGCGAGTGCCCCTGGCTGGCCCGGATCCAGTCGGTGCCGTCGGCCCGCCGGGTCACCGCGAACCGCGACTTGTCGTTGTGTTCGACCACCACGTCGAGCTCGGCCCGGGTGATCCCCAACGCGGCCAGCAGGTCGGCCACCGGCACCCAGCCGTTCGCGTCCAGGGTGAGGCCGGCCGACTCGGGCCGGTGCCGCAGCACCAGGGCGATCCGCCGGCTGGTGCGCACCTGGTCGCGGCTCAGCGTGGTCACTCCCGCAGCTCCATGACGGCAAGGTAGTACGGCCGGTCGGTGTCGTCGACCGCTTTCAGGCTCCACCGGGTGCCCTCGAGCAGCGCTTCAAGTTCGGCCGCCGAGCAGTTCAGATAGTCGAACCAGGGCGTGGCCAGCAGGCGGTAGCGCAACCTCAGCCGCAACTGCCCGCCGAGCCGGCCCTTCTCCCGGTTCCGCCGGTGATAGGCGACGTGGACGGGGTCGGTGGTGCCGTACGGGTCGGTGCCCTGCGCGATGATTCGGGCGCCCGGGTTGGCCAGCCGGGCCAGCGCGTCCAGCAGGACGGGCGCGCGCTCGGCGCTCTCGAGCAGCCCCAGGTTGTTGCCGAGCAGCAGGAACGTGTCGTAGCGGGCGCTGGCCGAGGCGTACGCGTCGACGGTGTTGAGAACGGTGTCGCGCAGTCCCCGCTCGCGGGCGACGGCGATCGCCCCGGCCGAGGTGTCGAGCCCGGTCACCGCCATGCCGCGGCGCTGCAGCTCGACGGCGGTGCGCCCGGCGCCGACGCCGATGTCGAGCACGTGTCCCCGGCAGAGCCGCAGCGCCCGATGGTCGTGCGGCTGCCAGTCGCCGGGCTCGTCCAGGTAGTGGTCGACCGGCGCCCCGTTGATCAGGCCGTCGTCGCGTTCGATCACCTCGATGACCGGCCGGGGCACCCGCCCGCCGGCCAGCGGCCGGGGACCGACCCCGGTGCGCACCGCGTAGGCGTCGCGGATCATCTCGCCGAACACGTCGCCGATCGGTGGCTCTCCCATGGTCACTACCCTTGGGGCATGCCCACTCTGGAGCAACTCGGTTCCGAGAAGTACGTCCTTCTGACCACTTTCCGCAAGGACGGTTCACCCGTGGCGACACCGGTCTGGGTGCTGCCCGACGGGGCCGGCGTGGCCATCTGGACGGAGACCCGGTCGTACAAGGTGAAGCGGGTCCGTAAGGATCCTCGCGTCACCGTCGCGGCCTGCGACATCCGGGGCAACGTGCGGGGCGAGGCAGTCGAGGGCACGGCCCGCATCGTCAGCGACGCCGAGTGCGACCACTTCGCCAAGGTGCTGGGCCGCAAGTACTGGGTGACCGGCATCCTCGGCTCACTGCGCTACCGGATCCTGGGCCACCGCGACCGCATCACGGTCATCGCGATCAAGCCGGTCACTTCATAGCTACGAAGAAGGGGCGATCGTCTTCCCCGACGCTCGCCCCTTGCAACGGTCTTCACCTCGATTGAGGTCCGTGTCAATCGCCCTGACGCTGCGTGGGAATCTGCCCTTGCAGCAGAGCACGAACTTCCGACTCCCGGTAACGACGGTGGCCGCCCAGAGTGCGGATCGCACTCAGCTTGCCGGCCTTCGCCCACCGAGTGACGGTCTTCGGGTCGACACGGAACATCGACGCCACCTCGGCCGGCGTTAGTAGCGGCTCAGGATCGTGCGTACGCGATGCCATCGGTCACTCCTCCACAGGTACCTATAGACAACGGCCGGGGTCCCGCCGGCCGGTGCGTCTCTCATGGTCCGGCTAGTCCCCGATGTCCGACATGGGCCGAACGGACGAAGGTCCCCAGATAGACGGATGAAGCATGCCCGATTTTTGCGTGTTTTCTACGCCAGATAGTGTCGCGTTTAGTCCGATTATCACGCTTCGGCGAACGGCGATTACGAAGAGTGTTCATCTCGGGAGCGCTCCCAAAGGCCCCTTCTCACCGCATTTGCGCAGGTCAGTTGCAACGCTCGAGCAGCTGGACGGCCCGCCAGCGCTCGACCAGTTTCTCGTACGCGGCCGAGGCGTCGTCGGCGTCGCCGCGGGAGAGAGCCGACAGACCCGCCGCCACCACTCCGGGTGAATCGTCACCAGCGAGAACGTCATCCGGGAGAAGGTTGACGAGGCCGCCGTAGTCAAGCTCGACGATCGAGCGCGGATGGAACTCCTCGAGCCACCGGGTGCCCTCTTCGACGGCCTCGGTGATGGGAGCGTCGCCCAGCGACTTTCGCAGCACGGCCACCGCACGGTGAGCCCGCCGGCGGGCCTTCGAGATCTCGGTGCGGTAACGCAGGGTGCGCGGCTGGGCCGAGAGGTCGATGACCCGCTCTTCCAGATCGACGAAGACGAACCAGCGCAGCGGCACACCCCAGGTGGCGATCTGCTCGTGGACCCGGGGCACACCGTGCTCGAGCACCTTGGCCCCGCTGCGCCAATCCTCGACCACGGCCTTGGCCTGGCCGGCCAGCACGGGCGGCACGAACGCGTCGGCCAGCACGCTGGGCACCCCGTCGCGCGCGTTCAGGGCGGCCTCGGCGACCCGCAGGCGCAGATTCCACGGGCAGACCAGCAACGAGTCACCCCACTGCAACACGTACGCCTCGTCGGGCAGATCGGGCAGCCGGGTCCAGCCGGCGCCGAGCGCCTCGAGCACGGCCGAACGCTGGCGCACCGGGCCGTCGACCGGGCCCAGGGCACGACCCTCACGCGCGTACTTGCGCCAGAAAACCTGACGGTCGCGGTCGAAGGCGGTCAGCGGCTCGTAAACCCTCAGGTACGACGCGAACAGTGACGGCACGGCGCGATCCTTTCACGAAATCGGCCGGGTGGAACTTCCCGCGCGGACGGAATCCCGCCGGGGAGGCACCCGACTAGGCTCGCAATGTCCGGCTCACCCCGGCCGGCGCCCCCGCCCCACAAGGGCCAGACACCAGATCAGGAGAACTGCCATGGGCGTGTTCGACACCGACGGCACCGACGCCAGCGGTCACGAACAGGTCGTCTTCTGCCAGGACAGGCAGACCGGCCTCAAGGCGATCATCGGGATCTACTCCACGGCCCTCGGGCCGGCTCTCGGCGGCACCCGTTTCTATCCGTACGAGAGTGAGGACGCGGCGCTGGCCGACGTGTTGAAGCTCTCCCGCGGCATGGCCTACAAGAACGCACTCGCCGGGCTCGACCTCGGCGGCGGCAAGGCCGTCATCTGGGGCGACCCGGCCCGGGCCAAGTCCGAGGGCCTGCTGCGGGCGTACGGCCGCTTCGTCGAGTCGCTGCACGGGCGCTACTACACCGCCTGCGACGTCGGCACCTACGTCCCCGACATGGATGTCATCGCCCGCGAGACCCGATACGCCACTGGTCGCAGCCCCGAGCACGGCGGCGCCGGCGACTCCTCGATCCTCACCGCCTGGGGCGTCTTCCAGGGCATGCGCGCTGCCGCCGAGCACACCTGGGGCCGTCCCACCCTGGCCGGCCGCACGGTCGGCATCGCCGGTCTCGGCAAGGTCGGCAAATATCTGGCCGGCCACCTGATCGAGGACGGCGCCGCGGTCATCGCGACCGACGTCAACGAGGCCGCGTTGAGCTGGGCCCGCACCACCTACCCGCAGATCGAGCTGGTCGCCGACACCCAGGCCCTGATCACCTCGGACCTGGACGTCTACGCCCCGTGCGCCCTGGGCGGCGCGCTCGACGACGACACCGTCCCCGTGCTGCGGGCCAAGGTCGTCACCGGCGGCGCCAACAACCAGCTGGCCCACCCCGGCATCGAGAAGACGCTGGCCGAGCGGGGCATCCTCTACACGCCCGACTACCTGGTCAACGCGGGCGGCGTGATCCAGGTGGCCGACGAGATCGAGGGCTTCAACTTCGAGCGGGCCAAGCTGCGGGCCACCGGCATCTTCGAGACCACCCGCCGCATCCTGCGGATGGCCGACGCCGAGGGCGTGGCCCCGGCCGTCGCCGCCGACCGGCTGGCCGAGCAGCGCATGGCCGAGGTCGGCCGGCTGCGCTCCATCTATCTCGGCTGAACGGCCACCTCTACCCGCCGAAAGGTGGGCTGCGGGGTAGGAAAAGAGAGCGGTTTGGTGCCTGCCGCGCGTTCCCGGACGGAAAACCGCGACGCGCGGCAGTGTCACACGCAACCCGAGGTGCCGAAGACGGCATCGTCCATGTACCGTAAGACCCACGAGAGATGCCTAACGTCATCGGGGCCCGCCTTCGGGCTGCCCCGAATTCTGTGCGAGGGGGTCGAGCCATGGGGCGCGGCCGTGCTAAGGCCAAGCAGACGAAGGTGGCCCGGGAGTTGAAGTATCACTCCCCGAACACCGACCTCACCGCCTTGCAGCGCGAACTGGCGGGTGCCGGTCAGTCCGACCGTCATTTCAACGACGACAAAGATGAGTTCGTCGACGATGACGAGGACGACGCTGACGACGACCAGGATTCCTGGTCGCCGACAAGGCGCTGACCCGTATCGCACAGAGCACGCGGCAGACCGCGTGCTCCCGTGCGCCGTGGTCAGTTGCTTGTGGTGATTTCAACCTACGGTTCAAAACCGAAGCCCACGCGCGCTAACGCACGCGTGGGCTTCGAACCACTGCACCGGCGACCCAGCTGGTCAGGGCAACCCGGTCCTCACCGACCTGCCCCTGGTGGACTCGAAAATCGTGAACTGCCCGCGATCGCCCCTTGGGGCGATCGCCCGCGGAGCGAAGCGGAGCCATGTAACAGCGCCATCAGCGCGGCCTGTTGTTCCAGTTGTAGAACGTCGGGATGTTTTCGAAGTGGTTCCAGGCGCATACCGCCGAACCGTCTTCCGCCGTGCTCTCCGCGCGTGCCTGCCGTGCCTGTTCCGCCTCGGCGAGGAGCGCGGCCAGCCCGGCCCGGGTGTCGTTCACCCGTGCGCTCACCGGATCGATCCCCGGCTCATCGGACAGCCGAGGGCTCGTGGTCTCGGGCATGGTCCAGCACTCCCTCCAGTAGGCGAATCTTGCTGTTCCGGCAGTGGTCCGTCTCGGTGGTGTCGAACCGGCCCTGCTCGAAGTAACGGTTGGCCGCGTGGGCGCCACCGCAGAAACCGAAATACGGGCACGCCGCGCGGCACGCCTCGACGCCCCGCAGAAACTCGGCGATCCATGGCGTAGAGGCGGCGCCGGCCAGGATTTCGCCCAGCGGCGTGGTCAGCACGTTACCGCTCGTGAAGTCGCCGTACCGGGGGTCGGAGAAGCCGGCCAGTTCGGGCGAGAGCAGCACCACCGAGCCGTCGTGGGCCACGGTGGGGATCGGGTCGAGCTGCCGGGGCAGCAGGTCGTCGGCCGTGCCGTCGAGCACCGCGCCCACGTACCGCAGCGACCACTCCACCTCGCGCAGGTGGATGCGCGGGTCGGCCCGCCAGGCGGTGACCAGCTCGGCCCAGAACGCGGTGACGTCGGCCGCGGCGTGACCGTTGGCCCGGGTGTTCACGCCCTCCTGCTCCTCGACGTTGATGCCGAGCACGTCGCAGCCCAGCCCGAGGAAGTAGTCGTAGAGCTCGGTGGCCGCGCCGGGCCGGGGATCACTGACCACGCACAGCGCCGAGAACGGGATGTCCCGGCGGCGCAGGGTCTCGATGCCGCGCAGTATCCGGTCGTACGCCGGTTTGCCGCCTCGGGTGACCCGTTCGCCGTTGCGCTCGGGTGGGCCGTCGACGCTGACACTGACCCGTACGTCATGGGTCTGGAAGAAATCGCACCAGGCGTCGTCGATCAGCGTGGCGTTGGTCTGCACGTGGTGTTCGACCCCGGGGCCGAACGGATCGAGCAGCGCGGCCAGGTGCTCGCGGCCGGCCGCCAGCGGTTCCCCGCCGTGCCAGACCACCGAGAAGCGGCCGTCGCGGGCCCAGCCGTCGATCGAGGTGGCGACGGCCCGCGCGACCTCGACCGGCATGCGCTTGTCGGCCGCCCGGAACGGCAGGTAGCAGTAGGCGCAGTCGAGGTTGCAGAGAGTGGTGGGCTGCATGACGACGTACGTCGGCACGGACGAGATGCCCCGCATCCCGCTCCAGGCTCGCGCCACCGCCACACCCCCGTCCAACGTGTGAGCAACTCACGTCAGAGGCTAGGCCCCCGGGTCCAGCCAGTAAACGAAAAAGATCCGCATGTGCCGGATATCGACACACGCGGATCGTCACCGCGCCGGGCCTCAGCCCCGGGTGTACTGCCCCATCATCTGCACCTCGCCGGTGCCGTCGATGACCTCGCCGACCTGCCACGCCTCGACGCCGCGGCCGGTCAGGTAGGCCATGGCACGGTCGGCGTCGTCGGACGAGACGATCGCGAACATGCCGACGCCCATGTTGAACGTGGCCTCCATCTCGTTGTCCTCGATCCGGCCCTTGGCCTGGATGAGGTCGAAGATGGGCTGCGGGCGCCAGGTCGAGCGGTCGACCACCGCGTCGGCGTTACCGGGCAGCACACGGTTGAGGTTGCCGGGGATGCCGCCGCCGGTCACGTGCGAGAACGCGCGGACGTCGGTCTCCTCGATCAGGCCCAGGCAGTCCTTGGCGTAGATCTTGGTGGGGGTCAGCAGCTCTTCGCCCAGCGTGCGCTGCGAGCCGAAGTCGTCGACCACCGAGTCGAGCCGCATGCGGCCCGCGCCGAGCAGCACGTGACGCACCAGCGAGTAGCCGTTGGAGTGCAGGCCGGAGGACCGCATCGCGATCACCGCGTCGCCCACCTCGACCCGCTCGCGGCCGAGGATCTCGCTCTCTTCGACCACGCCGACGCCGGTGGCCGAGACGTCGTACTCGTCGGGGCGCAGGACGCCCGGGTGCTCGGCCGTCTCGCCGCCGAGCAGCGCGCAGCCGGCGTAGCGGCAGCCGTCGGCGATGCCGGCGCCGATCTCGGCCACCTTGTCCGGCACGACCTCGCCGCAGGCGATGTAGTCGAGCAGGAAGAGCGGCTCGGCCCCGCAGGCGACCAGGTCGTCGACGACCATGGCGACCAGGTCGATGCCGATCGTGTCGTGGATGTCGAGCTGCTGGGCGATCACGAGCTTGGTGCCGACGCCGTCGGTCGACGAGGCCAGGATCGGGCTCTTGTATTTCGCCGTGTTCAGCCGGAACAGGCCCGAGAAGCCGCCCAGATCGCCCATGACCTCGGGCCGGGTGGTCTTCTTGACCTTCGACTTCAGGAGCTCGACGGCCCGGTCACCGGCCTCGATCGAGACACCCGCGTCGGCGTACGTGGCCGTGCGCTTGCGCACCCCGCGGCCGCCCCCGGCCGTCCAGGGCCGGCGGTCGCCGCCCTCAGCGCCGTTGGACCCGGCACTGTTGCGCTCGGACACGTGCGTCACGGTTCTCCCCTTAGCGGTCTTTCGTTCGTCAAAGTCACGCGCCGCCGCCCTGACCGGCCAGCTCACGCACGTCGTACTCGGTCTCGAGCCCGGCGACGGCCGCGGTCGCGGCCTCGTCGGTGGCCGACGGCATCGAGGCCCGCTTGCCGACCCCTTCGAGCAGGTGCTTGCCGATCAGGTTGCCTGCCGGCAGCTCGATCGGATAGTGCCCGTCGAAGCAGGCCATGCACAGGCGCGTCTTGGGCTGCTCGGTCGCCTGCACCAACCCGTCCAGGGAAACATAACCCAGGGAGTCGGCGCCGATCGAGCGGCGGATGCCCTCGTTGTCGAGCCCGTTGGCCAGCAGCTCGGCCCGGGTGGCGAAATCGATGCCGTAGAAGCACGGCCACTTCACCGGCGGCGACGAGATGCGCACGTGCACCTCGAGCGCCCCGGCCTCGCGCAGCATGCGGACCAGTGCCCGCTGGGTGTTGCCGCGGACGATCGAGTCGTCGACCACGACCAGGCGCTTGCCCCGCACGACCTCGCGCAGCGGGTTGAGCTTGAGTCGGATGCCGAGCTGGCGAATCGTCTGGGACGGCTGGATGAAGGTGCGGCCGACGTACGCGTTCTTGGTCAGCCCGGCGCTGAAGGTGATGCCGGATTCCTCGGCGTACCCGATCGCGGCCGGGGTGCCCGACTCGGGCACCGGGATGACCAGGTCGGCCTCGACGGGGTGTTCGCGGGCCAGCACGCGGCCGATCTCGACGCGGGCCGAGTACATGTTGCGGCCGGCGATCGTCGTGTCGGGGCGGGCCAGATAGACGTACTCGAAAAGGCAGCCCTTGGGCTCGGGCGCGGCGAACCGGGTGGAGCGCAGGCCGTGCTCGTCGACCGCGAGCATCTCGCCCGGCTCGACCTCGCGCACGAAGCTGGCGCCGACGATGTCGAGGGCGGCCGTCTCGCTGGCCACGACCCAGCCCCGCTCCATGCGGCCCAGCACCAGCGGGCGTACGCCCTGGGGGTCGCGGGCGGCATACAGCGTGTTCTCATCCATGAAGACGAAGCTGAACGCGCCGCGCAGGGTCGGCAGCACCTCGAGCGCGGCGGCCTCGACGGACAGGTCGGGGCGGCTGGCCAGCAGCGTGGTGACCAGGGCGGTGTCGGAGGTGGCACTGTCGGCTTCGAGGCCGCGCTCGGCGACCTCGCGGGCCATTTCGGCCGTGTTGACCAGGTTGCCGTTGTGGGCCAGCGCGATCGTCGTGCCGGCTGTGGTGGCCCGGATCGTCGGCTGGGCGTTCTCCCAGTTCGAGCCGCCGGTGGTCGAGTAGCGGGTGTGCCCGATCGCGAGGTGGCCGCGCAGGCTGGCCAGGGTGGGCTCGTCGAACACCTGGGACACCAGGCCGAGATCCTTGTAGACCACCACGCCCGAGCCGTCACTCACCGCGATGCCCGCCGCCTCCTGGCCACGGTGCTGAAGAGCAAAGAGCCCGAAGTAGGTGAGTTTCGCGACCTCTTCCTCGGGGGCCCAGACGCCGAAGACGCCACAGGCATCCTGGGGGCCGCGCTCCTGGGGGTCGAGATCGTCGGTCAACCGGCCGTCGCCTCGGGGCACGTGTAGCTCCCTCATGCTGGTGTGCTCGTAACTGCCGTCCGACCGCCCAGTGTACGCGAGCCGGCGGGTACTGACTCCGCAGCTAATCGGCCTCGCGACCGGTTAGCGGAAGGTATTCGGTCAGATCCGTTCGGATACCGCTCGCGCGCAGCCGGCCGTCACGCACCGCATCGGCCCAGGTCATACGCTGCGTGGCCACAAGCAGCCAGGTGATCGGGTCCGCTTCGACCACATTGGGCGGAGTGCCGCGGGTGTGCCTGGGACCAGGAACACACTGAATCGCACCGAACGGCGGAATTCGGACCTCCACCGATCGGCCAGGCGCCTTCCGGGACAACTCGGCCAGCAGCGCTCGCACAGCGTCACGCTGCACTGATCTCTCGGGTTCGACGCCTCGGTCGAGCGCGTCCAACGCTTCTTTCACGGACTCGGATTTATTGTGCGCAGGGGACACGTCGGGACGATACGACTCGCTTCAGCGAGATTGGTACGCGGCCCTGGGTCGCGCGATGGACGTGTGACAAGGCATAGTGGCCGACGGTGTTTTAGTCGCGGGATGTAACCGGCCACCCTTGAACGGCCGGGAGGACCGTGCGACCGGAAGGCGGTGGATGGTGACGACGCACCTACGAGCCCGGGTGGCCCAGGCCGGTGCGTTACTGGCGGTGGTGCTGGGCGGAGTTTTCGTCGCGCCCGCAGTGGCGCTCGCCGAACCGCCGAACGTGCAGATCACCGACCTGCAGACCGAGGTTCTCTCGGGCGGCCGGCTGACCATGCAGTTCTCGGTCGCCGAGGGCAACGGCAGCCAGATCCCGGTCCCGGCGCAGATCAACGTCAACGGCGGCGGCATGGACTGCCGGGGCGGCGACTGCAGCCGGCGTACCACGGTCGACGGCAACGGACGCCAGTTCTCCGTGCAACTCACCGCACCCAATGTCAACGCCGGTGAGACGCGTCAGGTAACGGTCGAGATCCGGGCCGAGGTCCAGGGCGAGCGGCCGGGCCAGGCTTCCCAGCAGATCACCATCAAGGGGCCGGACCGTCCACAGTCCGTGCGCCAGGTCTCCGGTCGCATCAAGGACCAGGACGGCAAGGCGATCGCGGGTGCCATCGTCGGCATGGAGGACAGCGTCGGCAAGGTCTTCCGGGGCAGCTCCGACGGCTCGGGGCAGTTCTCGTTCACCTCGAGCGACAGTAACCCGATCGCGCCCGGGCGCATCTCCGTCGGCGCCGGCAAGGACGGCTTCGAAGAGGCCACGGTCCAGCGTGAGGCCCAGGCCGGCCAGAACCTGACCATCTCACTGACGCTGAAGTCGACAGCGGTCCCGACCAAGTCGCCGACCCCGACGCCGAGCGCGTCGCCGACCAGCGCCACGCCCACCGAAGAGGTGAGCGAAGAGGCGGCGCCGGAAGACACCGCGCCGGCTCAGCAAGAGACCGACCAGGCCGCGTCCACCGAGGACAGCGGCGGCTCGATGCTCTACATCATCATCGGCGTCCTGCTGGTGGCGGCCGGTATCGGCGCGATCGTGCTGGTCGTGCTGCGCCGCCGTAACAGCGGCAACGACGACGGTGACGACGACCCGACCGGCCTGTCCGGTTCGGGCGGCGCGGTGCCGCCGAGCCGTGGCGGGTTCACCGACGCGACCCGCGTCGGCGCGCCGGTCGGCGGCGGGCGCAACGACGCCACGATGATCGCTCCGGCCCCGCGGTCGGCGGCCATGGCGGACGCGCCGACCGTTATCCACCGCCCGGTGCCCGCGGCCGAGGACGAGTTCCCCGACCCCTACGGCGCTCCGCTGCCCCAGCCGGGTGGCTTCGCCGGTGCGGCGGCCGGCGGCTGGGACCAGGGCGGAAACCAGTACGGCAACGGCACCCAGCAGTACGGCGGCGGGGGCACGCAGCAGTACGGCGGCGCTCAGCAGCAGCCGTACGGCGAGGCGACCTCGTACGGCCGCCCGCCCGAGAACGACGGCTACGGCGGCGGCGCTCAGCAGGGCGGCAACTACGGAGCGTACGGCGAGGCCACCGGTATGTACCGGCCCGAGGCCGACGCCGACGGTGGCTACGGCGACCAGCAGTACGGCCAGGGCACCCAGCAGTACGACGGCGGCCAGTACGGCGCCGAGGCCGGTGGCGGCTACCAGGCCGGCGGTTACGGACAAGAGCCGGCCGATCAGGGCGGCTACGGATCGTGGGGGGCCGCGGGCGACGGCCTCGACAACAACAACGGCTACGGCCCGCAGCAGGTCGGCGGCCAGCAGTACGGCGGTCAGGGCGGCCAGTACGGCGGCGGCACCCAGCAGTACGGCGGCGGCCAGGACGGCCAGCAGTACGGCGGCTACGACCAGGGCTACCAGGCCGGTCAGCAGGGCGGCTACGACCAGGGTTACCAGCAGGGCGGTTACGACGACCGCGCCGGCTACGACGACCAGCAGCAGCACGGCAACCAGCGCGGTGGCCGCCAGGACGCGCCGAACCCACGGCGCGGCAACCACGACTACTGAGTCTGAAGCACCAAAAGAGCCGGCCAGCGGATTCGCTGGCCGGCTCTTTTGTGTCTGACTGCTAGGAGGCGTCCTCGTTGGGCGACGGCTCCTTGACCTCGGCCACGGCGGCGGCCGGAATGCCGTCCGCCTCGATCGGGGCCGCCGACTCCATGGCCGCCCCGGCCGCGGCGGTGACCAGCACCTCGTCGCCCCGGTCGGGGCCGGCGGGCGCGGTCGGGTCGGCCGCGTGCTCCGGGTCGCCGTGCCGGTTGGCCAGCTCGGCCGTGCCGCCGAACAGCCGCGGCAGCGTGCCCTCGTGCGCCTCACGGGCCTCGTCGAGCGGCAGCGTGAACTGGTCGCGCACGTCGAGCACGGGCTCGGCCGTGGTGACACCGAGCGGCGTACAGGGAATGCCGAACTCGGCGGCCAGGCCCGCGAACGCCTTGTCGTGCCCGCGCGGCACTGCGACCAGCACCCGGCCGGCCGACTCGCTGAAGAGCTGCACGAAGGCGTCGGCGGGCAGCGTGACCTGGGCCCCGACGTTGTAGCGGAGGCAGCTCTCGACCAGCGCCTGGGACAGGCCGCCGTCCGAGAGGTCGTGCGCCGCGCTGACCAGGCCGGTCTGCGACGCCCGGGCCATCAGCTGGGCCAGCCGGCGCTCGTGCTCGAGGTCGACCTTGGGCGGCCGGCCGCCGAGATGGCCGTGGGTGACCCACGCCCATTCCGAGCCGGACAGCTCGGTCGACGTCTCGCCGAGCAGGAACAGCAGGTCGCCGTCGCCGCTCGGGGCCTTGAAGCCCATCGGGATGCGCCGGGCCACGTCGTCGAACAGGCCCAGCACGCCGACCACCGGGGTCGGGTGGATCGCGGCGGCGCCGGTCTGGTTGTAGAAGCTGACGTTGCCACCGGTGACCGGGGTGCCCAGCGTCTGGCAGCCGTCGGCCAGACCGCGGACGGCCTCGGCGAACTGCCACATGACGGCCGGGTCCTCCGGCGAGCCGAAGTTGAGGCAGTCGGTGACCGCGATCGGCTCGGCGCCGGTGACGCCGACGTTGCGGTAGGCCTCGGCCAGGGCCAGCCGCGCGCCCTCGTACGGGTCGAGGCGGGCGAACCGGCCGTTGCCGTCGACCGAGAGCGCGACACCGAGGCCGGTGCGCTCGTCGATGCGCAGCACGCCGGAGTCTTCCGGCTGGGCCAGGACCGTGTTGCCGAGCACGTACCGGTCGTACTGCTCGGTGACCCAGGTCTTGTCGCACAGGTTGGGCGAGGCGATCATGCGCAGCACCGTCTCGCGCAGCTCGTCACCGGTCGAGGGCCGGGGCAGCGTCTCGGCCTTGTCGGCCTGCAGCAGTATGAGGTCGGCCGGCTCGCGGATCGGGCGGGCGTAGACCGGGCCGTCGTCGGCGAGCGAGCCCGGGGGCACGTCCACCACGACGTGGTCGTTCCAGCTGATCACCAGGCGGCCCGGCGAACCGTCCTCGCCGGCCGGGGTGACCTCGCCGATCGCGGTGGCCCAGACGCCCCACTTCTCGGCCACGCCGAGCACGGCCGCGAGGTTTTCCGGCGTGACGATGAGGAGCATGCGCTCCTGCGACTCGCTGGCCAGGATCTCGGTCGGCGACATGGACGCCTCCCGCAGCGGCACCCGCTCGAGCCACACCCGCATGCCGGTGCCGGCCGCGGCCGCGGTCTCGGTGAGCGCGCAGGTCAGGCCGGCGCCGCCGAGGTCTTGAATGCCGGCCACGAGGCCGGCGTCGTAGAGCTCGAGGCAGCTCTCGATGAGCAGCTTCTCCATGAACGGGTCGCCGACCTGCACCGACGGGCGGCGCTGCTCGGCCCCCTCGTCGAAGGTGGCCGAGGCCAGCACGGAGACGCCGCCGATGCCGTCGCGGCCGGTGCGGGCGCCGAGCAGCACGACGACGTTGCCGACGCCGGCCGCCTCTTTGTGCTGCAGCCGCTCGACCGGCAGCACGCCGATGCTGAGCGCGTTGACCAGCGGGTTGCCCTGGTACGTGGGGTCGAAGACGATCTCGCCGCCGATGTTGGGCAGGCCCAGGCAGTTGCCGTAACCACCGATGCCGGCGACCACGCCGGGCAGCACCCGGGCGGTGTCGGGGTGGTCGGCCGCACCGAAGCGCAGCGGGTCCATGACCGCGATCGGGCGGGCGCCCATGGCCAGGATGTCGCGCACGATGCCGCCGACGCCGGTGGCCGCGCCCTGGTAGGGCTCGACGAAGCTGGGGTGGTTGTGCGACTCGACCTTGAACGTGACGGCGATGTCGTCGGAGATCTGCACGACACCGGCGTTCTCGCCGATGCCGGCCAGCATGCGGGTGCCGCGCGGGGCCTTGTCACCGAACTGGCGCAGGTGCACCTTGCTCGACTTGTAGGAGCAGTGCTCGCTCCACATGATCGAGTACATCGCGAGTTCGGAGGCGGTGGGCCGGCGGCCCAGGATCTGCCGGATCCGGTCGTACTCGTCGTCCTTGAGACCCAGCTCGGTGTGCGGCTGCAGTTCCTCGGGCGTGGTGGTGGCGCGCTGCACGGTGTCCGGCCCGCCGTCGAACTCGTTGACCAGCACGTCGGTCGCCGCGAAGCCCGTCGGCTTCGGCGGGGCGGACGTGTCCGGCTGCGTCGTCATTACTGGTGTCCCCCTGCGTTGACGCCCGCGGACGACCCGGCCAGGGCCCGCAGGACAGAGGTGAAGAAGCCGAGGCCGTCGAGGGACGGGCCGGTCAGCGCCTCCACCGCGTGTTCCGGATGCGGCATGATGCCGACGACGTTGCCGGCCTCGTTGGTGATCGCGGCGATGTCGCGCTGCGAACCGTTCGGATTGCCGCGGATGTAGCGCGCGACCACGCGGCCCTCGGCCTCGAGCTGGTCGAGCGTGCGCTCGTCGGCGACGTAACAACCCTCGCCGTTCTTCACCGGGATCAGGATCTCTTGCCCGCCGGTGAAGGAGTTGGTCCAGGCCGTGTTCGTCGACTCGACGCGCAGGTATTGGTCGCGGTTGCGGAAGTGCAGATGCTGGTTGCGGGTCAGCGCGCCGGGCAGCAGGTGCGCCTCGCAGAGGATCTGGAAGCCGTTGCAGATGCCGAGCACCGGCAGACCGCCGCGGGCGGCGTCGATGATCGAATCCATGGCCGGGGCGAACCGGGCGATGGCGCCGCACCGCAGGGCGTCGCCGTAGGAGAAACCGCCGGGCAGGACCACGGCGTCGACGCCGTGCAGGTCGGCATCGCCGTGCCAGAGGCGGACGACGTCGGCGCCGGCGATGCGCGCGGCGCGGGCCGCGTCCCCGTCGTCGAGCGAACCCGGGAAGGTGACCACACCGATGCGCATGGTCAGGCGACCTCCGCCGTCGCGTCCTCGTGGACGTGGATGGTGAAGTCTTCGATCACCGGGTTGGCGAGCAGCTTGTCGGCGATCTCGCGGGCCCGATCGAGGTCGGGCGCACCGGCGAACTCGATCTCGATCCGCCGGCCGATGCGGACGGACGAGACATCGGTGACGCCGAGCCTGGGCAGCGCGTTCGCGACCGCCTGGCCCTGCGGATCGAGGATCTCCGGCTTGAGCATGACGTCGACCACGACGCGAGCCACGGGCACTCCTGACTGATAGGTGTAAGCACGTGGAGCCTACCTTGCGAACCACGCCACAGGTTTCTCGGCCGGTGTCGCGCACGCGACCCCCGGGCCGCTGAGCAGCCAACTCGCCGGTGATCTCAACCACTGCTCGATCAAAACTTCAAGCACTGTCGGTGTCATCACACGGTGATAGGAGCGAACTGGATTCTTGGCGGCCGGCGCCACGGGCCCTACGGTCGGCTCATCGATCTCCATCAGACCGGGCGGCGGTCGCCCCACTGCCGCCCGGCAACGGATTCCGCCGGGGCGCGGCGTGACCCACGTCTCCGCCGTGCCCCAGCGGCAGACTCAGAGAATCGGCGCCGGCGCGTACTTCGCGGCGTCCGGGTGAGCCGCGACGATCGTGGCGACCCGGTCGGCCACAGCCCGCACCTGTGACGGCGCGGCCCCGACGAACGCGGCCCGGTCGGCCACCAGGGTGTCGATCTCGGCCCGGGTCAGGCCGAGGCGGCCGTCGGCGGCGAGCCGGTCGAACAGGTCGTTGACGGTGGCCCCCTTCTCGCGCATGGCCAGCGCAACCGCGACGGCGTGCTCCTTGATCACCTCGTGCGCGACCTCGCGGCCGACCCCCTTGCGGACCGCCGCCACCAGGATCTTGGTGGTGGCGAGGAACGGCAGGAACCGGTCGAGCTCGCGGGCGATCACCGCCGGGTAGGCGCCGAACTCGTCGAGCACGGTGAGGAAGGTCTGGAACAGACCGTCGGTGGCGAAGAACGCGTCGGGCAGGGCGACCCGGCGGACCACCGAGCACGAGACGTCGCCCTCGTTCCACTGGTCGCCGGCCAGCTCGCCGACCATCGACAGGTAGCCGCGGACGATCACGGCCAGGCCGTTGACCCGCTCCGACGAGCGCGTGTTCATCTTGTGCGGCATCGCCGACGAGCCGACCTGGCCCGGCTTGAAGCCCTCGGTCACCAGTTCCTGCCCGACCATCAGCCGGACCGTCGTGGCCAGCGAGGACGGGCCGGCGACGATCTGGGCCAGCGCCGACACCACGTCGAAGTCGAGCGAGCGCGGGTAGACCTGGCCGACGCTGCTGAGCACCCGCTCGAAGCCCAGGTGACCGGCGACGCGCCGCTCGAGGGCGCCGAGCGCGTCGAAGTCGCCGTCGAGCAGGTCGAGCTGGTCGGCGGCCGTGCCGACCGGACCCTTGATGCCGCGCAGGGGATACCGGGCGATCAGGTCGTCGAGACGTTCGTACGCAATGAGCAGCTCTTCGGCGGCCGAGGCGAACCGCTTGCCGAGCGTGGTCGCCTGGGCCGCGACGTTGTGCGAGCGGCCGGTCATCACGAGGTCGGAGTACTCGACCGCGCGCTCGGTGAGCCGGGCCAGGGCAGCGATCACGCGGGCCCGGATCAGCTCGAGCGAGGCCTTGATCTGCAGCTGCTCGACGTTCTCGGTCAGGTCGCGCGACGTCATTCCCTTGTGGATCTGCTCGAAGCCGGCCAGCGCGCTGAACTCTTCGATGCGGGCCTTGACGTCGTGGCGGGTCACCCGCTCACGGTCGGCGATCGAACCCAGGTCGACCTGGTCGAGCACCGACTCATACGCCTCGACGGCGCCCTCGGGCACGGCCACGCCGAGATCACGCTGAGCCTTGAGGACGGCCAGCCAGAGCCGGCGCTCCATGCGGATCTTTTCTTCCGGCGACCACAGGGCCACCAGGTCGGACGAGGCGTAGCGAGCGGCGAGCACGTTCGGGATGGTCACGCCACCGATTGTTTCACGGCACCGGTCTCGGGCTCCGGCAGCTTGTGCGGCAGGGTGCGCACGTCCCGGCTCAGCAGCATGAAGATCACCGCGGCCGTCATCAGCACGGCCGCGCCGACCAGCGTCGACTCGAGCCCCACAGCCTGCGCGATCGGACCCACGGCCATCTGGCCGACCGGGATCGCGACAAAAGAACCGACCATGTCGTACGAGTACACGCGCGCGAGTTTGTCGGCCGGGATGTGCTCCTGCATCGTCGTCTCCCACGCGATGCCGAACTGCTCGACCATCAGGCCCGCCACCAGTGCGCCCCCGATGAGCAGCCAGAGGTGCGGATAGACGCCGAGGATCACGACCGGCAGCGACATGAACAGGGTGCTGAACACGCCGAAGAACAGCAGCCGCCGCATCCGCAGCCGGATCGCCAGCAGCGCGCCGACGATCATGCCGAGCGTCTCGGCCGCCAGCACCAGGCCCCACGCGCGGCGCCCGATCGCTTCGTCGGCCACGACCGGCCCCAGCACGAACAGCGAGCCGCTCCAGGCCGCGTTGAGCACGCAGAACCCGGCGACCACGACCCAGAGCCACGTGCGCGAACGGAACTCGGTCCACCCCGTACGCAGGTCGGCGAAGATGTTGGGCCGGGACGGCTCGACCGCGGCCTCACCGGGGGTCTGCTCGTCGCCGATGACACCGGGCGCGGGTTCGGCCTGGACCGGCGGCGGCACCCGTAGGAATGCGAAGAGCACGGCGCTGACCAGGAAGGTGACCGAGTCGACGGCGATGCCCCAGCCCGGGTTGGTCGCGGCCACCACGATGCCGGCCAGCGGCGCCCCCAGCACGGCGGCCGTGTTGAGCGCGACCCGGTTGAGCCCGTTGGCCTGCTGCCGGATGTCGGCCGGGACGATCTGGGGCAGGATCGACGAGGTCGCGGGCAGGGCGAGCGCGCCGACCATGCCGTTGACGGCCGAGATGACGATGAGCAGCGGAATGTTGGCCGTGCCGGTGAGCACGAGCGTGGCCACGATCGCCTGCGTCACGAAGGCGGCCAGGCTGGCCCCGACCATCAGCAGGTGTTTGGGCATCCGGTCGGCCAGCACCCCGCCGAACAGCAGGAAGATGACGTTGACCAGGGTGCGGGCGCCGACCACGAGCCCCAGGTCGGTGGCCGAGCCGGTCAGGTCGAGCACGGCGAAGGCGAGCGCGATCGGCGCGAACGAGTTGCCCAGCGCGTTGATCGTGCGACCGCCGAGGAGCAGGCGGAACGCCGGTATGCGCAGCGGCGCGAGGGCCGTGTTCATCAGAACTCCATCTCGAACATCGCGACGGTGGTGCTGGTGCGAATGGTGCCGGGAGTGTTCGGCGGCTGAGCCGCCTCGTGCAGCTCGCGCAGCGCCACGGCGATCGTGTCGTGCAGCTCGCGCCATTTAACGGGATCGATCCAGAACTCGCCGTCCCCCAGCACGGCCGGCGCCGACTTGCTCTCGGCGGTCGACCATCGGCCCTGCGCCGCGCGCCGGACGAGCTCGTGGCCGACCGCGGCGAAGAGGGCGCCCTTTTCTGCGGCCGATTCCGGCGCGCTGTCACTGGATGGGTAGTAGCGGTAGCGCTTGGCCACGCCACCCCGAATCTTCTCTTCACCGGCCAGGGCGATCAGATTGGCGGCGAACAGGTTGCGCAGGTGATAGCTGGCGTTGGCATGGGTGAGCCCCAGCTCACGGGCCACGTCGGCCGCCGTGAGCGCGTTGCCGGTCAGCAGGGCCAGGATGCGGAGGCGGACCGGATGGGCCATCGCCCGCATCGCGCCACTCTCATCTCCCAAAGACATGTTGGGGAGTCTAGGGCGCGGCGAGCCAACTGTCCAATAGTTGTTTGGGAGTGGCACACTGCACGCGACGGCGGCTCAGCCGCTAAAGTTACCGACGAGTAGGTCGACTCAGCCTGAAAGGTCCTCACCGATGACTGATTTCAACCCGGACTCGCTCGCCGACATCGGCCCGAAGGAGTTCGCACAGCTCGTCAAGGCCACGCCGGACGCCAAACTGGCCGAGGTCATGGGCGGCGACTCCCGCGCCAAGATCCTCGACGAGGTCTTCAACCGCATGCCCACCCTGTTCCGCCCCGAGAAGGCCGGCAACACCAGCGCGGTCATCCACTGGATCATCACCGGCGGCGCCGGTGGCGCGAGCGACACCTACGAGACGGTGATCGAGAACGGCGCCTGCACCGTCACCAACCAGCCGGTCCGCGAGCCCAAGCTGGCCATGACCATGGACCCGGTGACCTTCCTCAAGGTCGTCTCGGGCGACGGCAACCCGATGATGATGTTCATGACCGGCAAGATCAAGGCCAAGGGCGACCTTGGCCTGGCGGCCAACGTGGCCAAGCTCTTCGACATCCCGAAGGCCTGAGTAGTTACAGCTTGATGCGTCCCTCGACGGCGCCCAGCGCGATGTCCGTGCGGAACTGGGCCCCGTCGAGGCGCACGCTGTCGACCAGGGTGTAGGCCGCGTCGCGGGCTGCGACCAGGTCGGGGCCGGTGGCGGTCACGCTGAGCACGCGGCCGCCGGCCGAGATCAGGGCGCCGTCGTCGCGCCGGGCCGTGCCCGCGTGGATGACCCCGGGCACCTCGGCACCCTCGATCACGTCACCCGTACGCGGGGTTCCGGGGTAGTTCTGGCTGGCCACCACGACCGTGATCGCCGCGCCCTCGCGCCAGCGCAGCGGCGGCAGCTGGGCCAGCGCGCCGGTGGCGGCCGCGCCGAGCAGGCCGGCCAGCGGCGTCTCGAGCAGCGCCAGCACGACCTGGGTCTCGGGGTCGCCGAAGCGCGCGTTGAACTCGATGACCTTGGGACCGTCGGGGGTCAGGGCGAGCCCGACATAGAGCAGCCCGGCGAACGGGGTGCCGCGGCGGCGCATCTCGGCCAGCGTCGGCTCGACGGTCTCGGCCAGCACACGATCCACCAGGTCGGCCGGCGCCCAGTCGAGCGGAGCGTACGCGCCCATGCCACCCGTGTTGGGGCCCTCGTCGCCGTCGGCCAGCCGCTTGAAGTCCTGGGCCGGCATCAGCGGGACGGCCGCGGTGCCGTCGGTCACCACGAACAGCGAGACCTCGGGGCCGGGCAGGAACTCCTCGATCACGACCCGGCCGCAGTCGGCCGCGTGCCGTTCGGCGGCCGCGCGGTCGTCGGTCACCACGACGCCCTTGCCCGCCGCGAGCCCGTCGTTCTTGACCACGTACGGAGGGCCGAAGTCGTCGAGGGCGCGGCCCACCTCGTCCGGCGACGTGCAGGCGTACGACCGGGCGGTCGGCACGCCGGCCGCCGCCATCACCTCGTTGGCGAACGCCTTCGAGCCCTCGAGCCGGGCCGCGGCCGCGCTCGGGCCGAAGCAGGCGATGCCCTTGGCCCGCACCGCGTCGGCCACCCCGGCCACCAGCGGCGCCTCGGGGCCGACGACGACCAGGTCGGCCGCCAGCTCGACGGCCAGCGCGGCCACCGCGGCCGGATCGGTCGCCTTCACCTCGTGCAGCTCGGCGACCTGGGCGATGCCCGGGTTGCCGGGGGCGGCGGCGAGGAACTCGACGGAGGGGTCGGCAGCGAGGCCGACGGCGAGGGCATGCTCACGCCCGCCGGAGCCGATCAGAAGTACGCGCACGACCGGCGATCCTACCGGCGGGCCGCTTCCCCACGTCGCACAGCAGGGCAGTCGCGTAAACTTCGGCAGTACCCGGACCTCTGCCGAGTACGACCTGTTCGACGGAAGGCTCAAGCACGTGCCGGTGATCGTGTTGGTCGGCGCCCAATGGGGCGACGAGGGCAAGGGCAAGGCCACTGACCTGCTGGGCGACCGGCTCGACTACGTGGTGAAGTTCAACGGCGGCAACAACGCCGGTCACACAGTGGTGATCGAGGGCGAGAAGTACGCCCTGCACCTGCTGCCGAGCGGCATTCTCTCCCCGGGCGTGGTCCCGGTGATCGGCAACGGCGTGGTCATCGACCTCAACGTGCTGTTCCAAGAGATCGACGGGCTCGAGTCGCGGGGCATCGACACGTCGCGGCTGCGCATCAGCGCGAACGCGCACGTCATCCCCTCGTACAACCGCTCGCTCGACAAGGTCAGCGAGCGCTACCTGGGGGCCCGGCGGATCGGCACCACCGGTCGCGGCATCGGCCCGACCTACGCCGACAAGATGAACCGCGTCGGCGTCCGCGTACAAGACCTGTTCGACGAGTCGATCCTGCGGCAGAAGGTCGAGGCGGCCCTCTCCTTCAAGAACCAGATCCTGGCGAAGATCTACAACCGCCAGGCGGTCAAGGCCGACGACGTGGTGAAAGAACTCCTGTCGTACGTGGAACGTCTGCGCCCGTACGTCGGTGACACCGCCCTGGAACTGTCCGAGGCGCTCGACGAGGGCAAGGTCGTGCTGTGCGAGGCCGGCCAGGCCACCCTGCTCGACGTCGACCACGGCACGTACCCGTTCGTGACCAGCTCGAACGCGACCGCCGGGGGCGCCTGCACCGGCTCCGGCATCCCGCCCACCCGCATCGACCGGGTGGTCGCGGTGCTCAAGGCGTTCACCTCCCGCGTCGGCGAGGGCCCGTTCCCGACCGAGCTGCACGACAAGTTCGGCGACCACCTGCGCGAGGTCGGCCAGGAGTACGGGACGACGACCGGTCGTCCGCGCCGCATCGGCTGGCTCGACCTGGTCATGGCCCGCTACGCCCAGCGGATCAACGGGGTCACCGACTTCGTGCTGACCAAACTGGACAATTACGACGATCTCGACGAGATCCCGGTCTGTGTCGCGTACGAGGTGAACGGCGTCCGTCACGACGAGATGCCGATCAGCCAGTCCGACTTCCACCACGCCGTCCCGATCTTCGAGACGATGCCGGGCTGGAAGCAGAGCATCATGGGTGCCCGTTCGTTCGACGACCTGCCCAAAGAGGCGCAGGATTTTGTGATCTTCGTCGAGGAGCGCATTCGCGCCCGCATCTCGGTCGTCGGCGTCGGTCCGGCCCGCGACCAGGTCATCGAGCGGCACTCGGTCCTGAGCGAGGCCTGACATGTACGACGTGGTGCTGCTCAGCCTGGCCGAGGGTCAGGGGTCCGGCGGGGGCGCGTGCGGCTCCGACTGCGGTGGCTGCGCGCCGGCCACCGCGACCGCGTGCGCGCCACGCGTCCCGGTGCTGCGCTGTGCCGACGCGCTGACCGCGGCCGGGGCCCGGGTCGAGACGATCACCGCCGCCTCCGACCAAGAGATCGACGAGGTGCTGGCCAAGTTCGACGGTCCGGCCCGGCCCGACGGTCTGACCTGGCCCGACCCCGACAGCAAGACCCGGCTCGTGGTGGCCTCGGCGACCGACGGCCAGCTGCGCGCCGTCGTGCGACGGCTGGTCCGGCGGTACGCGCCGGCGCCCAGCAAGCGACCCGGCGACCTGCCCACCGGTCGCACCGTGCCCGACCTGCCGCCGCTGGCCATCCTGCCGCTCGACCAGGGCGACACCACCGACCTGGCCGCGCAACTGGGCCTGCCCCGCACCCCCGAGCAGGTGGCCGCGGCCGTCCTGACCGGCTCGGTGCGGCGCCTGGACCTGCTGCGTAACGACGGCGGATCGGTCACCGTGGACGGTGCGCTGGTCGGCGGCATGGACGACGACGGGCGCGCGGTGCCGTGGCGGGGCCGGGTCGAGGTCGACGACGCGGTGCTCTCCGACGGCGAGGAGCCGATCCTGGCCTGCGCGATCGGCAACAGCGCCGGCTACGCCGAGTTCGCCGGCCTGCGGCTGCTGGCCACCGGCGACGCCGTGGACGGTCAGGTCGAGGTGGCGGTGGCCGTCCCGACGATCGTCAAGCAACGGTTCCGCGGCACGAAGATCCGGGTCGAGGTGCGCCGGGCCAAGGGCCGCGCGGTCTCCGTGCTGCCCCGCGACGGCGAGATCCAGTTCCTGGACGACGGGGTCGGCGGCGCGATGAACCGCAAGCGCTCGTGGTGGACCGAGGCCGGGGCCTGGGCGGTGTACGCGAGCTGACCTACTGTGTGACTGGAGGAGTAAGCACGGCATCCGGGGAGGGTTGCATCCGTGGGATCGGTGGAGGACGAGGACGCTGACCGCGTCTACGTCCCGGGCACGTCCAACAACCCCGCACCACCCGACCGGGATGTCGAACCGTTCTGGGCCGCGGAAGAGCTGGAAGCGCCGGTGCACGGGCGGCCCGTGCCGCACGAGGCCCCGCCGCCGGTGCCGTTGCCGCCGTCGCACCCTCCGCAGGGGACTCCAGGCGTCTACCGGCCGGGTGAGCGCATCCCGGTGCCGCCGCCCGTCGCGCTGCCGGTGCCACCGCCCGCGAACGTTCAGGTGCCTGCTCCGCGGCCCGCTCCCCCGCCCACTCAGGCCTGGCCCAACCTCGAGCCGCCGACGCCGGCTCCCGAGTCGTCGGGGCCGGCTGCTCCGGTGTCCGGCGGTGACGAGTCCGGTGTGCTCAGTTCGCCGGATTCACCCTGGTCACAGCCGCCGCAGCGGCCCGCCCCGGTCCCCGGGGCTCAGGTCCCCGCACCGCCGCGGGCTGCGGCGTCGGTTCCCGCGGCCCCCGAGCAGGCCCCAGTGAGCCCCCCGCCGAATCCGGAGCCGGCCAACGGAGCGATCTATCGCCCGGCCACTCCGCCGGCGCCCGCGCACGGCGCTGCCGCCGTACCCCCGCAAGCGCCGCCACCAGGGCCTTATCCCCCCGCCATCGACCCGCGCGCGATGCCGCCGCACCCGCAGGCCCCGCACCCGCAGGCGCCCGCGCAGCCGTCGACCGACCCCTTCCAAGATTTGCCGTGGGTCTCCGACGGCACGCCGACGGCCGAGGAGTTCGCCCGCCGCCGCATGGCCAAGCCGGCCGACCCGGTCGCCACCCAGGGCCCCCGGGCGATCCTCCGCAAGGGCACGATGGGCCTGGTCAAGCTGGCCCCCGGCAAGCGCGAGCAGGAGTACAAGCAGGACGTCGAGATGGTCCGCCGCAACTTCGGCGGCCTGCGTCAGGTCACCGTGGTCAACCCCAAGGGCGGCGCCGGCAAGACCGTGGCCGTGCTGCTGCTGGCCATGACGTTCGGGCAGAAGCGCGGCGGCTACGTGCTGGCCTGGGACAACAACGAGACCCAAGGCACCCTCGGCATGCGGGCCCAGCAGGACTTCCACGCCCGCACGGTGCGCGACATGATGCGCGACCTGCATCTGTTCCGCGGCTCGCACGGGCGCGTGGGCGACCTGTCGCAATACGTGCGGGCCCAGGGCGAGGGCATGTTCGACGTGCTCGCCTCGGACGAGTCGGCCACCGCGGGCGAGATGCTGACGGCGGGCGCGTTCGGCGAGATCCGCGAGATCGTCAGCCGGTTCTACAAGCTGATCTTCGTGGACACCGGCAACAACGTACGGGCCCAGAACTGGCAGGCGGCCATGGACGCCACCGACCAGCTGGTGATCACGATGTCGGCCCGTAACGACTCGGCCGAGACGGCAGCCCGGATGCTCGACCACCTCGAGCAGAGCGGACGCCAGCGCCTCGTGCGGCAGGCGGTCAGCGTGGTGTCGATGCCGCCCACCCGCAAGGACATCGACCTGCCGGCCATCCAGCGGCACTTCGCGGCGCGTACGCGGGCGGTGTTGCTGGCCCCGTACGAGAAGTTGATCGACTCGGGTGAGCCGATCCGCTACGGCCACCTCTCCAGCAGCACGCGGGACGCCTGGCTGAAGATCGCAGCGGCCGTAGCGGAAGGGCTGTAGGTCAGCTCAGAGCGTCGGCCGCGGCCGGGTCGCTGTCGCGCAGGAACTGGGCGCAGCGGGCGGCCTCGTCGGCCTCACCGATCTCGGCCGCGGCCTGCGACAGCGAGTAGAGGCAGCGCAGGAAGCCCTGGTTGGGGGCGTGCGACCACGGAATCGGGCCGTGGCCCTTCCAGCCGTTGCGGCGCAGCGCGTCGAGGCCGCGGTGGTAGCCGGTGCGGGCGAAGGCGTACGCGGTCACCGGGTCACCGTCGGTCAGGGCCCCGGCCGCGAGAGCGGCCCAGGCGGCACTGTACGTCGGGTGGTCCGCGGCCACGGTCTTGAGGGCCTCGGTCGTGGTCGCCGCGGCGAGAGCCTTGTCGGCCTCGGCGTCGGCGGGGAGCAGGGTAGCCGGAGGCTCGGGAAGCAGGTTCTGCATGACCTTATTCAACCGGCCCCACGACCCCGCATTCCGCCGGGGCACCGAAAGAGGGCGCACACGCTCAACGTTTCGCCCGGTAGCTACCCTACGGTCATGCCCGGCGACCCGTTACAGCCCGTACTCGGCGGAACCATCCCCTTCGACGCCACCGCCAACGAGATCGAATCCCGGGCCGAGCTCGACGTCCATCTGGCCGCGAAGTCGCTGGCCGACCTGGTCGTCCTCGGTCTGCGGCTCGACCTCGACCCGCCCGCCCTCGGTGACGTGGACGTGCGGGGCGCACTCTTCGTGGGCTGTCGGCTCGAGAACGACGACGTCGAGATCGACCTGATCCGGCGCGGGGCGCACGTGATCCCGCCGTTCGACGCGCGGCCCTACCCGACCCACCCGGCCACCCTCTACACGCCGGAAGACCTGTCGTTCGGGTTCACGGCTGAGGGCTTCGCCGGCATGTACGACACGACGGTCTACGACCACTTCGTGGCGCACGGCGGCGCGGCGCCCGACATCCGCGAGGCGATCGCCCAGCGGCTGCACGACGCGGGCATCGACAACGCGCTGGGCAAGGCGCTGGCGGCCTGGGTGCAGGCGCGCGGCCGGGCCGGCGCGGTCGGCATCATGGGCGGGCACGCGGCGCCGCGCGGCTCGGCCGCGTACCGGATGGCGGCTACCCTGTCGTGGCGGCTGGCCTCGGTCGGGCGGCTGGTGGTGACCGGTGGCGGGCCGGGGGTGATGGAGGCGGCCAACCTCGGGGCGTACTTCGCGACGCGTCCCGCCTCCGAGCTGATGGCGGCGATCGAGATGCTGTCGGTGGCCCCGCACTTCGCCGACCATGACCCGTACACGGCGGTGGCGCTGGCTGTCCGCACCAAGTTCCCGGCCCCCGCGACGGCCGTGGCCGATGTCGTCGGGCGGCTGCGGCACGGCGGGCTTGCCCTGCCGACCTGGCTCTACGGCCACGAACCGGCCAACCTGTTCGCCGGGCAGATCGGGAAGTACTTCTCCAATGCCGTCCGCGAGGATTCGATCCTGCGCCTGTCGCGCGGCGGCATCGTCTTCGCACCGGGCTGGGCCGGCACGGTGCAAGAGATCTTCCAGGCCGCGACGAAGACGTTCTATCAGACCGACGGCCCGTCCGGCGCCTTCGTCTTCCTCGGTGTCGACCACTGGCGGCAGCTGCCGGTCGAGGAGCTGCTGCGCCCCCTGCTGGCCCGCAGCCCGCACGGGGACCAGTCGAACCTGGTGGTGGTCACCGACTCGATCGACGAGGCGATGGCCGCGCTGGCCGCCGCTTCAGGCGACATGCACGCGCCGCCAGTTGGTCACGGGTAGCTCGGTCTCGGGCACGTCGGTGATGCCGTTCTCGTCCATCGCGTTGAACACGGCCAGCCGCGCCCCGTCGAACAGGAACTCGACCGCGTGCAGGACGCGGGGCCGCCACTCGGCCACCGTGACAAGCTCGATGATGTTGACCGCGCGCAGGACGCTGCCGCGGGCGCTGCGCAGGGCCGCGTGCGGGTCGGGACGCCAGTCGAAGTGCTCGTACCAGTCGATCGGCACGTTCAGGTCGATCTGGTCCCAGGTGATTGCGCACTCGTCGAACTTACGGTGGGTGATTTCGACGTGCGTGGTGCCGAAGTCCAGGATCACCGGGCCGTCGGCGAACCAGCCGCGCTCGGCGATGTCCCACATCAGCCAGCTCGACCGGAGCTTGCGCCCGATGAGCCGTACGAACCTCGTGCGGTGGACCGCGGCCAGAGCTTCGGCGTCATAGTGCCATTCAGGTTCGTAGCCCTCGATGCCGAGCACGATCTTGGTCCTCCTCTCAAGGGAGGATCGATCGTATACATACCTCTCAGTAACTCGACAACACGAGAGACGGGCGGTTCCCCAGGAGGGGGACCGCCCGTCACCGTTCGACTACTTATTGACTACTTCGAAAGGGTGGTGCCCGAGGAGCGCAGGTGCTCGCACGCCTCGACGACGCGCTTCGCGAGGCCGTTCTCGGCCAGTTTGCCCCAGGCCCGCGGGTCGTACGCCTTCTTGTTGCCGACCTCGCCGTCGATCTTCAGAACGCCGTCGTAGTTCTTCATGATGTGGTCGACGACCGGGCGGGTGAACGCGTACTGCGTGTCGGTGTCGATGTTCATCTTGACCACGCCGTAGTCCAGGGCGCCGTGGATCTCGGACAGCAGCGAGCCCGAACCACCGTGGAACACCAGGTCGAACGGCTTCTCCTTGCCGTACTTGGCGCCGACCGCCTCCTGGATCTCCTTGAGGATCTCGGGGCGCAGCTTGACGTTGCCCGGCTTGTAGACGCCGTGCACGTTGCCGAAGGTCAGGGCCGTCATGTAGCGGCCCTTCTCGCCCAGGCCCAGGGCGGCCGCGGTGGCCAGACCGTCTTCCACGGTCGAGTACAGCTTGTCGTCGATCGCGGCCGAGACGCCGTCCTCCTCGCCACCGACCACGCCGACCTCGATCTCGAGGATGATGTGGGCGGCCGCGGACAGGGCCAGCAGCTCCTCGGCGATCTGCAGGTTCTCGTCGACCGGCACGGCCGAGCCGTCCCACATGTGCGACTGGAACAGCGGCGCGCGGCCGTTGTCGACGCGCTCCTTGCTGATCGCGAGCAGCGGACGCACGTACGCGTCGAGCTTGTTCTTCGGGCAGTGGTCGGTGTGCAGCGCGATGTTGACCGGGTAGTTCTTGGCGACCTCGGTCGCGTACTCGGCGAGCGCGACGGCGCCGGTGATCATGTTCTTGATCGTCGGGCCGGACGCGTACTCGGCGCCGCCGGTCGAGATCTGGACGATGCCGTCGCTGCCGGCCTCGGCGAAGCCCTGCAGGGCCGCGTTGAGAGTCTGCGAGGACGTCACGTTGATCGCCGGGTAGGCGAACGCGCCGGCCTTGGCGCGGTCCAGCATCTCGGCGTAGACCTCGGGAGAAGCGATGGGCATCGGTGCGCTCCTAGCTCTTTGCATAACGACAGACAGAGGGCAGGACCGCACTGTCCTCCAGCGGCCAAGTATTCCGTAGCCGCTTCGGCGTTGGGAAATGACCCCGTAACTGTCCAGCGGAAACCGGCTCATCGGACATAGGGGGCAACTTACGCTCCGTCCATGCCATTGTTCTCGCGGGCGTTCGCGGTGTCGCTGCTGTTGCTCCTGCTGCCGATGCAGCCCGCCGCCGCGGCACCCACGACGGCCACCCTGCAACCCCACCTCACCCCGGTCACAATGGCCCCGCAGAGCCCCACCGCTTTCAGCCCCCTCTGGGTCACGTCGGAAAATGCCGAGCCAGGCCTTCCCGTACGCCTGGAAGTGACGATCGATCTGGGCGGTGCGACCACGTTCGCCACGGTCGAGGTCGACGACGACACGCATTGCGTCCGGGCCGACGAGAAGATCACGTGCTCGTGGACCGTCACCCCCTGGTCCGACGAGATCAACCAGTTTCCGGCCGAGCTCTCCGTCACGCCCCGCCCGACGGCCAAGGTCGGTGACCGGGCCGACCTGACGATGACCGCCCGGATCGGCGACGGAGCCGTCACCACCGCGACCTCGGTGATCCGGATCGGCGAGGCCGTCGACCTCGTGACCGACGAGGAACAGACCGTCAAGGCGGCACCGGGCCGGACGGTCAGGACCACCCCGGCCGTGGGCAACAACGGCGCGACGGTCATCGACGGCGTCGCCCTGATCGTCGTGGCCCACCCTCGGCTGCTGGGGGCGACCTCGTATCAGAACTGCCGCTATTCGGTCTTCATGCTCTGCACGTTCGACACCGAGCTCGAACCCGGCCACCGCTACGGGCTGGCCTCGCCGCTCGCCCTGACATCGCCGGGCGACACCGTGCCCGGCAGCGTCGCGCCGGTCTACGTCGCATGGCTGACGCCGACCGAGATGGCCGACAGCCTGGACGGTGAGGAGTACGGCACGCCGGGGACGGGCGCTCCGCTCAGGCTCAAGCCGATGGCCACCGCGCAGGACGCCGACCCGCAGGTGGACGTGGACCCGGACAACAACGCGGGACGGATCGTGTTCACCGTCACCGGACAGCGGAAGCCGAGCCTGGCCGCGGTCGGGTCCCGGGTCACCGCGGCAACCGGCGAGCACCGGGTGCTGACGACGGGCGTCATGAACTTCGGGCCGGGGACCCTGCGTCCCGAACTTTTCCCGAACAACGGCCTCGCCGTGACCGTCCGGCTGCCGGGCAATGTCGCCGCGGCCGGCGACACCGACTGCTCCGGCCGGGAGGACGACGAGGATTCCTTGGAGCCGTCGAGCCCCGCTTCCCAGCCCGCGACCGGGGGTGAGTGGAGCTGCCGGTTGACCCAGGATCTCGGGCCGGCCCAGCGGGCCAGCTTCCCGTTCCGCGTCCTGGTGACCGACGAGTGCGGGCCGCCCGGCCAGGTCCAGGTCGTGCCGGACAGCGACGGGATCGTGGGCCGCGGCAAGAAGGTCGTCCCGCTCTTGGTGAACGTCGCTGGGGCCACCTGCACCGCCGTCGCGCTGCCGATCACCGGACCCGCCGCCGGGTGGACCGCCCTGGCCGCGGTCGGGCTGATCGGGGCCGGTCTGATCCTCGTCCGCCGGCGGCACCGGAGTTTTCCACAGGCCCACAAATAGCTCGCCCAAGATCGCGCTGACGGCCCATCATCGGTGGCGTGCTTCTCACGTTGACGACCACCCACCGGCCCGCCACCGATCTCGGTTACCTGTTGGTCAAGCATCCCGACCGGGTCCACCGGTTCGATGTGCCGACCGGCACGGCCTATGTCCTCTACCCCGAGGCCACCGACGAGCGGTGCACCGCGGCGTTGCTGCTCGACGTCGATCCCCAGCGGCTACGCGCCCAGCACGACGCGTTCGCGCTGGGCCAGTTCGTCAACGACCGGCCCTACGCGGCCTCCAGCCTGCTGGCCAGCGCCCTGGCCAAGGTCTTCCGCAGCGCGTTGCGCGGCGCCTCTAAAGACCGTCCCGAGCTGGTCGCCACCCCGATCCCGCTGACGGTCCGGGTGCCGGTGCTGCGCGGCACCACCGAGCTCGCGACCCGGCTGTTCGAGCCGCTCGGCTGGTCGGTCACGGCCATCCCGATCCCGCTCGAGCCGGCCCTCGGCGGCGACAGCCGCTACGTCGATCTCGAGCTGAGCGGTGAGCTCACGCTGACCGAGGCCCTCAACCACCTGTACGTTCTGCTGCCCGTCCTCGACGACGCCAAGCACTACTGGGTGGCCCCCGACGAGATCGACAAGCTGCTGCGGTCGGGCGCGGGCTGGCTGGCCGGCCACCCCGACAAGGTGCTGATCGCCCGGCGCTACCTCGTGCACAAGCGCGCCCTGACCACCACGGCCCTGCAGCTGCTCGAGGGTGAGGAGGCCGAGGAGCCGCCGGCCGAGGAAGACGCCGAACTGCCCGTGCCCCGGCGGCAGTCGCTGGCCGGGCAGCGCCGCGACGCCGTGCTCGCCACGCTGGCCGAGGTCGGCGCGTCCCGCGTGCTCGACCTGGGCTGCGGCGGCGGCGCGCTGCTCACGGCCCTGCTCAAGGACCGGCGCTACACCGAGGTCGTCGGCACCGACGTGTCGGCCCGGGCGCTCGAGATCGCGGCCCGCAAGCTGCGCCTCGACCGGATGCCCGAGCGGCAGCGCGATCGGCTGAAGCTGTGGCAGTCCGCGCTCACCTACCGCGACGACCGGCTGCGCGGCTACGACGCCGCCGTGCTCATGGAGGTCATCGAGCACCTCGACCCGCCGCGGCTGCCCGCACTCGAGGCGAGCGTCTTCGGCCACGCTCGTCCGACCGCGGTGATCGTCACGACCCCCAACGTCGAATACAACGTCAACTACCCGGGGCTGACCGGCCTGCGGCATTCCGACCATCGCTTCGAATGGACCCGGGCCGAGTTCGCGGCCTGGGCGCATGCTGTCGCCGCCGCTCACGGCTACTCGGTCTCGCTGCGTGGGGTCGGCGAGGCCGACGAGGCCACCGGCTCCCCCACCCAGCTCGCCCTGTTCACGGCTTCCCCGACGGAGGTGCCCGCATGATCGACATTCCGGAACTCGCGCTCGTGGCGCTGGTCGGCATCTCCGGCTCGGGCAAGTCGACCTTCGCCCGCACCCACTTCAAGCCGACCCAGGTGCTGTCCTCCGACTACTTCCGCGGCCTGGTCGCCGACGACGAGAACGACCAGTCGGCCTCGGCCGAGGCGTTCGACGCGCTGCACTACGTCGCGGGCAAGCGGCTCACCGCCGGCCGGCTGACCGTGGTCGACGCGACCAACCTGCAGCCGCACGGCCGGGCCGCGCTGGTCCGCCTGGCCCGCGAGCACGACGTGCTGCCGGTGGCCATCGTCCTCGACGTGCCCGAGGCGCTGGCCTGGGAGCGCACCGAGGCCCGGGCCGACCGCGACTTCGGCCGCCCGGTTCTCACCCGCATGCACCGCGACCTGCGCCGATCTCTGGGCGCACTGGCCCGCGAGGGCTTCCGCAAGGTGCACGTGCTGCGCGGGCCCGACGAGATCGCGGCCACCACGATCCGCTACGAGAAGCTGTTCAACGACAAGCGCGAGCTCACCGGGCCGTTCGACATCATCGGCGACGTCCACGGCTGCCGGGCCGAGCTCGAGACGCTGCTCGAACGGCTCGGCTACGCCCTGGTCCGCGACGAGTCCGGACGTCCGGTCGACGCCATGCCGCCCGCCGGGCACACGGCGGTCTTCGTCGGCGACCTGGTCGACCGCGGCCCCGACTCGCCGGGCGTGCTGCGCCTGGTGATGGGCATGGTCGCCGCCGGGCACGCGCTGTGTGTGCCGGGCAACCACGAGCAGAAGCTGGCGCGCAAGCTCAACGGCCGCAACGTGCAGCTCACCCACGGCCTGCCCGAGACGCTGGAGCAGCTGGCGGCCGAGCCGGATTCGTTCGTGGCCTCGGCCCGCTCGTTCATCGAGGGCCTGGTCAGCCACTATGTGCTCGACGAAGGCAAGCTGGTGGTCGCCCACGCGGGTCTCAAGGAGGCCTACCAGGGGCGGGCCTCGGGCCGGGTGCGCAGCTTCGCGCTCTACGGCGAGACCACCGGCGAGACCGACGAATACGGGCTGCCGGTGCGCTACCCGTGGGCCCGCGACTACCGGGGCTCGGCCGCGGTCGTCTACGGCCACACCCCGACCCCGAAGCCGGAGTGGATCAACAACACGATCTGCCTCGACACCGGCTGCGTTTTCGGCGGGGCGCTGACCGCGCTGCGCTGGCCCTCACGCGAGCTGGTGTCGGTGTCGGCAGCGCGGGAGTACTACGAGCCCGTACGCCCGCTGGCGCCGGCCGAGCGACCCGACGACGGCCTCGACATCGCCGACGTCACCGGCCGTCGGCACCTCGACTACGGGTACGGCCGGGTAACCGTGGCCGCCGAGAACGCGGCGGCCGCGCTCGAGGTGATGAGCCGGTTCGCGCTCGACCCGGCCACTCTGTCTTGGTTGCCGCCGACCATGGCGCCGTGCTCGACGTCGACCCTCGACGGCTATCTCGAACACCCGGCCACCGCGCTCGACGACCTGCGCCAGGCCGGCGCCGAGCGGGTCGTGTGTGAGGAGAAGCACATGGGCTCGCGGGCCATCGTGCGGGTCTCGCGCTCCGGTGCGGGCGACGCCATCTGGACGCGGACGGGCCGGCCGTTCTTCGGCTCCGAGCTCGACGAGCAGCTGCTGACCCGCGTGCGCGCGGCCGCCGGTGGGCTCTTCGACGAGCTGGCGAGCGACTGGCTGCTGCTCGACGCCGAACTGCTGCCGTGGTCGGCCAAGGCGGCGGGGCTGATCCGCGAGCGGTACGCCGGGGTCGGTGCGGCCGGGCGGGCGGCGCTGCCCGCCGCGCTCGACGTGGTCGACCGGGCGGCCGCGCGGGGGCTCGACGTGGGCGGGCTGCGGGAGCAGTTGGCGCTGCGCTCGGACGAGATCGACGGCTACTCGGCGGCGTACCGGGCGTACGTGCAGCCGACCGACGGGCTCGACGGGGTCACGCTGGCGCCGTTCGCCGTGCTGGCCGGGGCCGGCGTCTCGTACGCCGACCGCGACCACGGCTGGCACCTCGCCCTGGTCGACAAGCTGGTGGCTGCCGACCCGGCCCTGTTCACCCCGACCCGCCGCATGATCGTCGACCTCGCCGACCCGGCGGCCGAGGCGGCGGCCACGCAGTGGTGGCTCGAGCTGACCGCGTCCGGCGGCGAGGGCATGGTGGTCAAGCCGTGGGCCGGCCTGAAGGCCGTCGACAAGAAGGGCCGGCTGATCCAGCCCGGGGTGAAGTGTCGTGGCCGCGAATACCTGCGGATCATCTACGGCCCCGAATACACCCGGCCGGAACAGCTCGCCCGCCTGCGCCGGCGCAACCTCGGGCGCAAGCGCAACATGGCGCTGCGCGAGCACGGGTTGGGGCTGGCCGCCCTCGACCGGCTGGCCGAGGGAGCGCCGCTGTGGCGCCGTCACGAGCTGGTCTTCGCGATCCTCGCCATCGAATCGGAACCTGTCGACCCCCGCCTCTGACCTGCTACGCGGCCCGTCGTCCAGAGCCGTTCGGGTTGGTACTACACACGAATAGATGGATGGCCCCGGACCTTCCGCCGGGGCCGCCATCCCTTCTCGGACGGGAAAGGTGCCGCACAGCGAGCGGAAACAAAAGACATAGGTATCTGGGCGTACCCTGGCTCCTCGTGACGATCCGCGCGCTCGGCGAAACCCTCGCCCTCAACCCCCTGGATCCGAAGGATCTGCTGCACAGCTTCGGCGTTCCCGGGGTCTTGGCGATCATGTTCGCCGAGACCGGTCTGCTGGTCGGGTTCTTCTTCCCCGGCGACTCGCTGCTCTTCCTGGCCGGCGTGGCCGCCTCCCCGGTGGCCGACTCGATCTTCGGCGAGGGGGCGCGGCTGTCGTACGTCGCGCTGCTGATCGGTGCCCCGATCTGTGCCATCATCGGCGCTCAGCTCGGCCACTTCCTGGGCGCGCGCTACGGCACCCGCATGTTCGACAAGCCCGACTCGAAACTCTTCAAGAAGGAGTACGTCGAGAAGGCCGAGTACTACTTCGAGAAGTTCGGCCCGGCCAAGGCCGTGGTGCTGGCCCGCTTCATCCCGATCGTGCGCACGTTCCTCAACCCCGTGGCCGGCACGCTGGGCATGCCCGCCCGCAAGTTCCTGCTGTGGAACGTCGTCGGCGCGATCCTGTGGACCGACGGCATCATCATCGTCGGGCACACGCTGGCCCAGCAGATCTACGACGCCATCGGCGACCACATCGACCGCTACATCCTGCCGGTCGTGGCGCTGATCGTCCTGATCTCGGTCCTGCCCATCCTGATCGAGATCCTGCGCGAGCGCCGCCACAAGAAGAACGCCGGCCCCACGGCCCCGCCCGAGCCGGCCGCCGCCATCGGCGTCGTGGCCGCGGCCAGCATCGCCGGCCTGGTTGAGGCGGCCCGTCACGAGGACGACGAGGACCCGCAGCAGCCGCGCTCGCACCGCCGCCACTGACCCTCACACCGCCCGGCGCCTACCTTCGCACCGCAGGCCGCTGACCTGACACCGTCCGGCGCCGTCCGTCGCGTCGCCGGCCCTGACCGCACACCGTCCGGGGCCAACCCTTGCGTCGCCGGCATTTGAACACAGCAACGCCCGGCACGGGACCTCTCGGGGAGCCGTGCCGGGCGTTGCTTTTGCACTAGTCGGTGGGGATGGTTCGGTGGGCCGGAACGGGACGACGTCCCGGCTGTGCCGATCCGCTCTGCGCCGTTGGGGGCGGGCGCCGGGCGGTTCGACCGGTGGTGCGGTCAGACCGTGACGGCAGTGGAGCCGTACAAGCGGTCCAGGAACTCCTCGGGGCAGTCGCGGAGGTTTTCCAGGCGTCCGGCGGACAGCGCCCGGTAAGTGAGTTCCGCTGCTTCCTCGAGGTTGTGGGCGCGTTTGTGCGCCAGTTCGATCGTGTCGCCGAGCACCACGCAGCCGTGCTGACTGAGCACCAGGCAATCGGTGCCGTCAGCGGCCATCGCGGCGGTCAGGGCGGCGAGCTCGGTCGTGCCGGGAAGCCGGAACGGCACCGTCGAGACACGACGCAGGTAGTACGCGTGGTCGGTGGTGACGATCCGGATGTGCTCACCCAGCGCATCGAGCAGGAGTGCGGTCTGCGGATGCAAATGGATGACGGCGTTGACGTCGGGGCGGGCCCGATACAGCGCCAGGTGCAGCGCCAGTTCGCTCGTGGGCTCGATCGCGGGCGGTGGCACGTTGCCCACCATCGCGGGCGCGCCGTCCGAGACCCGTACGGCCGCGAACGTGGTCCGGCTCAGCCGGCCCAGCCACGAACCGCTGCCGGTGACCCAGATGGCGTCCTCGTCGGGAATCCGGGCGGAGAGGTTCCCACCCGACCCGGCGACGAGGCCGGCCTGGACCACGTCGAAACCCACGAACGCGAGCTGGTCACGCAGATCGCCGTGGACGTAGTTCACCCGTTACTCCTGAAGGTCCTGGGGGGTGGACTGGAGGAGGAGAGGTCTGCTGCCTGGCGTCACGCCCTGCGTGATGCCGGTGACGCCAGGCGATTCCCTGCGACGCGGTCAGCGCGCCTTCTTGGTGGCCCGCTTCCGCGGCGGGGTCAACAGGTCGGCGATCGTCGCGATGGCGGTCGGCACGAGACGGTAGTAGGCCCACACTCCCCGCTTCTCGCGCTCGAGCAGACCGGCCTCCGTCAGGATCCGCAGGTGGTGACTCACCGTCGGCTGCGAGAGACCCAGCGGAGCGGTCAGGTCGCAGACACAGGCTTCACCGTCCGTTGCGGACTGAATGAGGCTGAGCAACCGAAGCCGGGCCGGGTCGGCAAGTGCCTTCAGCACTCCCGCAAGCCGCTCGGCGTCGGCACGTTCAATAGGCTCGCCGGCAAGCGGCGAGATCTGAGGCATTGTCATTTCCGCCAACGCAGTTCCCACGATCTCCATCCTTCCACCAACTGCATCGATTCTCCTGCATGTGCGCAGGAACGAACCGGCTAACTTTCAGGCCGTAAGGCCGACGTCGATCACCGGGACGGTCGATCGGGAGTGGCCGGCAACCCGACCCTCCGATGCAACCCATACCGCCGTACCGACTTCGGTCTCTGCCTCCTGCAACGCCTCAGCCGCCATCAGGACGTTGCCCATCTGTGTGGAGGTCTCGATCCCCGCCCCGGGAGTGAGACGCCCCACATTGTCAATTCGTCGATCCATTTGCCCTTCGTGATGCCCTTCATGGCGCTGATCCGTTTCGCCCGAGGCCCGCACCCGCCCCCGGCGACGTCATCTCGCCACTCCGCGCGAACCCCGCGGACCGGGCGGCCCGGTACCGGAAGTTCACGACCCGATGAAAGCACGGCGCCACGCTGCGCGACGGGCAATTCAGTGATGAATTTACGCAGGTCGTGCCGTGCTTGCATGCATCGAGCGTACTTGCTGGAACGAAACTGGAACCTTTCGCCCTGGCAGTGCGCAACGTAACTATTGACGCACACGATTGGGTCGATCTAAAAAGAAACCTTACAGATCCGGCAGTCCCTTTCGCCCGTTGCCAGGAACATCGATGCAGCTCAAAGCTCCTATGCCGCGGGTCACAGCCCGGGCGGCCGACAGATCACCCGGTCGAGGGGCTGAGAAGCTCCTGTGAATCGCGCCATGGGACGTTTACCCATCCAGCGAAAAACACCCTCCGACCGGCGGTGGCGCGCTATCCGGACAGCCGATTGAGGGACGAAGCCGGAGGACAAACTTACCCGTTCGGGTGACCCATACCCATCAATATGAGGGGTCACTCCATCAATATGAGGGGGTAACTGGTCGGTAACAACCCGACGGTGCCCTGTCCGGAACTCATCATCCGCCGCGACGTTCAGCCGTCCGCATCCGGGTCCCCACCCACCGTTGTCCACACTGGCCCGTTATCCACACCCGAGAACCCCGTGCGGCCCGCGAGCCCTCGTTCTGCGAATGTGGTCGCGCACCCCCGGCACACGAGAGTTCCCGAGCCCCTTCCCGGCTGAGGTTTCCGGGCGCCCTCCATGACCCAGGGCCCCTCAGCGCTCTTCACGACCAAGTTGGGCCTTCGGCGCCCTCGACGACCAAACGGGGCCGTCGACGCCCTCCACGACCAAGCGGGGCCCTCAGCGCCCTCCAAGACCAAGCGGGCCCTCACCGCCCTCCACCAGACAGCCGCAGTTTCTGAGCGCCTTTCACTAACAGGCACGGTTCCTGAGCGCCATTCGCACCAGGCGCGGTTGTTGAGCACCTGCCGGCTACCCAATGCGGTTCCCGAACGATCTCTGTTAGCGGACGAGGTCTCCACGCACCTCTGCCCCGAGCGGAGCCGGTGAGGTCCCTCCCTCCGGCCGCAGAACGGGACCGCTGAGGGTTCCTTCTGGCCACGGAACGGGGCCGCTGAGGGCACCCCTCCGGCCACACAACGGCGCCGCTGAGGGCACCCCTCCGGCCACACAACGGCGCCGCCGAGGGCCCCCTCCGGCCACACAACGGCGCCGCCGAGGGCCCCTCTGGTCAGGGGAAAGATTCGCTGATGGCCAATGAGGATGAAGTCGGCGGCGGCCCGGGCGTATGCCACAACGGCAGGCGAACGAGCCTCCGGGCGCCGCAGGCAACGATGGGAGGGCCCAGGTCTAGGGCGAACCAAGTTCACGACTCACGCGGATTCTGAGGCCGACCCCTGATGGGCTGAAAACCGGCCGCGGGCGAAGTGGTTCAGTCGGACGGGATAAGGCGAGGGTGCTCGTGCGGATACCCCTCGACCGCCGGTAGCGGCCGCCGAGCGGATCGAGAGTGGCTCGTGCGGATCTCCCCACCCAGCCCCCTTCGTCCGCCGGTAGCGACGAGCGGATCGAGAGTGGCTCGCGAAGATCGCCCCACCCAGCCCCCTCGGCCGTCGATAGCTATTGCCGAGAGGATCGAGAGTTCCTCGTCCTTGGTCGCCCCGCCCTATCCCCCTCGGCCACCAGTAGTGATTGCCGAGTGGATCTAGGACAACTGCCCGTTCGACTACGAACGCAATGGGGCGACCGCTTGTGCCACCTCAGGATGACCGCCGGCTTACCCCTCAGGTCTGATCCGAGGATGGGAGCTGGCCCTGAGAAGGCGGGCGGGAGGGCAAAGACGTCGGCGGCTGAACCACGACTGATTCTTCGGCGCCGGGCTCCGAAGCCGCGGGCAGCTGCGGGGCCGCGGAAGGCTGCGGGGCCGCGGAAGGCTGCTCGTGCGTGACCAGAGGCGAAGGCTGCTCGTGCGTGATCGGCTGCTGCTCGCTTCGGGTTGGAGGCACCAGCTGCTCATCCATGACCGGTTGCTGCTCGGCGCGGGTTTGGGGCACCTGCTGCTCGCCCTAAACCTGCCGCGGCTGCTCGTCACCGGGTT
>NZ_JAMYJR010000047.1 GCF_024137025.1 Paractinoplanes aksuensis
GAACCGGAGGCTGCGTGTCCCCAGAGTGAGGCAACTGCTGCTCACCTCGGGTTTGGGGCACCTGCTGCTCGGCCCAGACCTGCCGCGGCTGCTCCTCACTGGGTTGAACCGGAGGCTGCGTGTCCCCAGAGTGAGGCAACTGCTGCTCACCTCGGGTTTGGGGCACCTGCTGCTCGGCCCAGGTCTGGGGTGGCTGCGGTGTGGCGGGCGCTGTCTGGTCCGGGATTGCGGGTGGCGACGCCGGGGTCGGGAACTGGCTTGACGACGGCTGCTGGTCGACCGCGGATGGCTGCTCCGGAGTGGGGCGTGCGTATGGAGAGTGCGGGTCGGCCGGCGGGTATGAGGGCTGGGTCGGTGGTGGGGTGGTGAAGGCGGCGTCCGGTGCGTGGTCGGCGGGTCGGGCGTAAGGCGAGTGGTCCGGGTGGGTGGCCGGCTGGGTCCCGTGGCCGGGGGCTGGTTGGGCCGCGGGGCCGTAGCCGGGGGCTGGTTGGGCCGTGGGGCCATAGCCGGGGGCCTGCTGGTAAGCACCGCCGGGATATCCGCCCGGCTGACCCCCGTACGCCGGATAGCTTCCCGGCGCCGGGTAGCCCGTCGGCTGGCTTCCGGCCAGAGCCTCCGGAGAGGCGTAGCCCGCCGGCTGACCCCCCGGGGCGGCGTAGCCTCCCGGCTGACTTCCGGCGAGAGCCTCCGGGGAGGCGTAGCCCGGCAACTGGCCGGGGTAGGCCGCCGACGGATGACCCGCGTTGGCGGGAACGCCATAACCGGGATACGCGGCGCCGTAAGCCGGCTGCGGAGCCGAGGGGGCGGCCGGGCGCCGGAAGAAGGTGCGCGGCGCCGTCAGAATCAGGATGCCGACCAGGGCGTAGCCGAGGATCTGGGCGACCGAGAGCCCGGCGTTGGCCCCGATCCAGCCGTCGGGGTAGGCGTCGCTCAGTTGCGCGCCCAGCGACCACGGCGCCGAGTCACCGCTGCGCTGGCCGGCCAGCGTCAGCACCGCCGCGATGCCGCTGAGGATGCCCAGCACGCTGACGACCAGGGTGGCGATCCGAGCCGCGTTGCTGCCGCGGCGCAATGACAGCCCGACCACGACGAACAGGGCGAAGGCGATCACCGCCACGGCCAGCGCGATGGCCGCGCCGAGCCAGACCACAGCGACGTAGTACTCCGGGTCGCTCTCGCCCGTGAACCGGCCGACGGCCGGCGCGCCGGTCACGTCGCGGAAGCGGTTGACCGTGCCGGGCACGATGGCCACCGTCGCGATGGCATAGATCAGGCCGACGCCGGCCATAAGCCACAGCAGGGCGGCGGCGAACGTCACCGCGGGCGGCCGGCCCGCCGGCGACACCGGCGGCGCGGTGGTGATCGGCGGCGGCTGGACTGGGTACGACATCGACGACTCCCCGCGGTGATCCGTTGCGCCGAACCTACCCGGGTGCGGCGCGGAGCGGGGCGCGAACCCCGTCAGGCCGGATCGGTCGGCGGCTTCGGCGGCTGGTCATCGTGGGTCGTGGGCGGCGCGAACGGATCTGACGCCGGCGGGAAGGAGGAAGTGGGCGGCGGCGTCTGTCCGGGGTAGGACGGCAGCCCCGGAGCCGGCTGCCCGGGCTGCCCCTGCTGCCCGGGGTGCGAGGGCCCGGACGAAGGCTGACCGGGGTACGAGGGCCCGGACGTGGGCTGACCGGGGTACGAGGGCCCAGACGAAGGCTGACCAGGGTACGAGGGCCCGGACGTGGGCTGACCGGGGAAAGGCTGCCCGGGGTAGGGCGGCTGGGCCGGGTAGGAGGGCCCGTAGCCGGCACCACCCGGGTACTGCGGATACGGCACCGAGGGATCCCACGCCGCCGCGGCCGGCTTGCGGAAGAACTCGTTGGCCGCCGGCAGGGCGAGCAGGATGACCGTGCCCAGGATGGCCAGCAGCGCGAGCACCGACAGCGTCGTGTTGGACGCCGAGTACCACGACGGCAGCGCATCCTCGATCCGCCGCTGCACCTCGGCCTCGGACGGCCCGCCACCGGCCGTGCCGGTGCCCATCGAGCCGGCCAGCGCCGTACTGCCGAGGCTGGCCCCGAAGCAGCAGAGCGAGATGCCGCCGATGACCCAGGTGACGATGCGGGCCGGATTTTTGCCCCGGCTGTCGAAGATCGCCAGCACGGCGAACCCGACGCCGATCAGCAGGTTGATCACCGCCCCGCCGATGAAGACGATGCCGATGATCGACTCGGCGCCCTCAGCCTCGGTGCCGGCGTAGACGTCCCGGGTCGCCTCGGTGAGCCGCCCGGAGATCGCGATGGTGGTCACCGCGTTGATCACCTGGATGGCCGCCACCACGTAGAGCAGATAGACCGCCACGGTGACGACCGTCGGACGCGGCCGCGCCGCGGATGCCGGAAAACCTGGAACGGTCACAATGCCCCCAAATCTTGATCCATTCACGGTATCGGTCGGCCGCCAACTGCGCGACCGAGCCGCGGAGGCGCGCAAACTGTGGCAACATCGGCCGACGATGACCGAAATATCCGTAAATAGGTCGCTCGTTCAGGGGGCGACACGGGTAGACCGCGATCCCTACACTTCGTCCGTGGCCTCGACGCGGCAGCACCAGCTTCCCGCGATGCCCCCTGCCCGCACGAGTCGCCCGCCCCGCGTGAATACCGCCAGGGCCGAGGCAGACCGTAGCCGGGCCGGCCCATTACGCCGGCCGCGTGACCACACCGCGGCGGCCCCAATCCTGTTAAGGACCGGTGAGTCCCATGCCCCATGCCGACACCCTGACCGTCGTTCACCATGACGACACGAAGACCCGCTTCCGAGACGTCCGCTATCAGCTCCACCGCGACGGCATCCGCATCTGGTCCGCCGAGGGCGAGCAGGTCGTCACCGACGTCTTGATGACGCAGGCCTACCGGCAGAGGCCGGCCACAAATTAATCCACACAACTGAAGACGCGAGGGGCCCCGGGCTTGATCGAAAGATCAAACCCGGGGCCTTTTCCCGTACGGGGTCAGAAGCGCGACACCAAGGTCAGCCGCGGGTGACCCGCAGCCCGTCCTTGACGTCGCCCAGGTCGACCAGCACCGTGTCGCCGTCCTGGATCTCCCCGGCCAGCAGCGCCTTGGCCAGCGCGTCACCGATCGTCGACTGCACCAGTCGCCGCAGCGGCCGGGCGCCGTAGATCGGGTCGTACCCATGCTCGCCCAGCCAGTCGACAGCGGTCGAGCTCACCTCGAGGGTGAGCCGGCGGTCGGCGAGCCGGGTGCGCAGCCGCCCGAGCTGGATGTCGACGATCGCGGCCAGGTCGTTCCGGGTCAGCGCGTGGAAGACCACGATGTCGTCGAGCCGGTTGAGGAACTCGGGCTTGAAGTGCCCGCGCACCACGGCCAGCACCTCGTCGCGCCGTTCCTCGTCGCCCATCGTGATGTCGGCCGTCTGTGAGCCCAGGTTCGACGTGAGCACCAGGATCGCGTTGCGGAAGTCGACCGTGCGGCCCTGCCCGTCGGTCAGCCGGCCGTCGTCGAGCACCTGCAGCAGCACGTCGAAGACGTCGGGGTGGGCCTTCTCGACCTCGTCGAGCAGCACCACGCTGTAGGGCCGGCGCCGCACCGCCTCGGTGAGCTGCCCACCCTCCTCGTAGCCGACGTACCCGGGCGGGGCCCCGACCAGCCGGGCCACCGAGTGCTTCTCGCCGTACTCGCTCATGTCGATCCGGACCATCGCCCGCTCGTCGTCGAACAGGAACCCGGCCAGGGCCTTGGCCAGCTCGGTCTTGCCGACACCGGTCGGGCCCAGGAACAGGAAGCTGCCGGTGGGGCGATCGGGGTCGGCGATGCCGGCCCGGGCCCGCCGCACGGCGCTGGCCACCGCGGCCACCGCCTCGGCCTGGCCGACCACCTTGCCGCGCAGCGATTCCTCCATGCGCAGCAGCTTGGTCGTCTCGCCCTCCATCATCCGGCCGGCCGGGATGCCGGTCCACGACGAGATGACCTCGGCGATGTCGTCCGCGCCGACCTCTTCCTTGACCATGGGCGGCTCCTCGGAGGTCTCCTCGTCGGCCGCCGCCGCGCTGGCCAGCTCGGACTCGAGGGCCGGGATCTCCTGGTACTGCAGGCGGGACGCCGTCTCCCAGTCCGCCTCGCGCTGGGCCCGCTCGAGCGCGGCCTTGATCTCGTCGAGCTGCTTCTTGAGCTCGCCGACGCGGTTGAGGCCACCGCGCTCGCGCTCCCAGCGGGCGTTCATCATGCCGAGCTCGCGGTCGCGGTCGATCAGGTCGCGGTTGAGTCGGTCGAGCCGGGCCACCGACGCGGGGTCGGTCTCTTTCTCGAGGGCCAGCTTCTCGACCCGCATGCGGTCGACCTGCCGCTGCAGCTGGTCGAGCTCGACCGGCCGGGAGTCGATCTCCATGCGGAGGCGGGAGGCGGCCTCGTCGATCAGGTCGATCGCCTTGTCGGGCAGGAACCGGTCGCTGATGTAGCGGTCGGACAGCGAGGCCGCGGCGACCAGGGCGGCGTCGGTGATCTGGACCCGGTGGTGGGCCTCGTAACGCCCCTTGAGCCCGCGCAGGATGCCGATCGTGTCCTCGACCGTGGGCTCGCCGACCACGACCGGCTGGAAGCGCCGCTCGAGGGCCGGGTCTTTCTCGATGTGCTCGCGGTATTCGTCGAGCGTGGTCGCGCCGACCATGCGCAGCTCGCCGCGGGCCAGCATCGGCTTGAGCATGTTGCCGGCATCCATCGAGCCCTCGCCCTTGCCCGCACCGACCACGGTGTGCAGCTCGTCGAGGAACGTGACGACCTGGCCGTTGGAGTTGCGGATCTCTTCGAGGACGCTCTTGAGCCTCTCCTCGAACTGGCCGCGGTACTGCGCGCCGGCCACCATCGCGCCGAGGTCGAGCGACACCAGCTTCTTGTCGCGCAGGGTCTCGGGCACGTCGCCGGCCACGATCCGCTGGGCCAGGCCCTCGACGATCGCCGTCTTGCCGACGCCGGGCTCGCCGATGAGGACCGGGTTGTTCTTGGTACGACGGGAGAGCACCTGGACGACCCGGCGGATCTCGGCATCGCGGCCGATGACGGGGTCGATCTTGCCGTCGCGAGCCAGCGCGGTCAGGTCGACGCTGTATTTCTCGAGCGCCTTGTACGTCTGTTCCGGGTCGGCGTTGGTGACCCGGCGCTCGCCCCCGCGCACCTGCGGGAACGCGGCGACCAGGGCCTCCTCGGTGGCGCCGACGTCCTTGAGGGCCCGCCCCACGGCCCCGCCGACCCGGGCCAGACCGGCCAGCAGGTGCTCGGTCGAGATGTACTCGTCGCCCAGCGGCTGGGCGATCAGCTCGGCCTCGCCGATCGCGTTGACGAACTCGCGCGACAGGCTGGGCTCGGCCGTGCTCGCCCCGCGGGCCGAGGGAATCTGCTCGACGGCCCGCAGCGCGACCCGGCGTACGTCGGCGGGGTTGGCCCCCACCGCCCGCAGCAGGGCCGGCGCCGTTGAGCCGCCGGTGTCCAGCAAAGCCAGCAACATGTGCCACGGCTCGACGGTGGCGTGCCCCCGGCGCCCGGCGTCGGCGACCGCCCCCGTGATCACATCGCGGCTCTTGGTGGTCAAACGTTCGGCGTTCATGCGCTCCCCTGATCGAACTCCACCGAGACTTGAGCGTACTCAACTCAACTCTATGCCGGGGGCGCTACCGCGACAACGTCAGGTCGTGATGGTCGACACGGACCCGCGGAAGAGCACGGGACGGCCCGTAACGTAGGGAATCATGGCCGTTCCACCGACGGCGTCCGGCACGATGTCGCGACGTCTGCTCCCGCTTGCCCTGATCTTCATCGCCGTCGGGATCGGTACCTCATTCGTCGGGCCGTTCCTGGCCCTGTTCCTCAGCGACGGCGTGCACGCCGGCCCGCTCAAGACCACGATCTTCCTGCTCGTCGCGCCGCTCTCCGGCGTCGTGGTGTCGTGGCTGGTCGGGCGTCTCTCCGACCGTCGTCCGATCCGCCGCCCACTGCTGCTGTCGGCCGCGCTGGCCAGCATGGCCGGGGCCGTGCTGACCTCGTTCGTCCGCGACTACTGGGTGCTGCTCGCGGTCACCGTAACCCTGACTTCGCTGGCCGGCGCGCTGTTCCCGCAGAGCTTCGCGTACGCCCGGCAGGTGCTCCAGCAGGGCGACCCGCGCCGGGCCGCAATGGGTATCAGCACGCTTCGCATGCTCTTCTCGGTCGCCTGGGTCGCCGGGCCACCGCTGGCCGCGCTGCTGCTGGCCGCGCGCGGCTTCGCCTACACGTACGGCCTGGTCGCGATCATGTACGGCCTGGCCGCCCTGATCGTCTACCGCTGGCTGCCCGAGGTCAGCGCCCCGGCCGGTCACGCCGAGCACGAGACCGAGAACGTCCCCGAGGCCCCCCGATCGACGATCTTTCTGCTGGTCGCGGGCTTCACCGTCGTGCAGACCGCGATGACCCTGGGCGTGCAGGCGATGCCGCTGTTCGTCAGCACCGACCTGGGCGGCTCGGTCAGCGGGGCCGGCCTGATCCTGGGCTTGTGCGCGGCGCTCGAGATCCCGTTGCTGCTCGGCTTCGGCGCGCTCGGCACCCGGTGGCCGCTGCGCCGGCTCATCCTCATCGGCGTGGTGTTCGGCATCGCGTACCAGGCCGTGGCGGTCGGCGCGGGCACGGTGTGGGTGCTGGCCGCGGCCCAGGTCCTCAACGCCACCTTCATCGCGGCCGTCGGCGGCCTGAGCATCACCTACATGCAAGACCTGATGCCCGGCCACCACGGACGGGCCACGACGCTGATCACCAACACCTTCCCGATCGGCCAGATCCTGGCCGCGCCCGCGTTCGGCCTGGCCCAGCACTTCGACTACCGGCTCGCGTACGCCGTGAATCTGGCCCTGTGCGTGCTGGGCCTCGGCCTGATCCTGGCCGCCCGGCGCGCCCGGCAGGTCGTCCCGGAAGAGCGGCGGGAGGCCATGCTGACCGGAACCGCCTGACCACTGGGCTACCGTGGTGATCGTGCGTGTACGGGTGGAACAGACTCCGTTGCCGGGAATCGGTGTCCGGCATGACCTGGTGACGTCCTCGGGGCGTACGGTCGGCGTGGTCTCGCACCGCAATGGTCGCCGTGACCTGGTGCTTTACGACATCGACGACCCGGATTCGTGCCTGGCCTCGATCCCGCTGACCGACGACGAGGCCGAGGCCCTGGCCGACGTGCTCGGCGCCTCGCTCATGCTGGGTCAGCTGGCCGGGCTCCGGCAGCAGGCGTCCGGGCTGCTTACCGAGCAGATCGCGCTGCCCGCCGGTTCGCCCTTCGTGCGGCGCAAGCTGGGTGACACCCGCACCCGTACGCGCACCGGCGCCTCGATCGTGGCCGTGATGCGCGACCGTGAGGTCGTCGCCTCGCCCGGCCCCGACTTCGTCTTCGAGGCGAACGACGTGGTGGTCGCGGTCGGCACCCGCCAGGGCCTGGACGGCGTGACCGCCATCCTGGCCGGCGACACCGACGACTGATGCACGAAACAACGATCCTCCTCATCGAGGTCGGCGCTCTACTTTTCGCACTCGGCATGCTCGGCCGCCTCGGCCGGCGCTTCGGGCTGTCGCCGATCCCGCTCTATCTGCTGGCCGGTCTGGCCTTCGGGCACGGCGGGTTCGTGCCGCTGTCGGCCAGCGAGGAGTTCATCGAGATCGGCGCCTCCATCGGCGTCATCCTGCTGCTGGTCATGCTCGGTCTCGAGTACTCGGCGGGCGAACTGGTCGGCAACCTGCGCGCGGCTGCCCCGGCCGGGCTGCTCGACGCGGTCTTCAACGCGCTGCCCGGGGCCGCGTTCGCGCTGCTGATGGGCTGGGACTGGCAGGCCGCGCTGGTACTGGCCGGCATCACCTGGGTCTCGTCCTCGGGCGTGATCGCCAAGGTGCTGGGCGACCTGGGCCGGCTCGGTAACCGCGAGACCCCGGTGATCCTCTCGGTGCTGGTCATCGAGGACCTGGCCATGGCCTTCTACCTGCCGCTGGTCACTGCCGTGCTGGCCGGGGTGGGCCTGATCGGCGGCCTCAAGTCGCTGGGCGTGGCGGTGGTAACAGTGATCGCCGTGCTGGTCGTGGCGATCCGATACGGCCGCCAGATCAGCGCCCTGATCTCGGCCAAGGACGCCGAGGCGCTGCTGCTCGGTGTCTTCGGCCTGACGCTGTTCGTGGCCGGCGTGGCCGAGGAGCTCAACGTGTCGGCCGCGGTCGGCGCGTTCTTGGTCGGCATCGCGATCTCGGGTCCGGTGGCGCACCACGCGACCCAGATGCTGTCCCCGCTGCGCGACCTGTTCGCCGCGGTCTTCTTCGTCTTCTTCGGGCTGTCGACCGACCCCGCCGACATGCCGCCGGTGTTGCTGCCGGCCCTGGGGCTGGCCGTGGTCACGATGCTGACCAAGGTGGCGACCGGCTATTTCGCGGCCAAGCGGGTGGGCATCGCCGTTCCCGGCCGGTTGCGGGCCGGGCTGGCCCTCATGCCACGGGGCGAGTTCTCCATCGTCATCGCCGGGCTGGCCGTCGCCTCGGGGGTCGAGCCTGGGCTGGCCCCGCTGGCCACGGCGTACGTGTTGATCACGGTCGTCACCGGCCCCTTGCTGGCCCGGCTGCCGGATTACGACTGGTTCAAGGCCTTCATCCGGCGCTGGAAGCCGCCGCTCCGACCCCCGGTGCAGCCCCTCGCCGCCGAGGACTGACGTTAAGGCTGCTTAAAGCTACTGACTGGTATCCGATTGTGAGGTCTTGACACTTTCGCAGGACTAGGTCGGCGCGCTAGTTTCCCTTGCGACAACTACGTGTTATCGGACTTTCTCGGGCGGCGACGTGACAGTGCGTGAGTCGACTTTTTTCGGGTTCGCCAATCCGGTCGATCCTCGGCCGGAAGAACTCCAGGCGTGGGCCTACCATCCAGAGGCGGTGCCGCTCAGCAGCATGCCTCCCGACTGGGACCTTTTGATCTCCGGCGATGTCCTGGCGCCGACGCTGTTCGAGCTGGCGATGGACCGTCAGTGTCCAGCTCGCCGTTTCGCCCAGCACTGCCTGCACATCTATGCGGCTGACGGCGTCCGGCAGAACGCGTCCAGCCAGCGCAAACGCCGGCTCAAGAAGTTCGTGGAACGGGCCGAGGAGGTCGGCGACGAGCCGATGTCGATCTGGGCCCACAACTGCCGCGTGCTGATGAGCCGCCCGGAGATCTTCGACTACTCCGACTGGATCGAGGGCGGCCTCGTCCGCCATCCCCGGCGCCTGGGGCTGTTCAACAACCGCAGATGAAAAAGGCCCCGGTCGGGGCCTTTTTCCTTTACCGGCCGGGTGCTCGCCGGGGGCGCCACACGACCAGAGCGGTCGAGGGGCGTTCCTGGCGAACCAGATCACCACGGTTGTAGGGGTTCTCGAGCTGGGCCAGCCGGGCGTACGCGTCGGAGAGCTCGTGCTCGAGCTCACGCACCCGCTCCTGCAGGTCACCCACCAGCTGTTCGAGTCCGATGATGCGCTTGATCCCGGCCAGGTTGACGCCTTCCTCCTGGCTGAGCTTCTGCACCTCACGCAGCAGTGCGACGTCCCGCTCGCTGTAGCGGCGCCCGCCACCACCGGCCCGGCCGGGCTGCACGAGCCCGAGCCGGTCGTACTGGCGGAGCGTCTGCGGGTGCATCCCGGCCAGGCGAGCCGCAACCGAGATGATCAGGACCTTCGCGTCGGAGGACTGCTCGACCGAGATGCTGATCTCTTCATGCATGATCCACCTCCTCGCCGATCTAGATGTTCCGGCGCACCCGAGCCTCGAGCCGCTCCCGCCCGGCGGGCGGGGTCAGCTTGGCGAACGTCTCCAGCGCGTCCCGGGCCTCCCCCGTGACGCCACCCGGAATCTGCACGTCGACCGTGACGATCAGGTCCCCGGGTGGTCCGTCCTTGCGTGTCACTCCCTTGCCGCGCGCCCGCAGCTTGCGGCCGCTCGGCGTGCCCGGCGGCACCCGCAGGGTGACCGGGCCGTCCAGCGTCGGCACCCGCAGATCGGTGCCGAGCACCGCCTCGGCGATGGTGACCGGCACGACCAGGGTCAGATCGTCCCCGGTACGCCCGAACACCTCGTCCGGCCGGACGCCGACCTGCACGAACAGGTCGCCCGCGGGGCCGCCGCGGTCGCCCGGCTCGCCCCGGCCGCTGAGCCGGATGCGCTGACCGTCGGCCACGCCGGCCGGGAACCGGACGTTGATCGTGCGGTTCTTGGTGACCCCGCCCGTGCCCCGGCACTCGGTGCACTTCTGGTCGACGATCGTGCCCGCGCCCTGGCAGTCGCGGCAGGGCTCGGAGAAGCTGAACGACCCCTGGTTGCGCGAGATCAGACCGGTGCCCTGGCACTGCGGGCAGGTGCGCGGCGACGTGCCGGGCTTGGCCCCGCTGCCGTGGCAGGTCTCGCACTCGCCCGCCGAACGCAGCGTCAACGGCAGCGTCGTGCCCTTGACCGCCTGCGCGAACTCGAGCGTCACCTCGGTCTCGACATCCCGGCCGCGGCGAGGACCGCCCCGGCGTGCGGCGCCGCCACCAGGGCCGCCGCCCGAAAATATCGAGCTGAATATGTCGGAGAACCCGGCGCCCCCGAAGCGGCGGTCGCCGGCCGCACCACCGGCCGCGCCGGCCCCGCTGAACCCGCCGAACAGGTCGGACGGGTCGAACTGGGTGCCGCCGCCGGGACGGGCGCCCCGGCGGAACGCGCCCGAGCCGAACAGGGAGCGCATCTCGTCGTACTCTTTGCGCTTCTTGTCGTCCGAGAGCACGTCGTACGCCTCGGAGGCGGCCTTGAACTTCTCCTCCGCCTCCTTGTTCCCGGGGTTACGGTCCGGGTGCAGGTCCCGGGCGAGCTTCCGGTAGGCCTTCTTGATCTCGTCGGTCGGAGCGGACTTGGGCACGCCGAGAACGGCATAGAAGTCCTTTTCGAGCCAGTCCTTCGAGCTCATCCCGCCTCCCCTCCCCTGCGGTAGGTCCCGCCTGCCGCGTTGCGGCAGGCGGGACGAACGTGTGAGATCACTCCGGGTCGGCCACCGCGACCAGCGCCGGTCGCAGAAGCCGCTCGCCCAGCGTGTAACCGCGGCGCATGACCTCGACGCAGGTCGGCTCCGTGACGTCCGCGGACGTCAGGTGAGCGACCGCCTCGTGGCGGTTGGGGTCGAACGGGTCGCCCTTCTCGCCGAAGGCCACGAGCCCGAGTTTGCCGGTCACCGTGTTCAGCGACTCGGCCACCGAGGCGAACGGACCGGCCAGGTCGCCGTGCTCGCGCGCCCGGTCAATGTCGTCGAGCACCGGCAGCAGCGAGGTGAGCACCGTGCCGGTGGTCAGCTCGGCCGCCGCCCCGCGGTCGCGGTCGACCCGCTTGCGGTAGTTGGCGTACTCGGCGGTCACCCGCTGCAGGTCGTGGGTCCGCTCGTCGAGCTCGGTCCGCAACGCCTCCAGTTCAGCGCCCAGTGCGGGCTTCTCCTCGGGCTGGTCAGCGGGCTTCGACTCCTCTTCTTCCACTTTCGGAGCCTCCTCCTCGGGCTCAGCCGCGCGGTGCGCGCCGACCGAGGCCTTGCCCTTGGCCGTGGGGGCCTTGGGCTCGACCTTGGTGTCGATCTTGCGGCGGTCCCGGATGACGACCCGCTCGGTCGCCTGACCGTCGTTCTCGTCGTCCGCGGCGGTCACTTCTTGTCGTCCTCCACGATCTCGGCGTCGACGACGTCGTCAGCGCCACCCGCGGCCGGGCCCGAGTTCGGGGTGCTGGTGCTGCCCGGGCCGGCCGCACCCGGGGCGCCGGGGGCGTCGTCGGGGCCGGGGCCGCCGGCGGCCGCCTGCGCGGACTCGCCCTGCGAGTACAGCTGGGAACCGGCCTCCTGCGAGACCTGCGACAGCCGCTCGTGGGCCGACTTGATCTTCTCGATGTCGGTGCCACCGAGCGCGCCGCGCAGCTCGCCCAGCGCCTCGCCGATCTTGTTCTTGCTGTCCTCGGGCAGTTTGTCGCCGCTCTCGGCCAGGAACTTCTCGGTCTGCCACTGCAGCTGCTCGGCCAGGTTGCGGGTCTCCGCGTCGTCGCGGCGCTTCTTGTCCTCGTCGGCGTGGTCCTGAGCGTCGCGCATCATGCGCTCGATGTCGTCCTTCGGCAGCGCGGAGCCGCCGGTGATCGTCATCTTCTGCTCCTTGCCCGTGCCCAGGTCTTTCGCGGACACATGCACGATGCCGTTGGCGTCGATGTCGAACGAGACCTCGATCTGCGGGACGCCGCGGGGCGCCGGGGCGATGCCGCTGAGCTCGAAGGTGCCGAGCTTCTTGTTGTACGCGGCCATCTCCCGCTCGCCCTGGAAGACCTGGATCAGCACGGAGGGCTGGTTGTCTTCCGCGGTCGTGTAGACCTCGGAGCGGTGGGCCGGGATGGTCGTGTTCCGCTCGACCAGCTTGTGCATGATGCCGCCCTTGGTCTCGATGCCCAGCGAGAGCGGGGTGACATCGAGCAGCAGGACGTCCTTGACCTCGCCCTTGAGCACGCCGGCCTGCAGGGCGGCGCCGACGGCGACGACCTCGTCCGGGTTGACGCCCTTGTTGGGCTCCTTGCCGGTGATGCTCTTGACCAGGTCGGCCACGGCCGGCATGCGGGTCGAGCCACCGACCAGGATGATGTGGTCGACGTCGGCCAGCTTGACGTCGGCGTCCTTGATCGCGGACTCGAACGGGCCCTTGCAGCGGTCGAGCAGGTCCTGCGTCATGCGCTGGAACTCGGCGCGCGACAGCGACATGTCGAGGTGCAGCGGGCCGTCGGGGCCGGCCGTGATGTAGGGCAGGTTGATGCTGGTCGTCGTGGCGGCCGAGAGCTCGATCTTGGCCTTCTCGGCGGCCTCGCGCAGACGCTGCAGGGCCATCTTGTCGTTGCCGAGGTCGATGCCGTGCTCGCCGCGGAAGGTCTTGACCAGGTGGTCGATGACCCGCTGGTCCCAGTCGTCGCCGCCGAGGTGGTTGTCACCGGAGGTCGACTTGACCTCGATGACGCCGTCGCCGAGCTCGAGCAGCGACACGTCGAAGGTGCCACCGCCGAGGTCGAAGACCAGAACGGTCTGCTCCTTGGTGCCCTTGTCGAGCCCGTAGGCCAGAGCGGCCGCGGTGGGCTCGTTGACGATCCGCAGGACGTTGAGGCCGGCGATCTCGCCCGCCTCCTTCGTGGCCTGCCGCTGCGCGTCGTTGAAGTAGGCCGGGACGGTGATGACCGCGTCCGTGACCGTCTCGCCGAGGTAGGCCTCGGAGTCGCGCTTGAGCTTCATCAGCACCCGCGCCGAGATCTCCTGCGGGGTGTACTTCTTGCCGTCGATGTCGATCGACCAGTTCGTGCCGACCTCACGCTTGACCGACCGGATGGTGCGGTCGGGGTTGGTCACGGCCTGGCGCTTGGCGACCTCACCGACGAGCACCTCACCGTTGCGGGCGAAGGCGACGATGGACGGGGTCGTCCGGGAGCCCTCCGCGTTGGCGATGACGGTGGGCTCGCCTCCTTCCAGAACGCTGACGCAGGAGTTCGTGGTGCCGAGGTCGATACCGACCGCACGTGCCATGGTTGTTTCCTCGCTTCGGGGTTGCTCAGAAAAGGTTGAGTGCAACGGACTCAATGATGCCACGGGCGCGCACATCGTCAAGTCGAAGTTGAGTCACCCGGACGCAACTACGGGTTGTTCACCGCAGCGCCAGCAGTTCGGTAGATACCTGTCCGGTCACGGCATACCGGCCGCTGTTGTCCTGCATGCATAGATCGGGCACTCTTTAGCCGTGACGACGCACGGTGACGCGGTCGGTCCGTCGGCCCTGTCCGCCGCACCCGCCGCCACGCGAGAACCCGAGCAGGTTTCCCCCGACGGCTCTGCGGGCAAGAAAGAGCAGGTCAGCTCGACGACCGCCGATGCGGCGGACCCCACTGATCGTACGGAAACCGCCGTGCCCCGTCAGCCACATCCGGAACCCGATCCCGGGGAGTCCGCGCCCGAGAAACGGCCCGCCGATCTGGGCGAGGCCGACGCCCGCACGACCACCCCGCCGGCCACTCCGTCGACCGCGCTCGAGGTGGCCCGGCCCACCACGGGTGTCGACCGGCTGGCCGACGTGCTGGGGAAACTGCGGACGGCTATCGGCGAGACGGCGTACCCGTTGGTCATGCCCTCGGCCCAAGAGGCCCAGCGCATCGGCTCGGCCCTGGTCACCCAGCTCGACGACTACCTGGTGCCGCGCCTGGCCCGGCTCGACGCCCCGCTGCTGGTGGTCGTCGGCGGCTCCACCGGCGCCGGCAAGTCGACGCTGGTCAACAGCCTGGTACGGGCGCCCGTGAGCACGGCCGGCGTGCTGCGCCCGACCACCCGCTCGCCGGTGCTGGTCAGCAACCCGGCCGACCTGCCCTGGTTCCAGCAGGGGCAGCTGCTGCCCGGCCTGGTCCGCACCCGCGAGCCCAGCAACGAGGCCACCGCGCTCCAGGTCGTCTCGGCCCCGGCCCTCGGCGCCGGCCTGGCTTTCCTCGACGCGCCCGACATCGACTCGGTGGTCGACCGCAACCGCAAGCTCGCGGCCCAGCTGCTGGCCGCGGCCGACCTGTGGCTCTTCGTCACCACCGCCGCCCGCTACGCCGACGCGGTGCCGTGGGAGCTGCTGACCACGGCCCGGCTGCGGGGCACGGTCATCGCGCTGGTGCTCGACCGGGTGCCGCCCGAGGCCGCGGCCGAGATCGCCACCCACCTGCAGGACATGCTGAACGTGCGCGACCTGGGCGGCGCGCCGCTGTTCGTGCTGCCCGAGACCAGGCTCGACGGCCAGGGGCTGATCGGTGAGGACGTGATCGGCCCGCTGCACGACTGGTTCGGCCGGCTCGCCGCCGACAGCAACGCCCGCTCGGCCGTGGTGCGGCAGACGCTCGACGGCGCGATCGCGTCGCTGGGCCCGGCCGTGGCCGGTCTCGCCGACGCCGCCGACGAGCAGGCCCGCGCGGCCAAGGCGCTGGGCGACCGGGTCACCGCGGCCTACCGCACCGGGCGTCAGACGATGGCCGACGGCCTGCGCGACGGCCGCCTGCTGCGGGGCGAGGTGCTGGCCCGGTGGCAAGAGTTCGTCGGCACCGGCGAGTTCCTCAAGACGCTCGAGAACAAGGTCGGCCAGTTGCGCGACCGATTCGTCTCGGCCCTCACCGGCCGCCCGCTGCCCGGCCGCAACCTGCAGGCGGCGCTCGAGTCGCAGCTGGTCACCCTGCTGCGGGGCATCGCGGCCGACGCGGCCGAGCAGGCGTACGCGGCCTGGCAGGCCCACCCGGCCGGGGCCGCCCTGCTCGAACCCGGGCTCCAGCGCCCGGCCGACGACCTGCCCCAGCGGGCCGACCGCCTGGTCCGCGACTGGCAGCAGTGGGTGCTCGGCCTGGTGCGGGCCGAGGGCGCGGAGAAGCGGGTCGTGGCCCGGGGCGCGGCCTACGCGGTCAACGGGGCCGGCCTGGCCGTGATGATCGCCGTCTTCACCTCGACCGCATTCATCCCGACCGGGCTCGAGGTCGCCGCGGGCGCCGGCAGTGCCGTGGCCGCCCAGAAGGTGCTCGAGGCGATCTTCGGCGACCAGGCCATCCGGACGCTGGCCACCCAGGCCCGTGAAGACCTGCTGCTGCGTACGGGCAAGTTGTTCGACGAAGAGGCGGCCCGCTTCACCGACCGGCTCGCCGCCGTCGGCCTCGACGAGGAACCGGGGACCCGGCTGCGGGAAGCCGCCGCGGCCGTGGAGACTGCCCGTACCGAACTCGCGTTGACGGGAAGCACGACGTGAGCCTGATCGAAAAGGTGCGCGAGGCGATGGCGGGCGACGACCGGGTGGACGCCGAACGGCTGGTGGTGCGGCTCGAGGCCCTGAGCCGGTTCCTGCGCCTGGTCGACCCGCACCTGCCCGACAGCAATCTGGTCGCCGCCCACACGCTGGTCGAACGGGCCGGCAACCGGCTCTCGCTGTCACGCGACCACACCGTCGTCGCGCTCGCGGGCAGCACCGGCAGCGGCAAGTCCAGCCTGTTCAACGCCCTGGCCCGGCTCAAGCTGTCGCCGGTCGGGGTGCGCCGGCCGACGACCGGGGTGGCCCACGCCTGCGTCTGGGGCCCGCTCGAACCGGCCAACCGGCTGCTCGACTGGGTCGGCGTGCTGCCGCGCCACCGCTTCATGCGCGAGAGCGCGCTCGACGGCGACGACGAGGCCGCCATGCGCGGGCTCGTGCTGCTCGACCTGCCCGACTTCGACTCGGTCGAACGCGGCCACCGGCTCGAGGTCGACCGCCTGCTGGGCCTGGTCGACCTGATCGTCTGGGTGGTCGACCCGCAGAAGTACGGCGACCGGATCCTGCACCAGGCCTATCTGTCGCAGTTCCGCTCGCACGCCGCGGTCACCGTCGTGGTGCTGAACCAGGCCGACCGGCTGTCCACGCAAGACACCGAACTCGTCCTGGAAGACCTGAAGCGGCTGCTCGGCGAGGACGGCCTGGCCGAGGCGCCGGTGCTGGCCACCTCGGCCAAGCAGCCCGGCATGCTCAACGAGCTGCGCGGCTCGCTCGAGACCACGGTGGCCGAGCGGCAGGCCGCGCTGCGCCGGGTCGCCGGTGACCTCGACGCGGTCAGCGAACCGCTGACCGCCATGATCGGGCCGCCCGCGGCCGAGGACGAGGTCGACCGGGCCACGGTGCGCCAGCTGACCGACGCGCTGGCCGCCTCGGCCGGGGTCGGCGCCGTCGCCGACGCGTCGGCCGCCGCCTACCGCCACCGCGCCGCGGCCGCCACCGGCTGGCCGCTCACCCGCGGCCTGCGCCGGCTGCGCCCCGACCCGCTGCGCCGTCTGCACCTCGACACCGAACCGGCCGAGGCCAAGACGGCCGAGACCGCCGCCGTCTCGAAAGAGATCGTGCCGCGCACCTCGCTGCCCGAGGCCGACGCGGCCCAGAGGTCGGCCGTCGGCCTGGCCGTCCGCGCGGTGTCCAGCCGGGCCGCGGCGCCGCTGCCCGAAGTGTGGAAGCCCGCGCTGGCCGACGCCGCCCGCTCCCGGTCGGCCGACCTGCCCGACGCGCTCGACCGCGCGATCGGCACCACCGAGCTGGGCCTGCGGAAGGCGCCGCTCTGGTGGCGGGCCGTCGGCGCGCTGCACTGGCTCTTCCTCGCGGCCGCCGTGTTCGGGCTGGGCTGGCTGGCCGCCGGTTACGTGATCCGCGTGCTCGGACTGCCCGAGTTGGACGATCCGCAGGTCGGCGTCGTCCCGATGCCTACAGTTCTGCTGGTGGGCGGCTTGCTGCTGGGCGTCCTGCTGTGGCTGATCATGCGGCCGGCCGTGGAGTGGGGCGCACGCCGCGCCCGCAAACGGGCCGAGCAGCGCCTGCGCGTCTCGGTGACCGAGGTCGGGCGCGAATATGTGGTGGCCCCGGTGCGTGAGGTGCTGAATGCGTACGCACAGGCGCGTGAAGCTTTGACCACCGTGCGTTCGTAGTAGTCCCAGCACGGACCGTGGCGGGTAGGCTCGCGACATGCCCGCACCTCAGACTCCGTACGAGGCGGTCCTGCACGCGGCCCGCGACGTGGCGAAGCTCGGCTGCGCGCTGGATGCCGAGATGCTGGGCACCGCCCTGCTCGGCAGCGTCTATTCCGTGGCGCAAGACGACCGCGGCGCCGCCCTGCGCACCTTCGTCGGCGACTTCCTGGCCGCCACCACCCGTCGGCGCTCGGCCTCGGCCACCACGATCCGCGAGGTCTTCGCGGCGCTCGTGCCTGACGCCGACGGTGCGACCGAGGTGCGGCCGGGTTCGCAGGCGCCACCGTGGACGGCTCAGCTCGGCCGGGTCCGGCCCACCGGTTACTACGCGTACGGCGATGTCTACGGCGACCAGACGTCCTATCTGGTCACCTTCGCCTACGACGACGCCGACGAGGGTGGCCCCGAGCACGCGGTCGTCGCGCTCATCGACCACAACATCGGCATCGCCAAAGACGTGTTCGTCGGCGGTTCGGCCGAGCGGATCCTCGACCAGGTCCGCCAGATGTGCGCCGACGACGAGCTGACCTGGTTCCGGGCCGAAGACCCGGGCCGCCTGCGGGGCGAGATCGACCGCCACCTCGAGATCACCGACAGCCTGACCGACCTGCCGTCCGAGGGCTCGCTGGCCACCGACCGGGCCCTGGCCGGCGCGCGGCTGGCCCTGCTGCCCGCGGCGACCACCCCGCCGCTGAGCGAGCCGGCCGAGGCCGGCCACACCGACCTGGTGCGCGACTTCCTGGCCGCGCCCGAGGCGGCCCGGTTCGGGCTCGACAAGGTTCACGCCGACGACGAGCTGGCGTCACTGCACTTCTGCCTCAGCCTGATCCTCGACCACGCGGCGAGCCTGCCCGACCCCGAGCCGTTGCGGTGGAGCCCGGCCGTGGCCGGCCTGTTCCTGCTCGACTGGGTCCACCGCCGGGCCGTGCTCGACATGGACGACGCGGCGATGCTGCCCCGGGTCACCCGGGCCTGGTCGGCCTACGCGCTGCGCCGGCGCAACCTGCCCGAGTCGGCCGCCGAGCAGACCGACACGGTGGTCGAAGAGATGATCCCCGAGTTCGCCCGGCTCTACGCGACCGGTGAGAAGCGCAGCGCCGCCACGGCGGCGGTGGCCCAGCTGATCAGCGAGGGCGTCGACCCCAACGACGCCGACGCCATCGACGCCTGGCTCGACGCCAACCGCAACCGCCTCGAAGGCAGCTGATCACCAGCGGCCGCTGAGGTCCTCGCTGTGGTCGGCGTGATGCCGGCCGACCCGCGAGCTGCGCTGCTGGTCCGGCGTCTGGTCGTCGGCGTGGTGCATGCTGCCGGCGCGGTGACTGCCCTGGTAAGAGCGGTTCTGGTTCTCGTCCGAGCGCGCCTCGGGGAGCACGCGATGAGCGTGGCTGCCCCGGTTGGCGTAGCTGCGGTCGAGGATGGCGGTCGGTCGGATGTTGTGGGGACGTTCGGCCACAGCTGACCTCCGGCTGTGTTCGGACCGGTCGCGGGACGACCGGTGACGGCTGTGCTTGCTCTCCTCGCACCGGCGCTGCGGCCGGTCGGGGCGTTGGTGGGCCGGCTCGGCACCGTCCGGCTCGTCGTCCTGATCGTCATCACGCGACCAGTCGTCTTGATCGTCATCGCGCGACCGGTCGCCGTGATCGGAGTCGTCCGGCTCGTCGTCGTGATCAGAGTTGCCGTGATCAGAGTTGCCGGGTTGCTCGGTGTAGTCGGTGTCGTCCGGCACTTCGGGCAGATCGGGCACCGACGGGCGGCGGCCCTGGACGGGCGGCGGCTTTTCGTGATCGATCGGCTCGTCCGGAACCACAGGCAGACCGGGCAGTGCCGGGCGCCCCGGGTCGGCGGGTTTGGCCGGATGCGCGGGCTTGGCGGGTTTGGCCCGATGCGCGGGCAGACCAGGTCGAGCCGGCTTCGGGGTCCAGCGGGCGGGCGCGTCGCGCGGGCCACGGTCATCGCCGTCCCGGCCGGCCCGTGAAGTTCCAGACCCATGGCGTACGCCGTCGGCCTTCGAAGTTCCAGACCCTTGGCGTACGCCGTCCCGGTCGGCCTTTGAAGTTCCGGGCCTACGGCGTACGTCGTCCCGAGCCCCGCCCCCGGCCGGCGTCACCGGCTCCCGTCTCCCGGCCTGGCCGATCAACCGACCGGCCCGTACCGCCGCATCGGCGCTCTGCGAAGCGCCCCGGGCCGATCCGTTTCCCCCGTCCGGGTCCGCGGCGGGCGACGACGGCGACGGCGGGACCTGCCGCACCGGCCCGGACGAGGGCGGCGGCAGGAACGGAATGTCCATAGTGTCCGTACGCCCGCCCGAAAGCTCTCGGGAACCGGCCGTGATCGCGGCCAGGGTCGGCATCGAGGCCAGCCCCACCAGCATCGCCACGATCAACACGTACCGTCGCGTGGGCCCGTTGAACCCGGAGTCGGCCCGATAGACCCCGTTGAGCCGCTTGCGCATCACCTTCATCGGCGGCACGAGGTCTTCGCGATCGTCCGGCACGTCCGGGCTCCCCAGCGTCAGCATCGACGGGCGCGGCCGGCTGCAATGATCAACACCGATCCGCCGTGGTCATGGGGGTGAACGACGCATGGGCATATCGGCAGCGGCGTAAAGGGGTCGTTCGTACGGTAGTGACCGTACGAAAGCCACTTAATTGGACAAATACGGGCACCGATATGACCGGAGAATTTCGCGACTGTGATCTCTCTGACCTGTAACGAGGCTCACGTTCTCTGTCAGGATGGGGACGACGGCACCGCCGCCGTCGCTCCCGCCGACCCAGCGGGGGCACGAGGTGGGGACCGTCACTCCCCGGCGGGGTCCAGGCCCCGGCCGAAACGTCGCGCGGCAACCTCACCAGGCCAGGCGCGGCGACCACCGGTCCGCCGCGCGGACGGGCGACACCCGTCGCGGGCGCAGAGATGAACAGGGAGACACGGATGGCAAACGGCGTGAGCGATGTGGGAGCTGACGCACCCGCAGGCGGTTTCGTCCAACTGCTGACCCCCGACGGTGAGCGCATCGACAGCGTCACCACCGCCGACGGCACGACCTATTCCGTCGACTTCACCGACGAGGAATACCGCAGCCTCTACCACGACCTGGTGACCGTCCGCCGCCTCGACGCCGAGGCCACCGCCCTGCAGCGCCAGGGCGAGCTGGGCATCTGGGCCAGCCTGCTGGGTCAGGAAGCGGCTCAGGTCGGTTCCGGTCGCGCCCTGCGCCCGCAGGACATGGCCTTCCCGACCTATCGCGAGCACGGCGTCCTCTACACCCGCGGCATCGACCCGATCATGCCGTTCGGCCTGTTCCGCGGCGTCGACCAGGGTGGCTGGGACGCCAACGAGCACCGCTTCAACGGCTACACCATCGTGATCGGCTCCCAGACCCTGCACGCGACCGGCTACGCCATGGGCGTGACCATGGACGGCAAGACCGGCACCCCCGACGGCGAGGCCGTGATCGCCTACTTCGGCGACGGCGCGACCAGCCAGGGCGAGGTCAACGAGGCGTTCGTCTGGGCCGGCGTCTTCAACGCCCCGATGGTCTTCTTCTGCCAGAACAACCAGTACGCCATCTCCGAGCCCCTCGAGCGGCAGACCCGCATCCCCCTCTACCGCCGGGCCGCCGGCTTCGGCTTCCCGGGCGTACGGATCGACGGCAACGACGTATTGGCCAGCTACGCGGTGACCCGGGCCGCGCTGGACAACGCGCGCAACGGCCAGGGCCCGACGCTGATCGAGGCCTACACCTACCGGATGGGCGCGCACACCAGCTCGGACGACCCGACGCGCTACCGCATCGCCAGCGAGGTCGAGTCGTGGAAGGCCAAGGACCCGATCTCGCGGCTCCGGGCCTTCCTGACCAAGCAGCAGCTGGCCGGCGACGACTTCTTCACCGCGGTCGACGAGTCGGCCAAGAAGCTCGCCCTCGACCTGCGGGAGCGTGTGCTCGCCATGCCCGACCCGCAGCCGGTGAGCATGTTCGACCACGCCTATCCGCACGGCTCGCCCGAGCTCGACGCGCAGCGCGCCGAGTTCGTCGAATACCACGCCTCGTTCGAGGGGAGCGACCACTGATGGCCGAGACTCTTACCTTGGGCAAAGCCCTGAATCACGGCCTGCGTCGCTCGCTGGAAGAGAACGACAAGGTCGTCATCATGGGCGAGGACGTCGGCAAGCTCGGCGGCGTCTTCCGCATCACCGACGGCCTGCAGAAAGACTTCGGCGAGGACCGGGTCATCGACACCCCGCTGGCCGAGGCCGGCATCGTCGGCACCGCGGTCGGCCTGGCCATCCGCGGCTACCGCCCGGTGTGCGAGATCCAGTTCGACGGCTTCGTCTTCCCGGCCTACAACCAGATCGTGGCCCAGGTGGCCAAGATGTTCTACCGCTCCAAGGGCAACGTGCGGCTGCCGATCGTCATCCGCATCCCCTTCGGCGGCGGCATCGGCGCGGTCGAGCACCACTCCGAGTCGCCCGAGGCGTACTTCGCGCACACCCCCGGCCTCAAGGTCGTGACCTGCTCCAACCCGTCCGACGCGTACACGATGATCCAGCAGGCGATCACCTCGGACGACCCGGTCGTGTTCTTCGAGCCGAAGCGCCGCTACTGGGAGAAGGGCGAGGTCGAGCTGGGCGCCGACCTGTCCGGGGCCGACCCCCTGCACGCGGCCCGGGTGGCCCGGGAGGGCGCGGACGCGACCCTCATCGCGTACGGGCCGATGGTTCGCACGGCCCTGGACGCGGCCACCGCCGCGGCCGAGGACGGACGCCACCTCGAGGTCATCGACCTGCGCTCGTTGTCGCCGGTCGACTACGAGACGATCTACGCCTCGGTCCGCAAGACCGGCCGGGCAATCGTGGTGCACGAGGCGCCGGGCAACATCGGTCTCGGGGCCGAACTGGCCGCGCGCATCTCGGAGCAGTGCTTCTATTCGCTCGAGGCGCCGGTGCTGCGGGTCACGGGCTACGACATCCCTTACCCGGCGGCCCGCGTCGAAGAGGAGTACCTGCCCGATCTCGACCGGGTGCTGGACGCCGTCGACCGTTCGTTCGGCTGGTGACGCCGATGTCACGGATCAAAGAGTTCAACCTGCCCGACCTCGGCGAGGGTCTGACCGAGGGCGAGATCCTGGCCTGGCTGGTCAAGGTGGGCGACACGGTCGAGCTGAACCAGCCCATCGTCGAGGTCGAGACGGCCAAGGCGGCGGTCGAGATCCCGGCCAAGTGGGGCGGGGTCATCTCGAAGATCTACGTCGAGGCCGGCACGACGGTCGAGGTCGGCGCGCCCATCGTGGCCATCGACACCGAACCGTCGGCCGGTCCGCTGCCCGAGGGACTGCCCACGCCGTCGGCCGAGTCGCTGGCCGCAGTCGAGATCGCGCCGGTCGAGGGTGCGGTCGAGCCGGGTCTGATCGGTGGTCCGGCTCCGGGCGGTCGCACGGCTGTGCTCGTGGGTTACGGGCCCAAGAACACCACTGCCAAAAGGCGACCCCGCGTCGGTACGCCGGGAGGCAGCGCGCCGACGACAGCCGTGGCTCCCGTGGCGACTCCACCTGCTACGCCCGTACCGGCTCCGCCCGTTGCACCGGCTCCACCTCCGGCGCCGGCTCCGTCCGCGGTGCCGGTCAACGCGCGCGTGCTGGCGAAACCACCGGTACGGAAGCTGGCCCGTGATCTCGGGGTCGACCTCACGGTGATCGTCGGCAGCGGGCCGCTCGGGTCGGTCACCCGGGACGACGTACACCAAGCCGCCGCAGGCGCGGTCGAAGCGCCCGCCGCGGCACCCGCGGTGACCGCCGCCCCGGCCGCGGCCGTGTTCGACGCGAGCCGCGAGCAGCGGATCCCGATCAAGGGCGTGCGCAAGCTCACGGCCGAGAACATGGTCGCCTCGGCCTTCACCGCGCCGCACGTCACGGAGTTCCTCACGATCGACGTGACCCGCACCATGAAGGCGCTCGAGAAGCTGAAGTCCCGGCGTGAGTTCCGCGACGTGCGGATCTCGCCGCTGCTGATGGTGGCCAAGGCCGTGCTGCTCGCGGTCCGGCGGCACCCGATGGTCAACTCGACCTGGTCCGGCGGGACCAACGAGATCGTCGTCAAGGAGTACGTGAACCTCGGCATCGCGGCGGCCACCGAGCGCGGCCTGATCGTCCCCAACATCAAGGACGCCGGACGCCTGAGCCTGCTCGAGCTGGCTGAGGCGCTCAACACACTGGTGCAGGTGGCGAAGTCCGGGAAGACCCCGCCATCCGACATGACGGGTGGGACCCTTTCCATCACAAATGTCGGAGTGTTCGGGGTGGATACGGGCACGCCGATCCTGCCCCCCGGCGAGTCGGCGATCCTGGCCTTCGGTGCCGTGCGGCCGATGCCCTGGGTGCACAAAGACAAGATCAAGGTGCGCCAGGTCACCACGCTCGCGCTCTCCTTCGACCATCGGATCGTCGACGGCGAGCTCGGGTCGAAGTTCTTGCGCGACATCGGCGACTTCCTCACCGACCCGGAGGGCGCCCTGCTGTCATGGACCTAATATTTCGTAGGCAACATTTTCTGTCGACCTACGATCGTTAGGCACGTGCGCAGCGTCACCCCCTAAATCGTTGGCAGCTCGTCCCGTGGAAGAGCACAATGGAGACACACCACGGGACGAGCACCACGATGGGCCGGCGATCCCGGCCCGAGGGAAGTGACTGAGTAATGAGCAGCATCGTCGACCGCGTTCGCCAGCGCCGGTTGATCAACCGTCAGAACCGCGCCATCGACCGGGCCTGGATGACCGCGCCCACGCAGTCGATGCGCGATGAGATCGCCATCTTCGCCCAGCGCCGGCACTTCTGACGTCAACGGCGCCACAGCCCGTCCGGAACCCCCTCCGGACGGGCTGTTTGCTTTCCCGTCTGCTTTCGCGACATTCTCGAAGATCGGTTCACAGGTTCCCCTCCCTGGCGTACGCCGGGATTCCTCAGCACGCCATCGCCCGGTACGGTGGGGCACGGTCATCGAGCCGGCTCGGCCGGTCGGCGCGAGACCGGGGCTCCGACCCGCGAGCGGCGCCCCGCACGGCCTGGCCTCAGAGCTGGGCACGACGCCGGTGAACACCGGCGTCCGTGCAGAGCTGGCACGGCCGCACGAAACGAGGAGGCGCTCATGACGTCCGAGGGGCACTACGCCGGTTCCCAACCGGCCGAGGCCACGTCGGGCGGTCCGACGCCGGAGGGTTTCCCGCCGGACACCGACGGTCAGCGGATCTCCGGCCGGGCTTCGGCCCCGCCGCCCGCCGAAGGTTTCCCCAGCTCTTACGGCCCGCCGCCGCAAGCCACGCCCAACGGTGGTTCACCGTTCGTGGTTCCCGCCGTGCCCACGTTCGGTCAGGGCCCCGACGGCCCGCGCCCGGCCGCCGGCACCTCGTACGGCTCGGCCCGGGTGCCCGCGCCCGACGAGGGCAACAGCCTTCCGCAGCGCAACCCGGCCCCCGCGCCCTCCGCCGAGGGTGGTGGGCTGCCGCAGCGTGGCGCCGCTTCCCCGTTCGGTTCCGTGGCGCCCGGTGAGGCCGGCGACCACGGCTCCCCCTTCGGCCCGTCGCCCGCCTTCGGGGCGCCGCCGTCCGAGGCCGCTCCGGCCGAGCAGCCGCAGTCCGTCTGGGGTCCGCCACCGGCCGCCCCGCCGGCCCGGCAGCCGCTAGAACAGAACTTCATCCAGCGTCCCGGGGCCCCACTGCCGCAGCGCAACGCCAACCCGGTGAGCGTCGACGGGGTCGACGGCTTCGACGGGTTCGCCGCCGCGGCCACGCGCAACCAGGCCGCCGAGGAGCGTCCGCCGTCCGCCGGCGAGCCGGTCGACCCGGCCACCGGTCGCCCGCCCGGCGTCTCGGCGTTCGGCGCCCAGCGCGTCCGCGTGCCCGGCGCCACCCTCACCGGCCTGCCCGACGCGCCGCCGCCGGCCCGGACGGGCGAGAGCGGTGGGTTCCCGCTGCGGGGGGCACCGACCGGTGCGCCCGGTGGCACGGCCTTCCCGACCCGTCGGGGCGACAGCGGCGGCTTCCCGCTGCGGGGCACGCCCGGCAGCGAGGGTGAGCAGGCCCAGCCCGCGGCCGCGACACCGTCCGGCGAACTGCCGGTCCGGGGTCAGCAGGCGCCGTCCGGTGAGCTGCCGGTCCGCGGCCAGCAGGCGCCGTTCAGCCCGCCCGCCGCGGCCAACGGCTTCAGCGCGTTCAGCTCGGCGCCGGGCGCGGCTGAGCAGGCTCCGCATCCGTACGGTCGTCCCGAGCCCTTCGCCGACCCGTTCGGCCGCGCGCCCGAGAGTGGCCCGGCCGCTCCGAGCGAGCCGGCCCGCGAGGGTGAGCCCGAGCGTGGAGGGCTGCCCGATCCGTTCGGCCGCACCTCCGGCGAGGGCGCGGCCCCGGCCTCGACCAGCCCGTTCGGTCCGTCCGGGGATGGGCCGTCGGTGTTCGGCTCGGCTCGTCCGGGTGCGGCTTTCGGCGCGTCCGAGAACGGCTCCGGCGCTGGCCAGCAGAACGATGGCGCGGCCTTCGGGTCGGCACGCGCTTCGGCCTTCGGCTCGGCTGCTCCTTCTTCGGACAACGAGTCGGGCGCTTTCGGGTCGGCTCGGCCTGCTTCGCCGTACGGCCAGCCTGAGGGTGGGTCGGCTCCGGGCAGTGGTGGGCCGGCATTTGGCTCCGCTCGCCCGTCCGGCAACGACTCCGGCGCCTTCGGGTCGGCTCGGCCCGCGTCTCCGTTCGGTTCGGCTGAGGGCGACTCCGCTCCCGGCAGCGGCGGGCCGGCCTTCGGCTCCGCGCGCCCAGGGGCGTACGGCGAGTCGGCTCCCGGCAGCGGCGAGCCGGCTTTCGGCTCCGCACGTCCCTCCAGCAATGACTCCGGCGCCTTCGGCTCGGCCCGGCCCGGCTCCCCGTCCGGCTCGGCGGAGGGCGACTCCCCGTCGGCCGCGGCCGGTAGCGGCGAGTCGGCCTTCGGCTCCGCCCGCCCGGGTGCTTACGGCCAAGCCGGGGGCGACGCGGCTCCCGGCAGCAGCGGATCCGCTTTTGGCTCCGCGCGCCCGTCCGGCAACGACTCCGGCGCCTTCGGGTCGGCTCGGCCTGCTTCGCCGTTCGGTTCGGCTGAGGGCGACTCCGAGCAGGCGAGTGCTTACGGGTCCGCTCGGCCCGCTTCGCCGTACGGGCAGCCTGAGGGTGGCTCGGCTCCCGGCAGCGGTGGGCCCGCTTTCGGCTCGGCCCGGCCCGGCTCTCCGTACGGTTCGGCTGAGGGCGACTCCGCTCCCGGCAGCGGCGGACCGGCCTTCGGCTCCGCCCGGCCCGGTGCGTACGGCCAGTCTGAAAGCGACTCCGGCGCGTTCGGCTCGGCCCGGCCTGCATCTCCGTACGGCCAGCCTGAGGGCGACTCGCGGCCCGGGTCTCCGTACGGCCAGCCCGAGGGTGACTCCGACCAGGCGGCTCCCGGCAGTGGCGGGCCCGCTTTCGGCTCGGCCCGGCCCGGCTCTCCGTTCGGCTCGGCTGAGGGCGACTCCGCTCCCGGCAGCGGCGGACCGGCCTTCGGCTCCGCCCGGCCCGGTGCGTACGGCCAGCCCGACGGCGAATCGGGTGACTCCCGCCCGACCTACGGCTCGGCGCGCCCGGCGTCGCCGTTCGGTGACGACGACGCACAGGCGTCCTCCCCGTTCGGGGTGCGGCGTGAGCCCGGCGCCTCGTTCGGTGCCGCGTCTCCCTTCGGCCCGGCGAGCGACGAGCAGCCCAGCGGTGACTTCGGCCGGCCGGAGCAGTCCGACGACAACCCGGGCTACCCGCAGCGGGTGCCCGGCGCCGCGCTCGGTGCTCTGGGTTCGCCGGCCGCCGCCGTTCCGGCGCCGCGCGACCCGGCCGAGAACCCGCCCGCCGTCGGCTCGGCCCGGCCCGTCGCCGCGAGCGCGTCGGTGCCCACGGCCAGCCGTACCGCGCCGGTCGAGGCGTCCGAGATCCCGCCGGCCGCCGCCGCGCCGCAGGCCCGGGTCTACGGTCGTCCAGCACCGGTCGAGGACGCCGCCGACCAGCCCGCGGACGAGCCGTCGCGCGACGCCGACCAGGGCTTCGGGGCGTTCGGCGCCGATTCACCGTTCGGCCCGCGTCCGGGCGACGACCGGCCCGCGCTGCCTGCGGGCGGATTCGGCTCCCCGGCGTACCCGAACGCTTCGAACGACCCGAACGCGCCCGGCAGCGAACCGGGTGTGCCCGGTGTCGCCCCGCAGTCGCCGGCTCGGGCCACCGCCCGGGCTTCGGCCAGTGCGCGCGTCGCCCCGGCCGGTGGCCCCGGCAACCCGCCGACCGGCATGTCGGCCGCACCGGCCCTGCCCGGCGCGGCGCCCGAGCCCGCGCCGCCCGGCTCGCCCTACTCGGATCGTCCGGCCCCGCCCGGGCCGCGGCCCGGCGAGCCGTACAGCGAGCTGACCACCGACATCGCGGGCCGCGAGCAGCAGCCCTACGTGCCGGCGCCGGCCCTGCCGCCGATGCCTCCGGGCCTCAACGGTTCGGACCCGGCGACCCAGCCGCGGGGCAGCGCCTATGGTTCGGGGCAGTCGCCGAACGGCTTCGGCCCGCAGGACCCGTTCGGTCCCGGTCCGCAGTCACCGGGCGGCTTCGGTCCCGACAACTCGTTCCCCGGGGCGACCAACCGCGCCACGGTGACGCCGCCGACGCCGGAAGAGACGACCAGCTGGCCCGGCGTCGAGGTCGACCAGGGCCGGTTCGACAGCTTCAAGGCCGAGACCGACCCGGCCCCGGCCAAGCCCGAGACGCCGCACGTCCGTCTGCTGCCGATCATGATCGCGGTCGTGGTGGCGGCCGGTCTGATCCTCGGTGTCGTGTTCGGCATCGTCTATCTGGTGGCCGGCGGCGAGGACAAGTCGCTGTCGGTGATCCAGGGCGAGTGCGTGAAGCGCGAGGGCGAGTCGGCCGTCAAGTCGGAGTGTTCCGACGCCACGTCGTTCCAGGTGGTGTCCATTGTGGCCGACAAGTCGGAGTGCGCCGACCCGCAGCAGCCGCACGTGATCAACAAGACCGCGGATGGCAAGGACCAGGTCCTCTGCCTCAAGCCGAACTCCTGACGCTGTCATCCTGACCACCTTCGTGCCGTACCGGACCAACCGGTGCGGCACGATGGTGCGATGACTGCACGTGTGCGCGCGCCTGAACTGCGGGGCCGGGGCTGGCTCAACACCGGCGGCAAGGACCTGACGCTCGCCGACCTGCACGGCAAGATCGTCATCCTCGACTTCTGGACGTACGGCTGCATCAACTGCCTGCACGTTCTCGACGAGCTGCGCCCGCTGGAGCAGAAGTACGGCGACGCCGTCGTCATGATCGGCGTCCACTCGCCCAAGTTCCAGCACGAGCGTGACCACGCCGCGCTGGCCGCCGCGGTCGAGCGCTACGGCGTGCATCACCCGGTGGTCGACGACGCCGACATGCACCTCTGGCAGCAGTACGCGGCCAAGGCGTGGCCCACCCTGGCCGTGATCGACCCGACCGGCTACCTGGTCGCCTCGATGGCCGGCGAGGGTCACGCCGAGGGCCTGTCACGGCTGGTCGACGAGCTGATCATCAAGCACACGGCAGACGGCACGCTGCACCGCGGCGACGGCCCGTACGTTCCTCCGCCCGCCGCCGAGACCGTCTTCCGCTTTCCCGGCAAGGCGATCGAACTACCCGGCGGTCACCTGCTGGTCAGCGACACCGCCCGCCACTCGGTGGTCGAGGTCGAGGCCGACGGCGAGACCCTGGTCCGCCGGTTCGGCAGCGGCAAGCGCGGCGCCCCGTTCAGCGAGCCCCAGGGCCTGCTCCTGCTGCCGGCCGAGGTCGCCGCGGTGGCCGGCTACGACGTCGTGGTGGCCGACACGGTAAACCACCAGCTGCGCGGCCTGCGCCTGGCCGACGGCGAGATCACCCTGATCGCCGGCTCGGGCCGCCCGTGGCGCTCGGCCGTGGACGAGCACGCGCACGACGCCCTGGCCACCGACCTCTCGTCCCCGTGGGACGTCGCCTGGTTCGACGACCGCGTCATCATCGCGATGGCCGGCATCCACGAGCTGTGGTGGTTCGACCCGATCAAGCGCACCGTCGGCGTCTACGCCGGCACCACTGTCGAATCCCTGCGCGACGGTCCGATCCCCGACGTGTGGATGGCCCAGCCGTCCGGCCTGTCCGTCGGTGGCGACCGCCTGTGGATAGCCGACAGCGAGACGTCGGCCCTGCGCTACATCGAGCGCGGCATCCTGCACACCGCCGTCGGCCAGGGCCTGTTCGACTTCGGCCACATCGACGGCCCCGCCAAAGAGGCCCTCTTCCAGCACCCGCTGGGCGTGGCCGCCCTCCCCGACGGCTCGGTCCTGATCGCCGACACCTACAACGGCGCCGTCCGCCGCTTCGACCCCCGGACCGACGAGGTCTCCACCGTCGACTCCGGTCTCGCCGAACCCAGCGACGTCCTGGTCACGACCGCAAGCGAAGTCCTGGTCGTCGAATCCGGCGCCCACCGCCTGACCCGCCTGGCCCCCGGCGCCGTCCGCACCGTGACCGGCGAGCGCCACCGCACCGAACGCCCGGCCAGCCCCGTGGCTCCCGGCCCGCTGACCCTGGACATCGTGTTCACACCCGCACCCGGCCAAAAACTCGACAACCAGTTCGGCCCCTCGACCCGGCTGGAGGTCTCGGCTTCCCCACCCGAACTGTTGCTGGAGGGCGCAGGCCAGACCACCGACCTGTCCCGCCCCCTGGTGATCAACCCGGACGTCCCCGAGGGCATCCTCCAGGTCGTGGCCCAGGCCGCCACCTGCGACGTGGACGTCGAGTTCGCCGCCTGCCACCTGACCCGCCAGGACTGGGGCGTCCCTATCGTGGTCACTCCCAACGGCCCCACCCGCCTGCCCCTGATCCTGCGCGGCCTGGACGACGAGGCCTAGCTGTTCTTCAGCGCGGCGATTACACCCTCCACGCGACCGTCGACCGATCCGCTGAGCTCCAGCACGGGCACGTCCTCCCAGGCGCCCAGCGGGTCGTCGTAGACCAATTCGACCAGCGCGTCGTTCATCCGAGCCCGCAGACCGGGCAGCTCGGCGGCGGGCAACATCCGCTCGGTCTCGGGTGTGATCACGGTGATGACCAGCAGATCGAGGCTCGCAAAGGCCGGCCGCAACAGCTCCCCGTCGAGTTCCTCCGAGAGATCCGCGCCGCCCGCAGCCAGATAGGCGAGGTAGTCCAACGGCGTCCGGTCAAAGACCACCCCCGAGCCCGCCGACCGCAGACTCCGCGCCGACCGCCCCACCAACGCCCGATAGTCCTCCCGCGACGGCGGGAACTGAAACTCGTACCCCTCCGCCTCGAGCAGGTAATACGGCTCTTCCACCCCGACGTGCCCCGGCAGCCGTGCAGTCAGCGCCTCAACCAGCGTCGTCTTCCCGGTCCCGTGCGTACCGGAAATCCCCACCCGCATAAGAACTCCCGCCCACTCAGAGCCTCAGAAAATCGGCCAACCGCAGGTCGGCGCCCCGCGCGTTGTCCATTCTCTGCCTGTCCACAGGCACCACCACACGAGCCCGCCCATTCCGGGACAACCACTCCCCCTGAGCCGGTATTCGGTCGGGGTGTAGCTGCGTCGTCATGGCCTGGGGCATTGGTTCGGCGGCGCCGCGCGTTCTAGCTGGTGGGGGGCGGGCGCATCATCGTCAAGCGGACTCCGCGGGGCCACCAGCGTGTTGGTTCGAGCCAGTTGTTTCGAGGATTCGGGCCTGGGGATTGTCTGCGCGGACACCGCTCGGCCCCAGCAACGCGGTCTGGGGACACTTGGCCGGCACCGCTGGCCGCAATCTTCGCGAGAACCGGCACCACTTGCAGATCATGACCGCCCGGCGGCGCCAACGGGCCCCTCAGTATCCCAGTCACGCTGCGTGCAAAAGATCACGAAGCCACTCTGAGCTTGGACGCGCTGATCTAGCCGATGTCAGGACGCGCTCTATGGTCAGCGAACGTCAGCGGAGGCCAATTCCTGCCCGGCCCGGTGGATCAGACCCGCGACTCTTGAATTCTGCTTCCTCCGTTGATTCCACTCGGCGGACGCGAGGGCGCGGATGACTGTGAAGAAAGGAATCAGCCGGTCGAAGGCCTCACGTTCCTGGTCGGAAGGCCGGTAACCGTGGAGAACGCCTGAGGTCAGGAGCGGGTCGTCAAGATGGAGTGCGGCCAGGTCCATAGCGGCGTCACCCGGCCCAAGATCGTGCAAGTCGATGAGATGTACGGCGCCTCCGTCGTCGACGAGGAAGTGTTCGGGCCTGGCGTCGAAGAGCATCAGCTCTCCCGTGCGCCTTGTCAGTACCGGTCGCAGCGTCTGGTGCCAGCGCCTCAGACGTTCGGCTTCTGCTGGCGTGCCGCCATTCTGTGGCCACCAGTTCATCACGTCGGCCAGCCAGCTGGCGATCCATGCGTCGATGCTGGGCTGGCCAGAGAAGGGCGCTGAGGCGCCAAGTCGATGGACGCGTCGCAGGAGGCGACCGGCTTCCTGCTGGGCAGACAGCGGGCTGGTGTTGGTCAGGGCTTGTCCTTCGGTCCATGACAGGATCAAAACTGCAGGCTCGCCCGGAAGGTGAGCGAGGACGTGCGGCACGGGAAGTCCTGCCGACGCCAGCTTCTCGATTGCCGCGACTTCCGGGCTAAAGGCATCGGCGGTGACGTCGGCTTTCAACACGGCTGTTTCGTCAACACCGTCGAGGCGGGCAACGATCCGCTCCGGGCGTTCCACGAGAACGCTGGTCTCCGTCGTGATATAGCCGGCCCGAGCGGCCAAAGCGACGGGATCGAACCACATAACCCGCTACGTTACCGACGAGCCTCTCGGCCATCCCGACAGAACCGATCTAGGCGTGGACGACGCGTCGTTGCTTGCCGCACTGATCTGGCAGACAAGGCGTGCCTTGTCTGCGATACCCATCACCGTGCGTAAACGGTGAGGCCAGCCCGACTACGCCTGAGCGGATCTCGCTGGGGCGGAGCTCAAACTGGCGAACATCGAAATCGGCGAGATCTCGATGGTGCCGAAACTCAGCGACATCTGGTGCCCGAACTCGCGAACAAAACCACCTGCGGCATGGCGACGCCCTCAACGTCGAGTAGTGCGACCAGCTCTGCGGCCACGCGCGGCGCCGGGTATCCAGCAAAGATCGAGCACACCGGCCCGTCGAAATCCAGAAGCAATGGCCCTGCGCCGACCAGGTCGGCGAGCTCAGGCCGGCTCACGAGCGGTACTCGCGGGCGACGCTGTTCCACATTGAGTCGAACCACAGACGTGCGGCAAGTTCCTGCACCTGGTCAACGATGCCGTCTGCTGCCCGCTTCCGGACAGCAGGGTCGTCGCCGCCCGTTGCGGCCAGCGCCGGCAGGGCCATGGGTACCGACATGTTACAGATCACGTTGGGGATCTTCACGTGAACGGCGCGACTACCAAGTCTGCGGCGGCTAACCCGTTTCGGACTCGGGAGGCCAGGTCCACGGCGCCGGGGGTGTCGCCGTGGACGCAGATCGAGGCCACCGGCGTCGGTACCAAGGCGCCGTCGGGGGCCTCCACGACCTGGTCGACTGCCATGCGTACGGCCCGGGTCACGACCTTGTCCGGGTCGTGCAGCACTGCGCCCGGCAGTGAGCGGGGCATCAGCGTCCCGTCCGCGCGGTAGCCCCGGTCGGCGAAACCCTCACCCACGGCCTTGAGGCCCGCAGATGCCGCGATCCCGGCCAGCACCGACCCGGGCTGGCAGAGCACCGGCAGCGTCGAGTCGTACGCAACGACGGCGGCCACCACCGCACTGGCCTGGCCCTCGTCGACGGCCGCCGTGTTGTAGAGCGCCCCATGCGGCTTCACATAAGCCACCCGACCACCGGCCACCCGGCAGAATGCCTCCAGCGCCCCGATCTGGTACAGAATGTCGTCCCGAAGCTCGTCAACCTCATAGTCGATGCGGCGGCGTCCGAAGCCGGCCAGGTCCCGATAGCCGACCTGCGCGCCGATGGCGACCGAGCGGTCGACCGCCGCGCCGCAGATGCGGTGCATCGTGGACGGGTCGCCGGCGTGGAAGCCGCAGGCCACGTTGGCTGAGGTCACGATGCCGAGCAGGGCCTCGTCGTCGCCCAGGGGCCAGCGGCCGAAGCCCTCACCGAGGTCGGCGTTCAGGTCAATGGAGCTCACGGAACCGCACCGTACTCCCCGGGCGGGCCTGCGCGAGCGGGGTCACGTCGTCCACCACCCCGATGACCGGGTAGCCCCCGGTGGTCGGATGGTCGGCCAGGAAGATCAGCGGCTGCCCGTCGGCCGGCACCTGGATCGCCCCGAGCACGACGCCTTCCGAAGCCAGTTCCCCGGGTACGCCGCGGGTCAGTGCAGCCCCGGTCAGTCGGCAGCCGACCCGGTTGCTCATGGGGCTGACCTGGTATTCATTCTCGAACAGCTCGCGGCCGGAGAACCAGTCGTCCCGCGGCCCGAGCCACACACCCAGCGTGAGCTGATCAACGATGTCGCCGGGTGAGTCGGCCACGAACAGCGCGCTCGACGAGCCGATCGGCAGTGCCATTCCGTTGGCCAGCTTGGGCGGCCCCAGACCGGAGAGGGTGTCGGTCGAGCGGCTGCCCAGCACCGGCTCGATGTCGATGCCCCCGGCCACGGCCACATAGGACCGCACACCCCGGGCTGCTCGACCCACGTCGAGTACCGAGCCCGCCCCGACCTCGATCACCCTGGCCGAGGTCAGCACCTTGTCGACCTTCACGTCGGCGGGGGCGCCGGCCACCGCCACCCGGGCCGGCTCGTCGAAACGGAGTGCGCACCCGAGCAGCGTGGTCTCCAGCCCGGCCGCGGTCGACGAATTGCCGACCAGGGTGTTCGCGTGCCGCAGGGCCCGTTGATCGAGGGCGCCGGAGCGGGGGACGCCGAGGTGGGCGTACCCGGGACGCCCTTGATCCTGGATGGTGGTCAGCGGGCCGGCCCGCACGACCGTGATCACGCCGGCACCAGGCGGACGCGGGTGCCCGGGCCGAGGCGGGCCGGGGGCTCATGGCGTACGTCGAAAAGGGTTTCCGACGTTCGGCCGACCAGCCGCCAACCGCCCGGAGAAGCCGTCGGGTAGATGCCGCAGTAGTCGCCGGCCAGTGCGACCGAGCCCGCCGGCACCCGCGGCCGCGGAGCGTCGAGCCGCGGAACCCCGAACTTTTCCCCAAGCCCCCGCATGTAGGCGAAACCGGGCGCGAACCCGCTGAAGGCCACGGTGAACTGGGTCGATACGAGAAGTTCGATCGCCGCCGGCACCGACCGATTCCACATCCGCGCCACGTCGGGCAGATCTTCGCCGTCGAACTCTGTGGCGATCTCGACCAACGGCCCCTGATCTGGGGAAACGGGGTCCGGCGCGGGCCACGTGGCCAGCTCCCGGGCCAGGCCGGGCTCGACGCCGTCGAGCAGCACAGTGGTCGCCCCGGGCACGATGTCGGTCACCCGCAGCTCGCCGGCTTCACGCCGCCGCCACAATTCGCCGCGCCATGCTTCGACCTGTTCACTGTCGCGACACTCGATCAACAGTGCCGACGCGCCGGCCCGCCGTACTCTCATGACCACCATCGTGCCAGTGAAGAGATTCACTACCCACGAGTAACTTACGATACCGTAGCCTGGAGCCGTGACGACCTCCGCCCCGTTCCGGATGAAGCCGGCCGACCTCGGTAAGCCGAGGCTGCGTGGCCGGTTGCATCAGTACGCGTTCTTCGTCGCGCTCGTCTGCGGCATCGTCCTGTGTTCGATCGCCCTCAGCCGGCCCGGCATCGAACCCTTCGTGAGCACGCTGATCTACAGCTTCACCGTGTGTGGGCTGTTCGGCATCAGCGCGCTCTATCACCGACGGGTGTGGAGCGAGCGCGGCTACCAGATCATGCGCCGCGCCGATCACTCCATGATCTTCATCTTCATCGCCGGCACCTACACCCCGTTCTGCATTCAACTGCTGTCACCGGCCAAGGCGACGCTGATGCTGAGCCTGACCTGGGGTGGCGCGCTCGGCGGGGTGGCCCTCAAGACGATCTGGCCGCATCTGCCCCGCTGGGTCGGCGCACCGCTCTATCTCGCGCTGGGCTGGGGCGCGGTCGCGATCCTGCCCGACGTGCTGCGCACCGGCGGCGTCGCCTGCCTGGTGCTGCTGGCCGCCGGCGGTGTCATCTACAGCGTCGGCGCCGTCTTCTACGCACTGCGCCGCCCCAACCCGTGGCCCGAGGTGTTCGGCCACCACGAGTTCTTCCACGCCTGCACCCTGGTCGCGGCGATCTGCCACCACATCGCCATCTACTTCACCCTGTACGCCTAAGCGCTCACGCGTACGCCGGGGTTGTCGTAGGCCGCGCGCGCGGCCTGCACGTCCTCGATGTGGTTCTCGGCCCAGTTCTCCAGCGCGCCGACCAGGCCGAGCAGGCTGCGCCCGAGCGCGGTCAGCTCGTAGTCGACCCGCGGTGGCACCTCGGCGTGCACCGTACGGCCGATCAGCCCGTCGCGCTCGAGGCCGCGCAGCGTCTGGGTGAGCATCTTGGGGCTGACCCCCTCGATCCGGCGCGACAACGCCGTGTACCGCTGCGGCCCGTCGGCGAGCATCATCACGATCAGGACGCTCCAGGTGTCACCGATCCGGTCGAGGATCTGGCGGCTGGGGCAGTTTTTCGCGTACGCACTGGCTTCCACCTCTTTACTATCCCTCGGGTGAGTACTGCACTTCAAGGTGCCTACTACCCAACGGGAAGTGACCGCTGACCTGCGGCGTTGGCTAGTTGTTGTCAGAACAACCAGCAGGAGGACAGCATGACCATCGTCATCACGGGCGCCACCGGGCACCTGGGCCGGCTCACCATCCAGTCGCTGCTCGCCAAGGGTGTGCCCGCGAGCGAGATCGTCGGTCTCGGCCGCCAGGTCGACAAGATCGCCGACCTGGGCGTAACGGTCAGGCAGGTCGCGTACGAGGACCCGGAGGCGCTGCGGGCCGCGTTCGAAGGCGCCGACAAGCTGCTGTTCATCTCGGGCAGCGAGGCCGGCAACCGCCTCGCCCAGCACCGCAACGTGGTCGACGCGGCCCAGGCGGCCAACGTCGGCCTCGTCGTCTACACGAGCGCCCCCAAGGCCGACACGACCGACATGAAGCTGGCCGCCGAGCACAAGACCACCGAGCAGTGGATCAAGGACACCGGTCTGCCGTACGTCTTCCTGCGCAACAACTGGTACGTCGAGAACTACAGCGTCGAGCAGGCGCTCGCACACGGCCTGTTCGGCGCGGCCGGCGACGGCAAGATCAGCGGCTCCCCGCGGGCCGACTACGCCGAGGCGGCCGCGGCCGTGCTCGTCGGCGACGGCCACGAGGGCAAGGTGTACGAGCTGGGCGGCGAGGCCTTCACGCTGACCGAGCTCGCGGCCGAGATCGCCCGGCAGTCCGGAAAGCCGGTGACGTACACCGATCTGGGCGAGGAGAAGTTCCGCGAGATGCTCGTCGGCGTGGGCCTGCCCGAGGCCTTCGCGGCGATCCTGGCCGACGTCGACCGGGCCGCGTCGCAGGGCGCGCTGTTCGTGCCCCGCGAAGACCTGGAGAAGCTGCTCGGCCGCCCGTCGACGCCGCTGGCGACGGCGATCGCGGCCGAACTGAAGAGCTGACAAACGCGCGCGACGCCGGCTCGCCGCCAGGGGGATGAGCGGCTTGCCGGCGTCGCGAGTCTCAGGGGGATCAGTAACCCGGGGGCGGGGGCGGCGGCGCGTCCTCGCGACGGGTCTCGCGGTACTCGCTGCGCACCTGCTGATTCGGGGCGTACGGGTCACCCGCGACCGGGGTGGCGGTCTGCCGGGTCACGACCGTGCGGCGGCGGCTGTTCCAGTACCAGAGAGTGACGATCAGGCCGACCAGGCCGGCTGCCATCAGGATCCAGCCGATGATGTTGATGTCGATCCCGCTGATGTCCGCGTTGACGGCGAACGCCAGGATGGCGCCCAACGCCAGCAGGAAGATGCTTCCGCCGATGCCCATCGCGGGCCTCCTTGATCCTCACCGTGGTCAATGCGTCTGAACGGGGTTTACCCACGCGCCCGAAAAATCAATCAGGCAAGCTGAACGCATGACCACACGGACGCTCGTTCTGCTGCGCCATGCCAAGGCCGAGAGGCCGGACGGACTCTCCGATTTCGACCGGAAACTGACCACGGTCGGGGAGACCGACGCCGACGCCGCCGGCGCCTGGCTGGCCGACGAGCGACTGCATCCGGGCCTGGTGCTCTGCTCGTCGGCCGCCCGCACCCGGCAGACCTGGCAGGGCGTGTCGATCGCGCTGGCCCAGGCCCACGCGGGTGGCGGGTCGCCCGAGGTGCGCTACGACGAGGGGCTCTATCACGGTGGTGTGACCGAGGTCTTCGATCTCGTACGCCGGGTCCCCGACACGGTCCGCACGGTGCTCGTGGTCGGGCACAACCCGTGGGTGTCCGAGGTGTCGTTGATGCTGATTCCCGACGAGCAGTACGACGGCCAGTTGGTCGAACTCAGGACGGCCGGGCTGGCCGTCCACCGCTCGGACAGTCCGTGGTCGTCGTTCGAACCCCGCTCGATGCGCCTGATCGAGCGGCACACCGCGCGGGGGTGAACAGAAAAAGCCGGCGGACGGGGGCGTCCGCCGGCTTTTCTGTGGGGGGTTACGTCAGAAGACGTCCTCGGAAATGTCCATGATGTCCAGACTGGCGTTCTCGATGATCCGCCGGTCGGAGCCGATCCGCGGCAGCACCTCGCGGACGAAGAATCGCGCGGCCGCCACCTTGCCCTCGTAGAAGTTCTTGTCGGCGGCCGAGACGTCGCCGCTGAGCGCCTTGAGCGCCACCTCGGCCTGACGCAGCAGCAGCCACGCGAGCACCACGTCGCCCAGGGCGAGCAGGATGCGCCGCGAGTTCAGCCCCACCTTGTACAGCTCGCGGGTGTCGCCGCCCTGCACCGCGCCCAGCCAGGTCATGGTCGTGGCCAGGATCTGCTGCATCTCGCCCAGCGCCTTGCCCAGGCCGAGCCGCTCCAGCTTGAGCTGGCCGTTGCCGGCGTCGCTCTCGACGAACGCCTGCATCTCGCCCGCCAGCGAGGCCAGCGCGACTCCCTGGTCCTTCACGATCTTGCGGAAGACCAGGTCGAGGCTCTGGATGGCGGTCGTGCCCTCGTACAGGGTGTCGATCTTGGCGTCCCGCACGTACTGCTCGAGCGGGTAGTCCTGCAGGAAGCCCGAACCGCCGAAGGTCTGCAGCGACTCGTGACCCAGCAGCTCGTACGCCCGCTCCGAGCCCACGCCCTTGACCAGCGGCAGCAGCAGGTCGTTGACCTTGCTCGCAGCTTTGGCGGCCTCGGCGTCGCCGGCCGCCTGGGCGATGGCGACCTTGTCCTGCCAGGTGGCGGTGTAGATCACCAGGGCCCGCAGAGCCTCCGAGTACGACTTCTGGAGCATCAGGGACCGGCGTACGTCGGGGTGGTGCGTGATCGTGACCCGCGGGGCCGCCTTGTCGTCGTTCTGCACGAGGTCGGCGCCCTGGACGCGGTTCTTGGCGTACTCGAGCGCGTTCAGGTAACCGGTCGACAGGGTGGCGATGGCCTTCGTGCCGACCATCATGCGGGCGTACTCAATGATCATGAACATCTGGCGGATGCCCTGGTGCTTCTCGCCGAGCAGCCAGCCCTTGGCCGGGGTGCCGTGCTCGCCGAACGTCATCTCGCACGTGTTCGAGACCTTGAGGCCCATCTTGTGCTCGATGTTGGTGGCGTAGACGCCGTTGCGCTCGCCGAGCTCACCGGTCTCGGCGTCGAAGTGGTACTTCGGCACGATGAACAGCGACAGGCCCTTGGTGCCCGGGCCACCGACCCCCTCGACGCCGACCGGACGGGCCAGCACGTAGTGGATGATGTTGTCGGTCAGGTCGTGCTCACCCGAGGTGATGAACCGCTTGACGCCCTCGATGTGCCACGAGCCGTCGGCCTGCGGGATGGCCCGGGTGCGGCCGGCGCCGACGTCGGAGCCCGCGTCGGGCTCGGTCAGCACCATCGACGAGCCCCAGAGCTTGTCGACGAAGAGCTTGGCCCACTTCTTCTGCTCCTCGGTGCCCTCGGCCTCGATCACGGACGCGAAGGACGGGCCGGAGGAGTACATCCAGACCGGGGCGTTGGCGCCGAGCACGTTCTCGGCCAGGCCCCACCAGAAGGCGCGCGGGGCGAGGGTGCCGCCGAGCGAACCGGGCAGGTCGAGGCGCCAGAACTCGGACGCCATCCACTGCTCGAACGACTTCTTGAACGACTCCGGCAGCGGCGCGGAGTGCGTGGCCGGGTCGAACACCGGCGGGTTGCGGTCGGCCTCGACGTAGCTGGCCGCCAGATCCTCCGTGGCCAGCCGGTTGACCTCGGTCAACACGTCGCGGGCAGTCTCGGCGTCGATCTCGTCGTAGGGCGCCTGGCCGAAGGCCTGATCGGCCCCGAAGACCTCGAAGATGTTGAACTGGAGGTCCCGAAGGTTGCTCTTGTAGTGAGTCATAGTGCTTGGCCCCGCTCTCCGAACGCCGCCGGTCTGGAGTTACCCGTCAGTAACAGCCACTGTATTACTGATCGGTAGGACCGGACAACCCGCGAGCTGTTTCGTGACCAACCACCCTCCGGTGGGGGTCTGTCCGTCGGTTCGCACATCAAAAGCCTCCGATCGGGTGGCCAGCAGGATGGCCGTTCGGCTATTTGCGGACTCCCATGCGGCCCACTCGTATCGGTGGCCGACGCGGCTCGTTGCTCCGGATAGACACGGAGCTTTTCCGCTTCGACCAGCCGCCAAGGGGGCGTGCCATGTTCTCCACGATCAAGAGCCTCATTCCGGAGCCCCGCCAGGCGAACCAGCCACGCCACTACATCGGGCGTCACCGCCGTCCGGAACCCGTGCCGGTACCGATCTCGCCGGCCCCGGTCGGCGAAGCCGCGAGCACCGCGGAAGCGCAACCCGCCGCCTAACTTCCGGCGGCTCCCACTTCCCAGCTCGGCATCGGCATCGTCGCGCCGTCGTCCGGGCCCGCGTATTCCAGCAGCACCAGCGCGATGTCGTCCTCGAGCCGGCCGTGGACCCAGTCGACCAGGGCCGTCTCGAGTGAAGCGAGCCCGTCACCGACCGTGCCATGGCCGAGCAGCCGCCACGCCCGGTCGGCGGTCGGGAAGAACTCGCCCTCCCGTCGCGCCTCGCCCAGACCGTCGGTGAACAACAGCAGGCGGTCGCCCGGCTCGAGCCGCTCGACCCGCGCCTTCACCTCGGGCATGAAACCCAGCGGGGGCGCCGGCGCCGGGGGCTCGAGCGGAATGACCTTGCCCCGCCGCAGCAGCAGCGGCGCCGGATGTCCACAGTTGACGATCGTCAGCGTGCCACCCCGCTCCTCGACCAGGGCGGCGGTCACGAAATCCTCGTCGCCGACACTGCGCGCCACGGCCCGGTCGAGGTCGGTCACCATCGCCTTGAGATCGGCCCGCTCGTACGCGACGTGGCGGTACGAACCCAGCACGATGCTGGCCAGCCGCACGGCGTCCAGACCCTTGCCCCGGACGTCGCCGATGATGATCCGGACCCCGTACGGAGTGTCGAGCGCCTCGTAGAGGTCGCCCCCGATGTCGGCCGCGGCGGTGGCCGAGATGTACCGGCCCGCGACCGCGAGCGCGCCCACCTGCGGCCCGAGCGGCCGCAGAACCGCCTGCTGGGACACCGTGGCCAGGCGCTGGAGCTCGACGATCTTGTCGGCCTGGCGCTGCCGCATGGTGGCCACCGCGGCCGCGATGCCGGTGGCCAGCAGGATGCCGAAGACGCTGACCGCGCCCGGGACGGTGAGCGGGCCGGCCATGCCCACGAAGACCATGCCCACGATCGTGGCCAGCACCCCGGCCACGAGCACGGTCTGCCAGTACGCGAAGACGACGGCCAGGAACGGCACGGCCGCGAACAGGGCCACGAAGTCGGCGCTCTCGCGGTCCGCCAGCTCCACGGCGGACACGACTGCGAGCAGCACAAGGGCCGCGCCGAGTCCGGCGCGGGATCCAGGGCTCAGCGGGCGTCGGCCCGGCGGCAGGTCAGGCATGGCTACGCGACACAGCATGCACGATCGAAGCGACCGACGGCACTAACTTGACCCCTAGTCTGAGCGGGTTCTGACCGCGCGGACGAAGGGAACGGTCGGGCGGTGACAGGATGTCCGCGTGACGACCGATCTGCGTGATCATCTGAGGGCGGCGTTCCGGTGGACCGATCCGGGCGACGGCAGCGGCTATCTGGTGAGCGACCGCTCCGGTTGGTGGCGCGAGCCGGCCATCCTCGCCGGACTCGGGGACGGCCTGGCCGATCTGTTCCGCGCCGAGCGCCCGACGGTGGTCGTCTCGCCCGAGGTGACCGGGTTCCTGGTCGGCCCGCTGGTGGCGCGGGCGCTCGGGGCCGGGTTCGTCGAGGCCTACCGGGCCGGCGCGCGGCGGCCCATCGCCGAACCGATGATCTGGGCCGAGGTGCCGGCCGATCACCGGGGCGACAACCAACACCTGGGCGTACGGCGGGAGTTGATCCGCCCGGACGACCGCGTGCTCGTCGTCGACGACTGGGCGGCGACCGGGGCTCAGGCCCGGGCCCTGCGCACGCTGTTCGCCGGCCAGTACGTCGGCACCGCGGTGATCGTGGACGAGTGCCCGCCCGAGGTCGCCCGCGAGCTGACCCTGCGCGGGCTGCTCACGGACGACGACCTCGAGCCTTAGGGCTTGGGGAAGTCCTTCAGCGCGCCGCGGGTCGGCACCCAGCCGGTGGCCGAGTATTCGGCGACGCCCCGCAGCACGTACGGGTCCTGCCCGATGAGCTCGCGGGCGCGGGCCTCGTCGTCGACGTTGAGCAGCACGACGCCGCCGTTCGGCGGGTCCTGACGGCCGGCCGTGACGACCAGGTTCTGCGCCTCGAGACCCTCCAGATAGGCCAGATGCGCGTCGCGCACCTCGTCGACCTGCTCGATCGGCACCAGGTATTTCGAGATCATCAGGTACACGTGTGGCGTTCCTCTCCGGTGGTCACCGGGCGTGTCAAGTCGTCCGCAATCGTACGATCGAAATCGTGAACAGCCTCGGGCGGTACGGAATCTGGGTCTCCCGACACAACTGGCCGCAGGAACGAAACCGGGTCGCCTCGGCCGCGCAGGAACTCGAGAGTCTGGGCTTCGGCGCGGTGTGGATCGGCGGCAGCCCGCCCGACGACCTCGAGCTGCCCGAGGCGATCCTGGCCGCGACGACGACCCTGGTCGTGGGCACGAGCGTGGTCGACATCTGGCACAGCCACGGCGAGTCGCTGGCGGCCGCGCAGGCGCGGGTGCGCCACCAGTTCCCCGGGCGGTTCCGGCTGGGTGTGGGCTCCGGGCACGCGCCGACCGCGGCCGCCGTCGGGCAGAGCTACGTGCAGCCGCTGACCCAGCTGCGCAGCTTCCTCACCGACAAGCTGCACCGGGTGCCCCTGGCCGAGCTCATGATCGCCGCGCTGGGTCCGAAGGCGCTGGCCACGGCGCGCGAGCTGACCGCCGGCGCGCTGCCCTATCTGATGCCGCCGGAACACACGGCCGAGGCGCGCCAGATCCTCGGGGCCGACAGCCTGCTGGCGCCCGAACAAAAGGTGTTCCTGGGCACCGATCCGGTCGAGGCTCGCGGTGTGGCCCGTCGGGTGCTGAAGCCGTATCTGTCGTTGCCGAACTACACCAACCCGTGGCGCCGCTTCGGCTTCACCGATGACGACCTGGCCGGCGAGGGCAGCGACCGGTTGGTCGACTGGGCTGTGGCCTGGGGAGACGCGGCCACGGTACGCAAGCGGGTCGACGCTCACCTCGAGGCCGGCGCCGACCACGTGGCCGTGCAGGTGCTGTCGGCCGATCCGGCCCCGCACCTGCCGCACGCCGAGTGGCGAGCGGTCGCCGAAGCGCTCGCCTGACCTACTTGCGCCGGGTCTTGGCGATCGTGAGACCGATCGCCGCCACGATCCCGGTGACGCCGAGGAAGCAGCTGAACAGAATCAGCAAGTGCCAAGGTTTGATCGCGCCCATAGCGGCACAGCCTAAGGGATCACCGCACTGTGCCAGGTTTTGTCTCAGGTGACGCCGTCCGCGGATCGGCCGTCGGCCAAGTGGAGGATGTCCGGACTCTTACCATAAAAGTTACATTTCGGGAGTGTTTCTCCAGATCGTAACGCGGCCGGATCCCCTCCTGACCGCTGAAGCCCTGCGCCACGGACTGCGCCGGCCGGTGTTGCTCGCCCGGCTCAGCGGCTGGGCCCTCCTCGGCCTTGCCCTGCTGCTCCAGCTGCACGGCGACGGCCTCAACTTCACGCTGCTCGTCGCGGGCGTGGCGCTGGCCGTGATCGTCCCGATGTTCCTGGTCAACGGCGGGGTGCGGCGAGCCCTGCGCGACGGCGGCCCGACCACCGTCGAGATCGGCGAGGACGGGGTAGCCTGCTCGACCGTCGAGAGCCGGCACGCGTACGCGTGGAACGCCTTCACCCACGTCGACCACCTCGCTGGGCAGCTGGTGCTGGGGCTCGGCCACAGGCGGTTCGTACAGGTGCCGACCAGGGGCATGTCGGTCCTGCAGATCCATCAGGTGCTGACCACCGCGGCCGCCCACGGCATCCCCGTCAACCGAGGCTGAGTCTCGGATCTCATCCGGTCGGGAAGTTTGACAGGCCGGCTGGTCTCGAACGATTGCCGGGAAAACGATCACTGCTCAAAATTCCTATAATGGACATATGACCCATACCTCCAACTCCTCCCGCTCCCGAAGGCCGCTGCTCGCTGCGGCTGCCGTGGTGATGACCGCAACCACAGGCCTGGCCGTCGCCGGCGCCCAGCCCGCCCTGGCTTCGTCGCACCGGCCCTGCACCGTGGTGAAGCACAGCAACACCGATGGCGTCGCCAAGGTCGGCACAGGCACCGCCACCCTCGGCGCCGACGGCCTCAAGGTCTCGACGGCCCCGTCGAAGGACGAGGACAAGGTGTCGTGGCGCGACAACTTCTGGCCGGTCGCCGCCAACACCGTCAATGAGCTTTCGTACGAGACGGTGAAGCTGGACAAGGCCGGCGCCGGCGTCAACGACGCCGCATTGCCCGCCTACCACATCTTCGTCAAGACCCCGGCCGGCGAGGGCACCCTGGTCTACGAGCCGTACTGGTACCTGATGAAGCTGGGCCTGCCCGGCAACCCGCAGCGTGGGCTGCGTACCGAGTGGGACGTCCTGCAGGGCAAGCTGTGGACCCCCTCGACCACGATCAACGGTCTCGCCAAGACCGCCGGCGGTGAGCCGCTGAAGACGTTCGCCGAGGTGGTGGCCGACAACCCGAAGATGACCGTCACCGGCATCGGCTTCGGGCTGGGCACCTACAACCCCGGCACGACGGCAATCGTCGACGACCAGCGCTTCGCGACCAAGACGTCGTGCTCCGAGCACCAGTGGTCGACCGGTTTCCGCACCGGCATCTGGTGGCCGGGCTGGTTGCGCTGATTTTCGGTACGCCGATGGTCGGGCCGGCCCTCTCGGGGCTCGGCCCGATCGGTCTTTCTCGGGCGCAACCATTCACGCAGGTCGCCCGGGCGGGTTTCGCCAGCGGCCGGCGAAGCCCGGCCGGGCCCTCGGCGGGAGCAGCGGCCTGTCATCCCCGTCCAACCTCCCCGCCCGCCACCCAAGACCGGACTGAAGGCCTCAAGCCCGCTACGACATCCAGTTTTTGATCTCTTAGCTGGTCGGCCAAAGGCGGAAGTTCTGCGAGGAGCGACTCGGGGTGGGCCCGCGTTGGCCCTGGTAGCGGGAGCCGTAGACGGCGGAACCGTAAGGATGCTCGGCCGGGCTCGACAGGCGGAAGATGCAGAGCTGGCCGATCTTCATGCCGGGCCAGAGCTTGATCGGCAGATTGGCCACGTTGGACAGCTCCAGCGTGACGTGACCGGAGAAACCCGGGTCGATGAAGCCGGCGGTGGAGTGGGTCAGCAGGCCCAGGCGACCCAGGCTGCTCTTGCCCTCGAGCCGCCCCGCGAGCTGCTCGCCCAGCGTGATGACCTCGAGTGTCGACGCCAGCACGAACTCGCCCGGGTGCAGCACGAACGGCTCGCCGTCGCCGACCTCGACCAGCGCGGTGAGATCGTCTTGCTGCTCGGCCGGGTCGATGTGGGTGTAGAGATGGTTGTTGAACACCCGGAAGAAGCGGTCGAGCCGCACGTCGATGCTGGACGGTTGCAGCAACTCCGGCTCGAAGGGCGCCAGAGCGAGATCGCCCGCCTTGATCTCGGAGACCAGGTCACGGTCGGAGAGCAGCATCGCAACACCATACCGAGCGGAAGCCGGACACTCTTGAGCGCACGCCCCTCACCCGATCGGTGTTTTGCTGGCCGTGTCGAACGTGTGTTCGATAGAATCAGGCCATGGCTTCCTGGTCCGATTTCGCCGCCTCCGAGCCCACGCTGGCCGCGGGCATCCAAGCGCTACTCCAGCAGTACGGTCCCGGCCTGGCCTACCTGGCCACCGTGCGACCCGACGGCGCCCCACGCCTGCATCCGGTCTCCCCCGTGCTCACCGACCAGGGCCTGTTCTGCTTCATCGTCCCGTCCCCCAAACGCCGCGACCTCGAACGCGACGGTCGCTACGCCCTCCACTCGTTCCCCCCGGAAGAAAACGACGACGAGGCCATCCTCACCGGCCGCGCCACCCCCGTCCACGACCGCCGGGTGATCGCCCGCCTGGCCGCCGACCTGCACGCCTCCCCCGAGGTCGAGTGGCGGCTGTTCGAGCTCTCCATCGAATCCGCCACGCTGCGCACCCACGGGCCGGCCGGCGCCCTCCCGCTGGCCGTCGGCCCCGCGGTCACCCCACTGACCCGCACGTGGCGGGCCGAGTCAGCCCGCCCCTTGGCCGCCGTGGGTTGAACGGTCCAGCCCGGTCCCGCCACCCCGGCCCGAGATCGGGTACAGTGAGGCCGCCGCGGGTGTAGTTCAATGGCAGAACATCAGCTTCCCAAGCTGACAGTGCGGGTTCGATTCCCGTCACCCGCTCCACAGACGGAAGCCCTGGTCAGGACCGATGGTCCCCCAGGGCCTCCGTCTTTCTAGGTGATGCTGAAACAGGGATGGGCCATTAGCGGGCCATTAGACTCCCCTACGGGCACTGCGTTGCCGCAGAGATCGCGACTATTCGTAGAAGAGCCCGTCACGTAGAGTTCGTACGTGCTCTTCGCCTACATCGACGAATCTGGTGATCCTTCTGGTGATCCCGCGCATCGAGGCTCTCCTGCCTACACACTCGGCATCGTCCTTGTGCGCGGTGAGGATTGGGTCGATGCGTTCGACGGTCTCATCGCTCTAAGGCGGGAACTTAGGCAGAACCTCGGAGTACCTGCTCGGGCCGAGGTCAAGGCTTCATACCTAGTTAGGAACGACGGCCCCTTCACATCCCTCGGTTTGAGCGCGAACCAGCGGCGCTACATCTACCGGCGACACATGGCCATCTTGGCGCCGTTGCGCGCTCGGGCGTTCGCCGTCTTTGTCGACAAGCAAGCGATGGCCGCTCAGGGCCGGCTCCACGAAACCCGTGATCTGGTGTGGGAGACGCTCTTCCAGCGACTCACCCTGACCCACGACAGGGACGTTCCCGATCAACGAACGCCCATCCTGTTAGTCCATGACGAAGGCGAAGATCTGACCATCCGCAAACTTGCGAGGAAAGCCCGCCGTTACCTGACGTCTGGCAAAGCCTACGGACCGCCGGGCACTTTCCGCCTGAGTCAGCGGTGGCTGCTTGACGACCCGGTCTCCCGGCAGTCACACCACTCACTTTTTGTCCAGTGCGCTGATCTCGTCGCCTACGCGGCAACCAAGAGGCTTATACCGGGGGGAAGACGGCAAACTCGTGTGTGCCCGCCAGCAACCTGGGAACACTTGGGCGACGCATGCCATCGACCGGTGAATCTGCTGGCCACGCAGCGCGACGCATCAGTGCCCGGCGGAATCGTCATCAGACGATAAAGCCCCCCGACCGATGGTCGGGGGGCGGGCTGGCACCTAGCCGGACACAGGCCCGGGACAGCGCCAAGACCAACGTAACATCGCTCGGCACATTACGAACCCCTCGCGACGGGTGTGTCACAAAAGAGGCGCGATAGTGACTTGACGATGCCGATAGGCTCAGGTGTCGCTTCGCGATGCTCGCACCCTCCGGGCACCTGAGCCTATCGGCAAACAATAGATTTGACTCGTCCACTAGGCTCAGACCGTCGCTTCGCGATGCGCAGCACCCAACGGGCGGTCTGAGCCTAGTGGACGACGCGCGAGTGGGACCGTTGTTCCCTTTCCTAGTCAGGTTCAGGATCGCTGCTGCTGGCGCTTGCTGGGCCTGCGCCGGGCCGCCTTGACCGCCTGATCGATGGCGTCGGCGATGCCGTGGTCGGCCTCCCGGTTGGTGTGCTGGTAGATCAACGCGGCACGCGGACTGTCGTGACCCATCCGCGCCATGATGTCCCGCAGGCTCGCGCCCGGCGCCCGCGAGGCGAGGCTGTTGCCGGTGTGCCGCAGGTCGTGGAAGTGCAGACCGGCCGCGCCGATCGCCGCGACCGCCTCAGGCCACTTAACCAGCTTGTTGAAGTTGCCGCGCCAGATGTTGCGCCCGCTCCCGCCGGTGAAGACGAACGCTTCGGGGGCCTCGCCGACGTACGCGTCCATGTGCTGTTTCAGCACGGGTTGGGCCGCCTTGGGCAGAGCGATGGTACGCAGGCCGGCCTTCGACTTCGGTGGGCCGAGGATTAGGCCGGTGCCTCGGTGTTCGACGAACGCCTGTCGTACCCGCACCGTGCCGGCCGACAGGTCGATGTCGCACCGTTGCAGCGCTACCGCCTCGCCCCACCGCAGGGATCCGAACGCTGTGACCAGGATCAACGCTTGGAATCGGTCCGGTACCCGCTCGGCCAGGTCGAAGATCTGCGGGACGGTCAGGACCGGCCGCTCTGCGGGCTTTTCCTGGTCGGCACCGACCACGCGGCACGGGTTGATCCTGATCAGTTCGTCTTCCTTGACGGCGGTCATCAGGACCGCGCGCAGCAGTCGGTACGCCTTGGCAGCCATGGTCACCGATACGCCTTCGGTCAGCAGTCGTGTCCGCCACTCGCGGACCATGGGGGTGTCGATCCGGTTGAGCGGCATGTCGCCGAGGTAGGGCGTGATGTGCCGGCCGAGCGTCCATCGGTAGAGGTGCGTGGTTCGGGGCCGTAGGTTCGGCCGCTCGGTGATCCAGCGTTCGGCATAGTCCTGGAGCCGGATCTTGCCGCGCTCGGGGTCGATCCACTCGCCGCGCACCATCTGTGCCTCGATCAGCGAGAGGTACTTCTCGGCCTCGGCCTTGCGGGCGAAGGTCTGCGGTGCGGAGCGCATCCGTCCGTCGGGGCCGGGGTAACGGGCCTGGTAGCGGCCGGACTCGCGCTTGCGGATGTTGCCGAATCGGCGGTGTCCATCTTGGTTGGCCATGATCAGGCGACACTCCTCAATCCGCGCCAGACGGTCTCTGCGGTCATCGGCTCGACTCGGCCGGCGCGGACGAACGCGGCCAGGTCGGCGGGGTCGATGCGGATCGACCGGCCGAGGCGGTGAAAGGCGATCTGTCGCTCGGCGACGGCGCGGCGGACGTAGCGCACGCTCATGCCAATGCGGGTTGCGGCTTCTTCGATGGTCAGCATTTCGGCGGGCAGCTCCAGGACCGGGGCGTTCTGGGTGATCCGCTTAGCCATCGGGCGTGTCCTTTCCAGACGGTGCGGTGCATCGGGCGGTGCTGCGGAGCGTTGAGAGGGCCGACAGTGGCCTCAATGACGATGCATGCGGTTCGGTGAGGGCGGGTGGGCCACGGCGGCAGAGACCCTCGCGACGGCCCACTGAGAGCCACTCTGAGCCAAGATCTCGGTCGTCCTGGTGTCTTCGTATACGTCTGTGCCGAGACAGCCGTATAGCTCCCTGTTTCAGAGTGTCTGGTCCAGTCATGGCCACAGCTCAGCTGTCCCTAAGGTGTCCCCACCGTTTTCCCTGTTCACAACGGTTTCGGGGACAGCAGGGACAGCGGGGACACCGGGGACGCGGTACCGGCCGCCGGTGTCGGCGGCGAGCTGCCCGTCGGCGAGCATCCGCTGGCAGGTCTTCTTGGTCAGGTCGTACGGCAGGGCCGTTCCAGTGGCGATCGCCTTCGGTCCGCTGTGCGGCGTGACCCGTAGGAAGCGCAGGATCGTCGCGCGGGTCTCGCCGACCTGGTGGTCTTCGGCCGGGCCATCGAGCATCTGCCACGCACCGACGGCGGGGTCGAAGCTCAGGGCGTATTCGTTCTCGTCGACGTCGCGGCCGGTCACGTGCAGCACGCCGTCGCCCTGGTTACGTGCCCGCTTGAGCACCAACGTGGCGTCGGCGGCCCCGGCGAGGCCGTTGGTGCCGGATACCTCGGTCAGGAAGTCGTCGGATCCTGCCTTGCGCACGTGGTGGACCAGCACGAACGCGACGCCGTAGTCGTCGGCAACCTTCTTGGCCCGGCCAACGGCGGCATAGTCCGCGTCGTAGGCCGACGCGCCGGGGGCGGAGTTGCCGCGCAGCTTGGCGAACACGTCGATGATGACCATGCGTGCGTTCGGGTGACGGTCGAGCCACGCGGCGATGGCCTGGTCGCCGCCCTGCGGTAGCGGCGGGCACTCGGTGGCCAGGGTGAGCCCGGCCGGCGCCGGGCGCGGGCCAAGCACTTTGCCGAGCCGGGACTGTAGGCGGCGGGCGGTGTCTTCCAGGGCGAGATAGAGCACCGGTCCGGCTTCCACGGGGATCGAGCCGAACGCCCGGCCGCCGAGGGCGACGTCAACGCCAAGGCCGAGCGACATCCAGGACTTGCCGACCTTGGGCGGCCCGCAGAGCAGGTTGACGCCCTCGGACAGCACACCGGGCACGGCCCACTTGGGCGGGGCGAAGGTCATCGACATGATGTCAGCGGCGGTCCACGACGTGCGGATCCGCGCGGGCCGCCCCTGCTCGGCCGACAGGACCTCGGCAGCATCGTCCGGCCCGGCAACACGCAGGTTCGGCCGGTCGGCCGACACGGCGCTCACGCGGCCACCGTCCGAGGGCGGCGGGCGCCAGCAGCGAGCCCGGAGCGGATCGTGCGCAGCGTCTCGAACCGGGTGAGCCCGATCGACAGCGCGGTCTGCTCGAGTAACCCGGCCGCCTGATCTGCGGGCAGCGCTCCCCCGGCGGCGAGCTGGCCGAGCGCGACCGCCGAGACGTAGAGCGCGTGGTTGCGCTCGCCCTCGCCCGCGCGGCTGAGGTAGTCGAGCTGGCCGCCGATCGCGGCATCGAGGTAGGCGCCGGTCCGACCGGTGGGCAGGTCGACGGCGACCGGACGTTGCGCCGGTAGTGGCGGCGGAGCGAGACGTGCGGCGAGCCAGCCGGGCAGGTCGGCGACCTCGGCCTCGCGGGCGAGGGTGTAGGGGCGTCCGGCGACGGTGCTGCCGGCCGCAACGACGTAGCCGCCGTGGGCGCGGGTGTCGACCAGCCAGCCGAGGCCGTTGCCCCGCTCCCCGGCCGTGTTGCGCAGCGCCGGACCGCCGGCCGGGTGCCGGAAGTAGAGGTGCGTCCCGCCCCGGCCGGTCGCCACGGTGTAGGTGTCGTCAGGCACGATCTCCCCGGCGGCCTTGCACACTTCGACGAGGATGTCGAACCCGTGCTCCGCAGGCGGGTAGAGGCACCCGGACGGCGCGACCTGATCAGGCTTGCGCGCATCCAAGTCGATAATGACCAGCCCGGACGGGCCGCAGGCGATGCCGACCCCGTACGGCACGCTGGCCCACCCGCGCCGGATCCGGTCGGGGTCGATGGTGGCGCGGGCTTCCCAGCCGGTGTGCCCGTCGCGGCAGCGCCGGTCGGTGCCGGTGCAGGCTTCGGCCGGGTGGTCGGGGAAGGCGGGCCGCTTGTCGTCGGGCCGCAGCGGGAAGACGTGCCAGCCGCGCACGGCGGCGGCGAGGGCCACATCGCGCAGGAATCCGTTGTCTCGCATGGGTTCCGGCCTCCTGATCTCGGGTGTAGACGGGCACTTGTCGAGGGCGCAGGCAGCGCAGTAGCGGGGTTTCTCCCAATGGGGGATCTGCAACGGCAGACCGGACACGGTGTCCTCGGCCGCGACCAGCCGGTCGCAGATGTGCGGGTACGGTCCATCAACCGGCACGAACCGGCCGAGGGCCTTGCTCGCGGCGATCCAATGCCCGCCCGGTCGACCTGCTCGGTTGGCGGTCATGGCCGGTCCGGTTCGATCCAGATTTTGTGGCGGTCCTCGCCACCGATCCGGATTGCGGCGTCGCGCTCGCGGTCGCCGAGCCGGTGGCGGTGCGGTTCGGGTTCGAGCCGGACCCGGTCGTCGTCGATCAGTTCCCGCAACGCCTGGTCGACCTCAGCCCGGGGCAGGTCGGCAAGCTGCTCGCGCAGGTCGGCGAGATCGATCCACCGTCCTTTCGGCCCGCCGCCGGTGGCCTCGGCCAGTTCGGTATACACGTCGCGGATCCGGTCGGTGCCCTGCTTCGGCTCGGCCGCCTTCTCGGGCATGGCTGGCGGTGGTGCGGCGCCGGGCTGGTCGCCGCCCTGCGGTGGGAGCGCCCGGCCGGGGCCGCCTCGGCCGCCCATTACCGGCCTGCCCATCGCGACGGGTAGGACCGGGTCGGGGTGTCACCAACCGTGCAGGTCGGCGCGGGCGTGCCGTACACGAGCACGAGCGGCGGGCGGACCTGTTCGCACATCGCCGCGTAGCCGGCCGCGAACAGGGTCCGGGCCTCGGCGTCGCGGACGATGCCGACGGTGGACACGGCCACGATCGAGCCGGGCGTGATGCCGGCGAACGCGAACGGGTAGCTGTCCGGCGTCGACCAGGAAACGGTCGGGATCGCGGTGATGCCGTGCGAGAGCATCCAGGCGCCGCACCACCTTGAGCGGTAGACCTGCCATTGCTGCATGACCAGCGGCATCGTGGTCCACAGGCTGAAATCCGGCGTGAGGGCCGTACCGACCGAGGCGCACCGCGACAGCCCGCGTTCGGGTTTGGTCCACACGGTCTCGAACCGGTAATCGTCCAGGAAGAAGTGCAGCGCATCGCCCGGCCCGGCGGCGGCGATCGCGCGCCGGTCGGTGTAGGGCAGTAACCGTGCAGGTTCGCAGGTCGCGGCTGGCAGGTCGGGGATACCCCAATGGTTGGCCGAGGGGAACAGGGCTCGGGTGTTGAGCCGGTCGAAACCGCCGGGCAGCTCGGCCCATCGGTGGCTCGATCGGGTGGCGCCGATCCGGTACTCGGGGGCGAGAGCGGTGGTCACGGGTGGCTCCGTTCGTCGTGGCAGGTCAAGCACTCGCCGAACGACCGCGCGATGTAGTAGCCCCGGACCTGCCCACACCGCTTGCACGTGCGCCGGGCCGTGAGGGCGGCCCGGATCGCGGCGAGCTGCGCGCGGCTCGCTGGCCGCTTCGGCCGGGCCAGCTCGAGCCGGTAGAGGTAGGCGGCCCGGACCCCGCCGACCCCGGCCCACAAGATTTGCGCGGCGATCGGCTGACGGCCCGGACATAGGCCCCGAGCGCGTAGCTGCCGGCGAGTGGCGAACCCCTCGGGGGCGCCGCGCCACCAATAGGTCGGCAGACCGTGACGGTCGCCCTCGGGGTCGTGGAAGTCGGCCCGGATCCGGCCCATCAGGCGGCCCTCGACAGGGTCGCGCCCGGCCGACCTGCACGGTTGCTGCCGGCCAGGAACGCGCGGCCGAGCCATTCGGTGTAGGCGGGTGGGATGGCCTCGGTCAGTTCCTCCCGGACGTCGGTCCAGTCGATGCCCATCGCGGTCTGCATCTCCGCGATCGACGCTTTCCCGCCGCCGGCGCCGTACGCGGCCACATAGGGTCCGTCGTGGTAGACCCCGTGCCGCCAGCCCCGCACCCGTCCCCGATGCGCGACGTGGGCCGGCCGGGCGACGGTCCAGCCGCCGAGTTCGAAGTTGCGGTGACGGATCACGCCGAGGCCGAACATCTCCCCGCACAAGATGACGTCCTTGCGGACCGGCGCCGTCCCGGTCGGCTGCTCGATCACGTAGGGCAGACCGGCCCGATCCAGCCGGGCACGTAGGGCGGGAATGAGTTGGGTGTGCTCGCGGCCCCAGCCCATCGCCCGGTTGGTGCCCTGGGTCAGCGCGCACCCTTCCTGGCACGGCGGCGAGGTGTGGATCAGGGTGAACGCGTGCACCGTGTCGCGGGCCAAAAGGTCGTCCAGGAAGGACAGAGCGTCGGCCCGGACGAATCGGTACGGGTAGCGGGGCCGGTCGACGATGTCCACGCCGATCACGTCGAACCCGGCCGCCGCGTACCCGCCGGCGGCGCCGCCGGCGCAGCAGAACAGATCCAGCAACAGAGGTCGGGCCATCACGCGGCCCTCCGCTCGATCGCGGGCCGCTCGGCCCGGTCTCGCAGGACACCGCGCCTGATCGCGACGGCGGCCAGCAGTTCCCGCATCAGCCGCAACGTGAGAGCGACCTGCCACCGGGCGCCCGTTTCGCTGCTGTGCAACGGGATCCGGGCGCGGATCTCGGCGTACTCGGTGTCGCCGGCGCGCACGCGGGTGATGACGGCCCGGCCGCCGATGCTGTCGGCGATCAGGTCTGCCGACCGGTGCTCGGCGACCCCGCAGCGGTGATCGCGGGTACACCAGGTCGTGTGCTCGGTGAGCTCGCGCCGGAAGCGGGCCATGGTCCGGGCGGCCATCAGCGGGTGCCCTTGTCGTGCAGCTCGCGCAGGTTGTTGAGGATCCGGCGGCCGATACGGAGCCGGCGTCCGTCGCCGTGGCAGCGTCGACACAGGCCGAACGCGCGGCCGAACGGCGACCGGCGCTTGCCGCTGCCGTCGCACTTGCGGCAGGCGCCGAACGGCCAGAGCCAGCAGCCGATCCCGTAACAGAGAGTGGCGATCACGGCGGCGGCGATCAGGACGGCGATCATGGTGGTTTCCGGGGTTGCGGTCGCGGCGAGGGCAGGCACGGCGAGCCTCCTGAGGGCGGTTTCGGGCGTGGAGGGCTGGTGGGGCGACCCGCGACCGGTCGATGTCTGCGCTGAACAGGCCGGTCGCGGGTTGAGTCGCGTTGGCGCGACCGGTCGCGGGTGGGCCGCGACCGGTCAGGCGGCCTTGCGGCGGCCGATCGCGGCGTCGATGTCGTCGGTCTTGGCTCCTTTGAGGGCCTTGCCGGATCGCTTGACGTCTACGCTCCGTACACCAAAGCTGCGGACCTGAGCGGAGATCGATTCGGCGGTGACGTCCGCGTACGCCTCGGGCAGCCGTTCGGCCAGGCGGGTAGCGATCTCTTCCCACTGCGCGCCGGTCTCGCCCCGCTCGATCACCGAGCGGACGTCGGCCAGCACATCGCGGACCTCGCGGGCGATGTCCTCCCCGGCCGCCATGCCCGAGAGGGTGCTGGCCGCTTCACGCAGCTTGCGGGCCGCGACCAGGATCTTCTCGGCGTCGTCGGCGTCCGCAAGATAGGTCCGCACGGTCGGGGTGGCGTCCGACGCGCCGCGCAGGATCCCGACGCCCTTGTAGGACGGCAGCAGCGTCGACGAGTCGTAGCCCTCGGAGTTCGCGCCCGCCCCGAGGACCAGGTCGGAGACGTTCCACGAGCCCGTACGCAGGGAGAACCGGACCTGGTGGTTGTCGCGGAAGCTGATGAACTGGGTCGCGACCTGCCCGCCACCGACACCCGAGGGCCGCTGGGTGGCGTCGACGAAGATGACCCCGGCCGCCGGGGCGACCTTGACCAGGTAGACCAGCAGACCGGCGATCTCCTTGCTGATGTCGCCCAGGTCGAAGTACTCCTGGAACTCGTCCATGACCACCAGCCGGACCGGCATCTTGTACTTCGGATCCCGGGCGATCTCGCGGGTCAGCTTGCCCTCGGGACAGACGTCGACCGGCAGCTTGGACAGCCGCTCGTAGCGGTCCTGCACGTCGGCCTTGATCTCGCGTAGCGCTTCGAGCACGATCTCGGCGGGGTCGCCGTCGCGGGTCATGGCCAGGCCGAACGCGCACCGGTCGGCGATCAGGGCGAACTTGCGCCAGTCCGGCTTGCCGCCGCCATCGAGCACGGTCAGCTTCACGTACGGGTCCAGCCCGGCGTACAGGGCCAGGGTGCGGGCGGCGAACGTCTTGCCCTGCCGAGGCTGCGCGCCGATCAGGATCGAGTTCCACATCAGGTCGACGGCGACCTTGTTGCCGCGCTCGTCCAGCCCGAACGGGGCCGGCTGCCAGATATCGGTCGGCTTGCACCGCAGCAACGGGGTACGGCCGGCGCCCTGCGCGAGCGGGTCACGGTCGGCCACCCACAGCGTGTGCCGCCGGTGGCTGCTGGGATCGCGGGTGATGAACACCTGCGACACGGCCACATCCAGACCCGAGGCGACCGCGCCGCGCGCCTTGACCGCGTCGTCGAAGGTCTTGCCGTACGGCAGGTCGATCGATACCTGCGAGCCGGTGCCCGACGCGTCGCGGGCCATGGTCGACCCGAACCCGATCTGCTGGTGGGCCTTGTCCGGGTGGCCGAGACCGGCCGCGTAGTAGGCGCGCAGGATGATGTCCGGGTTGACCTGCCGGAACCGGCCCGACACGGTGGCCGGGGTGATGATGCGCCGATCCTGCGGCCGGCCGACATGTGCAAGGAAAGCGACCACACCGACGGCGGCGAGCAGCAGCACCCACACCGGGGCGGCGGCGTAAAGCACCGGTCCGCCGATGCCGACGGCCAGCAGCTCGGCGGCCAGGACCAGGCCGCGCCACGCGCGGGTGGCCTTGACCTCGCGGTGCAGCTTGAGCCACATGCCGGGGTCGTTGGCGTCGGCGGCGGCCTGACGCAGGCCATACTGCTCCGACACCCACCACCACTTGAGCTGGCGCCCGGTCAGCCGGAACACACCGATCACAGCCCAGAACAGGGCCAGGACGGTGTACCAGGGCGTACGCACGGCATGGAACCCGGCGCGGTAGCCGGTCAGGGCGGCGGCCTGCGCGAGGCTGTGCCGGGCGTTCGGCCACGTCGACCAGTTGGCCGGCACGATCGGCCGCTTGCCCGACGCGTCGACCGGCGCCGGCTCGACCGGCATCCCGCCACGCTGCGGGGCGTCGTCCAGGTTCACCTCGAAGTGCGTGCCCGCCTCGGCCCGGCGGGTGCGCTCGGCGTCCAGGTCGACCACGGCGGCGACATCGGCCTCCGCGGCCTTCCAGTCGAAGTTCTGAGGCTCTTCGTTGGGCGTGTTCACGGTGTCTGTCCTCCCGGCTTTCAGGCGGCGATCACGAGGGCGGCGACGAACAGGAACAGGTAGTGAAAGGACTGATCGAGGGCGTACGTGCCGGTGCCGATGCAGGGGTTGTCGTCATGACCCCGGCGCGGCCGGCCGACGGCGACGAAGCCGTCAAGGCGGGCGAGCCGGGCGAGCGCGGCCAGCGGCGTGCGCCGGTCGGCGATGTAGTGCGTGACCGCCGAGATGCCGAGCCCAGCGGCGACCTGCCACGGGTTGAGCGGCAGACCGAGGCCGAAGTGCAGGACGTTCAGCGCGACCATCGCGGTCGCCGTGTAGCTGGCGACGTGCGCGGCGCACGCGTTCCGGCCGGCCCAGCCCGGGCGGCCCTTGGTCAGGGCCTGGTGGTCGGTCTGGATCCAGTGGTCGGCGACCTGGTGAGCGACGAACAGGGCGACGAAGACGGCTGCGAAGGTGGCGGCGTGGTCGGTGGCGGTCATCGGGTGCGGCCGATCGAGCGGCGGTCGCGGCCGGCGGCTGCGGCAGCGCGGGCCTGCCGTTCGTCGGCGGCCCGTGCGGCGTCCTGAGCGGCCTTGATGTCCTGTGCGCTGCGCTCGGCCTTATTGCCGGGGCCGAAGAGACTGCTTGCCATACTGGGTGTCTCCTGACGGTTCTCGTGACTGGTGGGAGACCGGCGGCGCGGCGTGTGACTTGGCGGTTGTGGGCCGTGCCGCCGGGCGGAGCTAGGCTGCGATCAGGTCGGGCGTTTCCGCAGCAACCGGGGCAGATGGTGACGCGTCGGTGGCGCTCAGGGTGGCGAGGTGGCGCCGGGCCGTCGACGGCGAGACACCGGCCTTGGCGGCGATCTGCGCGACCGGCGCGCCGGGCATTTTGGCGGCTGCCTTGGCCACCTTCTCGGCCGAGGCGGGGCGGGGAGTGACGCGCTTGACGGTCGGCTTCTTGACCGCCGGAACGGGCGCCGGGTCAGGCTCGATCACCGGGGCGGTGACCGGCTCAGTGACGGGCGCTTCGATGACGATCGGAGCGATCACTTCGGCCGGCGCGGGAACCGGGGTCGTTCGGCGGGCCGTCGCCAGTAGTGCGCCGGTGGCCATGACCATCAGGCCGTCGACGGCGAGCGGGCCGAGCATCGCGGTCAGGGCGTCCTCGCCGTAGAAGTCGAGCAGGCCGGCGAGGTGCTTGTACGAGACGAACGCGGCGACCAGGGCCACCGGCAGCAGACCGCCGAAGCGCATGACCGACCAGCCTCGGCCCGACGGCCATGCGACGCGGGCCAGGATCTCGGTCGCCACGAACAGGGCGACAGGCCAGAAGATCGCACCCACTACCGCGCCGGTCTGCGGCGTCCAGTCGGCCGGGGCGTCGACGGGCGGGACGTACGAGTGAGCAACGTTGGCGGCGATGGAGACCGAGCCGCCGAGGGCGGCGCCGATGTAGGCCCAACCACGGCCCGACACGGAGGGCTTACGCATCACGCGACCGCCTTCCAGGAGGCGGGACGCGCGGCCAGCTCGCCGGCAACGCGGATGACGCGGGCCTCGGCCCGACGCAGCCGCCGCCAGTCCAACGGCGACGGACCGCCGTGGTCGGCGGCGTTGATGAGAGCGATCTCGGCGTCCAACACCGTCAGTTCGGCATCGATCAGCGACCACTCGGCCTCGATCGCGGACAGCTCGCCCGGCGTCGGCTCGTCGTGTCGGAGCGTGTGCGTTCGCACTGCGGAACCTCCAAGACTGGGTGCACTGGGCTAGTCCAGTAGCGATGCCTCGAAGGTAGGCCAGGTGGGCTAGTCCAGTCAATGCCAAAATGCAAACTAACCTCGCTGGGCTAGTCCGGTGTAAGGTGGCCCAATGGCCGTTGACTTGGACTTTCTTGGCGACCTCGATCCCGACGATTCCCGCCAGGCATCACAGCAGATTGCGAATTTGCTGCGCGCGGCGATCTTGACCAAGAAGCTTGCGCCGGGCGAGAAGCTGCCCTCGCAGCGCGATCTTGCCGACCGATTCGGCGTCGCGCGAGAAACGATCAAGCGTGCGATCGAGGGCCTACGAACGGAGCGGCTGGTCGTCAGCCGGCAGGGCAGCGGCATCTACGTACGTGCGCAGACCCAACGCCCGGTAGAGCTGCGACCGCTGATCGAGGCAGCATTCGAGCAGACCCACGTGGCGATCGACTTTTCCGGATTCTCGGGCGAGACGCTGCGCGATGCGATCGCCGAGGCGCTCGACCTCGTCCGCGCTGGCCGAAGCGCGCCGGAAACGATCGCTGTCCGGCTCATGATCTGCGACATGTCGGTACCCATGGCCCTGCCGGCGCTGGCCGCAACAGGCGGCGACGATCCCGCTGTCCGGAAGCGGGCAGAACGGATCACTCGGCGGGCAGCAGACGGCATCGTTGACCAGGTGCAGGAACTTGCCGAGCTGGGTCTAGTGAAGTCGGCGACGGTCGACGTACGGATGCACAGCATCGCTCCGACCTTCAAGCTCTACATGCTCAACGACCGAGAGGCGTTCTTCGGCTTCTACCCTGCGGTCAAGCGCGAGGTGAACATCGGCGGCGAGCCGGTCGAGATCTTCGACCTGCTCGGCCGGGACGCGTCCCTATTCCACTTCGCGGTCGACGACGACGAAGCGTCTCAGGGCACGCAGTTCGTTGAGTCCGCACGTCTGTGGTTCGACTCGGTGTGGAACAGCGTCGCGCGCGAGTACCGATCGTGAGCCGGCCCAAGCTCGCCGACCTGGTCGGCGCGGGGCCGTTGCTCCTGGACTTCGACGGACCGGTGTGCTCAATCTTCGCTGGATACCCGGCGCCGCGCGTGGCCGCAGAGCTGGTTGCACTACTCGACATCGAGGGTGTCGCCATGCCGCAGGAATTGCGCAGCGAGGGCGATCCCCTAGCCGTACTGCGATGGGTTGGCGAGGCGTGTTCGAGCGACCTGACGGCAACTGTCGACGAAGCCCTATGTGCGGCCGAGCTACACGCCGCTTCAGTTGCGGCGCCCACACCGTTCGGGCGTGAGGTGATCCTCGGCGCGGCTGCACGTGGCGTGCCGGTCGCTGTGGTCAGCAACAACTCGGCAGTGTCGATCGAGGCGTACCTGACAGCCCACGACTTGGCTCGCTATGTCACGCCGATCATCGGCCGGGCATACGGGACTCCGCAGCTGATGAAGCCGAATCCCGCGCCGGTGCTCGATGCCGTGGGCGCCCTCGGGGCCGAGGCTGCGTCATGCGTGCTGGTCGGCGACTCCCTCTCCGACATCGAAGCTGCCCGGGCCGCCGGGATCAGCGCGATCGGCTACGCCAACAAGGAATGGAAGGTCAACGCCTTCACGTCTGCCGACATCGTTGTGACGTCAATGGGCGAAATCGCCGAGGCGCTGTCTCCGGTGTCCCCAGTGTCCCCACTGTCCCCGAAGGGGGACTGAGCTGCGAAAACAGCGGAGACAGTTCAGGGACACCATGGCCCTCGCCGCTGGCCGAGCCAATTCCGAGCCTAATGAAATGTCAATCTTGCTACCCAACGGGAGCAGGCGGCGAGGATCCTCGCTACCGAATGACACATCACTCCGATACGGCCCATGGGACTCTCTCGGTATCGCTGTAGTAGCCAAAAGGTGGAACTTGACCGGAAATTGAACCGTCATAGCCAACACGGTTCAAAATGAGCAAAAAAAGGTAATAGCGAGTTAGGAACCACGCATCGACCATCAGGCCCGGAATGTGGTATACCTCGTCGCGCGGAGACTTAGGATGCACCAACCGATTGCGGACCTTGACTAGAGCGGCAGGGCCATCCATTCCCCTCTCTCGCGCCACAAATTCTTTAAGGGCCGGCAGATCGAAATCATCGACACTCGGTGAAATCTTGGCGAGAGCGAGGATTTTTTGCAGCTTTCGAGCACCCGTCCATGAACGGCCTTCAAAATCGGCTCGCCTAACAACTCCGTCGAGCACGAGCGCAATCCACGCTATGTTCTCAAGAGCTGCAAATGCAGTAGTTATTCTCTGTTCGACGAAACCGTCTTGAGTGGCTTGGATAGCTGAGACCATCTGGAACCTAAGCGGCCCGTTCTCACCTTCCGATGAAAGCGCCACCAGCGATAACTCTAGATAGCGAAGAAGATCGCTGCTAGAACGGTGGTAGATGACCGCTTGGCCTACCGCCTTTGCCGGATCGCACAGCGGGCTCGACCAAGACTCCCAAGCCAAGCCGCCTTCTTTCGAGTATCCCACTGGGAGCGCAGGTGACACCCATCGCCCCAGGGCAAACGACATCGAGACTCTTAGGTAGTCAAGAAAAGTAGAAATAGATTCTACCGAGAATTCATTACCGTCAACACGCGACACCTTCATGACATGAGTTATGGCATATACGTTGTCGACGTTCGTATTTTCGAACGCCTCCTTATGATCCCGCCTTCGATCAATTACAACATTCCAGCCGAGAGATTCGAAAGCTAGCCTGCCCGCCCATGTCGCTCGTCCACCTTCGTTGCTTTCCGTTAAAGGGATTCTGCCAGCAGTATCTGGCAAGTTTATCCAGTGGGTTATTACATGGTCGAGCTTGGCTCCTGAAGAAAACTCCGCATGATTGATCCACCCGCGACTAAAGGATGACTTGAAAGCCTCAATCCTCCGCGCAGCCCCATTCTTATCGACCGACATCGAAAATGGATCCATTGGCCCAACCAAATCGTCCGACTCGCTAAGAACTCGCCACAGCAGTCTCGGACCGGAGCCGAAGGAGAGTTCAATGACGCCTTGGTGGTCAGTGTCAGTGACTCCACCAATGCGACCTTGGTAGAGCCGAACGGGTTGACCTGGAGGGTTGAATCCATATACCCCCTGCGTCGGCGATTGCGGTTGGCGTAGTTCGGCCTGCGGCTCCATGGCAGCTCCCCTTAACGACCCTGCTGCCTCGACCTGAGCAGCCGAACAGAATACGCTCGGATGCCCGAGTCAAGCAACTTGTAATCCGTCTCGATGGAGACAAACCCGTGTCTCAGACGTCACGCAGTCCCGCCATCAGCCGCACACACGCCTAAGGCGGACACAGAGGGCACCTTCACGGCTTCGCCACAGCGAGACACCGGCGGCGCGGACGGGCCATTAGCAGGCCATTACTCCATGCCTCGTGAGGTCACACGAGGCCACTCAGTGACCGGCCGAACTGGACTCGGAAGCACCGGCAACGCCGGCTTATACGGTTCCCAAGCTGACAGTGCGGGTTCGATTCCCGTCACCCGCTCGTCGGTGAGAGGCCCGTGTTCGCGGAAAGCGCGAACCGGGCCTCCTCGCATATCTGCCTGGGGGCCGAGCCCCCAGACCCCACGGTGCGGTGATTGCTGTGAGTTAGTTGGCTCGGCTTCGCCGTCGGGGCTGGGTGGGTGAGGAGTCGGCTCGGCTTCGCCATTGCTGGCCCGCGTTGTCGGTGCACCGGCGAGAGGCTGGTGCAGTCGGAGGCTCCGGCGAGGGGAGCTTGGTCGAGCTGTCGACCTTGGTGTGCCAGGGCGGTTGGTCTCAGCGTGCCTAGCGCCACGGCCTGCTGCGGGGCGCCGAGGTTCAGCATGGACGTGACGTCGAACGCGCCCGAGGCCTCGCGGTCGTGGCCGGTCGGGTCGTTATGGGTGGCGGGGTTTGGGTTTCCGGCGCTGCGCGGTTTGGCTGTTGGGGGTCAGGTCTTCGACGCTGAGTGTCAGGCAGTTCAGGATCTTGGCCAAGGTTGTTCGTTGGACCGGGGTCAGGGCGTTGGTGAAGACCGCGGCGTCGATGTCTGCTGTTCGGCAGATTTGGGCTATCTCTTGGATCTTGCCGTGTGTCAGCAGCGTCCGGCGGGAGAAGGGCTGAGACATTCGGGCGGCCCCGCCTGGGCGCTCGTTCCATCGGTCGGAGCGGCCCCGGCGCTGGACGAATTGGTACACCACGCGGCCGCCGTGGGTCCTGACCGAAGCGGCGAGTTCGTCCAAGCGGAGCTGGTAGTCCTTTTCTTGGCGGAGAACAGACCGATGACTACGACGTCCGCGCCGGTGAGCGGGTGATCGAGGCTTCGGTACTGCTTCACCCCGGCATGATGGCCTTTTGCGGCGCTTCCGGGCCACGGCTTTTGGGGCCGACGCCGTTGGCTGCGTTGTTCGCAGGTGGGTGGTGTTGGGGCCTGCGTGCAGTTAAGCGCCGGGGGCGGAGCCGATGATCACGATGGTCAGGTTGGCCCAGCCGTTGCGGTCGGCGCCGGGTGGGGGTGGGCGCATCATCGTCAGGCGGACTTGGCGGGGCCACCAGCGGGTTGGTTCTTCCCAGGTGCACTCGAGGATTCGGGCTTCCGGGTTGTCGGCGCAGTCGGTGGTGGGGGTCCAGTGGTCCAACTGGGTGGCTACCAGCATTTTGGACTGTAGCCACGGGGAGTTCGGTGGCATCGAGTACGTGCGGACGGTTGCGGGGCCGCGGTCGTTGCGTAGGGACAGGGCGATGATGGCGGCCCTGTTGTCGACGACCGTTTCGTACTGTTCGCCCTCGGGGAGCTGGGTTGTTGCGCCGGCGGGCGGGACGATCTTGTGCGGTGTTCCGGCAGCGTTCCAGCGGATGAAGGCGAGCACCGCTGGGACGAGCAGCATGACGACCCCGACACCCGCTATGGCGGCACCCAGGCGCCGTCGACCGATCCGCACAAACCGGAGTGTAGGCAACCTCCACCAACCTGGCCGCGGTGAGCAGGGCCCTCACCGGAGAACGCCCACCAGCCACCAGCACCACGGCGACAATGCTCAGGGCACAAACTCTGGCCACGCCGGCGACAGTAGCCAAGACGCACTAACGATGGGGGACCGTCAATGGGTTGGCCGACCGACTGGGACGCGATGGTGGACGGCTCTGCCTGCCCGCACTGCGCCGAAGGCCGACCGGACGAAACCCCCCGCAAGATCCGGATCGGGAGTAGCGCGGTCACCGACATCTATGTTCCTCGGCGAGCGCTCGTTCGCAATTATGCAACTATATGACGGCCGGGAATATCGTTCCCCACCTGCACACCCACGTGACCGCTCGCTACCGCGGCGATCCCGCGCCCGGCGCGCCTCTCCCGCACGATCGCAACATCGAGATGCCGGAAGCCCAGTGGCGAGCCGACGCCGCTGCCCTCCGAGAGCTGCTCAGCCGATCTGGATGAAGACGTTGTCGATTTCGCCGGCGAACTGGTCGTTGGATTTGTTGGTGCCCTTGCCGCCTACGCGTAAGGGTTCGGCGTTCGCGATCGAGAGCGTCGGGGGCACGGCCACCTCGACCGTCGGGGTGTCGTCGATGGTCAGGGTCAGTTTGTTGTGGGCGCGGGTGCACTCCAGCTTGTGCCAGCGCCCGTCGGCCACGTTCACGGCGGGCTCGGCCCGATAGATGGCGCCCTCGCCGGCCAGCACGCAGCTCGGGTGGCCGAGGCGATGGTCGACCTGCAACTTGTACTGGCTGACCTTGCCGACCGAGTAGCCCTTCTGCACCACGTTGGCGCCGTCGGCGAGGTCGGCCGCGGTCATGCGCACCGCGGCCCCGTACCGAAGGCGTTTGGTTCCGGGGTTGAGGCTGTCGTCGCGGCGGCCCTCAAGGATGGCCCGCGGGCAGTCACGCTCGCTGGCCAGGCGGCACCGGTCGGGATAGGAAAGGGCCAGACCCGACCCTTGGCGTACGAGGCGGAGCGCACCCCCGTTCTGCCCGAGCGGCCGCAGTTCGTGGCGGCCCTGGTGGTCGGTGATCGGCCGGCCGACACCCCCGTCGAAGGTGTAGCGCACCGTCACCGGACCAGCGGCGATCCTGATGCGGCCCGGCGGCACCGACGGCTCGGCCTGTTGGAGGGGCAGTAGGCCGGCCAGAGCGCCGGCACCGCGCTGGACCAGGTCGGGCTGGACCAGGTCGGGCTGGGTGGGCTCTACCGCCGGTCGTCCGACCGCGAAGGCCGGTGGGGGCGACGAGCTCCGCTGCGCGTGGACGGCCAGTCCGACCAGAATCAAGGCCCCGACCGAGACCGCCCACCAACGTTTGCCAGACATGCCACCATTGTCCGAAATGGTCGGGGGGCTGTGCCACTCGGCCCGCCCGAATGCCGGCGAAACAACCCGAAGGCGGTCGTACGGAAGGTCAGCCCGCAGCGGGTACGACCGGATGAGCCGGCTCGCCCACCACGGCGTGGATCACATCGTCCAAAGTGATCACGCCGAGCGGGCGGCGGCCATCGCTGACCAGCACGATGTGCAGACGGTCGCGGCGCATCACCAGCAGCAGGTCGCCCAGCGAACGGTCCGGCGAGACCACGGCCAGGGGCCGGATGATCTCGGACGGGATCGGCGTCGTCCGGCGGTCGTCGGAGTACCCCAGGATGTCTTTGACGTGCACGAAGCCGAGCACCCGGCGGGTCTCGCGTTGCACGACCGGGAAGCGGGAACGCCCGGTCCGCGTGGCCACCGCCTCGACCATGGCCGGGGTCACGTCGTCGGCGAGGGTGGTGACGCTCGACCAGGGCCGCAGGGTGTCGCCGGCCGTACGCTCGTGCAGTTCGAGCGCCGCGTGGATGCGCGCGTACTGTTCGGTGCCCAGCAGGCCCTCGCTGCGGGCCTGAGTGACCATGCCGGCCAGTTCCTCGGCCGTGAACACCGTCTTCACCGAGTCCGTGGCCTCGATCGACCAGATCCTCAGCACCACCCGGGCCGCCCAGCGCATCGCGTTGAGCAGCGGCTTGGTCGCCGTGCAGAAGGCCAGCATGAACGGCCCGAGGATCAGCGCCGCCCGCTCCGGACCGGCCAGCGTGATGTTCTTGGGCACCATCTCGCCGATGACCGTGTGCAGGAAGACCACGATGCTCAGGGCCAGCACGAACGCCACCGGATGGATCGCGTTCTCGGGCAGGCCGATGCTGTGGAACGGGCCCTCGAGGAAGTGGGCCAGCGCCGGTTCGGCCAGCGCGCCCAGCCCGAGCGAGCAGATCGTGATGCCCAGCTGCGCGCCGGCGATCATCAGCGGAATCTGGCTCATCGCCGAGAGCGCCCACCGGGCCCGCTTGCTGGTCGCGGCCAGCGGTTCCAGCGCCGTCCGCCGCGAGGCGATCAGCGCGAACTCGCCGCCCACGAAGAGCCCGTTGCCGATCAGCAGCACCGCGGTGACCAGGAGCTCAGTCATCCTCGGACTCCAGGGGCGCGGAGACCCGCACCTGTTCGATGCGGTGCCGGTCGACGGCCGTCACGGTGAACTTCCATCCGTCGGTCTCGTAGGACTCGCCCACCGCCGGGATGTGACCCATCCGGGCCAGCAGGAAACCGGCCAGCGTCTCGTACGGCCCCTCGGGCAGCTCGAAGCCGGTCTGCTCCATGAGTTCGTCCTCGCGCAGCAGCCCGTCGACCAGCCCGTCGGGCGCCGTGAGCTCCTGGGTCAACGTGTGGGCGGGCTCGACGTCGTACTCGTCGGCGATCTCCCCGACCAGTTCCTCGACCAGGTCTTCGGCGGTGACGACGCCGTCGGTGCCGCCGTACTCGTCGACCACGATGGCCAGGTCGGCGTCGGCCTCGCGCAGGGCCGCGAGCACCTTGTCGAGGCTGAGGCTCTCGGGGACGTACACGGGCTCGCGCGAGATCGTCGCGACCTGGGTCGTGGCCCGGCGTTCGGGCGGCACGCCTAAGGCGTCGGGCACCGCCACCACGCCGATGACCAGGTCGATCGTGTTCTCGTAGACCGGAAACCGGGTGTGCCCGGTCTCGCGCGCCACCGCGATCAGCTCGGCCACGCTGGCGGTGGTCTTGAGCCCGACCACGTCGACGCGCGGGGTCATCGCCTTGGCCGCGCGTTTCTCGCCGAACCGGATCGTGCGGCGCAGCAGGGTGGCGGTCTCGGTCGGCAACGCACCGGCCCGGGCACTGATCGCGGCCAGCAGGCCGAGCTCCTCGGGTGAGCGGGCGCTGGCCAGCTCTTCCTGCGGCTCGATGCCGATCCGGCGGACCAGCCAGTTGGCCGACCCGTTGAGACCGCCGATCACCCACTTCAAGAGCTTCGAGAACGTACGCAACGGGGCCGCGGTCAGCAGGGCGGCGCGCATGGGCCGGGCCAGGGCGGCGTTCTTGGGCACCAGCTCGCCGAACAGCATCGAGACGAGGGTGGCCACGACCAGCGCGATGCCGTGCGTGACAGCCTCGGTGGCGGTGCCGGCGACCGGCTCGACCACCGGCTCGAAGATCCGGGACAGCGCGGGCTCGGCCAGATAACCGGTGAGCAGGGCGGTGAGCGTGATGCCGAGCTGGGTGCCGGAGAGCTGGAACGACAGCTCGTGCAGCGCGTGCTCGACCGTGCGGGCCCGGCGGTCGCCCGAGCGGGAGCGGGAGGCGATCTCGGCCCGGTCGACCGTGACCAGACCGAACTCGGCGGCCACGAAGAACGCGTTGCCCGCCGTGAGCAGCGCGAACGCCGCCAACGGGAGCACCGCGGTCAGCAGTAGGCCGTCCATGATCGGTTCACCTCGGTCTCATTGTGCCGGAACCGGGCGAGTCCGGCGTGCCCACCCGAAGTGAGGATTGGCACCCGGCGAATCTGGATACCGTCTGGGCATGAACCTGGTCGAAGAGTTCACGCTGCTCGCGTATGACGACGACGGCACTCCGCTGATCGACGGCACCCACCTCGACCACGGCCTCGGCGGTGGGCTGCTGCTCGAGCTGGCGATGGCGGGCCGGGTCGACGTGAACGACAAGAAGGTGGTCGTGCCCGACATCAGCCCGACCGGCGACCCGCTGCTGGACGGCGCGCTGATGCGCATCACCGGTGACGACAAGCCGCGCAAGCCCGGGCACTGGGTGAACAAGTTCGCCCAGGACACGCGGCCGCAGGTGCTCGACCGGCTGGTGGCCGAGGGCATCCTGCGTACGGAGAAGGACAAGGTTCTGTGGGTCTTCCCCCGCACCAAGTATCCGGCCGCGCACGGCGTCGAGCCCGTGCAAGAGACGGCGGCCCGCGACCGGATGCGCCAGGCCGTGCTCGGTACGGGCGCGGTCGAACCACGTACGGCCGCGCTCTGCGCCCTGGTCGCGGCGACCGGCCTGGACGGGAAGGTCTTCGCCGGCCTCGACCGCAAGGTCGTTCAGGCCCGGCTGCGCGAGATCAGTGAGGGCGCCTGGGCCGCCGAGGCTGTCAAGAAGACGATCGACGAGATCCAGGCGGCCGTGATGGTCGCGATCGTCGCCTCGACCACCGCGGCCACCGCCGGCACGCCGACCTGAGCTGCCCTAGACCTCTTGCTTGAGCGAGCGCAGGAGGACCGTCGCGACATCCACGACCTCGACGTTCTCCTGCTCGCCCTTGCCGGTGACCCCGTCGCCGATCATCGTGTAGCAGAACGGGCAGCCCACCGCGATCGTCTTCGCGCCGGTGGCCAGGGCCTCTTCCGTGCGCTCGACGTTGATCCGCTTCCCGATCTTCTCTTCCATCCACATGCGGGCGCCGCCGGCGCCGCAGCAGAAGGACCGCTCGGAGTTGCGCGGCATCTCGACCAGGTTGGCCGTGCTCGCGCCCAGCACCTCACGCGGGGCGTCGAAGACCCGGTTGTGGCGGCCCAGGTAGCACGGGTCGTGATAGGTGACGTCGCCCTCGATCGGCTGGACCGGGGTGAGCTTGCCTGTCGCGACCAGGTGCTGCAGCAGCTGGGTGTGGTGCACGACCTCGACCTTCAGGCCGAGTTGCTCGTACTCGTTGCCCAGGGTGTTGAAGCAGTGCGGGCAGGTCGCCACGATCCGCTTGACGTTGGCTTCCTTCAACGTCTCGACGTTCTGCTGGGCCAGCATCTGGAAGACGAACTCGTTGCCGATGCGCCGCGCCGGGTCGCCCGTACAGGTCTCGCCCTCGCCCAGGATCGCGTAGTTGACCCCGGCCTCGTGCAGCAGCTTGGCCACCGCGCGGGTGGTCTTCTTGGCCCTGTCCTCAAAAGCTCCGGCGCAGCCGACCCAGAACAGGTAGTCGAAGTCCTCGACCTCGCCGACCCGCGGCACCTCGAAGTCCAGACCCTTGGTCCAGTCCTCGCGGGTGTTCTGCGGCGCGCCCCACGGGTTGCCCTTGTTCTCGAGGTTGCGCAGCATGACGCCGGCCTCGGACGGGAACGACGACTCGATCAGCACCTGGTAGCGGCGCATGTCGACGATGTGGTCGATGTGCTCGATGTCGACCGGGCACTGCTCGACGCAGGCGCCGCAGGTGGTGCACGACCACAGCACGTCGGGGTCGATGACGCCCTGCTCCTCGGCCGTGCCGATCAGCGGGCGGTTCCCCTCGGCCAGCGCGAGCACGTCCATGTGGGCCAGCTGGGCCTCGGTCGCCTTCTCCTCGCCGGTCAGGTCTTTGCCGCCGCCGCCCAAAAGATAAGGGGCCTTGGCGTACGCATGATCACGCAACGAGAGAACCAGGAGTTTCGGCGAGAGCGGCTTGGCCGTGTTCCACGCCGGGCACTGCGACTGACACCGCCCGCACTCGGTGCAGGTCGAGAAGTCGAGCAGCCCCTTCCAGGTGAACTGCTCGACCTGGGCCACGCCGAACTGGTCCTTCTCGGGGTCGGCCTCCTCGAAGTCGAGGGGCTTGCCCTCGCTCATCATCGGCCGCAGCGCGCCCAGCCCGGAGCCGGCCGGCTTCTCGGGCGCCCGCTTGAAGTAGATGTTGAAGAACGCCAGGAAGCGGTGCCAGGCCACACCCATCGTCGGGTTGAGCCCGATGGTGATCAGCCAGCCCATCGAGATGAAAATCTTGACCAGGGCGGTCCACGTGCCGCCGTCCTTCCAGGCCGGCAGCACGGCGCCGATCGCGTGGGAGAGCGGGGTGGCCCACACCGCGTACTCGAAGTGGTCGGTGGCGACCTTGAACCCGCGGATCAGGAAACCGCAGACCAGCACGCCGAGGATGACGGCCTCGACGAAGTACGCCTGCCACCACGTCGAGCCCAGGAACCGGTTCTTCAAGGAACGGTTGGCCCGCTGGCGTACGAAGATCAGGTAGACGATGCCGGCCAGGCCCAGGATGCCGATCCACTCGGTGACGAACCCGAAGATCAGCCAGTGCCCGATGATCGGCAGGCCCGCGGCCGGGTCCACGACCTCGAAGTACGCCTCCACGACCAGCAGGAACAGGATCATGAAGGAGACCATGACGAGCCAGTGGGCGGCGCCGATCGCGCTCCACTTCAGCATGCGGGTATGGCCGAGCGTCTCGACCAGCATGGTTTTCGTACGGGCCGGTGGGTTCTCGAACCGGGCCGGGTCGGGCCGGCCCTGACGGATCACCGCGGTGATGGTCAGCACCGCCCGCACGGCGAGAACGACGGCCACGACGGTGATGGCGCCGGCCAGCACTGTGGCAACTATCTGCGCGATGCCCATCTGCGTTGTGCCTCCTCGCCTCGGCTGTCCGCCGCGCCCATGTTACCCACGAGTAATAGACGGCCGCACGCCACGGGTCAAGGGAGGCGCCAAAGCGCACCCCGGCCGCCGGCACGAGGTGCGCTTCAAACGGACAAAGCTCACACTACCTGCGTAAATGCAGGCAAAAGCGGCTATCGCCAGCGCGACAGGATCGCGAGCGACCCCACCATGCACCCGAAGCCGATCGCCAGGTTCCAGTACCGCAGCGACTCGACGGGGTACTGCTGGGACGACAGGTAGTACACGACCAGCCAGGCGATGCCGATCACGATCAGCGCGACCGCACTGATCGGCAGCCACATCGGGCTGGGCTTCTTCGACGCCGCGGCTGCCGCGGGACGGATGTCCGTCGGCGGCGTGTAGACCTTCTTCTTGCGGACCTGGGACTTCGGCACGGTGGACTCCTGAAGGGCAACAAGTGGTGAACAACCCCACCGCTGAGCGGCTTCGGCGATCCCGAATGCTGCCCGTGGCGATTAATGTTCGACAGCTAGCGTAGTCAAGTCGGTGGTAACACCGGCACCCGCCGGGCTAGGAAAAATGTCCGGTGCGATTTTACGGGGGGAGTCGAGGACGTGGAATACACCACCGGCACGCCCTCGTGGCGGCTCGTTCTGCGCCGCGCGTGGACGGGTTTGCGGCCGGGCCGACCGGCGCGGAGCATGCGCGGCTGGACGGTCGTCACACCCCTGATCTTCCTGGCCGCGGGCCTGTTGTTCACCACCTCGGCTACCACCGCCGACGGCACCACCCTGCGCGACGACCGGCGGCCCCAGCTCGCCCAACTGATCGCCGACAAGCGCGAACGCCTCGAGGCCCGCGAGCAGACCGGCGCCGAGCTCCGCTCCGCCGTCGACCAGGACACGGCCCGGCTGGCCGAGGTCGACGGGCCGGTGAAGCAGGCCCGCGAGGGCGCCGACAAGTTGCGGGCGCCCGCCGGCTTCACCGCCTTGCAGGGTTCCGGCCTCACCGTGACGCTCGACGACTCGTCCCGCCGGAGCAATGATTTTGTCGCCGCCAACGCCCCCGACAATGACGATCTTGTCGTCCACCAGGGTGATGTTCAGGCAGTGGTGAATGCTCTCTGGGCTGGTGGGGCCGAGGCAATGTCGATCATGGATGTCCGCGTGATCTCCACCAGCGCTGTACGCTGTGTCGGCAACACGCTGCTCCTGCACGGCCAAGTCTTCTCACCACCGTTCCGGATCACGGCGATCGGCGAACCCACAGGGATGCGTCGCGCGTTGGAGTCCGCGGAAGGGGTCCGGCAATTCAGGGATGCGGTCGCTGACTTCGGCCTCGGTTATCAGGAAACCGTCGAGAGGAACGTGACAGTGCGGGCGTACGACGGGTCGAGTGACCTCCGGTCCGCGCGGGTCGCCGGGTAATGGCCGCTCCGGACCAACCGGCCCGCGGACCCGGGTCGGGGCGGCATCGAGCCCCCGACGCCGAGGGTCAGACGGCCTACATCCCACGGATCACCGACGCGTCGCCTGACGGCGTGCCCGGTGGGCCGCTCGCACCTCCGATCGGCCTCGGCAGCCCGCCGCCGGCTCCGCCCACGCTGCCGCCGCCCGCGCCCTCGGCGGCCGAGACGGCCGTGCTGCGCACCGACGAAGAGGTGCAGCAGCGGATCGTGCGAGGTGGGGCCGCGGGTGGGGCGCTGGGCTCGGTCCAACGGGCCGCGCACTCCGAGCCCGGTCAGCGCACCGACTTCGACTTCTTCGCGGCCGCCGAGGAAGCCGGCGCCCAGCCGCCAGCCACCTCCTGGGCCGCGCAGGCGCCCTCAGACGGCCCTCAGGCGACAAATCGGCCGTTCGGCGACCTGCCCCAGGGTGGGGCCGGCTTCGGCGCTCCGGTGTCGCCCAGCCCGGCTCAGGGCTTCCGGCCGCCGGTACCGCCGGCGACCGTCGGGCACAACTCGGGCGGCTACCCCACCGGGCCCCACGCCTACGGTGGCGACCAGGGCCGCCCGAACGTGCCGATCAATCCCGGCGTCCCGATCAATTCCGGTCAGCCGGCGCACCCCGGTAACGGCTCGCAAGATCCGCGTCTCGCGGGGGTTCCGCAGGATCCGCGGGAGACCGCTGTCATCCGTACGTCGGACGCTCCGACCGGCCTGCTGCCGGCGATGAAGCGTTCCGGCGAGCACCCCCCGCCCCTTCAGGCCCCCACCGCGCTCCTCTCCGCGGTTCCCGGCCTCGCCGCCCAGTCCGCGAAGGCGAAAGCCGAGCCCGACGCCGCCCTCGGCGCCGCCTCGGTCTCCCCCGCGGCCCCAGGCTCGGTGCGGCCGCCCGCCGAGGAGGAGCCCGTGCCGGAGCCGAAACGCGGCGAGAAGGTCGTCAAGCTGCGCCCCGAGCAGACCGGTGAGGGCTACAAGAGCGTCTACTCCGAGATGACCCGGCCGACCATCGGCTCCCGGATCCGCGGCGCGATCCGTGTCTCGGGCGAGCTGATGATCACGTTCGGTCTCATCGTGCTGCTGTTCGCGGGATACGAGGTGTTCGGCAACTCGGCCAAGGTGCAGGACGAGCAGAACGCGCTCGACACCCAGCTCGACGAGGTGTGGAACGACCCCACGGTCGCCCCGACCCCGTCCGCCGCGACCACCAAGGCGCCCACCGCGCCCGGCAGCAACCTGGTCGGCCGCCTCTACATCCCGAAGCTCGACAAGGAGTGGGTGGTCGTCGACGGCGTGCAGCCCGACGACATCCGCTACGCCCCCGGCCACTACCCCGACTCGGCCAAGCCGGGCCAGGTCGGCAACTTCTCGGTGGCCGGTCACCGGATCAAGAAGATCTTCTGGCGGCTCGACGAGCTCAAGTCGGGCGACGTCATCGGCGTCGAGACCCGGTCCAACTGGTACGTCTACCGCGTCTATACCAGCGAGGTCGTCAAGCCGACGGCGGTCGAGGTCGTCGCCCCGGTACCCGGCAAGCCTCGGGCCAAGCCGACGAAGTCGCTGCTCACCCTGACCACCTGCAACCCCAAGTACAACAACTACGAGCGCCTGATCGTGCACGCCGAACTGGTCTCGACCAGCAAGCGCGACCAGAAGGCCCCCAACGCGGGCATGCCGGCCGAAGTGAAGGGCGCCTGACCATGTACGCCTGGATCTGGCGCAAGCTGCCGTTCGGCTTCTGGGGCAAGCTCACCGGCTCGCTCGGGTTGCTGGCGGCCACCACCGCCCTGCTCTGGTACGTCGTCTTTCCGTGGGCCACCCCGCTGCTGCCGTTCGACGACGTGCAGGTCGGCACGGGCACTGAGCAGCAGGGCCCGACCGGCGACGACTCGGATGTGACGGTTCCGGGCGACCCCGACCACGAGGCGCCCGAGGACATCCCGTACAGCACGGAGTCGAACCAGCCCCACCCCTCCGAAGGGCTCCCGGGTAACTGACATGCGCATCCTGGTCATCGACAACTACGACTCGTTCGTCTTCAACCTGGTGCAATATCTGGGCCAGCTCGGGGCCGAGTGCGTGGTGCGGCGCAACGACGAGATCACCGTGTCCGAGGTCGGCACGTTCGGGGCCGCGGGCATCCTGCTCTCGCCCGGCCCGGGCGCGCCGGAGCGCGCCGGCATCATGATGGAAGTCATTCCCGCGTACGCCGGGAAGGTCCCGATGTTCGGCGTCTGCCTCGGTCACCAGGCGATCGGCGCCGCGTTCGGGGCCACCGTCACGCGCGCGCCCGAACTGCTGCACGGCAAGACGTCCGAGGTGCACCACGACGGGTCCGGGGTGCTGGCCGGGCTGCCCGAGCCGTTCACCGCCACCCGCTACCACTCGCTGGCGGTGCTGCCCGAGACGCTGCCGGCCGAGATCGAGGTGACCGGGCGTACGGAATCGGGAGTGGTGATGGCCATGCGCCACCGCGACCTGCCGATCGAGGGCGTGCAGTTCCACCCCGAGTCGGTGCTCACCGAGGGCGGCCACACCATGCTGGCCAACTGGCTCGCCTCCTGCGGCCTGCCCGAGGCCCTCGAGAAGGCGCCCCCGCTGGCGGCCGAGGTCGAGACCCGCCGCCGCGCCGCCTTCGCCACCGCCTAGAACGAAAACGGCCCTCCTCAAATCGGCGGGCCGTTTGTCGCTGCTCAGAGACTGCTGTCGTCCCGGCGGATGATCGCGTTCCCGAGCAACCCGTTCGCCCCGGTGCCGCCGCCGTTGCCGGTGCCGCCGGGCGGTTCGGTGTCGGTGGGGTCGGGGGTGGGTTCGGTGCCGGGGTCGTCGGGCTCGGCGATGACCGACAGAGTCACCCGGTCGCCCTTCTCGGCCGTCGCGTTGGCCTTGGGCGTCTGCTCGACCACCGTGCCCGGCACACCGTTCGGGTCCTGAACGTCGATCTGGTTGACGTTGAACTGGCCTCGTTCCTCGAGGATGCCCTGCGCCGTGGCCAGGTTCTTGCCGACCACGTCGGGCACCTTGACCAGGCGGCCGTTGGACACCTTGATGGTGATCTCGGTGCCCGGGTCGACGTCACGGCCGGCCTTCTCGACGTCGACGACGATGCCGATCGGCTTGAGGCTGTCGATGTCCTGCGGGTCGACCTTGAGGCCGAGGCCGCGCAGCGCCGACTGGGCGCTCTCGCGGGTCGAGCCGACCAGGTTGTTGGGCACCTCGACCTGCTCCGGCTTCAGGCACAGCTGATAGCTGACCTGGTCGGTGGCGCCGACCGTCTTGCCCTTGCCCGGGTCCTGCTTGACGACGGTGCCCTTGCAGCCCGACTCGAACTGCGGCGCGTCGGCCGAATGGTTCTTGATGCCCGCCGCTTCCAGGGCCTCCACGGCATCGGCGTTGGTCTTACCCACGAGGTCGGGCATCGTGTAGGTGACCGGGGCCGAGCTCTGGGTGTTGTTGCCGGCGTTGTTGTTCTCGTTGCCGCGTTCCTGCATGAGCGCGACGCCGAGCACCACCACGACCAGCACACCGAGCGCGGCCAGGGCCGCCCACACCCACGAGGACGAGCGGCGTTCCGGTGGCCGCGGCGGACCGCCGACCGGGCGCTGCATGGTGGTCGCGGACTGGGGCTGCCACTGCCGCTGCGTCGCGCCGCCCTGCATGGCCATGGTCTCGGCCTGCGACATCACCGGCTCGGCCAGCACGGGCCGGCCGGCGACCGCGCGCAGGGCGTCGGCCCGCATCTCTTGCGCGCTCTGGTAACGGTTGACCGGGTTCTTGGCCAGCGCCTTGAGCACGATGGCGTCGACGTCGGCCGGAACGCCGGGCACGACGTCGCTCGGCGCCTTGGGCTCCTCGCGGACGTGCTGGTAGGCGACGCTGACCGGGCTGTCGCCGACGAACGGCGGGGTGCCGACCAGCAGCTCGAAGAGCACACAACCGGCGGCGTACACATCGGAGCGCGCGTCGACCGACTCGCCGCGGGCCTGCTCGGGCGAGAGATATTGTGCTGTGCCGATGACCGCGCTGGTCTGCGTCATGGTGGTGGCGCCGCTGGCCAGGGCCCGGGCGATGCCGAAGTCCATGACCTTGACCTGGCCGTTCTGCGTGATCATCACGTTGCCGGGCTTGATGTCCCGGTGGATGATCCCGTGCCGGTGGCTGAACTCGAGGGCGGCGCAGATGTCGGCGATGTACTCGAGGGCCTGGCGGGTCGGGAGTCGCTGTTCCTGGGCCAGCACCTCTTTGAGGGTCTGCCCGTTCACGAACTCCATCACGATGAACGGCAGCTTCTCGCCGGTCGACGAGATCTCCTCGCCGGTGTCGTAGACAGCGACGATCGCGGGGTGGTTGAGGGCGGCCGAGTTCTGCGCCTCGCGGCGGAAACGCTCCTGGAACGTGGCGTCGCGGGCCAGGTCGGTCCGCAACATCTTGATCGCTACGTCACGGCCGAGCCGGAGGTCGCGTCCGCGGTGCACCTCGGCCATGCCGCCGTAGCCCAGGAGCTCGCCGACCTGATACCTGCCACCGAGCAGGCGGGCCTGCGCCGTCATAGCGTCTGTCGTCCTTCGTTAGCTTTTGTCCAGCCGGGGTTCGCGCCCGCCTGCGGGGTTAGACGGTTCGACGCCCCCGATGGATCCCCATCGGCGACGCCCGTGTGGACGACGGTCACGCCGGTCGGCGCCCCGCTCTGGTTCTGACCCTGCTTGTAGAGGAACGAGATCACCCCGGCGCAGAGCAGGACCAGCAGGGCCAGCACCACAGCCAGAACGATCAGGACCTGCCGCCCGCCCGAACTCTGCGGTTTGGCGGCCGGCGTCGCCTGTGGTTGATACGGCTGGCGGTATGGCTGCGGTTGAACAGGTTTGTGAACCGGCTGGGCCGCGGGCGGCCCGGAGGGCACCGAAGCGGCGCCGCGCGCGCCCGACACGGGGCGCGGCACCGGCGGATACGGCGGCCGGCCGGCCGCGGGCGCGCCGGACGAGG
>NZ_JAMYJR010000048.1 GCF_024137025.1 Paractinoplanes aksuensis
AATTGGCACTGGCTTATCAAGCACCCTGTTGAGTTCTCAAAGAACAACCGCTACCCGGCTAACCGCTCCGGGGCACTTGCTCGACTTTACTTGGGCTTTTCCTTCTCGTCAAACCCGGGTAACTTCCCGGAAATTCACGATCCAGAACTGCTCAAGCCCGCAAGAATCTACACCAGCTATTGCTGAGGCAATTTCTCGGGTTCCCCCAGGACGGCCGCTCCGGGCCTCCGAAGAGTCCCGCTCGCTCGCCCGTCTCCCTGGCGGCTCGGTAAACATTACAGGCCCCTGGCATGGACACCAAATCGACCCCCTGCGAACCACGTCACAGAACCCCGTTCGGCCAAGATCCTCAGGTCCGACACTCGCCGACCGACGCCGTTTCCGCAGTTCAAGCCGCATTCGATCAACGCCGGCGCCCATCGTGCCCAGCCCACCCTCCCTAGGGGGACCCCCGTTGGTCAGTGTGGAGGAAACGGACGATCTTTGCGGGCGCGAGCTGCCCTTCCTGTGGACGGCGCGGAATTGTGGACAACGCGCAAGATCGGAACTACGCGGTGTATTCAATGCCGGCAAAGTTCGCGTTCACCAGACTGGGAGCACAAGACCACGCGTAGGCCGCCTGGTCGGCGTGACACCGGCGAAGCGCGACGTCAGGCTGCTCGCGTCAATCCGGCACTACGCCAGTCAGGCACCACACGGGCTGGTCGCGCCAGTCCGGCACTACGTCAGTCCGGCTCGATTTCAGGCTGGTCGGGCCAGTCCGGCACTACGTCAGTCCGGCACCACTCGGTCTGGTCGGGCCAGTCGGCACTACGTCAGTCCGGCACGATGTCAGGCTGGTCGCGTCGGTCCGATACGACGCGGCGCCAGCCAGTCCGGCACTGCGGGAAGCCACCTGGGGACCAAGACAGCAAGGACGAACCGGTCCGGCAGCTCGTAGGGCAGGCCGAGGCCAGCCCGGGAGCAATGCCGGCCTGGCCTCGGCGCACGCCTCTACCTCTTGACGACACACGAAGCTCGCCGGTCCAGAACCACAAGACCAGTTGGTTCAGAGCCAAGAGGTCAGCTGGTCCAGCGCCAAGCGCGGTCGGTCGAGCCAGCCCCCGGAAGGACGGAGCGGCAGCACGTCGAGCAAGGTGGGGAGCGGGCCGACACGGCGGCGGCTGGACAGGCGGGCGGGCGGAGTTGAGCGGGTCGTGGGTGGTGAGTTGTCGCGGCACGAGGGTGGGCGGGGGTGCTTCGCTGGGGGTTGGATGGCAAGCTCCTCTTCCGTGATTGAAGATCTCCCGAGGGACTACCGGTGCGGGCCGCCGGTCCGGATGCTCGAGCTCGTTGGGCCGGATCCCGTGCGGGTGGCGTCGTGAGGGCGGTCATCGTCGCGGCGGCGGTCGCGTTTCTTGTCTCGCTGTTCGTCACGCCGGTGGCTATCCGGGTGTTCTCCGCGCTCAAGGCGGGTCAGCCCATCCGGTCGATCGGGCTGGCCAGCAATGAGGGCAAGCGCGGGACCCCGACGATGGGTGGGGTCGCGTTCATCGTGGCGACCGTCATCGCCTATGTCGCGGGGCACATCGCGCTGACCACCCTCCCCGAGCGGCAGATCGCGCAGGAGGAGCCGACGATGACGGCCTTCGTCCTGCTGGGACTGTTCGTCTGCTGTGGCGCGGTCGGGTTCCTCGACGACTTCCTCAAGGTGCGCCGGCGTAACTCGGACGGGTTGAGCGCCAAGGGCAAGCTGCTCGGCCAGGGGCTCGTCGGCGTCGGGTTCGGCGTTGTCGCGCTCTATTTCGTCAGCACCAACGGGCAGACGGTGGCCAGCGAGAACATCTCGTTGGTCAGGGACATCAGCTGGCTGGACGTCGGGAAGTTCGGTTCGGTGCTCGTGTTCGTCTTCGTCATCACGGCGATGTCGAACGGCGTGAACCTCACCGACGGCCTCGATGGGCTGGCGACCGGCGTCTCCGTGCTGGTGTTCGCGGCGTACGCGTTGATCGGCTTCTGGCAGTACCGGCACTGGTGCGCGGACGAGGCCTACTCGCGGGCCAACGACTACTGCTACCAGGTGCGCGATCCGCTGGAGATCGCGATGATCTCGGCCGCGGCGGCCGCCGCTTGTCTGGGGTTTCTCTGGTGGAACACGTCGCCGGCGCGGATCTTCATGGGCGACGTGGGGTCGCTCGCGCTCGGCGGCCTGATGGGCGGGTTGGCGGTGGCCACCCGCACCACGCTGCTGACGATCCTGATCGGCGGGCTATTCGTGCTCATCACGGTGACCTGGGTGATCCAGATCGTGTCGTACCGCACCACCGGGCGGCGGGTCTTCCGGATGGTGCCGCTGCACCACCACTTCGAGTTGGCCGGGTGGAGCGAGGTCAACATCGTGATCCGGTTCTGGATCATCGCGGGGGTCGGCGTGGCGGCGGGCCTGAGCCTGTTCTACGCCGACTTCCTGACGGCCACCGGGTAGAGGCGCGGACTTTCCTGACGGCCGCCGGGTAAGGGCGCCGACTTCCTGACGGCCACCGGGTGGGCGGCCGTCAGGACGACGGGCCGGTCAGGCGGAGTACTCGACGCCGGCGAAGGTGCGCTTGCCCCGGCGCAGGACCAGGAACTGGCCGTGCAGCAGGGTGTCGGCGCCGGGCACGGCCTCACCGTCGGTGATGCGTTCGTTGTTGACGTAGGCGCCGCCCTCGGTGATGGTGCGCCGGGCCTCGTTGGCGCTGGCCACCAGGCCCGTTTCCTTCAGCAGCGTGCTGTAGTTCGGCATCTCACCGCGTACGGGAAGAAGCCCGGCCTCGCCCAGAGCGGCCCGCAACGTCTCGGCCGAGAGTGAATCGAGCGACCCGCGACCGAACAGCGCCTGGCTGGCCATGACGGCCTGCTCGGCCTCGGTGTCGCCGTGGACCAGCGCGGTGATCTCGAGGGCGAGGGCGCGCTGGGCCAGCCGGGCCTGGGGGCGGTCGGCGGTGGCCTTCTCAAGCTCTTCCAGCTCTTCGCGGCTCTTGAAGCTGAAGAACCGCAGGTAGTTGTTCACGTCGCGGTCGTCGGCGTTGATCCAGAACTGGTAGAACGCGTACGGGCTGGTCATCTCGGGGTCGAGCCAGACCGCGCCGCCCTCGCTCTTGCCGAACTTGGTGCCGTCAGCCTTGAGCACCAGCGGGGTGGTGAACGCGTGGACCGGGCCGGCGCCGCGGCGGCGCACGAAGTCGACGCCGGCGGTGATATTGCCCCACTGGTCGGAGCCGCCGAACTGGAGCATGCAGCCGTGCCGCTGATGCAGCTGGTAGAAGTCGTTGGCCTGCAGCAGCTGGTAGCTGAACTCGGTGAAGCTGATGCCGCTCTCGAGCCGGTTGCGCACCACGTCGCGGGCCAGCATCTTGTTGACCGGGAAGTGCTTGCCGACGTCACGCAGGAACTCGATGACCGAGGTCGGGCCCGTCCAGTCGAGGTTGTTGACCAGCGTGGCCGCGCTGTCGCCGTCGTACGTGACGAACGGTGCGAGCTGGGCGCGAATACGCTCGACCCAGCCCTGGACCACCTCCGGCGAGTTGAGAGAGCGCTCGGCCGACTCGCGGGGGTCGCCGATCTGGCCGGTGGCCCCGCCGACCAGCAGCAGCGGGCGGTGACCGGCGCGCTGGAGCCGGCCGGCCGTGATGACCTGCATGAGGTGACCGACGTGCAGCGACGCGGCGGTGGGGTCGAAACCCACATAGAACGTGATCGGGTCGCCGGTGAGGGCCTCGGCCAGGGCGGCCGGGTCGGTCGAATCCTGGATCAGTCCACGCCATGTCAGGTCGTCTAGGAGAGTCACCAGGCGATTGTCCCGCACGGCCCGGTGGCGAGGACACCGGGTTTCGGCGCTCCCAAGAAAAGCCGGAGCTGCGGAACTGGCGCGACGGGGACATGCTGTACGGATGAGTCGCCTGGGTAGCGGTGAACCGCCGATCGAGATCTCGAAGAAGAAGGCCGTGGCCCGCCTCGAGGAGGCACAGCAGCGCATGTTGCGGCTGCGGCTGCTCCTCGGCGGTCAGATCGGTGATCAGAAGATCGGGCCGCCGCTGTGCTGTGTCTTCGAGGGCTGGGACGCGTCGGGCAAGGGTGGCGCCATCAAGCGGCTGGTCGCCCCGCTCGACCCGCGCTTCGTCCGGGTGTCACAGTTCGCCGCGCCCACGTACGACGAGAAACGCCACCACTTCCTGTGGCGTTTCTGGCCGAAGTTGCCGGGCTGGGGCGGCATGGCCGTGTTCGACCGCTCCTGGTACGGGCGGGTCCTGGTCGAGCGGGTCGAGGGGTTCGCGTCCAAGGAGCAGTGGTCGCGGGCCTACAACGAGATCGTCGAGTTCGAGCGGACGCTTGTGCACGAGGGCATGATCATGGTCAAGTTCTGGATGCACGTCTCGCCCGAGGAGCAGCTGCGCCGCTTCGAGGACAGGTCGGGCGACCCGCTACGGCAGTGGAAGCTGACCGACGAGGACTGGCGCAACCGCGAGAAGCGACCCTCGTACGAGGCCGCGATCGACGAGATGCTGGAGCGCACCGACCCGACGTGGGCGCCGTGGCACGTCATCCCCGGCAACGACAAGCACTACGCGCGTTTCGCCGTGGTCGAGGCGGTCTGCGACGCGGTCGAGGCCGAGCTGACCAAGCGCGGAATCAAGTACTAGCCGGCTTGTAGGCCGGCAGGCCCAGCGTCTCGCGGATGGACTGCTGCACCTCGTCGGCCGAGGCGCACGCGTCGATGTCGTGGATGAACTCCTTGCGGGCGAAGAGCTCGAGCACCGGGCGGGTCTTCTCGTGGTAGTCCCGCAGCCGGGAGTTGAGCGCCTCGGGGGTGTCGTCGGCCCGGGTGATCAGCTCGTGGCCGCAGATGTCGCAGCGGCCCTCGACCTCAGGCCGGTCGGCGATGAGGTTGTAGTCCATGCCGCAGTTGGGGCACAGCCGGCGGCTGAGCACGCGGCGGCGGACCTCGTCGTCGGGGAGCTCGAGGTGGATGACGCCGTCGATGTCGTAGCGCTCCATGAAGAATTCGGCCTGCCGCCCGTTGCGCGGGAAGCCGTCGATGATGAAGCCGAAGTTCCAGTCGTGGTTGTCGAGCCGTTCGCGGACGACCGACTCGACCAGGTCGTCGCTGACCAGCTCGCCGGCGGTCATCGTGCGGCGCACCTGGGCGCCCAGTTTGGTGTGGTTCTGCACGTTCCACCGGAAGATGTCGCCGACGGAGATGTGCACCAGGTCGAGGTCGCGGCAGAGCAGCTCGCTCTGGGTGCCCTTGCCGCTGCCCTGAACTCCCATGATCACGAATTTGCGCATGTCAGCCCTCTCCGTCGGCCGCGCCGATGCGCAGCGGTCCCGGCGCCGCGCGGCCGGTCAGGGTGGTCGGGTCGATGCTCCAGGCCCCGGCCACGGCGAGCACGTCCTTCTCGCCCACCAGGACAGTGGTCTCTTCTTCCAGTACGCCGGGCAGGCCGGCCTCGCGTTCGGCCGGGTCGGGCTCGCCGTGCCAGGACGTGACCTCACCGGTCTGCCCCACATACCCGAAAGTGCGGATCAGCTCACCCTCGGCGGCGCGCTGCCAGCGGTGCAGTTCGGTGACCCGGTGGGTGGCGAAGAACTGCACCTCGGCGCCGAGCGTGGCCGAGAGCGCGACGACGTCGACGGAGACGTCGGGCCGCAGCAGCCAGCGGCCGGTGGCCAGCACCCACTGCTCGTCGCGGGCGCCGGGCAGGGGCGGGGTGACAGCCACCCGGTCGTCGGTGAGGTGGGCCAGGTCGATGCCGTCGCGCCACGGCACCGGGCCGAGGTCGCGCAGGCCGAGAGCGGCGATCACCGATTCCGGTGTCGCGCCCGGCCGATGACGGACGGCGAGCCAGGCCTGCTTGCCGCCGAAACCGGTCATTACGTCCTTAACCATGGCCCCAACGCTATCCGGTCCGCGCGGGCGGCTGTCCACCGAAGGTGCGCGCTCAGCGCCAGCCGTACTCCTGGCGTAGCCGAGCGGCAACCTCGTCGAACCGGGACCGGTCGAGGATCGCGCCCTCGCGGCGGATGCCGTCCTGGTCGACCTCGATCACCCGATCGAGGCGGATGTAACTCGGGCGGTCCTCGCGGTCCCAGGCGCCGGTGCCGATCGGCAGCCAGTTGTGTTCCCCACCGCGGCGATCCTGCGACGAGAGCATGAGACCCAGCACCTCGCGACCGGAGCGGCCGACCACCAGGACCGGGCGGTCCTTGCCCTGGGCGGGGTCGTCCTCGTAGGGGACCCAGGTCCAGACGATCTCGCCCGGATCGGCGTCGCCGTCGAGATCGGGCGAATACTCGATGCGACGGCCGCGGTCACCGGTCGGTACATGACGGGGCCGGGAAGCCGGCTTGGGCGCTTGCGCGGGGACGCGGGCCGGGGCGACACGTTCCGCCACCCGGCGCAGCAAGGTCTTGAGCATCTTGGCCACGCGTGAACTCTAGGCTGCCGGTATGACACCGGACATCGACGCCTGGCTGCCGTGGCACCCGCGGCAGGTCGCCGAGCGCCTCGCCGGGGTCGGCGTGCCCTGGTACGTGGCCGGCGGCTGGGCCGTCGACCTGCACCTGGGCGGCGGCCTGCGCGAGCACGAGGACCTCGAGATCGGCGTGCCGCGGGAGCGGTTCGCGCCGATCGCGGGGCGCTTCCCCGAACTGGCCTTCTATGTCGCGGGCGACGGCCGGGTGGCGCCGGCCACCCCGGCCGCCCTGGCCGAGCAGTATCAGACCTGGGCCTACGACCCGGCGGCCGACGGGTGGCGCTTCGACGTGTTCCGGGAGCCGCACGACGGCGACGTCTGGATCTCCCGCCGCCACGAGAGCCTGCGCCGGCCGTACGCGGAACTGGTGCGCACCGACCGTGACGGCATCCCCTACCTCAGCCCCGAGGTGGTGTTGCTCTTCAAGGCCAAGCATCGCCGGCCCAAGGACGAGCAGGACTTCGCGGCCGTCGCCCCCGTCCTCACCGCCGGTGAGCGGGAGTGGCTGAACGACGCGTTACGCCTGGTCCACCCCGGTCACGCCTGGATCTCCGAGTAGGGGCTAGAGCCGGGCCATCACCTCGCGCGCCGCGCGGATCAGTTCGGCCGCGCGGGCCTGGGCCGCTTCAGCGCGGTCGAGCGTCTCCTGGTAGCGGTGCTGCCGCTTCACCTTCGGGTGCAGGGTCGACCGCAAGCGCCGGCTGCCGCTGGGGCGGCGGTCGATCCCGTACTCCTTGAGCAGTTCCCGCACTGCCTCGGCGCTCACGCCCTCCTGGTCGCCGATGCGCTGGCAGCTCAGTTCCTCGATCTGATAGAGCCGGACCAGCCGCTCGCGGGTGAGGCGGCGGCGCAGGCGCGGGGCGGGGCCGGGACGGCCGGTCGAGAGGCGGTAGCGGGCGAGCCGGTAGCGCACCTGGCGCACGGTGGTGCCGGTCAGCGCGGCCACCTGGGCGGCGGTGAACCCCTCGCGGGTGATCCAGTCGCGCAGCAGGTGCTCGGGCAGCGGGTCCTCGGGCGAGCCGACCACGAAGTAGTTGCGGTCGGGCACCAGCACGGCCGCGGCGACCAGGCGCTCACGGACCGCGTCGGGCGGGATGCCGGTCTCGACGGCGACCCGGGACGCGAGCATGCCGGCCCGCCACAGGCCGGTGAGACGTTCCTGCGACACGTACATCGTGGCGGCGGTGATGCCGTAGCGGCGGAGCCAGCCGTACCCGGCGGCCCGGCTCAGCCCGAGCCGGGAGCCGACCTCGGAGGCAGGGACGCTCTCGCGCAGCACCCATCGCTGGAGCTGATCCGGATCCGGACGCATCGCTCACCCCCTGCCTCGCCATCATCGCGTGTTTTCCGGATGTGCTTGGCTGTTCCGGTGAACGAATCCTGGCTCGATCTTCCCGCGGGCGCGGTCGACGAGGCCGCCCGCCTGCTGCTGGGGCGGCACGTCACGGCGAATCACGTCACCGTACGGCTGACCGAGGTCGAGGCCTACAGCGGTCTGGGCGAGGATCCGGCCTCGCACGCGCACCGCGGCAAGACCAAGCGCACCGAGGTCATGTTCGGACCGGCCGGTTTCCTGTACGTCTATCAGATCTACGGCATGTACCTCTGCGCGAACATCGTCTGTGGCGAGGAGGGCCGCGCCGCCGCCGTGCTGCTGCGCGCGGGCGAGGTCGTCGACGGTCTCACGTACGCCCAGGACCGCCGCCCGGCCGCGCGCAAGCGCACCGACCTGGCCGCCGGGCCGGCCAAGCTCATGCAGGTGCTGGCGCTCGACCGCAGCGCCAACGGGACGTCCGTGGTCGACGGCACCGGCCCGCTCACCGTGACCGACGGCCCGGACACGCCGTTCGTGATCGAGGCCGGGCCGCGGGTCGGGGTCACCTCGGCCCACGACGTGCCCTGGCGCTTCTGGATCAAAGGCGACCCGACGGTCAGCACCTACCGGCGGCACACACCCCGGAAAGTGTCGTAAGGCGCTGCTACCAAGGAGGCATGGAAAAGCCTCGCGTTGTCGTGTCCGTCACCACCACCGTCGACGGGCGGGTCAGCCTGCGCCGCGACCGTCCCCTGATGACCACCGAGGACGGCAAGGTCTGGGAGACGTTACGGCCGCCCAGCGCTCAGGCCGTCGACGAGGCGCGCACGGCCCAGCTCGAGCGGCTCTACTCCCCCACCGTCACGCTCGAGGGCAGCGGGTCGATGGTGCCGCCGTCGGCCGGTCCGCTCACCGGGCTGCCACCGGCCGGCTCCGACGACGTGTACGACGACTTCCTGGCGGTCGAGGCCGAGCGCTGGTTCGCCGTGGTCGACGGCCGGGGCCGGGTGCGGTGGACGATGAAAGAGGCCGGCGGGCAACACCTGCTGGTGCTCGTCTCGCACGCGACGCCGGCCGCCTACCTGGCCTATCTGCGCCGCGAGGGCATCAGTTACCTGGTCGCCGGCACCCAGCGGGTCGATCTGGGGGCGGCCCTGCGCCGGATGCGCTCGCGGCTGGGGGTCACCTGCGTGGTCTCCTCGGGCGGCGGCGGGATCAACGGCGCCCTGCTGCGGGCCGGCCTGGTCGACGAGATCCAGCTGGTCGTGCTGCCGGCCGCGATCGGCGGCGCCGGCACGCCGGGGCTGTTCGACGGGCCCGCGCTGGCCGACGGCGAGTTCCCGACCCGGCTGCGCCTGCTGTCCTCGCACACCGAGGCCGACGGCACGCTGTGGCTGCGCTACGACGTGGCCCGCTCTCGCTGAAACGGCCACACCGGGGCGGCCGGGCCGATACCGTCCGGGCATGATTCCCCAGCGCTGGATGCTCGTGTGCGCCGCGATGTGCTCCGCCGGCCTGCTGTGGTCGGCCGTGCTCATCGCCACCCTGATGGCCGGGGCGAGCCTGGTGCCGACCGGGGTCGCGGTCGGCGTGGCCGCGGCGCTGACGGTGCCCGGGGTGATCGCCGGCGTGATCGGCAACCGCTGGTACTACCGCACGACGCGCCCGCGCAGCCGGTGGAGCCTGACGTCGTGGGTGCCGCCGCACGTGCCGCACTGGGCGAGCATGCTGGCCGGGGTGTTGTTCTTCGCGTTCTGGCTGGCCGTGGTGGTGGCCTTCGCCGGGCTCGACGGCACGACCGAGCTGCGCGACGGCCAGTACGTGCTGACCGTCGACGACCGCACCACGGTGGTGACCGAGTCCGACTACTCCCACCAGGGCGACCTCGAGCAGCAGATCTCGCTGGGTGTGCTGGGCGCGCTGGCCGTCGGGGGCACGTTTATGACCGGCGCCGTGGTGACCCATCACGCCGCGCCGCAGCCGACCGAGACCCAGTCGGCCGGGCTACCGCTGGCCTGAGTCGATCGCCCAGCGCAGGAACTCGTACGTCTCCCGCCCCCGCTCGGCCGGGTCGCTGTAGGCCGTCGGGTCGTCCGGGCGTTCGCGGATGCGCAGCGCGTCGAGGCCGAGGCGGCGCCAGCGCTCGTCCAGCTCGGCCACGATGTAGCGCCCGGCCCCGCTCTTCGAAGTCAGCTCGTCCTTGGCCAGCAGGTGGTGCAGACGGGCCACGCCCAGCACCACCCAGCCGACGGACGGCTCGTGCCGGCCCAGTTCGCCCAGGTCGCCGCCCTGTTCGATCTGGGTCAGGATCGAGCGCCAGTACGTGTCGAGGTTGTTCCGGGTGAACTCGCGCAGCTCGGCCCGGTCGGTGTGCACGGGTGGCAGCTCGCCCCGGATCACGACGGCCCGCTCGGCCAGCTCGTGCCAGGTCACCGGGTTGATGTCGATCCTGCCGTCGGGGTCGAACTCGCCCTGGAAGAAGACCGGCCGCCGCCCTACGGTCAGCGCCGAGACGGCCAGGTCGTCCGGCGCGCAGTGGAAGCCGTCGAAGACCAACTCAGGATGGCGGGCCTTGGTCGCCGCGTGCGCCTCGGCCAGCGCGGTGTGATCCGGCGGTTTGCTCCACACGCCCACGAAGTCGACGTCGCTGCCGGCGAAGAACTCGCCCCAGCAGATCGACCCGTGCAGGAACAGCCCGGTCAGCGCCTCGGGCTGGCGGGCGTCGATCTCTTCCAGGAACGTACGGGCGACATCCACGCGGCGCACCTTAGCGAAAATCAGGTACGGCTGGCGCCCGCTTCGGGGCCGGCGAGGCGCTGGGCCAGCCAGACCGGGAGCACCGAGAGCACGATCAGGACGGCCGCGACCACGTTGACGACCGGGGCCTGGTTGGGGCGGAACAGGTTGTTGAAGATCCAGATGGGCAGGGTCTGGATGCCGGGCCCGGCCGTGAACGTGGTCACGATGATTTCGTCGAACGACAAGGCGAACGCCAGCAGCCCGCCGGCCAGCAGGGCCGAGCGCAGCATCGGGAACGTGATGTAGCGGAACGTCTGGAACGGCGACGCGCCCAGGTCGGCCGAGGCCTCCTCGAGGTTGACGCCGCTGCGGCGCAGCCGGGCCAGAACGTTGTTGTAGACGGTGACCACGCAGAACGTGGCGTGCCCGACGATCACCGAGAACAGGCCCTTGCCGATGCCGAGCGGCGCGATCACCGAGCGCCAGGCGCTGTCGAGGGCGATGCCGGTGACGATGCCGGGCAGCGCGATCGGCAGCACGACCAGCAGCGACACCGTGTCCCGGCCGAAGAACTGGAAACGCTGAACAGCAAAAGCAACCATCGTTCCCAGTACGAGAGCGATCGCGGTCGCGCCGAGGCCGGCCTTGACCGACGTCCACAGGGCGTCTCGGGCGCCGCCGTTGCGCCACGCGGCCGACCACCACTGGGTGGTGAAGTCGTGCGGCGGCCAGCCGAACGTGCGATCGCCGTTGAACGAGTTGACCAGCACCAGCAGCAGCGGCACGTAAATGAAGAACAGGCCGAGCGCCATCACGGCCCGCAGAACCCACCGCGTCACAGCTCCTCCAAGGCGCCCGAGCGGCGGACCGCGGTCAGGTAGACGACCATGATGATCACGGGAATGGTGGCGATGGCCGCCGCGAACGGCAGGTTGTTGGCCGCGCCCACGTTGGCGTACACCAGGTTGCCGATCATCTGGGTCTTGCCGCCGACGATCTGGACGGTGATGTAGTCGCCCAGCGACAGCGAGAACGTGAAGATCGAACCGGCGAAGATCGAGGGCACCAGGATCGGCAGCACCACCCCGCGGAACGTCTGACCGGCCCGCCCGCCCAGGTCGGCCGAGGCCTCGAGCAGCGAGTCGGGCAGCCGCTCGAGGCCGGCGTAGATCGGCAGGATCATGTACGGCAGCCACAGGTAGGTCAGCACGATGATCACCGCGATCAGGCCGTAGCCGGGCGTGCCGACCACCGAGTCGAGGGGCCCGTCGTTGGCCAGCAGGACCCGCCAGGCGTACGCCTTGACCAGGTACGACGCCCACAGCGGGGTCAGGATGGCGATGACCAGCCAGTGCCTCGCGCGGGGTGAGGCGACCTTGGCCATGTAGTAGGCCATCGGCAGGGCCAGGGCAACACAGATCAGGGTGACCGCGACGGCCACCCCGAGGCTGCGCAGCGTGACATTGCGATAGACCTCCTCGGTGACGATGGTCCGGAAGTTCTGCAGCGAGAACTCCCGGACCACCTCGCCGGTGAAGCCGTTGACGGTCCAGAACGCCGACAGGAACAGCACGGCCAGCGCGCCCAGATACGCCACGCCCAGCCACAGCAGGGGCGCCGAGAGCAGAGCGGCCAGCTGCCACCGCCGGCGTCCTATCCCTTGATCGTCGTCCACGCCTGCGTCCAGGCCGCGTAGTCCTTGCAGGTGACGTCGGTCCGCCCGTCGACGCACTGGGCGAGCGGGGTGGTCCAGTACCAGACCTGGTCGAAGTACGCCTCGTCCTCGGCGTGGAACGTCTGGCAGTGCTCCTTGTCGGCGGTCTGCGCGCACGACAACTTGTTCGACGGCGCCTCGCCGAACCACTCGGCCACCCCGGCGTTGGCCTTGGGCGAGATGATGTGGTTCATCCACAGGTAGCCGCAGTTCGGGTGCTTGGCCTTGGACGAGATCATCCACGTGTCGGACCACCCGGTCGCGCCCTCGGTGGGCAGGATCGCCTCGACCGGCGCCTTGTCGGCCGCGGCCAGGTTGGCGATGACCTGCCAGGTGGTGCCGAGCACGGAGTCGCCGCTCTTGAAGGCCTGCACCTCTTTGGTGTAGTCCGACCAGTACTCGCCGATCAGTTCGTTCTGCTCGGTCAGCAGGTCGGTGGCCGCCTTGAACTGCGTGTCGTCCAGGGCGTACGGGTTCTTGATGTCGAGGTCGGGCTTGGTCTTCATGAGATAGAGCGCCGCGTCGGCGATGTAGATCGGGGAATCGTACGCGGTGATCTTGCCTTTGTAGGGCGAGTTGGGGTCGAAGACCGCACTCCACGAGGTCGGCGCCGGTTTGACCGTGTCGGTGCGGTACATGAGCAGGTTGGCACCCCGGCCGTGCGGCACGCCGTAAGCAGCGCCGTCGACCGAGTTCCACTGCTTGTTCTTGAGGCCCTCGAAGACGTCCTGGTAGTTGGCGATCAGATCGGTGTTGACCGGGGCCACGTCGCCGCCGTAGATCAGCCGCAGCGAGGCGTCGCCCGAGGCCGAGACCACGTCGTACTCGCCGGTCTTCATCAGCGCGACCATCTCGTCCGAGGTGCCCGCGACCTTCGTGTTGACCTGGCAGCCGGTTTCTTTCTCGAAGTCCGAGACCCAGTCCACCTTGGGGTCGGTGGAACCGTCCTCGACGTAACCGGCCCAGGCGATCACGTTGACCGTGCCCTCGCCCGCGCCGACCGCGGCCAGCTTGTCGATCTTCGGGACGCTCATGCCGCCCGGACCGGAGCCGCTGTCGCCGCCGCCGTCGTCGCCACCGCACCCGGCGAGCGCGAGCACACCCGCCGCCAGAACCGCTGTGAGAGCTCTATGCCGCACGGTTTCCTCCGATCTCGATGACATGTTCCTGCTGCCAGGTGAGCTGTACGCGTTCCCCCCGCTGCGCTTTTCCGGTACGGCGGTTCTGTTCGACCACGACCATCCGGGCCCCGGCGTCGAGGTCGACGACGAAGCGCGTGACCGGGCCGGCGTAGATGACCTCGCTGACGGTGCCCGGCGCGCCCTCGGCCCCGATGGTGATCTTCTCCGGGCGTACGGAGAAGGTGCCGTCACGGCCGGTCAGCGAGCGCGCGGCCGCGCCGGTGAGCAGGTTGGACGTACCGACGAAACCGGCCACGAACGGTGTCGCGGGTTGCTCGTAGACCGCCTCCGGCGTACCGACCTGGGCGATCCGGCCGGCGTCGAACACGGCCACCCGGTCGCTCATGGTCAGCGCCTCGTCCTGGTCGTGGGTGACGAAGACGAACGTGATGCCGACGTCGCGCTGGATCTGCTTGAGCTCGACCTGCATCTGCTCGCGCAGCTTGAGGTCGAGCGCGCCCAGCGGCTCGTCCAGCAGCAGCACCTTGGGCCGGTTGACCAGGGCCCGGGCCAGGGCCACCCGTTGCCGTTGCCCGCCCGACATCGCGCTCGGCTTCCGGCCGCCGAAGCCGGCGAGCTGGACGGCCTCGAGAGCCTGCTCCGCCCGGGCTCGGCGCTCCCGGCGCGGCACCTTGCGCACCTTCAACCCGTACTCGACGTTCTCGATCACGCTGAGGTGCGGGAACAGCGCGTAGTCCTGGAAGACCGTGTTCACGTCGCGTTCGTACGCCGGCAGTCGCGTCACGTCACGGCCGCCGAGCGCCACGGTGCCCGCGGTCGGCCGGTCGAAGCCGGCGATCATGCGCAGCACGGTGGTCTTGCCCGACCCGGACGGCCCGAGCATCGAGAAGAACTCCCCGTCGGTGATCTCGAGATCGATCCCGGCCACCGCCTCGACCGGGCCGAACGTCTTGCGGAGCCCGGACAACCGGATCGCGGGGGTGCTCATAGCAGGACCGTAGAGCCGGAACTGATCGTGGTAAACGGACAGCGGCCCAGTCCTTACGCGAGCGCGTTGTGCAGTCGTACAGTGCGCGCATGACACCGCGGGCGGATCTGCTCGACGACTACGACACCCTGGCCCGGTCGCTGCTGTCGGGCCGCGGGCTGGGGGCGCTGATCGCCGCGCTGCACCAGGTTCTCGGGGCGTCCACGATGGTCCGCGACCGGTACGGGCGGGTGCTGGCCACCGCGCCGGCCGGGGCGACCTGGCCCACCGTTCCGGCCGGGCTGCCGGTCAGCGTGGAGGACACCGTGGTGGCGTACCTCTGTTGTGGCCGGCCGCGGCGGGCCGCGGACGTTTTGCCGTACGCGGTGTCGCTGGTCGGTCTGGAACTGCGGCGCCACCAGGCCGAACTGGCCGGGCAGCGCCGGCTCGCGGGCCAGGTGCTCGAGGACCTGCTGCGCGGCTCGATCGCCACCGGCGAGGCCGAACGGCGCCTGGCCCCCTTCGGGATCCGGCCCGAGGACGAACACGCCCTGCTCGTGGCCGAAGTGGACGACGGCGCCGGCCTGGCCTCGAGCCCGCCGCTGACCGGCGCCACCACCGCCGTGCTGCACGACTGCCTGGTCGCGGTGCTCGAACCGGGCCGGTCGGCCCACGCCGCCGGGGCCGAGCTGAGCACCGGCCTGGCCCGGCACGGCGAGGTGCGGGTCGGCATCGGCGGCTGGTACCCCGGCCTCAGCGGACTGCGGCGCAGCTACTACGAGGCGTACGAGGCGATGACCCGCGGTCCCGGGCTGAACGAGCGCGCCCCGGTCAGCCTGTCCGGCCTGCTGCTCTCGGGCGACGACGGCCCGCTGCGCGACCTGGCCCGCGACGTGCTGCGCCCGCTGCGCGACTTCGACGCCACCCACGCCGGCGCCCTGGTCACAACGCTGCGCGCCTACCTGGACGCGGACGGCTCGGTGGCCACGGTCGCGGCCCGCCTGATCGTCCACCGCAACACGGTCCGCTACCGCATCGACCAGATCGAACGCCTGACCGGCCGTTCCCTGGCCCGCACCGCCGACCGGGTACAGCTTTGGCTGGCCCTGGCCGCCGCCCACCTCGACCACTGATCATTCGAAGACGAGCCGGTTCGTGTAAGGGTTGATCGTCGTGACGCCGGTGGCGGTGCGTACTTCCAGCTTGCAGCCGGTGGGGTCGCCGCGGTCGCTGGGCCACCAGGCGCCCCAGATGCCGTTGCGCAGGCTGGCCGTGATGCGCAGGCCGTTGGTCAGCAGCAGGTCGACGCCGGTGACGGCGGGGCCGCTCAGGCCGTACACCTGGAAGGGTTGGAGGTCGGGGCCGCCGGGGGCGGAGTTTCGAGTGTGCCGCCCAGCACCAGGACGTCGCTGCCCTTGGGCGGGGTGAACGGGGGCGGTCAGCGGGGCGCGGCCTGCGGGACGGCGGTCCACGGGGCGTTGTTCTCGGGCACCGGATCGGGGCGCACGGCCACCGCGACGACCACGGTGGCGAGGACGGCCGCGGCGATAAGGCTCTTGCGTACGACCGTTCCGGGTTCGGGGTCCGGGGTCACCAGGACGCGGCGGAGGTCGGCGTGACGCTGCGGGTCCAGGCGGGTGCGGAGCTCGGTCATGGCGTCTCCAGTCGCGGGGTGGTCACGATGTCGGCGCCGAGGCGGGCGCGGGCCCGGGACAGGCGCGAGCGCACGGTGCCGACCGGGACGCCGAGGGCCACGGCGGCGACCCGGACCGCCGCGCGCAGAACGCCCGCACCGCTTCGGCGTGCCGGTCGAAGAGCACCCCGAAGCACTCGGGCTCGCCTTCGCGGGCCCGCCGCCACAGCTCGCTGTCGTCGCTCACGTCCCGCTTATGACCGCAGCCGGCGCAGGGTTCCCTCGTGCGGCACGGCGATTTTCGTGTGGCCGGCGAAGCCGGTGGTCGTCGTGGCCATGAACAGGGAGTTGAGCAGTGCTTCCTCGACTGCTTCGAGCACTGCGGCGAATGCCGGTTCCAGGGCCGGCTCGGGCAGCGGCGGTCCGTCCGGTTCGGCGGTGCTGAAGGCGATCGCATAGTCGCCGCTGCCGCCGGCGAAGTCGGCGCCGACGCGGCCCATGGCGAAGATCGCGCGGCGGGCCAGCCGGGACAGCTGCCGCGAGTCGAAGCGGCCGTCGGTGGCCACGACGATCACGCACGAGTTGCCGGGGTGCTCGGTCGGCGGCGCCGGGATCGGCACGCCGAGCACGCGCAGCAGGCCGGAGAAGTTCGACTGCACGAGCACGCCGACCGTCCCCTCATCGAGGATGCGGCGCGAGGCCGTCCCGATCCCGCCCTTGAAACCGAGCGCGCCGGTGCCCGTGCCCGCGCCGACCGACCCCTCGGCGGGCAGCCCGCCCGCGGCTGTGTCGAGCGCGGCGAACACGTGTTCAGCGCGGATCGGGCGGGCCCGGATGTCCGACAGGTAGCCGTCGTTGGTCTCGGCCACGATCGGGTTCAGCGACTGCGCCGACTCCCGGCCGGGGCGCCCGAGCATGTGGGTGACCACCGCGTCGGCCACCCGGAACGTGGACAGGGTGGCGGTCAGCAGCACCGGCGTCTCGATCTCGCCCAGCTCGGCCAGCTGCGTCGAGCCGACCATCTTGCCGTGCCCGTTCCCCACGAACAGTCCCGCCGCCAGGGCCCGGCGGTGGTCCAGCTGGTCGGGCACGATCGCCGTCACGCCCGTACGGATGTCGTCCCCCACGACCAGGGTCGTGTGCCCGACCCGGACCCCGGCCACATCGGTGATGGCGTTGAGCGGCCCGGGCGCCCGCGACCCGACGACGAGGCCGAGGTCCCGGGCCCGTCGCGGTGTCTGCGCGTCGTCCATCCCGGCAGGCTACGGCGTGACCGTCTCACGTGGGAGGCGCACGGTGACCGTGGTGCCGGTGGACTCGTGCGAGGCCAGCGTGATCGAGCCGTGGTGGCGTTCGACGACCACCCGGCACAGGGCCAGGCCGAGCCCGGCGCCGGGGATGCCGGTGTGGCGGGCGTTGCCGGCCCGGTAGAGGCGGCGGAACAGCCGGGGCTGCTCGGCCGGGGCCACCCCGGTGCCGCTGTCGGCCACGGTGAGCAGGGCCGACTCGCGGTGCTCGTCGCTCAGCGTCACCGTGACGGTCGAGTCGGCCCGGCTGAACTTGATCGCGTTGCTGAGCAGGGCGTCGGCCACCTGGCGCAGGCGCCGGCGGTCACCCGGAACCGCCACGTCGCCCGGGATCTCGGCGTGCACGACGACGCCGCGCTCGGCCGCCTCGGCCTTGGCCCCGTCGACCGCCTCGCGCACCAGCTCGGTCAGGTCGACCGGCTCGACGATCAGGCGGGCGTGGCCCGACTCCAGGGCGGCCAGGTCGAGCAGTTTCTCGACCAGGTCGCGCAGGCGGGAGTTGTTGCGCTGCACCACGTCCAGCAGCTCGCGCACCTCGCCCAGGGTGACGTCGTCGTTCGACTCGGCGATCAGGTCGACGTAGGCGCCGATCGAGGTCAGCGGCGTGCGCAGCTCGTGGCCGACCAGGGCGATGTACTCGTCGGTGGCGGCGGCCAGGTGCAGGGCCAGCACCTCGCTGCGGCGCTGCTCGAGAAGGGCGCCGATCAGGCCGGCCAGACCGGTCAGCAGCACACCGAGGGCGGGGTCGGGCTCCTGCCGGTCGTACGCGAAGAAGGTCAGCACCCCGACGATGCGGTCGCCGCTGCGGACCGGCACCGCGCCCGCCGCCCGGAATTCGCTGCCGGTCGAGATGCTCGGCAGCACGGGCGAGTCGGCCCCGTGCAGATCGGGCACCCAGATCAGGTCGGCCCGCTGCCAGCACGAACCGGCCAGGCCGTCGCCGCGGGCCATGCTCACCGGCACCGGCAGGGGGCGCGAGTGGGGTTCGGCGTACACCCCGGCCGGCCGCAGCAGGTCGGTCATCTCGTCGACCAGCCACAACCGCAGGTACGGCCAGTTCAGCGCGACCCCGATGGCGGCCAGGATGCGGTCGGTGGCATCGCTCGCGTGCGGGTGGTCGGCGATGACCTTGAGCACCTCGTTCTCGCAGTGCTGGTACTGCCGGTTGCGGTGCTGGGTGGTCACGTCGTGGATCGCGGCCACGGCCCCTGTCACTTCGCCCGCTTCATCCCGTACGGGACGGGAGTTGACGGCGAACCAGCGCGGGCGGCCGGCCTCGTCGTGGGCGAGCAGCTCGGCTCCCTCGACGTTCTCGCCGGCCAGGGCCCGGGAAAGTGCCAATTCGTGCGTACGCAGGGGGGTGCCGTCCGCGTGCAGCAGCACGAACCGGCGGGTGGCGTCGGCGATCGGGATGTCGCTGACTCCCGGGCCGATGAACTCCTGCATCTTGCGGTTGGCCAGCAGCACCCGCCCCGACGTGTCGCACGCGGCGACCCCGGCGTCCAGACAATCCAGCAGCGCGTCGAAGAAAGCGGGATTGTCGGTCGAGAGCGGCCCGATCGGCTCCGGCTCGGCCGGCGGCGGCGCCGTGCCCAGGTAGGCCCGCAGGGACTCGGTCAGCTCGGGCACCCCGAACGGCTTGCCGATCACCGCCAGCGCGCCCGTCGCGGTCAGCCGTGGGTCCCCCGGCAACAGGTACGCCGTGATGAGCACGACCGGCGTGCCGGCGATCTCGGGCGTGGTGCGGATGGCGTGACACAGCTCGAGCCCGTCGAGATGCGGCATGTCGACGTCGGCCACGACCAGGGCCGGCCGGTGCTCGGCGATGGCCTTGAGCGCGGCCCGGCCGTCACCGGTCACCACGACCTCGTGCCCGAGCCGGCGGACGACCTCCGCGATCACCCGCTGATGGTCAAGGTTGTCCTCCGCCACCACCACGCATGCCACGCCTCGAGGCTAGGACCGCCGCGTTGCCATCCGGGGCGGTTCACCGGATCATTCCCCGCATAGGGGTGATCTCCGACTCTTCTGTCACGCCTCGTCGCGCGGGCCGGTCCGGACCGGGGTAGATGAACATGGTGCCGGAGAACAACGTCGGATTTCGCTCCGAGCGGGGACCCGTCCTCGCCGCCGTGATGCTGTCGACCGCCCTGATCGCCATCGATTCCACGATCATCGCGACCGCGGTTCCCTCGATCGTCGACGACATCGGCGGGTTCACCGAGTTCCCCTGGCTCTTCTCGGTCTATCTGCTCGCCCAGGCCGTCTCGGTGCCGATCTACGGCAAGCTCAACGACCTCTTCGGCCGCAAGCCGGTGGTGCTCTGGGGGATCGGGCTGTTCCTGGTCGGCTCGGTGCTGTGCGGCCTGGCCTGGAGCATGCTCACGCTGATCATCTTCCGGGTGGTGCAAGGGCTGGGGGCCGGGGCGATCGCGCCGACCACCATCACGATCGTCGGCGACCTCTACACCGTGCGTGAACGGGCCAAGGTGCAGGGCTACCTGGCCAGCGTGTGGGGAATCTCGTCGGTGGTCGGGCCGACGCTGGGCGGGGTGTTCAGCGAGTACGTCGACTGGCGCTGGATCTTCCTGGTCAACATCCCGCTGTGCCTGCTCGCGGGCGGCATGATCTTCACCAAGTTCCACGAGCGGGCCGAACGCCGCCACCCGGTGATCGACTACCGCGGGGCGGCGCTGCTCACGGCCGGTCTGACGCTGGTCATCCTGGGCGTGCTCGAGGGCGGCCAGGCCTGGGCCTGGGTGTCGCCGGCCAGCCTGGTCACGCTCGGCGGCGGGCTGGTCCTGCTGCTGGTGTTCGGGCTGGTCGAGCGCGGGGCGAGCGAGCCGGTGCTGCCGCTGTGGGTGTTCCGGCGGCGGCTGCTGGTGACCAGCGGGCAGCTCGCGGTGGGGGTGGGGGCGATCCTGCTCGGGCTGAGTTCCTACGTGCCGATCTATGTGCAGGACGTTCTGGGGTACGGGCCGTTGGTCGCCGGGTTCGCGCTGGCCGCGCTCACGCTGGGGTGGCCGATCACGGCCGGCCAGGCGGGGCGGGTGTATCTGCGGGTGGGGTTCCGGGCCACGGCGCTGATCGGGACGGCACTGGTGACCGCGGGTTGTGCGTTGTTGCTGCTGCTCGGCGCTTCGTCGTCGGTGTGGTCGGTGGGCGTGTACTGCCTGATCATCGGGCTCGGCATGGGGCTGACGGCGGCGCCGACGTTGATCGCGGCTCAGTCCAGCGTGGGGTGGTCGGAACGGGGTGTGGTGACGGCCAACAACATCTTCCTGCGGTCGCTGGGGAGCGCGTTGGGGGCGGCGGTCTTCGGCGCGATCGCCAACGCCATCATCGGCGGCGACACGGTCGACCCGGCCCTGTTGACCACGGCCGTGCACCGGATCTTCATCGGCATGCTGCTGGTCGCCCTGGTGATGATCGTGCTGGCCGCCTTGATCCCCCGCTCCGCCGACGCGGTAACCACCTCACCTCCCCCCTCGGACGTCACACCCGATCCGAACCCGGCCCCCACGCCCGATACCAGATCGGCCCCTACGCTCGATCTCACCTCTGAGCACCGCGCGGCTTCCGCTTCCGATTCCGACTCCGGGCCCCGCTGAGCCTCCGCTTCCGATCCCGGCGCCGGGCCTCACTCGGCCTCTTCGCCCGATCCCGGCGACTGACGCCGCCCCACCGCGCCTGATCCACGACACCAGGCTCGGCTCCCGGTCCGGCCGTCATTCGGCCATCGCTGAGTCTCGGCGCCCGATTGCGACCTCGGGCACCGCGTCCGAGCGTGTACCTGCATCTAACTTCCGCTGACAAATAGTGCATACGGTCCTCTTCTCGCGCGTTTCAAAACATTCGTGTGGGCGCGTTGGTGTAATGCGTTGCCATAGTGTGTGAGGCACAGTATGGTGTTGGACATGACAACGGACGCGACACTAGCCAGCCACTTGCAGGAGCTGCGCCGCGGCACGGTGGTCGTCGCCAGCCTCACCGTGCTGCGCACACCGGGCTACGGCTACTCCCTGCTCGAGACGTTGAGCGAGGCCGGCTTCGAGGTCGAGGCCAACACGCTCTACCCCCTGCTGCGCCGCCTCGAGTCGCAGGGCCTGCTGACCAGCGCCTGGAACACCGACGAGGCACGGCCGCGCAAGTTCTACACCACCACCGACCAGGGCAACGCGGTCGCCGACGCCCTGCGCACCGAATGGGCGCGCCTCGACGACGCCATCGGCGACCTCTCCACCGAGACCTCGACCACCCCCGGGAGCGACAAATGACCACCACCCTCGTCGACCGTTACGTCTACACCGCCCTGCGCCGCGTGCCCGAGCAGCAGCGCGCCGACATCGACCGCGAGTTGCGCGCCTCGATCGACGACGCCGTCGACGCCCGGGTCGAGGCCGGCGAGTCCCGCGAGGCCGCCATCGAGACCACGCTGCTCGAGCTGGGCGACCCCGACCGCCTCGCCGACAGTTACGCGGGCAGACGGAACTTCCTGATCGGCCCCGAGCTGTACGGGGTGTGGCGGCGCATCATGATGATGCTGTTCACCACGATCCTGCCGATCGTCGTGGTGGCGGTCGCCGTCATCGAGCTCTTCGCCGACGACGTGACGGTGGGCAGCGTCATCGGCGCGATCGTCACCAGCACCATCGGCGTCTCGGTCCACATGGCTTTCTGGACCACGGGCGTGTTCGCGGTCATCGAGCGGACGGGCCTGGGCCAGGCCGAGCTGAAGGGCAAGTGGAGCCTGGCCGACCTGCCCAAGTACGAGCGGGGCGCGCTGTCCCGTCTGGACTTCGCCGGCACCCTGGTGTGGCCCGTCCTGGCCATCGCCGCCCTCGTACTGCAGCAGTTCACGTTCACCGACGAGCCGCTGCTCGACCCCGCGAACTGGTCGTTCTGGTGGCCCGCGCTGATCGTCCTGACCGCGCTCAAGGGCGTGTGGGCGCTGTGGGTCTACCGCCTCGGCCGCTGGACCCGTCAGGTCGCCATCGTGAACGCCGTCCAGTCCGTCGCCACCGGTGCGCTCATGGTCTATCTGCTGGCCACTGACAAATTCTTCAACCCCGCCTTCACCGGTTTCGGCGACGCCGACGTCGACCTGCGCAGCTGGATCACCGTGGTGGTGATCGCCGGGGTCGTGCTGGGCTCGCTGTACGACAGCTTCGACGTCGCCCGCAAGGCCGAGCAGGCTCGCAAGGGCCTTCCGGCCCGTGTTCCCGGCACGGGCAACACCTACAGCATCGGCTGACCCCTGGATACGATCGCCCTCCTCGGCTCCGCAGCGTGGAGGGCATCACCATGCGCGCACTGTTTGTCACGATCGACGGCGGCGGAAACCTGCCACTGGCCCTGGGCATCGCCCACGAGACCGTCCGCCGCGGCAGCACAGCACAACGGCCCGAGCCCGTCAGCACGACAAGATCCACACACCCACGCAGTGACTCCGGCCGAACCCGATGCCGCCAAGGCACGACCGGCCCGCCCGAGCAAGAGCCAGCCGCCGAGGTGGGCCGCAGTCATCCAGACGCCCGGCTCGACATCAGCACGACAAGGTCCACCCACCCGCGCGGCCCGGCCGAACTCAACGCCGGCAAGACACGAGCGGGCCGCTCACCCGAACGAAGAGCTTGACGTCGACACGGCAGGATCGGCCCGCACAGTCGAGCGGATCCGCGCGGGTGGCGTCGACACGGCAGGATCGGCCGCACAGTCGAGCGGATCCGCGCGGGTGGCGTCGATACTGCAGGACCGGCCCGCTCACTCGACTGGATCCGCTGGAGGCGTTCGTGGTCAAGACTGACTTCAAGAAAGAGATCGGTGTCTACCGGGCTCCGAAGGGTGCGTTCGAGATCGTGGACGTGCCCGAACTGCAGTACCTGATGATCGACGGGCACGGCGACCCCAACAGCAGCCCGGATTTCGCGCGGGCGACCGAGGCGCTGTATCCGCTGGCCTACAAGCTGAAGTTCGCCAGCAAACAGAAACTGGAACGCGACTACGTCGTCATGCCACTGGAAGGCCTGTGGTGGGCCGACGACATGGACGCCTTCACCACCGCCCGCGACAAGTCGCAATGGGACTGGACCCTGCTGATCATGACGCCCGACTGGATCGACGAGGCGATGTTCACTCAGGCCGTCGAACAGGTGACGGCCAAGAACGCCCCGGAACGTCTGCCCGACGTGCGCCTGGCCCCGCTGGCCGAGGGACGCTGCGTACAGACCCTGCACGTCGGCTCGTTCGACGACGAGGCCGAAACGCTGGCCCGCCTCCACAACGAGTTCGTGCCGTCCCACGGCCTCACGATGACCGGCCGGCACCACGAGATCTACCTGAGCGACCCCCGTAAAACTGCCCCCGAAAAGCAGCGCACAATCCTCAGGCAGCCAGTCTCCGCTCAGTAACAGCCGGGCCCGCCCCGCAACCCGACATTGCACTGCCGAACCACCGGTTCCCCTCGGTGATGGACCAGGTGGCCCAACAGCCCTACACCGATCAGGCAGCGAATCTCGGCTCGGCAACGGAGCCGATTACCCAGCCACCCAAAGCCACTCGGACAAACAGCTTCCGCAACGCGACGGATCGGATCGCCGACAGCCCGGCGCCGCTCAGGCAGCCACCTCCGCTCGACAGCAGACCGGATCGCCGACAGCCCGGCGCCGCTCAGGCAGCCAACCTCCGCTCGACGGCGGACCAGATCGCCTGGCAGTTGGGCGTCGTTCAGGCGGCCGGTTTCTGTTCGGTGACGGAGCGGATCGTCAACGGCCCCCGGGGCCGCTCAGGCCGCCGACTTCCGCCTGGCGGTGGGCCAGTTCGCCCAGCAGTTCGGCGTTGTTCAGGCCGCCTGCTTCTGGTCGGTGACGGAGCGGGTTGGCCATGGGCGGCGGCGTAGGGCGGCATCGAGCAGCGGTGGGGGCTGGACGGCCTGGTCGAGGACGCCGATGTCGGTGCCGGGCGGGACGATCTCGTCGATCTGGTCGAGGATGTCGTCGGTGAGGGTCACGTCCAGGCCGGCCAGCAGGGCGTCGAGGTGGGCCTCGGTGCGGACGCCGATCAGGGCACTGGTGACGCCGGGGTGGGCGATGGTGAACGCCATGGCCAGGTGGGTCAGCGGCAGGCCGGCGTCGGCGGCCAGCGGGATGAGGCGTTCGACCACGTCCAGCCGGTGTTCGTCGTCGACGTGGCGGAGCAGGCCGGAGCGGCGCAGGTCGTTGTCGTGGTTCTTGCGGACTCGGCCGGTGAGCAGCCCCTGGCCGAGCGGGCCCCAGACCAGGGCGCCCATGCCGAAGCGCTGCAGGGTGGGCAGGATCTCGCGCTCGATGCCGCGGTTGAGCAGCGAGTAGACCGGCTGCTCGGTGTGGAAGCGGGCCAGGCCGCGGCGCTCGGCGATCCACTGGGCGTCGACGATGGTCGAGGCTGAGGTGCCGGACGCGCCGATGGCGCGCACCTTGCCGCTGCTGATCAGGTCGGTCAGCGCGGCCAAGGTTTCTTCCATGTCAGTCGCCGGGTCGGGGCGGTGCAGTTGGTAAAGGTCGATGTAGTCGGTGCGCAGGCGGCGCAGTGACGCCTCGACGGCGGAGACGATCCAGCGGCGGGAGGCGCCCTGCTGGTTGGGGCCGGGGCCGGTCGGGCGGCCGAACTTAGTGGCCAGCACGACCTCGTCGCGGCGGCCGGCCAGGGCCCGGCCGACGATCTCTTCGGAGTCGGCGTAGGCATCGGCGGTGTCGATCAGGTTGATGCCGGCGTCGAGCGCCCGGTGCAGGATGCGGGCCGACTCGTCGGGGGTGTTGCCCATCGAGGAGGCGAACATCAGCGTGCCCAGGGCGTAGGGGCTGACCTGGATGCCGGTGCGGCCGAGGGTGCGGTGGAGCATGGCGGACTCCTGACCTAGAGTGTGAAGCGGAAAGTCTTTCCGGAACTATACGGAAAGCCTTTCCGGTTACGCAAGAGAGGGGTTCGCCGTTGTCCGAGGATCAGGTGCCACGCCGCCGGGCCGACGCCCGCCGCAACGTCGACGCGCTGCTCGACGCCGCCCGCGCGATCTTCGCCACCTCCGGGGTGGACGCGCCGGCCAAAGAGATCACCGATCGGGCCGGGGTGGGGGTCGGCACGATGTACCGGCACTTTCCCCAGCGGGCCCACCTGGTCAAAGCCGTTGTCGAGAGCAACATCGACGCCGTCGCCGACGCGGCCGCGACCCTGAGCGCCGAGCACGAGCCGGCCGAGGCGCTGACCGCCTGGATCCTGCGCTTCGCCGACCTGCTGGCGACCAAGCGCGGCCTGGCCTCGGCGCTGCACTCGGGCGACCCGGCCTTCGAGGGTCTGCCCGCCTACTTCCTCGAGCGGCTGGGCCCCGCCCTGGCCGGCCTGCTCGACGCCGCGGTGGCCGCGGGCACGGTCCGCGCCGATCTCAACGCGGAGGACCTCCTGCACGCCATCACCCAGCTGTGCCGCCCGGTCCCCGGCCTGCCCCCCGAACACAACCAGCGCATCCTGACCGTCTTCCTCGACGGCCTGCGCCAAGGCGCCACCCAGGGGAGGCGCTGACGAGACCGACAGAGGGCGACCGAGATCGACGGGGTGGAGAGGCCGACAAGCGCCGGACAAGCCCGACAGGGATAGGCCAGACCGAGTTCGGACAGGACCGACGGGCCGCAGGGCCAGACCGAGCGCGGCCAGACAAGACCGACGGGTCGCAGGGCCAGACCGAGCGCGGCCAGACCGAGCGCGGCCAGACCGCGCGCGGCCAGACCGAGCGCGGCCGGACAAGACCGACGGGCCGCAGGGCCAGACCGACCGGAGCCGGCGAGGCTGACAGGCGCAGGCCAAACCGACCACAGCCAGACAGGCCGACAGGCGCAGGCCGAACCGACCGGGGCTCGGCGAGACCGACGGGGGCCGGGCGGACCGGTCCCCGTTCGGGCTCAGGGTTTGAGAGTAAAGGTGAAGTTCTCAGACACCTTGCCGGTCAGCCGGACCGCCGAGACGGCCCTTCCTTCCGCGATCAACCGGTCGACCTCGGCCCGGGAAAGGCCGCACCCGTCGGCGATCAGGCGCGACGGGCGCACCGCGATCCGCGCCGCGAATCGGACCACGACGTCGATCACCTCAACGCCCGCGCCAACCAAAATGCCCGACGCGGACGGAACGCCTGGAGCACCCGCACCGCCAGGAGCAGCGGGAGCGCCAGGAGCAGCGGGAGCGCCCAAACTGCCAGGAACGCTCGAACTGCTTGGAGCTCCAGGAACGCCCGAACCGCCAGGAGCACCCGCACCGCCAGCAGCAGCAGCGTCTAAACCGCCAGGAACAGCGGGAACGCCAGGAACAGCGGAAGCGAACAGTGGGAACGAGCGCCCCGTGTCGAGGCGCCAGGCGGCGGACCAGTCGAGGGCCACGCGATTGCGGTGTTGGACGATCGGATCCCGTAACAGCTTCGCGGCCAGGGCCGGATCGTTGTGGTGCAGACGGTTGAGGATGTCGGGTCGTACTGAGCGCACCGTCACCCGCTCCAGCACGGACAGCTTAGTTGTCTGCCCGCAGCCCGTGCAGAGGGCGAGCAGCCAGGCATCAAGCAGCTGGTGATTGGCGTTGACCCGGAATTCGCCCCCGGCCCGGAACCGCTCGGCCCCGCACGAATGACATCGGCGGACGATCAGCGGCAGGCGCGTGGGCATGACTGTCCAGTTTTCGAGCACAGAGAAACACCGGTTCCTGTGAGAGATCCGCAGCAAGAAGGAGCACGGCGCGATCACGCGCCGCGCGACAAATCAGCGCTCGGCAAAACTCACAGGATGTACAACGGACCGTCCTCGGCTGGACCAGTTCCACACCGTATCCACGAACCACCACACCGATCCACCGGATAAACACCCGCCGATGACCGGTGCCCGGCCGCGGCGAGCGTTGTCGCCGCGACCGGGTGCGGTTCGATCAGACGCCGACGGGAACTCCGGTGGTGGAGAGTTCGTCGCGCTTGGCCCGCACCAGGACCACGGCGATCAGGGCGGCCAGGCCGATCAGGGCCGCGCTCACCCAGAAGGCGATCGTGTAGCCGTGGACCGTCGCCACGGATTGCAGGTCGGGGCGGGCGGAGGCCTGGTGGTCGGCGATGTAGCCGGCCACGGCCGAGGTGAAGATGGTGTTCAGCAGGGCTGTGCCCAGCGAGCCGCCGATCTGCTGGGTGGTGTTGATCAGGGCACTGGCCACGCCGGCGTCGTGGTCGGCCACGCCGACCAGGGCCGTGCTCGACATCGGGCCGAAGGTGATGCCCATGCCGAGGCTCAGCACCAGTTCGGCCGGCAGGACGTGGGTCCAGAAGCTGGTGTCGACGCCGATCTGGGTCAGCATGACCATGCCGACCGTGGCCAGCAGCAGGCCGCCGAACATCAGGACGCGGGGGCCGAGGCGGGTCTGCAGCTGGGCCGACACGCCGGCGCCGGCGATGATGCCGAACGTGAAGGGCAGGAACGCCACCCCGCTCATCAGGGCCGAGTAGCCCAGGGTGAGCTGCATGTAGAACGTCAGGAACAGGAACATGCCGAACAGGCCGGAGCCGATGAGCAGCGAGGCCAGGAAGGCGCCGCCGCGGTTGCGGTCGAGCAGCACGCGCATCGGCAGCAGCGGGTGCGAGCTGCGCAGTTCGACGACGACGAAGGCGACCAGCAGCACCACGGCCGCGATCAGCCAGCCGATTGTCGTGGCGGAACTCCAGCCGTCCTCGCTGGCCTTCGTGAAGCCGTACACCAATGCGACGAGACCGATCGTGGAGGTGAGCGCGCCGGGCAGGTCGTAGCGGGTGTTGCCCTCGGCCCGGCTCTCGCCGACGAAGCGGACGGCGGCCAGGGCGGCCACGATGGCGATGGGGGCGCTGACGAGCAGGGTCCAGCGCCAGGACGCGTACTCGGTCAGGACGCCACCCAGCAGCAGGCCGACCGCACCGCCGCCGCCGGCGATGGCGCCGTACACGCCGAAGGCCCGGGCTCGCTCCTTGGCTTCGGTGAAGGTGACCGTGAGCAGCGACAACGCCGCCGGGGCCATCAGCGCGCCGAACGCGCCCTGCAACGCGCGGGCTGCGAACAGCGTCTCGGCGTTGGTGGCCAGGCCGCCCAGCGCGGATGCGGCGGCGAAGCCGAGCAGGCCGATGATGAAGGCCCGCTTGCGACCGGTGAAGTCGGCGATGCGACCGCCGAGTAGCAGCAGGCCGCCGAAGGCCAGGGTGTACGCGGTGATCATCCACTGCCGGTCGGCGTCGCTGATGTTCAGCTCGGCCTGGGCGGTCGGCAGGGCGATGTTGACGATCGTGGCGTCGAGCACGATCAGCAGCTGGGAGACCGCGATGACGGCGAGCGCGAGCCACCGGTTTCGTGGTTTGGGCGATATATCCGGCGGAACGGAAGCGTCGGAAGTCGTGACGGACATGGAGGTCCCCCTCAGAAGGGCATGCGGAGATCGCCTGGCGTCGGTGACGCAGGCTTGTCGAGAAAGAAAGTCAGCGAGTGAGCAGGGGCAGGACGATGTCGTCGACGAGGTGGTCGAGGAAAGGCGGGTCGAGCGGCTCGCCGAGGGCGAACCGGCGCATGAAGACCATGGCCGGCACGATCTCGTCGATCAGCCCGGCGTTGTAGCCGGGCCGCAGCTCGCCGCGAGCCACCGCCCGCGCGCAGATGGTTTCCGCGAGCGGGATCTTGGACTCGCGCATCTCGCGCAGCTGGGCCGCGAGATCCGGGTCGGTGTGCAGCGCCATGAACAGGCCGGCGAGGAGCGGACCCTCCTCGCTGCTGATCATCGTGGCGATGTCACAGAACCACGCGCGCAGGTCGCCGCGGAGCGTCCCCGTGTCCGGCAGGGGCGCGTCGGCGGCCTTGCACGTCCGCACGGCGTCGGTCACCAGCTCGGCCTTGGTCGGCCAGTGCCGGTAGAGCGTCGCCTTGCTGGCCTGGGCCCGGGCGGCCACCGCGTCCACCCGCAGCCCCTGATAGCCCGTCTCGCCCAGCAGCTCGTAGGCCGCGCGCAGGATCGCCTGCTCACGGTCACTGTCGAGCCGACGGCCACGCGCGGCCGGCGCGGCGGATCGCGCCTGCTCAGCCATGGTGGCCCCCCGTCGCCTTAGCTTTGCGGAACGAAACTGTCTCGTACACTACGCCTCCCGATCGCGATCTCCGCAACCGATTGTGACGCAGCGAACGGCGCCGCCCCAGAACGGGACGGCGCCGCGACGAATGGTCAGACCGTGGCGATCGTGCGGGCCACCTCGTCGACCAGCTCGCGGGCCAGGAAACCGGTGCGGCCGTGCCGCGGGGTCAGACGCTGGCCGCTCACCGCGTGCACGTAGGCGCCCCAGCACGCAGCCTGGGCCGGGTCGGCCCCGCGGGCCAGCAGCCCGGCCACGATGCCGGCCCGGGCGTCGCCGCTGCCCGAGGTGCCCAGGCCGGCGTCGCCGCTCTCCTCGACCCAGGCCCGCCCGTCGGGGGTGGCGATGTGCCCGTAGAGCGACACCACCGCACGGTATTTGCCGGCCAGTTCGGCCGCGGCCGCGCCCAGGTCGTCGCCGGGCTCGCGACCCAGCAGATGACCGGCCTCGACCACGTTCGGTGTGAGCACGGCCCGGCGCAGCTTCAGCAGGCCCGCGTCCTTGCTCAGGGCGCCCAGGGCGTACGCGTCGAGCACCACGCCCGTCTCGGGCCGGGCCGCGCCGAGCACGTCACGCATGAGGCGGGTGGTCTCGTCGATGTCATCGAGACCGGGGCCGAGCGCGATCACATCCGCCTGCTCGGCCAGCTCGAGCAGCTTGTCACCCTGGGCCAGCCCGACCACCTTGGCCTCGGGCACCGCGATGCTCAACTGCACCGCCGTCTCCTCGGCCACCGCCAGTTGCAGCCGCCCGGCCCCGGCGCGCAGCGCGGCCTCGCCGGCCAGCAGCACCGCGCCCGGCGTGAACTTGGACCCGCCCACCACGAGCACCGTGCCCCGGGCCTCCTTGCTGCCCTCGGGGTCGGGCAGCGGCCAGTCGCGCAGCACGCGCAGGGTGATGACCCGTTCCTCAGACCGGCTCGTCATCGACGTCCTCCTGCTTGGTCGGCGGGGTGCCCTCGGCGTGCAGGTGCTCGACCGAGTTGAACAGCTCGGGCCGCAGCTCGCCGCCCTCGCCGCGCCAGCTGCTGATCGAGCAGTTGGCCACGGTCGTCCCGCGGGCGATCTTCATCAGCTCGGCCTCGCTCAGCCCTTCGGCCAGGTAGCGGATGAGCAGCACGATGGCCTCGTGCCCGACCAGCACGACCCGGCCGCCGGGGTGGTCCTCGCGCAACTCCCGCAACAGCGACCGCAGGCGCAGCAGCACGTCGGCCCACGATTCGCCGCCGGGCGGACGGTAGTAGAACTTGCCGTGCCGCTCGCGCCGGGCCGCCTCCCCCGGCAGCCGCTGCTGCACGCCGTACGCGGTCAGCAGGTCGAGGACGCCGAGCTCGCGGTCGCGCAGCCGCTCGTCGACGACCATCGGCACGTCCAGGCCGGCCAGCGCCAGTTCGGCGGTCTGCCGCGTACGCAGATAGGGCGACACGATCGCGACGTCGGGAGCGGCCCCGGCCAGCGCGGGGCCGACCGCCTGGGCCTGCTCGCGCCCGAGGTCGGAGAGCGGCACGTCGGCATCCCGCTCGGGGATGTCGATCTGCTCGATCCCGGCCGTCTCGGCATCCTGGGCGGTGACGTTCCCGGTGCTCTGGCCGTGCCTCACCACGGCCAGCCACTGCAGTTGCTCCATGACGGGAGCCTTACCCCGTGGCGCCGAGATGACGCCACGGGGCTCGCTCCTAGTTCTCGACGAACACCGCGGTGGTGCGGGCGGGCACGGTGAAAGTGCCAGTTCCCTTCGCGTACGACGCGGTGCGCACCACCGGGTCGGCCGAGTTCCGCTGCACGGGGTGCAGGGTGACCGCTTTGCCGGCCAGGGCGGGGACGGTCTGGGTGGTGGCCGCCGAGGTGCCGTTGAAGACTACGGTCACCGATCTCCAGGTCCGGTCGATTCCCCGTCCGTCCAGAGTCATCGTGATGACCCCCGGGGTCTCGGCCGTTCCGGAGAGCGGGAACGTCATCCTCTTCTGCACCTCGGCGGCGGTCGGCAGGCCGAAGACCGGCGACGAGCCGCGGATCTTCAGCAGTTCCTGGTAGCGGGCGTCGGACAACTCCACCGCCACGCAGGAGGGCACGAGGGCGGGGTCGGCCAGGAGCGGCTTCGCGTACGGCCACTTGTCGGCGTTGTCAGCCGCGGGCGGCAATCCACGACCGAAGCCGTTGCCCTTCGCGCAGTCCCACACGATCTCGTTGAACCAGTCCCCCGAGTTGTACGAATTGCGATCCAGCGACTTCGACCGCAGCCGCTCCGAGCCGGTGGCGACAAATCCGGCGCCTTGCCCGAGAGCAGTGGTGGCGAGCGCGACCGACTGGGCCCGCGCCCGTTCGACCGCGTTCAAGGACGCCGGCAACTTGAACGCCATCGCGTCGTACAGAATCTCGTTGTCGTGCGCGTCGACGTAGGTGATCGCTTCCCCTGGCGCGGCGGTGTACCCGGCCGGGGCGCCGTTGTAGTCGACCTCGGCTCCAGTGATCGTCGCGCCCGACGACCCGACGAACTTGTACGACGCCAGGTTGCCGCTCAGCCCGACCTTGATCAGGTCTTGGTAGTGCAGCAGCCGGGCCTTCTGCTCGGCCGCCGTGCCGTTGACCGGGTCGCCGTTGGGCGCGCTGAGCAACCCGGTGGCGAAGCCCTGCACACGCGGGTTCTCGTCGAACGGCCCGCCGCCGCGCACACCGTCACGCAGCCGGTCGTTGAAGGTGGCGATACCCGTGCCGGCCATGTTGGCCTGCGTCGCCTGCTCGAAGCGGGCGTCCCCGGCCACCTCGCCGAAGTCCCAGCCCTCGCCGTACAGGTTGATGCTCTTGCCGTCCACGCCGTCCTTCTTCAGCGTCAGCCGGTCGAGCGCCGCCCGTACGGCCAGGATGTTGGTCTTGGGGTGGTGACCCATCAGGTCGAAACGGAATCCGTCCACCTTGTACTGCCGGGCCCACGTGACGATCGAGTCGACGACGAGCTTGCCCATCATCGCGTTCTCGGTCGCCGTGTTGGCGCAGCAGGTCGAGTTGGCCACCGTGCCGTCGGCCAGCAGCCGCTGGTAGTAGCCGGGCACGATCTGGTCGAGCACCGAGTGGGGGTCGGTGCCCGCGGCCGAGGTGTGGTTGTAGACGACGTCCATCACCACGCGCAGCCCGGCCTGGTTGACCCCGGCCACCATGCGGCGGAATTCCTTCGTACGGGAATCGGGGTCGACGGCGTAGCCGCCCTCGGGAACCGTGTAGTGAAGCGGGTCGTAGCCCCAGTTGTAGCCGTCGGTGGCGGCCACCAGAGCCACACACTTCTGCTGTTCCTCGCTGTCCGGCGGGAACGAAGCCAGGTCGCACGGCGGCTGCTTCTGGTCGGCCCGCTTCTCGGGGATGGTCGCGAAGTCGAACACCGGCAGCAGGTGCAGATGCGTGGTTCCGGCGTCGGCCAGCGCCTTCAGATGCTTCATGCCGGCCGTCTTCGAGTCGGTGAAAGCGCCGTACGTGCCGCGCTGGGCGGCCGGAACCGTCGTGTCGGCCATGGAGAAGTCGCGCACCGACAGCTCGGAGATCTGGATCTTCGCCGAGGGGACGGCAGGCGGCTTGCGCAGCGTGGTCCAGCCCGAGGGCGCGAGCGCCGGGTCGGCCAGATCGATGATGCGGCTGCGCTTCGAATCGGTCGAGAGCCCCAGCGCGTACGGGTCGGTGACCGCGGCCGTGACAACGCGGTTCACTGCCGGCTGCCAGGCCGTGATGCCGTACTGGTAATACTTGCCCTTCCACGACGCCGGGCCCCGGACCGACCAGATTCCCGTACGGTCGTCGCGCTTCATCGCCACGGCCGTCGGCGCCGAGCCGGCGGTGTCGGCGAGCCGCAGATCGACCTTCTGGGCCGTGGGCGCCCACACCGAGAGCGTGGTGCCGACCGGCCCGAGCTGGGCGCCGGCCGCCGCTGAGGCGTACAGGTCGTCGAGCACCCCGGCCGTCTGCACGCCGGTGGCGGCCAGCAGCTTGCCGTCGGCGTCGCGCTCGGTGACGACGACCTGGCCGCGCAGGATCGCCTTGGCGTCGACGCCCCGGGGCAGCTGGAAAGCGTTGTACTGCCACAGATGCGGGAATCGGGAGCGCTGCTGCTCGGTCAGGCCGTCACCGCGTACCGAAAGCCTGACGCTCTTGAAGTCGCCCGAGACCGCGTTGTCGATGCCACCCGGCGCGTACACCAGGTCGTAGATCTTGCCGTCGGTGGCCGCGCCGGGCAGCCAGGCGATCGTGCCGCGGTCGAGCCACACCGCGGACGACTTGGTCACGTCGATGACGCCGCCCGCGCCGGTCTTCCGGACGACCGGCGCGAGACGCGGCGAGGTCCCGGCCAGCAGCCAGATCTCGCGGCCGCCCTCGGCGAACGTGAGCCGCTGGTCGTCGGGCAGATCCTTCTCGTCGCCCTTGTGCAGAATGTAGTTCAGCGCGGTCGCGCCGGCCGCGAGCGGCACTTCGTAGACGGCGCCGAAGGAATCGGTGCGGGCGGGCGGCAGCGGCGAGGCCCAGTCGGTCGGGGTGGCCGCGCCGTCCCAGACGTGCAGACCCCAGCCGGTGTAGTCGCTGTCGGCCCGGCGATAGTGGATGACCACCTTGTTCGGGTCCGGCGTGACCGCGGGCGGCGTGGTCGTGACCGTGGCATCGCCCTGCTTGAGCCAGATCTCGCCGTGCTGCGACGGGTCGAACGTGCGGTCGGCGTCGACATCCTTGACACCGTCCTTGCTGACCACGATGAAGCCCACGTTCTTGGCCCCCGGCTTCAACTTCACATAGGCGAATTTCCCGTACGCATCCTCGCCCGCGAACGGCCGGCCGGCCGGCCAGGTCGTGGTCATCGACGGGTCGACGTCGCCGAACACGTAGAGCCCGTAGTCGTCGTAGCCACCGGCCGGCCGCTGGTAGTGCACGACCGCGTAGTCGGGACTGGTGGTCGTGACCGGCGTGCCCACCTTGATCGTCGTGGTGGCCGAGGCCAGGCGACCCCGGCTGTCCCGGACGACGGCCTTGTAGCGCACGGTCGTGCCGCCGGTCAGCCCGGTGAGGTCGTGGAAGGCCGACCGGCCGGTGCCGACCAGTTGCCACGGCCCGTCGCCGACCTGGGCCGCGAAGGTGACAGTGGACAGCGGGTCGCCGGTGGTCTCGGCGACCAGCTTCGTCCGCGTAGCCACACTCGCCGTGTCAGGTGAGGTGAACTTGATCGTCGGCGCGGCATCCGTCTTTGTGACAGCCCGGTTCGCCTTGAAGGCGACCGCCGACAGCGGCGGCACAGTGAAGGTCAGCTTGCCGTCCGCCTTGACTGCGGCCGAGGTGCCGTAGATGCCGGTGAAGGTGGCGCCGGCCGACCAGGTGTCGATCGTGACGGTCTGGGCGGTGGTCGCACTGTTGGCCGCGACCACATACTCGACGCGCTGCTTCGGGTCGATGCGCGAGGCCGCGAAGACGCCCGGGCCGTCGGCCGCGTGCCGGGTGACCTGGACGCCGCCGCGCAGGGCCGGGTTCGCCTGGCGGAGCGCGCCGAGCGAGGCGATCGTCCGGTAGATCGGATGCGCGGTGTTGTAGTTGTCGACCGCGTGGGTGCGGTCGGTGCCGATCAGGTCGTCGTCGAGGTAGTCGGCCGTCTTCGAGGCGTACATGTCCTGGCGGGCGTCCTTGTCGCCGCCCGGGCCGGTGAAGCCCTGCTCGTCGCCGGAGTAGACGACGGGCTGGCCGCGGGTCAGGAACATCAGCTCGTGGGCCAGCTGGTCCCGGCGCAGCGCGTCGTCGCCCTGGAGGAACGAACCGATGCGGCCCATGTCGTGGTTGCCGAGGAAGGTGGGCAGGCGACCGGCGTTCGTGTCGCGGGCGGTGTAGAGGTCGTCCTTGGCGTACAGGTCGGCCAGGCTCTGGGCCGAGCCGCCGGTGACGAAGCCCTTGGCCGCCTCCTGGAACGAGAAGTCGAGCGTGGCGGGCAGGCCGCCCTGGCGTACATAAGTGCTCTGAACTTCCTGGTCGGCGCTGTAGACCTCGCCGAACATGAAGAAGTCGGGCTTACCGGCCCGCTTCGCCGCCTGCTCGATGCCGGCGCTGAACTGCGGCCAGAAGTCGAGGTCGACGTGCTTGACCGTGTCCAGCCGGTAGCCGTCGATGCCGGTGGCGGCGATCCAGTACGCGTAGATGTCGGTGAGGCCGCGGACGACCTCGGGGCGCTCGGTCCACAGGTCGTCGAGGCCGAAGAAGTCGCCGTACTCGCTGTTCTCGCCGGCGAAGGTGGAGTTGCCGCGGTTGTGGTACATCGTGGGGTCGTTCAGCCAGGCCGGCTTCTTGACCGTCTTGTCAGCGGCGGTCGGGAAGACCGGGGTGTACGGGAACGACTTCGTCGACACCTTCGGGAAGTCGCCCTTGCGGTCGTCGAAGGGACGGCCCTGCGCGTCCTTGTAGGGAGCTGTGGCCTTGTCGATGTAGTCGTACTTCGCCTCGGCGTAGCGAATGACGTCGGCCGTGTGGTTGGCGATGATGTCGAGGTAGACCTTCAGGCCGCGCTGGTGGGCCAGACGGACCAGCTTCTTGAGCTCGTCGTTCGTGCCGAAGTGGGGGTCGACCTGGGTGAAGTCGGTGATCCAGTAGCCGTGGTAGCCGGCCGAGATGTCGTCGCCGGCGCCCTGCACAGGGCGGTTCTTGAAGACCGGGGCGAGCCAGATCGCGGTCGTGCCGAGACCCTGGATGTAGTCGAGCTTGTTGATCACGCCGGCCAGGTCGCCACCGTGATAGAAGCCCTTGTCGGCCGGGTCGAGACCGGTGGTGAGCCGGTCGCCGGTGAGGCCGCCCTTGTCGTTGGCCTTGTTGCCGTTGGCGAAACGGTCGGGCAGCACGAAGTAGAACTGCTCGTTGTCGGCGGGCTTGTCCGCACCCCATCGGGCGAGGACGGCGTCGCTCGGCGCGGCGGGTGCGGGCTGCGCGCTCGGCGCGGCCTGCGCGGACGCGGGTATCGAAATCAGGAGCGGCAGAGTGAGTGCTACCGCGGCGGCCAGGAGCCGCCGACTTCTCGAGACCACGGTGTCCCTTTCTATGGGAGAGCCCAGACCTGCACGGTCGGGCCATATCCATCGATGACGGTGGAACCATCGGATTCAATGTGCAGCGGTTGCGCGCCGCCGTAAAGGTTCTCGAGAACTGCTTGTGCGGGCAGACCGGCAAGTCGGATTTGTCCGGCAGGAGCGCGAGCCGCGAGCACGAGCAAGGTCTGTTCGGTGCTTTCCCGCAGGAAGACGACGATGTCGCCGTCGGCGTGCACCCAGCGGAGCCCGCCTCTTCGCAAGGCCGGCGCGCTCTTTCTCAGCGCGATCAGGTCCCGATACCGGCCCAGCGTGGTCGTGTCCCACGTGTCCGGGCGGTTCCAGGGCATCGGCACCCGGGCCGACTCGTTGCCGCCGCCGGTGAGCCCGAGCTCGTCGCCGGCGAACACCATCGGCGTGCCCGGCAACGTGAACAACAACCCGGCCGCGACGTGCTGCCTTTCCGAGTCGCCGACGACGGTACGGATCCGGGCCGTGTCGTGCGAACCGAGCAACTGCCACGATGCCTCCCACGAGCGCCACGACATCTGCGACCCGAAGGCGGTCATGGTCGCCACCAGGGACTCGGCTCCCAGCAACGGCAGGTCTTCGGGCCGGCCCAGAAAGCCGTCGAACGGCACGCTCTCGCCGCGCAGCCAGCACCACACCGGGCGGGTGAACCCGGCGTAGTTCATCGTGCCGTGCCAGCCGTCGCGGTCGAGGTCACCGGTCGCGTCGTGGCCGTGCTCGGCTATCAGCAACCCGTCCGGGCGGGCGTCGAGCACGGCCCGGCACAGCAGGGCGGCCACCTCGTGATTCCAGTCGTCGGCACCGAAGCGGGCCGTCATGTTGGCCACGTCGATCCGCCAGCCCGACAACCCGTACGGCTCGGCCAGCCACTTCTGCACAATGGCCCGGAACTCGTGGCGCAGCTCGGGGCCCGACCAGTTCAGCTTGGGCAGCGACGGCACGTCGAGCCACGACACGTGGCCGCCGTCCGGCTTCGAGTAGTAGAAGTCGGGGCGCTCGGCGAACCACGGATGCGTGTCGCCGGTGTGGTTGGTGGTGAGGTCGCCGATCAGCCGCAGACCACGCTCGCGGGCCGCCGACGAGAGCCGCTCGAGGGCGCGGTCGCCGCCGAGCAGCGGGTCGACCCGGTCGAAGGCGGCCGCGTCGTACCGGTGGTTGGAACGGGCCGGGAAGAACGGGGTCAGATAGACGGTGTCGGCGCCGAGCGCGGTCACGTGGTCTAGCCGGCGCGCGATGCCGTCGAGGTCGCCGCCGTGGACGACGCGGGTGGCGTCCGGGCCGGGGGTTACCGGCTCGTCCCAGGACGACGCCCGGACCGCCCAGTCCGGGGTCTCGCGGACGTCGGCGCCGGGCGAACGGGCGTACCGGTCGGGAAAGATCTGATAGACCACGGCGTCGCGGGCCCAGGCCGGCGCGGGCGGGTAGGCCACCAGCTGGAAGTCGGTGCTGTCGGGCACGTCGTACGCGGTGAGCCCGAACGCCGTCAGCCAGCGCACCCCGCTCGTGGTGCCGAGCAGGAAGCGGTAGCGGGTGACCGGGTTGTGCGCCTCGAGCTCCCCGCGCCACCACGTGTCGCCGTTCTGCTGCCGGTCGACTTTGAGCGAGGTGAACACCGGCTCGCCGTCGCGGACCCAGCGCATGTGCACGCGCGAGACGCCGGTACCGCGCGGCACCCGGACAAAAACGCTCACGGTGTCACCGAGCTCTGGCGCGGGATTGCTCACATACAGTTCGCTGCCGTCGTGGTGCGGACGCCGGATCATCCCTTCACCGCCCCGGCCGTCAGCCCGTCGGTGATGTAGCGCTGCAGCAACTGGAAGACCAGCACGGTCGGGATGGCGGTGAGCAGCGTGCCGGCGCAGAACATGCCGAAGTTGGCGTTGCGCTCCCCCGCGACCAGCCCGTACAGGCCGACCGGCAGCGTCTTGGAGCCGGCGTCGGTCAGGAACACGTTGGCGATCAGGAACTCATTGATGGTGCCGATGAAGGCCAGCAGCGCGGTCACCGCGAGAATCGGGGCGACCAGCGGCAACAGGATGCGGAAGAACACCTGCGCGTGCGAGGCGCCGTCCACCGTGGCCGATTCGTCGAGTTCGCGGGGCAGCGTGTCGAAGAAGCCCTTCATGAGCCACGTGTTCACGCCCAGCGCGCCGCCGAGGTAGAGCAGGATCAGGCCGGACGACGTGTTGAAGCCGATCGCGGGCCACAGGTCGGTCACCGTCGAGAAGATGAGGAAGATCGCGACGATGGCCAGGAACTGCGGGAACATCTGGATCAGCAGCACCGAGAGCAGACCGACGCGGCGGCCGCGGAAACGGCGGCGGCTGAACGCGTACGCGGCCAGGGCCGAGATGAAGACCGAGGCGGCCGAAGACACCGAGGCGATGACGATCGAGTTGAGGAACCAGCCGCCGAACCCGGTGTCCGCGAACAGCCGGCTGAAATTGCCGAACGAGGCGCCGGTCGGCACGAGTTCGCTCGACGACAGGGTGCCCAGCGGGTTGAGCGCCGCCGAGAAGACGAACACGATCGGCACCATCGCAAAGGCCAGGACGAGCACCCCGACCAGATGCCGCCACCCCACCTGCTGAATCCATCGCATCACGCGTGTACCTCCTCCAGGTGACGGGTGCGCCGGAAACTGATCGCCGACACGACGGCCACGATCAGGAAGATGAAAATGGAGATGGCGGCCGCGTAGCCGTACTGCGCTCCCCCACCGCCGAAGGCGATTCGATAGGTGTAGGTGATGAGCAGATCGGTGGCGCCGTTGGCCGGGTTGTCGGCCGGGAAGGGCGCGCCCTCGGTGGTCAGATAGATCGCGTTGAAGTTGTTGAAATTGAACGCGAACGACGAGATGAGCAACGGGGTGAGCGCGACCATCAGCAGCGGCAACGTGATGCGCCGGAAACCGCCCCACGCGCTCGCGCCGTCGATCCGGGACGCCTCGGACAGCTCGCGCGGAATGGCCTGCAGCGCGCCGGTGGCGACCAGGAACATGTACGGATAGCCGAGCCACAACTGCACGAGAATCACCGCGAGCCGGGCCGAGGCGCTGCCCCCGAACCAGTCCACATCGGTGCCGAACAGGTTGTTGATCAGCCCGAAGTCGGTATTGAACATGTCGCGCCAGACCAGCAACATCGCGAACGACGGCATGGCGTAGGGCAATACGAGCAGAACACGATAGGCGGTGCGACCACGCACCCGAGGTGAATGCAACGCCATCGCCAGCAGCAGACCCAACACGAACGTGCCGCCGGTGGAGGCAATGGCGAAACCGAAGTTCCAGATCAGCGTACGGACGAAGGGTCCCGCGACGGCCGAGTCCGTGAGCACCCTCGTGAAGTTGCTGAAGCCGACCGTGACCTTCCAGCCTTGCGCGAGGCGCTCGCCATTGGCGCCGACAAATGCGCCGATGTTCTCGTCGGCGGTCCAGGTCTGGCCGGTGGTCGTGTCGCGGACGCAGTCGCAGCTCTCGTCGTAGGCGCGACCGGCCCGGCCCTCGTACGCCCGGGACAGGCCGGACGACCGGATCGCGCCACCCGGGGTGGGGACGGCCAGGGCGGTGATCTCGGCGCTGCGCAGGCTGGCCTGACCTGCGTTCAGCACTGTGTAACCGGCCGCAGCGGTGACCCGGCCGGCGGCATTGACGGTGACGTCGTCCAGCGCCTTCAGACCGTCGGCGTCACCGGCCGAGACCTGGCGGGTGACCGGATCGGTGACGAGGAAGACCAACGGGCCGGTGCCCGGGTCGCCGGTCGTCGCGACCGTCATCGCGTACTGCTGGGAACCCGGCACCTGCGTGACCGAAGCAGTCTGGATGGCCACGACGGCCTCGTCCTTGCTGCCCCGGTGGCCGTCGCCGAAGTTGGTGAAGGCCGTGCTCGCCGTGTAGAGCACCGGGAAGACCTGGAACAGGATGAGCAGAATCGTGCCCGGAGCCAGGTACTTGAGCGGGATGTGACGCGGGGTCAGATACAGGTAGAGCAGCGCCGCCGTGGTGGCGGCGAGGACGGCCAGGCCGGTCCACTGCTCGTTCTCGATCAGCGGGAAGGCGGCCCAGATCGCGATGGCGACGGTGAGCCCGAGCAGCAGGGCTTTGCTGACGAGGCCCACGATCGATCTGGTCGGCTCGGGCGGAGCCGGGCGGGCCTGCGTGGCAGGCCCGCCGAGCATCGTTGCCGTCATTACTTGATCGCGGAAGAGATGGTCTTACCGGCGGCGGTGATCGTCTGGGCCGGGTCGGCCCCACCGACCACCGCGGCCTCGGCCTTGCCGAACGGGTCCCAGATGGCGGCCATCTCGGGGACGGCGGGCAGCGGCAGACCGTCCTTACCGGCCTGCACGAACTTCTCGAGGTCGGTGTCCTTGGTCTTCACCTGGTCGAACGCGGCGGTCAGGGCCGGCGGGCGGGGCTCGGCCTCATAGAGGGCCACGGCCAGCTCGGGGGTGGTCACGTAGTTGGTGACGAACTCCTGGGCCAGCGCCTTGTTCTTGCCCTTCGAAGCGACGTAGAACGTCTGCACGCCGAGGAACGGACGGGCCGGCTGTCCACCTTGGAAGCCGGGGACGGGGCTGATGTCGTACTTGATGTTCGCTTTCTTGACGTCGGTGATCGCCCACGGGCCGGAGACCAGGAACGCGCACTTCTTGGACGTGAAGGTGGCGATCGAGTTCTCGGGGGTGATCGAGCGCTTGAGCGCCTTGCTGCCCTTCTCGCCGAGCGTGGCGATCTTCCGGAACGCCTGGACCGACTCGGGTTTGCCTACGCCCAGGTCCTTCGGGTCGTAGTCGCCGGTGGCGGTCGTGCCGAAGAGGTAGCCGCCGGCGCTCGAGTACAGCGGGTAAAGGTGGTAGGCGTCGCCGTTCTGGCCGACCTGCAGGCAGAGCTTCTCGGGGGTCTTGGCCGCTTCGACCAGCTCCTCGATGGTGGCCGGGGCCGTCGGGGCCAGGTCGGTGTTACGGATCAGGGCGAGATTCTCCATGGCGTACGGGACCCCGTACGTCTGGCCGTTGAACGTGACCGCCTTGAGCGCGTTGGGGTTGAAGCTGGCGGTCTGGTCGGCCGGCAGCTGCACGGGGTCGATGGCGCCGTTCTGCACCAGATTGCCGATCCAGTCGTGCGCGCCGACCATCACGTCGGGGCCACTGCCCTGCTGGGACGCGGTGACGAAGGTGGTCTGCTGGTCCTTGCTGATGGCCTGCACCTTGACGGTGACGCCGTTCTCGGCGCCGAACTTGTCAGCGAAGGGCTTGAGGGCGGCCGAACGCTTGTCGTCGGCCCAGATGACCAGCTCGCCACCGGCTTTCGGCTCTTTTGAGGTCTGGGTGCCCGGACTGTCGTCGTTGCCGCCGCACCCGGCGAGGGCGAACGTCAGCAGCAGGACGGCGGCTACTTTTCGCATGTCGTCTTCTTTCATAGACAGCAAGCTCACGTCGGGGCGGCTTGCCGAGGATCGCATCGTTGAGTACGAATAAGCGCAGCGTGAAGTGCGGCCGAGGGACATCGACCTGTGTCATGCTTGTTGCGGGACGTTAGCAAGTCCTTGCAATCAATGGAAGAGCTTGCAGGAACTCGCGGGAAACGCTGCACCACTAGAGTTGGCGTCATGCGTGCACGGATGGCCGACATCGCCCGTCAGGCCCAGGTCAGTGAGGCGACGGTCTCGCGTGTCATCAACGACCGCCCGGGGGTGTCCCACGAGACCCGCCAGGCGGTGCTCACCGCGCTCGACGTGCTGGGCTACGAGCGGCCGGAAAGGCTGCGCAAACGCAGCGCCGGGCTGGTCGGGTTGGTCGTGCCTGAACTCGACAACCCGATCTTCCCGGCCTTCGCCCAGGTGATCGAGTCGACGCTGGCCCAGCAGGGGTTCACACCGGTGCTGTGCACCCAGTCGCCGGGCGGCGTCACCGAGGACGAATACGTCGAGATGCTGCTCGACCGCCAGGTCTCGGGAATCATCTTCGTGGCCGGGCTGTCGGCCGACACGACGGCTGATCACGCCCGCTACCAGCGGCTGTTGGACCGGCCGCTGCCGATAGTGCTGATGAACGGGTACGCCGAGGGCATCGAGGCCCCGTTCGTCTCGTGCGACGAGCGGCTGGCCGGTGATCTGGCGGTGACGCATCTGGTCGCGCTGGGTCACAAGAGGATCGGCATGATCTCGGGGCCGAACCGGTTCATCGCGGTGCAGCGCAAGCTGGCCGGCTACCGGCAGGCGATGAAGCGCGAGCTGGGGACCGCCGACGCCCACCTGGACGACTACGTGTCGCTGACCCTGTTCGGCGTCGAAGGCGGCGAGGTGGCGGCCGACAGGCTGCTGGCCATGGGGGCGACGGGGCTGGTGTGCGGCTCGGACCTGATGGCGTTGGGCGCCATCCGAGCGGCCCGGCGGCGCGGATTGTCGGTCCCGGGCGACGTCTCGGTGATCGGGTTCGACGATTCACCGTTGATCGCCTTCACTGATCCGCCACTGACCACCCTGCGCCAGCCGGTCACGGCGATGGCGGTGGCGGCGGTGCGGTCGCTGATGGACGAGATCAACGGGCACGGGGCGCCACACTCGGAGTATCTGTTCCGGCCTGAGCTGGTTGTCCGGGATTCGACTGCTAAGGCCCCCCGCCACCAGGACCGGCCGATCGCCACCCCTGCCGCCTGAAGGAACTTCCTGCAAGTTCTTGCACGATCTGCGAAACCTGCTGCGGCCCTGTCTTCCCCGCGCCTGCTCGCCGCACCGGGCTTGCCGTCGCGCTGCACGACGCCGCCGCTCAGCACTGTCACGCTGGGACGGGGCGTTGCTCAGCTCCCTCGCGCTGGGACGGGGCCGCTCGGCTCCCTCGCGCTGGGACGGGGCCGCTCGGCTCCCTCGCGCTGGGACGGGGCCGCTCGGCTCTCTTGCGCTGGGACGGGCGGGGCCGACGGTGACCATGCTGGGCTGAAAAGCAGCTATGCCCTGCATGGTCACCGTCGGCCCCGCCCTTGCGTGGGGTTCACCTTGCGGTTTCGTGGTGGTCGGCGCTTCTCTGGGTGGTCGGCTGGGCTGGGGGAATCCGTGCGGGTTCGGGGTCTGGCTGCCGCGGTGGGGGCGAAGCCGAGACGGTCTGTCACTCAGGCCGAGCTTCGTGGTGGGGCGCGCGTTCGCACCGTGCCGGTTGCGGTCGGATCGGGTGTATCGGTCCGGCGCTATCAGGCCTCGAGAGGGAGGGGCCGCTGGTTGGCTGATCACTTCTGCGCCGGAGTTGGGTAGCGCTCTTCGGCACGCCCGCGTGGGTCGCGTGCGCTCCCCAGGGCGCCGGCGACCTTCACTCGCGCCTGGCGGCGCCAACCTCTGCCTCGCCAGACGGCAGAACCTTCACCTCCCCCGGCGGTTTTGCGGACCTCATCCCGCCCAGCGGATGAACCCTCGCTACGTCGGCGGCTCCGCCCTCGCCTTGCCGGCCAGCCCTCACCCCGCCCAGCAGCCCAGCCCTGATCCCGCCCAGCAGCCCAGCCCTGATCCCGCCCAGCAGCCCAGCCTCGATCCCGCCCAGCAGCCCAGCCTCGATCCCGTCGACTGCCCCACGCCCTCGTTCCGTCGACTGCCTCGCCCTCGCCTTGCAGGCGGTCCGCCAGGAGACCCGACCTCCGCCCCGCCCAGCGACCCAACCCTCGCTCCACCAGTCGCCCGAAACCTCGCCTCGCTAGCCGGCTCAGCCCTCACTCCGCCAAGCGCCCCTCCGCCCAGCGGCCTGCCTCACCTCCGCAAGACGGCCCGCCCAGCGATTCAGCCTCACCCCACGACATGGCCCGTCCAACAGCCCGCCTCGCCCGGCCCAGCGGCTGCCATCACTGCCCGACACGGCCCGCCCAGCGGCCCACTCTCGCTCGGCCGGGCGGCCCCGCCCTGCCCCGTCAGGAAACCCAAACCTTCGCCCCACCCGACGGCCCAGCTCCCACCCGCCCAGCGGCCCAACCCTGACACCGCCAGGCTGCCCCGCCGCCGCCCCGCCGGGCTGCCGCACCTAGTGGCCCAACCCTCGCCGGCAGACAGTGCCGCCCATACCTCGACAACGGCCCGGTCCTCTGTGGGGGCCCAGCCCTCGGCTTGTTTGGCGCTACGAGCCCTGCCGCTACGAGCCCTGCCGCTACGAGCCCTGCCGCTACGAGCCCTGGTTTGGGTGCGAGTGGGGGCAGTTAGGCTCGCGGGATGACGGGACTTGATCGTTGGGCGGCTGCGGAGGCGGGCGGGGACGGCGTTCGGGAATCCAGTCAGGCTTGGGTGGAGCTTGCTGCTGACTACGAGCGGGGGCGGGCGCGGGAGGACTCTTTGGACCGGCTGGTTGAGTGGCCGGCGGAGCGGGACATGCTCGGAGATGTCAGTGGGCGTTCGATTCTTGACCTGGGCTGTGGCACCGGTGGCAAGTTGGCTGAGCTCGCTCGTGATGGCGCGGTCGCGTCCGCTGGTGTGGACATCGCGGGGAACTTCATCAGTTCTCCGCCGGTCGGTGTCGAGCTGATTCGGGGGGACCTGCTCGATCCGGGGGCGTTGCCGGAGTTGAGTGGGCGCACGTTCGACCGGATCTTGTTCTTGCAGTCGTTCGGCTATGCCGTGGATCCGGTGCGTACCCTGCGATCCGCGCAAGCGATGTTGAAGCCGGACGGGTTCATTCTGCTTACGAGGACTCAGCCCATCCGCTACGCCGTGGAGCGGGCCGAGCAGCACGGGACCACGCTGGGCGAAGAGTACTTTCATCGAGCTGACTACACCTATCGCGCCGGCTGGAACGAGAACATCAAGCTGACTAAGCGCACCTACACGATGTCCGACCTGCTCAACGTGTTCAGCGCGGCCGGGCTGTGGATCGAGAGCGCCAGCGAGCCTCAGCTCACGCCCGAAGCCGCGCGGCGCTACCCGCACAAGCAGGCGTGGATGAACAAGCACCTGGGAATTCTGATCTTCAAGCTGCGTCCCCTCGCCCCGTTCTGAGGCAACCCACAGCTCGCCCTCGGCCGGCCCGGACCAAGCAATGCGCGATCGAAGGGATTGATCGTCCGGTCGAAGTCCATCCACTGCGGGCGCACTCCAGCAGACCAAACAGGATGCAGGCGCCCAGGCGCTCAAATGCTCAAGCGCCGCCATCACGCCGCCGTTCCCTCCTCCGTCGGCAACCGCTGCACCCTCTGTCGGCAACCGCCGATCGCTGCCGGCTGACGCGTGTTCGGCCGAACCGGTAGCGAGGCCTGTTCGAGAGCGGGTCAGCCGGTGGCTGACCAGTCTTGTACGTCTATCTGGCTGCCGCCGTAGCGGGGGGTGAAGATGCTCAGGACGCTTTGGGTGCGTAGGCGTTGGTGGTCGATCAGGGGGTCTGAGTAGTAGATGGCGGGGGACGTGTAGCGGATTGTCCAGTCGGTCCAGTTGGAGGCGCGGGAGGCGGTTTCTATGTGGAGTTTCCTTGTCGCTGAGTCGCCGCTGGCCACGTAGAGGTTGTCGGCTGCGTCCACGGCTATGTCGCCGCGGGAGGAGCGCTCCAGGAAAGGCGTATAGGTCTGGTGCCAGGCCTTGGTGGCCTTGTCGCGCCGGTAGTGGACCAGGACGGCGGTTTCGCGAGCCGCGGTGAAGTTCGTGTTGCTGGGGGCGTTGGCCGGTAGGTGGGAGGCCAGGACGTGCACGTTGCCGGCCGCGTCGACCACCTGGGACTCCTGGTTCATCAGGCCGCGGTTCCGGGCGATGGTCCACACCTTCAGGCCGGCCGAGTTCGAGGGCAGCGGGGTGCTGCCGGTGGTGGCGACCACCGTGCCGGCGTTGTTGCGCCAGGTGCGGCCCTTGTCGCGGCTGTAGGCGTAGTAGAGGTCGTGGTTGGTGCTGGCGTCCGAGGTTTCCCGCACGGTCCAGGTGGCGTGCAAGAGCGAGTTGCTGTCGTATTCGATGCCGAACAAATAGGCGTTGTTGTTGTACGTGGTGCCGTCGATGAATTCGCCTATGTAGGTCCAGGTGGCGGCTCGATATTCGTAGAGCACTTCGTCGCCGGTGCCGCTTACGCCCGTACGGATGGCCAGTTGCAGTGTGCCGTCGGGGTGGGCGAAGAACTGCGGGTACGTGACCACGGCCATGCTCGTGTTCGTCAGGCTGCTCTGCACGGCGCCGAAACCGGCGGCTGTCCACGTCGGTGAGGTGGCGAGTCCGGCTGCTGATTTGCGGTAGCGGAACTGCGACGAATGAGTGTCGAAGGCCAGGTGAATGGTTCCGTCCGCGGGCGCGATGCCGATGCTGATCGTGTTGTGCGAGTCCGTGGAGGTCGTGCGGTAGTCGGTCAGGCGCACATTTGCCCAGGCGCCGGAGGGCAGTTGGCGGCGGGAGACGTTGACGTATCCGGCCTCGTCCCAGAAGGCCGAATACTGCCGGCCGTTGAACGTGGTGATGCCGTCCTGTTGGAAGGATTCGCCGTTCATGTAGCCGGTGTACGTCAGCGCGGTGCGGCCGCTGGTGGTCAGCACTGTGGTGGACATGGCTGTCACCGTCGGCGCGGCGGCGGCCGCCGGGAGGGCCGGCAGGCCGACTGCCACCGTCGTCAGCAGCGCTGCCAGAACCCTCAAAATATTGACAGACATAAATGGATGCTACGCCTTGACGCCGGACAGGCGGGCCGCTGCTTTCTGCTTGAGGGTGAAGCCCTGCTTGGCCGCGTCGCGCAGGGTGGCCACCAGCGGGGATCGGGAGCGCCGGGCCCACGGCACGGGGACCTCGGTGGTTCCGTATTTGGACTTGTACGCGTTGCCGCCGACGAAGTCGAACTCGGTGACGCCGCGGGCCCGGGCCCAGCGCATCGCGTGCCAGATGAGGGCCTCGTTGGGGCGCAGGTGCTGGTGGTCGCGATAGCTGGCGCCGCCCCAGAAGTACATTGTGCGGTGATACCACGGCAGGACGGCGGTGGCTATGCAGCGGCCCTCAGAGTCCCGGGCCCGCAGCAGCAGCAACTGACCCGCCGGTTCGATGTGGCGGACGAGCGTGCGGACCCGCTCGATCGAATAGGTGGGGACCAGGTTCTGTTTGGCGAAAACGTCGCGTAACTGATCGTAGAAATCGTCGGCGAATGTCGGATCGGCGACAACCTCCTCGATGGTCACTCCGCTCTTCGTGGCTTTACGGATATTGCGACGACAGGCGCTCGCCATCGCGCCGAACAGCTGGTCCTCGGGCGGGGTCAGGTCGATCACCGCGGTGGGCGCGTCGGACCAGCGCAGGCCCAGGCCGCCCAGGTCGGCGGGAGTGAGGGCGCGGTCCCGGATCTCGAGGTGGGCGCAGCCCAGTTCCTTGAAGGCGAACGGCATCAGCGCCTCCAGCGCGGCCCGGCGCGACACCCCGGGCTCGAGCAGGAAACCGACGTACGACGTGGTCCAGCCGGCCATGGGACTGCCGAGTATCCGCAGGCCGAAGCGCCTGGTGACCAGGCCCGTGAAGTGGCCGACGGTGCGGTCGCCGTCGGCCACCCGGGCCAGGACGGGCTCGGCGTGCTGGGCCTCGGCCACGAAGCGCAGCCAGGGCTCGGTGTGGAAGATCAGGCGGTCGTCGAAGGTGGCGCGCTCGGCCCAGAGGTCGGCCGTCGGCTCCACCCGGTGCAGTCGCAGCATGCGCCATCCCCTCACGAACCGGGCACCGGAAAGGCGATGATGCGCCGCCCGGAACGCATTCCGCAAGGGCCCGGAATTCGATGTGAAGATGTTTCACGTACCCGATGACAATTGCTACTGATGTCACCCGCCCCCGCTTTGTCAGTGTCGATAGGCCGACCGCGACCCGGAGGGTGCCCATGCCGTCCCCGACTCTGATCAGGAAGCGCCTGAACGAGCTGGAGCTGCGCAGCCGGCTCCGCGCCCGCCCTCGCGTCCAGGGCCGGATCCTGGCCCCGGCCGGCGCTTTCCGCCGTTTGCCGAGCGCGCCGGGGTTGTTCTTCCCCTTCTATCACGACGTGCTTCCCGAGTACGCCGCCGACCTGCGCCGCCACCTGCTGACCTTCCGCCGGCACGGGCAGCTGGTGTCCTGGGCCGACGCGCTCGACATCCTGGCCGGGCGGCAATCGTTGCCCGGTCCGGTGTTCTGCCTGTCCTTCGACGACGGGCACGCGAGCTGGCGCGACGTGGTCGGGCCGGTGCTGCGCGAGCTGGGCGTGCCCGCGATGTTCTTCGTGACCACCGACCTGATCGGGCGACCCGGCAACCTCACCTGGGACGACTGCCGGGCGATGGCCGCGGCCGGCTTCGACTTCGGCTCGCACACGGTGACCCATCAGCGGCTGGCCGACCAGGACGACGACGAGGCGATGCGCGAACTGGTCGACTCCAGGAACCGGCTCGAGGCCGAGCTCGGCCTCGACGTGCGGGACTTCGCGGCCCCGTACGGGCATCCGGCCGTCGACTACGGCGAGCGCGACGTCGCGATCGCCCGGGCCGCCGGCTACCGCAGCTTCGCCAGCACCCTGCGCCCGGCGATGCAGCCCGGCGACCACCCGATGGCCATCAACCGGCAGGGCCTGCACCCGGCGTGGCCGTTGTGGGCGGTAAGGACGCGCGTTCATGACTGAGACCCGCATCTGGCTGTCGCCACCGGACGTCGGCGAGCTCGAGCGCAAGCTGCTGCTCGAGGCGTTCGACTCGAACTGGGTGGCGCCCGTCGGCCCCGACCTCGACGCGTTCGAGCAGCAGGTGGCCGAGATCGTCGGCGTCCGCCACGCGGTCGCCCTCAGCAGCGGCACGGCCGCCCTGCACCTGGCCCTGGTCGCGGCCGGGGTGCGGCAGGGCGACACCGTGCTCGTGCCGTCGTTCACCTTTGCTGCCACTGCCAACGCCGTGATGTATCTGGGCGCGCGGCCGGTCTTCCTCGACAGCACCACCGAGAGCTGGAACGTCGACCCGGCTCTGGTCACCGAGGAGCTCAGGCGGCGCTGCGCCAAGGGCCGGCCGCCGCGCGCGGTCATCGCGGTCGACATGTACGGGCAGTGCGCCGACTACGAGCCGCTGGTCGACGCGTGCGACCGCTACGGGGTCGCGCTCATCGAGGACGCGGCCGAGGCGCTCGGAGCCACGTATCGCGGACAGCCGGCCGGGTCGTTCGGGCTGGCCGGCGTCCTGTCGTTCAACGGCAACAAGATCATCACCACCGGGGGCGGCGGCATGCTCGTCACCGGCGACGACAGCGTGGCCCGCAAGGCCCGGCACCTGGCGACGCAGGCCCGCGAGCCGTTCCCGCACTACGAGCACCGCGCGGTCGGCTACAACTACCGCCTCAGCAACCTGCTGGCCGCGGTCGGCCGGGGTCAGCTGCAGCGGCTCGACTCGATGATCGCCGCGCGCCGCGAGACCGGCCGTTACTACCGGGCGGCGCTGGGCGACCTGCCCGGCGTGACCTTCATGCCGATCGCCGGCTACGGCACGGCCAACGGGTGGCTGACCTGTCTGCTGATCGACGCCGAGCGGTTCGGCGCGAGCCGCGACCAGGTGCTCGCACGGCTGGCCGCCGACGAGATCGAGGCCCGGCCGACCTGGAAGCCGATGCATCTGCAGCCGGTCTTCCGCGACTGCGTGATGCGCGGGGGCGACGTGTGCGCCGGCCTTTTCGAGCGCGGGCTGTGCCTGCCCAGCGGATCCGCGCTGACCGAGCACGACCGGGAACGCGTCGTGGCCGCCGTGCGCGCGGTCGCCGGGACGAAGGGGTAGCCACGGCATGCACATCGTCTACATCCACCAGTACTACTGCAACCCGGGCATGGCGGGCGGGATCCGGTCGTACGAGCAGGCCCGGCGCCTGGTCGAGCGGGGACACACGGTCGACGTCATCACGACCGACATCACCGGCAGCCACGGCAAGCTCGGCTGGCGGCAGACAGTCGACGACGGCGTACGCGTGCACTGGTTCTCGATCCCCTACAACAACTCGATGTCGTACGCGCGCCGGATCCGCGCGTTCGCCCAGTTCATGGTCGTGGCGACGACGAAGGCGGCCTCGCTGAAGGCCGACCTGGTCTTCGCCACGAGCACGCCGCTGACCGTGGCCGTCCCGGGCGTGCTCGCGGCCAAGGTGCGCCGGGTGCCGTTCGTGTTCGAGGTGCGCGATCTGTGGCCCGAGGTGCCGATCAAGATGGGCGCGCTGCGCAACCCGGTGCTGCGGGGCGCGGCCGGGGCACTGGCCAACTTCGCCTACCGCAACGCGAAAGAGGTCGTGGCCCTCTCCCCCGGCATGGCGGCCGGGGTGGTCGCCCGCCGGCCGTCGACGCGGACGACAGTAATCCCGAACGCGGCCGACATGGCGATGTTCGAGGTGGCGCCCGAGGCTGTGCAGGCGTTCCGGGACAAGCACGAGTGGCTGGGTGACCGGCCGTTGATCGTCTACACGGGAGCGCTCGGGGCGGTCAACGGCGTCGAATATCTCGTGCGGGCGGCTCGGCGGATGCGCGAGCTCGACCCCGACATCCGGGTGCTCATCGTGGGGCACGGCAAGGAGTGGGAGCCGACGAAACAGCTCGCGGCCGAACTCGGAGTGCTCGACGACACCGTACGCATGTGGGAGAAGGTGCCGAAGGCCGAGCTGCCGGTGATTCTGGGCGCGGCGACCATGTCGACCAGTTTCGTGCGCCCGATCCGCGCGCTGTGGGACAACTCGGCCAACAAGTTCTTCGACGCTCTCGCCGCGAGCCGGCCCATCGCCATCAACTACGGCGGCTGGCAGGCCGACCTGCTCGACCGGACCGGCGCCGGGCTGGTGCTCGACCCGACCGACACCGACGCCGCGGCCGAGCTGTTCGTCAAGCACTGCCGGGACGAGTCCTGGCTGGCCCGGGCCCGCGTCGCCGCCCACACCCTCGCCGTCGAGCAGTTCTCCCGCGACCTCCTGTTCGACCGGTTCGCCGAGGTCCTCGACCGCGCAGCGGCCACGAACAAACGCGCCACCGCCACGAAAAGCGCGAACAACGGCGGCGCCAGAAGCGACCGGCCCGCCGCCGAGACCACCGCCACTGCCGGCGTCGAGAGCAGGAGTTGAGCGTGGAACTGCGCGAATACGTCCGGGCGGCCCGGCGCCGATGGCTCTGGCTCCTCGTGCCGGTGCTGCTGGTCGCGGGGGCGGCGGCCGGCCTGTCGCTGACCCGCGAGCCGGCGTACCGGTCCTCGATGATCCTGTTCGTCACCACCGGATCGGGCGACCCGGACGCCAAAGCGAGCCGGCTCAACTCGTACATCGCGCTGCTCACCGGCCCCCGGGTGGCGCAGAACGTGGCGGCCAAGCTGGGTGAGCCGGCCGCCGCCGACCAGGTCCGCGAGAGCCTGTCGGCCGAGGTTCAGGCGGGCACCGACCTGCTGGTCGTCACGGCCAAGGATCCGTCGTCCGAGCGCAGCCGGGCGATGGTCACGAACGCCACGTCGGCCCTGGTCGCGCTGGCCAAGAAGCTCGACCCGCCGGCCGCCGCGGGCGACGGGCCACCCCCGCAGATCACCGTCGCTCAAGAGGCGGTGACGGTCCAGGAACCGGGCACGCTCGTACGGGACGTGGGCTTCTCCAGCGTGCTCGGGCTGTTGCTGGGCGCGGTCGCGGTAGCTGTCCGGGAGGCGACCCGCAAGACGGTCGGCGAGGAGGACGACCTGCGCCGGCTAGGGATCGGCACGGTGGGCGTCATCTCGCTGAACGGCCGCTGGGCGCGGTCGGGACAGGCCGACTCGGCGCTGGCCGAGGCGTTCCGCCGGGTCCGCAGCCTGCTGCCCGAAATTCCGCGGACGGGCAACGCCCGCGGTACGGCCCTGATGCTCACCGCGGCCAACCCCAAGGAGGGCACGACCGCGGTCGCCTGCGGGCTGGCCATCGCGATCGCCGAGACCGGCGCCCGGGTGCTGCTCGTCGACGCCAACCTGCGCTCACCGGGAGTGGGCCGCTACCTGGCCATGGACGGCGGTCCCGGGCTGGCCGACGTGCTGACCGGGCAAGCCCGGGTCAGCGACGTGCTACGCGACCCGCTGGACGGGCGGCTGACCGTGCTCCCACCCGGCGAGAAACGGTTCGACCCAGGTCAGGTGCTCGCTTCGCCCACGCTGGCCGCGACCATGAGCGAATTGACCGCACGTTTTGACGTCGTGCTGGTCGACGCGCCGCCGCTGCACGGGGTGGCCGACGCCGCCGTATTGGGCAAGGTGACCGACGGCGCGCTGCTGGTGGTGCGGGCCAACCGGACCCGGACAGCCGACGTGCAACGCTCAACCGACCTGCTGGAGCGGATCGGCACGCGGCTCGTCGCGGCCGTCCTCAACGCGCTGCCCCGCCGGCTGCCCGACGAGCCGGCCCCGCCGCAGCCGCCCCGGCCCGCCCCGCTCGACAACGACAGCCTGGTCACCACCCTGCTCGGCCGGCGCGAGGAACCCGACGAGGCGCCGTCGCCCCCGGCCAATCCGGTCAGCGGCCGGGCGATGGTCAAGCATCGCAAGCCGGTAGCGGACGACTTCAAGCCCCGGCCTGCGGACGACAGCACGACCACGCAGCGGATCGCCTTCGTCCCCGCGGACGGGGTCACCACCCAGAGGATCAAGCCGGTCAACGGCAGCGACGTCCTCCAGGGAGAGGCCCGCGTGACAGCGAAGCCGGACAAGCCGGCGAAGGACGAGGACGCGACCGAGAAGCTCGATAAGCAGGACGAGGATGAGTGAGCTCCAGGCCGAGCGCCCGGCCACCGAGGTCGTCGCCGAGCGGCGTCCCGGCCCGGTCGCCTGGCTCGGTGGGCAGCTGCGCGAGTCGTACGTGCAGCTCTTCGCCTCGCAGCTGCTGACCGGGGGCGTGGCCTTCGTGGCCAACATCCTGATGGTCCGGGCCCTCGCCCCCGCGCACCGCGGCGAGGTCGCGCTCATGCTGCAGGTGGTCTATCTGTCCACGCAGTTCATGCTGCTGGGCACCGAACGCAGCTTCGTCGCCGGCTATCACGAGATCCGCCCGGCCGCGGCCGTCAAGGCGTACGCCAAGCTCTTGATCATTCCTTGTACGGCCGGGGTCGCCCTGGCCATCGGCTACGAGATCCTCGCGCCCGCCCGGTACAACCCGGGGCTGCTGGTCATCGGGCTGATCACGCTCTACACGCTGGTCGAGGTGGCCGGGCTGGCGACCCGGTCGATCGCGATCGCGGCCGGGCGGGTCGGCGACTTCCTGATCGCCCGGGTCGCCGAGGCGCTGCTGCTGCTCGGCCTGCTGGTCGTGCTCTACCTGGCCGACACGACGACCCCGGCGCTGTGGATCGTCGCCTACCTGATCGCCGGCCTGCTGCCGACGGCCGTCTACGTCGTCGTCTGGCTGCGTCGCCCGGCGCCCGACGGGCCCGGCCTCCCCGACCGCAACCGCCTCGTACGCCGGGAAGGTCTGGCCCTTTTCCCGGCCGCCATCTCGAACATGGCGATGCTGCGGACCGACCGCCTGGCCCTGCCCGCGCTGGCCTCGACGTCGGCCCTCGGCCTCTATGCCGCCGTGGCCACGATGACCGAGCTGCTGGCCTGGCCGATCCGGGCCTACGCCGACTCGCGGCTCGGCAAGTGGCGTCAGGCTCATCAGAACGGTGGCCTGCCGACCCGCCCGATCCTGCTCGCGGTCGGCCTGTACTGCCTGGTCGTGGCCCCGATCGCCGCGGGTGCGCTCTATCTGCTGATCGTGCCGGTGTTCGGTCAGGACTACGCCGCGGCCAAGGCGGTCGTGGTGCCGCTGGTCGCCGCGGCCGGGCTCTACGCGCTCTCGCGGGTCGTGCTGGGCCTGCTCATCGCCAAGGGCCACGGCAGTCTGGTCTCGGCGGCCGAGATCACCGGCTTCGTGGTCAGCTTCGTCGCGTACCTCTCGCTCATCCCGCCCTTCGGCATCCTGGGCGCCGCCTACGGTTCGCTCATCGGCTACGGCTCGTGCCTGCTGTTCGCGCTCGTGGCCAACCGGGTGACGGGTGACCGGCCATGACCTGGCTGCGCACCCCGCGGGTCTTCCTGGCGCCCGGCCTGATCCTGATCCTGGTCGCGATCGGCGGGCGGTACACGCTCGACCGGGCCGGCTACACCGACCTGGCCTGGGTCGACCTGCGCGTGGTGGGCCTGCTGATCGCGCTGGCCGTGCTCGTGGTGGACATCGCCCGCCGCCCTCGCCGCGAAACCGCGGAAAGACGCGAGGGCTGGCTCGTCGCCACGATGCTGTTCTTCCTGTTCCAGATCGCGTCGGGGCTGTGGGCGCCGGCGGCCTCGCGGGTCGGGCCGCAGACGCTCGACCTCGTGCTGATGGGCGCCCTGGTCGTCGCTTTCTATCTCTACGCCCTGGGTGATCCCGACGCGGTCGTGCGTACGGCGTTCCTGCTGTTCTACGTGGCCGCGATCGTCTTCGCGCTGGCCGCGCTGTTCATCAACGGGCCGGGCGAGCAGGGCCGGTACTCGGCGTTCGGCGGCGGACCCAACGTCTTCGTCCGCATCGAGGTGCTCGGCATCATCAGCGCGGTGGCGCTGGCCCTGTTCATCCGCCGCCTGTGGCCGCTGCTGGCGACTCCGCTGTTCGGCCTGGCCGCCGTGCTCTCCGGGTCGCGGGCCGGCCTGCTCGCCGGGGCCGCCGTGGGCGCCTTCGCGCTGTTCAAGATCCGGCGCAAGCTGCACCCGGGGGCCGTCGCGGGCGCGCTCGCCTTCGTCACCGTCGCGGTCATCGCGATCTGGGCGTTCGCGCCGCCCGCGTTCACCAACCTGTTCCAGGAGCGCTTCGTCGAGCAGACCGTGCAGGACCGCTACCTCTCCGACCGCACCGACATCTGGGCCGCGGCCTGGCAGCTCGCAGTCGACCATCCGCTGGCGGGGGCCGGGCTCGACGGCTTCTACGGGCTGGTCGGCGTGAACCAGTTCGTCGAGTACCCGCACAACTACGTGCTCGGGGTGGCGGCCGAGGGCGGCCTGATCGGCATCGGGCTGCTGAGCGCGGCCGTGTTGTTGTGGGCGACGACCGTACGCGGGGGTGGCCATCGGCCGCAGTTGACCGGGCTGGCCGTGGCGGCTGCCGTCTTCGTGGGGCTGAGCAGCCTGTTCTCCGGCGACTACTACGACTCGCGGCTGGCCTGGATCTTCATGGCGATGGCGGCGGCCGCGGCCACCGTGCCGGCCCGGGTGCTCGAGGAGGTGCCGGCATGAGTGTGACGAGGCGGGCGCTGCTGGTGGCGGCGCTCGGATCGGTCGCCGCCTGCACCACACCGAAGGAGGACTCGACCGCGGCCCTCAGTCCGCTGCCGGCTGAACCCGACACCAAGGTGACGGCGGCCGAGCTGAAGTCGGTCAGTCACTGGGCCGGCGTGTATCTGCGCGGCTGGGACTACACGGCCCGGGTCGGGCTGCCGCTGAGCCGGTCGGCCGACAGCTGGGATCACTACGAGGTGTCGTACACCGTGGATGCTTCGGTGGCGATGTTCCGGGCCACCGGCGAACGGCGTTACCTCGACCGGTCGCTGCAATTCGTCGAGAACGTGGTGGGCTCGGCGCGCTCGATGCGCGGCGGCTACCTGGGCTGGACGTCGGCCCAGGAGGACGGCGACGAGGTGCCGCTGTACGAGAGCTACTTCTGGCGGTACGGGACGGGCCTGCTCGTCGCGATGCGCGAGAACGCGGCCGTGTACGGCGATCCGGCCTACCGGGCCCGCTACGACCGCCTGGTGTCGTTCGCCGAGAAGCACATCTTCGAGAAGTGGTACTCGCGCGGCTCCGACGACACGATCTATCGGGAACGCACTCACATGACCGCGCACTGGGCGCTCATCGCGCTCAACCTGTCGCGGGTCACCGCGGACGCCGGCCGCAAGCAGCGCTATCTGAGCGTCGTGGCCGACGTCGACCAGCACGTGCCGGGGCAGAGCGGAGGACTGCGCCAGCAGATGCGCCGTCACCCGGTCGAGCCGACTGCGTACTTCTGGAGTGACCGGTGGGGCTCGGCGGAGCGGCCGGGCCAGGACGTCAGCCATGGCAACGGCGTCATGGCGTACGTGGTGGAGGCCCGCGACCGCGGCACCACCTGGACCCAGGCCGACCTGGCGGCCTTCTCGAGCCTGCTGACCCGGGTCGTGTGGCCGGGCGGCACCACCTACAAGGCCTATGTGGACGGCAGCGGCGCCGACAACGGCTGGTTCTCGGACGGCTTCGTCAAGCTCGGCCGCTCGAGCCCCGGCGTCCAGCAGCGGCTGGAGAGCCACCGCGTCGTCAACGACCAGTTCGCCGCCAACATGGCGCTCAATGCCCGCTTGTTAGGAGCCAGGAAATGACCGCAGCGCTCGTGGGACCGGCGGCCCGGGAATGGAAGGAGGCCCTGCACCGCGCCCGGCACGACACCTATCATCTGCCCGGTTACGTGACGCTGGACGCGGCGCTGTGCTCCGGCACGCCGGCCGCCTTCTGGTATTCCGACGGCAACCGCCAACTGCTCCTGCCCCTCATCCTGCGCGAGATCCCCGGCACGGGGCTGAGAGACGCCCTTTCCCCGTACGGCTATCCGGGGCCCATCAGCGATGCCATGCCGGGCGACCGCGACTTCTGGGAACGCGCCTGCGCGGCCATGCTCGAGACGCTGCGGGACGAGGGCATCGTCACCGCGTTCATCCGCATGCACCCGCTGCTGCCCGCGCCGCTGTCGCTGCTCGGCCGGTTCGGCACGATGGTGCACCACGGCGAGACCGTCTCGATGGACCTGACGATCAGCCTCGACGACATGTGGAAACAGACGCGCAGCGACCACCGCAACCACATCAACCGGGCCCGGCGGGCCGGCACCGAGGTCGTGTTCGACGACTGGGACCGGCTCGACGAGTGGGTCGAGGTCTACCACGACAACATGCGGCGGGTCGGGGCCAGCGACTACTACTTCTTCAGCCGCGAACACCTGGCCGCCGTGCACGACGTGATGGGCGACCGCATGCACCTGGCCGTCGCGCTCGAGGACGGCGAAGTGGTCGGGGGCAACACATTCTTCGAACACCACGGCATCGCCACCGGGTACGTCTCGTCGACCCGGCGGGCGCCCAAGCGGTACGCCGACGAGCTGCTCTACGACGAGGTGCGGCGCTGGTGCAAGGCACGCGGCGACACCGTCTTCCACCTCGGCGGAGGCAAGGGGGGCGAGCAGGACTCGCTGTTCTCGTACAAGGCCGGCTTCTCGCCGCGGCGGCATCCGTTCCACACCTGGCGCGTGGTGAGCGACCGGATGGCGTACGAGGACCTGGTCTCCGCCACCGGCCGTCAACCCGACGAGTCCGGCACCTTCCCGCCCTACCGTTAGGAGCAACGCCATGCGGATCACTTGTGTCGGCGGCGGGCCCGCCGGGCTGTACTTCGCGGTGCTGGCGAAGCTGGCCGGCCCCGCGCACGAGGTCACCGTGCTCGAACGCAATCCGCGCGGGGTCACGTACGGGTGGGGGGTGGTGTTCTGGGACGACCTGCTCGACGATCTCTTCTCGTACGATCCGGTGAGTGCGCGGCAGATCTCAGATGCGGCCTGTCAGTGGGACGAGTACGAGGTGCGGGCTACCGGCAAATCCGTGACCCACCTGGCGGGTTACGGTTTCAGCTTGGGACGGCACAAGCTGCTGTCGATCTTGGAGGCGCGGGCTGTCTCGCTGGGCGTGGACGTGCGGTGGTCTTGTGACATTTCGGACATTCCTTCGTCGGACTTGATCGTGGCGGCCGATGGCGCCGGGAGTACCTTGCGGGCTTTGGATTCCAAACATTTCGGCACCTCTGTGGTCATGGGTGGAAATAAATACATCTGGCTGGGCACGCCGCACGTCTTTCGTACCTTCACGTTCGGCTTCGAGCGCACCCCGGCCGGCTGGATCTGGTTCCACGCCTACCCGTTCGACGATGCGACCAGCACGTTCATCGTCGAGTGCACCCCGGCGACCTGGTCCGGCCTCGGGCTCGACCGGCTCGACGCCGCCGCCGGCTGCGCCCGCCTCGAGTCGATCTTCGCCGCCCACCTGGACGGGCAGCGGCTGGTCGACCACCGGGCCGAGTCCGGCGGCACCGGCTGGATGAACTTCCGCCGGGTCACCAACGAGCGCTGGGACAACGGCAACGTGGTGCTGATGGGCGACGCCGCCCACACCACCCACTTCGCCATCGGCTCGGGCACCAAACTGGCCATGCAGGACGCGATGGCCCTGGCCGACGCGCTCGCCGCCGGGGGCGCGCTGGCCCCCGCGCTCGAGAAGTACGAGCACCGCCGCCGGGCCGCGCTGGCCCCGCTGCAACGGGCGGCGCTGGCCAGCAGCGAATGGTTCGAGCGAATGCCCGACTACGCCGGGCTGCCGTCGACCCGGTTCTCGTACGCGCTTTCCGACCGCCGCGGTGAGTATCCACTGTGGCGTTACCTGCTGCACCGTGGTACCCAGCATGCGGTGCCGCGCGCCCTGCTCCGCTGGGCGCTGAGCGCACGCCGATGGACCAGGGCCCGCCGCCGCCCCGGCGTCGCCCCGACCGCGCCGGCCGCCCGGGCGGCGCCCCTACCCACGGGAGGTTGACTATGGCCGATGCCGCACTGCTGTCACCCCAGGACCCGGCATGGACGGAGGCACTCGACCGGGTCCGGCACGACATCTACCACGTTCCCGAGTACGTGCGGCTCGACGCCGGCCTGACCGGCGGCACACCGGTGGCTTTCCGATACTCCGAGGCGGGACGCGTCCTTCTGGTTCCCCTCCTGCTCAGGCCGGTGCCCGACACCGACCTGCAGGACGCGACCTCACCGTACGGATATCCCGGCCCCGTCGGCAGCAACGACGCTGCCTTCTGGTCGCGCGCCGCGGGCGCGATGACCGAGCTGCTCTGCACCCAGGGCGTGGTGACGGTCTTCACCCGACTGCACCCGCTGCTGCCGCTGTTCCCGGCGGCGCTGGAAACGGCGGGCACGGTGGTCAACCACGGTGACACGGTGTCGATCGACCTGACGCTCAGCCTGGACGAGCTCTGGTCGCAGACCCACCGCAGCCACCGCAACCAGATCAACAAGGCCAAGCGGGCCGGCGTCAAGATCGTCTTCGACGACTGGTCGCTGTTCGGGGCCTGGATCGAGACCTACCACGCCACCATGCAGCGGGTGAACGCGTCCGAGTTCTACTTCTTCAGTCCCTCCTTCTTCGACCAGTTGCGCACCGTCCTGCGCGACCACGCCCACCTGGCGGTGGCCATGCTCGACGGCCGGGTGCTCGGGGGAAACCTCTTCTTCGAGTACGGCGGCATGATGCACACCCACCTGCAGTCCACCGCCGAAGCACCCATCCACTACGCCGACAAACTGCTCTACCACGAGGTACGCACGTGGGGCCGCGCCCGCGGCAACACGGTCTACCACCTCGGCGGCGGCGTCGGGGGCTCGGCCGACTCGCTGTTCCGCTACAAGTCCCAGTTCGCCGCCGGCCGCCAGCCGTTCCACACCTGGCGGGTCATCACCGACCCGCGGGCGTACGAGAAGCTGGCCGGCACCCCCACCCCCGAATCCCTGACCGGCCGTTTCCCGCCCTACCGCTGATCCCTGGCGGTTCCCACCGCCCGCCGGCTCCGCCCCGAGCCGGCGGGCGCTCCGTGCTGCAGGCGCTTGTTGGCCGCCGTACTGGCCGCGGTGAGCCGCGACACGAAGGCGATGACGTGGCGCAGCTCCTCGGCACTGCTGGTGTGCATAACCTCCGCTATCTCAGCCCCAGCCGCGGCGATGAACTGCCGGGCCTGCTCCCGGGCCGCCGGCTCCGGGTGCAGGCTGACGCGGCGCCGATCGGCGTGGTCGCGCGTACGGCGGATGTGGCCGGCCGTCTCGAGCCGGTTGAGCAGCACAGTCGTGGCGCCGGAGGTCATGCCGATCTGCCGGGAGAGGTCGGCCGGCGACAGCGGATGACCGTCCTCGGCGGCCCAGACGATGTGGCCGAGCGCGTTGGCGTCGGACGTCGGCAGGCCCATCCACGTCGCCAGGTGCTGGTTCAGCTCGACGAAGCTGACCGCCCAGTCGCGGAGCCGCTGCATCGCGGCGGTCTGCTCGGGCGACCAGTCGTCAGTGAGCGGATCCACTGCCATCGTGCATCATCCTTCAGGGTGAAGTAACTTCACTGTAAAGCTATCTCGGCGATCCGGAGAAACGGAGCATCACATGGACTCAGCGCGTGCCGTGATATCGGGGGCCAGCATCGCCGGGCTGTCGGCCGCCTACTGGCTCCGGCGGACGGGTTGGGAGGTGACCGTCGTGGAACGCGCACCGTCCTTCCGCGACGGCGGCCAGAACGTCGACGTCCGCGGCGTCGCCCGCGAGGTGCTCGCCCGAATGGGGTTGTTCGACGCGGTCAAGGCCCAGAACACCACCGAGACCGGCACGGTCCTGGTCGACGGGTCGGGCAACGTACGGGTCGAGCTGCCCTCGGACGGGCCGGACGCCGCCACGGCCGAGTTGGAGGTGTTGCGCGGCGACCTGGCTCGCACGATCCTCGACGATCTGCCGGCCGGGGTCGAGTTCGTCTACGGCGACCAGATCGACGACGTGGCGGACGGACCCGACGCCGTTGTAGTCACCCTGACCTCCGGGCGCAGGCTCGACGCCGACCTGCTGGTCATCGCCGAAGGCGTGCGGTCGACGACACGCGACCTCGTCTTCGGTGACCGGGTGAACCGCCGCGACCTGGGCATCACCATGGTGTTCGGCACCATCGCCCGGACGCCGGCGGACGACGACCGGTGGCGCTGGCACAACGCCGTCGGCGGCCGGCAGATCCACCTGCGACCCGACAACCGGGGCACGATCCGCGCGATCCTCTCCTACGCCCGGGGCGAGGATCTGACCCAGCTCGACCGCGCCGCCGCACTGGCCGTGGTGCGGGAGCGCTACCGCGACGCCGGCTGGGAGGCGCCGCGCATCCTGGACGGGTTCGACACCTCCGACGACGTCTACCTCGACCGGTTGACCCAGATCCGGATGGACTCCTGGCACCGCGGCCGGGTCGTGCTGGCCGGCGATGCCGCGTGGTGCGTCACCCCTATGGGTGGTGGCGGCGCGTCGCTGGCCCTCACCAGCGGCTACGTCCTCGCCGCCCAGCTGGCCGGCGACGGGGGCCTCGACGCCTACGAGAAATGGATGCGGCCGCTCGTGGACGACGTGCAGAAACTGCCGCCCGGGATCGAACGCTTCGCCTACCCGCAGACCCGTTTCGGCCTGGCCGTGCGGGGCGTGGCCGACAAAGTGCTCATGTCCCGGCTGCTGGTGCCCCTCACGGCCAAGCTGACCCAGGTCGCCCAGACCGACCAGCCCCTTCCGGAGATGCGGGTACCCAAGCCGATGGAATGACGTCCTCTCAGCCTCGCCGTTCCGCCGCGCGGCGAATGACCACGTATGGTCGCCGGATGTCCGTTTGGATCACCCGCTTGTCCTCTTCCGCACCTGGGGGACTGCTGGTCGCGGTGAAAGACGCCATCGACGTGGCCGGGGTCGTCACTACAGCCGGAAGTGCTCCCGTTCGCGCTCGTTCCGAAACGGCGACGGCCGACGCCGCGTGCCTGTCCGGGGTGCGGGCGGCCGGGGCAGTCATCGTCGGCAAGACCACGCTGACTGAGATGTGCGTCAGCCCGGTGGGTGACAACGCGGTCTTCGGCACGCCGGTCAATCCGCTTGCTCCCTCGCTGATCCCTGGTGGTTCGTCGAGCGGGTCGGCGGTCGCTGTGGCCACCGGCGAGGTGGATCTGGGGCTGGGCACCGACACCGGCGGTTCGGTGCGGATCCCGGCCGCCTGCTGCGGAGTCGTGGGCCTGAAGACGACCTGGGGCCGGGTGCCGCTCGGCGGGGTCTGGCCCCTGGCGCCGAGCCTGGACGTCGTCGGCCCGATCGCTCGGGACGTGTCCGGGGTGGTCGAGGGGATGCGGTTGCTCGCCCCGGACTGGGCCGAGCTGCCGGCCCCGGCCCGGGTGGTCGGACGGCTGCGGATCGAGGGCGTCGAGGACGCCGTGGAGAAGGCGATCGACCAGGCGTTGAAAGGGCTGGAAGTTCGTGAGGTATGGCTGCCGGGGTGGGACGACACCTACGAGGCGCTCGACGCGATCATTTTGGGCGAGCTGTGGCAGGCCCACCACGCACTGCTGGACGCGGACGGCGTAGGCGAGTTCGTCAACGGCGCGCTGCACGCCGGACGGGACGTCACGCCCCGCCGGTTGCGCGACGCGCTGGCCTACCGCGCAGCCTGGCAGGCCGAAGTGAGCGCCCTGCTGCGCGAGGTGGACGTGCTGGCGCTGCCGACCCTGGTGGCCGATCCCCCGCCATTGAGCGACTTCACGCGATTCCCGCTCACCCTGCTGACCGCACCGTTCAACCTGGCCGGGGTGCCCGCCCTGGCGATGCCGGTGCCGTCGGACGGGCCGGTGCCGGTCAGCCTGCAACTCGTCGGGCCCCTGAACGGCGAGGAACTGCTCTGCGCCACCGGCCTCGCGCTGGAGCTCAGCCTTCGGCGGTGAGGCACTCGTAGTCGTCGCGGAGGATGCCCATCAGGATCTCGTCGTGGAAGGCGCCGCGGTGGAAGGTGGCGGCGCGACGGCGGCCTTCCTGGATGAAGCCGGCCTTCTCGTACGCCCGCTGGGCCCGGGGGTTGAACGACCAGACCTGCAGCTCGCCCTTGTTCACGGCCATCTCGTCGAACGCGTAGCGGACGGCTGCCTTGACCGCGTCGGTGCCGTAGCCGCGGCTCGTGTGCGGGGCGCCGAGGATGATGGCCAGGGTGGCGATGCGGGTGCGCGGCTTGACGCCGAACAGCGCCACGTGACCGATGAGTTCTCGGTCGTGGGTCTGCCGTCCAGGTCGGACATCGAGAGCTCCCTCCGTAGCCGCTCCCGATCTTCACACATGGGCTCCAGCGGCGGTCGACACGGCCTCGGCGATCCGGTGCACCTCGGCCGGGCCGCAGCGGTGGTCGACCGGCAGGGTCAGGATGCGGTCGGCGAGGTCGGCGGCCTCGCCGTCCCCGCTCCAGAAGCCGTCGCGGTCCTGCCGCCAATGCACGGGGGCGAAGATCCCGCGCGCCGCCAGGTGAGCCAGCAGCGCATCCCGTGACTGCTCGGAAGAGCAAACGACCTGCACCCGGAATGGCGCCGTTTCCGCGCCGCCGGTTGCCGGCGGATTCCGGAGGAGAGTCTCCACGGCCCGGACGTTGCGGGTGCACGCCGCGCGGATCCCGTCGATGTCGAGCAGCGGCAGCACGGCTGTGGTGAAGGCGCTGGGTGCGGCGTCACTACCGAGGAGAGCCTGTTCGCCCCGTTGCTGAAGAGCGCGGAACCGGTCTTTCGGGATCGGGTGACCGTCGAGCCAGGCGGCCTTGAGCAGCATCGCGGTCAGCTTCAGGTGGCTGCCCTCGTTCACGGGACCGGACGGGGCCGGCACCTCGAAGCCGCGCGGCGACCACAGCACAGCGCCGTCGGGGACAGGCAGGGTCTTCCGGAGCGAGGCCACGGCGTACGAGGCTGTGCTGTTCCGAGCCCACGGGCCGAAGGGATCGTGCGAGTGGTCCTCGAGCACGGTCACGTCCGGGTGCGCGTCGATCCAGTCACGCCAGGCGGCGCCGTCCTCGCGGCCGAACAGGTTCTGCGCCAGCACGACGTCGCCGGGTTCGGCTCGCAGCGTTGGCCAGCGTGGGCCGCGGTCGTCGGGCAGGTGGCGATACCAGGACAGCGGCATGTCCTGGCCGAGCGCCTCGGCCACACCCATGCAGAAGAACGACGGAACGTGCAGCCGACCGGGACGCCCCAGCCGCCGCAACAGCACGCTCATGGCCCCGCAGCCGGTCGCGAACAACTGGTGCCCACTCGCGAACTCGAACGAGCGGCCGCCCTGCTCGCCATTGAGCAGAACGGCCGGGTCCCAATGAAACTCCGACCCGATCTGGTTCGTTTCGTTCTGGGTGGGAGGGGCTGGGTCAGGCTGCACGCTGACTGTCCTGGGCTCGTTCGGGGGTGCGTGGGGTGGGGACGGTCAGGGGGTCGGGGCGGGCGCGGTCGATGTTGAGGGTGTCGACGTGGACTGGGGGTTCGCCGCGGCGTAAGTCGGTGAATGTGCGGGCGATGATGCGCAGGTCGAGCAGCGGTGACCAGTTGTCGACGTACCAGCGGTCGAGGATGAAGCGTTGCGGCCAGTCGATGTCGTCGCGGCCGTTGACCTGGGCCCAGCCGGTGATGCCGGGCTTCACCTCGAGGCGGCGGGCGTCCAGGGGTGAGTAGTTCGCCACCTGGGGCAGCACGTCGGGGCGGGGGCCGACCAGCAGCATCTGGCCGGTCAGCACGTTGAGCAGCTGGGGCAGCTCGTCGAGCGAGGTGCGGCGGAGGAAGCGGCCGCAGCGGGTGATGCGCGGGTCGTTCTCCACAAGGCCGAACGGGTCGTCGATGCCCAGCGAAGCGCTCAATGCGACAGAATCGTGCACCATCGAGCGGAACTTGAGCATCCGGAACGGTCGGCCCCGCAACCCGGCCCGGTCCTGCGCGAACAACACGCCGGGCCCGTCGGCGAAGCGGATCCAGAGCGCGACGCCCAGGATCACCGGTGACAGCAGGATCAGCGCGACGGCGGCGACCAGCTGATTCAGAAAGCCCCAGACAAGCTTCACAGCGACTCCACGGAGATTCCGGTCAAGCGACGACAGGTATCCAGGACGCGCGGGACGAGCCGCGACCGGCTTCACAGCGACTCCACGGTGGGCCCGGTCAAGCGGTGGCGCGTGTCGAGCACGTATTCGGCGGCGCCGACGACCAGGTCGAGATCGAAGAGGTCGTGGTCGGCCAGCAGCACCACCGCGTCGGCCGCGGCGAGTTCCTCCGCGGTGAGCGAGACGCGCACGACCCGGCGGTCGACTTGCGCGTCCTCGACGACGTGGGGGTCAGCCGCGCGGACGTCGGCGCCCATGTCGAGCAGCAGGGACGCGACCCGGCGGGCCGGGGACTCGCGGGCGTCGCCGCTGTTCTTCTTGTACGCGAGGCCGAGCAGCAGGATCGTCGAGCCGTTGACCGGTTTGCGCCGCTCGTTGAGGGCCGCCACCAGACGGCGTACGACGTAGTCGGGCATGTGGTTGTTGATGTCGTTGGCCAGCTCGACGAAGCGGAAGCTCTGCCCGAGCGTGCGCTGCACCCGCCATGACAGGTAGGACGGGTCGATGGGCAGGCAGTGGCCGCCGACCCCGGGTCCGGGCACGAAGCGCAGGTAGCCGAACGGCTTGGACGACGCGGCGTCGATCGCTTCCCACACGTCGATGCCGAGGTCGTGCGCGAACACCGCCAGTTCGTTGACGAGCGCGATGTTCACGTGGCGGAACGTGTTCTCGAGCAGCTTGGCCAGTTCGGCCACGGCGGGATCGGAGACCGGCACGGTCTTGTCGACCACCGACGAGTAGAAGGCGTCGATGCGCTCGAGCGACGCCGGGTTGATGCCCGACACCACCTTGGGCGTGGTGGCCAGCGACCATTCGCGGTTGCCGGGGTCGATGCGTTCGGGGCTGTAACCGAGGTGGAAGTCGGCCCCCGCGATCAGGCCCGAACCCTCTTCGAGCAGCGGCGCCACCAGATCCTTGGTGGTGCCCGGATAGGTGGTCGACTCGAGCGCCACCGTCGCGCCGGGGCGCAGGTAACGGGCGAGCGTGCGGGCCGACTCCTCGATGTACTTCAGGTCGGGCGTGCCCTCGCGCAGCGGCGTCGGCACGGCGATGACCGCGATGTCGAAACCGGCGCACGACCGTGGGTCGGCCGAGGGCTGGAAGGTGCCCGCTTCGAGCACCTCGCGCAGTTCGGGCGACGTGATGTCGTCCACGTAGGACTCGCCCGCGGTGAGCCGCTTGATCCGTTCGTCGTCGACGTCGAAGCCGACAACACTGTGCCCGACCTGCGCCGCGCGAACGGCCAGCGGCAATCCGACGTAACCCTGACCGACGATGACAACCCGCATTGCGGCTCCTCAGCTGGCTTTCAAGAACTGACGGGCGACGGACAGCGCCGGGCTCTCGGCGAGCCAGCGCATGACAGCGATCAGCTCTTGCCGTTGCGCCGTCGGGATGAGCAGGGAGAGCGCGGCCCCGTCGAGCGGTGGCACGGGCACCTGCGAGATGAGCGGATGGTTCGGGCGGCGGTCGGGTTCGTGCGCGCCGAACAGGCTCTCGTGCATCTTCTCGCCGGGTCGCAGACCGGTGAAGACGATCGGGACGGGCCGTTCGGCGGCGGCGGCCAGGCGGCGGGCCACGTCGGCGATGCGCACCGGCTCGCCCATGTCGAGCACCAGCACCTCGCCGTGACTGTCGAGCGCGCCGGCCTGCACGACCAGGCGTACGGCCTCCTGGACGGTCATGAAGTAGCGGGACACCTCGGGGTCGGTCACGGTGATCGGGCCGCCCGACTCGACCTGCGCGGCGAACGCGGTCAGCACCGAGCCGCGGCTGCCCAGCACGTTGCCGAAGCGGACGGAACAGAATGTGCCCTCGCCGGCCTCGTCGGCCGCGGCGGTGAGCCGTTCGGTGATGCGCTTGGAGTAGCCGAGCACGCTGCCGGGGTCGGCCGCCTTGTCGGTCGAGATGTTGACCAGCCGCTCGACGCCGTGCCGGAGCGCGGTCTGCAGGATCTGGTAGGTGCCGATGATGTTGGTTTTCAGGGCCTCGGACGGGTGCATCTCGAGCAGCGGCAGGTGTTTGAGGGCGGCCGCGTGAAACACGACCTGCGGGCGGTGCTCGGCGAAGACCTCGTCGAGGCGCTGCTGGTCGCGGATGTCGGCCACGACCAGGTTGCGGTCGTCGAGCAGGCCCCGGCCGTCCATCGAGAGCTGGACGGCGTGCAGACCGGACTCGTCGCGGTCCAGCATGACCAGGGCGGCCGGGTCGAAGCGGCTCAGCTGGCGGCACAGCTCCGAGCCGATCGACCCGCCCGCCCCGGTGACCAGGACCCGGCGACCGGTCAGGTAGCCGGCGATCGCGGCCAGGTCGATGCCGATCTCGCGCCGGCCCAGCAGGTCGGCGTGGCTGACCGGGCGGATGTCGCCCACGCTGACCGTGCGGCCGAACAGCTCGACCACCGGCGGCACGACCTTGACCTCGACGTCGGCCAGCTCGGCCAGGTCGGTCAGCTCGCGCACCAGGTCGGCGCCGGCGCTGGGAATGGCGATGAGCACGACGTCGGCCTCGAAGCGGCGCACCACGTCGACCAGCGCCCGCCGGGTGCCGGCCACCGGCACGCCCATGATCTGCAGGGTGCGTTTGCCGGGGTCGTCGTCGAGCAGGGCAACCGGGACGTACGGGCTGGCCGGGTCGCGCAGCATCGCGCGGACGACCTGGGTCGCGCCTTCCCCGGCGCCCATCACGACCACGCGCCCGCCCTGGGCCGGCGACGGCCGCAGCCGTTGGTCGCGGGTCAGCCGTACGGAATAACGCACGCCCGCCGCGAGCACGAGCGCGATGAGCCCGGCCGCGATGATGGCCGACCGCGGCACCAGCCGGCCCAGCAGCGTGTCGAGAACGAACAGCACCGGTGTGGTGATCGCCGCGGTCTTGGCCAGCGCCGCGATCTCCTCGAAGCAGCCGTACGCCCATCGCCCGGTGTAGAGCCCGAGGCGGAGCCCGACCAGCGTGTGGACGACGGCGCCGACCGCCGAGAGGACCAGCACGCCACTCAGCGAGACCTCGGCCACGTCACCGTCGTGACGCAGCACCGCGGCGATCAGCAGGGCGAGGGCGAGCGCGAGCGCGTCGACACCGGCCCGGGCCGAACGGCCGAACAGGATCGAGTGGGTCAGCCGTACGCCCGGCCATCGAGCCCCCGCGTCGTCGGCGCTCCCGGGCGGCGCCGCACTCCTCAGCTGCATGCTTTCCTCCTTGCGCGGCGACACCCGGCAGTTCCTCAGGGTTGGGAATGGGCATCAGGAAAGTGGCGAGATATGTTTGATTCGCCTGCGGCATTGAGCGTGCCAGGAGCGTTGGAGTGAATACAGTGCCTATTGTCATGCGCCTTGTGAGAAGTTCTCATGTTTGCCATGACATGCACTTTGAGCTGCGCGATCATTCACGCACGAACGTGAATACCCCTCTTGTTACGCATGACATTTGCAACTGTCCGACGGTCGATAAGATCTGCGAACGTCCATTCCAGAGCGCGCAATCGTAATGCCGACAATGACACCACGGGAGTGGAAGAATGGCGCGGGTGCTGCATGTGATCAGCGCCCGGGCCGGCGACGGCGCCGAACACCAGCTGCGACTGCTGATCCGCCATCTTCCGCAGCCGAGCGAGGTGGTCACGTTGTCCCCGCCCGGGCCGGTGCTCGCCGCGATGCGGGCCGACGGCACGGTCGTGCACCAACTCGTCAGCACCCACGACGTCGACCTGGCCGCGATCCGCCGCCTGCGGCGGCTGGCCCACCGCGGGCGCTTCGACGTCGTGCACACCCACCTGTTCCGGGCGAGCATGCAGGGACGCATCGCGGCCTGGCTGGCCGGTGTCACGCGGATCGTGGCCACGGAGTACCACCTCGACGACGTCCGGCGGGCGGGCGCCATCCACCGAGCCGGCGAACGCCTCGGGCAGGTCACGATCGCGGTATCGGCGGTGATCGCCGACCGGTTGCGCCGACGGGGCGTGCCCGACGAGCGGCTGGCCGTGGTGCCCAAGAGCCTCGACCCCGCGGAGTTCCGCTTCGACCCCGGCCTGCGGGCCGCGGCCCGGGCCCGGCTGCGCATCGCGCCGGACACACCGGTGATCGGCGGGCTCGGGCGGCTCGAACCCCGTCAACGGTTCGACGTGCTGATCCGGGCGGTCGGTGAGGTGCCGGGCGCGGTGCTGCTGCTGGTCGGGGACGGCTCGGCCCGGCACGCGCTGGAACGGCTCGCGGCCATCGAGGGCATCGCCGACCGGGTGCACTTCGCGGGGACGGTGCAGCATGCGCGCGAGATGTTGTGCGCGATGGACGTCTTCGCGTCACCGGGGCGCGAGACGTTCGGGTTGGCCGTGCTCGAGGCTATCGCGGCGGGGCTGCCCGCTCTGTATGCCGCGTGCGCGCCGCTGGAGGGGGTCGTCGTCGACGGCGCGCGCCGGCTGACCGCGCACGATCCGGAGTCGCTGCCGCGGGGGCTGCGGGCGGAAGTGCTCTGCCTGGCCGAGCGGTCGGGCGGGCGGCTCGCGGCGAGGTCGGCCGGTTCCCGGTACGACGCCGAGCGGATGGCGGCCGAGGTCGGGGCGCTCTACGAGCGTACGGAATGAGGCCGGCCGTTTTGGCGGGCTAGGAGCGTACGGCGGGTTCGGGCTGATGGCGCAGGATGCGCTGCAGGACCACCCAGCCCAGCCAGGCACCCAGCGTGTTCGCGATCAGGTCGTTCGAATCGGCCCAGCGGGTGCCGTGCAGGAACAGCAGCATCAGCAATTGGGTCGTCTCGATGGCGAGGCTGATCACGAAACCGATCCACACCACCCGGCGGCGGTCGCGCACACCGAAGACGGCTCGCAGCGCGGCAGCCAGCGGCACCAGCATGAGGACGTTGAGCACAAAGTCGCCCGGTCGCATGGTGACGATCGGCACCGGCAGGAACCGGTAGAGTTCGGGCCCGCCGGCCTCGGGGCCCCAGGCCAGCCGCAGCGGCAGCATCGTCGCGCCCAGGACGGCCACCGCGTACCAACCGGACAGCCACCACGCGACGATCCGGTTCCAGGTCAGCTCGCCGCGGCGCCGGAGCACGAGCACCGCGACAACCATCAGAACGACCCCGAGCGGGATCATGACGGGCAACGCGGGAACCTCGATCTGACCGGTGGGCACCGGACCAACACTACGTCCGGCCACCCACCCCCGGCCCGCGCGCCGGCCATACTTCGCCTACGGCTATCGGAGCCAACCGTCCTTGCGGGCGATCCGGATCGCGTCGAGCCGGTTGCGCGCGCCGGTCTTCGCGATGATCGCCGAGAGATAGTTGCGGACCGTGCCGCCGGAGAGGAAGAGCCGCTTGGCGATCTCTTTCACCGGCTCGCCCTCGGCCGCGAGCCCGAGCACCTCGAGTTCGCGCGTGGTCAGGCCCTTGTCGGTGAGCAGGGAAGCGGTCTGCAACCGCGCGGAGACCACCCGTTCGCCGCCCGCCAGCCGCCGGACCGAGTCGGCCAGCAGCGCGGCCGAGGCGTCCTGGGGCAGGAAGTTGAGCGGGCCGGACCGGTGGCGGGGCGGCAGCATGCCCCTTTTGCTGGGATCGCAGAGCAGCAGCAGCGCGCACGACGGATTCGACGAGCGCACGGCATTGGCTACCGGCAGCACCTGGCTCACCATGTACTGCGTGTCGATCACGATCACGCCGGGCCACATCTCGGCCGCGACCCGCGGCAGGTCGAGGCCGAACGGGAGCGTGCCGATGAAATGCATATCGGGGTTCGATTCGAGCAGGGCACGCACGGGGACACCGAAGTATCCCTCGTCTCTGGCCACCGCAACCCGGATCACCACATCACCTCGCCGATGGACGCCAGCACCCGTGCCCGGATCGGTGATCCGGCAGGCACCCAGGAAAGCTCTTACCTGTGTACTCCTGCGTGTCTATTCGGAGCATCCACGATCCCGGATGGGTCGCAGACGCGAAAATCTTCGGAAACTTCGAACCAGGCAGGTCACCGCCTGTCTGTGCCACCGGGCACCCGCTCCCCAGCGCTTCCCCACCGTAACGCCTTCGTCACATAACGGATACCGGGCTGTCCGATCAAACGACCCAAGTACACCGGTTCCGCCGAGCCGCACGGCCTTCCTCCTAAGAGGACTCAACCTTTTCCGGCCCGGGAGGCGTTGAGCGCATCATGTCAACACACTCACCGGCGGACGACGGCTTCCGCGCCTTCGTCGAGCAGCAGTGGGGGCCGCTCGTGCGGGTCGCCTATCTGCTGACCGGCGACCGCGGTCACGCCGAGGACCTGGTCCAGGCCGCCCTGGAGAAGACTCACCGCAAATGGGGGCGAGTCTCGCGGATGGATGCTCCGGTGGCATATGTCCGCAAGGCGATGGTGAACACCGCGACCTCGTGGCGCCGCCGCCGGCGGGTCAGCGAGGTGCCGCTGCTGGTCACCGACTCGCCCGCGGTCGACGCGTACGGGTCGATCGAGCAGCGGCAACAGGTGGTCGCCGCGTTGCGCACCCTGCCGCCCCGGATGCGGGCGGTGCTGGTGCTGCGCTACTTCGCCGACCTCGGCGAGGCGGAGGTGGCCGACCTGCTCGGCTGCTCGGTCGGCACCGTCAAGAGCCAGGCCTCACGCGGACTCGACCGGCTCCGTGCGCACCTCGACCCCGTACCGGAAAGGACTCGCGCATGACCGGGAACACCGAATCGACGCTGAAGAACGTGCTCGAGGCCGAGGCCGGGATGCTCGACGTGACCGACGACCCGTGGTCGGGCTTCGAACGGCGCGAACGCAACCACAAGCGCCGGCGGCGCGCAGTGGCGGCCGGAGTCGTTGTCGCGCTGGCCGCGGCGGGCGGAGTGCAGGCCGGGCTCGTGCCGCTGCCGGGTTGGGCGCCGGGGATCCAGGTCGCCGGGTTCAACGCCGCGCTGGCCGAGGGGCCGGTACGCGGATCACTGGCCGGCGACAAGGCGCTGCTCGAAGGCGTGCGGCAAGAGATCAAGGACGTCGAGGACCCGGACGAGACCTGGCGGGTCGCCGACCGCGAGGCGATCAAATTCGTGTACGCGGCCGACGTGGGCAACGAGCGGCTGGTGCTCGCGCTCGTGCCGCTGCGGTTCGGCTTCCTCGAGGACAACTCGCTGATCTGGTACACCGGCGAGGCGGGAGCCCCGGCCTCGAAACTGACCGAGAGCGGTCGCACCGACGGCGGCGACTCCGTGGTGACCTACGGCGGCACTACGGCGGATCGGCCGGGCACCCTGGTCGTGGTCGGCCCGCGCGGGTCGACGGTCTCGGTGAGCCAGGGTTTCCGGTACACGCCCGAGGGCACGGTCGAGCACGGCCCGGCTCAGGTGCAGCCGGCCGGCACCGGGCTGGCCGAGCTGACGGTGCCGCCGTCGCCCACGCCGGTCGAAATGAAGGTCACCGTCACTTCGGGCCCGGACACCATTTACGACGGAAACGCCAATCTCGGGTGGGCGGGCAACTCCCCCACCGGATTGCCCGAGTTGAGCGACGCGACCCTCGCGGCGGCGCTGGGCGACCGGGACCTCGACCGCGCGATCCTGCGCAGCTGGGTGAATCACGCCCTGTCGGACGCTCGGCTGGGTCCGGACGGTACGGCAGTCACCGTGCGCTGGACGGGCACGGTCAACGGGCAACCCGCGGCGCTGTTCACCATCCAGCCCAGGGGCGGTGGTGTGCTGGCCTACGCGATCCACGGGGTCGAGACCTCGTACCGCCAGGATCTGCGGCTGCTGCTGCCGGTGCCGGGGGTGGCCGAGCGGCCCATCGCGTGGCGGATGCGGGCCGAGGGCAAGGACGACCGCACCGACCGGGTCATCGTGACCGCGCCGGTCGGGGCGGAGCGGGTCGAGCTGCAGATCGGCGGGGCGGCACCGGTCGCGGTGGCGCTCGACGGGACGGGCGCGGGCACGGCCGCGGTCCCCGGCTCGGCCGAGGCGCGAGTCACCGCCTACGGGAAAAATGGGTCGATCATGGGTAGTACGCCCGTGCCACCGTTCGAGACGGACTCGGGTGGTCTGCCGGGCGACACGGAGAAGACTCGGGTCGTGGGTTGAGGCCGGAAACTGGCCTCAATGGACCGTAGCGTCGGGGCATGCTCACTCGACGGCACCTCAACCGGGCCACGCTGGAGCGGCAGATGCTGCTCCAGCGGGCACCGGTGGGCACGACGGAGGCCCTGCGGCAAGTAGCCGGGCTGCAGGCGCAAGAGGCGCAGAGCTGGTACGTCGGCTTGTGGAGCCGCCTCGCCTCGTACGACCCGACCGAGACGTCGCAATTGCTGGGCGACGCGGCGATCGTGCGAGTCGGCCTGATGCGCAACACGATCCACCTGGTCACCGCCAACGACGCGCGATGGCTGCGCCCCCTGGTCGACCCGGTCATCGAGCGCAGCACGATGGGCGCCTTCCGCCGCGGCGTCACCGGCGTCGACCGCGCCGACCTGGTGGCCGCGGCCCGGCAGATCCTCGCCGAACGGCCGATGCAGTTCGCCGAACTCGGCCGGGCCCTCGAGAAGCACTTCCCGGGCCGCGACCCGGCTTCGCTCGGCTACGTGGCCCGCGCCTGGCTGCCCCTGGCCCAACTCCCACCCCGCGGCCAGTGGCGCCGCTCGGGCCGCGCCCTGCACCTGCCCCTCGACGAATGGTTGAGCATGGCCCCGCCCTCGGATGACGCGCCGGAGTCGACGCCGGAGCGGTTGTTCCTGCGCTACCTGGCCGCGTTCGGGCCGGCGACCGTGGCCGACTGCCGGCAGTGGTCGGGCCTGACCAAACTGGGCGAGGTCGCCGACCGGCTGCGCCCCCAGCTGGTGACGTTCCGCGACGAGCAAGGCCGCGAACTGTTCGACCTGCCCGATGCGCCCCGCCCCGACCCGGAGATCCCGGCCCCCGTGCGTTTTCTGTACGGCTTCGACAACCTGCTGCTGTCGCACGACGACCGCACCCGCGTGGTCGACGTCGACTACACCACCCAGGGCTTCAGCTACGACTCGAACGTGCAGCCGAGCTCACTGCTGGTCGACGGTTTCGTCGCCGCCACCTGGAAACTGACCGGCGACCGCCTCACGATCCGCCCGTTCCGCCGCCTGACCGCGAGCGAGCGCAACGACGTCGAGGCCGAGAGCGCGGCCCTGCTCGCCTTCCTGGCGCCGGGACGCGCTCACGACCTCGTCATCTCCTAGCGATTCGGTTAGCGGGGCACGACCTTTTCGACCGCCCACTGGCGCCAGGTGTCGAGGCGGTGCTGCACCTGGGCCAGCTGGTCGGCGACCGGGCCGGGGCCGGTCGAGCCGGGTGTGGTGCGCGAGGCCAGGGCCGACTCGACCGTGAGGACCTGGCGCACCGACGGGTCGAGGTGTTCGCTGACCGTCTTGAGGTCGTCGTCGGTCAGGTCCTCGAGCTCGCACTCGCGCACCGAGCAGAGCGCCACCAGCTTGCCGGTGATCTCGTGGGCCTCGCGGAACGGGACGCTCTTGCGGACCAGCCAGTCGGCGACCTCGGTGGCCAGCGAGAAGCCGACCGGGGTGGACGCGGCCAGCCGGTCGACCCGCACGGTCATGGTCGAGACCATGCCGGCCAGTGCGGGCAGCAGCAGTTCGAGGGTCTCGATCGCGTCGAAGACGGGCTCTTTGTCTTCCTGCATGTCGCGGTCGTAGGTCAGCGGCAGGCCCTTGAGCATGGTCAGCACGGTGACCAGGCCGCCGATGAGCCGGCCGCTCTTGCCCCGGGCCAGCTCGGCGATGTCCGCGTTCTTCTTCTGCGGCATGATCGACGACCCGGTGGCGAACGCGTCGTCGAGCTCGACCCAGCCGAACTCGGTCGACGTCCACAGCACGACCTCTTCGCCCAGCCGGGAGAGGTGCACGCCGATCAGCGCGGTGATGAACAGGAACTCGGCCACGAAGTCGCGGTCGGCCACGGCGTCCATCGAGTTGGGCGCGGGCGCGGTGAAGCCCAGCTCCTTCGCGACGGCGGCCGGGTCGAGCGGGAGCGACGAACCGGCCAGCGCGCCGCTGCCCAGCGGCGAGACGGCTGTGCGGACGTCCCAGTCGCTCATCCGGTCGAGGTCGCGCAGCAGCGGCTGCACGTGGGCCAGCAGCCAGTGCCCGAACGTGACCGGCTGCGCGTGCTGCAGGTGGGTCATGCCGGGGGCGGGCGTGTCGACGTTGCGGGCCGCCTGCTCGGTCAGGGCGTCGGCCAGCTCGACCAGCGCCACGGCCAGCCCGCGGGCGTGGTCGCGCAGGTAGAGCCGCAGGTCGGTGGCGACCTGGTCGTTGCGCGAGCGGCCGGCCCGCAGCTTGCCGCCGAGGGCGCCGAGCCGTTCGAGCAGGCCCCGCTCGAGGGCGGTGTGCACGTCCTCGTCGTCTATGGTCGGCCGGAACTCGCCGGACGCGCAGGCCGCCTCGAGGTCGTCGAGCGCGGCCAGCATCTGGCCCAGCTCGTCGGGGTCGAGCAGCCCGGCCGCGGCCAGCACCCGGGCGTGGGCCCGGGAGCCGGCGATGTCGTACGGGGCCAGGCGCCAGTCGAACTGCACGCTCACGGACAGGCGGGCCAGGGCGTCCGCCGGGCCGCCGGCGAACCGGCCGCCCCACAGGGAAGTCTTCTCAGTCATCGGGGGTCAGTCTGCCAGTCGCTGGTTCCGGGCCGACGCCATGCGCGACGGCAAGCCCCAGAGCTGCACGAATCCCTTGGCCAGGGACTGGTCGAACGTGTCGCCGGTGTCGTAGGTAGCCAGGCCGAAGTCGTACAGGCTGGCCTCGGACCGCCGGCCGGTGACGGTGGCCCGGCCCGCGTGCAGGGTCAGGCGCACCTCGCCCGAGACGTGCTGCTGACTGTCCTCGATGAAGGCGTCCAGCGCCTGCTTGAGCGGCGAGAACCAGAGGCCGTCGTAGATCAGCTCGCCCCAGCGCTGGTCGACCGAGCGTTTGAAGCGGGCCAGGTCGCGCTCGACGGTGACGTTCTCGAGCTCCTGGTGGGCCGTGATCAGGGCGATCGCGCCCGGCGCCTCGTAGACCTCGCGGCTCTTGATGCCGACCAGCCGGTCCTCCACCATGTCGAGGCGGCCGACACCCTGGGCCCCGGCCCGGCGGTTGAGCTCGGTGACGGCCTGGAACGGGGTGACCGTCTCGCCGTCGAGGGCGACCGGGTTGCCCCGGTCGAAGGTGATGACGACCTCGTCGGGGTCGCGGGTGACGGCCGGATCCTGCGTGTACGAGTAGATGTCCTCGATCGGCGGGTTCCAGATGTCCTCGAGGAAGCCGGTCTCGACCGCGCGGCCCCACAGGTTCTGGTCGATCGAGTACGGCGACTTGTGCGACACGTCGATCGGCAGGCCCTTCTCCTCGGCCAGCGCGATCGCCTTGTCCCGGGTCCAGGCGAAGTCGCGGGCCGGGGCGACGACCTTGAGGCCGGGGGCCAGCGCGCCGATGCCGACCTCGAAGCGCACCTGGTCGTTGCCCTTACCGGTGCAGCCGTGCGAGACGACCGTGCCGCCGTACTGCTTGGCCGCCGCGACCAGGTGCCGCACGATCAGCGGGCGGCTGAGCGCCGAGACCAAGGGGTAGCGGTCCATGTAGAGGGCGTTGGCGCGCAGGGCGGGCAGGCAGAAGTCGGCCGCGAACTCGTCGCGGGCGTCGACCACGATGCTCTCGGCCGCCCCGCAGTCGAGCGCGCGCTGCCGGATGACCTCCATGTTCTCGCCGCCCTGGCCGACGTCGAGGGCGACGGCGATGACCTCGCCGCCGATCTGGTCGGCGAGATACGGGATGGCGACGGAGGTGTCGAGCCCCCCGGAATAGGCAAGAACGACCCGCTCGCTCACGGGAGGCTCCTCTCAGAAGTGACGGTATTCCGCGTTCGGCTTGTCGGAGTGGTGGCCGGCCCAGTCGGCCAGCTTGCCGGCCAGCGCCTTGCCCCCGGTGGCGTCGCGGGCGACGACGAGGATCGTGTCGTCGCCGGCGATGGTGCCGACGACGTCGGTCAGGCCGGCCCGGTCGAGTGCGCTGGCCAGGAAGTGGGCGGCGCCGGGCGGGGTACGCAGCACGGCGATGTTGCCGCTCGAGTCGACGCCGGTGAGCAGTTCGCGCAGCAGCCGCAGCAGCCGGGCCGGGCCCTGCTCGGTGGTCTCGCGCAGCGGGCGCTTGCCGTCCTCGGGGATCAGGTAGGCGCCGCTGACCTTGACCGCGCCCAGCTCTTCCAGGTCGCGCGACAGGGTGGCCTGGGTGACCTGCACGCCCTCGCCGGCCAGCAGATCGGCCAGTTCGGTCTGCGAGCGGATCGCCTTGTCCCGGATCAGCTCGACGATCCGGGCATGCCGGCCCGCGCGGGTCACCGGCCCGGTCACTGCGAGTTCACCCCCAGCAGCCAGGCCAGCAGCGCCTTCTGGGCGTGCAGCCGGTTTTCGGCCTGGTCGAAGACGGCGCTGTGCGGGCCGTCCATGACCTCGTCGGTGATCTCCTCGCCGCGGTGGGCGGGCAGGCAGTGCAGCACGATCGCGTCGTCCGCGGCGGCGCCCAGCAGCTTGCCGTTGACCTGGTAGGGCCAGAACGGGGTGAGCCGGTCGCGGCCGTCGTCCTCCTGGCCCATCGAGGTCCACGTGTCGGTGGCCAGCACGTCGACGCCGTCGGCGGCCTCGAACGGGTCGCGCAGCACCTCGACCGAGCCGCCGGTCCAGGCCGCGATCTCGGCCGCGTGCGCCACCACCTGCGGCGCCGGGTCGAAGCCGGACGGGCCGGCCACCCGCACGTGCATGCCCGCGGTCGCGCCGGCCAGCAGATACGAATGGGCCATGTTGTTGGCCGCGTCGCCCACATAGGCCAGCTTGCGGCCCCGGGGCGAGCCGAGCCGCTCGCGGATCGTGAGCAGGTCGGCCAGCAGCTGGCAGGGGTGGAAGCCGTCGGTCAGGGCGTTGATCACCGGGACGTTGACGTCGGACGCAAGCTCGGTCAGGCGCTCGTCACCGGTGGTGCGGAAGACCATCGCGGCCACGTAGCGCGAGACGACCCGGCCCGCGTCGCTGAGCGACTCGCCCCGGCCGAAGTGGGTGGCGTGGGTGTCCACGATCATCGGCTGACCGCCCAGCTCGGCGATGCCCGCCTCGAACGAGAGCCGGGTGCGCAGGCTGACCTTGTCGAAGAACACGGCGACCGAGCGCGGGCCCGCGAGCGGCTTGTATTTGAAGCGGTCGGCCTTCATCTCGGCCGCGAGGTCGAGCACGGCGTTCTGCTCGTCGGGCGTCAGGTCGTCGTCGCGCAGGAAGTGACGGGTCACAGCACACCACCCAGGGCCGCGATGAGGGCGTCGGCCTGCTCGGTGCTGATGATCAGCGGCGGCGCGAGCCGGATGACGTCGGGCTGCGGGGCGTTCACGAGGAACCCGGCCTCCTTCAGGGCGGCGGCGATGCGGTTGGCCTCGGGCTCGTTGAGCACGATCCCGAGCAGCAGGCCGGCGCCGCGCACGTGGTTGATCAGCGGGTGGTCAAGGCCTTCGATGCCGTGGCGCAACTGCTCGCCGACCCGCTTGACGTGGTCGAGCAGGCCCTCGCCGGCGATCGTGCGGACGACCGCGAGACCGGCCGCGCACGAGACCGGGTTGCCGCCGAACGTGGTGCCGTGCGAGCCGGGGGTGAGCAGGTCGGCGGCCGGGCCGAAGGCGATGCAGGCGCCGATGGGCAGGCCGCCGCCGAGGCCCTTGGCCAGGGTGATGAGGTCGGGCTCGACGCCCTCGCTCTGGTGGTGGAACCAGTGGCCGGTGCGGCCGATGCCGGTCTGCACCTCGTCCAGCACGAGCAGCGCGCCCTTGGCCGTGCAGATCTCGCGGGCGCCGGCCAGGTAGCCGGCGGGCGGGACGACGACGCCGTTCTCGCCCTGGATGGGCTCGAGGATCACCATGGCGGTCTCGTCGGTGACGGCGTCCTCCAAAGCCGACAAATCACCAAAATCGACGTGCTCGACCAACCCGGGCAACGGCCGGAACGGATCCGCTTTTGAGGGCTGGCCGGTCAGCGCGAGCGCGCCCATGGTGCGTCCGTGAAAAGCACCATGAGTGGCGACGACGTGGGTGCGACCGGTCAGGCGGGAGATCTTGAAGGCGGCCTCGTTGGCCTCGGCCCCCGAGTTGGTGAAGACGACCCGGCCCGCCCGGCCGGCCAGCGCCAGCAGCAGCTCGGCCAGGGCGACCGGCGGCTCGGCGACGTAGAAGTTGGAGACGTGGCCCAACTGCTGGATCTGCTGGGTGACGGCGGCGACGACGGCCGGGTGGGCGTGGCCGAGCGCGTTGACCGCGATGCCGCCCAGGAAGTCGACGTACTGCTTGCCGTCGTCGGCGGTCAGCACCGCGCCCTCGCCGCGCACCAGGGCGGCCTGCGGGGCGCCGTAGTTGTTCATGCCCGCCTGCGACCAGCGTTCGATGAGCGAGCTCACGAGGGGACCACCATTGTTCCGATTCCTTCCGGGGTGAAGACTTCGAGCAGCGTGGAATGGGCGACGCGGCCGTCGATCACGTGGGCCGCGGGCACTCCCCCGCGGACCGCGCGCAGGCAGGCCTCCATCTTGGGTGCCATGCCGCTCTCGAGCCGGGGCAGCAGCTGGGCCAGCCCGTCGGCATCGATCTCGGTGACCAGCGACGATGTGTCGGGCCAGTCGGTGTAGAGGCCGGGGACGTCGGTCAGCACGACCAGTTTCTGCGCGCCCAGCGCCTCGGCCAGCGCGGCCGCGGCGGTGTCGGCGTTCACGTTGTGCACCACGCCGTCGGCGTCGGGGGCGACGCTGGCGATGACCGGGATGCGGCCGGCCGCGATCAGGTCGTCGACGGCCGACGTGTCGACCCGGTCGACATCGCCGACCAGGCCGATGTCGACGATCTCGCCGTCGATCAGGGCACCTCGGCGGACGGCGGTGAACAGGTGGGCGTCCTCGCCCGAGAGCCCGACGGCGAGCGGGCCGTGCCGGTTGATCAGCCCGACCAGCTCGCGGCCGACCTGCCCGGTCAGCACCATGCGGACGACCTCCATGGCCTCGGGCGTGGTGACCCGCAGCCCGCCGCGGAACTCGCTCTCGATGCCGAAGCGGTCGAGCATGCGGCTGATCTGTGGGCCGCCGCCGTGCACGACGACCGGGCGGATGCCGGCGTAGCGCAGGAAGGCCATGTCGGCCGCGAACGCCTGCTGGAGCTCGGGATTGATCATGGCGTTGCCGCCGTACTTGATCACGATGGTCGAGCCGTGGAAGCGCTCGAGCCACGGCAGCGCCTCGATCAGGACCTCGGCCTTTTGCACCGGGCCACTCACAAGCGATCTGTCGGTCATGACGAGTAGGCCGAGTTCTCGTGCACGTAGGCGTGCGACAGATCCGTGGTCCAGATCGTCGCCTCCATCTCGCCCTCGCGCAGGTTGACCGTGATCTTGACGTCGCGCCCGCTCAGGTCGACCTTGGACCGGTCTTCCGCGGCCGCGCCGCCCTTGCAGATCCACACGTCGTTGATCGCCACGTCGACCCGGTCGGGCTCGAAGCGGGCCGCCGTCGTGCCGACCGCGGCCAGGATGCGGCCCCAGTTGGGGTCGTTGCCGAACAGGGCCGTCTTGACCAGGTTGTTGCGGGCGACCGTGCGGCCCACCTCGACCGCGTCGGCCTCGCTGGCCGCGCCCTTGACCTCGATGGCGACGTGCTTGGTGGCGCCCTCGGCGTCGGCGATCAGCTGCTGGGCCAGGTTGTGGCAGACCTCGGTGACGGCGGCCGTCAGCTCTTCGGCCGTGGGCTGCACGTCGGAGGCGCCGCTGGCCAGCAGCAGGACCGTGTCGTTGGTGGACATGCAGCCGTCGGCGTCGATCCGGTCGAAGGTCAGCCGGGTCGCCTCGCGCAGGGCGGCGTCGAGCACCTCGTTGCCCGCGCTGGCGTCGGTGGTGATGACGACGAGCATCGTGGCCAGGGCCGGGGCCAGCATGCCGGCGCCCTTGGCGATGCCGCCGACCGACCAGCCGTCGCCCTGGACCACGGCGTTCTTGGCCACGGTGTCGGTGGTCATGATCGCCTCGGCCGCGGCCGGGCCACCGCTGGCGTTCAGCCCCTTGGCGGCCGCCGCGACACCGGGGAGCAATTTGTCCATCGGGAGCAGCTCGCCGATCAGGCCGGTGGAGCAGACGGCCACGTCGCCGGCCCCGATCAGCTGGGGCTTGGGCGCGCTGCGCAGCACCGTCGCCGTGTGCTCGGCCGTGGCGTGCGTGTCGCGGAAACCCTGCGAGCCGGTGCAGGCGTTGGCGCCGCCCGAGTTGAGGACCACGGCCCGCACGATGCCGCCCTTGAGCACCTGCTGGCTCCAGAGCACGGGCGCGGCCTTGACGCGGTTGCCGGTGAAGACGCCGGCGGCGGTGAAATCGGGGCCGTCGTTGACGACCAGGGCGACGTCGAGGCGGCCGGACGGCTTGAGCCCGGCGGCGACGCCGGAGGCCCGGAAGCCCTTGGGGTGGGTGACGGTCACGGTGCGACTCCGAAGACGGACAGGCCCATCGTTTCGGGCAGGCCGGACATGAGGTTGGCGCACTGCACCGCCTGGCCGGCGGCGCCCTTGCCAAGGTTGTCGAGCGCGCTGACCACCACGATGCGGCCGGAGTCGACGTCGACGGTGGCCTGGAGGTGGCACGAGTTGGAACCGGCGGTGGCGGCCGTGTGCGGCCACGCACCTTCCGGCAGGACGTGAACGAAAGGCTCGTCGGCATAGGCCGCGGCCAGAACGTCACGCGGGTTGCCCTCGGCCGCGAAACGCGCTGTGACGGTGGCCAGGATGCCGCGCGGCATCGGAGCGAGCACCGGCGTCATCGACAGCGACGTCGCGCCGGTCGCCTGCTTGATCTCGGGGACGTGCTGGTGGGCGCCGACCTTGTAGGGCGAGAGGTCGCCCATGATCTCGCTGGCCAGCAGGTTCACCTTGGCCGAGCGGCCCGCGCCGGACGTGCCGGAGGACGCCACCACGACCACGTCGGCCGGGTCGGCCAGCCCGGAGGCGATCAGCGGGGCCAGCGCGAGTGTGATGGTCGCCGCATAACACCCCGTGTTCGCCACCCGGTCGGAGGCGGCGATCAGCTCGCGTCGGCCGGGCAGCTCGGGCAGACCGTAGGTCCACGTGCCGGCGTGCGCGCCGCCGTAGTAACGCTCCCACAGCGCGGAATCCTGGAGTCGGAAGTCGGCCCCCAGATCGACCACCTTGACCGACTCGGGCAGCTGGGCCGCGAGCGCGGCCGACTGACCGTGGGGCAGGGCCAGAAACACCAGGTCGGCCTCGCTCAGCGCCGCCGCGTCGGTCGCGGTGAGCGTGAGGTCGAGACCGGCCAGCTGGGGGTGCACGGCGGTGACGTGCGACCCGGCCTGCGTGTGTGCCGTGGCCGCCACGAGCTCGAACTCGGGGTGCCCGGCCAGCAGGCGCAGCAACTCGCCCCCGGCATACCCACTTGCCCCCGCGACTGCGACCCGAATTCCCATACCAACCTCCGCATGACTATGCAGAGGACCGTATCAAGCCGCCCACGACGGGGGCAACCACGTAACGCCGCGAGTCGCTGGTCACATCGTGACGCTGAGCGCTGGCGCGGGCACCGCTGGTGCGGTGTTCTCTCAAGATGAGCACGCTCGAGACGTGGCCGCGGGGATCGCTGCTGGCCGGGCTCACCGAACCCACCGTCCGGGCCCTGCTGCGGCTGGGCCCGGAACAAACGATGCCGACCGGCGGCATCCTGATGCGCGAGGGCAGCGCCGAGTCCGACGTCGTCGTCATCCGGCGCGGCGTGGCCAAGGTCTCGACCGGCAAGTCGCTGATCTCGATCCGGGCCGCCGGCGACCTGGTCGGCGAGATGGCGGCGCTGGACGGCTCACCCCGCTGCGCCACCATCACCATGGCCGGCCCGGGCCGCGTGGTGATGATCCCGGCCGAGCGGTTCACCGCGTTCCTGGGCCGCCATCCGGACGCCGCGCTGGCCGTGGCCACCATGGTCGCCACCCGTCTGCGCTGGTCCAACCGCCGGCAGACCGACTTCACGGTCTATCCGATCCGCGTCCGGGTGGCCCGGATCCTGACCGAGCTGACCGAGCAGCACGGCCATCCGCTGGGCCACGGCGCCCTCGAACTGGGCGTGCGCCTCACCCAGCCCGAGCTGGCCACCCTGTGCGGCGCGGCCGAGGGGTCGGTCCACAAGGCCCTGCGCGAGCTGCGTGACGCCCATCTCGTCAGCACCCGTTACGGCCGCATAACCGTGTGGGACCCGCAACGCCTGCGCGCCGCCGCGCGGGCCTGAACCGGATTTGGTGGTAAGACTGGCCCATGGCTGACAAGACGATCATCGCGCTTCGCGAGGCTGCCCTGGCCTATGCCGAGGCGGTCCGCACCACCCAGCGGTTCTTCGACCGCCTCGAGGATTCTTCCGACCCGTCGGTGCTGGTGGAGTACGCGACCTTGGCCGAGCGGGAGAAAGAGGCGGCCGAGGCCCGGCTCGACGCGCTCGAGGCGGCCGGCATCGAGGTGCCGAGCATCGACGAAAGCGATCCGGACAACTAAGTGAACAGTTCCGGAACCGGGGCGGGCTCCCGTAACCGGTTCCGTCCTGGAAGACTCCGGGTTGTTCGTGTTTCGATGACCGTGCCACCGCGGTCGTGACGACCGGAGGCACACGTGCCCACTGACGTCCCGTACCGGGATGAATCCCTCACCGTCGACGAGCGTGTCGACGACCTGCTGAGCAGGATGACTCTGCCCGAAAAGGTGGGTCAGATGCTCCAGCTGGATGCCCGGGGCGACGTGAAAGAGATCGTCAGCGAGAAGCTGGCGGGCTCGATCCTGCACACCTCGCCGGCCAAGATGCTCGAGGCGATCGACCTGGTCGCCAAGACCCGGCTGCAGATCCCGCTGCTCACCGCGGAGGACTGCATTCACGGCCACTCGTTCTGGCCGGGGGCGACGATCTTCCCGACCCAGCTCGGCATGGCCGCGAGCTGGGACGCCGACCTGATCGAGAGGGTCGCCCGGGTCACCGCCGTCGAGGTGGCGGCGACCGGCATCCACTGGACCTTCTCGCCCGTCCTGTGCATCACGCGCGACCTGCGCTGGGGCCGGGTCGACGAGACGTTCGGCGAGGACCCGTTCCTGATCGGCGAGCTCGGCTCGGCCATGATCCGTGGTTACCAGGGCGGCGGGCTCGACGACCCGACGGCGATCCTGGCCACGGCCAAGCACTTCGCCGGCTACTCCGAGACCCAGGGCGGCCGCGACGCCAGCGAGGCCGACATCAGCCGGCGCAAGCTGCGCTCCTGGTTCCTGCCGCCGTTCGAGCGGGTCGCCCGCGAGGGCTGCCGGGTCTTCATGCTCGGCTACCAGTCGATGGACGGCGTGCCCATCACCGCCAACAAGTGGCTGCTCAACGACGTCCTGAAAGAGGAGTGGGGCTTCACCGGCACCCTCGTCACCGACTGGGACAACGTCGGCCGCATGGTGTGGGAACAGAAGGTCTGCGCCGACTACGCCGAGGCCGCCGCGGTCGCCGTCAAGGCCGGGAACGACCTGGTCATGGTCACCCCGGGCTTCTTCGAGGGCGCGCAGGAGGCGGTCGAGCGGGGGCTCCTGCGCGAGGACGAGATCGATCAGGCCGTACGCCGGATCCTGCGCCTGAAGTTCGAGCTGGGCCTGTTCGAGAACCCGCGGGCGCCCGACCCCGAGCGCCAGCGGGCCGTGATCGGCGCGGCCGAGCACGCCGAGCTCAACCTCGAGGTCGCCCGCCGCTCGCTGGTGCTGCTCAAGAACGACGGCGTGCTGCCGGTCGAGCCGGAAGGCAAGTTCCGGCGCATCGCCGTCGTCGGCCCCAACGCCGACAACGTCTCGGCCCAGCTCGGCGACTGGGCCGGCGACTCGGGCCAGGTCGACTGGCTGCCCGACGGCCACCCGCGTGAGCTGACCGAGACGATCCTCGACGGCTTCCGCGCGGTCGCCCCGCCCAACTGGGTGATCGAGCACGCCCGTGGGGCCGACATCGAGCGTCTCGTGCCCGACCCCGAGGGTCACACCTACCCCGACGGCCAGCCCCGGCCGCCGATCTCCGTCGGCGCCCCGATCGACCACCACCTGATCGACGTGGCCCGCGACAAGGCGGTCCGCGCCGACTACGCGGTGGTCGTGGTGGGCGACACTGTCAACCTGACGGGCGAGCACAAGTCGACGGCCACGCTCGAGCTCCAGGGCGGCCAGATCGCGCTGCTCGACGCGGTGGCGGCGACCAAGACCCCGATGATCGTCGTGCTGGTCAACTCGAAGCCGACCGTTCTGCCGCCGTCGGCGCTGAACGCGGCCGCGATCATCCAGGCCTTCAACCCGGGCATGCGGGGCGGCCGGGCGATCGCCGAGCTGGTGCTCGGCCACATCGAACCCAGCGGGCGGCTGCCGTTGTCGGTGGCGCGGCACGTCGGTCAGCAGCCGGTCTACTACAACACCATCCGTGGGCAGCACGGCAGCCGCTACGCCGACCTCACGCAGGATCCGCTGTTCGCCTTCGGCGAGGGCCTGAACTACACGACCTTGACGTACGGCGATCTGACGGTGACCACGCCGTCCGTGCCGGCCGACGAGATCGTGCGGGCGACGGTCACGCTCACCAACAGTGGCGCCCGGCCTGCGCTCGAGACCGTCCAGGCGTACATCAGTGACCTGGTCACCTCGGTGACCTGGGCCGGCCGCGAGTTGAAGGCCTACCGCCAGGTCGAGGTGCCGGCGGGCGAGACGGTCACCGTCGAGCTCGAGGTGCCGGCGTCGGCGTGCTCGCTGGTCACCGCGGACGGGCGGCGCATCGTCGAGCCGGGCGACTTCGAGCTGCTGGTCGGCCCGAGCTCGCGCGAGCGCGACCTGCTGCGGGCGCCGTTCCGGATCGTCAGCCCGTGACCTGGTGCGCGGCCGCCAGGGGCTTCAAGGCGAAACCCAGTTTGCGGTACGTGGCCACGGCCGCGACGTTCCAGTAGTCGGCGAACAGCGCGACCCGGTCCCGCCCGGTCAGCAACTCGCCCGTCACGAAGGCGCACAGCGTCGCCGCCCGTCCCCGACCGCGCTGGTCGGATCGGGTGGCGACGCCGCCCATCAGGCCGACCCGCGGGCTCGACCAGGCGTCGGCGGCCACCGCGGCCAGGGCGCCGGCCTCGTCGCGCTGGGCCGCCCACCTCGTCACGCCCGGGGCGCCGGGCCGGGCGTACGAGTCGGGAAAGTCCTTTTGCAGCAGCGCCTCGACTTCGGGCAGATCGTCGTCGGTGAGCCAGACCCCGCTGCCTCCCGCGGGTGCCGTCGCCGTCTCCATCCACGCGAAACGCCCCGCGACTGACAGCTCGGGCATCAGCTCCGCGGTCTCGACGACCGTGGTCTCGGGGCCGAACGGGCGGTAGTTCGGGCCGACCTCGGGCAACACCCGGCGCAGCAGCCCCGCGAGGGCATGCGGCTCGCCGTGGATCGCCACCCGATCGTGCCGGGAGAGGGCCGGGACAGCGACCGCGGCCGCGGCGGGCTCGATCCAGATCCGTACGCCGGGCCGGTCCGCCGCCCATCGCAGGAACGGGTCGTCCCCGGTGGCGACGGCAAGATCATCGATGCTGGGCACGATCCCATCATGACGTTGACACCGGCTGGCATCGTCGGTCGGGTGCCGATCATCTCCCGTCGCCGCCTGCTGCGCCTCGCGGTTCTCGCCGTCGTCCTCACCGTCGCCGTGGGCGGGCTGACCTCCGCGGGCGGCGAGTTGTGGACCCGCGCCGCCGCCCACGGCCACGTCTACAGCGAGGCCGACGTGCCCGCAGCGCCGGTCGCGCTCGTTCTCGGGGCCGAGGTGTACCCGGACGGGCAGCCCTCGCCTTTCCTGGCCGCCCGGCTCGACATCGCCCGGCGCCTGCTCGAGGCGGGCAAGGTCAAGGCGATCCTGGTCTCGGGCGACCACAGCCGCTGGGAGTACGACGAGCCCGGCATGTCCGAGGTCTACCTGGTCGCCCGGGGCGTGCCGGCCTCGCGGATCGCCCTCGACTACGCCGGCTTCGACACCTACGACTCGTGCGTGCGGGCCGAGAAGATCTTCGGGGTCCGCCAGGCCATCGTCGTCACCCAGACCTACCACCTCGACCGCGCGGTCGCCCTGTGCCGCAGCCAGGGCATCGAGGCCACCGGCGTCGGCGACGACTCGGTGAAGATCTACAAGGATCCGTGGCGCAACTCGGTGGTCCGCGAACGCGGCGCCATCGTCAAGGCCGTCACCGACGTCGTCTCCCACCGCGACCCGGTCTTCCTGGGCCGCCAGGAAACCACGGTGCAGGAGGCCCTCGCCTCGTCCTGACGCCTCGCGGTAGCTTCACGCGATGGCGGGGGACGATGCGCGACGGCCCGAGCTGGATGCGATCCGCCTCGTGGTCGTGCTGGGGCTGGTGTTCTTTCACAGCGCGCTCGTGTTCGACGAGCGGGACGACTTCTACGTCAAGAATCCGCAGACGACCGAGGCTGTGACCTGGCTGGCCGGGCTGGGCGTGGTGTGGGCGATGCCGGCGCTGTTCCTGATCGCGGGCTTCGGGGCGTGGCACTCGATGCGGCGGCGGGGCGGCGGCGGATTCGTGCGGGAACGGTTGCTGCGCCTCGGTGTGCCGTTGGTCTTCGCAACGCTGACCATCGTTCCGGTGCCGCAATGGCTGCGGTTGAGGGCGGCCGATCCGGGCTACGACGAGTCGTATGCGCGGTTTCTGCTGCACTATTTCGACGTACACCTGAGCTTGGCCGACTTTCCGTTCCTGGTGCAGGGCGACTACTTCGAGACCGGGCACCTGTGGTTCGTCGTGCTGTTGCTGACGTTCTCGCTGATCTTGGCCGCTGTGGTGCGATGGCTGCCGGTCACGCGGCTCGGCTTCGTCTCCCGCCGGGGCGCGCTGCTCGTGGTCCCGGCCATTCCGCTGATCGTCGTCGGCGCGTTGCTGGGCATGGAGGAATCGTTCGCGGGCTGGAGTCGATGGGCGTACCTGCTGCTGTTTCTGTACGGTTTCGTTCTGGCCGGTGACGACCGCTTCCGTACGGGAATGCGGCGCGACGCCAAACCGGCCGCCATCATCGGTTTCCTGCTGTTCGGCGCCTCCGGCGCCCTGCTCGGCTCGGCCGACGGCGAACCGTTCACCGACATGACGGCCCACGCGATCGCCGCCCGCATCGTCTTCGCCGCCGCCGGTTGGTGCTGGCTGGTCGCCATTCTGGGCCTGCTGGACCGTGGCCCCCATAAGGCCGCCAACCCGACCGAAACTGCCGGCCCCGGCCGATCGATTGCGGTGCGAGAACAACGCATCTACGCCTATCTGGCGACCGCGGCCTTGCCGCTCTACATCCTCCACCAGCCGATCGTCGTGACGGTGGCCTACTTCGCCGTGCGCTGGAACGCTCCGATGCTCGTGAAATACCTGGTGATCGTCGCACTTTCCTTCGCCGTCATGTTCGCCGTCTACGACCTGCTGGTCCGCCGCACCGCCGCCACCCGCTTCTTGTTCGGCATGCGCTGACATGCGCAACGAACTGACCACGCCGAGGCTGTCGCTACGCCCGTTCACCCTCGATGACGTCGACGACCTGCACGCCCTTCTCGCCGACCCCTTGACCCACACGATCGGCGCGGGTCCGTTCACTACCGTGGCCCAGACCGAACAATGGATCCGCAACCGCATCACGGCCCAGCGGGACCACGGCCTGATCTGGTACGCCGTCCATGACAAGGGCACGCTGATCGGCAACTGCGGTCTGTTCCGCGGGCGGGCCGGCATCGAGATCGGCTACCTGATCCACCATTCTCGGCGCGGCCTCGGCTACGCCTCCGAGGCAGCCGCCGCTGTGCTGGAGGAATGCCGGGCGGCCGGAATCGGGCCGGTGTGGGCGACGATCCGGCCCGGCAATGCGCCGTCGATTCGGATCGCGGAACGCGTCGGCCTGCGCTTAGCCCGTACCGAAAAGGGTCTGTTGGTCTATGTCGCCTGACGCTGCCAGTTGCGGAAGACGAAGCGGTGCACCGACTTCAGGCCGACCCAGAGCGCGGGATAAAGCACCCCGGCGAACCGATTGCGTACCGAAACCGTTGTCGTGCGGGTGATCCGGGTGCCCGTGCCCTCCGGGGTCAACTCGAACGTGTCGCCCAGACGGTCGACGAAGCGGTCGAAGCAGAGGTCGGTCTCCTCCATGTGGAAGGCGAGCCGGGCCGGCGGCTCCCAGATGTCGATGCGCTGGCGGATGGTGCCCTGTTCGGAGACGCACTGGCGCGTGGCGCCGACCTCGCCCGAACCCGCGCCCTCGGGCAGCCGGCACTCGGTCGGGCGCGGCGTCCCGAGATAGAACACCGGGCAGCGCGGGGTCAGCTCGACGCGCGAGTCGCACAGGGCGGGCCACATCTCGGCCGGGCTCTGCGGGACGCTCCACCGCGTACGCACCATCATGATCCGACTCTGACCGGGCGTGCCAAGACATAGATGAGCGTGGACATCTGGACGAGCGAGGACCAGAGTGGACGGCATGGCCCAGTCGAGTCGGCGTACGTTTCTGACGGTGTCCGCGGCCGCGGCGGCCGCACCCCTGGTCGCGGCCCCGGCGGCCCGGGCCGGGACGGCGCCCGGTGGTGAGCTGAAGGCGATCCTGCGCGAGATCGAACCCCGTCGGGTCGAGGCGATCGTGCGTAAGCTGGTCTCGTTCGGCACCCGGCACACCCTGTCGAGCCAGGACGATCCGGTGCGCGGGATCGGGGCCGCGCGCGACTGGATCTTCGCCGAGTTGCAGCGGTACGCCGCCGCGTCCGGTGGGCGGATGACGGTCGAGCTGCAGTCGTTCGTGCAGCCGGTGTCGCCGCGGATCCCGGCGCCGACCACGATCACCAACGTGGTGGCGACGCTGCGCGGCAGTGTCACGCCCGAGCGGATCTACGTGGTCACCGGGCACTACGACTCGCGGGTGACCGACGTGATGGACGCGGTCAAGGACGCCCCCGGCGCCGACGACGACGCGTCCGGCGTGGCCGTGATCATGGAGTTGGCCCGGGTGCTGGCCACCCGGCGGCCCGAGGCGACCATCGTGTTCGCCGCCGTGGCCGGCGAGGAGCAGGGCCTCTACGGCTCCGACCACCTGGCCCAGAGCTACAAAGACCGGAACGCCGACGTGCAGGCGATGTTCAGCAACGACATTGTCGGAACCGGCGACGCGCACGACGGCACCCGGCCCGCCAACCGGTCGGTGCGGCTGTTCGTCGAGGGTGTGCCCACCTCGGAGACGGCGGCCGAGGCGAGCATCCGCAAGAGTGTCGGCGGCGAGAACGACGGGCCGTCGCGCCAGCTCGGGCGGTTCGTCGAGGATCTGCGGACCGACCTCGACGTCCGGGTCATCTGGCGCCGCGACCGCTACCTGCGCGGCAGCGACCACATCTCGTTCCTGCTCCGCGGCTATCCGGCGGCCCGTTTCACCGAGCCCCGCGAGAACTTCGCCCACGAGCACCAGGACGTCCGGGTCGAGAACGGTGTCCAGTACGGCGATCTGATCGAATTCTGCGACTTCGGGTACATCGCGCGGGTCGCCCGCACCAACGCCTCCGTGCTGTGGTCGCTCGCCCAGGCCCCGGGCACGCCGAAAGGCCTGGTCATCGACACCACCCAGCTGACCAACGAGACCACCCTGCGCTGGCAGCCCGGAACCGAACCCGACCTGGCCGGCTACGAGGTCGTCTGGCGCGAGACGACCGCCCCCGACTGGCAGCACGCGCGGTCCGTGGGCCGGGTCGACGAGGTCACCATCGACCTCTCCAAAGACAACGTCTTTTTCGGCGTACGGGCCGTGGACACCGACGGTCACCGCAGTCCGGCCGCCGCGCCTCGCCCGTCCAGCTGATTTCGTCATCTCGTCAGCGGAGGCCCGGGGGTGGCTCCCCGGTGCGACGATGATGACCATGACCTTGGAACACACGGTCCGGCTGCGCTTCGGGGACAAGTCGCGCGCCGCGGCGACGCACACCAACCTCTCCGCCGTACGCCTCGACGGACCCGTGCTGTGGATCGCGGGCGACGAGACGGCGACCGTGGAACGGCTGGTCGCCGACGACCCGGCCCGGCCCACCGAGTTCGGCGACGAGACGACGTACCGCCTGGGCGATTTCATCACCCTGCCCGGCACCGACATCGAGGAGGAGGCCGACGTCGAGGGGCTGGCCCGCAGCGGGCCGTTCCTGTGGGCGATCGGCTCGCACAGCCTGCGCCGCAAGCAGATCAAGGAGAGGCACGAGGGGGCCAAGGCGCTCAAGCGGCTGGCGCGCATCGAGGGGCAGGAGAACCGCCAGATTCTCGTCCGCCTGCCGATCGCGGACGTGGACGGCCTGCCGACGCCCGTACGGGAGATCGAGGTCGACGGCGAGAAACACTACGCGGCCGCCCTGGGCGGGCCCGACGACCTGCGCCGGCTGCTGCGCAAGGACGAGCACCTGGCGCCGTTCCTGGCCATCCCGGGCAAGGACAACGGGCTCGACATCGAGGGCATCGCGGTGGCCGGCGACCGGATCTACCTGGGGCTGCGGGGGCCGGTGCTGCGGGGCTGGGCGTTCGTGCTCGAACTGCGCCCCTACATCGACCCCGACGAGCCGACCCGCTTGCGGCTGCACGAGTTCGCCGACGGCTTCACGTACCGCAAGCACGTGCTGAAGCTGGACGGGCTCGGCGTCCGGGATCTCTGCCCCGACGGCGACGACCTGCTGATCCTGGCCGGTCCGACGATGGACCTGGACGGCCCGGTCCGCGTCTACCGCTGGCACGACGCCTGCCGCTCCGAACAGCCGACGATCGTGCGCGGCGACCTGATCAGCCGGGTCCTCGAACTGACGTACGGCGAGGGCGACGACCACGCGGAAGGCCTCAGCAACTACGGCGACGGCCGCCTTTTGGTCGTCTACGACAGCCCTGCCGCCGTCCGCCTGACCGAGGACGACGCCGTCATCGCCGACGTCCTCCGCCTGCCAAACAGCTAGACGCGGCGTACGACCAGCCCGGGCTTGACATCGGCGGCGGTTCCCAGCGCCGTGATGTCGCCCGGGTCGCTGGTGAAGACGATGGCGCCGTTCGCCAAGGCAACCGTGACCACCGTGGCATCGACGACGTCCCGCGTTCCCGCCTTGCCGCACAGCACGCCCGCGGCCTTCGCCGTTTCGAGCCCGACCGGGACGACCTCACAGCTGTGCAGGAACTTGCCGAGGCGCACCTGGCGCCGGGCGTCACGCCACGCCTGAGCGACGACCACGGCCGGGACGAGAAGGCGGCGCCCCTCTTCCAGCGCGAGGTGGTGGATCACCCACATCCGGCGATCGTTGCCGTCGACGGCGAGCAGAACGCCGGCGTCGTACACATACGGGATGCTCACGCCGCAGCCGACGGGGAGACGCCGAATGCCTCTGCGTCGGCGGCAGCCATCTCGGCGCGGGCCGCAGCCAGTTCCTCAACGGTGAAGGCCCCGTGCTCGGCCTGCCACTCGGCCACCACGTGCCGGCCGAGCCGCCGGCGCAGTTCGTTCTCGGCCGCGTTGGCGACCAGCCGCGACAGGGGCACACCGTCCTCTTGAGCCGCCGCGCCGAGCGCCTCGACCAGATCTTCGGGGAGCGTCACGGTGACCTTCTTGGAAGCCATACAAACACCATACATAGGTATGGGAAACCAGCGGACAGACTAGTCGTTGAGCAAGGGGGCATCGTGCCTGAATCTCGTGCACAGTTCGACGTCGACGACGCGGCGACGCACTTCTCTCGGATCATCGACCTTGTCGAGCAAGGTGAGGAAGTCATCATCAGCCGGGCCGGCACCCCGGTGGTGTTGGTGATCCCGGTGAATCTGGTTACTCGCGGGCGGCCAGGAGGGTCACGGGTGGGTGGCGGGTGGCCGACCACGAGGTGATCAGGCTGGTCACGCCCGTGACGGTCAGGGCTACGGCGGCCACCGCGGCGATCAAGGGCCACGGCAGGTCGAGGGTGGCGGTGCCGGTCACGGCTGAGGTTGTCGACAGCACGGCGAAGAAGGCGGCCGACGCGGCCAGTGCGCCCAGCAGCAGGGCGGCGCCGGTCACCGCGTAGGCCTCGAGCAGGGCCGAGCGGATCACCTGGCTTCGGGTCAGACCCGTTACGCGGGCCTCGGCGAACTCGCGGCGGCGGGTGGCGGCGCCGATGACCATCGAGTTGATCACGCCGATCAGGGCGTAGAGGCCGCCCAGGCCGAGCACGACCAGCATCACCTTGTCGTTGGTCGAGTTGCGTTCCTCGGCGTCCGCCTTCAGCCACTCCCCGAGGGTGGACACCGGCCCGAACCGAGCCAGATCGGCCCGTACGGCTGAAGCGTCGGCGCCGGGTTCCAGCGCCACGAACGAGCGGGTCGGTGCCTTCTCCAGCAGCGCCGCGGGCACCTGGCCCGGCAGCATCAGCAGGCTCGCGCCGCCGCTCATCATCTCGGGCACAGCCGCCACCACCGGCAGATCGCCGAGATCTGCCCCGGGCGAGCCGGGAGAAAGACCGAGCAGACGGACGCGCACCGAACCGTCGGTCGGCACCTCGCCGCCGGGGCCGCGGGCCACCCCGTTTCCGGTCAGCTCGACCGGGGTGCCGTGCACCGCCGCGTACGCCCGGGGGTTGATCGCCAAGGCGGTGACGTCGGTCGTCTCCCGGTCCTCGCCCGAGCCGGTCACGATCTCGGCCGGCAGCATGGTCTCCGAAGACACCGTGGCCACGCCGGGGCGGGCCGGGACGGGCGCCTCGACCACGAAGTCGGCGTGGGTCGAGCGGGCCACCTCGCCGATGCCGCTCGACGTGAACGACTCCCCCGCGCCCGTGTTGCCCACGACCAGCGCGATCAGCACGATCAGGGGCGCCGCCACCGAGGCCGAGCGGCGCCGGGCGTCGCGGACGTTGGCCCGGGCCAGCGCGCCCAGCACCCCGCCGCCGAACGGCATCAGCCGGGCCAGCACCGGCACCAGCAGCGGCCCGAACGCGACCACGGTCACCGCGGCCGGCATGGCCACGTTCATCGCCATCGCCTGACCGCCGGCCGGTCCGCCGTGCGGGGCGACGATGACCAGGGCCAGCGCGCCGCCGAGGAAGAACAGCCCGGCCACCCAGCGCCCGGCCGTCATCAGGCGGGCCGCCGCGCCACTCTCGCGCAGCGCCTCCAACGGCCGCACCCGGGCCGCTCGCCGCGCGGCCACCAACACCCCGGCCAGCGCGAGCACCACGCCCGTGCCGATCGAGACGCCGAGGATCCACATGCGCCACTCGCCCACGAAATCGGGCGGCACGAACTCGAACCGGCGCATCAGCCACGTCTGCAACGACATCACGCCCAGCCCGGCCGGCACGCCGATCGCGGCCCCGCCCAGGCCCAGCAGCAACGCCTCGCCCAGCAGCAGCCGGCGCACCTGACCCCGGCTGCCACCGACCAGACGCAACAGGGCCAGGTCGCGGCGGCGCTGGTCGACGGTGAAGGCGAACGTCGAGCTGATGATGAAGCCGGCCAGGAACGTCGCCCCGCCCAGCGTGATGCCCAGCATCGGCACCGCGGCGTCATCGGAATTCGCTCCGGCCGCCGAGATCAGCAGCAGCAACGAGGACTGCACCAGCGCCACCCCGAGAGCCACGGAAAGCAGCGCACCCACGAACAACGTCCAGCGTTCGGCCAGGCCGGCCCGGCTCATCCCCAGCATGTCAACGCTCCCAGGCCGCGAGCCGGTCGGCCACCGCGCGCGCGTCGGCCCCGGCCAGCCGGTCGACCACGCGGCCGTCACGCAGGAACACGACCGCGTCGGCGCGGGCCGCGGCGCCGGGGTCGTGCGTGACCATCACGATGCTCTGGCCGGCATCGGCCATGGCCCGCAAGAGATCGAGCACAGTACGGGCCGCCGTGGAATCGAGGGCGCCGGTGGGCTCGTCGGCGAACAGCACCTCGGGCCGCGTCACCATGGCCCGCGCGATCGCCACCCGCTGCTGCTGGCCGCCGGACAACTCGCGCGGCTTGTGCCGGGCCCGGTCGGCCAGACCCACCGCGTCCAGCGTCGCCCGCACGGCCGACCGGGACGGGCGCTTACCGGCCAGCCGCAGGGGCAACGCCACGTTCTGCTCGGCGGTCAGCGCCCCGATGAGGTTGAAGCTCTGGAAGACGAACCCGATCCGGGTCCGTCGCAGAGCGGTCAGCTCGGCGTCACCGGCCACGGTCAGGTCGGTGTCGCCCAGCAGCACCTGCCCGGCGTCGACCCGTTCCAGCCCGGCCGCGCAGTGCAACAGCGTGGACTTGCCCGAGCCGGACGGGCCCATCACCGCGGTCCAGCTGCCGCGCGGGAAATCGAGCGTCACCCCGTCGACGGCCCGCACCGCCGACGGCCCCCGGCCGAACACCCGGCTGACCCCGTGCAGCGCCACGGCGGGCGGGGCCATCGTCATCGTCGTCATGCCGTAAACGCTATTTTCGTGGCCGTTCCGAGTCGCTACGGCGAACCACCCAGTTCGAGGTGGTGCTACCACCCCTCCCGGGTTGAGTGCGGCTACTCAGGCCCGCTACGGCGGCCCGTTCATAGGGTCGTAGCCATGTCGAAGCGACGAAAGCTTGCATGGACGGGCGGCGTGCTGGTGCTGGCGGCGGCGGTCACCCTGTTCCTGGTGAAGGACCCGCTCACGATGCCCGGCAGCCACCGGGTCGAGGTGTACGGGTTGAACGAGGAGATCTCGGGCGAGACCCAGGACCCGCCGGGCTTCCTGGGCCGCACCCTGGGCATGTGCGACGCCGACACGTACTACGCGCAGGACGGCGACAAGAAGCTGTGCCTGGTGCTCAACGGCCCGCTCGGCCAGGTGCCGGCCGCGCGCAAGGACGGCAAAGTGACCGTCGCCGCGGCCGACGTGCCCAAGCTGCGGCAGCTCGCAGGCGAGGACACCACTCTGGTGCTGATGGCCGGCGGACCGGCCGCGGTGATTCCGGTGGCGGCGCTGACCGACGGGCAGCCGGTGAGCGTGTCAGCCCTGAGCTAGAAGCGGCTTCAGGTGGGTCGCGATGTCGGTGAGGATCTGCACGTAGTCGGGGTGGTCGAAGCTGAACGGCAAGGCGAACGCGACCTCGTCGACCTCGCGGAAGGCGGCGTGCGCCAGCAACTGGTCGGCGATCTCGGCCGAGCGGCCGACGTAGTCGCGCGAGAAGAGCATCCGGGCCGGGCCTTGTGGCTCCCGGGTACGGGGGGTGCGCTTCTCGACGTACGCCTGATATTTGGCCCTCTGCTCGGCCGTGGCCGAATCGGTGGGGATGACGACCAGGCCCTGGGACACCCGGGCCTGGTCACCTCGCGGGTGATGCGCGCGGAAGGCCCGGATGTGCGACAGCTGGATCTCAGCGAAGTCGTCGGCCTCCTCGGCCTTGACCACACTGCTGGTCAGGAAGTTCATGCCGTGCGCGCCGGCCCACTGGGCCGACCGCAGGCTGGCCCCGCCGTACCACATACGGTCGATCAGGCCGGGCGCGTGCGGTTCGACCCGCTCGGAGAACTCCTCGACGACGCCCTGCTTGCCGCTGAAGTCGCTGGCCTGGTCGCCCCGGATGAACCCGAGCAGCCGCTCGACCCGGGCGTAGCTGAAGTCCTCGGCCTCGGCCGTGTCGGGGTAGAGCGCCTCTTTGACCGTGTCGAAGTTCATCGGCGGACCCACGCTGAGCCCCGGGTTGAGCCGCCCGCCGGACAGGATGTCGACGGTGGCCAGATCCTCGGCGAGCCGCAGCGGGTTCTCCCAGCCGAGCGGGATCACCGCCGTGCCGAGCTCGATCTTCGACGTACGCTGCGTGGCCGCGGCCAGCACGGCCACGGGCGACGAGATGCCGTACTGCAGGTGCCGGTTACGCACCCAGGCACTGTCGAAGCCGAGCTGCTCCCCGAGCTGAATGATCTCGAGCGTGGACTCGTGCCCCGCCCGCGGATCGTCCCGCTCGAACAGCCCGATGGTCAGGAACCCGAGTTTCCGCAGAGGCCGCGATGTCACGCCTCACAGCGTGCCATGGATGATCGCCGCCGCGGGCGTGACGTTGCAGTCATTCCAGTACCGTCGGCGCATGACGATCTCGGGAAGTGCCCTGGTCACGGGGGCCTCGCGCGGGCTCGGCGCGCACATCGGGCGACGCCTGGCGAGCGACGGGTGGGCGGTGGCGGTCAACTACCGCTCGGATGCTGAGGGCGCGGCCGAGGTCGTGGCCGACATCGAGCGTACGGGTGGGAAGGCTTTTGCTTTTCGGGCCGACGTCACTGACGAGGACGAGGTGCGGCAGCTCGCGGCCGAGGTGGAGCGCACGCTCGGTCCCGTACAGGTGGTGGTGGCCAATGCGACCGGACCGCAACCGGCCGTCAAGGCCGAGGAGACCACCTGGCAGGACCACCTCGACCAGCTCACGTTCTTTGTGAAGAGCCCGACCCTGCTGCTGCAGGCCACGCTCCCCCACATGCGGCGGCTGGGCGGCGGGCGTTTCATCCACATCGGCTCCGAGATGGTGGAGCGGGCGCTGCCGCAGTTCTCGGCCTACAACGCGGCCAAGGGCGCCCAGCTCACGTTGGCCCGCACCTGGGCCCGTGAACTGGGCGTCCACAACGTGACGGTCAATGTGGTCGCGCCGGGCTGGATCCCGGTCGAACGGCACGGCCCGCTCACCGAGGCCGACACCGCGGACTACGTGGCCGGGGTGCCGCTGCGCCGGATCGGCACCCCGCAAGAGATCGCCGACGTGGTCGCCTTCGTGGCCTCCGACGCCTCCCGCTTCATCACCGGCGAGCGCATCACCGTCAATGGCGGGTACACGACTGACTGAGCCGGTTGATCTGCGGGCATGCTGATCACGGTGGTGGCCGATTACGGGGGAGCTCACGCTGCCCGAGCCGCCGGGCAACGCGCTCGTCTACACCGACGGTTACGGCAACCTCAAAACCTCGTGGCACGAGCCGCCGGCCCAATCAGGGACAACCGTTTCCGTACGCATCGGCGCCCGCACGGCCGAGGCCGTGATCAGTGACGGCGTCTTCGCCGTGCCCGCCGACGCCATGTCGTTCGCGCCGGGCAGCTCGGGCTGGGGCGAGCCGTTCTACGAGCTGCTCCTGCGCGGCGGCAGCGCCGCCGAGGTCTTCGGCCACCCCGCCGCCGGCACGCCGGTCGAGGTGCGCGCGGACAAGATCGGCGTACTGTCGGCGGCGTGACGATCTTGCCTGATGGCCTGCTGGAACTGCTGCGCGAGGCCAGCCCCTGCTTCATCGCGACCACCGACCCGGACGGGTCGCCGCAGCTGACCGAGACCTGGGTCGGCACCGACGGCGAGCACATCGTGATCAACACGGTGGAGGGCTTCCGCAAGGTCCGCAACGTCGAGCGGGACCCGCGCGTCTCCGTCATCGTCGCGAACCCGAAGAACGTGTCCGACTACTACTCGGTCAAGGGCCGGGTGGTCGACGTGACCCCGAAGGGCGGCGCCGAGAACATCGAGGAACTCGCCCAGAAATACCTCGGCGGCCCGTACCCGTGGTTCGGCGGCCGGGACCAGGTGCGGGTCGTCATGACGATTGCGGTCGACAAGATCATCCACGCGCCCTGGGCCTGAGGAGCGCCGGGCCTGCGCGGCCCGGCGCTCTCACGCTCTCTCAGGCGCCGCGCAGGGTGGCGCCGAAACGGGCGGCCACCGCCGCCACCGCCGCGTCACGGGCCGCCAGCGTCTCTTCCGTGGTCAGCGTGCGGTCGGGGGCGCGGAAGGTCAGCTTGTAGGCCAGGGACTTCTTGTCCTCGCCGAGCTGGTCCGACTCGTACAGGTCGAACAGGGACACCGACTCGAGCAGTTCGCCCGCGCCGTCGGCCAGGGCGGCCTCGACCGAGGCGGCCGAGGTGGCCCGGTTGACGATCAGGGCCACGTCGATCAGCGCCGGCGGGAACGACGAGATCCGCTTGGCCTGGGTGACCGGGGGCAGCGGCAGCGCGTCGAGGTCGAGCTCCATCACGCTGGTGCGCTTGGGCAGCTCGTAGGCCGAGACCACCGCCGGGTGGAGCTCGCCCGCGTGGCCCACGACCGTGCCGTCGACCGAGATCGCGGCGCAGCGGCCGGGGTGCCACGGGGCCAGCTCGTCGGCGCCGACCGTGATCCGGTCGGGCGTGACGCCGGCCGCGGCCAGCGCGATGCGGGCCGCCTCGACCGCGTCGGCCCACGAGGCCGCGCGGCCCGGGCCCCACCAGCCGGCGGGCTCGGCGTCGCCGGTGAGGGCGACGGCCAGGTGCCAGGGCTGGGCGGGCACGATCGTGTTGGCCGCGGCCCACTCCTCGTCGGTCGGGCGGCGGTCGACACCCATCGGCGGCGGGGCGATCTCGGTCAGACCGGGCAGGAACACCGTGCCCGTCTCGAACAGCGCCAGGTCGCGGTGGCCGCGGCCCAGGTTGCGCTTGAGCGTGCCCAGCAGGGTCGGCAGCAGCGACGTGCGCAACAGCGGCTCCTGCTCCGACAGCGGGTTGGTGAGCCGCACGGCGCTGCGCCGCGGGTCGTCGGCCGGGTAACCGAGCTGGTCGGCCGCCGCGGGCGCCACGAACGGGTACGAAAGCACCTCGGTGTAGCCGTTCTCGGCCAGGGCCCGGCCGACCGTGCGCCGGCGCCGCTGCTGCGGGGTGATGCCGCTGCCGCCGCGGGCCGGGGGCAGCAGCGACGGGATGTCGTTGTAGCCGCCGAGCCGGGCCACCTCTTCGACCAGGTCGATCGGGGCCAGCAGGTCGGGCCGCCAGGACGGCGGGGTGACCTCGAGCGGGTCGACGCCGGTAACCGTGCCGCCGATCCGCGAGAGCAGCGCGGTGACCTGCTCGGTGTCGTAGGCCAGGCCGATCCGGCGCGCGGGCAGGGCCGGGTCGAGCGCGATCGAGGCCGGGGCGACCACGTGGTCGAGGTCGAGCACGCGCTCGTCGGCCGTGCCGCCGGCGTGCTCGGTCAGGATCTGGACGGCCCGCTCGAGCGCGACCAGGGTGAGCTGCGGGTCGACGCCGCGTTCCCAGCGCTTGGCGGCCTCGCTGAACAGCTTGTGGCGGCGGGCCGTGCGGCCGACCATCACCGGATCCCAGTGGGCGGCCTCGAGCAGCACGTCGACCGTGTCCGGCTGCCACTCGCTGGTCTCGCCGCCCATGACCGCGGCCAGCGAGATCGGGCCGGTGTCGTCGCAGATGACCATGTCTTCGGCGTCGAGCACGCGGGCCACGCCGTCGAGCGTGGTCAGCTTCTCGCCCGGCCGGGCCCGGCGCACGACCAGGCCGCCGCTGAGCCGGTTGAGGTCGAACACGTGCATCGGCTGACCGAGTTCGAGCATCAGGTAGTTGGTGATGTCGACCGGCAGCGAGATCGTGCGGATGCCCGCGGCGACCAGGCGCTGCTGCATCCACAGTGGCGAGGCCGCGTTCGGGTCGATGCCGCGCACCACCCGGGCCGAGAACCGGTCGCAGCCGACCGTGTCTTCGAGCTTCACCTCGTACGGAACCTCGGCCGTGCCGCCGGGGGCCGTGACGATCGAGGCCGGGTCGGTGTAGGCGGCGTCGAACGCGTACGACAGCTCGCGGGCCAGGCCACGCAGGCTCATCTCGTACCCGCGGTCGGGCGTGATCTCGACCTCGACCAGCACGTCGGCCAGACCCACGACCGGGCGTGCGTCGTCGCCCGGCTTCGCAGTGTCGGGCGCGAGCACGATGATGCCGTCGTGGTCGCCGCTCAGCCCCAGCTCGGCCGCCGAGCAGATCATGCCGTTCGAATTGCGGCCGTACGTCTTCCGAGCGCCGATCTTGAAGCCGCCGGGCAGCTCGCCACCCGGCAGGATGACCGCCACCAGGTCACCCTCGCTGAAGTTGCGGGCCCCACAGACGATCTCTTGCGGTTCGGCCCGGCCCACGTCGACCGTGGTGAAGCGGATCGGCTTCTTGAACCCGGTCAGCTCCTCGATGGTCAGCACCCGGCCCACCACGAGGTCACCGCGGACAGTGGCGGCCTGGTCGACGATCGACTCGACCTCCATGCCCGCGTTGGTCAGGGCGTCGTCGAGCTGCTCGGTGGTGAGGCCGGCCGGCAGCTCGACGAACTCCCGCAGCCATGACAAAGACGTCTTCATGGTTGTCAGACCGCCATTCCGAAGTTCGTGGTGAACCGCACGTCGCCCTCGACCATGTCGCGCATGTCGCTGACGCCGTTGCGGAACATCAGGGTGCGCTCGACGCCCATGCCGAACGCGAAGCCCGAGTAGCGCTCGGGGTCGATGCCGGCCGCGACCAGCACCTTGGGGTTGACCATGCCGCAGCCGCCCCACTCGACCCAGCGCGGGCCGTCGCGGTGCTGGGCGAACCAGACGTCGAACTCGGCGCTCGGTTCCGTGAACGGGAAGTAGTGCGGCCGCCAGCGGGTACGCGCGTCGGGGCCGAACATCGCCTTGGCGAAGTGGTCGAGCGTGCCCCGCAGGTGGGCCATCGTGATGCCCTCGTCGACGACCAGGCCCTCGATCTGGTGGAAGACCGGGCTGTGGGTCGCGTCGAGCTCGTCCGAGCGGTAGGCCCGGCCCGGGCTGACCACATAGATCGGTGGCTGCCGGGTGAGCATCGTGCGCACCTGGCCGGGCGAGGTGTGCGTCCGCATGACCAGGCCGGGCAGGTCGACATAGAACGTGTCCATGGACCCGCGGACCGCGTTGTCGGGCCCGATGTTGAGCGCGTCGAAGTTGGCCCACTCGAGTTCGAGCTCGGGGCCCTCGACGATGTCGTAGCCCATGCCGGCGAACAGGTCGCCCATGTGCTCCATCAGCGTGGTCAGCGGGTGGCGGGCGCCGCGCGGGCGCCGGTTCCACGGCAGGGTGACGTCGACGCGCTCCTCGACAAGGACCCGGGCCGCGCGCTCGATCTCGAGCTCGGCCTGACGGGAGTCGTAGGCGCCCTGCACGGACTGGCGGGCCAGGTTGACCCGCTTGCCGGCGTCGGACTTGGCGGCCGGCGGCAGCGAGCCGATCTCGCGCCGGGCCAGCGACACGGGGCCGCGGTCGCCGAGGTGGGCCGACTTCAGCGCGGCCAGTTCGTCCAGGTCGGACGCGGCGTCGAAGGCCTGACGGGCGGCGTCGACGGCGGCCTCGAGCGCGGCCGGGTCGAGCAGGGCGGCCTGCTTGGGGTCATACGGATCGTTGCGGTAGGACATGGTCTCCCTCACCTGGAATGCCAAGGCAGTCTACGGAGGCACGGCTGAGCCGCAGCCCGCCGGTCAGGGAGATCGGGACGTGTCAGACCCGCGGCCCGCGACCAGCGGGCCGGCTAAACAGCTTCGGAAGTCCTGGCACGGGTCGAATCATACCGGTCAGGCCTGGCGCTCGGCGACGGTGATACCGGCGTGGCCCGGGATGGGCGAGTCCATCGTCGTCAGCGCGACGCCGGCCGCCTCGAGCGGGATCACCGAGCCGACCAGGCGGCCCGGGTCGAGCCGGCCCCGGGCGACCAGGTCGATCATCGGCGGGTAGTCGGCCGCGGCCATGCCGTGCGAGCCGACCACGTGCAGTTCGCGGGCGACGACCAGATCCCAGGGCAGCGGGGCGTGGGCGTCCACGCCGAGCATCAGGCCGACCTGCACGTGCCGGCCGCCCCGGCGCAGGCTGCGGACCGAGGCCTCGGCGGTGGCGGCCGAGCCGTAGGCGTCGATCGCGATGTGCGCTTCCTGGTCGATCTCGTGCACGATGACCGCGCCCAGCGCGGCCGCCATCGAGTTGGCCGCGGGCGACGGGTCGACCGCGAGCACCTTGAAGCCCAGCGCGGTCGCGATCATGATCGCCGACAGGCCGACGCCGCCGCAGCCGTAGACCGCGATCACAGCGTCGTCGGGCACCGGTCCGTGCCCGGTCAGGGCCCGGAACGCGGTGGCGAACCGGCAGCCCAGCGCGGCCGCGGCCACGAAGCTGACGCTGTCGGGCAGGCGGACCAGGTTGGTGTCGGCGGCCCGCACGACCACCCGCTCGGCGAACGAGCCGGGGTGGGTGAAGCCGGGCTGGGTCTGGTCGGGGCAGATCTGGGCCCGGCCGGTCGTGCAGAACTCGCAGCGGCCGCAGCCGTTGACGAAGGGCGCGGTCACCCGCTCCCCCAGCCCGAACCCGCGGACGGACGGGCCGACGGCGACGATCTCGCCGGCGAACTCGTGGCCCGGGATGTGCGGCAGCGGCACCGGGTCGTGCCCGCGCCAGGCGTGCCAGTCGGAGCGGCACAGGCCGGTCGCGCGCACCTCGATCACGGCGCCGTCGGGCGGGCAGTGCGGCTCGGGCACCACGGCGACCCGCGGCGCCGCCCCGACGGCGTCGTAGACGATGGCCCGCATCAGCGCTGCGCCCGGGCCGACGCGTAGAGACAGACGGCGGCTGCCGCGGCCAGGTTCAGGCTCTCGGCCCCGCCGTAGATCGGCACGCGCACCGGCCGGTCGGCCGCGTCGAGCAGCGCGGCCGGCAGGCCGTGGGCCTCCGAGCCGAACAGCCAGGCGGTGGGGGCGGCGAGCACGCCGTCGTCGGCCAGGGAGTCGAGGTCGTCGGCGCCGTAGCCGCTGGTGGCGAGCACCTGCAGACCGGCATCACGCAGCGGTGTCACGACGTCGAGCGGGGAACGGACCACATCTACATGAAACAACGAGCCGGCCGACGCGCGGACGCATTTCCCGTTGTAGGGGTCAACCGCGTCCCCGGCGAAGATCACCGCGCCCGCTCCGGCCGCGTCGGCGGTCCGCAGAATCGTGCCCGCGTTGCCGGGGTCGCGGATCTCGGCCACCACCGCGACCAGACGCGGCTTCTTGGCCAGCGCCTCCTTCAACGGCACGTCGATCTGCTCGCACACCGCCACCAACCCCTGCGGCTGTACGGTCTCCGCGAGCGCGGCCAAGCCGTCCTCGCTGATCTCGGACACGACCTCGGCGTGCGCGGCCAGGTCGGCGTGCCGCTCGATCGCCTCGGCGGTCGCGAACAGCTCGAGCACCACGCCCGCCGCGAGCGCCTCCCGCACCGCCTGCGGCCCCTCAGCCAGAAACCGGCCGGACTGATCGCGGTCCCGGCGCCGCTGCAATTTGCGGGCCGCAGCGACTCGGGGGGTACGAGCGGTGAACGTCATCAACCGGTCCAGTCTTGGGGGTAGAAAGGCCAGCAGGCGCCTCCCAAGTCTGGGAGACGCCTGCCGAAAGTGCTTACTTACGCGGCCTTCGGAGCGCCGCCGGTGCCCTCAGCAGCCACCGCCGCCTTGGCCACCTCGACGATCGCGGCGAAAGCCGCCGCGTCGTTCACCGCGAGGTCGGCCAGGATCTTGCGGTCGACCTCGATCTCGGCCAGGCGAAGACCCTGGATGAGACGGTTGTAGGTCAGGCCGTTGGCCCGGGCGCCCGCGTTGATGCGCGTGATCCACAGCTGGCGGAAGTCGCCCTTGCGGTCACGGCGGTCGCGGTACGAGTACTGCATCGAGTGCAGCACCTGCTCCTTGGCCTTGCGGTAAAGGCGGGAGCGCTGACCGCGGTATCCGCTGGCGGTCTCCAGCAACGTGCGACGCTTCTTCTGGGCGTTCACTGCCCGCTTGACGCGTGCCATTTCGGTACTCCTAACAGGGGAACGGGTGTGGCGGCGTCAGCGGCCGAGAAGCTTCTTCACGCGCGGCAGGTCGGCCTCGGAGACGACCGTGGTGCCGGTCATGCGCCGAGTGACGTGCGAGGACTTGCCCTCGAGGAGGTGGCGCTTGCCGGCCTTCTCGCGGACGATCTTGCCCTTACCGGTGACCTTCACCCGCTTGCCGGTGCCGGTGTGGGGCTTGAACTTAGGCACTTGGAGCCTCTTTCTGAACTTTGGCGCACGTCAGGGGGCCCATCGGCCCCCCGAGGCATGCGGAAAAGCTGTCTATTCTGCGGTGGTGGTGGCGGGTGCCTCGGCCTCGACCGGGGCTTCGCCCTCGCGGGGCTCACGGCCCGGCTTGGTGGCGACGGCGGCCACGGCCGCGGCCTTGGTCGCGCGGTGCGGCGCCAGCACCATGATCATGTTTCGGCCGTCCTGCTTCGGGCTGGCTTCCACGAATCCCAGCTCCGAGATCTCTTCGCTGAGCCTGCGCAGGAGCCGGAATCCCAGCTCGGGGCGGCTCTGCTCGCGACCGCGGAACATGATCGTCACCTTGACCTTGTCGCCCGCCTTGAGGAACCGCACCACGTGACCCTTTTTGGTCTCGTAGTCGTGCGGGTCGATCTTCGGACGGAGCTTCATTTCCTTGATGACGGTCTGCTGCTGGTTGCGCCGTGCTTCGCGTGCCTTCAGTGCGCTCTCGTACTTGAACTTGCCGAAGTCCATGAGCTTGCACACCGGCGGCCGCGCCATGGGAGCAACCTCGACCAGATCCAGATCGACATCCGCGGCCAGCTGCAGGGCGCGCTCGAGCGGGACGATGCCCACCTGCTCACCCTCAGGGCCGACCAATCGGACCTCACGAGCACGGATCTGTTCGTTAACGCGTGGTTCGACGCTGATGGGGCCTCCTCAGAACGGTTACTTTGCTGCCAATGTCGGTCGGCCCCGCGCCCCAGGACAACTGGGCGCCGGGAAAGCAGAAGGCCCCAGCGCATGCTGAGGCCCGCTCGACCGGTCATCGACGCCCGTGAGGACGCGCCCCGGACGCCGAATCGCTTCGGCGTCCAGGTGACCGGACCCGGCCTTCGTGTCGAAGGCTTCGGGTGGGAACCAGCGGGCTCCTCTTTCGCGCCTGCATTCGAGATGCGGGCGTGGTCGACGCGTCAACTCTACCAGGTGTAATTGTTCAAGCGTCCACGGCCTCGGCGTGCAGCTTGCGCAGGGTGCGCACGCCGTCGACGGCGTAGTCCTTGTCGGCTGCCTGCAGGGCGTGCACCGAGATCTGCTCGTCGTCGAGCAGCTCGAGCTGGGCCCACGGCGAGTTCCGGTCGAAGCGCACCTTGCGCACCACCGACCAGGGCAGGTCGTAGCCGCCGACGACGTTACGGACCCTGATGTGCTCGGCGTCGGCGATCACCCGGGGCCGCAGGAAGGCCAGCACCCCGAGCCCGATCAGGATGCCCAGACCGATCATGGCGGCCTGGTCGCCGCGCTGGAACGAGCCGGAGTTGCCGAAACCGGCCGACCCCGTGAGGCCGAAGCTCAGCACGGTGAACAGCACCATGACCGCGGCCGCGACCGGGATCGCCACCCACCGGATCTTCTTGGGGCGGTACGTCACCGTCTGCTCGTCCACGACCTTCAGGCTACTCACGCTCCCCGCCCCCTTCACAGCCGGCAATTCGCGATGTCGGTGACCAGAATGGCGCGGGCGCCCAGCTCGTAGAGCTCGTCCATCACCTTGTGCACATCGGCCCGCGGCACCATGGCCTGCACGGCCACCCAGCCCTCGCGGTGCAGCGGCGAGACCGTGGGCGACTCGATGCCCGGGGTCAGCCCGGTGGCCTGGTCGAGCAGATCGGCCCGTACGTCGTAGGCCAGCATCACGTAGCTGCGGGCCACCAGCACGCCCTGCAGCCGCCGGACGAGCTGGGCCGCGAACGCGTTGTCGTGGTCGGCCCGGCCGATCAGGACGGCCGACGAGCGCAGCAGCGGCTCGCCCAGCGTGACCAGGCCGGCCTGACGCAGCGTGGCGCCGGTCTCGACCACGTCGGCGATCAGGTCGGCCACGCCCAGGCGGACCGCGTTCTCGACCGCGCCGTCGAGCCGGACGACGTCGGCCTTGAGCTCGTGCTCGGCCAGGTAACGCTCGACCACCCCGGGGTACGCGGTGGCGATGCGCTTGCCGCCGATCTCGTCGGCCGAGGCGATCGAGCCGGACGGCGCGGCCCACCGGAACGTGGCCCCGCCGAAGTTGAGGTCGAGCACCTCGGCCGCCGGGACGCCGGAGTCGACCAGCAGGTCGCGGCCGGTGATGCCGAGGTCGAGGTCGCCCGACCCCACGTAGGTGGCGATGTCGCGCGGCCGCAGGTAGAAGAACTCGACGTTGTTGGCCTCGTCGCGGCAGATCAGGTCTTTGGGGTCGGTGCGCTGGCGGTAACCCGCGTCGCGCAGCATCTGCGAGGCGGGCTGGGACAGGGTCCCTTTGTTGGGGACGGCGATGCGCAGCATCTCGGACGTGCTCCTTCTGGTCGCTTGATCAAGAGCGGAGTGGCACGTCACAGATGTCGATAGACGTCCTTGAGGTCGAGCCCGGTCGCGATCATCAGGACCTGGGCCTGGTAGAGCAGCTGGGAGATCTCCTCGGCGGCCCGCTCGGGGCCTTCGTGCTCGGCGGCCATCCAGGACTCGGCCGCCTCTTCGACGACCTTCTTCCCGATGAAGTGGACTCCGCGCTCCAAAGCCGCGACGGTGGACGAACCGGGGGTTCCCTCCGCCGCCTTCGCCTGGAGCTCGGCGAACAACTCTTCGAACGTCTTCACGGGGAGCATTTTGCCAACTCGTCACGGGATGGCGACGAACGCCCCCAGCAGGTGAGACGTGTTCTAGGCTCCCGGGCATGGTCAGCCGATTCACCCTTCTCACCACCGGCGGCGCCGTTCTCGCGCTCGCCGCCCTCGTGGGCTGCTCGCCCGTCGACCAGATCGCCGCCCCCACCGCCTCCGCGAGCGCGTCCGGGGACGTTTGCCCTGCTGGTGGCCTCGCCACGAAGACCGCCGGCAAGTTGACGATCGGCACCGACACACCGGCCTACGAGCCGTGGTATTCCGACAACGACCCGAAGAACGGCAAGGGCTTCGAGTCCGCCGTCGCGTACCAGGTCGCCCAACGGCTGGGATACTCGCAGGACAACGTGATCTGGACCTCTGTGACGTTCAACAACGCCATCGCGCCCGGCCCGAAGGCCTACGACTTCGACATCAACCAGTTCTCGATCACCCCCGAACGGCGTAACGCGGTCGACTTCTCGTCGCCGTACTACCTGGTCCGGCAGACGGTGATCACGACCAAGGGCTCGAAGATCGCCGGCGCCAAGTCGCTGGCCGACCTCAAGAGCGCCAAGCTCGGGGCCCAGGTCGGCACGACCAGCTATCAGGCGGTCACCGACCTGATCAAGCCGAGCACCCAGCCGTCCGTCTTCAACAACAACGACGACGCCAAGGCGGCGCTGGTCAACGGCACCGTCGACGGCATCGTGGTCGACCTGCCGACCGCGTTCTACATGACCGGGGCCGAGCTCGACAACGGCGTCATCGTCGGCCAGCTGCCCCAGGTGGGCGTGCCCGAGCAGTTCGGGCTGGTGCTCGACAAGGGCTCGGCGCTGACCGGTTGCGTCAGCACGGCGGTCGACCAGCTGCGGCAGGACGGCACCCTGGCCGTGCTGGAGAAGACCTGGCTGGCCGGCAGCGGCGGAGCCCCCGAACTCCAGTGAGCCCTTCGCAATACGAACCAAGCGCGATTCAGCAGGGCCGGATCACCTTCCGCCGCCGGAAGGCGGTCCGGTCCGTGCTGCTCGCCGCGCTCTCCACCGCGATCGTCGGCACGCTGCTGGGCGTGCTGGTCACCGGCGCTCCCGGGTGGGACCGGGTGCGCCAGTCGTTCTTCGACCCGCGGATCGCCCGCGAGTGGCTGCCCGAGATCCTCGAGGGGCTCTGGCTCAACCTGCGCATGCTCGTGTTCTGCGCGCTCGCGGCGCTGGCGCTGGGGCTGCTCATCGCCGTGCTGCGCACGTTGCGGGGGCCGGTGTTCTTCCCGGTGCGGGCGCTGGCGACCCTCTACACGTACTCGTTCCGGGGTCTGCCGCTGATCATCGTGATCTATCTGATGGCCTTCGGCATCCCGGGTCTGCGGCTCGAGGGCACGCCGAGCGTCACCGTGCTCGGCGGGGCGGCCATCGTGATCACCTATGGCGCGTACCTGGCCGAGGTGTTCCGGGCCGGCATCGAGTCGGTGCATCCGAGCCAGATCGCGGCCGCGCGCTCGCTCGGGCTCAGCTATCGGCAGTCGATGCGGTTCGTGGTGCTGCCCCAGGCCGTCCGCCGGGTGGCTCCGCCGCTGCTGAACGACACCGTCGCCCTGCAGAAGGACGTCGGGCTGATCTCGCTGGCCGGGCCGATCGACGCGATCCGGATGGCCCAGATCGGCGTGGCCCAGACCGCCAACTTCACCCCGTACGTGGTCGCCGGCGTGCTCTTCGTGCTACTGGCCCTGCCGCTGATCGCCGTCACCGACTGGGTGACGCTGCGGGCGGCCCGACGGCAGAACGCGGGGACCTGAGATGGTGCTTTCCTGCACGGACGTCCGCAAGACGTTCGGCTCGCACGTGGTGCTCGACGGGCTCACCCTCGACGTCGGCGAGCACGAGGTGGTGGCGCTGATCGGCGCTTCCGGTTCGGGCAAGTCGACGCTGCTGCGCTGCGTGAACCTGCTGGCCGAGATCGACGACGGCGTGATCCGCCTCGACGGCGAGGACATCACCGACCCGCGGGTCGACCCCGACTCCGTACGCCAGAAGATCGGCCTGGTCTTCCAGTCGTACAACCTGTTCCCGCACATGACCGTTCTCGACAACATCACCCTGGCTCCCGTACGGGTCCACAAGCGCCCGGCCGCCGAAGCGCGGGACCAGGCGATGGAGTGGCTGAACCGGGTCGGCCTGGCCGACAAGGCGGGCAGCTATCCGGACAACCTCTCGGGCGGCCAGCAGCAGCGCGTGGCGATCGTGCGGGCCCTGGTCAACAGCCCGCGTCTGCTGCTGCTGGACGAGGTGACCTCCGCACTCGACCCGGAACTGGTGGGCGAGGTGCTCACCATGATCCGCGAGCTCAAGGGCGAGGGCATGACCATGGTGCTGGCCACCCACGAGATGGGCTTCGCGCGTCAGGTGGCCGACCGGGTGGCATTCCTCGACAAGGGCCGCGTGCTCGAACAGGGCCCGCCTTCGCAGGTCCTGGGTGATCCCGTGGAGCCCCGCACCCGCCAGTTCCTGGCCCGGATCATCGAAGCCGGCCGCCTCTGAGAACCGGCCGTGCGAACTGGCTCGACTGCACGTAGAGACATTTAGATAGAAAGATGTGGCGCGGCGTCGATGCGACATGACATGGTGCAACGGCGGGCACGGGGGTGAACCGCCGAAACGGGGAGGCGGCCCTCTTGCATCGCTGAGAGGACCGTTATGCGTCGTTTTATCGCATTTCTGGCCGTCCTGGCCGCTCTGATCACCGGGTCGGCCCTGCTCGCTGGGGGCGCGCAGGCCGACACCGGGCCGTCCACCACCCGCATCGTCACCAGCGACCGCGCCGCTCAGGGCGAGCGGGTCGTGGTGACGCTGAGCGCCACCTGCCCGGCCGGCGCCACCATCAAGGTCGATGTCACGGTGACCGCGGCCAACGAGGACCGCATCGCCCAGGGCAGCCGCCAGAAGAAGGTGGACTGCACCGGCGCCGCCCAGCCCGTCGAGCTGCGCGTCGAGCGCAACCCGATCGGCGCGATCTTCATCGTCGGCCAGGCCACGGCGACCACCGTGCGCACGGTCTGCGACGACACCGACTGCGACGTGATTTCGTTCGACGAGACGATTCGGATCAGCTGATGCGCAAAATCATCGCCACTGCCCTGTCCGCCGTCCTGATCCTCGCGCTGGGCCCCGCACCCGCCCGGGCCGACGCCTCGACCGAGATCCAGCTGTTCTGGACGACGCTCGCCGCCCGCGGGGCCGCGGTCGACGTCAACTTCGGCATAACCTGCCCGGTCGACGTCGACGGCACGGCCACCGTCGCGATCACCCAGACCCGCGACGACGGCCTGACCGCGAGCGGCACCGGGTTCGACGAGTTCTCGTGCCGCAACGGCAGCATCCTCAACATCACCCGGGTCACCGCCAGTGTGCTCGGGGCGCCGTTCGAGCGGGGCTCGGCCCGGCTCACCATGGTGGTGACCGGGGCCGCCCCCATCAACCGGAACGTCCGGCTGACCAGCTAGTTCTTGGCGAGCTCGCGGAGGACGAGGGCGGCGTCGAGCACGGCCACCGTGGCCTGCCAGCCCTTGTCCTCCACCGAGTCCTCCAGGCCGGCCCGGTCGCGGGCCTGCCCCAGGCTGTGGACCGTCAGCACACCGTGGCCGACCGGGGTCCGCTCGTCGAGCGCGACCCGGGTCAGGCCCGAGGTCACCGACTCGTTCACGTAGGCGTAGTGGTCGGTCTCGCCCTTGATCACCACGCCCAGGGCGACCACGGCGTCGCACGTCCGGGCCAGCGCCTGGGCCACGACGGGCAGCTCGACCGAGCCCGCGACGCGGGTCACCACGACGTCCGTGACCCCGCATTCCTCGGCCGCGGCCCGAGCCCGGTCGATCATGTGGTCGATCAGGTCGGAGTGCCAGCGCGCGCCGACGATGCCGAGCCGCAGCCCGGCCGCGTCGACCGTCTCCATCTTCGGATCACCGAAACCGGCCATGTCGCCCCCTCTTAGTCAATAATCACCCGCGGCACACGGGAAAATCAGCCCAACGCCTCGAACAGGTGGCCCATGCGGTCGCGCTTGGTCCGCAGGTAGTGCACGTTCTCGGGGTGCAGCCGCACCGGCAGCGCCTCGCGGCCCGTGATCGTCAGGCCGTAGCCTTCCAGACCGGCCCGCTTGGCCGGGTTGTTGGTCAGCAGCCGCATCGAGCGCACACCCAGGTCGTACAGGATCTGGGCACCCGTGCCGTAGTCGCGGGCGTCGGCCGGCAGACCCAGCTCGAGGTTCGCGTCGACGGTGTCGAAGCCGCGATCCTGCAGCTGGTAGGCCTGCAGCTTGTGCAGCAGCCCGATCCCCCGGCCCTCGTGCCCGCGCATGTAGAGCACGACGCCCCGGCCCGCCTCGGCCACCTTCTGCAGGGCGGCGTCCAGCTGCGGGCCGCAGTCGCAGCGCTGCGAGCCGAAGACGTCCCCGGTCAGGCACTCCGAGTGGACCCGGACCAGCACGTCCTCGCCGTCGCCGAGGTCGCCGTAGACCAGCGCGACGTGCTCGCCGTCATCGGTCAGGGCGCGGTAGCCGACGGCGGTGAACAGGCCGTGCTCGGTCGGCAGCCGGGTCTCGACGACCCGCTCGACCTGGGTCTCCTGGTGCCGGCGGTAGGCGATCAGCTCGGTGATGCTGATCAGGGCCAGGTCGTGCTCGACGGCGAACTTCTCGAGGTCGGGGCGGCGCTGCATGGTGCCGTCGTCGTTGACCATCTCGCACAGCACGCCCGCGGGGCGCAGGCCGGCCAGCACGGACAGGTCGATCGCGGCCTCGGTGTGCCCGGGGCGGCGCAGCACGCCACCGGCCTTGGCCCGCAGCGGCACCACGTGGCCGGGACGGGAGAGGTCGGTCGGCTTGGTCTCGGGCGAGGACAGCAGGCGGATCGTGCGGGCCCGGTCGGCGGCCGAGATGCCGGTGGCCACGCCCTCGCGGGCATCGACCGTCACCGCGTACGCCGTGCCCCGCGCGTCCTGGTTGGTGTGGAACATGGGCGGCAGGTCGAGGCGGTCGGCCTCGTCCTCGGTGATCGGCACGCAGATGTAGCCCGAGGTGTAGCGGACCATGAAGGCGACCAGCTCGGGGGTGGCCTTCTCGGCGGCGAAGATGAGGTCGCCCTCATTCTCGCGGTCCTCGTTGTCGACCACGATCACGGCCTTGCCGGCGGCGATGTCGGCGATCGCCCGCTCGACGGCGGCGAAGGACTCAGACATGACGGTCTCCCAGCATCTTCTCGACGTACTTGGCGATCACATCGACTTCGAGGTTCACCGGGTCGCCGACGTCCTTGGCCCCCAGCACGGTCAGCTTCGAGGTCGTCGGGATCATCCCGACGCTGAAGGTCTCGTCGTCGACGGCCATGACGGTCAGCGAGACCCCGTCGACAGTGATCGAGCCCTTCTCGACCACGTATTTCGCCAGCTCGGCGGGGAGCGAGAAGCGCACGACCTCCCAGTCGGCGGCGGGCTCGCGGGCGACGATCCGGGCAACCCCGTCGACGTGGCCCTGCACCAGGTGACCGCCGAGGCGGCTGCCCAGCGCGGCGGCCCGTTCCAGGTTGACCTGGCTGCCCACCTCGAGCGCGCCCAGCGAGGAGCGGCGCAGCGTCTCGCCCATCACGTCGGCGGTGAAGACGCCGTCGACGTTGTCGATCACGGTGAGACAGACGCCGTTGACCGAGATCGAGTCGCCGTGCCGGGCGTCCGACGTGACCAGCGGTCCCCGGATCTTCAGGACGGCGGAGTCGCTGCCGTCCTCGATCAGGCTCTCGACCTGGCCTAGCTCTTCGACGATGCCGGTGAACATAAGGCTGCTCCTCATTCCGGTTAAGGGCGGCGGGTGGGGCGGTCGGATGGCTTGGAGTTCTTGAGCGATGCAGTGAAGCGCAGGTCGGGGCCGATCTGCGTGATGTCCTTGAGGTCCAGCTCCAACGCGTCGGCGATGGTGCCGATTCCCGCGTCGACCAGCGCCGGCTTACCCGCGCCGAGCAGCTTGGGGGCCACGTAGCCGATGACCTGGTCGACCAGCCCGGCCGCGAGGAAGGCGCCGGCCAGCGTCGGCCCGCCCTCGAGCAGAACCGAGCGGATGCCGCGCCCGAACAGGGCCGTGAGCAGCGCGTTCAGGTCGACCCGGCCGTCCGGCCCGGTGCCCAGCTCGGCGCTGGTGGCGATCCAGGTGGGTGCGGCCGCGTCCTTGACACGCGCTTTTTCCGGCGTACGCCCGTCCGAGTCGACGACGACCCGGAGCGGCTGCTTGATGGCGAGGCTGCCGTCCCGCAGGTCGCGCACGGTGAGCTGGGGGTCGTCGGCGATGACGGTGCCCACGCCGGCCACGATCGCGTCGACCGTGCTGCGCAGCACGTGCACGTCGGAGCGGGCCGGGGCCGAGGTGATCCACTGGCTGGTGCCGTCGGCGGCGGCCGATCGCCCGTCCAGCGTGGCCGCGAACTTCCAGGTCACGTACGGGCGGCCGCGGCGCACGGCGGTCAGCCAGGCGACGTTGCCCTCGGCCGCTTCCAGGCGGCGTACACCCGTCTCGACCTGCACCCCGGCCGCGCGCAGGGTGACCGAACCGCCGGCCGCGACCGGGGTCGGGTCGTCGACCGCGATCACCACCCGCTCGACGCCCGCGTTGATCAGGGCCTGGCTGCAGGGACCGGTGCGACCGGTGTGGTTGCAGGGTTCGAGGGTGACGATCGCGGTGCCGCCGCGGGCCCGTTCGCCGGCCTGGGCCAACGCGACGATCTCGGCGTGCGGCCCGCCGGCGTAGGCGTGGAAGCCCTCACCGACGACCTCGCCCTCGGTGTCGAGCAGGATGCAGCCGACCACCGGGTTGGGGCTGGTCGTGCCGAGTCCGCGGGCGGCCAGCGCGATCGCGCGCCGCATCGCCTCGTCCTCGGTCATGGTCTTCCTCTCGCGCGGTGCTGATCACGCGCAAGCGAGGAAGAGTCAGAAAACGCCGGAAATCGGGCACAAGGGTACGCTGCGCGCACCCCGGCCGGGGGCTGGACAGCCCTCGTTCCGATGCCAGCGCGCTGTCTCCCATCCGGACTGTCTGACCAGGCTGAGCCTGATCAACCGTCGGCCCTGGAGTCTCACCAGGTCCACCGTCCGTCGTAGGTGACGACGTCCGGGTCGCGGGCTTACCGATTTTCATCGGATCACCGCCGGTTCGGAATTTCACCGAGTCCCGCCAGCGCGTGGTGGGTCACCCACGAGTTTTGCACGCCGCCGGGATTTTGCCACCCCCTGTGCGCGGGATCTCACAGCCGGCCGACTTGAACAGACAACCCGCGCCTGGAGGCTGACCTCAGGATTCAGCGCCGTCGGCCCGCCTGCGGTCGATCGCCACGTACGAGCCGGGCTGGGACTTCGCGACCTTCTTCATCTCGGAGGCGACCCCGATGACCACCCGCGGGTCGGCGAAACGGCGGCCCTCGACGGTGGACTGGGCCACGCCGATGGAGAGGGTCACCAGGGCGGCACGGTTCTTGTTGCCACGCCGGTCGGGCACCTCGATGTAGCCGCGCTTGGCATCGGCCTCGTCGTACAGCTGGTCGGCGGCCTGCTCGAAGTCGGTGACCGTGCGCTTGGTCAGCGGCAGTACCTGGTCGGGCCGGCAGATGAAGACGAAGTCGTCGCCGCCGATGTGGCCCAGGAAGATCGAGGGCCGGCCGACCGAGGCGACCGCGCGGTGCAGGCTGCGGGTCAGCGCGCCGATGAACTCGTCGCCGCGATCGAAGCCGTACACGTCGTTGACGCTCTTGAACCGGTCGATGTCGATGTAGCCGACCGAGTACTCGCCGCCGGCCTTCATGCGGTCGGCGATCTCGCGCCGCACCCGCGAGTTGCCCGGCAGGCCGGTCAGGGGCGAGGTCTCGCGGAACTCTTTGTTGCGGCGCAGCGTGGACGAGACGCGGGCGATCAACTCGGCCGTGTCGAACGGCTTGACCAGGTAGTCGTCGACGCCGGCGGTCAGGCCGACCACCTTGTCGACGGTCATGCTCTTGGCGGTCAGCATGATCACCGGGAGGGCCGAGGTGAGCGGCTCGGCGCGCAGCCGGCGGGTCAGCTCGACCCCGTCCATGCGCGGCATCATCCAGTCGACCACGGCCAGGTCGGGGCGCTGGGTCTCCATCAGCGCCAGAGCGTCCTCGCCGTCGCGGGCGCGGATCACCTCGTACCCGTGCATCTTGAGGTTGAACTCGACGAAGCTGGCGATGTCCTGGTCGTCGTCGACGACCAGGATCAGGTCGGGGCGGTCCTCGGGCTCGGGACCGAGATCGTCGTGCTGGGGATCGGCGACCCCTGTGCTCATCCCACTCCTCCCGCGAGTGCTCGCAGCTCAGCGATGGCCCGGGCCGGGTCGTGCGCCCCGTAGACCGCCGTGCCCGCCACGAACGCGTCGGCGCCGGCCTCGGCGGCCTGCTCGATCGTCTCGGCCGCGATGCCGCCGTCGACCTCGAGGCGTACCTCGAGACTGTCAGCATCGATGCGGCGGCGCACCTCGCGCACCTTGTCGAGCATGCCCGGCAGGAATTTCTGCCCGCCGAAACCGGCCTTGATGGTCATGATGAGCAAAGTGTCCACATGAGGCAAGAGGTCGAGGTACGGCTCGATCGCGGTGTCGCGGTCGATGGCCAGGCCGGCCTTGGAACCGGCGGCCCGCAACGTCTTGGCCAGGGCGACCGGGTCATCGGTGGCCTCGGCGTGGAACGTGACGTTGTACGCCCCGGCCTCGGCGTACCCGGGAGCCCAGCGTTCGGGGTCGGTGATCATCAGATGCACGTCGAACGGGATGGTGGTCGCCTTGCGCAGACTCTGCACCACCGGCAGGCCAATTGTCAGATTGGGCACGAAATGGTTGTCCATGACGTCGACGTGCACCCAGTCGGCGGCCCCCTCGATCGCGTGCACCGCGTCGGCGAGGCGGGCGAAATCGGCGGCCAGGATGCTGGGGGCGATGATCGGCGAAGGTGTCACCCGGAAAGTCTATGACCTCCACCGCCCCCGATCTTCCCGCCGGGGAACAACGGCCAGCCGATAGAGTGACGCCTCTTGATGAGACGTGGGGCGGGAGAACGACATGCGGCGATGGGTGGCGGCTCTGGCCGGCGTCCTCGTGCTCGCCCTGACCGGCTGCGCCGACCTGCCCCGCGGCGTCGACGGCGACCTCACCGACCGCTGGCCGGCCCCGCCCGCGGCCCAGCAGTTCCGCCCGGCCGCCGCCCAGTGCCACCCCGATCTGGTCGACGAGGGCTCGATGGAGGACTACTCACCGGTCCCCTGCGCGGGCCCGCACCTGGCCGAGACGGTCGCGCTGGCCGACCTGCCCGACCTGGCCGCCGCCGAGCGCGAGGGCCGCGCGTTCCGGGAGTGCTCCAAGCGCGTCGGCGCCTTCCTGGGCGGCGACTGGCGCACCGGTTGGCTGGTGCTGCAGCCCGTGCTGCCCAGCCCCGAGGCGTGGACCGGCGGCGCCCGCTGGTTCCGCTGCGACCTGGTCGAGACGTCCCCGGTCGACGGCGAGCTGGTGCGCCGCTCGGGCAGCCTGAAGGGCGCGCTCCAAGGCGCGGGCAAGGTCCGCATGACGTGCGCCGACCCGTCGGTGGCGGGCGAACGGGTCACCGCCATGCGCCCGGTGAGCTGCGCGGGCAAGCACACCGCAGAGTTCGCCGGTGTCTTCGAGAGCAAGCGCGCCTCGGCCGCCGAACTGACCGCCGGTGAGATGGAGAAGGGCTGCCACCGCACGATCGCCAAGTTCACCGGCATACCCGACAACAGCAGCGTGCGCAACCGGGTGGGCTGGCTCGGCTTCCCACCCGACGACGCCTCGTGGAAGCGCGGCGACCGCGCGATCCGCTGCTTCCTGTGGCTCAACGGCGAGCGGATGACCGGCACCTACAAGAACGCCGGCCCCCGCAAGCTGAAGATCCACTACGTCTACCGCTGAGCCTCAGCTGGTGCGGCGCAGCACCGCCAGGAACATCGCGTCGGTGCCGTGGCGGTGGGGCCAGAGCTGCACCGTCGGGCCCGAGCCGAGGCCGGGCATGCCCTCGGGCAGCAGCGGGCGGGCGTCGACGAAGTCGACCTCGACGCCGCTGCGGCGGGAACCCTCGGTCACCGTCACCTGGGTCTCGACCATGTGCGGCGAGCACGTCACATAGGCGACGACACCACCCGGGCGTACGGCCTTGAGCGCGGCCACCAGCAGCTCGCGCTGCAGCTTGGTCAGCGGCGGCAGGTCGGCCGGCTGGCGGCGCCAGCGCGACTCGGGACGGCGGCGCAGCGAGCCCAGACCCGTGCAGGGCGCGTCGACCAGAACCCGGTCGAAGCTCGCCTCGGGCAGGTCGGCGTCGCGGCCCACGGACCGGCCGTCGGCCGCCAGCACCTTCACCGGCATGCGCCGGGTGGCCAGCTCGACCAGGCGGGCCCGGTGCTCGGCCACCTCGACCGCTGTCACCTCGGCCCCGCGGGCGGCGGCGATCGAGCCGAGCAGACCGGCCTTGCCGCCAGGGCCCGCGCACAGGTCGAGCCAGCGTGTGTCCTGCCCCTCGAGCGGCGCGGCCAGCAGCGCCGCGGCGACCAGCTGGGAGCCCTCGTCCTGGACGTGGGCGCGACCGTCCTGGATGGCAGCCAGCTCGCGCGGCGAACCGCCGTTCAGATACACCGCGTACGGCGAGAAAGCCCCCGGCACGCCGCCGACCTCATCGGCCAGCTCGACCGCGTCGGCCCGCCCCGGCCGGGCACACAGATGCACCACGGGCGGCTGGTTGTCCTCGATCAGCAGACGCGTGGTCTCGGCCAGGTCGCCGCCGAGCGCCTCGTCGAAGGCCCGGATCACCCATTCGGGGTGGTTGTGGTGCACGGCCAGATTGCCGACCGGGTTCTCGTCGTACGCCGGGGCCAGCTTTTCGAGCCACTTCTCGAGCGGCGTCTCGGCAATCGTGCGCAGCACCGCATTGGCGAAACCGGCGGCGCCGGGAGCGACCGAGCGCACCAGGTCGACGGTCTGGCTGACGGCGGCGAAGGCGGGCACGCGCGTGTGCAGCAGCTGGTAGGCGCCCAGCCGCAGCGCGTCGCGGGCGGGCGGATCGATCCGGGCCACGTCGCGCCCGGCCGCGTCGGCCACGATCAGGTCGAGCGTGCCCAGCGTGCGCAATGTGCCGTAGGTGAGCTCGGTCGCGAACGCGGCGTCCCGGCCGTCGAGCCGCATCTCCCGCAAGATCTCGGACAACACCAGATTGGCGTACGCGTCGTCGCGGTGCACCGCCGCGATCGCCTCGTACGCGGCCTGACGCGCGGGGTCCGACGGCGGGCGCCCGCCCCGCGGGGCCCGGCCCGTCCGCGAGTCGCGGTCGTAACCCGGGCCACCGGGGCGACGCGGGCGGCCCGAACCGTGCGGCCGATCGGCCTTGTGGTCGGTCACTGGAGCTTCTCCCCCGGCTGGATGCGAAGTCCCCGCGCCCAGTCGGTGGCGGGCATCGGCTTCTTGCCCGCGGCCCGCACCTCCCCCAGCGCGACCGGGGTGGTGGCCGTGCCGACCAGCACCTGGGTGCGCTCGACGAGCAGGTCGCCGGGCGCGAGAGCGGGTGCGTTGGCCACCGGGCGCACCGGACCCAGCTTGAGCCGGTCGTCGCGCAGCGTCGTCCACGCGCCCGGGGCCGGCGTGCAGGCCCGGACGCGGCGGTCGACCGCGAACGCCGGGTCACCCCAGCGGATGCGCGCGTCGTCGACGGTCAGCTTGGGCGCCAGCGAGATGCCGTCGGCAGGCTGGGTGTGGGCCCGGGCGGTGCCGGCCTCGATCGCGTCGAGCACGGCCACGAGCAGGCCCGCGCCCTCGGTGGCCAGGCGTTCGAGCAGATCACCCGACGTGTCGGTGGGCCGGATGTCCTCGGTCAGGGTGCCGTAGACCGGGCCCGTGTCGAGGCCGGCCTCGAGCTCGAACACGCTCGCGCCGGTCACCTCGTCGCCGTGCAGCACCGCGTGCTGCACCGGAGCCGCGCCGCGCCAGGCCGGCAGCAGCGAGAAGTGCAGGTTGACCCAGCCGTGCTTCGGGATCTCGAGAGCGCTCGGGGGCACCAGGGCGCCGTACGCCACCACCGGCACACAATCGGGCGCGAGCGCCCGCAGCCTTTCCTGAAACTCCGGTTCCCGCGGACGCTCGGGGGTGAGCACCTCGAGGCCGCGCTCGTCGGCCCAGGCCGCGGCGGGCGAGCGGACCAGACGGCGGCCACGCCCGGCCGGGGCGTCGGGCCGGGTGACCACGGCCAGCAGCTCGTGGCCCGAGGCGGCGATCGCGTCGAGGCTGGGCACGGCGACGGCCGGGGTGCCGGCGAAGATCAGGCGCAACCCGCTCACCGCCCCAGACCGAAGAGGCCACGACCGTGGGGGCTCTGCTTGATCGTGGGCGGCGCGCCGGCGTCGTACCAGTCGGCCGAGCGGATCTGCTTCATCGCGTCCTTACGGGCGGCGGCGTCGAGCCGGTCGAGGAAGAGCACACCGTCGAGGTGGTCGGTCTCGTGCTGCACGCAGCGCGACATCAGCCCGGTGCCGACGATCTGGATCGGGTCGCCGTGCTCGTTGTAGCCGGCGGCGACGACGTTCTGGCGGCGCTTGGTGTCGATGTAGATGCCCGGGATCGACAGGCAGCCCTCGGGCCCGTCCTGCTCCTCGTCGTCGGGGAACGACAGCACCGGGTTGACGATGTGACCGACCACGTCATCCACGTCGAATGTGAAGACACGCAGGCCGACGCCGATCTGCGGGGCGGCCAGACCGGCCCCGCCCTCGTCGAGCATGCTGTCGGTCAGGTCCTTGACCAGGGTGCGCAGTTCCTTGTCGAAGTCGACGACGAGGTCGGCCGGCGTCCGGAGCACCGGATCGCCGAACAGACGGATGGACTGGACGGTCACGCGGGCAGACTCCTGACATCTCGGCTCAGCACCCGGCCAGTCTACTTTCGTAGCTTCACGGGCAGCGACGACCACCCGCGCAGGTTCATTCGCGGCCGCCGGGTGGGCCGGCCGTTCAGAGCCAGGTCGGGAAAGCGGCGCAGCAGGGCGGGCAGCGCGATCTGAGCCTCCAGCCGGGCCAGTGGAGCGCCCAGGCAATAGTGGGCTCCGGCCCCGAACGAGAGCGGCGCCAATTCCGTACGAAAAGGGTTGAACTTATCGGGGTCGGGAAACCGCGCCGGGTCCCGGTTGGCCGCGCCGAGCAGCAGCACCAGCTCGGCATCGGCCGGCAGCTCGGTGCCACCGACGACGGTCGGGCGTGAGGTGTAGCGCTCGGTCAGCTGCACCGGCGACTCGATCCGAAGAACCTCTTCCACGTACGCCGGTGCGAGCTTCGGAGTCAGCCGTTTCGCCAGCTCGGGGTGGTCGAGCAGCAGCACGATGCCGTTGCCCAGCAGGTTGGTGGTCGTCTCGAAGCCGGCCACCAGCAGCAGCACGAGGTTGCCCATCAGCTCGGCCCCGGTGAGCTGCTCGCCGCCCGCATCATGCGCCGCGGCCAGCGCGGTGACCAGGTCGTCGGCGGGCTCGGCGCGGCGCAAGGCCACCAGATGGGTGAAGTACTCCTCGAGTTCGAGCGCGGCGTCGTGGGCCCGCCGGCGATCCTCCTCGGTCCAGCGCACCTCGAGGACGGCGGTCAAAGCCTCGGCCAGCTGACGGAAACGACCCCGGTCGGCCGCGGGCACGCCCAGCAAGGCGGTGATCACGCCGATCGGCAGCGGATAGGTGAGATGGCTCACCAGATCGGCCTCACCCGGCGGCAGCGCGTCGAGGATCTCGTCGACCTGAGCGCTGATGACCTCACGCAGCGCGGCGACGCGACGGGCGGTGAAGACGCCGGCGGCCAGGCGGCGCATGCGGGTGTGCTGCGGCGGGTTGGTCCGCAACATCGAATCGGCGAAGAGGGCGACGGCCCGGTTGTCGCGCCAGTCCGACCACTGCGCGTCGAGCCGCTTGGCGTCGTAGGCCTCCATGGCCGGATCCCGCAGAACCGCGGCGACAGCGGCGTAGCCGGAGACGAAGTAGTAGCCCTTCCCGGCCTGCACAACCGGCCCGTGCCGGTGCAGGGCGGCGTAGGCGGGCACGGGCTCGTGGTTGGCCCGCGGATCGAGCAGCATGGCGATGGCCTCGGCCGCGTCCATGGTCCCTTCATCGTTCTTCGTCACGCCTAGTTTCTACCGCGCCCCGTCCACGAGGGACGCCCCACCTGGATGCCGCCTCGCCCCTCGGCCCACCGGGACTGCCCGTGGGCGACGCTCTGTCGCCCTCAGACCGCCAGGCCCGCCTGTGGACGACGTCCTGCCGCCCCTCAAACCACCAGACCCGCCTGTGGACAACTTGCCCCGCCCGCCTTGACATCGCCTAGCCTCCCTCCCATTCCCCAGGGCGGGCGGGGGAGGCGGTGGCACCCCGGAAGATCGAATTGCCGGTTCGGCGGGCTGTGCGGGTGGGAGCGGCCGGAATTGTCGGAGGGGGCGGGCAGAATGTTCAGCGATGGCGACGAAGAGTGGACGTGGCGAGCGGGAACCGGCTGAGCGGCTTCCCGTGGCTCGCGTCTGCGTCGACGTGCCGTTGCCACATCTCGACCGGCCGTTCGACTATCTGGTGGCCTCGGCCGATGACGAGGCGGCCCAGCCGGGCGTACGGGTGAAGGTTCGGTTTGCCGGGCAGCTGGTGAGCGGTTTTCTGCTCGAGCGGGTCGAGTCCTCCCCGCACGGGGGCAAGCTCGCTTATCTCGACAAGGTGGTGTCGGGCGAGCAGGTTCTTGATCCTGAGGTCGCGCAGTTGGCCCGGGCCGTCGCCGATCGGTATGCCGGCAATCTCAGCGACGTCCTCCGCCTGGCCGTGCCGCCGCGCCACGCTCGCGTCGAGGCCCAACCACCCAAGGCCGCCCCCTCCTCGCCCTCCGCGACGCCATCGTCCGAACCTGACGCCTCGTCCTCGCCCGAGCCCTCCGCGACGCCGCCGGCCGGGTCCTCCGCGACGCCGTCATCCGGGCTCGACGCGTCGTCCATCTCCGACCCTCACGCAACGCCGTCTACCGAGCCCGGCGTGGCCTCCTCCCCGGCCCAGCCATCCACGACGTCGTCGTCCGAGCCCACGTCCTCCTCCGACCCCGACGCGGCGTCCTCAGCGCAGCCGTCCGTGGTGCTGTCGTTCGATCCCGCGGCGGCGTCCTCCTCCGGCCCTGACGCGATGCCTGAGTCCGGCCTGCCGTCTTCCCATGAGGCTGACGTGGTGGCTTTTCGGGAGCCTGACCCGAACGGGTGGGGGAAATACGTGGCGGGGAGCGCGTTTCTCAAGGCGCTCACCGATGGGCGTAATGCGCGGGCCGTCTGGGGTGCGGTGCCGGGTGAGGACTGGGCGCGGCGCATCGCCGAGGCCGCGGACGCGACCGTGCGCGGCGGGCGGGGCGTGGTCATCGTGGTGGCCGACGCGCGGGATCTTGATCGGGTCGATCGAGCGCTCGGGGCTGTGCTCGGGCCGGGGCGGCATGTCGCGCTCAACGCCGCGTTGGGGCCGGCTGAGCGCTACCGCCGCTTCCTGGCGGCCAGTCGTCATCAGGTGCCGGTCGTGGTCGGCACTCGGGCCGCTATGTGGGCGCCGGTGGCCAAGGTCGGGCTGGTGGTGATCTGGGACGACGGCGACGATCTGCACGCCGAGCCGCGCTCGCCCTATCCGCACGCCCGCGAGGTGCTGCTGACCCGCGCCCAGCTGGCCGACTGTGCGGCCCTGGTCGCCGGGTTCGCCCGCACCGGGGAGGGTCAGCTGCTGCTGCAGACCGGGTGGGCGCGTGAGATCAGCGCGGCTCGGGACGTGCTGCGCGCGCACGCCCCGGCCATCGCCCCCACCGGCGACGACCCGCAACTGGCCCGGGACCCCGGCGCCGCGACCGCCCGGCTGCCCAGCCTGGCCTGGCAGACGGCCCGCTCGGCCCTGCAGTCGGGCGCCCCGGTGCTCGTGCAGGTGCCGCGGCGCGGCTATCTGCCCTCGGTGGCCTGTGCCGAGTGCCGCACGCCGGCCCGCTGCCCGCACTGCTCGGGCCCGCTCGGGCTGCAGGGCGCGCGCGACGTCCCGACCTGCCACTGGTGCGGCCGGGCCGCCGCGGCCTACTCGTGCCCGGCCTGCGGTGAGCGTCGACTGCGGGCCTCGATCACCGGCGCCCGCCGTACGGCCGAAGAGCTGGGTCGTGCCTTCCCCGGCGTGCCGATCCGCACGTCCGGCAAGGACGAGATCCTCGACACCGTCCGGGGTGACGCCGCCGTGGTCGTGGCCACCCCCGGCGCCGAGCCGGTGGCCGCCGACGGCTACGGCGCCGTGCTGCTGCTCGACACCTGGGCGCTACTCACCCGCTCCGACCTGCGCGCGGCCGAAGAGACGATGCGCCGCTGGCTGAACGCGGCCGCCCTGGCCCGCCCGGCCGGCCGTGGCGGCAAAGTGGTCGTGGTGGCCGACGGCTCGCTGGCCCCGGTCCAAGCCTTGATCCGGTGGGATCCGGCCTGGTTCGCCCAGCGCGAGCTGACCGAGCGCCGCGAGTTGTCGTTCCCGCCCGCGGCCCGTATGGCCAGCCTCACCGGCAAGGCCGAGGCGGTGTCCGAGTTCCTCAACATCGCCCGCCTCCCCGACGACGTCGAACTGCTGGGCCCGGTCCCCGCCGACGACGACCAGGAACGCATGCTGCTGCGCGTCCCCCGCTCGCAGGCCGCGGCCTTGGCCCACGCCCTGCACGAGACGGCTGCCGTCCGCAGCGCCAAGAAGGCCGCCCTGTCCGTCCGCATCGAGATCGACCCGTCCGCCCTCTTCTGACCCTGCCGCCCCGAAGCAGCAGGCCGAGCCTGACCGCCTCGAAGTCCGCATCGGGCCGTGGCCGTCGGCGGGCTTCGTCGGGTCGCAGGTCGAGCCCGCCCGTCACGCGGTCGCGTCGGGGTGGAAGTCGGCTCCGGTCGCGACGAGTGTTTGTCAGGCGTTCCAGGTCAGGTCGAAGGTGCCGTCCTCGATGCGGGCGATGAACGCCTCGATGTCGGCGGCCTGCACGACGGCGTCGTCCCAGCTTTCGCTCGCGTTGCTGACCAGCAACACCGGGGCCGGGTCCTGGCGCAGGTCGAGCACGAAGTTCTCCAGGCCGCCGTCGCCGCCGATCAGGGCGATGCCGGGGTGGGTGCCCTCGGTCTCCCAGATGGCGAGCAGCTGCCGGGCCTCGACCGGCGGGTACAGCCACACGTATTTGCCCGACGACAGCCAGCCCCGCCGCAACCAGGACGGCGACTGCAGGTACGACCGCCACGCCTTCGGCAGCTCCGGGCCCTCGGCGAATTCCGAATCCGGCACCGGCCCCCGCCAGTCCGCCTCTTCGACGATCACGCCGGTGGGCTCACCGTCACGGGCCTGCACTCGCAGAACGTGACCGGCCCCCTCCTCGGGCACCAGCTTCTCGCGGGCCACACGCACCGCTTCGTCCCGATCGTCGAAAAGGGACAATTCCGGCGGCCACTCGCGCCAGTCGGCCGCCTCGATCCGCTTCACATCGCCCGCACCGGCCGCGCCCCACCGCGTGACCAGGCCACCCTCAAGATCATCGCCCATGCGGGCACACCATACTGAACGCTCCCGCCCCACCGTAACCATCTGTGACACAAAAACCGGCCCACCTCCCCCACGAAGCCGGGCGTGTGCCACAAATCCGACCTCACCACGGTGTTCAGGTATGCCTGCGCCTCAGAGTTCCAACCCGGAGCTCAGGTAGGCCGCGTGGCGCGGCAGGCAACTGCGCCCACCGCAAGTGAGCGAGGGCGCGGCTCAAAAGCTCACGCTGCGCACGAGACCAGGGCCGACCTACTGCCCCCGCCCGGGGACGAATCGTCGTTGTCGGCGCGGCCGACCACCGAGTGCGCTTGATCCAGCGAACGCGCCGGATCCTCGAGAAACCGCCCAGCGCCGCGAGCCCGATGAGACCGGCGCGCCGTCCCCAGCCCCGACCTGTCCTGGCATCTGCGCGACTTGAGCGGCCACGCCGCCCGAGCCGCACAACGCTGACGCCGGACCAGCCGCCACCGACTGCGTGCTCGGTCTGCGCGACCGTTCGGTCAGGCTGCCGCATTCAACTGGACCGCCGAACGGGCCACGGAGATGGTCGAGGCCGAGGTGGGCGCGGTGGTGCGTGAGGGCCGGGTCAGCGACACAAGACCGGTCACGACGAGGCTGTTCATCAAATAAAGTCGCCGCCGAACCTGCGCTCGATCTGAGCGCCCAAACCGGTCGGGCCGCCGCACGCGACCAGATCGGCAACACTGACCGGCCAGGTCTCCCGGAAGCTGGTCGTGCTCGCACTGAGCCGGGTCGGATACGCGTACCGGCGCCCCCGCTGATCGCGGAGGCGCCGGTTTCGAGAGAGCAGATCAGGCTGCGGCGTTCTTCAGGTCCTGGGCGCGCTCGGTGTTCTCCCACAGCAGCTCGGGGATGTCGCGGCCGAAGTGACCGTAGGCGGCCGTCTGCTGGTAGATCGGACGCAGCAGGTCGAGGTCGCGGATGATCGCGGCCGGGCGGAGGTCGAAGACCTCGTTGATGGCCTTCTCGATCCGCTCCACCGGGACGTTCTCGGTGCCGAAGGTCTCGACGAACAGCGACACCGGGTGGGCCTTGCCGATCGCGTACGCGACCTGGGTCTCGCACCGCTCGGCCAGGCCGGCCGCCACGACGTTCTTGGCGACCCAGCGCATCGCGTAGGCCGCGGAACGGTCCACCTTGGACGGGTCCTTGCCCGAGAACGCGCCGCCGCCGTGACGGGCGTAACCGCCGTACGTGTCGACGATGATCTTGCGGCCGGTGAGGCCGGCGTCGCCCATCGGGCCGCCGATCTCGAAACGGCCGGTCGGGTTGACCAGCAGGCGGTAACCCTCGGTGTCGAGGCCGAGACCCTCGAGCTCGGGCGCGATCACGTGCTCGCGGATGTCAGGGGTGAGCAGCGACTCGAGCGAGATGTCGGCCGCGTGCTGCGACGAGACGACGACCGTGTCGAGCCGGACCGGGCGCAGCCCGTCGTACTCGATGGTGACCTGGGTCTTGCCGTCGGGACGCAGGTAGGGGATCGTGCCGTCCTTGCGGGCGGCCGACAGCCGGCGGGCCAGGCGGTGGGCCAGCGCGATCGGCAGCGGCATCAGCTCGGGCGTCTCGGAGCACGCGAAGCCGAACATCATGCCCTGGTCGCCGGCGCCCTGGGAGTCGAGCACGTGCTCGCTGTCACCCTCGCGCAGCTCGATCGCGCTGTCGACACCCTGAGCGATGTCGGGCGACTGCGACCCGATCGAGACGCTGACGCCGCAGGAGGCGCCGTCGAAGCCCTTCTTCGACGAGTCGTATCCGATCTTGAGGATCGTGTCCCGAACGATGCTCGGGATGTCGGCGTACGCCTGCGTGGTGACCTCACCCGCGACGTGCACCTGACCGGTCGTGATGAGCGTCTCGACCGCGACGCGGCTGCGGGGATCCTGCGCCAGCAGGGCGTCGAGAATACCGTCGCTGATCTGATCAGCGATCTTGTCCGGGTGGCCTTCCGTGACCGACTCGGAGGTGAACAGGCGGCGTGCCACGGTGCTCCTCAGATTTGTCGAATACAACGTAACGCGGAAGTGTAGTCACCGCGCCTGGCCGGAGTCGCCTGGGTACTAGGCCCTCCCACCGTCGGCGACCTGGCTTTCCAGGAGCGTGACGACACGGTCGTAAATCATATCGGCCACATCGTCTTTGGGGAGTTCGGCGTAACCCGTCGTGCTCCCGTCGGCCCCGAGCAGCGTGACCTCATTGTGGTCGGCGCCGAACACGCGGTCCACACCCACCTCGTTAACGACGATCAGGTCGGCACGTTTCTTGATCAGTTTGGCCCGTGCGTGCTCGATCGCGTCATGTGTCTCGGCTGCGAAGGCTACGAGGATTTGCCCCGGTCGTTTGCTCGCGCCCAGTTCAGCCGCGATGTCGGGATTGGTCACGAGAGTGATCGGGGCCGGCCGACCGTCGTCCGTCTTCTTGATCTTTTCCTCGGCGACAGTGGCCGGCCGGAAGTCGGCGGGTGCGGCCGACATCACGATCACATCCGCCTCGGCCGCGGCCTTGACGGTGGCCGCCCGCAACTCCTCGGTCGTTCCCACCCGTACGAGATCAACCCCGGCCGGATCGGGCAGTGTGACGTTGGCCGCGATCAGCGTGGTGCGCGCGCCCCGGGCCGCAGCCGCCTTGGCCAGCGCGTACCCCTGCTTGCCGGACGACCGGTTGCCCAGGAACCGCACCGGGTCGAGCGGCTCCCGCGTCCCACCGGCCGTCACCACGACGTGCCGACCGGCCAGATCAAGGTCAAGACCCCTCCGGTGTACGCGCAACGCCAACTCGAAGATCTCGTGCGGATCCGGCAACCGCCCCTTGCCCGTGTCCTTGCCGGTCAGCCGCCCGACCGCCGGCTCGATGACCACGGCCCCCCGCGCCCGCAAGGTAGCGACGTTGGCTTGAGTAGCCGCGTTCTCCCACATTTCGGTATGCATGGCCGGCGCGTAGACAACCGGACACGTCGCCGTCAGCAGGGTGTTGGTCAGCAGGTCGTCAGCGATGCCGTGCGCAGCCTTGGCGAGCAGGTCGGCGGTGGCCGGCGCCACGACGACGAGTTCAGCCGCCCGCCCGATGCGAACGTGAGGTACCTCATGCGCGTCGTCCCACACCTCGGTCGCGACGGGCCGCCCCGACAGCGCCGCCCACGTCGGCGCCCCCACGAACTGAAGCGCCGAAGCGGTGGGCACCACCCGCACCTTGTGCCCGGACTCGGTGAACAGCCGAAGCACCTCACACGCCTTGTAGGCAGCAATCCCACCCGCAACCCCAAGAACAACCTCAGCCACCACAGACCCCCGAGCCCCGCACCGTCACCCGCACTGTCCGACCCATGGCCGCCACCCTGCCAATCCGTGCGCTCACCAATGCGAGCGCCGAACCAACGCTAGCCCGCCCAACCAGGCGCCCGCGGCCCAGACCCCAACGTGGACAACCCATAAATGTGGACAACCCCAACGCCACGGCACCGGCTCTGCTGTCGGCCCAGGTCTTCCCGCGTCTACCGCGAGAGGTCACCTCCGCCCGCGGCCCTTATGCGCTCGCGACAGGGTGTGAAGATCCTGGGGACTTCGCCCCCAGACCCCCAGCCATCGCTGGAGATGCACTCTGGCGATGGTTGCGGTGGGGGGCTTGGGTGATCTCCGGTCAACGGCGTCAAAGCGAATCGTGAGGAGGGGGAGGCCGCAAGCAAAGAGCGCTTGCACCCTCCCCCTCCTCACGATGAG
>NZ_JAMYJR010000049.1 GCF_024137025.1 Paractinoplanes aksuensis
AGAGTGAGCAGGTGGCCGCTTGCTGCCAGTCCCTCAACAGGGCGACTGATCACCCAACCGACGTTAAACGCGAAGCTCAGGCGCGGGCGGTTTTGAGCCAGTGCTTGTAACGGGTGGCGAAGGGTTCGGCGCCGCGGGCCAGCTCGGTCATGAGGTGGTCGGCGGTGTCCCGAGCCTGAGCCACCACCTCGGGCGGGTAGTTGTACTTCACGGTGTGCGCGGCGAACTCGTCCTCGTCCAGCAGTTGCACGCGGCCGCTGCGGCGGGCCCGCAGCAGATCGAGGTCGAGGTCGACCATGGATACCGAGCCTGGGTCCGGCCACTGAGCAGGCGTGCTGATGTCGCAGTAGAGGTCCCACTTGTTGGGCCTGGGAAAGAAAATGGCCGACCACCACTGCCCGACCGGCACCAGCCGCAAGGTCGGATGACGATTGGTGAAGCTGTTCCCCACAACACCGGAGTGGACGATCGTGCCGGCGACCGCGTAGAGCCACGTGCCATGCTCGTCATCCCCCAGACGACGCATGGTCACCCGCCGATGCAGCCGGCCGTCGTACTTGTAGAACACAACCTCAACGTCCACGCCGCCAACGTAATCGACGCCACCTCACGCCGTGATCCCCGCGAGCCGGCTTCGTGGGACTACCCAGGGCTCGACGATTGGTTACGTCGTCTTCCGTCGGCCCGGTCTACCTGAGTGGCTTGACCCAGCGGGACCAGTTGTCCTGGCGTTGGTAGCCGTGGGCGGCCCAGGCGCCATGGGCGTCGTCGTTGGCGTCCAGCACCATGGCGTCGGCGCGGGTGGCGCCCAGCCGGCGGAAGCGATCTTCGGCGGCGGCGATGAGCCGGCCGCCGATGCCGGCGCGGCGGCGGTGGGGTGCGACCGCGAGCCGGTATAGGTGGCAGCGCCAGCCGTCCCAGCCGGCGATGACTGTGCCGACGATCTCGCCGTTGTCGATGGCGAGGATCAGTGCGTCCGGGTCGCGGGCGAGGAGCGATTCGATCGCGGCCGGAGTGTCCGGCGGCCGGCTGTCGTTCTCGGCCGCGCGCTGCCAGAGCTCCAGTACTGCGGCCAGTTCCGATGCTTCGGCCCCTCGGAGGATCACCGGGTCAGGCTACGACATCGACCGTTGACAATGGAGAAATGGCCTGGTCATATTTTATGAATTAATCCCCGCCTCCCGGAGGTCCCCCCATGACCCTGGAACCCTCTCGCCGTGCCTTTCTCCGCCTGGCCGGCGTGACCGGCGCCGGGTTGGCCGTGGCGCAGGCCCACCCTCTCGCCGCGCATGCCGCCCCCGTGCCTACCCGCACCGACCCTGCGCAGGCGGCCGTCGGGCGGCCGGAGGAGGCCGATCTGGTACTGGCGGCCGACGCGACCACGCTCTGGTACCGCACGCCGGCGACCGAGAGCCGGATCATCGAGCAGGCCCTGCCGGTCGGCAACGGGCGTCTGGGCGGGCTGGTCGGCGGCGACCCGGTCGCGGACTTCCTCTATCTGACCGACGGTTCGCTCTGGACCGGCGGCCGCAACGACACCCCGCAGGACGACGGCCAACTGCCCTACGGCCGGGACGACTTCGGCAGCTACGGCCTGCTGGCCAAGGTGCGGATCGCCGTGCCCGGTCACGCCGCGATCGATTATCGAAGGCAGCTCGATCTGAGCAACGGCGTGGTCTCCACCTCGTACCGGCACGGGAGCTCCCAGCATCGCCGCGAGGTGTATGCCAGCCACCCGGATGATGTCATCGTTTATCGATTGAGCGGGGGAGTCCACGCCGGAACGATCACCCTCGAGGGCACGCACGGTGAGACAACCGAGGGCGGGCTCTGGTTCGCGGCCGAGCTGGCCAACGGCCTCAAGTACGCCGCGGTGGTGACCGCCGTGAGCGCGACCGGCCGGGTCACGTCCGGTGGTGGCCGCATCACCTTCACCGGCTGTCGCGACCTGGTCGTCGTCATCAGCGGCGGTACGAATTACTCGCCGGACGCCGCCGCCGGGTTCCGCAGCACGGCCGACCCGCTGACCGTCGCCCGGGGCAAGGCGGCCGCCGCGGCCAAGGTCGGCGGCCCGCGGTTGCTGGCCACCCACGTCGCCGACTACCGGCGTTTGTATGACCGTATGCGGATCGACCTCGGCCCGTCCAACGCGGTGCAGCGGGCGCTGGACACCTGGTCGCGCGTGGCCGTGCGGCACACCGACCCGACCACGCCCGACCCCGAGCTGGAGGCCCTGTATCTGCAGTACGGGCGGTACCTCACCATCACCGGGTCGCGGGACGCGCTGCCGATGAATCTGCAGGGCATCTGGGTCCACAACAACAATCCGGACTGGTACGCGGACTACCACACCGACATCAACATCCAGATGAACTACTGGCTGGCCGACCCGGCCGGGCTGGGCGAGTGCGCCGACGCGCTGGCCGACTACTGCGTCTCGCAGCTGCCGGTCTGGACCGACGTGACCCGGCGCATCTACAACGACCCGCGCAACCGTTTCCGCAACAGCAGCGGGAAAGTCGCGGGTTGGGCGATCGCGTTCTCCACCAACATCTACGGCGGCAGCGGGTGGGCCTGGCACCCGTCGGGCAACGCCTGGCTGTGCAACTCGTTGTGGCGGCACTACGAGTACAGCCAGGATCGCGCGTACCTCGAAAAGATCTACCCGGTGCTCCGGGGCGCGGCCGAATTCTGGCAGGCCCGGCTCATCCGTACGACCGTGACTGATTCCGATGGTTCGACGCGCTCGGTGCTGATCGACGACAACGCCTGGTCACCCGAGCACGGCCCGGACGCGAAGGGCATCACGTACGCCCAGGAACTGGCTTGGGACTTGTTCCAGCAGATTCGGGTGGCCAGTGATCGGCTCGGTCGCGATGCCGAGTTCGCGGCCGAGGTGGCGGCGTCGCAGGCCGACCTGTACCTGCCCCGGGTCAGCCCGAAGACGGGTTGGCTCGAGGAGTGGATGAGCCCCGACAACCTCGGCGAGACCACGCACCGGCACCTGTCCCCGCTGATCGGCTTCTACCCCGGTGACCGCCTCAACACCGATGACACGTCGGCCGAACTGCTGGACGGCGTCCGGGCGTTGTTGACCGCGCGCGGCATGGACAGCTACGGCTGGGCGTGCGCGTGGCGGTCGCTGTGCTGGGCCCGGCTACACGACGCCGAGAAGGCCTACCAGCTGTACTTGACCGTGCTGCGCCCCTCGATGAACAACGGCAACGGCACCGCGCCCAACCTGTTCGACATGTACAGCCAGGGCAGCTACACGATCTTCCAGATCGACGCCAACCTCGGCGGAGCGGCTGCCGCCCTGGAGATGCTGGTCTACTCACGCCTCGGCGTCATCGAGGTGCTCCCGGCCTTGCCGAAGGCGTGGTCCGATCGAGGATCGATTATCGGTGTCGGCGCCCGCGGCGGTTTCGAAGTTGATCTGACCTGGCGCAACGGCCGCGCCACCCGAATCACGCTCCGCAGCGTCGGCGGCACCACTACCGAACTACGAGCCGGCTCATGGCACCGCCGAGTCACCCTGCGCCCGGGCGAGTCCCGCACTTTCACCCCCGCCGGCTGACCGACCGAGCGGGCGAACGGGAACCCGCCGGCCGACCACCGAGCGGGCGAACGGGAACCCGCCGGCTGACCGACCGAGCGGGCGAACGGGAACCCGCCGGCTGAGCGGAAGCGGCAACGGCCGGTGGACTCGTCCACCGGCCGTTCGGGGGTGCGCATTCTCGCCTGCGGGGTCAGTCGCGGGCGCCGGTCACGTGGGGGCGGCGGGCCAGGATGATGCCGAGCGTGGTGTAGCCGATCAGCAGGTGGGCCACGGCCGCGATCTGGCCGGCGCCCATGCCGACGATGCCGAGGATCGGGATCGTCACCGGGGCCCAGCTCTCGGCGACCAGCGGCCACACCCGGCCCGGACCGGTCCAGCGGCGGGCGAAGGCGATCTTCACGCCGATGATGAACATGCCGAGCATCGACAGCGGCCAGAACAGGTCGAGCACGTGCATCCAGACGGCATCGCGCTGACCGGGCAGGGCCGCGTGCAGCACGGTCCACAGGGTGGCCAGCGTCAGCAGAGCGTACTCGACGCGCAGCATGCCCCGGGCGACCCGCGACGTCCCGGTCGCGCCGGTCCGCAACTGGGTCGTGACCAGCGCGAACAGGCCGATCTGGAAGGGCAGCGCCCCCAGGTCGGTGACGACGACGCCGACCGGGTCGGTGGTCTGCGGGTTGTAGATCGCGGTGGCGGCGGCCCAGATCGCAGCCCCGCCGGCGACCATCCACCCGGTGCGGCGGACGGAAGCGGTAGTCGCTCGGCTATCGATTGTCGGATCGTCGGTTCGGGCCAGGGCCGGCGAGACGGTGACGGACATCGGGTTCTCCTCAAGTCGTTGCTGACGAAGGTCGTTGCTGACGAGGAGAACTCTGTCCGGGCCGCGTCCCGGGCCGGCAGGGCCGCGCGCCCTCGAACCGGTCCCGCCGGTTGTCCCGCCCGATCCGGGACACGAGGCCGGGAAACTGTGTCCTTCGCGACCCGGAAAGGTGCGACTGCCCGAGGGCACCCGGTCTCAACGGCGGATAACCTCGACGTGAGATCGATCGGGAAGCGGGTGGCCCATGACGTTCGTTTTCGAAACGGCTCCGCTGCCCCCGCGCCGGCGCCTCGACGCTTACCGATCCCTGCTGGTCGACACGACCGCTCCCTCGACCATCGAGCTCGACCGGAAGGTGTCGGGTCACGAGCTGCACGCCCAGATCCTGTCGGCCGGCCTGGGGTCTCTCCTCATTCTCAACTCCCGGGGAACACTCAGCCATACGTTTCTGCGCACGCCCCGACAGGTCAGTTATCAGTCGGTCCCGATGATCACCGTTGCCGTGATGCGAGGGTCACAGGGCCGCCACGAGCAGTTCGGTCACGATCGTCCCGTGCCGAGGGGGTCGTTGCTCATCAACGACCTCCGGTTCCCTTACCGGCTGTCAGTGGTCGGCGCCAACGACGGCCTGGCCGTGCAGATTCCGATCGCGCAACTCGGCCTCGACGACGAGGTCATCCGCACGGCGTCGCCGCGGCTCGGGCAGAGCCCGTTGTACGAGTTGATGGCGGCCCAGGTCACGACCGTGGCGACCAACCCCGGCCTGGCCCACGACCCGGGGGTCGCCGCGGCGATGGAAGCCTCCACCGTCGCCCTCGCCCGGGCGCTGCTGGTGTCCGCGGCCGGGCAGCAGCCGGAGCCGGCATCGATCGCGGTGCAGGTCCGCGCGTACATCGCCCAGCACCTCGGCGATCCCGGCCTGGGGCCCGAGTCGATCGCCGCCGCGCTGAACATGTCGGTCCGGAATCTCTACCACCGGTGCGCCGAGGCCGATCTGAGCATCGAGAAGTCGATCGTCGCGGCCCGGCTCCGAGCGGCCCGGGCCGCTCTCGCCGACCCGGCCCGGGCCGGATCGACCGTGGCCGTCGTGGCCCGGGCCAGCGGATTCCGCGATCCCGCGCATTTCAGCCGCCGGTTCCGCGCCGAGTACGACATGACGCCGAGCGAATGGCGTGCGCTCAACCGGGTCAGCGGTCCGGGCCGTAGAGGCCGAAATGCAGGGCCGGATCAGCCGGGTCCCAGGAATTGGTGAACTGGGAGCGGGCGCCCATCTCGGCCACGCGGCTCAGCAGGTCGTTGCCGAGGGCCAGGCGTTCCGGTTCCCAGGCGGCCAGGGCGCTCGGCACATCCGGCGACGAAGCCAGTGCGGCCGCCAGTGACCAGGCGTCGGCCGCCGCCTTGGCCGTGCCGGCGGCGGCGTGCGGGCGGGCGGCGAACGCGGCATCACCGATCAGCGCCACCCGCCCGAACGCCATGTTGCGCACCGCGATGTCCAGCACGATCTGGATGTACGGCTCCGCCGTGCGCGCGATCAGTTCGGACGCGGCCGGCGGCAGCAGTTCCGACGCTTCGGCCCGCATGGTGTCGACGAATCGTTGCTGCACTTGTCCCGGATGGACGGAGACCGGCGCCGTGAACCCGCGCAGATCCGTCGTCATCTCGTCCAGCGCCGGCCCCTCGGCCACATTGCGGTACCAGATGTAATTGAACTGCCGGTTTCCCGTAGCAAGGCTGCCGTCGGCGCCCGGAATGGCGTACATGCAGATGTGCGAGGAATCAATCAGTGCGTACGCCAAAGCGTCGTTGACCAGATCGGCCGTCTCCCGGCTCACGTCCCGCTCCGGCACGCACCCGCGCCAGCCGATGTAGCCCGCGTACCGGGGCTGCACCCGTGGTTGCAACCGGCGCCGCCCGACCGACGAGATGCCGTCGGCGAACACCAGCAGCTCGGCCCGCTCGGTCCGCCCGCTGGTGAAGCGCAGCTCGACCCCGTCCGCGTCCTGGTCGACCCCGACCGCGTACTCGCCCAGGTGGTACCGGTCGGCGCCGAAATCGTCGAACAGCACCCGGTACATCGTGGTCCACGAGCTGAATCGCCACGCGGCCGGTTCCTCGTACGCAATCTTGTTGTCGTCGCCCAGATACCGCATCACCGATGATCCGATACTCACGTCATCCACGGTGAAATTGTGTGACCGTTCGACGATCCAGCGCACCGTGTCGGGCTGGAGCACGATGCCGCCGCCCCGGCCGTCGAGATAGGCCGGCGTACGCTCGAAAATGTCGACCTCGAAGCCCTGCTCCCGCAGCAGCAGCCCCGCGGTGAGACCGGCGAACGAGCCCCCCACGACGATCGCGCGGCCCCGGTCAGCCATGGTCGTACCGCCCCTCGGTCAGCTCCGGCCCGTACGGGTGGTCGTCGAGGTTGACGACGATGGCGTCCTGGGTCGTGCGGGCGACGATCATGCGGACCGGCTCGGTGGCGCTGGCGTTCTCCTCCCAGTGCACGACGTCCGGCTCGATGTAGACGAAGTCGCCCGGGTGGGCCTCGGCCACGGTGTCGAGCCGGTCGCCGATCCACCACCGGCCGACGCCGCTGAGCACGTACAGGGCCGTTTCCGACCGGCCGTGATGATGCACGCCGGTCCGGCTCCCGGCCGGCAGCACGGACAGGCCCATCCACAGGTCCTGCGACCCGAGACGACGGGCCGACACGGCCTCGAACCGCTTGAGGCCGGACGTCTGGGGCGTCTGATCGGACAGATCGCCGGCGCGGACGATGTGCACGCCGGCATCGGGCTGGTCGCTCATGGGCCTAACTGTGGCTTTCCGGCCGCCCGGCGCGACATGTGCGGCCACACAGGTATAGCGCGGGGTCAGTTGTGCTGGCACAGTCTCGGGTATGCAGACGACCGGTGCCGTGCAGCTGCGCCCCTGGCTCGAGGCGATCGCCGCCATCGCCACCGCGCTCAACCGGCCGGCGTCGCTGCCCGAGGTGCTCGACCTGCTCTCGGCGACGGCTTCGCGCCTGCTGGGGTACGACTTCTGCGCCGTCCTGCTCGTGGACGAGCCGCGCAGCAAACTGGTCATCACGGGCGCGCACGGCCTGTCCCCGCGCTACATCGAGCAGGTCAACGCCGACCACCCGGTCGTGCTCGAGCCGGACGACGAGCCGCGGGCGCCGTCCAGCCGAGCGTTCCTCACCGGCACCTCGGTGCAGGTGCCGGACACGGTCGCCGACGCCACGTTCCTGCCCTGGGGCGGGGTGGCCCGGCAGCAGGGCTACCGCTCGATGATCTCCGTACCGGTGTTCTCGGCCGGGATCCCCGTGGGCACGCTCAACTGCTACACCCGGATGCCGCACGAGTTCGGCCCGGACGAGCAGGAACTGCTGTCGCTGCTGGCCGACCAGGCCGGGGTGGCGATCGAGACGGCCCGGCTGCGCGAGCGTGAGGCGGCCACGATCGCCTCGCTGACCACGGCCAACACCGCGCTGCGACGGGGCGAAGAGGTGCACGGCCAGTTCACCCGGGTAGCGCTGCGCGGGGGTGGCGTGGCCGGCGTGGCCGCGGCCCTGTCCGAGCTGCTGGGCACGGCGGTGACGGTGCTCGAGGAGCCGTCCGGGGTGCCGCTGGCTGCGGTGGGCGACCCGGTCGAGGACGGCCAGGCCACGCTGGTGGTGCTGGGGAACGAGACGGTGGCCCGGATCGTGGTGCCGCGCACGGCTTCGCCGTTGGCGGCTCTCGACGTACGGGCCCTGGAGCATGCCGCGACCGTCTGCGCGCTCGAAGTGCTGCGGGCCCGCACCGCGCACGAGGTGGAATGGCGGCTCTCCGGCGAGGTGGTGTCGGACCTGCTGGCCGGCAGCGCGGCCGGCCTGGTCACCGCGGCCGAGCGGGCCGGCCGCCTCGGGCTCGACCTGACCAAGCCGTACGCGGTGATCGTGGTCAACGGCGGACCGTCGGCCCGCATCCTCTCGGTCGCGCGCTCGCTGGCCGCGGCCGCCCAGCCCCGGGCCCTGGCCGGCGCGATCGGCGACGACGTGGTGCTGCTGTGGCCGGCCGACGCCGGGTCCCAGGCCGAACGCCTGCTGACCCAATTGCGCCGCATCGGCGTCGGCCCCGAGGCGGCGGTGGCCGTGTCGCCGCCGTGCCAGGCGCTGGCCGACTATCCGTCCGCGTATCGCCGCGGCCGGGGCGCGGCGACCATCGCCCGCCTGCGCGGCACCGCCGATGCTGTGGCCAGCTTCGGATCCCTCGGCGTGCACGGTTTGCTGTTGCAACTGCAAGACGTGGCCGAGCTGCGCCGCTTCGCCGCCGAGACTCTGGCCCCGATCCGCACCTACGACGCTGCCCGGGGCACGGCCTTGGAACAGACCCTGCGCGCGTACGTCAGCCACGACCTGAACACCGCGGCCACCGCGGCGGCCCTGTTCGTCCATCCCAACACGGTCAACCTGCGCCTGCGCAAGGCCGAGCAACTGCTGGGGGTCTCCACTTCCCAAGTACGGGTCCTGGCCGAGCTTCAGGTCGCCCTGAGCGCCGACGACGTGGCCGACGCCCTGGCCGTTTAGTGGGGATACGCGCGCGGGATCCGGGTGGTCGGGATCTCGTCGCGGAACGCACCGATGCGGGTGATGACCTGTCGCCGGCCGTAGGTGTTCTCGATCCGGTCCAGGTAGAGGCACCGGGCGGCCAGCGCGTCCAGCCCGACGGTGAAATAGACGGCCATCAACGGGTTCACGAACAGGGTGCTGCCGTTGGTCCGGCGGGTGAACTGGACGTCCCCGAACTGGCCGTCGGTGGCCGCGGCGATCTGCCCGTTGACGATGCTCGGACGGGTCGGCGTGGCCGCCGCCGCGTAGGCCACAGCATCGCGGTAGAGGATCGCCTCCCGGCTCGTACGGGGAATGGACAACGCGCCGAAATAGGCGCCCTCGCGGTCGAGGGCGGCGATGTTCTCGAGCACCTGCACGTGGTTGACCCCGTCGTGGGCGTCGATGCCGAAACCGAGACAGGTCACCAGCTTCACCGGCACGTCCAGCGCGGCCACGGCGCCGAGGCTGGTGATGTCCTCGACCGGCGTGCCGAGCTCGTTCTCGTCGCCCCGCAGCAGGATGTCGGTGCCCCCGTCGACCAGCACCACGGCGTCGATGTCGAGCTGCTCGATCAGATGACGGTAGGCCTCGCGCAGCGTCTGCACGCCGAGCGGCGGGAAGGCGTACACGGTCGACGGCTGATTGTTCGCCGCCAGCCACCGGGCCAGCGACCCCTCCGGGAAGTACCAGTCCGGGCTGGCCGCTTCCGGCGTCACGGCCACGACGTGGTCGGCCACCCAGTGCTCGCGGCCGACCAGCTCGAGCTCGGAGAACGAAAGGTTGGCCAGATGCACGTTCTTGCCGTTGTGCCGGAGCGCGAAGGCCAGCGGCAGGCCGGTGTAGACGTCGAAGCCTCCACCGGCACCGGCGATGAGGACATTACGAGCCGAGGAAAGCGCGGCGAACAGGGGCGGTGTTCCCAACGAGAACGTCACCGGTCAATGATCGGCCACGCCTACCGCGCGGCCCGGCTCGCCTGGTGGAAAGGCGACCCGCCGGCCCACCTGACCGAGCTGCTCACCCTGGCCTGCGAGACCTACCGCGGCCCGAACACGGTGACGGCGGACACAGGGCCGGAAACGTAGGCGTCACATACGAGCAATGGACGGGTAACCGGGCGTTGCCACTCTGACCTCATCACCGCGCAGAACGTACCCGGAGGATGTGGATCGTGAGCTTCAAGGCAGAGTACATCTGGATCGACGGCACCGAGCCGACGGCGAAGCTCCGCTCCAAGACGAAGATCCTGGGCGACGAGGACAAGGGCGCCGAGCTGCCGATCTGGGGCTTCGACGGGTCGTCGACCAACCAGGCCAAGGGCCACGCCTCGGACCGCGTGCTCAAGCCGGTCTTCACCTGCCCCGACCCGATCCGCGGGGGCGACCACGTCCTCGTGCTGTGCGAGGTCCTCAACATCGACATGACGCCGCACGAGTCCAACACCCGGGCCGTGCTGGCCGAGGTCGCGGAGCGGTTCGCCGACCAGGCCCCGATCTTCGGCATCGAGCAGGAGTACACGTTCTTCGACGGCGCCCGGCCGCTCGGCTTCCCGGCGGGTGGCTTCCCGGCCCCGCAGGGCGGCTACTACTGCGGTGTCGGCGCCGACGAGATCTTCGGCCGTGACGTCGTCGAGGCCCACCTGGAGAACTGCCTCAAGGCGGGGCTGACCATCTCGGGCATCAACGCCGAGGTCATGCCCGGTCAGTGGGAGTTCCAGGTCGGCCCGCTGTCGCCGCTCGAGGTGGCCGACCAGCTGTGGGTGGCGCGCTGGCTGCTCTACCGTACGGCCGAGGACTTCAACATCTCGGCCACGCTGGACCCGAAGCCGGTGAAGGGCGACTGGAACGGCGCCGGAGCGCACACCAACTTCTCGACCCAGGCGATGCGCGAGGGTTACGACGCGATCATCACCGCCTGCGAGGCGCTCGGCGAGGGCTCCAAGCCGATGGACCACGTCAAGAACTACGGCGCCGGCATCGACGACCGCCTGACCGGGCTGCACGAGACCGCCCCGTGGAACGAGTACAGCTACGGCGTCTCCGACCGTGGCGCCTCGGTGCGCATCCCGTGGCAGGTCGAGAAGGACGGCAAGGGTTACATCGAGGACCGCCGTCCGAACGCCAACGTGGACCCGTACGTCGTGACCCGCCTCATCACCGACACGTGCTGCTCGGCTCTGGAGAAGGCCGGCCAGTCCGCGTCCTGACCGGGCGCGGCAGCGCGAGCAGCGGCACCAGCCACAGGGCGGCCACCGCGAGCAGGGCCCAGGAGGCCAGGCCGTGGTCGGCCGCCCAGCCCACGACCGGGGTGGTGGCGACGACCAGGCCGAAGGCGGCCGTGTTCATCAGTCCGACCGCCGCCGCCGGGCGCTCCGGCCGCAGGGCCTGCCCGGCGCCGACCACGCCGGCGAAGGGCAGGCCGCTGAGGATGCCCAGCGTCAGGACGGCCAGCACCGCGACCTGCGGGATGCTGGGCCAGGCCAACGCGGCGGTGGCGGCGCCGCACGCCACGAGAGCCACCACCCAGATCTCGCGGGCCCGGGCCGGGTAGCGAGCGGTGAGCAGGCCGCCCAGCGGCCGGCTCACCACCGACAGGCCGAGCACCCCCGATCCGATCACCGCCGCCGTGGCCGGGGTGAACGACCAGACGGTGACGAACAGGGTGGTCGCCCACGACGACAGCACCAGGCCGAGCCCGAGCGTCACCGCGTGCACGGCGGCCAGCCGGAACAATTGACCATCGAGAATCGATTGCCGGCGGGGCGTCGTGCGGCGTGCCGTGTGCGGACCGGCGAGGAACGAGAGCGCGAGCGCCGGCCCGGTGACGGCCAGCGTGGTCAGCCACGGCGATCGCCAATCGATGATCAGTGACATGAACGGCACGACCAGCACGGCCACGCCCGAGAAGGCCAGCGAGACCCCGCCGAAGATGCCCATGCCGCGCGGACCGGAACCGCTGGCCCGGGCCAGTTCGGCTCCGCAGACGAAACAGACGGCGAAGCCCACGCCCGAGACGACCCAGGCCGTCATCGCCAGGCCCGGCAGGGGCGCGATCAGGGCCAGCATGTGCGCCGCGACCACGAGCGACAGCCCGGCCACGGCCGTGGCTCGTACGCCGAAGCGGTCGACCACGACCCCGCTCGGGAACTGCAGAACGGCGTACGGCAAAGCGAACGCCGAGGTGAGCAACCCGACCCACAGCAGACCCGTCCCGTAGCCGGCCGCCATCGTCGCGGCCGCCGCGCCCGGCGCCGTCATGGCCCACCCCGCCGACCCGCCGAGCAGACAAGCGAGGACGAGCCTCACGCGATCAGCAGGCGGGCCAGGCGCAGCGCGACCTGCAGCTCTGTCCGTCGCTCGGTCAGCGGACGCCCCAGCAGCTCGGCCGCCTTCTGCAGCCGGTTGCGCACGGTGTGCTCGTGCAGGTGCAGATGGGCCGCGGTGGTGACATGACTGCCGTACCGGTGGGAAGCCTCGACCGTCTCGCGCAGCCGGGCCGCCACCTCGTCCTCGGCGCCCAGCTCGCCCAGTTCGGTGCGCACGAACGCCCGGGCCCGGGCCGGATCGGCCATCAGCAGCACCTCGAGGCTGACGTCGGGATAGCTGAGCACGCCCCGCCCCCAGGCCTCGCGCACACCCTGCACGTCCCGCACCTGCCGCCAGCCGTCGCGCACACCCTGTACGCCGACGTGCGGCTCGCTCACCGATGCTTCGAGCGACAGCGACCGCAGACAATCGATGATCGCTTCCACACGACAGGCCGGCCATCCTGCCTGCCGCGGCTGGGCCAGCCACACCACTGTGCTGGTCAGGTCGATCGGGTGCACCAGCGTGTCCCGCACGTGGCACTTGTCCCGCAGCGTGTCCAGAATCTGCCGGGCCTCACGCTCCGGCGTCGACGGCAGCAACACGGCCAGGTGCGCGGCGTCCAGCGGATAGTCGAGCAGCACCAGGTCGGCCGGCGGCAACGGCGTCGAGTCGTCGCGCAGCAGATGCTGCACCAACCCGGCCCGCACATGTTCGCGCGAGCGGCTGAGCGCGTCGTCGGTGCGGGCGAAGCTGTCGGCCACCAGCGACGCCACGTGGTGCTGATAGGCCAGCACCAGCTCGGTCAGCGCCTGCAACGCCTCCAGGCTCTCGCGCCGGGGCACGTCGTCGAGGCCGGCCCGCGCCACCAGCTGATCGCTCCACTCCTGCCACATGGTCAGGAACCCCACCCGGTACGACCGTTGGAGCGCGGTCTGCGGCAGTCGCAACCGGGCCTGGAGCACGGCCAGCGCGAACGGTTCGGTCAGGCGTACCTCGGCCAGCGGGATCCGGCCGGTGAGCACGAGGCGGAGCGCTCGCAGGTTCTCGACCACGCTCGCGTGCAACCGGGTCACGAACTCGTCGTTGTCGCGCAGCGTGTCGAAGGCGGCCGCGAGATCGGCCTCGACGACGCGGTCGGCCAGCGCCGCCAGGTCGACGGCGTCGGCGGCGTCACGGGCCCAGAGCGGCAGGGGAGCCACGGCGATGGTCGTCATGGCCTTACGTTGCCGCCGCCCCGTGACCAGGCCGATGTGCCGGCCCACACACTGTCGACCCAGTAATGGTTGGCCACACATCGCGGTGCCCCCATGAGCGCGATGAGGCTGTGGCATGTAACACAGCCGTCACACCGAGGAGCTGCCATGTCGTTGGGTGGTCGACCGCCGCACGAGGCTCGTGGCGAACAACCGCTCGCGGCCGGCTCCGATGTCGCCCTCGTGCTCGATGCGTTCCACCAGCAGCCGGGCCGCCGTCCGGGCCATCTCGCTCAGCGGCTGACGGACCGTGGTCAGCTGGAACACCTCCCAGCCGGCCATCGGCACGTCGTCGAAGCCGAGCACGGAGACGTCGCGCGGCACGTCGAGGCCGAGCGACCGGGCCGCGTCGATGGCCCCGAACGCGATGATGTCGTTGCCGCAGAGCAGCGCCGTCGGGGGAGTGGACGACCGCAGCAGCTCGCGGGCGTTCTGATAGCCGCTCTGGTGCGAGTACGGCCCCTCCCGCTCGTCGATCGTCACCCCGCTGCCGGCGAAGCCCTCGAGCACCCCGGTGTGCCGGTCACGGCTGGTCGACGTGTTGGCCGGCCCCCGGATGACCCCGATGGTGCGGTGGCCCAGCTCGAGCAGGTGCCGCGCGGCCGTCTCCCCGCCGTGGTGGTTGTCGGCCGTGACCCGGTCGACGTCCATCCCGTCGACGTAGCGATTGAGCAGCACGATCGGCAGATCCCGGGCGGTCAGGGCCTCGCCCAGGTGCGAGTCGAGCGTGGCCGTCGTGATCAGCACCCCGTCGATCGACGAGTTGAGCAGGCTGAGCAGCGCTTCCTGGCCGGTGGGGAGGTCGGTGCGCTCGGCGAACAGCACGAACCGGTAGCCCATCAGCTGCAGCTCGTCGTGGATGGGGTCGAGCAGCGACGGGAAGAACGGGTTGGTCAGGTCGGAAGCGACCACCCCGATCGACTTGGTCCGTTGCGGTCGTGCCGCCGGCGTGAGATCAGCCCACGAGGGCCGGTAGCCCAGCCGCTCGGCCGTCGCCTCGATGAGCCGTCGCGTGTCCTCGCGAACCCGGGGATCGCCCCGCAGAGCTCGGGAGACAGTCGACTGCGCCACCCCGGCGGCCTGCGCGACCGTCGAACTGGTCGCGCCGCGTCGTCGTTCGGGGCGGTTACCGGTGGTGACGCTCATGGGCGGACCAACCTTCCGAGGGCTTCGGGGATGCATAAATTATGCACTCACGTTCCGCTACTTCAAGCCCTTGATCAGGGCGCATCTACCTGCATAAATTTCCAAGAAATGCTTGACTTTGCACAGGGTGCCACGGCAGTGTCGGGCGTCACAACTCCGAAACATTTTTCACGGCCCGGAAACACCGCCGCAGCCTCTGGTCGCACCCCTTCGATGTGCTGAACCCCCTGTGAGAGGTAGTTCCATGAATGCATCACGCATCGCCCGCCCGGACCGCCGCCGACTCATAGCCGCCACCGCCGCCGTCACCCTTGTCGCCTCGGCCGGCTGCGGCGCTCGTCCCGCCGCCCAGACCGGTGCCAACGCTGAGGCCAAGGACGCCAATGGCGTCGTCAACATGGTCATGGCCCCCGACCCCGTCTGGAAGTGGATGGAGTCGCAGGGAATCAAGCAGGAGATGGAGGAGGCGGCCAAGATCCAGGTCCTCACCTCGTCGTCCTGGGACGAGTTCGGCGTCTACGCCGGTGGTCACGCCGACGTCGTCTCCGCGGCCTCCTACGAGGTGCCCGAGCTCGAGAAGCAGACCGGCGAGAAGACCACGATCTTCGGCAAGTTCAACTCCGACCGCAGCATCCTGGCCGTCGGCCAGAACAGCACGGCCAAGGACATCTGCGAGCTCAAGGGCAAGAAGATCGTCACCCACTCGGCCGTCTCGATCACCATCATGTGGGGCGTCTTCGCCAAGAAGTGGTGCAACCTCGACCTGCGGGCCGGCGGCGGCGACTACGAGCTGGTCGTGACCGACCCCCAGAACGCGGCCGGCCTGATCGAGCGGGGCGACGCCGACGCCGGTCTGCTGCTGCCCGACTTCTCGATCCCGCAGCTCTCCAGCGGCGCCGTCAAGCCGCTGTACGACTCGAAGTCGGTCTCGCAGATCTACGCCGAGCAGTTCAGCGACGACAAGACCGAGCTGACCCACCCGCAGAACAACGTGTTCGTCGCCCGCAAGGCCTGGGTCGAGAAGAACCCGGAGGAGGCGGCGTTCCTCATCAAGATGTGGGACCGCGGCGTCCAGGAGTGGGCCAAGAACCGCGACAAGATCATCGAGGCCTACCCCGAGGACTTCGCGGCCGAGTCGGACAAGGACAAGGCGTTCATCCGGGACTGGCTCGAGAACAAGTACGACTGGTTCGTCGAGTCGACCTACCTCGACCAGGCCTGGGTCGACAGCGAGACCAAGCTGTTCAACCTCATGAAGGAAGCCGGTTACGTCGAGGCCGACGTCCCGGACCCCGACTTCACGATCCTGCCGAAGTCATGACCGACCAGCTGGTGCGCACGGCACCACCCACCGATCCCGAGGCCGGCGCCAAGCGCACCGCGAAACGGCGGCGCCTGCGGCTCACCGGGCTGGTGATCCTGGGCTGGGTCGCGATGTTCGCCCTCTGGGAGTACGGCTCCTGGTGGTTCGGCTCGCGGCTGCTGCCCCGCCCGATCGAGGTGTTCCAGGCCGGCGTCGAGATCGTCGAGAGCGGCAACTTCGTCACCGACTTCTCGGCCAGCGTCCTGAAGACGTTCGCCGGCTTCGCGGTGGCGGCGGCCGTCGGCGCCCCGATCGGCTACCTCATGGGCCGGTACAACTACTGGCGCGCGTTCTTCCACGACGGTGTCACGATTGCCGGCACCATCCCCGCCATTGTGTACGCGGTGATGTCGCTGATCGTCTTCGGGCTGTCGAACCTGGGTCCGATCCTCGCGGTGGCGCTGGTCTCGGCCCCGTACATCGCCTTGAACGTCGCCGAGGGCATCCGCGGCGTCGACAAGTCGCTGGTCACCATGAGCGAGGCGTTCGGCCGTACGCCGCAACAGATCCGTCGCGAGGTGCTGATCCCGACGATCGTGCCGTTCGTCTTCGCCGCGATCCGGATGTGCTTCGCCGTGGCGTGGAAGGTCGAGGCGCTCACCGAGGTCTTCGGCGGCCGCAACGGTGTCGGTTTCCAGATCCGTACGGAATATCAGCTCTATGACATCGCGGCCGTGCTCGCCTGGATGTTCCTGTTCATCGTCTTCATGCTGATCATCGAGCGCCTGGTCCTGGCCAAGAGCGAGGCCCGGTTGCTCGCGTGGCGCCCGCAGGAGAGGAGCTCCGCGCTGTGAGCACCACAACGGCTCCCGTCAAAGCCCGCCGCTCCACCACCGAGAAGCAGCAGGAGACGCCGGAGTGGCGCAAGCGCCTCACCTCCGACTCCGCCGCCCGGGTGGCCGCGCTGCTGTCGTTCTTCCTGTTCTGGGTGCTCATGTCGGCGCTGTTCGCCCGCGTCCCTGGCCCGGTCGAGGTCGTGCAGCGGCTGGTCGACGAGTTCTCGCGGGGCGAGGTGTTCGGCAACTTCGGCTCGACGCTCTACCGCTTCGGCGTCGGGGTCGCGCTGGCCACCGTGGTCGGTATCGCGGTCGGCGTCATCATGGGTCTGTCCCAGCTCGGCCGGGCCTTCTTCGAGAGCCCGGTGCTGGTCGGCCTGTCGATCCCGGCCATCATCTGGTCGTTCCTGACCGTGATGTGGTTCGGCTTCGGTGACCTCAGCCCGATCGTCACCACGTTCCTGACGTCCGTCCCGTTCGTCATCGTCAACGTCGCCCAGGGCGTACGCGGGGTCTCGCGCGATCTGCGGGACATGTCCACGACGTACAAGGTGCCGTTGTCGCGCCGGGTCAAGGATCTGGTGCTGCCGGCGGTCACCGGTTACGTGGCGGCCGGCATCCGGTTCGCGATCATCATCGGCTGGAACGGCGTGCTGCTGGCCGAGTGGTTCGGCGGGGGCGGTGGCGTCGGCTACCGCGCCCGCTGGTGGTACGACGCCAACCGGTTCGGCGGCTTCGCGGCCTGGGTCGTGCTCTTCGTCGGCTTCATCGTGCTGCTCGACCGTTTCGTCCTCGACCGCGTGATCCAGCGTGCCTTCCGCTGGCGCGACGCCTCCGCCTGAGCCGCGTCGCGTCAGCCGCCTTCGCCTTCGCCTTCGCGTTCGCCTCACGCCTTCGCGTTCGCCTCACGCCTCCGCGTTCGCCTTTCGCCTTCGCCCGGGAGTTCTCATGGCCGTTCTGACCATCAAAAATCTCGCCAAGACCTTCAACGTGGGCACGCCGCGGGCCAGCCGCGTGCTCGATGACATCTCCTTCGATGTCCGCGGCGGAACGTTCGTCTCGATCGTCGGACCGTCCGGCTGCGGCAAGAGCACGCTGCTCAACATCATCTCGGGCGTCGAGGAGCACACGTCGGGTGACATCAGCCTGACCAGCGACTCCGGCGGGCCGGCCCGGATGGGCTACGTCTTCCAGGATCCGCGCCTGTTGCCGTGGCGCAGCGTCATGAAAAACATGATGTACGTCCAGAACGACCGCTCCGAGGCAACGGCCGGGCGCTGCCGCAAGTACCTCGAGATGGTCGGGCTGACCAAGAACGCCGACTTCTTCCCGGGGCAGCTGTCCGGCGGCATGCAGCAGCGGGTGGGCATCGCCCGGGCCTTCGCCGTCGAGCCTGACCTGCTGCTGATGGACGAGCCGTTCAGCCACCTGGACGCGATCACCGCCCGCGGCCTGCGCGCCCAGTTGCAGGACATCTGGGCCCAGTCCAAGAAGACGGTCGTCTTCGTGACGCACGACGTGGTCGAAGCGGTCGAACTGTCGGACCGCATTATCGTCCTACAACCGGGCGGGCGGATCTACGAGGACATCACCATCGACCTGCCCCGGCCGCGACGGCAGACCGACCCGACGGTGGCGACCCTGCAGGCCGAGGTGCTGGGCCGGCTCGAAGCCATGAAAACCCTGTCCCGTACGCCTTCGTCGGCGGCGGCCTGACATGGCCGAGGTGCTCAAGCAGCCCGTGCCCGTGGCCGCGTCGGGTGGGCCGGACGTCTCCGCCGTCGTCCGCGAGGTCATTGCCGACGTACGAGCCAACGGTGACGACGCCGTCCGGAAGTACTCGCAGAAGTTCGACAACTGGTCGCCCTCGTCGTTCCGCCTGTCACCGGCGGAGATCGACAAGATCGTCTCCGCCGTACCGGACGGGGTCATCGACGACATCAAGGCGGTGCAGGCCAACGTTCGCCGGTTCGCCCGAGCCCAGCGCGACAGCGTGCACGATTTCGAGGTCGAGACCGAGCCCGGCGTCTTCCTCGGCCAGAAGAACCTGCCGATCGTGGCGGCCGGCGCGTACGTGCCCGGTGGGCGCTACCCGCTGACCGCGTCGGCCCATATGACCGTCGTAACGGCGAAGGTCGCGGGCGTGGAACGTGTGACAGCGTGCACGCCGCCGCTGCGAGGCGAAATTCCTCCGGCCACGATCGCCGCGCTGCACCTGGCCGGCGCCGACGAGATCTTCGTGCTCGGCGGCGTTCAGGCGGTGGCGGCGATGGCGCTCGGCACCGCGTCTCTTTCTCGGGTGGATCTCATTGCCGGACCGGGCAACGCCTACGTGGCCGAGGCCAAGCGGCAGCTGTTCGGCGAGGTCGGCATCGACCTGTTCGCCGGCCCGACCGAGATCCTGGTCGTCGCCGACGACAACGCCGACCCGTTCATCGTGGCCGTCGACCTGCTGAGCCAGGCCGAGCACGGGCCCGACTCGCCGGCCGTGCTCATCACGACGTCGTCATCCGTGGCGCAGCGGACGATCGAGCACATCGAGGCGATCCTGCCCGGCATGCCGACCGCCGACCTGGCCGGGCCGGCGTGGCGCGACCACGGTCAGGTGCACGTGGTGGACTCGTTGGACGAGGCGTACGCATTGGCCGACACCTTCGCCAGCGAGCACGTGCAGATTTTGACCGACAATCCACGCGAGGCGCTCGACCGGATGCGTCACTACGGGGCGCTCTTCCTCGGCGAGGGCACCTGTGTCTCGTACGGGGACAAGGTCATCGGCACCAACCACGTGCTGCCGACCCGGGGGGCGGCGCGCTACACCGGCGGTCTGTGGGTGGGCAAGTATCTGCGCACCGTGACCTATCAGGAGGTCACGTCGCAACCCGCCTCGGCTTCCTTGGGGGAGTTGTGCGGCCGCGCGGCGCGGGTCGAGCTCTTCGAGGGGCACGCCCGGTCCGGCGACGTCCGGGCCGCCAAGTACGGCGGCGCCCCACTGCCCTGGTCCCCACTCGCCTCTCTCTGAAGGACATTCATGCGCACCATCGACATTCACGGCCACGTGATCCTGCCCGACACGCTGCCGCTGACCGCAGGGTTGATGTCACCCGAGATGGACCCGTTCACCTACTACGGCGGCGACGAGACCAACACCTACCAGGTCGAACACGTCCGCGAGATCATGCCGCAGGCCACCGACCCGCTGCGGCGCATCGCCGACCTGGACCGGATGGGCATCGACGTGCAGGCCATCTCGGTCGCGCCGGCCGGCTACTTCTACTGGACCGACCCGGCCCTGGGTCTGTCGCTGGCCCAGATGCAGAACGACAACCTGTCGAAGATCGTGGCCGACCACGCGGACCGCTTCGTCGGCCTGGCCACCGTCCCGATGCAGGACGTCGACGCGGCAGTCCAGGAACTCGAACGCTGCGTACGCGAGTACGACTTCCGCGGCGTCGAGATCAACACGAACGTCATGGGCCTGGACCTCGACGACCGGCGGTTCCGCCCGTTCTTCGCCAAAGCCGAGCAACTGGATGTAGTCGTCATGCTGCACCCCAACGGCTTCACCGGCGGCGAGCGCTTCCGCAAGTACTACTTGACCAACGTGATCGGCAACCCACTCGATACGACGGTCGCGCTGACAAAGATCATCCACGGCGGCGTCCTCGAGGAGCACCCGGGCCTGAAGCTCGTGGCAGTGCACGGCGGCGGCTACCTCCCGTTCTATTCGTCCCGCATGGACCACGCGTACGAGCTACGCCCCGAGGGCCGCCACCACATCAGCCGCCCGCCGTCGGAGTACCTGAAGCAGATCTACGTCGACTGCCTGGTCTTCGACGCCCCCCACCTGGAGTTCCTGGTCCAGCAGATGGGCGCCGACCACGTGGTGATCGGCACCGACTACCCGTTCGACATGGGCCACTACGACCCCCTCGACCAGATCGCCACCGCCCGCCTCGACGAGCCGATCCGCAACGCCATCCGCGGCGAAACGGCCGCCAAGCTGCTCAAACTCACCTGACGGCCACGCCCGCCGCCGGCCTCACAGGCGGCGGCGGGCCTGGCCGGGTTGTCGAGACGGCAGCCACGCTGATCTGGCGGTCGCGCCCGCCGTTGGCCTCAACGCCGGTGGCGGGCCGTTCCGCGGTGCTCGCTTTGATCTGACGGTGCCGCCCATGGCCGGCCTCACGGTCGGCGGCGGACACCCTCCGGGGTGTACGAGAACGAGTCGTGAAATCGGCCGGGCCGGTGCCGGACGGCGAGGACCACAGGTTCCGGCACAACACTGCGCGGATCCGCGCCCCGCGGCGTCTCGGCGGGGGCATTCCACAGATGGATGCAGATGAGCGCGGCGGCCGGGTCGGCCGTGGTGTACGCCAGTGTCTTCGGCCAGCTCGGGTTCGTACCACCGATCCACACCGACGGCCGACCGTAGGTTTCGAGCGCGTCGGTCAGCGTCCGGTCGGCTGCGGCCCACTGACCGATCGTGTCGGCCAGGTGCTGATACTCGCCCTCCGACAGGGAGCGGTCCAGGTCGAGCCAGCCGCAGCGGTGGGCAACCTCGGCATAGACGGATGCGGTGGCGTACCGCACTGCGTCGGACGGCAGCACAACACGAAACGCACCGCGAGCGCCCGTCGAGACGACAGCTCCCCGGTTCCTCAGCTCGTCGAATTCGGCCTGCCACCGCTCCAGACTGCCGTCGACGGCCGCCATGGCCTCCAGCAACAGACGCTCGGCCACCTCGTCCGGCCCGTACGAACCGGGCCGGCGCACCACATCGTTCACCCGCATCCGATGATGCTCATACGCCTCCACGACCAAGATCCTGCCAGCGCCCGCCATCCGTCCGGCTCGGGCCCACCCACCGAGCCTCGGATCCCGCCGGAACCCAGGTGTCGGCTCGTCGGATTGTCTGCTCGTCGGTCGGTCCGATGGTGGGTCAAGCCGGAAGTCGATCGTCCGGAATGCGGTCTACCGTGCTGACCATGGACATGCTCAGCGGGACGCAGATCGATGAAGCTCGGCTGGCCGACTGGCGGAAGCTCGGGCAGGGGTTGCACGCGCGCTACGCGGTCGACGGATTCGCGGCCGGTGCGCGGCTCGTCGCGGCGGCTGAGGCGGGTCTGGTCCCACGGGCGACGATCGGCGACGGATTCGTCGATCTCAAGCTGATCAGCGACGACGCGGTCTACCGTGACGACGACGGTAAAGAGCACATCGTCGAATGGGTGACCCAGCGCGACATCGACGCGGCCCGCCGGATCTCCGAGATCGCCACCGACCAGGGCGCAGTCGCCGACCCCTCGTCGATCACGACGATCGAACTGGCCCTCGATACTGCGTCGTCGGCCCGAGTGGCGCCGGTGTGGGCGGCGCTGCTGACCGGGAGCACCGACGCCCGCGGGCGCGGGACGATCGGCGACGACGTCCGCGACGCTTCGGGACGTGTGCCGATCCTGTGGTTCCAGGACACCGACGAGCACGAGACGCCGCGGCAGCGCTTCCACATCGACGTCTGGGTCGCGCCCGAAGTGGCCGAGCAGCGCATCGCCGCCGCCGTGGCCGCCGGCGGGGTCATCGTGGACGACAAGGAAGCGCCGTCCTTCACCGTCATCGCGGATCAGGACGGCAACAAGGCCTGCGTCTGTACGTCTGTATGACGATCGGCGTCCGTATGACTGTCGGACGGTCGGTCAGGGCGCGACCATGCCGGCCGAGAGATCGATGTCGGCCGCGCACAGGCCGGGCATGTGCAGCATGGCGACGACCGCGGCGGCCACCTCGTCCTCGGTGAGCATGCGGTGCAGGGCAGCCCGCGACACGAACGCTTCCTCGGCCTGCTCATAGGTGACGCCGGTTCGTTCGGCCTCGAGCGTGAAGTTGCGGGTCATGCGGGGGCCGTCGACCGGGCCGGGGGAGAGCGAGTTGACCGAGACACCGGCCGGGCCGACCTCGTAGGCCAGCGTGCGGGTCAGGCCGATCACCGCCATCTTGCTGGCTGTATAGGGCGTACGGCGGATCAGTGGCCGCTTACCACTGACGGAGGCCACGTTGATGACGTCGCCCGCGCCACGCTCGACCATGCCCGGCAGGAAGGCCCGGCACATCAGGTAGGTGCCGCGCACGTTGACCGCGAACACGTCGTCCCACTCGTCCGGCTCGATGTCGACCAGCGCCGCCACCGGCCCGGGCACCCCCGCGTTGTTGACCAGGATCGACACCGTCTCCCCGGCCAGCTCAGCCGCCAGCGCGGCCACACTCGCCGGATCGGCCACGTCTGCGGCCACCGCGCGAACGGCCCCGGAGGCCTCCTCAGCGACGGCTTCGAGCCGCTCCAGCGTGCGCCCGACGGCCACCACGCTGGCGCCCCGCGCGGCCAGGGCCAGCGTGATCGCCCGCCCGAGCCCGTTCCCGGCCCCGGTCACCACAGCCGTACGGCCACCCACCCGATCCCCGACCACCGACGCGCCGCCGACGGCCGTCAGGTTGCCGGCGGCAGGGGCGTTGCCGCTGGCCGTCCGGGCCTCGGCAACCGTCGTGGCGCGGCCGGTCGTCTGGTTGCCTGCGGTGGTGGCGGTGCTGGTGGCTGTCCGGTCGCTGGGATCGGCGCCGGGGACGGTGGGCGGGGTGGTCACGCCGGCTCGTCGAGCATGGCGACGGCGCGGGTCGGGCCGCCGTGGGCGCCGATCACCTTGAGGGGGAAGCCGGCGAAGGTGAACCGCTTGCCGATCAGCTGGTCGAGGTTGGTCAGGTTCTCGTAGTGGGTGATGTGGTGGCGGCGGCACATCATGTGGCACGGGTACGACTTGCTGGTCGGGTTGTCGGGGGTCGGGCTGTCGACGCCGAAGGTCTTCACGCCGTGTTCGACGATCCACTCGCTGCCGGTCTCGCCCAGGCCCGGGAAGTCGGTGAGGTACTTGGCCTGACCGGCGTGCCGGCCGTGGGTTCCGGTGTGCAGCAGCAAGATGTCGCCTGGCTCGACGGTCACGCCGTGGGCCTCCTGGGCCGCGTCCAGATGTTCGGCCGTGATGTCCTGGTGGGCCTCGACGTGCGACACGTCGAGGCAGACGGCCGGGCCGTAGAACAGGTCGAGCGACATCTGGTCGATGGTCTGCGCCGACGGGTCGGGGTCGAGGTGCGAGAACGAGTCGACGTGGGTCGGCCCGTTGTCGTTCATCATGAAACCCTTGGTCTGGAACGAGAAGCCGCCCACGAAGCGCAGTGCCGTCTCCTCGTGCGACGCGTGGTCGAACACCACCGTCTTCAGATGCCCGGGATAGACCTGCATGCCTTGGTAGATGTCCTGTGACAGGTCGACGAGGCGCACGGCGACTCTCCTTCCGCTCGGAGGCTCGGATAGGCCGAACTGTATGACCGGCATACGTCCCAGGGACTCCCGTCGACCAGCAGTTCCGCGCCCCGGCACTGACGGCTCACGACAGCCGCACGACGGTCCGACGGTCCTACCGTGGCCGGATGACGACAGTGACGACGGTCGGGGTGGTCGGTCTCGGCATCATGGGATCGGCGATCAGCGGCCACCTGCTCGACGCCGGCTTCGACGTGACCGGCACCGACGTGTCCGACGACGCGATGAGGGAGTTCCGGGGTCGCCCGGCCGCCGACCTGGCCACGCTGGCCCGCGAGTCCTCGGTCGTGATCACCTCGCTGCCGTCGGCCGAGGCCGCCCTGCAGGTCTGTGCCGAACTCGCCTCGGAGGGCCTGGTGGTTGTCGACACCTCCACGCTATCCCTCGCTGTGAAGGAAAAGTGCCGCGCGTTGGTGGCCTCCGCGGGCGGCGAGCTGCTGGACTGCCCGATCAGCGGCACCGGGGCTCAGGCCAAGGTCCGCGACCTGGTCGTGCTGGGCAGCGGCGACGAGGCGGCGTTCGCGACGGCCCGGCCCGTGCTCGAGGCGTTCGCGCGCTCGGTGCGCCACCTCGGCCCGTTCGGCGACGGCACCCGCATGAAGCTGGTGGCCAACTTGCTCGTCTCCATCCACAACGCGTCCACCGCCGAGGCCTTCGCGCTCGGCGTCGCGGCCGGCCTCGACCCGACCGTCCTCTACGAGACGGTCCGCGACGGCGCCGGCGGCTCGGTGATCTTCGACAAGCGCGGCCCGCTGATGGTCCGGCGGTCATACAAACCAGCCACGGCCCGAGTATCGATGTTCCTCAAGGACGTCGCCCTGGTACAGGAACTGGCCGACTCGGTAGGTGTCCGCACGCCAGTCCTGGACGCGACGCTGCCCCTCTACGAACGAGCAGCCGAATCCGGCTGGGCCGACGCCGACGCCGCCGCCCTGCTCGAAGTCCTCGAGGAGAAGCGATGATCCAAGGCGGATTTGCTGGGGGAGTAGCAATGACGCGGGCCGCCCGCACCGCCCTGGACGAGAAGCCATGACCGCGCTGACCCTGGGTCGAGCCGATGCGCTGGCTGACGGCACGCTGCGCCACGCGCGGGCGATCGACGCCGCGCCCCTGGCGGTGGTGGTGCTCGACGCGGGCGGTCACCCGGTGGTCGTCAAACGTGAGGACGGCGCCGGCATCCTGCGCGTCGAGATCGCCACGGCCAAGGCGTACGGGGCTCTGGGCATGGGCTTGTCGTCCCGTGAGATAGCCGAACGGGCCGAACGTCAGCCCGCCTTCTTCACCTCGCTCGCCGCCGTGACCGGCGGTCGTCTGGCCCCGGCCGCCGGCGGCCTCCTCATCCGCGACCCCGAAGGCGCGGTCATCGGCGCGATCGGCGTCAGCGGCGACACCTCCGACGTGGACGAGGCCTGCGCGTCCGCTGCACTCGCGATCGAAGGTGAGTAGGCCCGGCATCGCAGCGCATCGCGACCCGAGGGTGTGGTAATCCGCTACCAGTGCCGCCGGCAACCGCCCATGCTCCGCCCGAAACACGACGACGAGGCAGAGGAGCGCACCCGAACCGCTCTGTCGACGAGATGGTGACCCCGAGGGCGCCGTTCAACGCCGACACATGCGATGCAAACGTTCAGCCGCTTACGCGATGAGGGCCTAGTAGGACTTTGTTAGGTCGTTGTGGCGTGTTGCTTGTGGCCGGTCGTGTGATGGTGGTTGGCTGCCCGGTGTGGATGAGGGCGGGTTGGAGCAGGTCCGGGTGCAGCTCCAGGAGTTCGCTGCTGAGATGTTCGCCGGGCTGCGGCGCATCGATCAGCGGGAGACCGGGGTTCGGTATCTGCGTGGGTTGATGCTGGACGGTGCGCGTAAGTCGATGCAGCCGATGGCTGCCCGTCTCGGCGTTGATCACCAGCAGCTGCAACAGTTTCTGACCTCGTCGACGTGGGACGTGACCGGTGTCCGGCGCCGGGCTGCGACGGCGGCGGTCAGCTTGATCGAGCCGCGGGTGTGGGTGGTCGACGACACCGGCTTCGCCAAAGACGGCCCGGCGTCGGCGTGTGTGGCCCGGCAGTACTCCGGAACCCTCGGCAAGGTCGGCAACTGCCAGATCGCGGTCAGTGTCCACGCCGCGACCGACGCGGCGTCGGCGGTGCTGGACTGGCGTTTGTTCGTCCCGGAATCCTGGGACGAGACGTGTGTGCCCGACGAGGCGGGCAAGGTCACCAACATTCACGCCAAACGCCTGCGACGGCAGCCGGTCACCCTCGACGAGGCCGGCAAGAAGAAGCCACACCTGCGCAAAGAAGTCCCTCGAGAGCAGCGGATCACGCAGATCCTGTCCCGTCGGGCGGCCTCGAAGATCCCGGACGAGGAACGTTACCGGCCGAAATGGCTGATGGCCCTGGAGATGATCGACGAACTGGCCGACTGGCAACTGCATCCGCCGCTGCTGACTGCCGATGCCGGATACGGACAGGTCGCCGAGTTCCGGCAGGGCCTCACCGACCGTGGCATCAGCTTCATCGTGGCGACCACCTCGACCACCACCGTCCAGCCCGGTGACGCCGAACCTGCCCCGGTCGCCTATGCCGGAGTCGGGAAATATCCCACCCCGCGTTACCCGGATCCGGCCCGCACCATCAAAGACCTCGCCCTCGAACACGGCCCCGACCAGGCCGCACCGGTGCACTGGCGGGAACGCCTGCCCGCAACCGAGGCCGGCGACCGGCCCGCCGGCACCCTGTCCGGGCACTTCTTCGCCCTTCGCGTCCGGCCCGCGGGCCGGACCGTCCGTGAAGGTCTGCCACCGGCCGACGACGGGGTCCTGCCCGACTGCTGGCTCCTCGTGCAATGGCCACCCGGCGACACCGAGCCCAGCGACTACTGGCTGTCCGACCTACCCGCCGACACCACCCTCACCAACCTGGTCCACCTGGCGAAAAGCCGCTGGCGCATCGAACACGACTACCGCGAACTGAAGACCGGCCTCGGCCTCGACCACTTCGAAGGCCGCTCCTGGATCGGCTGGCACCGCCACGTCACCCTCGCCACCACCGCCCAGCTGTTCCTCACCCAGCTACGGCTCACCGACCCAAAAGCCCCAGGGCAGCCCTGAGCCTCTACGCCGTCCTACGGCACCTGCAATACCAACTCGCCACCTGGCTCGGGTTCTGCCCACACTGCCACCAACCCGTCCCCACCTAACAAAGTCCTACTAGTGGGCCGGTCTTCAGCGCTCTGAACGGCCCCTGAACCGGCGTAAATGGTTGGCGCGGGGCGGCCAGTTACGTGACGATGCCGCCATGTCGACGACGGCGGCTGAGGTGCGGGTGGTGGCGGGGACGGTGCGCGGCATCCGGGAGCCCGGCGTTGCGGTGTTCCGCGGGATTCCGTACGCGGCGCCACCGGTGGGGCCGGGGCGGTTCGCCGTGCCGCGTCCGGCGGAGAGCTGGGACGGAGTGCGCCCGGCGCTGACATTCGGGCCCGCTGCGCCGCAGAGCGGCGGCCCGGATGGCTCGTCCGGCGACTGGCTCACGGTCAACGTCTGGTCGCCCGACCTCGACGCCGCGGCGAAGCTCCCCGTGATGGTGTGGATTCACGGCGGCGCCTATGTGATCGGGGCGTCGAGCCGGCCCGAGTTCGACGGCGCCCGCCTCGCCCGTGACGGCCGGGTCGTGCTGGTCAGCTTCAACTACCGCCTCGGCGTCGAGGGCTTCGCCCACATCGCGGGCGCGCCCGACAACCGTGGCCTGCTCGATCAGGTGGCCGCGCTGGAGTGGGTGCGCGACAACATCACCGGCTTCGGCGGCGACCCCGGCCGGTTGACCGTCTTCGGCGAGTCCGCCGGCGGCGGCTCCGTGGCCGCCCTGCTGGCCATGCCCCGGGCGTCGGGCCTGTTCCACCGGGCCATAGCCCAGAGCGTGCCCGGCCCTTTCCTCACGCCCACGGTCGCGGCCGAGATCGGCCAAGCCTGCGCCGCCGAGCTCGGTTCAACCGCGACCACCGCCGACCTGGCCGACGCCGACCCGGAGCTGCTGGTGGCCGCCGGCGAGGTCCTGACCGCCGCCACCGCCGGGAAAGTGGGCCCCTGGGGTCCGGCCGCATACCGCTCGATCCTGTTCGCACCGGTGGTCGACGGCGAGACACTCCCGCTCGATCCGTGGCAGGCCCTCAGTAACGGCGCCGCGCGGGATGTCGCTCTCATCGCCGGTCACACCCGTGACGAGCAGCGTCTGTTCACCGCCTTGGACGGGCGGCTGGGCCGGATCACCGACGACGAGGCGGCGACCGCCCTCGACCTCTTCGCCCCCGGCCCCGACGGTGCCCGGCGCTACCGCGACGCCTATCCGGACGCCGATGCCGAGCGGCTGTACGAGATCGTGCAGTCCGACTGGCTCTTCCGCATGCCGTCCGTCCACCTCGCCGACGCGCACGTCGCCGGTGGCGGCCGCGCCCACGTGTACGAGCTGACCTGGCCGGCCCCCGGACTGGGCGCCTGTCACGGCCTCGACGTCCCGCTCGTGTTCGGCAACCTGACCGGCAACCAGCCCGCGCTCCTGCTGGGCGACGAGGGCGACGAGCCCGCCGCCGCCGCGGTGTCGGAGCAGATGCGTACGGCCTGGACCGCCTTCGCCACGCACGGGGACCCCGGATGGCCCGCCTACACCGCCGCCGACCGCCTCACCCGGATCTTCGACGTTCCCGGCACCGTCACCGCGTACCCGGAAAGCTCTTCGCACTCGATCTACGTAAGGATCGGTCGCACCTCGACCCACCCGTCGTCGACCGGCACCATGCGGCCGATCCAGACGGCGTGGTCGAGGTCGGACGCTTCCACGATGAAGTAGCCGGCCAACGCGGGTGCGGGCGGTGAGACCTCGCCCAGCGCGTTGTCGCGAATGGCCACGCCGGTCGACGGCGGCCGCAGGGCGTGCCCGGAGACGATCTGCCCGCCCGTCTCGGCGATCTGCCGCCGCAGGTGCAGGTGGGCCTCGAGGACGGTCGGGGAGGCGGCCGCGGCGCTCGCGGGCACCTCGCGCTCGTAGATGAGAAGCATGAACTGCGGGAGGGACGCGCTCACGAACACCTCGATACTTGCGACGACGCCAAAATGGTGCTGATAATGCTAGCACTATGAGGTGGACAGTCGATCATTCGTCGCGCGAGTTGCTACAGCATCAGATCGCGGGGTGCGTCCGGCAGGGCGTGGCCACGGGCGAGCTGGCGGTGGGGGAGCAGTTGCCGCCCGCGGCCGAGCTGGCCGAGGCCCTGTCGGTCGACCGCAACACGGTGCTGGCCGCCTATCGGCAGCTGCGCGACGAGAACCTGCTCGAGTTCCGCCGGGGCCGTGGCGCGCGGGTGGCGTCGGCCGTCACCGAGCCGGCCCCGGTCACCGAGGCCGCGCAGAGCCTGGTCGCCGTGGCCCGCGAGCACGGGCTCGGCCGCCGCGACCTGATCCGTCTCATCGAGAAACTGACCTGAGCAGCGGAAGGACGATCCCATGACCGCAGCCGCATTCCCCGGCCCGGGCCGGCACACGATCTATACCGGGCAGGCCACCAACTGGCCGTTCGTGCTGGTGAGCGCGGCGGTGGCCGTGCCCCTGCCGATCCTGGGCAACGGTGACTACGGCGCGGCCGCGCTCTTCATCGCCGTCGTCGTGCTGGTCAACGTTTTGACGGCGGCCAGCATCCGTACGGCCGCCGGCCCCAACGGCGTGTCCGTGCGCTTCGGCCTGGCCGGGTGGCCGCGCCGCACCTATCGGCTCGACCGGATCGAGCGGGCCGAGGTGATCGACGTCCCGCCGCTGCATGTGGCCTGGGGCTTCTGGTGGACGCCGAGCCGCACTTGCTACACCGTGCGCTCCGGCCCGACGCTGCGACTGACCCTGCGTACGGGCCGGACGGTGACCATCACCGTGCCCGACCCGCACGCCGCCGTGACCGCGATCGAGTCAGGGCGTCGCCGCCGCGACTAGCTCCTGATAGGCGGCCACACCATCGGGGTCGAGGTAGCCACCCGCCGGCGCGGAGGTCGCACCGAGATACCAGTTGTCCAATTGCCAGTACGAGATGATGCGGAAATTGCGGGCCGTGAGCCAGGTCCGCGAGGCGCGGATGGCCGGCCCCCGGGAAGCGCGCGTCCCCTGGTCGTCGTCGATGCCCCACTCGGGCAGGGTCAGCGGCCGGCCGAGGCTCGCGAAAGCGTTGTACCAGCGGGTCATCCGCGGGTCGAGGCCCACGCTGACCGGGTCGTCCGGCTCGCTGCCCCGCGTGCTGGCCTGCCAGTAGAGGTCGAAACCGTAAGCGTCGGCCGAGGCGGCTGGAACGATCCAGTCCCGAATTTCATTGTCGCCGCCGGTGCCGTTGTTGGTGACCCGGCTCGAGCCCGGCCGCCACTGGTACGACATGTAGATGGGAACCACGTGGACCGCCGGGTTGACCGCTTTGGCGATCAGATGAACCCGCTGGAACGCGGCCACGAACTGCACGCCGGTCATGTCGTTCTCGGGTTCGTGGTTGTAGGTGAGATAGCTGTCGGCCGGCATCAGCGCGGCGATGTTCTGGATCTCGGTGTCGCAACTCCCGGCGGCCACGGCCCCCGGTGTGCAGGTCGTCTTGAACGAATACCACAAGATCGCGCCGTACGTGTTGTGGCAGCTCAACGCGTCGGCCGGCGGCAACTGACCGGCCGACGCGAAGACCCGCCGGATGCCCAGATTGCCGAGATGCGTGCGCTCGTCGAGGAACCCGGCGCAGGTGTTGCCGCTGCCGACCGTGTCGGCCGCGGAGGTCGTCGCCCCGACCGCGAGCGTGGGTATGGCGGCCTGGGCCGGAACGGAGGCGCCGGCGCCGACGAGCACGACCGCGACAACGGCGACAAATGATCGATAAAAGACACCCGACATGCCCTCACGGTATGGGGAGGCATCGATAGATCGCCATACAGCGATGAGCTACGAGTTATTCACTCATCACTCAGAGTCATGATTCGGTACGCCGGAGCGAGCCCACCACGAGGCGGTCGACACTGGCGTCGAGGGCGCTGTCGTCACCCAGTTCACCGAAGGCGCGCAGCATGTCCTTGATCTCGGCGTGCACGCGCGGGCTGCGGGAACGCAGCTGGGCCACCATCTCGTCGACCCGCTCGGTCAGCTCCTCGCGGGTGTCGACGACCTCGTTGAGCAGGCCCAGTTCGGCCGCGCGGACGGCCGGCAGAGGTTCACCGGTGGCGGTCAGCCAGAACGCCTCACGCCGGCCGGCCACGCGCGGCAACCAGGCCAGCACCAGCGCCGGGGCCAGTCCGATGCCGACCTCGGGGAAGCGGAAAGTCGCCGGACGGACGGCCACGGCGACGTCGAACGCGGCCACCAGCCCCACCCCGAACCCGGCCGCGTCGCCCTGCACCTCGGCCACCGTGACCAGCCGCGTCCGACGGGCGGCCCGGGTCACCCGGGCCAGGGCTTCCGCTTCCGCGCGTACCTCGGAAGGGGTTGACCCACCCCGGTCGCGGCCGAGACAGAAGACGTCACCGGCCGCGCTCAACCGCAGCACGTGCGCCCCCGGCGGCGGGTCGTTCAATACGACCGTCAGCTCGTCACACAATTCCACGCTGAACAGGTTCTGCGGCGGCCGGTCCAGCTCGACCCGGATCACGCCGTCAGTCGTCTCGAAGCGCATCAGTTCAGCCTTCCGGTCGCGATTCCGCCGTACCAGTCCACGTCGTCGGGCGCCGTGCGCACGGTCACCGCGCGCACGTGGGTGAAGTCGTGGAACGACTCCCAGCCGCCCTCGCGGCCGATGCCGCTCTCCTTGAGTCCGCCCCACGGCGACGACGGGTCGAGGCGGTGATGGTCGTTGACCCACACCATCCCGGCCTCCAGGCGCGAGGCCACCCGGTGCCCGCGGGCGATGTCACGCGTCCACACGGCCGAGCCCAGCGCGAACGGCGAGTCGTTGGCGATGGCGACCGCCTCGTCCTCGTCGTCGAACGGGATGACCACGACGACCGGCCCGAAGATCTCCTCGCGGGCCACGGTCATGTTGTTGGTGACGTCGGCCAGCACCGTCGGCTGCACGAAGAAGCCGTTCTCCAGGCCGGGCACGGTCGCCGGGCCGCCGCCGGTCACGACACGGGCTCCGGCGTCGACGCCGTCGGCGATGCGCCCCAGGATCCGGTCGCGGGCCTGGGCCGAGATGACCGGCCCGAGCTGGGTCGCCGGGTCGGCCGGGTCCCCGATCCGGATGCTCTCGGCCACCTTGGCCAGCGTCTCGACGAACTCGTCGTGGAGGCCGCGCTGCACGATCAGGCGGCTGCCGGCGATGCAGGTCTGGCCGGCCCCGATGAACCCGCCGAAGGCCGCCCCGCGCGCGGCCACGTCGACCGGCGTGTCGTCGAAGAACAGCACCGGCGACTTGCCGCCCAGCTCCAGTGTCGTCTTGGCGAAGCGCTGGGCCGCCGCCACCGCGATCGAGCGGCCGGGCTCGGTGCCGCCGGTGAACACCACCTTCTTGACCAGCGGGTGCTCGCACAGCGCGGCCCCCACCACCGGCCCGAGGCCGTTGATGACGTTGAGCACGCCGTCGGGGATCCCGGCCTCGTGGGCGATGTCGGCCAGCAGCATCGCGGTCAGCGGGGTCTGCTCGGACGGCTTGAGCACCACCGAGTTGCCGGTGGCCAGCGCGGGCGCCAGCGACTTGGACGCGATCATCATGGGGTGGTTGAACGAGGCCAGGATCGTCACCACACCGAGCGGCAGCCGGCTCGTGTACGAGTGGTACGGCCCCGGCATCGGCACCACCGAGTCGCGGTCGGCCAGCAGCAGCGAGGCGTTGTAGCGGTACCACTCGGGCAGCCGGGTGATCTGGGCCTTGGTCTCGGTCAGGGGCCGGCCGTTGTTGGCCGTCTCGAGCCGGTACAGGTCGTCCATCCGCTCGGCGATCCCGTCGGCGAACCGGTGCAGGACGCGCGAGCGCTCGTGGATCGGCATCCGGCTCCACACGCCCGAGTCGAACGCGGCCTGGGCGACCCGCACGACCTCCTCGACGTCGGCTGCGTCGGCGCTGTCGGCCACGGCCAGCACCCCGCCGGTGGACGGATTGACGACGTCGAGCCGGGGGCCGTGGCCGCTGACGATCCGGCCGCCGATCCGCAGCCCGGTCGGGATGTTCACCTCGGTCATGTCCGGACGCTATCCAGGCCGGCGACCAGGGTCACTGACGCCGGACGTCATCGGCCAGGCCCGGACTCACAGGTCGCGCCACTGTGCCCGCGGCCGGAACGGACAAGGCTGCGAGAGACGAATGACAGGAAGCGAGGCCAAGCCGTGAGACTGGGTTACTTCTCGATGCCGCTGCACCCGCTCGGCCGCACCTGGGCCGAGACCCTCCGGGAGGACCGCGAGGCCGTGATCCTGGCCGACTCGCTCGGCTTCCACGACGCGTTCATCGGGGAGCACCTGACCGACCGGCACGAGAACATCACCAACAGCCTGCTCTTCCTGGCCACGCTGATCTCGGACACCCGCCAGATCAAGCTGGCCACCGGCACCACGAACCTGTCCCAGCAGCACCCCGTGCTGGTCGCCGCCAACTCGGCCATGTTCGACCATTTGTCCGACGGTCGGTTCATCCTCGGCATCAGCCCGGGCGCGCTCGCCTCCGACGCCGAGGCGCTGGGCATCCTGGCCGAGGACCGGAACAAGATGTTCGCCGAGGCCATCGACATCATCACGGCGGTGTGGGAGCAGGAACCGCCGTACGCGATCGATCTGCCCGGCAACCGGTTCAAGGTGACCACGGAAACGACCATGGACACCGACTTCGGCGTCGGCTATCTGCCCAAGCCGCTGCAGCAGCCGCGGCCCGAGATCGTGGGGACGGTCGTTGCGCCGTTCTCCAAGGGCGTCATCGCCATGGGCAAGCGCGACTTCCACCCGCTCTCGGCCAACTTCCTGCTGCCGCAGTGGGTGGCCACGCACTGGCCCAACTATGTGCAGGGCAAGGAAGAGGCCGGCCAGACCGCCGACCCCGCCGACTGGCGCGTGGCCCGGACGGTCTTCGTGGCGGACGACGATTCAACGGCTGAAGCGTATGGCCGCGCCGATGCAGACAGTCCGTACCGCTTCTACTACTCGCAGATGTTCAAGAAGATGCGCAAGCTCGGCCGGCTCGAGCTGTTCAAGACCCGGCGCGACCAGCCCGACGACGAGGTCACGCTGGACGGCATCCTCGACCAGCTGGTCATCACCGGCACGCCCGAGTCGGTGACCGAGCAGATCCTGGCCCTCCGCGAGGAGGTGGGCGACTTCGGCGAGCTGGTCTACGCCGGCCTCGACTGGGCCGACCCGCGCCTGGCCCGACGCTCGATGGAGCTGATGGCGCAGAAGGTGATGCCGGACGTCAACGCGGCGCTGGCGTGAGCGCCGACCGTTTGCCGCTGCCCCCGGAGGCCCAGCTCACGGCGGCGCAGCGGACGGCCGCCGCGCGGATCGCATCCGGTCCGCGCGGCGCGCTGTTCGGGCCCTTCGTGCCGCTGCTGCGCAGCCCCGAGCTGATGACCCGGCTGCAATTGGTGGGGGAGTACCTGAGGTTCGACAGCGTGCTCGACGACGACCTGATCGAGCTCGTCATTCTCGTGGTGGCCCGGCATTGGGACCAGGATTTCGAGTACGGGTTCCATCAGCCGCTGGCACTGAAGGCCGGGCTGCCGCCGTCGGTGGTCGAGGCCGTCGCCCGGGGCGGGAGACCGGCCGGCCGCCCCGAGGTCGCGGCCGTCTGGGACCTGCTCGACGAGCTGCACCGCAGCCGGCAGGTCGGCGACGACACGTACGCGAAGGCCGTTGATCTGCTCGGCGAAGCGCGCGTGGTCGAAGTGGTCGGCACGGCCGGTTACTACACCACGCTCGCCATGACGATGAACGTCGCCCGGACGCCCCCGCCCGCGGGCGCGCCCCGACTGCCCGCCCGGGAGGGCGCATGACGGTTCCGTTGGTGCTGTTGCATCCGCTCGGCGTCGATAATCGATTCTGGGACCCGGTGCGGCCGTTCTTCGAGCCCGACCTGATCACGCCCGATCTGCACGGCTCGACCGTGGAGGAGATGGCCGACGGGCTCGACCTGACCGAGCCGGTCGACCTGGCCGGGGTCTCGCTGGGCGGGCTGGTGGCGCAGGTGCTGGCCGCGCGACGCCCGGGCCTGGTGCGCCGGCTCGTACTGGTCGACACCGTGGCTGTCTATCCGCCCGCGATGCGCGAGATGTGGCGGCAGCGGGCCGACTTCGTACCCAGGGAAGGGTTGTCATCGATTATCGATGTCACCGAGAAGCTGTGGTTCACCGAGGCCGCGTCACCCGACGCTGTCTCCCGGGTGCGGGCGCTTCTGCTCTCCGGCGACGTGGCGCGGTACGCGCGGGCCTGTCAGGCCCTGGCCGCTGCCGACACCACCGAACTGGCTCCGGCCATCAAGGCTCCGACCCTGGTGGTGTGCGGCCGACACGACGCGCCCCCGTTCCATGCCGCGGTCGACTGGTTCGCCGCGAACCTGCCCGATGTCACAGTGACCTGGCTGCCGGGCGCCCACGGCACCGCCTACGAACACCCACACGCCTTCGCCGACGCCGTGGCGGGCTTCCTGGAGTAGGACCACCTGCACGCCGACACCGTGGCGGGCTTCCTCGAGTAGGGGAAGAATCGGCCGTATGAAGGCGATCGTCTACCGCGACAACGGCGGCCCCGAGGTTCTCGAACTGCTCGACCGGCCCGTGCCCGAGCCCGGCCCGGGCGAGGTCCGCGTCCGGATCACCGTCTCCGGGGTCAACCCGACCGACTGGAAGACCCGGGCCGGCGCCACCAACCCCAAGCAGTTCCCCGAGGTCACGCCCCATCTCGACGGCGCCGGCGTGATCGACGCGGTCGGCCCGGGCGTCGACGCGGGCCGGGTCGGCGAGCGGGTCTGGCTGTTCATGGCCACGGCCGGGCGCCCCACCGGCACCGCCGCCGAATTCACGGTGGTGAACGACGAGCATGCAGTACGACTGTCGGACAATGCGAGCTTCGAGCTCGGCGCCTCCCTCGGCGTGCCCGCGCTGACCGCCCACCGCGCGCTCACCGTGGCCGAGGACGGCCCGAGCCGCCTGCGCCCCGGCGCCCTCGACGGCAAGGTGGTACTGGCCGCGGGTGGCGCCGGAGCCGTCGGTCACGCCGCCATCCAGCTCGCGCGGTGGGCCGGCGCCACCGTCATCAGCACGATCAGTGGCCCCGAGAAGGCCCGGCTGGCCATCGCGGCCGGCGCCCACCACGTCGTCAACTACCGCGAGGGCGACCCGGTGGCCGCGATCCGCGCCGTCGCCCCCGACGGCGTCGACATCATCGCCGAGGTGGCGCTGGGCGCGAACCTGGCGCTGGACCTGGCCGTCCTGCGCACGCGGGGCACGATCGCCACGTACGCCAACGACGGTGGTAAGCCGGTCGAGATCGACGTGCGGCAGAACATGATGCTCAACACGCGTTTCCAGTTTCTCGTGCTCTACACGGTGGGACAGGAGGCGCTGACCGCCGCCGCCGAGGATGTCGCGGCCGCGGTCGCCGACGGCGCGCTGCCGGTCGGCGAGGAGCACGGCCTGCCCCTGACCCGGTTCCCGCTGGCCGGCACCGCCGACGCCCACCGCGCGGTCGAGGACGGCACGGTCGGCAAGGTGCTGGTGGACGTCGCCGCATGACCTGGAGCACCCGGGAGGTGGCCGACCTGGCCGGCACCAGCCTGCGTACGGTGCGGCATTACCACGAAATCGGGTTGCTCGACGAGCCCGAGCGCCGCACCAACGGCTACAAGCAGTACGGCGTCGCGCATCTGGTCCGGCTGATGCGCATCAGGCGGCTCACCGAGCTCGGCTTCACGCTGGCCCAGGTGGCCGCGATCGGGGACACCGAGGATCACCCGGCCGAGGCCATCGACGAGCTGGACGCGGAGCTCGCCGCCACCATCGAACGGCTGCGGCAGGCCCGGGACGAGCTGGCCGTGATTCGCCGCCGGGCCGTGCCGCCGGACCTGCCGGCCGGGTTCGCCGCCGTCGACCCCGGCCTGTCGGCGGCCGACCGCTCCTTCATCGTGGTGCTGGCCGGCGTTCTCGGGCCGCGCAGCCTGGAGACGTACGTCGAGATGCTGCGCGACCTCAAGATCGAGCCCTCGGGTCAGGAGTTCGACGACCTCCCGGCTGACGCCGCCGAGGAGGTCCGGCAGGATCTGGCCGTACGCATGTTTCCGTTCGTCGTCGACCTGCGCACCCGGTTCCCGGCCCTCACCAGGCCGCCGACCGACGCCCCGCGAGGCGTGCGCTTCGCGCAGGCGACGGTCGGCCGGGCCCTGGTCGAGCTCTACAATCCGGCGCAGCTCGACGTCATGAAGCGGATCGAGGCGCTGCTGCTGGCACCTTGAACGACGGCGGCAGCGCGGTCAGGTCGACCTGGTGCCGTTCCAGATACTTCTTCTGGAAGACGGCCGCGTTGCCCGGCGTGGCCACGTCGTCGGCCGGATCGTCCAGCGCCAGCTTCAGCCGGGCGTCGCGCACCCGGATCGTCTCGCGCGACGGCCGGTCGAGCCACGATCCGGTCTGCACGGCGCCGATCTCGACGCCCAGCACATGCCCGGCGGCCAACGTCCAGTCGGTCGACTTGAGGTCGAAGCTCGTGCGGCCCCGGTTCAGCAGCGAGACGTTCTCGTTGATGATGACGGCCTTCCCGTCGGGCCCGACGTCGTACAGCTTGACCATGACATTGCCCTGGCCGCGGGCCACGACCGAGGCCTCGGGCGTGCCGGTGAGCCGGGTCGCCTCGGTGACCGGCGCCGAGAACTTGAAGATGGCCGAGGTCGTCCTCCCGGCCTGGATCCGCTTGAGCTGAACGGCGGCCAGGCTCTTGGGAATGACCGGCTCGAGCCCGCCGGCGCCCTCCTCGGGGTCCGGCGTCCCGGTCGGCGGCGGAGGCAGCGGCGCACCCGACTCGACCAGCGCGGCCCGGGCGTCGGCACCACCATCATCAAAGTACGAACCACCGCCCAGCCCGATGGTGGCCGTCTTCTCGACCACCGGCCAGGTGTTCTGAGCGCGCCACTTGCCCGTGCTGTCCTGCACGGCGAAGGCCGGGTACTTCACCTTCGGCGCGATGCCCTTGAGGTACTGGTCGTAGAACGCCATCGTCTCGGCGAACCAGCCCTCACGGCCCATCTCGAGCTGACCCTCTTCCGTACGGTCGTTGCCCCGCACGTGATTCCACTGCCCGAGCCAAGCGCGCTTCGGCCCCCGGTGATTGGCCAGATATTCGTCCATATCCTCGGGCTTGGTGTTGTCCTCGATGAAGCCCTGCGTGACGAACAGCGGGGTGTCACTGCCCCGAGCTTCCCGGGGCAGATCGCGCTCCTGCCAGTACGGGGCCTGCTCCTCGCCGATCAGATAGCCGGCCAGGTTGTCGTCGAGGCACTGCGGGTGGGTAGCCTCGTAGGCCGCGTTGGCCTTGTACTTGGCGGTGTCGTCGGGCATCTGCGGCAGCGAGGCGATCGAGTTGTAGATGGTCGGCACCGACAGCATGTTCGGCCGGGGCACCCCGTTGGAGTGCGGGTTGCGGTACGGGTTCCAGATGGGCTCCTGGGCCACGACCGCCTTGAGCGCGTCCTGGTCGAGGTTGTTGCCGATCAGGCCGGTGATGGCGTCGTACGACTTGCCGTACATGCCGACCGAGCCGGTCGACCACGACTGGCGCGCCGACCAGTCGATCGCGGCCTTCACATCGTCGTGCTCGTCGGGGCCGGCGAAGTCGAGGCAGCCGGTCGAGCCGCCGAACCCGCGCGAATCCACCATCACAAAGGCGTAGCCGCGCTCGAAGAGCTTGGTGCCCTCGATGAAGTCGGAGAACCGGTCGGACGGACCGGCCGTCTTCCAGTCCTCCTTCGATTTCTGGCCGGAGTGACCGAAGTACGGGCCGACGGACAGGATGACCGGCACCTTCTGCCCCTTGGCCAGCCCCTTGGGCAGCAGGACGTCGGCGTGCAGCTCGGCGCCGCCGGACGACGGGAAGTAGTGCTGGGTCCAGGTCGCGCCCTCCGGCACGCGCTCGTTGTCGGCCGAGGCGGTGGCCGCCCCGGCTACGGACACTGTCAAAGCGGCCGCGGTGAGCAGCGCGGCGGCCGTACGGACAGGTTTCATCCATCGAGGAGAACCTGTGCCCCTACGGCATGGTCAAGGCAGCCGCTCGATCCGGCCCGATCGGGCCGATCGGGTGACGGCCTCGAACGCGTCCGCATTGGCCAGCATTTCGGCGTACGACACCGGGTAGTCAGCCTGTCCGGCCGCGGCCTGCGCGAACGCCTCGAGGTTGGCCCGCACCGACGGGTGCGGCGGGTTGAACTCGGTCGACGGCTCGCCGTCGCGGACCACGGTCGTGACGTCCCACCCGCGCGGGTTCTCGGGATGGTTGCGGTCGCGGATCTCCATCCAGCCCCGCGACCCGAAGACAGCCACCCGGCCTGCGAACGGCGTGGTCAGCACGGCGGTGAGCAGGGCTGTTCGCCCACTCTCGAAGCCCAGCGTGACGGTGAGCGTGTCGCCGTTGGCGAACCCGGTGGCCAGCGTGCCGAGCCGGGCCCACACCTCGACCGGCCGGCCGAACACGGCGATGGCCAGGTCGACCAGGTGGATGCCGGTGGCCGACAACGGGCCGACCGGGGCGGCCGTGGCCGACAGCCGCCAATTGTCCGACGGTAGGGCAAGGAACTTGTCCTGGCTGAAGTTGCCCTCGAAGACCAGCGGCGTGCCGAGTTCGCCGTCACTACACATCGCACGTAGCCGTTGCACGGCCGGCTCGAAGCGGCGCTCGTGGCCGATGCCGAGCTGCACGCCGGCCTTCTCGACGGCGGCGACGGCGGCCCGCGCCTCGGCGCCGGTGGTGGTCAGCGGCTTCTCGCAGAAGACGTGCTTACCGGCCTCGGCCGAGGCGACGATCTGCTCGGCGTGCCGGCCGTGCGGGGTGCACAGGATGACCGCGTCGACGGTGTGGTCAGCGAGAGCCTCGTCGAAGGTGGCGGCGGTCCGGAGGCCGGTGGCCCGGCCGCGCGCCTCCTCGGACGGATCCACGCCCAGCACGACCCGGATGTGCTCACTGTCGGCGAGGTCGGCGACGATCTTCTGGCCCCACCATCCGAGGCCGGCCACGGCTGCTCTGATCACCCCTGTAGTGAAGCCTGCTTGTCGGTTCGTCGGACTGTCCGACGACGTCATCGTGCGCGCGGGATGTGACGGCTGCCGTCAGTGCTTATGGGCCGTCGTCACTATTCGATGGCGGCATGGACGCAGCGCACTTCCGGCACGTTGCCGGCCACCTCGCCAGCGGGGTCACCGTCATCACGACCGACGCGGGAGACCACCGGCACGGCATGACGGCAAGCTCGGTGACGTCCCTGTCGGCCGACCCGCCGATGATGCTGGCCTGCATCAACAACGCCGTGCCCACGGCGACGGCGGTGGCGAGCTCGGGCCGGTACGCGGTCAACGTGCTCGGCGACGGCCAGGGCGAGCTGGCCCGCCAGTTCGCCACCGCGAGCGACGACAAGTTCCGCGGCGTCGCCGTGCACACCGGAACGCTGGGCCTGCCGCTGTTGAGTGACGCCCTGGCTCACCTCGAATGCGAGGTGGTGGAGCAGGTCACCGGTGGCACCCACACGATCTTCCTGGGCCGGGTGGTGAACGCGACGGCCGGCAACGGGCAACCGCTGACCTATTTCCGGGGCGGTTTCGGGCGGTTCGCGTTCGCCAAGGACGACGAGGTCTACGGCCGGGCCCGCGAGCTGGTGCTGAGCCGGGCCTATGCGGCTGATCAGGCGCTGCCGCTCGAGGACCTGGCTGACCGGCTGGGTGTCGATCAGGCGGCCGCGTTCTACGCCCTGACCCGGCTCTCGTCGGACGGTCTGGTTCGCCGCGACGCCGGCCGCGGTTACGTCGTGGCGCCCTTGGACGTCCGGACCTCGGACGAGACGTTCGACGCCCGCCTGGCCGTGGAGCTGGGCGTGTTGTCACTCTCCCTGGACGCGGTCCGCGACGACGAAGTGGACGAGTTGCGCCGCCGCTTCGACGCCATGGCCGCGCTGCTGGTGGGGGAGCGCTTCGTCGACTTCCACGGCTACCTGGACGCCAACTACGCCATGCACGAGTACCTGGTCTCGCTGGCCGGCAACCCACTGCTCACCTCGACGTTCGGCCGCCTGGGCATCAAGAACGTCATGACGCGCTCCTTCGGCGTGACCCCCGAGACGTCCCAGAAGTTCATCGAGGCCCAGCGCCACCTGGTCGACGGAGTGGCGTCACGCGACCCCGAAGCCGCCCGCCGAGGCGCCGTCGAATACTGCGAACTAGCCAAGGAACGAGTACGCGAAATCCTCACCCGGTCCGGCGGCAGCCTCTGACCACCGCTACCTCACCCTCGGCCCCGACCGTCCACCGTAAGAAAGCCACCGCTTCTACCCAGCACTCTCCTGAGGTAATGTACGACCGTCATACAATCCAGGAAGGGGCAGAACATGGAGCCGAGCGCACTGGTAACAGGTGCAGCACGAGGAATCGGCCACAGCGTCGTCACCCAGCTCCGAAAGGCGGGCTACCGCGTAATCGCCCTGGACAGGGCCCCCGAGGTCACCGACCTGGCCGAGGACGGCTGGATCGTCCCGCTGATCGCCGACGTGACCGCCGACGAAACCCCGACGGCCGCGGTAGACCGGGCAGTCAGCGAGTTCGGCCAACTAGACCTGCTGGTCAACAACGCCGCCCGTTTCCTGCGCCGCCCCGCGCTGGAGACGTCCGACGAGGACTTCGACGCCCTCATCGCCACCAATGTGCGCCCGGCCTTCCGCTTCGCGCGGGCCGCGCTCCCGCGATTGGCCGAGACGAACGGCTGCATCGTCAACACCGCGTCCATCTCCGGCCTGATCGGGGTGCCCAACCAGGTGGCCTACGCGATGACCAAGGGCGCGATCGTGCAACTCACCCGCCAGCTGGCAGTGGAGTGGGCCGCCCGCGGCGTCCGGATCAACGCAGTAGCCCCCGGCGCGGTAGACACAGGTTTCATGGATGAGGCTCGCGCGGCCGACCCCGACCCCGCGGCCAGTCTGGCCGTCACGCTGGCGAACCACCCCATCGGACGGATGTCTACGCCCGACGAGGTGGCCCGCGCCATTGTCTTTCTGGCCTCGCCCGAATCGGCCGGCATCACCGGCACGATTCTGAGCGTCGACGGCGGTTACGTCGCGCGCTGAGCGGCTTCCATTTCTTCGAGCAGGATCGGCGCGGCGGCCGTCACCCCGTGGATGCCCAGCACGGACGCGATTTCCATGACTTCGAGGATTTCGCGCGGGGTGGCGCCGTAGCCGATCGCGTTCTCGATGTGCAGCTTGAGCCCTTTGACGTACAGGTGCGTGGCCGCCGTATCGAACGCGATGTACACGAACTCTTTGACTTTCGGCTCGAGCGTCCCCGTCCGCCACGGCACCGAGGAGAACTCGGTGTAGGCCTCGAACATGTCCGGGTCGAGTTCGAGCATCTCGTCCCAGAAGCTGTGCCAGTAGCCCCGCGTCTTCGTGAAGTCGGCCTTGAGCTGTTCCTGCCGGTCGTCCAGCGGCGCCGGCCCGTTCCGCAGCCCCTTCTCTTCGAGCACTTCGACGAGGATCGGCACGCCGATGTTCATGGCGTGGATGCCCAGGGTCGCCGAGAGCTCCAGCACTTCCATGATTTCCTCGGGTGTGGCGCCGAGGGCCAGCGCCGCCTTGATGTGCTGGCGGACGCCCGGCAGGTACATGTGGGTGGCGTTCGCATCGATCGCAATGTAGATGAACTCCTTCACCTTCGGATCGAGCACGCCGGAGCGCCACGGCACCGCGGAGAAGTTGAGATAGGCACGCAGGAATTCGGGGTCGAGGCGCAGAACACCTTCCCAGGTGTCGCTCCAGGTTCCCCGTACGCGAATGAACTCGTCCTTGATTTCCTGCTGCCGTGCGGTGAGTTCCATCGCGCTCAGTCCTTTCGCAGCCAGTTGACGATCTCGGTGTGGTCGGCGTTGTCGGCCAAGGCTTCGGCGGCTTCACCCCAGAGTCCGGTGGCGGCTTCGCCCAGAGGGTCGGGGGTGCCCATCTCGGCGGCCAGTCCGACGGCGATGCGCATGTCCTTGAGCATCAGGCGCAGACCGAAACCGGAGTCGTACGTCTCGGGCTGGATGAAGTTGGGCCATTTGTTTTCAGTGGAACCGCTACGGCCACTGGAGCTGTTGAAAATCGACAGCATGACTGTCGGATCGAGACCGAAGCGCTCGCCGGCCAGGATCGCCTCGCTGGTCACCAGCAGGTGCGTAGCCGACAGCAGGTTGTTCAGCGCCTTGACGGCATGTCCGCTGCCGACGTCACCCGCCCGGGTAGTCGTCCCCAGACAATCGAGAATCGATTCCACGCCATCGAGAACCGATTGCGGCCCGCCCGTCATGATCGTGAGTTTCCCCGTACGGGCCCGAGCGACCCCGCCCGACACGGGCGCATCGACCAGGGCAATGCCGCGCTCCGCCAACGAAGCAGCGAGCGCGCGCGTACGCAACGGCTCCGACGAGCTCATATCAACGATGACCGCGCCCGGCGCGAACGTGGACTCGGCAACGACCTTTTCGACCACGTCGGAGTTCGGCAGCATCAGGATGACCACGTCCGCCCCGCGGATCGCGTCGTCCAGGCTGTCCGCCGCGATCCCGCCGACCTCGGCCAGAGCCTGCCGGGCCGCCTCCGACACGTCGAAACCGCGCACCTCGTGCCCAGCCTTGACCAGCAGACCCGACATAGGCGCACCCATGTTGCCAAGCCCGATGAACGCGATCGTCATGCGATCTCCTCCGCCCAGGGAGCCGTGCCGAGCTCGGTGAAAGCAATCGTCATGCGGCGCTCGGCCAAGGGGGCCGTGCTGTGGTCGATCGTCATACAACTTCCTCCGCCCACTGGGTTGTGCCGAGGGAGATGGCCAGGTGGGTCATGGGGGAGTCGCGGGTTGCGCCGTGCCAGTGCCGTTCGCCGGCCGGTACCCAGACCACGTCGCCGGCTCGGATCTCTTCCGGGTCGCTGCCGTCGCTGCAGATCAGGCCGCGCCCGGAGACGATCTGGAGGATCTGGCCGCCCTCGTGGCTGTGCCAATAGGTGCGCGCGCCCGGGGCGAACGTCACGTTGGCGATCGTCGTGCCGTCGGTCGCGGGTAGCACGGGCTCGAACCACGCCTGCCCGCTCACCGTCGCGCGCTGGTCGGCTGGTCCACGGTCGGACTGTCGGACAATCCTCATGCGTCCTCCTGAGGGGTGGCGTCACCGGAGCCGACGACCGGGGCAAGAGCGCCCGCGGCTGGGGCGTCGTGCAGGCGTACTCCGCCGGAGAGGTCGCCGAGGGCGTCGACGACGGTGTTGCTGATTTCGTCGGCGTAGCCGAGGGCTCGGGCCAGGCCGAAGCTCGCCAGCGGGCCGGCCGAGTTGGGGCTGGCCACGCCCAGCCGGGCGACCAGTTCGACGTACAGGTTCACGTCTTTGAGCATCAGGGTGTTGGTCAGGCCGCCCTTGAGGTAGTCGCCCTGGATGATTTTCGGGAAGCGGTTGAGGGTGGCGAAGTTGACGCCCGAGCTGGCGTTGAGCACGGCCAGCACGGTCTCCAGGTCGAGGCCGGCCTTCTTCGCCGCCACCATCACCTCGGCCGTGGCCGCAAGAGCGGTCGCGTTGAGAAAGTTGTTGAGCAGCTTCACCGTGTGCCCGGCCCCGCTCGGCCCGCAGTGGAAGATGTTGGCCGAGAACAGGTCCAGCACCGGCCGCGCCCGTTCCAGCGCCTCGGTCTCGCCGCCCACCATCAGGGTCAGCTTGCCTTTCTCGGCCGCGGCGGCCCCGCCCGAGATTCCTGCGTCGAGGTAGGCCGTCCCATGTGAAGCGAGCTCTCCGTGCAACCGGACGGTCGAGTTCGGTGCCGCCGTGGACAGGTCGACGACGATCAGACCCGCCCGCGCCTGCGGAATCAGTTCTTCCATCACCGCCTCGACGACGCGGCTGTCGGGCAACGACAGCAGCACGATGTCGCTCTGGGCGACCAACTCCCCGACGGATGCCGCCGGCTTGGCGCCGGCCGTGGTCACATTCTCTTCCCGTACGTCATAACCGAGAACGTCATGGCCGGCGCGCACGACACAGGCCGCCATGCGACCGCCCATGTTGCCCAGGCCCACGAAGCCGATCCGCATCAGCATTCCTCTCCGATGGTGGCCGCGAGCCCGGCCAGCGGGCCGGAACCGACCGGCGTGAAGCGGGCGAGCGTGTCCGGGTCGTGCCCGGCGACCAGATGGTCGGCCCGCATCGCCCGCAATCGCTCGAACCCGTCGTACATGTCGATGAGGTTGGCGACCTGGGTGAACGGCATGTTCCGGTCGAGTTCCTCGTAGTAGTGCACGGCGTCCGAGGCGAGCAGCACGACCCCGTCCGTGGTGTCGACGCTGACCACGCTCTGCCCCGGTGTGTGGCCGCCGATCCGCAGCACGCGCACGCCCGGAGCGAGCTCGACCGAATGCTCGAAGGTCCGCAGCCGCCCTTCGGCCGAGGCCCGGCGCAGGTGGTCGATCTCGTCGTCCTCGACCGAGTGGTGCAAGAGCGTCCGGGTCGCGTACGGGCCGGTCCAGAAGTCGTACTCGGCGGCCGCGATGTGCAGCGGCGATCGCGGGAACAGGTCGAGGTTGCCGATGTGGTCGTAGTGCGCGTGAGTGACCACCACCGCTGGACCGGCGGCCCGATCGACACCCAGACTGTCGAACGCGGCCGCCGGCTCGATCAGCGTGGTGCGTTTGCGGTTCGCGCCGCCGGCGGCCGAGAAGCCGGTGTCGACCACGATCGTGCGTTCGGCGTTGCGGACGACCCAGAAGAAGTAGTCCATGCCGATCGGGCCGTCGGGCTCGTCGTACAGGTGGTAGTTGAGATAGACGTCGCTGCGTACGGTCTGACGGGTGCCGTATTTGACGACGGTCACCTGATACAGCTCGGTCATGGGATGAGCAGCTGCCCGGCGTTCGTGCCGACCATCCGGCGGATGTCGTCCTCGCCGACCCCGGCGTCGAGCAGCCCCCGCACGGCCCGGCGGAACAGCGTCACCGGCAGCGGGTTGTTCTTCTGGCCCGAGTCCGACGACAGGACCGTACGTTCGACGCCGACCTCTTTGATGAACGTGAGCAGCTCGTTGAGGTCGCGCCGGCGCTCCTCGCGGCCGAAGTACATCACCACGCAGTGCTCGATGGTCACGCCCTTGCGGGCCCACGCGACGGCCTGGTCGACCGACGCGCCCACCACAAAAATGGGGTGGTTGACCACGATGCGGCTGATGCCGGCCTCGATCGCGGCGTCGATCAGCGCCGACGACTCCTCGACGCCGAGGTGGCCGCAGGTGAGCACGGCTTCCTCGGCCGCGATGACCGACAGGATGTCGCGCACCTCGGGCAGCACGGCGCCCTTGTCGTCGAGGATCGTGATGATCTCGTTGGGGCGCAGCTCCACTTCGGACGTCGGGAAGCCGGTGTCGTGGTGTTCGTGATGCTTGACGTGGGCGTTGGACGACAGCGTGGGGAACCAGACCATGCGCCCGCCCATTCGCAGGGCCAGCTCCACGGCGTACGGGTTGAGGCCTCCGACTGTGCGGTTGAGGGCCACCCCGCCGTAGACCTTCGTCGACAGCTCGTCCAGCCCGGCCCCGCGCAGCGCGAGGATGTCGGTGACCATGCTGTGGTGGTGCGATTTGGCCACGATCGCGCGGAAGCCGGCGTCCGCGGCGTCCCGGGCCGCGTCGAGGATGCTCATGCGCCGCGGGAACGGGCTCGGGCCGGGGTGCTGGTGCAGGTCGACCGCGCCGACGAGGAGGCTGTCGGCCTGGTCGTCGGGCTGCCGGTTGTCAGTTTCGGTGGTGAAGCCGTAGTCGACGATCATGGAATTCCTCACTCACTCACCAGGACTTGGTCTTCGGGCCGCCAGTGGGCGACGACCTGCGTGCCGGGGTTCACCGCGGCCGGCGCGCCCACGGGCAGCACCGCGCAGCCGACGGAGTCGTCGCCGTAGGCCAGTTCGATCCGGTAGTACGTGCCGTAGAAGGAGACGTCGGTGACCGCGGCCGGAGCGACGTTGCTCCCGGCGGGCACCGACGTCTCGTCGAAGGCGATCCGCATCCGCTCGGGCCGCACGATCAGCGACTGCTGCTCGGTGCCGTCACCCGGCTCGGGGACCGTCCATTTGCGGTCGTGCCACTCGTAGACGTCGGCCGCCCGGTACCGCCCGCCGAAGACGTTGGACTCGCCCAGGAACCGCGCCACGAACCGGGTTGTCGGACGGTGATACAACTCGCCCGGCGTGCCGACGGCCACGATCTTGCCCTGGTCGAAGATGGCGATACGGTCGGACAATGTCATCGCCTCGTCCTGGTCGTGCGTGACGAAGACGAACGTCAGGCCCAGCTCCTGGTGCAGGCGCTTGATCTCGCGCTGCAACGACTGGCGCAGCTTGCGGTCGAGCGCGCTCAACGGCTCGTCGAGCAGCAGCAGGTTGGGGGAGAAGACGACCGCGCGGGCCAGCGCCACCCGCTGCTGCTGGCCGCCGGAGAGCTCGTGCGGGCGGCGCTCGCCCATGGCGCCCAGGTCGACCAGTTCGAGCGCCTCGCGCACCAGCTTGGCCGTCTCGGCCGCCGGGACCTTGCGTTCACGCAGCGGGAACGCCACGTTCTGGGTGACGGTCAGGTGCGGGAAGAGCGCGTAGTTCTGGAACACCATGCCGAAGTTGCGCTTGTGAGCCGGCGTACGGGAAATGTCTTTGCCGTTGAGCTCGATCCGGCCCGACGTCGGCTCGGTGAAACCGACGATCATGTTGAGCGTCGTCGTCTTGCCCGAACCGCTGGGCCCGAGCAGGGTGAGGAACTCGCCGGGCTGGATGTCGAGGTCGATGTGGTCGACCGCCGGCGGGCCCGACCCGTACTGCTTGGTCAGGTCGACCAGCTGGACCCGGGCGCCTTTCATCGGATGAGTCATCGGTTCCTCCGCTTTCGGGCCCCCACGAGTTGGGCGAGCAGGATGGGGACGCTGACCAGCACGACCATGAGGCTGGAGGCCGCGGAGATGGTCGGGTCGATCTGGATGGTGATGCTGTTGAACATCTGCACGGGTAGCGTTATCGCGCCCGGGGCCTGCAGGAACAGGGCGATGACGACCTCGTCCAGCGACGACACGAAGGCCAGCACGGCGCCGGACAGGATGCCCGGTAGCACCAGCGGTAGCGTTACTCGCCGGAAGGCCGAGACCGGGCTCGCGCCGAGGCTCGCCGCTACTGCCGGCAGGCGTACGTCCATGCCTTGCAACCGCGCCGTCACCGCGATCACGACGAACGGCAGCGCCATCGCCGTGTGGGCCAGGATGATGCCGATCAGCGTGCCGTTCAGGCCGAGCTGCAGGAACGCGGAGAACACGACGAGCGCGACCAGGATGTGCGGCACGATCATCGGCGAGAGCAGGAACCCGTTGACCGCGCCGCGCCAGCGGGGGCGCAGGCGGGCCAGGCCGAACGCGGCCATCGTGCCCAGAATCGTGGCGATGACGGCGACGTAGATGCCGACCTGAACCGTGTTGATGATCGCCGCGGTCCATTCGGGCGAGGTGAACAGGTTCTCGTACCAGCGTAGCGACCACTCTTGGGGCGGGAACTGGAACGTCGTGGCCGACGAGAAGCTCATCGGGAAGATGACCAGCGTCGGCGCGACCAGAATGGTGGCCACGACCGCGGTGTGGATGCGCAACCACGGGCGTACGGAGGAACCCTGCCCACCGGTCGAGCCGGTGCGCGCGGGTGGGGCGCCGGCCGCGGCGACGGCCACGTTCGAGCCGGCCAGCCGGCGGCTGAGACCCAGCACGAGCAGCGTGACGATCAGCAGGAAGATGCCCATCGCGCCGGCGCCACCGAAGTCGAGCAGCTCCTTGGCCCGGACGTTGATGACCTGGGCGATCATCGCGCTGCGGGTCGAGCCGAGCAGGGCCGGAGTGACGTAGAAACCCAGCGCCAGCACAAAAACTAGCGACATGCCGGCCACCACACCCGGCGTCGAGAGCGGCAGATAGATGCGTCGGAAGGCCCGCGAGCGGGGTGCGCCGAGGCTCTGCCCGGCCGCAACCAGGCGACCGTCGATCTGCGACATCGAGCTGTACAACGGTAATACAAGGAACGGGAGCAGCACCTGGGTCATCGAGATGCCGACGGCCAGGGGCGTGCCGAGCAGGCGTACGTCACCGAGACCGAACGGCGTGAGGATCTTCTGGACCACGCCGCCGTCTTGCAGCAGCACCAGCCACGCGAAGTTGCGGGCCAGCATGCTCGTCCAGAACGGCACGAGCACGATCGTGACCAGCACCGCCCGCATGGTCGGGCCGACCAGAGTCATGGCGTACGCGTACGGATAGGCCATCAACACGCCGGCCACCGACACGATGAGCGCGATGAAGAGCGTCCGGCCCAGCACGCGGATCGTATAACCGTCGGTGAAAAGCGAGGCGTAGTTGCCCAGCCCGGTCTCCGGCTCGGTGAAGCTGTCCACCACCAGGCTCGCCAGCGGCACCACGAACAGGACCACCAGGGCGATCAGCGCCGGCGCCAGGTACAGCCAGCCCGAGGACCTGCGGACCCGGCCGGCCGGGGCGGCCCCGGGGCGCCCGGTCGGGGGCGCCTCCGGGACGGCGGTCGAGACTGCCATGATCAGCCGACCTTCCAGCTGGTCCAGCGCTTGACGAGAGCGTCGGTGTTGTCGATCCACCACTGCTTGTCCTGCTCGAGCGTGCGGCCGCGGTCGGGCAGGAAGGCGTTGTACTTCTTCTGCTCATCGGTGTAGCCGACCGAGTTGAGGTCGATCTCGGGCCGCGAGGGCGCCGTCCCGGTCAGCTTCGCGTAAGCGATGGACTGCTCGGGCTCGGTGACGAACGCGAGCATCTCTTGCGCGAGTTCCTTGTGCGGCGCGCCCTTGGGGATGACCAGCGCGCCGATGTCGGTGGTGTTGAAGTCCCACACCGGTACGAGGTTGGCGCCGCTCTGGGCCGAGACGATCGTCCGCGCGGTGACCGTGAGGACCATGCTGGCCTGCTTGTCCACCATCATTTGCTGGATCGCGCCGTAGCTGGGCGCGAAGACCAGCGAGTCCTTGATCGTGTCGATCTTCTTGAACGCGCGGTCGAGGTCGAGCGGGTAGACCTTGTCCGGTGCGACGCCATCGGCCACCAGGGCGGCCTCGAACAGGCCGGCCTTCGGGTAGTCGTAGACGACGCGCTTGCCCGGGAACTTCTTGGTGTCGAAGAAATCGTCGATCTTCGTCGGTTTGTCGTCCGGGTAGAGGTCGGCGTTGTAGCTGAAGATGTTCGCGTACCGGTAGGTCGGCACGAAGCAGTCGCCCGTGGTGCCCGGTGGGAACTTGCTGCGGTCGAGCGCCGGGTTGTCGAGCTTCTCGAACAGCTCGCCGCAGTAGGCGCCGGCGTAGATCCAGCTCATGTTGGCCAGATCCCAGATCGTCTTGCCGGACTTCACCATCGTGCGCACCTGGGCCTGCTCGGCCGGGCTGATGTTGGTGAACTTGGTGCCGGTCTTGGTGGTGAACGGCACCTGGAGGGCGTTCTTCTCGTCCTCCTGGAACTGGCCGCCGGTGCTGGCCCAGGTCAGCGCCTTCTCGTCGGCGCCGCCGCCACCGGAGTCGCCGCCCACGCCGCAGGCCGAGACGAGCAGGGCGGCCGCGGCTATTGTCGTCAGAAATTTATAAGTCTTCACTTTTATCGCCTCTTCTCGGATCGGGAACCATCGCGGGTTCCCGCGCGCGGTGAATCGGAGGGGGCGGCGGTCAGTCCGTCGTCGTGTCGAGCGGGCTGACCAGCCGGCGGCTGATCGTCTCGGCGCCCGACAGCAGGGCGCGTGCCACCTCGCTGTCGGTTCCTTCGGGTACGAACTGGGCGATGTCCACGGCGGCCAGGGTCGCCACGACCTGGCCCGAGGGGTCCCGCACCACGGTCGACACGGCGCTGATGCCGTTCTGCGGGCTGCCCCGGAAGGCGATCCCGGTGCGGCGGACCTCCTCGAGCTCGGCCTCGGTGGCGTTGACCGGCGGCGCGCCCTCGCGGAACCGGTAGTAGGACTCGTTACGGAAGGCCCAGAAGGCCATGGTCTGTGCGGCATCCGGCCCGAGCTGGCTGCCGACTGCTATGGAGACGTGCGCCGTACGGCTGCTGTCCTCGCGTACCTGGGCCACCACCGGGCAGGTGCCGTTCCAGACGCTGAGCACGATCGTGAGGCGCACCCGGTCGCTGATGTCCTCCATGACCGGGCCGGCGAGGTCGAGGACCCCGAGCCGGGACAGGGCCATGGTGCCGAGCTCGGCCAGCAGGACGCCGAACTCGTACTGGTTTCGGTCCCGGCGCTGGAGGAGGCCGTGGTTCTCCATCGAGGCCAGGTAGCGATGGGCGGTGGACTTGCCGACGCCCAGCTCCTCGGCCGCGGACACCAGGTCGATGGTGTCGTGGGCCGCGAGCAACCGGAGCAGCTGGACGACTCGCGCGACCACCTGAAGGTCGCCGCTGGCGATCTCCAACCCTTCGGTCGCGGCCCGCGGGCCCCGAGAGGTGCTGGTCATGCGTGCCTCCCCTAACCGTCCCGCATTGCGGGGCGACCATCCAGATATCCGGTACCGAGGAATGTAGGTGATCCATCCCGCGGCATGTCAAGGTCCGGAGGAGATTTCCCGGTCATCAACCGCAAGTTAATTCGGTGAGTGACAGTATTGTACGATTGACATACAATCCGTGACCAGTGTGAACAGGCGATACGGAGGTAACAAGATGCGCGGACTCACGGGCAAGGTAGCGATCGTGACCGGTGCCGCGGGCGGAATCGGGGCAGCTACGGCCCGTCGGCTCGCCGAGGAGGGCGCGCGCGTCGTCGCCGTCGACCTCGACGAGGAGCGTCTGCGCAAGGTCGCCGAGTCGCTGCCGACCGAGGGGCACTGGGTGCGGGCCGACGTCTCCGACGAGAACGACGTCGCGGCGTACGTGGGGGCCGCGGTGGAACGGTTCGGGCGGGTCGACCTGCACCACCTCAACGCCGGCATCCCCGGGTCGTTCGCCACGCTGCCTGCGCTCACGGTGGCCGAGTTCGACAAGGTCATGGCGGTCAACGTCCGCGGGGTGTTCCTCGGAGTGCGGGCCGCATTCCGGCAGTACGAGGCCCAGGGCTCGCCGGGCAACATCGTGCTCACGGGCTCGATCGGCAGCCTGCGGGGGAGCGCCGACCTGCTGGCCTACCAGACCTCCAAGCACGCGGTGCTCGGCATTCTGAAGGGCGCGGCCATGTACGGAGGCCCGCTGGGCGTACGGGTCAATGCCGTGGCGCCCGGCATCGTGCCCACTGACCTGTTCGCGGCGACGCCCGACGTGGCCGGCGGCAAGGACGACATGTCCCGCCGAGCGAGCAGCACGCCGCTGCGCCGGGCCGGCACGGGCGACGACGTGGCCGGCGTGGTCGCGTTCCTGCTGAGCGACGACGCGGCCTACATGACCGGCGAGGTCGTCTCGGTCGACGGCGGCGCTTCCATCGTGAGCACAGTCCGCCCGTCCGGCGGCGCGGGCGCATGGGACTTCGCCGCCTACGACGAGTCGTTGTACGGCCGTCCGACTGTCTGACAGCCAGCCCAGCCCGCCGCGGGGGGGGGGGGGGGGGGGGGGGGGGGGGCCCCCCGGCGGGCCCCCCCCCCCGGGGGGGGGGGGCCCCCGGGGAGGGGGGGGGGGGGGGGGGGGGGGCGAGGTG
>NZ_JAMYJR010000005.1 GCF_024137025.1 Paractinoplanes aksuensis
GGCGGCGGGGCCGAGCGCCTGGAACCGGGTGCTGCCGGTCAGGTGAGGCGGCGGGGCCGAGCGCCTGGAACCGGGTGCTGCCGGTCAGGTGAGGCGGCGGGGCCGAGCGCCTGGAACCGGGTGGTGGCGGTCAGCTGAAGCGGCCCGTGATCCAGTCGGCGACGAGCGTCGTGCTCTGGAAGACTGCGCCGTCGTGGGTCGCGCCGTCGAGCTCGACGAACTGGACCGGTTGGTTGTACGCGCTGAGCTGGGTCAGCAGCGGCCCGGCGGTGATCACGTACGGGACCGCCTCGTCGGCCGTGCCCTGGATCAGCAGGATCGGCGCGCTCGGCGCCTTCTGGGCCGGGTTGGCGTACTTGGACAGCTTCGTGATCACCGACTGCGGCAGCGCCCCGCCGACCAGCAGCTCCGAGGCAGTCAGCGACTCGTACGCGGCCAGGATCTCGTTCAGGCAGCCGCTCTGGAGCACCCCGGTGCGCTGCCGGGCCGGCGCCGCGAGCAGCGTGTTCGGGTTGACCGTGGGGTCGACCGCCTGCAGCCCGTACAGCGCCATCACCAGGTAGCCCTGGGCCGGCGTGCCCGGGATCAGCGGCGCGAACAGGTCGGCGTTCGAGACCGGGGCGATCGCCGAGACCCCGCGCAGCGTCAGCGCGCCGTCGTACGAGGGCGCGAGCTCGTTGGCGAACAGCGCGCCCTGCCCACCCTGCGAGTGCCCGTCGATCACGTACTGCGGGCTCAGCGCGCTGTCCAGGTTGCGGGCGGCCTTGACGCTGTCGATCATCGAGCGCCCGGCGCTGGCCCCGACCAGGTACGGGTGGGCCTGCGGCGTGCCCAGCCCCGGGTAGTCGGGCGCGGCGACCGTCCAGCCCCGCTGCAGCAGCACGGCGATCGCGGCCCGCGCCTCGGGCCAGAACACGGCCTGACTGGCCGACGGCGCACATTGGTCGGCCAGCCCGGTCGTCCCGTGCCCCCACACGACCGTACGGTTCTTCTTGTTCGTCTTCGGCGTCAGAATCAGCCCGGTGGCGGTGATCGGCAGACCGCTCACGTTGGACGACACATACGAAATGCGCTTACCGTTCGCGAGCGGCGCCAATTCGGCCGGAAGGGTGGCCGTGGCGCTGGTCAGTACGACTCCCGCCAATACGGCGGCCCGGGCCGGCTTGACGGGCAGGAATACCGCCGAAATGGCCAGCAGAACGGCCAGAACGGACGCGAGAAAGTTCCTTCTCAGGGCAGGGTTCACCGATGGTTCCTTTCGAGGGTGAAAAACGCAGGCAGAATCGCTCGCGCCACCCGGGTGGGCGGCGCGAGACACCGTGCGAGGGGGTCAGAAACCGGCCGGACCTGGCCGCGAGGGGCCAGGTCCGGAAGACCGGTCTAATTCAGGGGGAGCTAGCGCGCCGTGGCGAAATGGTCGGCCACGCGGCGGAGGGCGGCGACGGTTTCGGCGTCACGGCGCTCGTCGTCCTGCGTGGGCCACGCGCTGCATTTCACGATGACGACCTCGGCCGTCGGATCGACGAAGAGATATTGTCCGTGCACGCCCAGGCCGGTGAAGGCGTGGTACGCCGACGGGCCGAGGGTCCACCACTGGTTGCCGTACCCGTAATGGGCGTACCCGCTGGGGCCGAGCGCGCCCACGGCGAGATGCGGGCGGTCGTCGCCGCGGCTGCGGCGCACCCACTCGCTGGGGGCGATCCGCTCGCCGTTGAACACGCCGTCGCCGGCCATCAGCAGGCCGACGCGGGCCACGTCACGGGCGGTGGCGTTGAGCGAGCCGCCACCGATCGCGGTGCGCGGGCGGCCGCGGGTGAGCCAGTAGTACGCGTCGCGTTCGCAGCCCAGCTTCTGCCAGAGCCGTTCCGAAGCGTACGCCGCAAGGGTCTGACCGGTGGCCGCCTCGAGCACCCAGCCCAAGATCTGGGTGTCGAAGGTGGAGTAGTTGAAGCGCTCACCAGCCGGCGCGGTCCGCGTTGCCGCGCGGACCACGTCGGCGATGTCGCCCCCTCCCATGATCGTCTGCTCGAAGCGTTTGATCCCGCTGTCGGACACCTCCCAGGTCTCCAGGTCGCCGACGCCGGTCGTCATGTCGAGCAGTTCGGCGATCGTGTTCTCCTCGTAGGCCGTACCGAGGAAGTCGGGGCGGTAGTCGGTGATCCGATCCTTCTCGCTGCCGATCGCCCCGTCGTGCAGGGCGATGCCGATCAGGATCGACGTGACCGACTTGGACAGCGAGAACAGCTGCATGCGGGAGCGCGGGCCGGTAAAGGCGCCGGGGTAGGTCTCGTGCACGATCGTGCCGCGGTGCAGCACTACGAACGCGGTGGTGTGGGTGTGGCGGTGCAGGTCGGCCAGGGTGTGGTCGTGGCCGTCGAACCGGTAGGTCAGGGGAAGCGGCTGGTTGTCGACGGGCAGGGGGATCGCGGTTCCCCCGCCGGCGACGCGTTCCGTCGGCATCAGCCAGTTCATGTGGGTGAAGGTCCACTCGTTGAACGGCCGGCGCATGATCAGATCGCCCTGCTTGTCCCACCAGGAGGGCTCCCGGCTGCCGGCGGGCCGCTCCGTGGTACTCGTCATGTTGGTCCCCCGTTATTGTTCTTGGCCGACCGGTTGAACAGTTCACGCAGCGTCAGGCCGGATGGTTCATCGATGGGCTCGAGGTAGGCGGCCATCAGGCCGAGCACACCCTTGCCGACCAGGTTCTCGGTCGGTCCGTGGTCGGCGATGTCCACACTCGGATCGCCCAGGTGCCGGACGGCCAGACCCTCCGTGACCGCGGCCAGCAGGTTGCTGAACTCCTGGATCGTGATGCCGGGGCGCAGCCGGTAGCCGCGCGCGGCGATCGTCTCCTCGTAGATCTTCATCCACGGCTCGAGGGCGCCCGCGTAGTTGTTGGCGATCGAGTTGCGGATGCCGTCGTTGCGGTGGGCCGTCGCCACCATGATCAGTTGCAGCTTGAACAGCGGCATGCGGCACAGCGCCATCAGCTCGTGGTAGCTGGACCGGTCGACCGCGTCGACGAAGCTCTCGTCGGTGGCCAGCCAGTCGCCGCGCGTCTCGACATCGGCCCCGTACTGCGGGTCGTAGTTGATCGCGTGCAGCATGAACGCGAGCAGGTCGTTGAGGTAGTCGTCGTGGCTGGCCCAGGTCGACCGGTAGGGACCGGCGCCTTTCTGCCGCAGGAACGGCAGCTCCAGCTCTTCCACCTCGGCCGAGAGCGCCCGCTCGGTCAGGAAGCTCAGGCCCGACCAGTACTGCTTGCGGCCGTCGCCGGTGGCGGTGGCGGGCCGCTGGGCGCCGAGGTTGCGCTCGATGAGGTTGGCGCCGGCCTTCAGGTACGACGCCACCTTGAGCGAGTTGACCAGGGCGGCCCGGGTCGACTCGCGCACTCCCTTGACGCGGGTCACGATCCCCGAGAAGTCCGCGCAGTACGGGTAGGGCAGATCCTTCTTGCCGTACGTCATGCAGGTGATTGTTGTCGGAATCCTCGGACCTTCAAGTGCGCACGTGCGTAGTACTCGCAGGCTAAGACTTCGGGCATTAAGCACGTACGTTCCGTGATTGCGGCGTCGCGCTGTGTGTATTTTCCCTGCTGGTCAGGGGCGCAGAGCGCGCAGATACGCGGTGGCGAGAGTACGCCGCGTAGGGGTACCTGACTGTGCAAGTTCCGTCATCCGCGTGTCGAGACGCTGACACTCCTCGTCGGACAGCGCCGCCCGCATCGCCTCGCCGTAGGTCGGCGCCAGCGGGTTGGGGGAGACGTTCTTGCGCGCTTCCCAGCCGCCGATCGGCTCGGCCGGCACGTCGAGCTGTGCCCGGTAGTCGACCTCGACGCCGTCGAACCCGGCCTCGGCCGCCCAGCGCAGCAGATCCCGTTCGTCGAAATCGGTCATCGGGTTCTCGCCCCGCCGCGCGCCGTCGCGATAAACGGCGACCACTTTGGCCAGCAGATCGGCCACCTCGGGATCGCGCAGCCCGAACAGGCTGTCCGGCCGGTGCTCGAGCAGAAAACGGTTGATCGGCTCGAAAATGGAGAGCCGGCCGCCCGGCCGCAGCACGCGGAAGAATTCGCGGAACGCCTGCGCCTTGTGCTCGCAGTAAATGAGCACCGAGCGGGTCGTCACAACGTCAACAGAATTGTCCGGCACGGCCGACAGATCCTCGGCCGGGGCATGCAGGAAACTGCACCGCTTGTCGTCACCGGCTCGTTTACGGCATTCCTCGAGTCCCGCCTCGGAGACGTCGCTGAAGATGACGTGCCCGTCCGGGCCGAGCCGGTCGAGGGCGCCGAACGCGATCAGGCCGGTGCCCGCGCCGACATCGAGCACCGTGTCGGTGGGCGCGAGCGCCGCCCGGTCGAGCACTTCTTCGCGAAAGACCTCCAGCGCGGTGGCGTGTTCCGCCCGCAGCGCGGCGTTGCCGCCGTCGCGGCGGGTCAGCAGCCACCGCGTCCACTCGTCCGAACCCATCGGATCACCGTAGGGCACGACATGTCTCGATGGGTGAGACATCCACCGGAGGCAATGCAAACGTGATCAGGCTCAGTAGGCCGAGCCCACCCAGTTCGCAGTCGGCCCGGCCCACGTCGGTCCGGCCCACGTCGGCCCGGCCCAGTCCGTCCCGGGCGCGCGGTCCCAGTTCGTGCCGGCCACCACCGTCACGCCCTTGCCGGCGACGGCCCCGCCGCTCACCCCGGTGCTGAACAGCACCGCGCCGAACATGGCGGCCCCGGCCCCCAGCGTGATCAGGCCACGGCGTACGAATCGGTTCATGGTGGTGCCCCCGTTCTCCGTCGAAGTGCGCCCGACCGGGACGCAGACCCAGCCTGCCGCCGGCCCGGCACGCGGACCAGCGGCAACACCAGCCGGGAACATCCCGGGACGTCAGCGCCGCCCGAGCGCCCACCCGACCGCCCCCGACGCCGCCACCAGCGCGCAGACGCCCACCACCGGCCCGTACCGCCGCTCGGGTTTCTCGGTCACGACCGGCCACCGCGACTGCCGGCGGGTCCGCCGCGCACCCTCCCAGAGCCGCCGCAACTCGACGTGATCCCCACCGCCGAGGTCGGCCAGCGTCGCCACCACTTCCCACGGCGGCAACGCCTGCCCGGTGAAGTAGCGGGACAGCGACGAGTCGCTGACATGCACCTTCAAACTGAGTTCCCGCAGCGTGAGCCCCGCCTCGTTGCGCAGCCGCCGCAGTTCGACCACAAATGCGTCCATCGCGATTCCTTCCCCCGAATGTGCCGCGATGGCGTCCATTGTGGGGGCCGACACGTCAGCGCGACAGCTCGAGGACGTGCCGGACGCAGGGTTGCCCGCCGCGTTCGACCGGGCCGGTCTCGACGAACCCCGTGGCCCGCAGGACGGCCCGGGAGGCCCCGTTGCGCACCTCGGCGTCCGCGGTGAGCCGGTCGAGGCGGTACTCGGCCCGGGCCAGGGCGATCACCCGCCGTACGCCCTCTTTGGCCAGCCCACGGCCCGCGACCGCCTCGGCCGTCCGGAACCCCAGCTCGGCCGCGCCCTCGGCCACGTCGACCAGGTTGAACCGCCCGGCCACGCGACCGTCATCGTCGATCAGCACGTGGAAACAGCAGTCGGACTCCGCCAGGAGCGCGGCGTGCCGTTCCGCGAAGTGCACGAAGTAATCGTCGCCGCGATCCCGCACCGAGCGGGCGAAATAGGCCCGGTTCTCGATCTCGAACCGCAACACCGCCGGCCCGTGCTCCTCGGTCAGCCTCTGCAGGGTCAGCACCGAAGCTCGACCGCGGCTCGGACGAGGTCGGCGTTCGAGGTGGCTGTGGTGCCGTCGGGTAGGAGGATCGAGTCCTCGAAGCCGACGCGGGTGTCGTGGCCGCGGCGGAAGGCGTCGCGGACCAGGGGCCACGTCCAGTCGTTCATGCCGTGGGTCAGGCGGGGGCAGGTCGAGCCGGCCTCGTCGAGCAGGTCGTTGACCCGCTGGGCCACGGCCTCGGGCGGGCCCTCGAGGAAGTAGGGTTCGCCGTTGTCGAGTTCGATGCTGACCCGGGCCGCGTGCGGCAGCAGGCCCGAGGCCAGCAGCGCGGGCAGCTCGGCCGGTGACCACAGGCCCACGTCGATGCCGATGCCGACGTCGAGCATGGCCCGCATGACCTCGGCGAACCCGTCCTCGGACAGGTTCACGGTGGCCACGTCGACGCCCTCCCACTCGCGGATCATCGCGATCCGGTCGGCCAGTTCGGGCACGATCCAGGCGCCGGTGGTGAGGCCGACCTCGACCGGGCCGTCGGCCACCTCGCGGATCCGGCGGCACGTCTCGTTCACCACCACCGGGTCGAGCGTCTCGGCCCCCGACTCGTCGCGTACGTGCAGGTGGACACCGGTGGCGCCGGCGGCGAAGCACTCGCGCACCTCGTCGACCACCTCGTCGAGCGACACCGGCATGGCCGGGTGCACATCCTTGCCGTACGGGCCGTTCGGCGTCACCTGCAGCACGCTCATGAGCCTAGACTCGTGCTCCGGGGTTCGCTCGCGGCCAGCGCGGTGAAGGCCGCCCACGGCATGCGGTCGACCTCGTCGGCCGTGCCGTCCTCGGCGATCGCGCGGTAGGCCTGCGACGCAGCCCGGACCGCGGCCAGCAACGCCGCCAGCGGGTGCAGGATCAGGCGTACGCCCAGGACCGCGAGCTCGTCATCGGCCAGGGCCGGTGCGGCGGGTCCGGCTTCGCTGCGCGACAACACCAACGGCACCCCGGGGAGCGCGGCCTTCAGGCGAAAAAGTTCCTCCGGCGTACGAATCCCGGCCGGCAACACCGCGTCCGCGCCCCCTTCCGCGTAGGCCCGGCAGCGCTCGACCGTCGCTTCGAGCCCACCCTTCCCGTACGCCGTGGTCCGCGCGACCACCGCCACGTCCGGCGCCTGCCGGGCCATCGCCCGGACGTGCCCGCCGTCGTGATCGCTCAGCACCACCGCCGTGATCCCGGCCCGCTGGTAGGCCAGAGCCGTCCACGCCGCGTCCCGTGGCGATTCGAACCCGGCCCCCGCGTCAGCCATCAGCGGCACCCCGCCGAGCACCGGCCCCAGTGTGGCCGCCCGGTCGGCGATCTGGGTGGCCGGCACGAACTCGACGTCCGGCCGCCCCATCGTCACGGCGGCCACCGCGTTCTTCGAGAGGTACACCGCCCGATGCCCCGCGTGCACGGCGAGCGTCGCGCTCAGCGGATCGTGAACCCCCGGCACGTGGGTCACCCGGTCGGCGGCGAGCAGCTCTCGAAAGGCGTTCATGAACAACTATTTAACGCGCCCCCGCCACCCGCTCGACGAACGCCTCGTCCCCGACCCACTCGGCGTACCGCTGCCGCCCCATCATCCCGATCAGCGCGGCCGTCTGACTCCGCTGCGCGGCCAGGGCCCGTACTTTGCGATCGGTGGTTTCGGGGTCGAGTCAGCGCGGCCAGCTTGCCGACGGCCTCGGCCACCGGCACGTCCGCGCAGCCACCGTCGGCGTAGTCGAGCCAGTGGTGCTCGCCCACGCCCAGAATCGCCAGGCAGCGGTCGAGCTCCCCGGACCGCCGCGGCTCGGAACAGGTAGCGGTCACGCACACCACCCGCTGCCCCCGCCCGGCCGCCATCGTCATGATCCCGCCGGACAGATAGGCCTCGTCGTCCGGGTGGGCCCAGATGCCCAGGATCGTCCCTAACTCATGTATCTCAACCATGCCTGTCAGCGTCAGTGACGTCGCTTGCTGCCTTCTTGCCGTCCGCTTACCCAGGCGGCCACGATCAGCAGGACGGCGCAGCCGGCCAGAGCCGGGCCGACGTCGGCGACCGCGGCGATCGCCAGGCCACAGACGATGGTGCCCGCATAGTCGGCCTGGGCCAGCAGCGAATGGACCGTACGGCTGGGGTGGCCTTGCGGTTGACCCGGATCGTGGCGAAGCTGCGGGTCAGCGGCAGCGCCCCCGCCGCCACCAGCACGGCCACGCTGCCGCCGACAGCGCCGGGCGCGGCCGCCAACCCGACGACACCGGCGGCGGCGACCAGACAGGCGACCTGGTAGCCGCGCCGGACCGTACCGGGCTCACTGACGCGGCCCTGGACCAGGCGCAACGCCAGCACGCCGCCCAGGCACATGATCACACCCAGCCCGGTGAACCACAGCACCGGATCGAGCCCGGGCGCGAGATCGACCAGGCGCAGCGGATAGAGCCGCCCGAAGGCGCCGGTCACGCCCTTCGGCCCGACTCCTCAAGTCGGGGCCGCCGCGCCCGATCTTGCGGGCCATGAACATCCGGAGCCGGCGCTTTCGTCGGGCCGCGACGCGAGCGCTGGCCACCGGCCACCACACGGCCGTGGTCGTCATCGACGTCGTGCAGCCTGTGCCCGCCCAGTTCCCGCGGATCCTTCGCGGCTGCGTCCCGCCGTCGGGCCGGGTGGGGCGGCTGGCCGACGACGAGTTCGCCGTGCTGCTCAGCCATCTCGCGTTCCCCGACCAGGCGTACGACGTGGCCGGCAACATCGCCGCGGCGCTGAGCCCGATCATCGTGAACGGCCGGCTCGTCCCGCTCGCGGCGGCCATCGGCGTCGCCGTCTCGGCCCCGGGCGAGCTGACCGCCGGCGAGCTCGTCGACCGGGCCCGGCAGGCCATGCGCCGCGCTCAGCAGGTCGGCCCGCAGACCCGCTGGGCCGTCTGGCAGGAAGTCAGTCCACCATCCGCGGCATGACCGTGCGCACGTCCACCGGCGTGCCCGGCCCGCCACCGGCCCGCGACTGATACTCCGGCACGCCCACGCACGTGAACAGCAGCGTCACCAGGTCTCCGGGTTCGTGCAACAGCGCCGGCACCTCGGAATCCAGGAACGTCATGCCGGTGGCGCTCGCCCCCACCGCGTACGCGGCCAGGTGCAGACGCCCCTCGACGAGCCCGGCCGCGAGTTGCGCTGTCCGGTAACCCCGATCGTCGAGCTCTCCGCCGGGGACGGCGCCGATCACTACGTACGCCGCCTCGGCCGACAAGGACTGGCCGAGCGAGACCCGTTCCAGCTCCGAGCGCAGCTCGCCGACGACGACCGGATTCGCCAGGTCGGGCCAGCGGTAGATGCCCGGCTCGACCCCGTCGACGCCGTGCACGGCCACCCAGTGCGGCACGTCGATGCCGCGCAGCGCGACCGCCATCGGCCAGTCCAGCGCCTCCCGCGGCAGCGACCTCGCCCGGTCCATGCGCCGCTGCGAGCCCCGCCGGCGAACCACGGCATCCAGCGTTTCGCCCGACCCGGGCGCGGCCACCTCGTCCCCGATCGGCCACGGCTCGCCCAGCACGGTGCCGTCACCGGCCCGCTGAGCGGCAGTCACCAGCGGAAACTCGACCGGCGGCAACTCGCCCGGCGCCGCGGGGCCCGAGGCCTCGACAGCCGGAGCGCCCGCCCCGAACGTCAGCAACGCCAAGGGGAACTCGTGCACGCCGTCGGCCCCGACCAGATCCCGGACGGCCTGGTCGGGAAAATCGGTGCGCAGACGCGGATCCCACCCGGCCGAAGCAGCTGCCGCCTCCAACTGGGACAGCAAGGTGCCGCCGTCCCAGTACAGGTGGCGGAAGCCGCGCTCGGCGTACCGCCACCCGGTGCGCCACGGCACACCGGTCACCACGAGGGTGGTCGCCTCACCCCGCGCGGCCGGTCCGACCCGCACGAGCGCGTGCGCCACCGGGTCGTACCAGTGAACGCCGTCCTCGACCCCCGCGACCCCGCGCGTCACGGCGTACACCTCGAGCGGGAACCGCGCCCCGGCCGACCCGGACGCACGGAAGAACGCCCGCCGCCCGTTACGCTCCGAAGTGCGCACGACCCCCGCGCCGAGGAAGAGCACCCGCCCCAGCTGGGCCGCGTCCAGCGGCTGGGCCGGGAAGACCTTTCCCGACAGTACGGCCGCCGCCGGCACCCCCGGATCCGGGAGTTCCCGCGGCAGGGCAAGAACGGGAAGCCCCGCCGGATAATCCTTCACCATCGGCGGCAGCGTCGCCCGGTCGTTGGGCGTCAGATCGTGCCGGACCCGGGGATCGTCCGCGGGAACGTCCCACTCGCGGTCAGGCGAGTACGAAGTGAGCACGTGCAGCAGGCCGGCGCCGGATTCGAGGTCCACATCCACACTCTGCCAGTCCGCACGTCTTAGGGTGGGTCCCGAACCCGACCGGAAAGGCAGACGATGGCCACCATCTTCACCCAGATCATCAACGGCGACATTCCCGGACGCATGGTCTGGACGGACGACCGTGTGGCCGCGTTCCTCACGATCGCTCCGCTGACGGCCGGCCACACGCTCGTGGTCCCGCGCGACGAGATCGACGACTGGACCCAGCTGCCGCCCGACCTGCTCACCCACGTGATGACGGTGAGCCACCGCATCGGCGCCGCGCTCAAGAAAGCCTACGAGTCCCCGCGCGTGGGCCTGGTGATCGCCGGCTTCGAGGTCCCCCACGCCCACGTACACGTGTTCCCGGCCTGGGAAATGGCCGACTTCGACTTCGCCCGCGTCGACCCGGACGTCCCACCCGCCCGCCTCGACGACGACCAGAAGCGCATTCTGGCCGCCCTCGAGGAGGAGTGAGCCGAGCGCGTCAGTGCGTCAGGCCCGCGGCCTCGCGGGCGGCGCGTTCGTCGCCGCTGACGGTGTGCAGGGGCTTTTCCTTGATGAAGAGCACCGCGAGCAGGGCGAGGGCGGCGATCGGCGCGCCGATCAGGAACAGCTCCGCGGTCGCCTGGCCGTAGATGTCGGCCACGATGGCGCGGACCGGCTCGGGCAGGGCGGAGACGTCGGGTACCTCGTGGGTGCCGCCGCCGGCCGTTCCGGCGCCGGGCAGTTTCTCGGCGAACAGCGTGGTCACCTTGGACGCGAGCACCGCGCCCAGGGCGCTGACGCCGATGGTGCCGCCCATGCTGCGGAAGAACGTCAAGGTCGAGGTGGCCGCGCCCAGTTCGGCCGCCGGCACGTCGTTCTGGGCGGCCAGCACCAGGTTCTGCATGAGCATGCCGACGCCGACGCCGAGGACCAGCATCCAGGCCGACAGGACGACGATGTCGGTGTCGGCGCCGATGGTGCTCAGCAGCAGCATGCCCGCGGTCATGAAGATGCCGCCGGCGACCAGGTAGATCTTCCACTTGCCGGTCTTGGTGATGAGCGCGCCGGCCACCGTCGACGAGACGAGCAGGCCGAAGATCAGCGGCAGGCTCATCAGGCCGGCCACGGTCGGGGACTTGCCCAGCGCGATCTGGAAGTACTGGCTCAGGAAGACCGTGCCGCCGAACATGGCCACGCCGACCAGGGTGCTGGCCACGGTGGTCAGGGTGACCGTGCGGTTGCGGAAGATGCCCAGCGGGATGATCGGCTCTTTCGCCTTCGACTCCACCAGCACGGCCAGGGCGAGCAGCACCAGGCCGCCGACGACGAAGGCCGCGGTCTGCCACGACGCCCAGTCGAAGCGGTTGCCGGCCAGCGTCGACCAGATCAGCAGGTCGCTGACGCCCGCGGTGATGAGGAAGGCGCCCAGCCAGTCGATCTCGACCTTCTTGCGTACGGTCGGCAGGCTCAGCGTCCGCTGCAGCAGGAAGATGGCGGCCAGCGAGAACGGCACGCCGATGAAGAAGCACCAGCGCCAGCCCAGCCACGAGGTGTCCACGAGCACGCCGCCGATGAGCGGGCCGGCGACCGTGGCGACACCGAACACGGCGCCGAAGATGCCGGCGTAGCGGCCCATCTCGCGCGGCGGGATCATCGCGGCCATCACGATCGTGGCCAGCGCGGTCATGCCGCCCGCGCCGACGCCCTGGATGACGCGGCTGACGATGAGCACCTCGACATTGGGGGTCAGGCCGGCGATCAGTGAGCCGGCCACGAACAGGCCCAGGGAGAGCTGGATGAGCAGCTTCTTGTTGTAGAGGTCGGCCATCTTGCCCCACAGCGGCACGGTCGCCGTCATGGCCAGCAGTTCGGCGGTGACGATCCAGGTGTAGATCGACTGGGTGCCGTTGAGGTCGGCGATGATGCGCGGCAGCGCGTTGGAGACGACCGTGCCGGCCAGGATGCTGACGAACAGGCCCATCATCAGGCCGGACAGCGCCTGGATGACCTGGCGCGGTGTCATCCGCCCGGCCGGCTGGTCGGTCTCGGTGAGGTTGGAGGTGTCTGCGCTCATCGGTGGTCCTTGCTGGTGGGGCGGGGGTCGGAAAGTCCGTGCGCGAGCAGGTCGAACGCGTCGCGGACGAGCTCGGTGAGGCGGGCCCGCCCGTCCGAGGCGGCCCAGCGCATCAAGGAGACGCGCACGGCGGCCCCGGTCACCGCGGCGGCGAGGGCGGCGTCGGTGCCGGACCGGGCCGCGATCGCGTCCGCCAGGTCCTGCTCGTGCTGGGCGGACCGGCTGATCAGCCCGGTGACCAGCGCCGGGTTGTTCGCCATGACCCGGCACCGCACCAGCCAGAGCTCGCCGTCGGCCTCGATAGCCTCCAGGTCGGGCGTGATCGCCTGCAGCACGGCGGGAACGGCCGGCACGTCCGCCGGCACGGCCCGCAGGCGTTCCAGGACGTCGTGGTTGTCGACGAACTGGTCGCCGACGATCGCCTCGTCCTTGGTCGCGAAGTAGTTGAAGAACGTCCGGGGCGACACGTCGGCCGCGGCCGCGATGTCCTCGACGGTCACATGGTCGAGGCCCCGGTCGTCCACGAGGCGCAGGGCCGCCGCGATCAAAGCATCTTTGGTCTGCTGCTTCTTACGATCACGGCGGCCCGGCGGAGCCGTCTCAGGGAGCATGCACCGACCGTACGGATTTCTTGCAGTGCATGCAAAGTTTTAGACACTGCAAGATCGTGTCATACGTCACGACAGGCGGTCGAAGGGGGCGGCGTAGGTGAAGCGGCCGGTCCGGCCGTCGTACTGGGTGAGGGTTCGGACCTGGAAGTAGTCGCCCCAGGAAGGGTCCGGCGCGGTTATACCCAGCGGCGAGGCGGGGGCGAAGCCGAAACGACCGTAGAAGGCGGGTTCGCCCACGAGCGCGATCAGGGACTCGCCGAGCGCGTCCGCCGCGCCCAGAACGGCGTGCATCAGGGCGGTGCCGACGCCCGCTCGCTGCCGCTGGGGGTCGACGCTCACGGGCCCGAGGCCCAGCGCCGGCCGGCCGTCGACATGGGCCCGGGTCGCGAGCACGTGGCCGATCACGCGGTTGTCCTCGACCGCGACCAGCGACAGCTGCGGAATCCAGCCGCCGTCGGCGCGCAACCACGAGACCAGGGTCGCCTCGCCCGGGTCTCCACCCGGCTCCACCGGTGGGGCGCTGTGCTCGATGCCGCGGAACGCGGCGGCCGTGACCGCCCGGATCGCTTCGGCATCGTCGGGAAGCTCGCGTCGAATCATCACTCCGGAACGATTACAGGTCCGGCCTGATCCTGGTACTCGATTCGCGCGGGACGAGGCGGGGGTGGATCACCGGCCGGGCCAACCGTTCGCCGGTGGTGATGCGTTCGGCCAGCATCCCGAAGCCGGCCCGGCCCAGCTCCACGAAGTCCATCCAGACTGTCGACAGGGGCGGGGCGAAGTGGCGGGCGTCCGGCATGTCGTCGATGCCGACGATCGAGTAGTCGGCCGGCGCGACGAGGCCCCGGCCCCGCAGGGCGTTCATGAAGCCCGGGGCCATCTGGTCGTTGCCGCTGAAGACGGCCGTGAAGTCGCCGGGGTCGACGACGGCGCCGGCCCGGAAGCCGGACTCGGCCGACCAGTCGCCGCGCACTATCGGCAGCGGCGCGGCGGCCACCTCGGCCAGGGCGTCGTGGTAGCCGTTCTCCCGGTCCACGGTCTCGTTGATCCGCTCGGGGCCCGCGATGTGCAGGGTCCGCCGGTGGCCCAGCTCGATCAGCTGCCGCGTGGCCAGGAGTGCCGCCTCGTAGGAGTCGACCGTCGCCGAGTCGGCGTTGGGCCAGGCGTGACCGGAGAGGATGACCACGCACCGTCTCCCAGACCCGGTGCAGGACGTCCTCGATGCCGGGATGCGGGGACGAGATGAGGATGCCGTCGACCCGGGCCGAGAGGAACCGGTCGAGCGCCTTGTGGACCTCGCCGGGCGCGTCGGCGTCGGCCGGTCGGTAGTCGACCCAGCTGGTGAACAGCGCGTAACCGGCGTCGTGGGCCGCCTCGTTGAGGCCGTGGGCGATCGACCACGTGCCGTACACCGATCGGCGGGGTCGGCTACGGCGGCATCGACCCCGCCTGACATGCGCCCGGACTGGGAGACCTTCATCGGCCCACGCGGTTTGAGCGTCCCCGGCCGACTGGCCATCGTCTACCAGGAAGCCGGCGGCTGGCTCCCGATGATGCAGGACACGGGCACCCCGTCCACCTACCGCATCGTCGACCCACGGACCGGCGATGTCCGCGCCACCGGCCGCCCCGAACCGGGCGAAGCCCTCGAAGCCGACCCCACTGGTGAGCCCCGCGTCATCATCTTCCACGACGGGGCGTCCCCCCCCCCCCCCCCGGCCGGCGGAATGGAGGCAATGACTTTGTTGGCGGATCGTGGGGACGGGCGGGCGCGGGGCTCGGTCAGCGGGTGAGACTGACGACGCGACACCGCGTGGTCCACCGTGGACGACGGGGACGGGAGGTGGTCGCCATGCTCGTGCGGGGTTTGCTGACCGGAGTGCTGATCGCCGGGGCGCTGGCCGCGCCGGCCGGCGCCGCCGTCCGTGGTCCGGTGCTCGACCCGTCGTTCGGCTCGGGCGGCTGGGTCACGGCCGAGTACGGCGGCGGTGACTACGTCCGCGACCTCGCCCTGCAGCCCGACGGCAAGATCATCGCGGTCGGCAACGGCAACGAGGGCTACTTCCTGATCGAGCGGCGCCGGGCCGACGGCGCGCTCGACGAGTCGTTCGGCACGGCCGGCGTCGTGGTCACCGACGTCGACCCCGACTCGTTCTGGGACGACCCGGCCGCGATGACGCTGCAGGCCGGCGGGCGCATCCTGGTCGCCGGCACGGTGTCGCGGGCCGGATTCTCGGCACTGGCGCTGGTCCGCTACCTGTCCGACGGCAGCATCGACACCTCGTTCGGCACCGACGGGCGGCTCTTCCCGGCGCTGGGCGACGCCGTCTACGGCACCCGGCCCGCCGGCCTGACCCAGCAGCCCGACGGCAAGATCGTGCTGGGCCTGAGCGCGGCCACCAACGACGGCAGCGACCCGCCCGTCCTGCTGCGGCTGCGACCCGACGGCACCCCCGACCCCACGTTCGGCGCCGGCGGCGTGGTCCGCACCGACCTCGGCCCGAACGAGTTCGAGTCGGTCACCACGGTGGCCGTGGCCCCCGACGGCGACATCGTCGTGGCCGGCGCCAGCAGCTACTGGAGCACGCTGCCCGAACCCACGGCCGACGTGCTGCTGGCCCGCTTCACCCCACGCGGCCGCCTGGACACGTCGTTCGGCTCCAGCGGCCGGGTGATCCGCGACCTGACCGGCCCGCAGGGCATCGACGGCTCGTCCGGCCTGGCCATCGGCCGCGACGGTCGCATCCTGCAGACCGTCTGGACCCAGCAGGACGACGTCCGCCGCGACGGCCTGCTGCGCTACCTGCCAGACGGCAAGCCCGACCGGTCCTTGGGCCGCAACGCCTTCACGTACGTGTCCGGCCCCACCACGTCCCCCGTGCTCCGCCCGAACGGGCGCATCGTCACCACCGGCTCGGCCGACGGCAACATCGTGGTCGCCCAGTACCGCGCCAACGGCTCCCTCGACCCATCCTTCGGCACCGGCGGCGTCGTCACCACCGACCTCGGCGGCACCGACCGCGGCACAGTCCTGAAGATCCAGCCCAACGGCCGCCTCCTGATCGGCGGCAGCGGCAGCGTCCCGGGCGGCGACGCCTTCGCCCTGGTCCGCTACCGCCCGTAACACCCACCGAGCCCGCTCCGGGGCAGCGACCCCGCCAGGCCGCCGCCTCGGAGCGCCCATGCGTCAGGGCCGGACCGTCACCACCGGGGTCTGGGCGGTGCTGCCCTCGAAGAAGTCGGCGAGGCCGGTGTTGTGGAGCAGGAAGTAGCCGGTGCGCTGGGCCGTGGCTTCGACGCGGAAGGTGCCGTCGGGGGCCAGGACCGGGTAGTGGGTGCCGAGGCAGCCGGTGTCGTCGCAGTCGGCCAGGATGTACAGGTCCGAGTTGGTCGGGGCCGGCACCCAGCCGGTGGCCGAGCGCCGCTCGACCTTGCCGGTGAGCGTGATGGTCTCACCCGCGCGGACGCGCCGCTTGTCCGGCCGGATGGTGGCCCTGGTCGGCTGCTTGGTCACTGTCACCGACCCGTTCACGTACGGGGCCGCGCGCGTGTAGGGCGCGCCTTCGCCGTACGAGAATTCCATGGTGTTGATGGTGCCGGCCATCGTGAAGTGCGCCTCGAACGCGCCGTCCGGCCCGGTCACGATCGGGTCGTCGGACGACATGTGGACCCAGGCCTGGACGGTGGCGCCGGGGATCGGCCGCAGCTCACCGGTGCCCGGCTGGCGCCCGAGCACCTTGCCGGTGACCGTGATGTCCCGGTGGTCGTAGTCGATCGTCGGCGGCGTGACCTCGAGGGCGTGGACCTCAGCTACCACAAAGTAGCGGAAGAAGTCGGAGTGCCGGGTGACCTCGCCGTCCACGTCGGTGACCGCCACTTCGGCGTCGTAGTCGCCCGGCGCCATGACCACCGGGCTGGACGTCGTGTAGAGCTGGCGCGTCGGGAACGGCGCCTCCCCGGTGTGGTCGAAGGCGTCCACCGACCCGCCCACCTGGCCGTTCTCCCGGTTGACGAAGTCGATGTGGATCGAAGCCACCGGCTCCTCGCTGTCGATGCTGACATCGACGACACCCGGATTGAGATGGTTGTTGCCGATGAGGATCTGGCCGACCCCGGCCGCCTGCGCGATGCCGGGCGTGCCTGCCGCGACCAGCGCGGTCGCGAGAACGCTCGCTACAACTAACGACAGTCTTCTCATAGTTGCCTTCCCCCGTAATGGAACGAAGGGTGACTGTATCGACGACATTCAACCCCGCGTGATCGTGCTCCCCGCGTTTCGGCCGCGTCGTGAATGATCGACGGATGCGGCTTCGGATGGAACTGTTCGTCGAGGACCTGGATGTCAGCGTCAGCTTCTACCGCGAGGTGCTCGGATTCCAGGTGAGCCGACGGGCCGAGCGTTACGTGAGCTTGCGCCGAGGCATCGTCGTGCTCGGCCTCGGTCCCACGGCGAAAATTACCCGAGCGGACGGACGGCCCGGGCTTCTCCAGGCAACGGCTCAGCGGCGACAAGGGCGTCGGCGTTGAGATCGTGCTGGAGCTGGACAGTTTGGATGAGCTGCGTGCACTTCATGAACACTGCCGCCGGCACGCGACGGTCAGCGACGAGTTGAGGCTGCGGCCGTGGGGCCTGCATGACTTCCGGCTCGACGACCCCGACGGCTACTACCTACGGATCACTCACGGCAACGCAGCAGCCGAAGAGCGCTGACATCCATCTGTATAAACCGGTCGCGGGCCGGTGCGAGCGATGGTGAAGTCCCGGTATGAATCGGGTTCTGATCACCGGGTTGGCCGGCGCCGGTAAGACGAGTCTGGCTCGACGTCTGTCGGTGGCGACCGGTGCTCCGTGGCATTCGCTCGATGATCTCTACTACGGTCCGGGTCTCGTAATGGCGACGACCTTTCCGGCCGCCATCGAAGAGATCACCGCCGGAGACCGTTGGATCTTCGACTCGGGTGGGCCGCCGCCGGTGGATCCCGTTCGCGTGCGTCTGCGGGAGCTCTTGTGGTCGCGCGCCGACACCGTGCTGTGGCTTGACTACTCCCAACCTGTCGTTCTCTGGCGCGCCGCCACCCGGTCGTTGCGCCGCATGGTCACCCGTGAGCGGCTCTGGCACGGCTACCGCGACACGCCGGCGCAGTGGCTCCGTGCGGACCATCCCGTTCGCCGCGCCTGGTCGGCGCACCGCCGTCGCCGCCAGGAGATTGCGGCCCGCATCGCTGAACCGGCGCGCCATGCCTTGACCGTCCACCGTTTACACCGGCCGGACGAGACCGAGGCCTTCATGCGACGACTACGCCTTGAGCCCCGGGGTTAGGGCGTATCTGGCGGATCACGCGGGGCTGCGGCGTGGCCCAGCCCGCGCCTGACGGCGTCCGCAGGGCGGTCCAATACCGGTCTTGTATTGGGCCGCTCTGCGGCCGACGCCAGCCACGACCTGGACCTCGCCTCGCTCCCACGTGATCCGCCAGATACGCCCTAGGGTTTTCGGCCGACGGCGCCGTACTGGTCGATGTCGGGACGGTCGTCGTCCGGGTGCCAGCGGGTCACCGGGACCAGGCCGGGGTCGACCAGTTCCAAGCCGTCGAAGAGGCTCGCCAAGCGGTCCGGGCCGCGCAGGTAGTAGGGGAGGGCTGCGGACTCGTTCCAGATGCGGCGGCCTCGGCCACCTCGGGGGTGGTGTCGGTGCTGTCGCAGATGGCCAGGTAGCTGCCGGAGGGAACCGCCGCCATGGCCGTACGTGTAAGGTTCTGGGCCACCGCGTCGTCCTTGATGTGGCCGAGAACGCCCATGAACAGCACAGCCACAGGCTGTTCGAAGTCGAGCGTACGCCCGGCCTCCCGCAGGACATGAGCCATGTTCTCGAGGCTGGCGTCGAGGTAGACCGTTTCGCCCCGCGGATGGCTGGTCAGCAGCGCGCGACCCTGCGACACGACCAGCGGGTCGTTGTCGACGTAGACGATGCGGCTCTCCGGCGCCACGGACTGCGCGACCTCGTGCGTGTTGTCAGCGGTGGGCAGGCCCGCGCCGAGGTCGAGGAACTGCCGGATACCGGCCTCACCGGCCAGCCACCGCACCACCCGGGTGAGGTAGGCGCGGCTGAGCCGGGCGTTCTCGGCCAGAGCGGGCTGGCCGACCAGGACCCGGTCGCCGACCACCCGATCGACAGCGAAGTTGTCCGTGCCGCCGAGCAGGTAGTTCCAGATCCGTGCAGTGTGCGGAACAGACGGTTCGTCACCGGTCACGCCGACAGCCTAACCGACAACAGGTCCGATCAGGACGGTCGTGAGGTCGCCTGCTGGTACACTGGCCGCGCGAAGTTCGGCTAGGGTCGCGCCGATGAGCGAGATGTACTCGTGGCGTTCTCGACCGCCGTACTCCGTCGTGGTGGCGTGTGTGCTCATCGGTGTCGGCTGCGTGCTGCTGTTCGTCCGGTTGGTCCTGGACGGGGGCAACGACAAGGTCAGCGGGGCCGAATGGGTGATCGGGTCGCTGATCATCTGTGCCGCGGTCGGTGCCTCGTTCATCATCAAGATCCTGCGGCAGTCCCGGCGGATCGCCTACCTCGCCATGATCCTGGCCGGGTCTCAGGTGCTCCTCGCGCCGGCCGAGTGGAGCTACGACCACTCCGTCTCGGCCGGGAGCGTGGTCGGAGCGGTGACCGGCGGCGCGATCACCGTCCTGTTGGCACTACCTCGGTCCCGCGCGTGGCTCAAGCCGGTGGATTGACCACGAGCAGCGGTCAGGCCACCGCCTGGGCCAGCGAGAGGGCGAAACGGGCCTCGGGGTCGGTCCACCACTGGCTCAGGGCGAAGCCGGCCTCGGTCAGCTCTTTCTCGACGCCCTCGCGGCGGAACTTGGCCGAGATCTCGGTGCGGATCTCCTCGCCCGAGGCGAATTCGACCACCAGGTCGAGCGCGGGGATCGTCACCCGCATGGGCCAGCGGGCCCGCAGGCGCATCTCGATCCATTCCTGGTCGGCGTTCCACAGGGCCACGTGGGCGAAGCCGTCGACGTCGAAGTCGGCCTGCAGGTGGTGGTTGAGCACGCGCAGCACGTTCCGGTTGAACTCGGCGGTGACTCCGGCCGCGTCGTCGTAGGCCGGGACCAGTACGCGGGGGCTCTTGACCAGGTCGGTGCCGAGCAGCAGGTGTTCGCCGGGGCGCAGGACGCCGCGCACGTCGGCCAGGAAGCGGGCCCGCTCGGCCGGCTCGAAGTTGCCGATCGTGCCGCCCAGGAAAGCGACCAGGCGGTGGTCGGCGCCGGGCAGGAAGCCCAGATGCCGGGTGATGTCGCCGACGATGCCGTGCACCGGCAGGGCCGGAAAGTCGAGGGCGATCCGGGTCGCGGCCGCTTCCAGCGCGCTGGGGGAGACGTCCATCGGCACGAACCGGGTCGGATGCAGGGCTTCGAGCAGCAGGCGGGTCTTGGTGGAGTAGCCCGACCCGAGCTCGATCAGCGTGCGGGCGCCCGTGTCCCGGGCGATCTCGGCGGCCCGCTCGGTGAGGATCGCCCGCTCGGCCCGGGTCGGGTAGTACTCGGGCAATTCTGTGATCTGTTCGAACAGTTCGCTGCCGTGGGCGTCGTAGAACCACTTCGGCGGCAGCCGTTTCGGGCTCGCGGTGAGGCCGGCGACCACGTCGGCGCGCAGCGTGCGCTCCTGGTCGTCGGCGTCGAGATGGACTTCGAGCGGGGTGGTCATGCTTCTCCTAGGGGGAGCGTCCGTACGGCGCCGGGCTCGGCGATCAGCAACGTGCGGTCGGGAACCGGCTGCCAGGCCGGGTCGGCGTCCAGCGGCTCGGAGCTGACCAGCACCGAGTCGCGGGTGCGCTGGATCGACAGGGCATGGCCGACGATGGTGGCCACTATGGTGCGGCCGTCGGTCAGCAGCAGGTTGAGCCGGGACGTGGGGGCCGCGGTCAGTACGTCGGCCACCGTGTCGGCGACGGCTTCGGCCGGGGTGGCGCCGTGGCGCAGGCGGTGGCGGACCAGGGCCCACAGCAAGGCCGCGTCGGTCGGGGCGTCGAGCGTCATCAGGTCGGTGGTCGGCAGCGCGGCGGCGAGCTTCTCGACCGAGGCCGGCCAGCCCGCCACGACCCCGTTGTGGCTGAACAACCACAGCCCGTCGGCGAAGGGCGCGGCCGCGTCTGCTGTCACGGGCATGCCCACGGTGGCGCTGCGGACGGCGGCCAGCACCACACCCGCCCGCACCGAGCGGGCCAGCGCGGGCAGATAGGGATCGCCCCACAGCGGGGTGGCCCGGCGGTAGCGTACCGGCCCGTCGGCCGTGAGCCAGCCGACCCCGAAACCGTCCGCGTTGATCGTGCCGCCGCCGCGCATGTCGCGGGGCGCCCACGACTGGTGCGACAGCGAGTGCGGCGGCTCGAACAGCAGGCGCGACAACGGGATCGGCGGCCCCAGGTAGGCCAGGTGACGGCACATCAGGCGTCCCGGGCGCAGCGGAAGCCGGTGAAGATCTGCCGCCGGATCGGGTAGTCCCAGTTGCGGAACGTGCCCCGCACGGCCGACGCGTCGGTGCCGAACGAGCCGCCGCGCAGCACCTTGTAGTCGGGGCCGAAGAAGACCTCGGAGTATTCGCGGTAGGGGAACGCGGCGAAGCCGGGATAGCCGTGGAAGTCGCTGGACGTCCACTCCCACACGTCGCCGATCAGCTGGTGCACCCCGAGCGGCGAGGCCCCGTCGGGGAACGCCCCCGCCGCGGACGGCCGCAGGAAACGCTGGCCCAGGTTGGCGTGCCGCGACTCGACGGCCGCATCGCCCCACGGGTACCGGCGGGAACGGCCGGTCGCCGGGTCCCAGCGGGCCGCCTTCTCCCACTCGGCCTCGGTCGGCAGCCGCTTGCCGGCCCATTTCGCGTACGCCGAGGCCTCGTGGAAGCCGACGTGGACGACTGGCTCGTCGGCCACGACGGGCGCGGTGCGCCCGAACGTGGTGGCCGCGAACGAGGAGCCGTCCCGCTGCCAGTGCGCCGGCCCGGTCAGCCCGGCTTCCTGTCGGTGATCCCAGCCCGCGGCTGTCCACCAGCGTGGGTCGTCGTAACCGCCGGCTTCGATGAAAGCGGCGTACGCCCCGTTCGTCACCGCGGCCCGATCGATGTGGAAGGGCGCCACGAAGACCTGGTGTGCGGGCCGCTCGTTGTCGAGGGCCCACGCCTCGGTGTCGGTCCCCATGGTGAACGGCCCGCCCGGAACGAGGACCTCACCGGTGACGACCGACGCCGGGGCCGGTGGTGGAGCCGCCGAGAGGACCGGCGGGCCGGAACGCAGCTGGTGGGTGGCCAGCATGGTCTCGTCGTGCTGCTGCTCGTGCTGCACGATCATGCCGAACGCGAAACCGTCGGCGACCAGCCGGCGGCCCTGGTCGAGGCGGGCCCGGTCGAGCACGTCGAGCGCCTTGTCGCGCACCTGGGCCACGTAACGCCGGGCTTCGGCCGGGTTGAGCAGCGGCAGGGCTCGCCGGTCGCGGCGGGCGTGCTTGAACGCGTCGTACAGCTCGTCGATGTCCTGCCGCACCGCCGCGCGCCCGCCGACGTCGCGGACGAGCCACAGCTCTTCCTGGTTGCCGACATGGGCGAGATCCCACACGAGCGGGGACATCAGCGGTGAGTGCTGGGCGACCAGATCGTCGTCGTCGACGGCCTCGGTGAGCCGGGTGCTGCGCTCGCGCGCGCGGAGCAGTTCGGCGGCGACGCGGTCACGCAGCCGCTCGGTTTCGATGGTCATCGCAACTTCCGTTCGATCGTCTCGGTGACCCCGCGGTCGAACGAGCCGCGGCGCTGGGCCAGCTCGAGGACGGCGTGGGCGGTGCGGCGCAGCGCGGGGTCGGCCAGCCCGTGGCGCCAGGCCGAGACCCAGCAGTCGGCCGTGGGGAGGGCCAGGTCGAGGGCGGCGCTGGTGGTGGCCGGGTCGGCCAGCAGGGTGTCGAGCACGGCGACCGGGGCGAACCAGTCGTCGCCGGCCTGGGCGTCGAGATAGCGCACCTCGAGATAGCCCCGCGGGCGCACCGGCGGGAACAGGGTGCTCAGGTGGTAATCGAGGTCGGCCACGGTCAGCGGCAGGGGCAGCGCGCCGCGGACCCAGTCGCCCAGGGTGGCGCCGGTCGGCGCGTCCCAGCAGTCGCCGTCGCGCCGGACGCAGGTGAGCGGTGCGGCGAGGGCGTACCGCACCCAGTCGCCGGCCGGGTCGGCCGAGACACCGACCGGGTGGGTGAGCCGGGGGTCCATGGCCCACCAGGCGGCCATGCGGGCGGACGCCAGACCGGTGTCGCGCCCCGCGTGGAAGCGTGAGTTGGCGAACGCGGCCAGCAGCGGTGGGCCCAGGGCCGAGACGGCGGCCCAGCGCAGGGCCAGATCGGCCGAGGCGCCGGCGTCGAGGCAGACCTGGAGGCCGGCCGTGCTGCACATCATGACCCGGCCGTCGCCGCCGCGTTCGTCGAATGACTGCTCCATGGCGTCGTAGCGCGGGGTGCGGACCAGGCGCCGGGGCGCGCGATGGGGGTCGATGCCGTGCTCGCCGAGGGACAGGCCCTCCGCTTCGAGCAGAACGGTCAGATGGGCCCGATCGGTGGCGATGGCCGTTTGCAGCGCGCTCGCGGAGGCGAAGGGTGCGGACGAGATCTCGACCTGGCCGCCGGGTTCGACAGTGACGGTGCCGCCGGCGGGGAGGGGGAGGGGCGGGTGGGGTGAGCCCAGGGTCTGCGGGGTGTACGCGCCGAGCGCCTGGCGCAGCGTCTCGACCGACAGCGGCGCCGAGGGCGCCGCGGTGTTGTGGACGGTCCATTCCAGTTCCGCGCCGATCAGCGCCGGGGGACCGGTCTTGAAGCAGATGGCCCGGATCCGCGCCTCCACCTCGCTCTGGGTGTGGAGGACGGCCGCCGTGTCGGCGTCACCTTCCGCCAGCATCCGCATGCTCTTGGTCATGGCCCGAACCTACGGCCGGGGTCCGACATTTTTCGGGTGACCCGACGGCCGGTCCACCGTGTACCGCCGACAAGCAGGGAGTTCCCCAGGGAGTGATCTGGGTCACTTGAAAATGGGAAGCGTTTCACTTGATCAAGGCGAGGAGTTAAGCGGCACCTAAGACGGGCGAACAAGCCTTCACCTGCGTAAACGTTGATTCCTTGGAGAATCCTGAACCCTTCATCGATCGGCTTCGTACCTTCTGGCGCGCGTCCCGGCGGAGTGTCGCGCACACCGGTGGAGTTAAGGAGTCTCGATGGCGGGGACCGGAATCGACACCTCGATCCTGCACAAGGGCGCCCACAGCGCGTCCTACTTCGACCTGGCCCGGGCGGCGGGCGAGGGCGTGGAGATCGTGGACTTCTGCATTCCCTGCAACCCGTACTTCCCCACGCCGGAGATGTTCGACGAGCTCAGCCGCGACCTCAGGAACATCCTGAAGTACTACCCGAGCGACTCGGCCAGCATCACCAAGAAGCTGAGCAGCGTGCTCGGCCTGCACCCGCAGACCGTGGCCATGGCCAACGGCTCGACCGAGCTGATCACCTGGATCGACCACCTGCTCATCAAGGAGAGCGTGGCCATCCCGATCCCGACCTTCGGCCGCTGGACCGACCAGCCGCTCGAGACCGGCAAGCGGGTCGACATGTTCCCGCTCCAGGAGCGCGACGGCTTCCGGCTCAACCTCGATGATTACGTACGGTTCATTCGCGATCGTGGCTCCCGGGTGGCCGTGGTGTGCAACGTGAACAACCCCGACGGCTGCTACCTGCCCCGGCGCGACGTCATCCGGTTCATGGACATGCTGGGCGACCTCGACCTGGTCGTCATCGACGAGTCGTTCATCGACTTCTCCGACGTGGAACAGTATCCGTCGGTGGGCCCGGACGCGGTGATCCGCTCCAATGCGGTCGTACTGAAAAGCCTGGGTAAGAACTTCGGCCTGCACGGCATCCGCTTCGGCTATCTGATGGCCAACCCCGCCATCGCCGGCAAGATCGGCAAGGCCCTGCCCAAGTGGAACCTCAACTCGCTGGCCGAGAAGGTCGTCTTCATGATCCAGGAACACGAGGAGGAGTACGAGGACAGCCTGCGCCTGCTCAGCCGCGACCGCCGGTCCATGGCCGGTGAGCTGGCGCGCATCCCGGGCCTGACCGTCTTCCCCTCGCAGGGCAACTTCATCCTGGTCAAGCTGCCCACCGAATGGTCGGGCACGGCGCTGCGCGACTACCTGGTGGCCAACCACGGCGTCTACACCCGCGAGTGCGGCAACAAGCTGGGCATGACCAGCCAGTTCATGCGGCTCGTGGTGCGACCGGGGCGGGACGTCGACCGCCTCATCGACGGCATGATGGACTACGGTCGGCAGTTCCGGGTCCGGTCGTACGAAGAGCCGGCCGAGCCTCGCCGCGGCTGGGACGCCCCGCGCGAGGACGCCCCCGACAACCTGATCCAGTACCCGTCGCGCCGCTCCGGCGAGTACACGGCCCGTCGTGCCGCCAATGCGTAGGTGGTGCGTGGTGCGCCGGCCGCACCGATGGGCACGGTCACGCCGGCCGATCAGCCCTCGACGCCGCCGTAAATGACCTCTGCGCGTCGACCGCTGTACATGTCCGCGTTCGGTTCGTGGCCGATCGTGAGCGCATGCCGCACTACTTCGACGCGGTCGCCGCGAGCCCCTCGATCCTCGCGGTCGTCTTCGTCGTAGCCGGGCTCGACGCCCTGCTGCCGTTCATGCCGAGCGAGTCGACCGTGCTCGCCTGCGGGGTCGCCGCCGCGAGCACCGGCCGGCCCCACGTGGCGCTGCTCATCCTGGTCGCCGCGGCCGGCGCGTGGCTGGGCGACGTGGTGTCGTAGCACCCTGTTCGAGGACCACCCGCTGCTCGGCTTCCTGGCTGCAGGCGCGGCCGCCCTGGTCGTCATGGCGATCGCGGTAACGATCCAGCGCGCGATCGACACTTCTCTTCGACGTGCCCGCGGCGCCGGTGAGGACCAGGCCGTCGAAGCGGGGAGCAGCACTCTGACCCGATAGGCTCGTGCGGGTGCGTACGAAAGAGCAGTTGACCGAGGACATCCGTGACGACAAGCGCGCGGTGCTGGTGGTCAACACTCATTCGCGGCGGGGCCGGCTGCTGTACGAGGCGGCCCGCGAGCGGCTCGTCGGGGCCGGGTTCACGCTGCTCGGCGCGTGTGCCGTCGACCGCCCGCGTGAGCTCCCGCGGATCCTGGCCGAGGGCCTGGCCAAGCGGCCCGACCTGCTCATCGCGGGCGGCGGCGACGGCACGATCAGCACCGCGGCCCGGCTGCTGGCCCATCAGGACGTCGCGCTCGGGCTGCTTCCCCTGGGCACCACCAACAACTTCGCCCGTACCGCGCACACCCCGCTCGATCTCGCCGAGGCGGTCGAGGTGCTGGTCAAGGGCAAGGTCATCGATCTCGACCTGGGGCTGGCGGGCGACGAGCCGTTCACCAACCACGTCGGGATCGGGCTGTCGGCCGAGGTGATGCTCAAGGCGCCGCGTCCGCTCAAGCGGCTGCTCGGGCGCTACGCCTACCCGCTGACCGCGTTGGGGCTGCTCACCCGGCACGAGCCACTGCGCATCACCGTACGGACGGCCGGGCGCAGCCACGACTTCCGGAGCCACCAGGTGTACGTGGCCAACGGCGGGCACCACGCCGGCCGGCCCATCGCCGGGGACGCGGACGCCGACGACCGGCTCCTGGTGGCGTACACGGTGGGTGGTCCTTCGCGGCGTGAGCTGCTGGTCGAGACCGCTCGCAACGCCGCCAAGGGCCCCACGCGTACGCTGCGGGAAGAGCCTTTCCTGGCCGTCGACGAGCTGTGGCTCGAGACCGACCGCCCGGCCCGGGTCGAGGTCGACGGCGAGCCCGGCGGCAGCACGCCGATGCGCATCGGGCTGGCCGCGAACGCGCTGCGGGTGATGGCCCCGATCGACGCGCCGGACCGCTGATCCGGCGCGAAAATTAATTCCGGCACGACTGCACAGACTGGGCACGGGGGGCGTCGTAGTGGTTGTGACCTTCGAGCAATTCGCGATGGCCCGGCTTCCGAGTCTCCTGCGCTACGCGGTCGTCCTCACCGGCGACCGCGATCTGGCCCAGGACGTCGTTCAGGAGGTGCTGGCCCGGGCGCAAGTCCGATGGCGGCGGATCAACGAGGCGGACTCGCCCGAGGCGTACGTGCGGCGCATGGTGCTCAACGAGTACCTGTCGTGGCGGCGCAGCTGGGCCGTCCGCCACGTGCATTCGGTCGGTGAACGGCTCATCGAGCTGGACGACGCGCGGGGTGGGGTTCGTGACCACGCCGAGGGTGTCGTGATGGCCGACGTGCTGTGGCGGCGGCTGGCCACCCTGGGGCGCAAGCAACGGGCGGTGCTGGTGCTGCGCTACTACGAGCAGCTGGACGACGACCAGATCGCCGATCTGCTGGGCTGTTCCCAGGCGACGGTGCGCAGCCACGCGTCGAGGGCATTGAAAACGCTCCGGCTCTCACCGGAGCTCATGGAACGCATTCCCGCCGAGGAGAAGTCGTGACCGACCGCGATCAGCTGCGCGAGGCCTTTGAGACCCAGGAACACAACACCCCCGACCCCTCCGCGGTGTACGCCCGCGTGCAGGAACTCTCCCAGAAGTACAAGCGGCGCCGGCGGGGCGCGCAGATCGCCGCCGGTGGCGTCCTCGGCGCCGGTCTGATCGCCGGGGCCATCAACCTGCCCTCGTTCCTGCCCGCGAGCAACGCGGTCAGCAACACCTCCGCCGGTGTCCCGGCCGCGGCCCCGGCCGTGAGCGCGAGCGCCGACCCCGAGGACACCCGGCAGGAGCAGCTCGAGGCCTACTCCGAGGCCGGTTTCGGCTACGACGACGCCGGTCGCCTGGCCAAGATCTGGAAGCTGAGCGACGACAACCGGCTCGAGGTCAAGGCCGAGGCGGGCCGCCGCCTGCTGCTCGGCGAGACGCTGCCGATCAAGCCGACGCCGGACGCCCCGGTCGAGGAAGAGACGATCAACCCGCAGGACGAGGCGCGGTTCGCCGCGTTCTTCAACGCCGGTTACACCTACACCGAGGCCGAGAAGCTGGCCAAGATCTGGAAGATCGCCGACCCCTCCGACGCCAAGCTCGAGGCCGGGAAGCGCCTGCTCGCCGGGCAGGAACTGCCGGTCAAGCCGACTCCCGAGGGCGTGGCGGCCGGGCTCGAGGCCAAGCGGGTCAGCAAGTTCTTCGACTCCGGCTACGACGTCGACGACGCGGTCAAGCTGGCCAAGACCTGGAACCTGAAGGACGCCTATTCGGCCAAGGTCGAGGGTGGCAAGCGCCTGCTGGCCGGCGAGACCCTTCCGATCCAGCCGTGACCGCCCGGTTGCGCCGGCGTATCGGCTTCGAGATCGAGCTGATGGCGCCGGGGGGCGCCAGCCGGCGCAGCCTGGCCGACGACCTGGCCGCCCGTTGTGGCGGCCGGGTCCGCCCGGTCTGGCACCGCGACAGTGAGCCGTCGCTGGTGCCCGGGCTGGGCAAGTTCCTCAACCTGACGCTGGGCTTCGCGGTCGACCGGCCGGACGGAAGCCCGCTGTGCACCCTGGTCGACGACATCACCCTGATCGACGGCCTGGACCCGCGGACCCCGGCCGCACCCGGCTGGTTCCGCGTGCTCAGCGACGAACCCCGGCTGCTGAGCCTGCTGGCCGAGCAGTGCGACCCGGCGGCTTCGCTCGACGTCGTGCTCGATACGGCGGCCTCGCTGTGGGGCACCAAGGCCGAGCGGATCGGCGACGTGTACCGGCTCGACGATCCCGACGGGGGAACGATCGCGCTGGCCGCGCCGGCCGGTTCCGAGCGCGAGCGGCCGTGCGAGATCGTGACGCCGCCGCTGGCCGCGGGGCATGCCGAGGCGCTCGAGGCGCTGCTCGGCCCGGCCCGTGAGCTCGGCTTCACCGTTCCGGTCGAGGCCGCCGTACACCTGCACTTCGACGGTGCCTCGTTCCGGGGCCCGCTGGCCCTGGCCAACGTGGTGCGCCTGTTCGCCGGTTGGCGTGAGCCGTTGCGGGCGTTGCTGCAGACCAATCCGGCCTGCCGTCGCCTCGCCCCGCTGCCCGGGCCGCTGGTGGCCGCCACCACCGGCCGGCCCGGGTGGGACGAGCTGCGTGCCGCGGCCAAGGAGGGCGGGCTCACCAAGTTCTTCGACATCAACCTGACCCAGCTGTTCGCCGAGCACCCGATCCGCGACACGATCGAGGTCCGCATCCTGCCCGGCGCGATCACCACGAGCGAGATCGTCGACCGGGCCGCCCTGGTCGAGCTGCTGCTGGAACGCTGCCTGTTCTCGTCGTCGCTGCCCGCGCCCGACCCCGACCCGGCCGAGGCCGTGGAGCAGTTGATGCACTTCGCGGCCGAGGCGCTCGCCCGCCGCTAGACCCCGACAGTCGTCTCGGCGGCCAGCCGGATGGCGGCGGCCGGGGCCGGTCCCGGACGGCCGAACAGCCAGCCCTGGCCGCGGTCGCAGCCCAGGGTGCGCAGCAGCTCGGCGTGATGCGCGGTCTCGACCCCTTCGGCGACGGTGGTCAGGCCCAGGCTGCGGGCCAGGTCGACCACGGCCCGCACGAGCGCGGCCTGCTGGGCGTCGGTCGGATCGTCCGGCATGAAGGACTTGTCGATCTTCAAGATGTCGATCGGGAGGTCGCGCAGGTAGGCCAGCGACGAGTACCCGGTGCCGAAGTCGTCGATCGCCACCCGGACGCCGTCGGCCCGCAGCTCGGACAGGTGGGCCAGGGTCAGCTCGGTCTGCGCGCCCGAACGCACCAGCACCCCCTCGGTGATCTCGATGGTCAGCGCGTTCGGGGGCAAGCCGCTGTCGGCCAGGGCCTGGCGGACCACAGCGGCGAAGGACGGCTCGGCCAGCTGGCGGGGTGAGACGTTGACGGCGATCGTCGTGCCGTAGCGGCGGTGCCAGGGCGCGGCCTCGGCACAGGCCCGGCGCAGCACCCACTCGCCCAGGCCGACGATCAGCCCGCTGTCCTCGGCGGCCGGGATGAACTGGTCGGGCCCGACCGGCGCCTGCTCGGGCGGGGTCCACCGCACCAGCGCCTCGAAGCCGATCGAGACGCCCGAGCGCAGCGCGACGATCGGCTGGTAGTGCACGGTGAACTCGTCGGCGTCGAGCGCGGCCCGCAGCCGCTCGACCATGCGGATGCGCTCGGCCTGTTCGCGCCGCAGCCGGGGATCGAACAGCTCGTAGCGGTCCTTACCGGCGGCCTTGGCCGCGTACAGGGCCAGGTCGGCGTCGCTCAGCAGCTCGTCGGCCCCGGCCCGGGCCTCCAACCGGCGTACGCCGATGCTGCCCGTGACGTGCAAGGTGTGCCCGGTGACCTCGACCGGGCGGCGCAACGTGGCCAGCACCGCGTCGGCCCGGGCCTTGACCTCGGCGGCCCCCGCGGCCGGCAGCAGCATCGCGAACTCGTCCCCGCCCGGACGGGCCAGCGTCTCACCCGGGCCGAGCAGCCGCCGCAGCCGGTCGGCCACGGTCACCAGCAGCTGGTCGCCGATCGTGTGCCCGAGGCGGTCGTTGACGTCCTTGAAGCCGTCCAGGTCGAGCAGCATCAGCGCGCCCCGGCTCTCGCCGGCCGCCGAGACCAGGGCCAGCTGCTCCTCGAGCAGACTGCGGTGGGGGAGCCCGGTCAGCGAGTCGTGCAGGGCCTGGTGGCGCATCGAGTCCTGCAGGGCGGCCTGTTCGGCCAGGGATCGGCCCAGCGTGGCCGCCTGGTTCTCGGCCAGCCGGGTGGCCAGGGCCATGCGGACCACCAGCAGCACCGACACGGCGGCGGTCAGGACGATCGGGACGATGAGGTCGAACTGGTGGAGTTCGGTGTCCCGGCGTACGGCGTACACCGTGGCCAAGGGGCCGAGCAGCACCAGCACCACATGCAGCGTGAGCATGCGCCAGGTGCTCACCGTCGCCTCCGGCCGGGGCTCGGCCGGGGCAGTGCCCGGATGCAGGGCGGCCGCCCCGATCAGGACGTACGCGCCGATGAACGCGCCCACGCTGAGCGTCATCGACCCCTCGACCGTCTCGGCCCGCGCCACCTGCAGGAAGTACCGCACGTCGGAGGTGGCCATCATCGCGATGGCACCCAGCACGATCAGGTGCGGCCGCGACAGTGTGGCCTGCACGACGATCAGGCGGATGGCCATCCCGGTCACCAGAGCATCGAGGAACGGGTAGGCGACGACGGCCGGGTTCGACAACGGGACGGGGTTGTCCATGACGTACGGGTCGTAAAGCAGCACCCAGGCCAGCACGGTGCCGGTGCACAGCACGACGCCGGTCTCGGTGATCCCGGCCCACCGCGAGGTTCCTGAGCGTTGGGCCAGCAGGGCGAGGCCGGCCGCCAGCGGGGGATAGGAGCACAGGAAGACGGCGTCGTTCAAGGTCAGGCTCGGAGTCACCAGGGCATCCGGTGCGACCGCCCACACGGCGCACGCCGTCGTCCCGGTCCCGGCCGCGACGGCGAACAGGGTCCACGCGCTGGTCCGGGCCGGGCGGTGGATCCGTACGCCGGTCACCACGGCGGCCACCGCGCCCAGGCCGACCAGGGCGTAGACGAGCAGTTCACCGGTCATGCCGAAGACGAACCCGGCCACGCCGATCACCAGCGCCGCGGCGACCAGCCACCAGCACCACCAGCGGCGGTCGCCGTTCACATCTCCACCTTTCGGGCAAGGACCCGTCATAGGCCCCATCGGCAGAATGCGGTGTTTGCCAAGCGGTCCGGTAAGTTCTGGTCGCGTGGCACGAGCTCTCGACGACGCGCAACCCCCGGCCGATTCCGTCTCGCTGGATTACTTCGAAGGCCTTTACATGGCCAAGGACGATCCCTGGGACTTGGCCACCAAGTGGCACGACCGCCGCAAGTACGCGGTGACGGTGGCCAGCCTGCCGCGGGAGCACTATCGCCGCTGTTACGAGCCGGGTGCCTCGGTCGGCCTGCTCACGGCCCTGCTGGCGCCGCGGTGCGACGAGATCCTGGCCGTCGATTCGGTCGATTCCGCCGTCGAGCAGGCTCGTTCGCTTCTGGGCGAGTTCCCGAACGTACGGGTGGAGCGGGCCAACCTGCCGGCCGAGCTCCCGGACGGGACGTTCGACCTGATCGTCGTCGGGGACCTGCTGTACTACTTCAACGCGGCCGACCTCGACGCCACCCTGCACGGGCTGGTCGAGCGGCTGGAGCCGGGCGGCGACCTGGTCGGCGTGCACTTCCGCGACCGGGTCAACGGCGGCAACTACGACGGGTTCCAGGCGCACGAGGCGCTGGCCGCCCGGCCGGGCCTCGAGCGGGTCGTCCACCACGAGGACGAGTGGTTCCTGCTCGATGTGTTCCGGCGCACAGCCCCCGTGTCGATGTAAGGACCGCGGAGTAGCTTCGGTCCCATGGTGACCGCGCTCTCGATCCTCGACCTCGCCCCCATCAGCAGCGGGCAGACCGCGCTCGAGAGCTTCGAGGCCAGCGTCGCGCTGGCCCGGGCGGCCGAACGTACGGGCTACGAGCGCGTCTGGTATGCCGAGCACCACAACATGCCCAGCATCGCGTCCTCGGCGACCAGCGTGGTGATCGGCTACGTGGCCGCCCACACCGAGCGCATCCGGCTCGGGTCGGGCGGCATCATGCTGCCCAACCACTCGCCGCTGGTGATCGCCGAACAGTTCGGCACGCTGGCCACGATGTACCCCGGCCGGATCGACCTGGGTCTGGGCCGCGCCCCGGGCACCGACCAGAACACGATGCTGGCGCTGCGCCGCGACAACAGCTCGGCCGACTCGTTCCCGCAGGATGTGCTCGAGCTCAACGGCTACCTCACCGGTCACTCCCGGGTGCCCGGCGTCCAGTCCGTGCCCCGGCCGACGTCGGCGGTGCCGCTCTACATCCTCGGGTCGTCACTGTTCGGGGCTCAGCTCGCGGCTCAGCTCGGGTTGCCGTACGCGTTCGCCTCGCATTTCGCCCCGGACGCGCTGCACCAGGCGGTCACGGTCTATCGTGAGACGTTCCGCCCGTCCGAGCAACTGGCCACGCCGTACGTGATCGCCGGGGTCAACGTGTTCGCGGCCGACGACACGGCGACCGCGGAAAAGCAGCGCACCCAGGCCTACCGCGCCCGCACCCGGGCCATGATCAGCCGGGGCGCCCGCGGGTCGAACTTCACCGACGCCGAGATCGACGCGTTCCTGGCCTCCCCGGCCGGGGCCGGGCTGTCCAACATGACCCGGTACACGGCGGTCGGCACGGCCGGCGAGGTCCGGGAGTACCTCGAGAAGTTCGCCGAGGAGGCCGGGGCCGACGAGCTCATCACGGCCCACCATGCGTCTTCCGTGGCCGATCGGGTGCACTCGGTGGAACTTACCGGCGAAATCATGCGGGTGTCGAAATAGCTTTTGGGACGCGGTGGCCATCGTCACCCTGTCGGATTTGTTTCATTCTCCGAAACACTGAGTCACCAGTATTCGAGAAATGTGATTCCGATCGCCGTATAAATCGGTCGTCAGGGGACGATCGTGACGGTGTTGCAGGCCACTGAGCTGCCCGTCCGTACCCTGAGTGGCGGTGCGGGCAGCGCGCCCGGCTTTTCTCCGCCTAAGATCCTTTGAATTCGGAGAATGCATCGTGTGGGACAGGGTCGAGGGGTGAAGCGAAGTTATGGTCGACCGACCGATCCGGGAGTGGAACGGCCTGACCATTCCCGACGCGGGTGTGTACAAATTGGACGATGCCCATAAGCGGCTCGGATTCCTGGCCCAGCACATGATGGTGAGCCCGGTCCGGGGCGAGTTCGCCCGCGGCAACGCCACCATCTTCGTGGCCGAGGACCCGATGCGCTCGACGGTGACGGCCACCATCGACACCACCAGCCTCACCACGCACAACGCCGACCGCGACACCCACCTGTCGAGCGCCGACTTCCTCGACGTCGAGCGGTACCCGGTGATCACGTTCCGCAGCACCGGTGTGCAGTGGCAGCAGAACAACGACGAGATCTTCCTGTGGGCGCGGCTGCGCAACAACCCGCTGTCCCGCCGGCCCAACGCGGCGTCGCTGCCCGCGGCCCGGCCCAGCGGCAAGTTCGTGGTGAACGGCCTGCTGACGATCCGCGACGTGACCCGCCCGATCGATCTGAACGTCGAGTACGGCGGGGCGCGGCGCGACCCGTACGACCGGGACATCTTCGGCTTCAGCGCAACGGCCGACTTCGAACGCGAGGACTTCGGGCTGGTCTGGAACGTTCTGCTCGAGAGCGGCGGCTTCCTGGTCGGCAAGAGCGTCCGCATCGAGATCGCCGGCGAGGCCATCCTCGAGACGGCGGGCTGACCTCCAGCGGGTTCGGGGCCCGCCCGCCGTGCGCGATTCGCTGCACGTTCGCCCGGCCCGCCTTGGCCTCGCCGCCTCGGGCTTTCGCCAGGCCTGCCTTGGCCGAGCGTGGCGGGCTGAGCTTTAGCGCGATCTGAAGCTGCGGCGGTAGCTGTGCGGGCTTGTGCCGACGACGCGCTTGAAGCGGTCGCGGAAGGCGGTCGGTGAGCCGAAGCCGACCTGCGAGCCGATCCGGTCGACAGCGTGGGTGGTCGTCTCGAGCAGGTGCTGAGCGCGGCGGATGCGGGCCAGGTGCAACCACTGCAGCGGCGTGGTGCCGGTCTGCTCACGGAAGCGCCGATTCAGCGTACGAGTGCTCATCCCGGCCCGGCCCGCGATCGCCTCCAGCGTCAGGTCGCGCCCGGCATTGTCGTCGAGCCAGCGCAGCAACGGTTCCAGCTCCGAGCCGCGGGGCGCCGGCGGCTGCTCGGGCACGATGAACTGGGCCTGGCCACCCTCCCGCTCCAGCGGCATCACCGACAGCCGGGCCGCCTGCGCCGCCACGACCGAACCATGATCGCGGCGGAGCAGGTGCAGACAGAGGTCGAGCCCCGCCGCCGCACCGGCCGAGGTGAGGAACTGCCCCTCGTCGACGTACAGAACGCCCGGGTCGAGCTCGACCGCCGGGAACATCGCCCGGAACTGATCGGCCCCGAGCCAGTGGGTGGTCGCCCGCCGCCCGTCGAGCAGCCCGGTCGCGGCCAGCACGAACGCGCCGGCACAGATCGACGCGATCCGGGCGCCGCGACTCGCGGCCGTCCGCAGTGCGGTCAAAACCTCTTCCGGTACGGGCCGGCCGGCGCCGTGGCACCCGGGCAGCACGATCGTGCCGGCGGTCTCGAGCGCCTCCAATCCGTGGTCAGCCCGCACGGTGAAGGCTTGAGCGCTGACCTCAGGCGTAGGAGCACACACGCGTACGTCGTAGGGCCGCGCGCCGTCAGGCAGGCGCACCCGCCCGAAGACTTCGAGCGGCGTAGCGAGGTCGAAGGCGACAACGTTGTCGAGCGCGAGCACGGCGACCTGATGCATGCCGGCAAGTCTATGGCGAAAATCCGTTGACCTATGGCATTCGAGCCACTTCCGGATCAAAAAGGGTGCCCATACGGTCGGTGACCGTGACAAAAGTGCTTCTCTCACTCCATGTGCTGGCGGCGATCGTGGCCATCGGCCCGGTCACCGTGGCGGCCAGCATGTTCCCCGCCGCCGTACGCCGGTCCGACCTCGACCAGATGCGCACCCTGAACCGCATCTGCCGCGTCTACGCCTTGGTCGGACTGACGGTTCCGGTGCTGGGCCTGGCCACCGGCGCCTCCCTGGGCGTGCTGACCGACGCCTGGCTACTCGTCTCGATCGTCCTGACCGTGTTGGCCGCGGTAGTGCTCGCCTACTCGATCCTGCCGGCCCAGGCCGCCGCCCTGTGGTCCCGAGACCCGGTGGACGCCACCCGCCTGGGCATGACCTCCGGCATCTTCAACCTGCTCTGGGCCACAGTCGTAGTCCTGATGATCGTCCGCCCCGGCTCAACAACAGGCGCGTGACAACGATGATGCTGCTACGCGTGGCCGCCCGCACAGAACTGATCTCCCTGCTCGCCCTGCTGGCAAACCTCGCCACAGTGCACGTCCCCTGGATCCCCACGCTGCTCGGCCCCCTGCACGGCTGCGCCTACCTACTGGTGATCGGCGCAACGGTGGCGGCCACCCACCGAACCCGCGCCCGCTTGCTCGCCGTGGTGCCAGGCATCGGTGGGTTGCTGGCGCTGCGATCGATACGCCTCGACCAGCTTCGCGCCAAAAATCTGCACGTTTGAACTGCAACCGATCAGACGCACGCACGAGTGCGCGTTTGAATGGCTCGCTGACCGCTGGGCTGCTCGTTTTCGACGCGCGAGTGCACGGGAGTGCGCGTTGCGATCCGAGGATGGTCGGAGGTTGGCGCTTTGAGCGCTGCGAACTGAGCGTTTGAGCGTGAGTGCTGCTTGTTTGTTGCGCGGTCATGGCGCGTACGTAATGGGGGGGTCTCGGAGTGACGCGCGTCGCCGGGCGGGGGTGATTCCTCAACCGGGCGTGGGGTTTGTCGATACGGAGCGTCATGGGTCGCCGTGGCCCGTGTTGACCGGAGGGAGCCCTACGTGGCCGACTCCGTGCCGGACCCGGGCAAGTTGCGCCGCGATCCCTTGCTGTTGACCTTCGTGGGCTGGACCGGGGTCGTGGCGCTGCTGTTCTTCCTGCTCGACGGGCATCCGGAATGGCAGGCGCGGGTGTTCTGGGCGGGTCAGCCGCCGATGGACGTGGCCCTCGCGATCTGCTCCTGGCGGGTGGCGCGGCTGGCCACCGGTGCGGTGCGGCGGTTCTGGCTGGTGCTCGCCGCGGTCGGCATGTTGTTCGCGATCGGGGACACCTGTCAGACAATCCTTACCTTCACCCCGGGCACCTGGACGACGACCGGCGGCTCGGTGCAGACCGTGTGCTTCGGCATCGGGCTGACCTCGGTGGTGGTGGCGATGCTGGCCCACCCGCATCCGACCCGGTCCGGGCGGGAACGTCTCGGTTTCTGGCTCGACTCGGCGACCGTGCTGGCGGCCGGTGGTGTCGTTGCGTGGTGTCTGCTGGCTACGCCCGGTGAGTATTCGCAGCCCCAGTTGCTGGCCGTGATCGCCGCGACGGGCGTGAGCATCACGGCCGCGTTCGCCGCGATCAAGATGATCCTCAGCGGCAACGCGCCCATGCACACGGCGGCCGCCATCCCCATGATCGGCTCAGCCGTCGTGATGAGCATCGGCCTGTTCCTCTCGCCGGAAACGGACACCGCGGTATCTCCGTTCGTCTACCTGGTGTGCTTCCTCCCCACCCTGCTGATCAACAGCGGTCCGCGCATCCAGCTGTTCCTGGCCGGCGCCGACCGTACGAACGCTTTCGGCCAGCGCCGTCGCAAGCCCTACAGCCTCCTGCCGTACGGGGCCATGGTCGTCGCCTTCGGTGCGTTGATCGTGGTGCTACCGGGTGGCGTGAACGCCCGGTTGTGGGGCGTGGTGGCCGGGCTCGTGCTGATCTGCGGCCTGGTCGCGGCCCGGCAGCTGGTGGCGTTCCACGACAACTCCGCGCTGATCGACCAGTTGCGCGAACACGAGATACGGCTGCGGCACCAGGCACACTTCGACGGATTGACCGGACTGGCCAACCGCACCCACTTCCACGACCAGGTCGCGCACGCCTTGTCCACACCGACAGCCAGGGTGTCGGTTTTGCTGGTCGACTTGGACGGCTTCAAGTCCGTGAACGACACGATGGGCCACGCGGCCGGCGACGCCCTGCTGTTGGCGGTGGCCGACCGTCTGCGCGCTTCGATCCGCGCCACCGACCTGCCCGCCCGCCTGGGCGGAGACGAATTCGCCGTGCTCCTGCCGGACTGCACCGCCGCCGAAGCCTCCCAAACGGCCGAACGCATCCTCGCGGCCCTGACCGTCCCCGAACAGATCGAAGGCATTCCCGTACGGGCCGCCGCGAGCATCGGCGTAGCCGACGCCACCCCCGGCTCCGACGTGACGTCCTTGCTGCGCGACGCCGACCTGGCCATGTACACCGCCAAGCGCCAGGGCACCAACACCTGGCTACGCCACGCCCCCGAAATGACTCACACCCCGAGCTGAAGCCGCCGCTTGCCGCGCTCCGGCTCGTTCTCAGCGGCAATTTCGCCACCGCTTTCCACATCGCTCGCCTCGTAGCGCCGCCCGCCCTCCCAAACACTCCGTCGCGCGAGCGGCGGTCTCGCGCTGCCTGTTGAAACAACGGTTGTCGTCGCACGCTGGTTGTTGCTCGCGCCGCCTGCTGCGGGCGCAACTGCTGCTCGCGCCGCTCATGTGCTCGCGCCTCCTGCTGCGGGCGTGCTGGCTGTCGCACGCGCCGCCTATGTGCCCACGCTGCTTGTTGCTCACGCTGCCTGTTGCGGGCGCCCGCTGCTGCTCGCGCCGCCTTGTGTCCGCGCCGCCTTTTACGCGCGACGCCTGTTGCGGGAGTTGTTTGCTGCACGTGCTACCTGGCGGGCGCTGCCTATGTGCTCGCGGTGCTCTTTGCATCGCGCCGACTGTGGACCGCGAACTCGGTTGCACTCGGTGTTTGCTGCTTACGTGGTTGTAGTGGGGGCAGGGTGTTCTGGGCGTAATGGTTAGGATCTTTTGCATGCCTGGTGATGTGGTTATTCCGGACAGCTACTCGGATCTGTGGGGGGCCGATCGGGGGCGGCAGAACGCTGCTTACGAGTCTCTGATGGCTACGACCGAGCAATCCGTGCCGTGGGCCGGGGCTGTGTGGGATGACGTCGTGGGGCATTTGGCTGATCGCGACAATCACAACCGGGCCATCGCGGGGCAGTTGCTTTGTAATTTGGCGGCGCATGAGTCCAGCGACCGGGTTCTGGGTGACCTGCCGGCCCTGATCGTGGTGACCAAGGATCCTCGGTTCGTCACGGCTCGGCACACGCTGCGGTCGCTTTGGAAGATCGGGTTGGCAGGGGAGAAGCAGCGGGCTGGGCTGCTCGAGACCCTCCGCGTGCGTTACCGCGACAGCTTTGATGAGAAGAACGGCACGCTCGTGCGTAGCGACCTCGTCGAGTCGTTGCGGCGGCTGCATGACGCGGTGCCCGACGAGGCCGTGAGCGAGCTTGCTCAGGAGTTCATCGCCGCTGAGCCGGAGGAGAAGTATCGCAAGAAGTACGCCAAGTTCTGGCGGTAGCGCGCAACAGGCTCGCGGCACCGAGGCGCACAGAATGGGGGTGGACGCGGCGACTCTCGTCGATCGTTCCCACGTGGGTCTTTGGCGTCGTAGGGCCGCTCGATCGATTCGTCCGATCGAAAGAGGGACGTAGGGTGGGGGTATGGGACAAGGATTGGTGCCATACCTGTGCTGCCCCGACGCCGCTTCGGCGATCGATTTTTATGTTTCCGTGTTCGGAGCGGTCGAAGTTCAACGCTGGACCGCCGACGACGGGCGGATCGGCCACGCCGAGTTGAGTCTGGCCGGCGAGACGTTGTTTCTCGCCGATGAGCATCCGGAGATCGGGGTCCGCGGTCCGCGGGCGTACGGTGGCACGCCGGTCGCCCTCGTGCTCAGCGTTCCCGACGCCGACCTGACCGTGGCCGCGGCCGTAAAGGCGGGGGCCACCGTCGAGCGGCCGGTGGTCGCGCAGGACGACGGGTCGCGGGCGGGGTGGATCTTCGATCCGTTCGGGCACCGGTGGAATCTGCACACGCCGGGCGACACGGCGACCGTCGAGCAGGTGCAGGATCGGGTCGGCGACAAATACACGATCACCGAGTGAGGGCGGCTTTACCTCCGGGGTAATCGACCGGCTTTCCGTGGGCGGGCACAGTCGGGGTATGACTGCTTACGCCTTGGCTCATCTGCGTACTCCGAGCACGCACGACGACATTTTTGTGTACATCGAGCAGATCCAGGACACCATGGATCCGTACGGTGGGAAGTTCCTCTCGCATGGGCCCGAAGTTGAGGTCATGGAGGGGGAGTGGCCTGGAACCGTGGTTCTGCTCGAGTTTCCCGACCTCCAAAAAGCGCGGGCATGGTACGCCTCGGACGCCTATCAGCGCATTCTGCCGCTGCGCACCCGGCACATCGAAGGGGACACGCTGATCTTCGCCGGGGTCGGCCCCGACTACGATTCGCGGGCCACGGCGGCCCTGCTCCGGGCCGCAGCAGCCTGAATCAGTCGATGGTGAGCAGCCCGTTGCTGAGCACGGCCGGCGTCAGATGGCGATAGCCGACCGAATCGAACAGCACCGACAATTCGTGGTCGTCGCGGGCCAGCAACAAACCGGAACCCCAGTATTTGTGGGTCACCCGGGTGCCGTCGCCGGTGGTCGGTGACCACGACGGGCCCGGGGGCGCTGCGGCCGCATCGTTGTCGCAATTGCCGCACGGGGCGGCGAAATGCTCGCCGAAATACGCCAGCAGCTCGGCCCGGCGGCACTGGGTGGTCTCCGCGTAGTGGCGGGCCGTGTCGATCTGGCTGGCCAGAATGGTCTGGCGGCGGTCGCCGGAGGCCAGCACGGCAGCGCGGGCCGAATGCGGCACAGGCACGCTGACTGTCACTTCGTCGTGGCCGGACGGGGTCAGGAAATGCCGCTCGATCAGCTCGGCCGCGACCCGCTGGGCGGCGGCGTGGCTGACCCCGGCCGCCTGGGCCACGTCGGCCAGCTTCACCTTTCCGCGGGCGGTTTCCAGCTGGTCGACCACGGCCGTCACCGTGTCGGCGGGCACCTTGGCGCGGGCCGCCAGCAGGCGCGGGATCCGCATGGCCCGGCTGTCGTGCACCAGCACCGCCACCCCGGGCCGGCCGTCGCGACCGGCCCGCCCCACCTCTTGGTAGTACTCGTCGAGACTGCCGGGAACGCCCGCGTGCACCACCGTACGGATATCGGGTTTGTCGATGCCCATGCCGAAGGCGCTGGTGGCGACGACGATGTCGAGCTCGCCGGCGAAGAAAGCGTCCTGGATGCGGCTGCGTTCGGCCGCCGGCACGCCGGCGTGATAGGCGGCCACCTTGTACGAATCCCGCCGCAACCGTTCGGCCAAATCCTCGCAATGGGCGTGGGTCAACGCATACACGAGCGCCGGCGTCTCGTGGGCGAGCATCACTTCGACCGTACGATCCTCGAGGGCCAGCGCCTCCGGCCGGTCGGGGCGGGTCAGGCGGGCCGACAGGGTCAGGTTCGGCCGGTCGAAGCCGGCCACGATGACCGTGGGATCGGTCATGCGCAACCGGCGGGTGATGTCGGCCTGCACGGGCGGGGCCGCGGTGGCGGTCAACGCGAGCACCGGCGGCCGCCCGAGCGAGTCGGCCACGTCGGCCAGCCGCAGATAGTCGGGGCGGAAGTCGTGGCCCCACTGGCTGATCAGGTGGGCCTCGTCGACCGCTATCAGCGTCACCGCACGCTTGCTGCCGCTGATAGCGCCAAGGGTCTCGTCGTTGGCCAGTTGCTCCGGGCCGAGCAGCACGAAGTCGGTCTCGCCGTCGCGCACGGCGGCCAGCGCCTCGACCCGTTCGGCGTGCCGCAGGCTCGAATTCAGCATGCGGGCCGCCACATCGCGGGCGGTGAGCGAGCGCAACTGGTCGCGTTGCAGAGCCACCAGCGGCGAGACGACGACCGTCAGACCGCCGCGGGCCAGGCCGGCCACCTGGTAGATCGCGCTCTTGCCGCTGCCGGTCGGCAGCACGGCCAGAGTGTCCCGGCCGGAGGCGGCCACGGTTGCGGTTTCTTCCTGTACGGGCCGGAGCGGGAATCCGAGCACCGACTCGGAGATGGCGTTGACGTCAGACACCCGGCAAGTGTGGCACCGGCAACTGGCCTGCACCCGATTGGCGCTTTCGTGGGGGCCGGGCGGGCCGATAGGAGGCTCGAACACCACAGACGGGGGACTGAGATGAACCACATCGCCGCATATATCCAAGCCATTCTGACCCGCGACGACGAGGGGGCCACCGCCGTCGAGTACGGGCTTCTGGTCTCGCTCGTGGCCGTCGTGATCATCGTCGGCGCCACCACGTTCGGTCAGCAGATCAGCGACCTGTTCGGGGCCGTGGCCGGCAAGATCAAGCTCCCGACCTGATGGCTGATGCGGGGGATGTCGGTATCGACCTCTTTCGCCACTACTCGGGGTTCTGTTTCGGCTGCCGTCCGTGAAACATGGCGTTCATGGCGGCGTCACATCCCCCGCCGCCGGTCCGACGATGGGAGGCAACGATGCCAGCCAATCGCGCGGTGGTCTACGAGGGCCCCGGCACGGTCGAGGTCCATGACATCGACTACCCGACGTACGAGCTGAAGGACGGCCCGGGCGTCAACAAACTCAACATCGGCCGCAAAGTGCCGCACGGCGCCATCCTCAAGACGGTCGCCACCAACATCTGCGGCAGCGACCAGCACATGGTGCGCGGGCGCACCACCGCTCCGCAGGGTCTCGTGCTCGGGCACGAAATCACCGGCGAGGTCGTCGACGTCGGTCCCGGCGTCGAGTTCATCAAGGTCGGCGACGTGTGCTCGGTGCCGTTCAACATCGCCTGCGGGCGCTGCCGCAACTGCAAGGAAGGCAAGACCGGCATCTGCCTGAACGTCAACCCCGACCGTCCCGGCTCGGCCTACGGGTACGTGGACATGGGCGGCTGGGTCGGCGGGCAGGCCGACTACGTGCTGGTGCCGTACGCCGACTGGAACCTGCTCAAGTTCCCCGACCGCGACCAGGCCATCGAGAAGGCGCTCGACCTGGCCATGCTGGCCGACATCTTCCCCACCGGCTACCACGGGTGCGTGTCCGCGGGCGTGACGAGCGGTTCCACCGTGTACATCGCCGGCGCGGGACCGGTCGGCCTGGCGGCGGCCACGTCCGCATGGCTGCTCGGCGCCTCGGTCGTCATCGTCGGCGACCTCAACGAGGAGCGCCTGGCCCAGGCCCGCAGCTTCGGCTGCGAGACCGTGAACGTGGCCCAGGGCGACCCGATCGAGCAGATCTCCCGGATCCTCGGCAACGACGCGTCGGCGATCGGCGAGCCGCTGGTCGACTCCGCGGTCGACGCGGTCGGCTTCGAGGCCCGCGGTCACGGCGAGAACGCCGACGTCGAACAGCCGGCGACGGTGCTGAACTCGTTGATGCAGCTGACCCGCGCGGGCGGCGCCATCGGCATCCCCGGCCTGTACGTCACCGGTGACCCGGGCGGCGTCGACGACGCGGCCAAGGTGGGATCGCTGTCGCTGCGCCTCGGGCTGGGCTGGGCCAAGTCGCACTCGTTCGTGACCGGCCAGTGCCCGGTCATGAAGTACAACCGCAACCTGATGATGGCCATCCTGCACGACCGGGTGCAGATCGCGAAGAACGTCAACGCCGTGGCCATCCCGCTCGAACAGGCCCCGCAGGGCTACCAGGAGTTCGACCAGGGTGCGGCCAAGAAGTACGTCCTCGACCCGCACGGCATGATCGGCAAGCGCTGATCCCGCTCTTCGTCCACGGCCCTCGCCCAGGCAACACGGGCGGGGGCCGCTGTTCGTGCCGGCGGTTATTCGGTACGCCGACCGCGAACCGGCCACGGGCCGGGTGATCCGGCTGGATGGCAGTGGCGTCGGCTCCCTGGCCTACGAAGCGCTCGTGCGGCTCAGCTCGGGCGGGACCACTGTGGCCGGCTCGGCGGAACGCAACGCGGCGGCGCACCGCGCGATGAACAGTCGCTGAGCGACCGGCACCAGGGGCCCCGCGAGCCGGGCAATCAGCAGTACGGGTTGCGAGCGCACGGTCACCTCGAAGCGCACGGCCCCGTCGGGTGCGAGCAGCACACTGAAACTCTCGTCCCCGGCGAACGTGTGCCCGGGCAAAGCGACATAGTGCATTGTCGTACGATCGGACTGTCGGACAACCTCGTCCACCACGCACGGTTCGGGCACGCGCAGCCGGCCGAACCCGAGCGACGAGAGCATGCGCAGACCGGGCGTGGCCGGGGGAGTGGCCGGGTCGACCCAGGCCCCCGAGCGGCGGTGCATGTCCCAGGTGAGCAACGCGGTCGAGGCCGCCTCGAAGCGGTCGCGGCCGGTGCCGATCCGGTGCGACCAGGTGTGCTGCGACCAGGACTGGTCACGCGTGGCCCAGGCCACGACGAGCGCGGTCAGGACGGCGGCCGCATTGAGCACGCCGTGGGTCAGCACCATCCAGGTCAGCCCGAGGTGGGGAATGTCGGTGACCTGCCCGGCCGCGTAGAGCAGGGCCAGCGCCATCGTCACCAGGCTGAGCGCGAACAGCCGGCGGGCACCCCGCCCGGCGTGGGTCGCGAGGGCCAGCCAGAGACCCGCGGTGAGCACACCGGCCCCGACCAGCTCGACGACGTCGCCCGGCGTGCCGCCGATGAGGAAGCCGATCCCCACCACCGCCACGCCGACCGGGGCCAGCAGGCGGTAGCGGGCCTTGGCCAGCGCCAGCAACAGAAGCGCGCCGAAGCCGGCCACGTGGAAGTGGGCCGCAGTCAACCCGAGAACGCCGGCCGCGAAGCCGAGCAGGGCCACCCCCGCTCGCTCGGCAGCGAGCCCCGCCGCAGCCACGGGCAGACAGGCCGCCGCGAAGGCCACCAGCCTTTCCCGCCGCAGCAACACCGGCACACCCAGGCAGGCCACCAGATAGGGCAGGCAGAGCAGCCCCGCGAGCACCCCACGCGGCAGCATGAGCGCGACCACGGCCGGCAACGCCACCACCGGCCACCACCGCGACAGCCGCCGCCCGCGATCGAGTGCACTGAGTCGTCGCTCGCCTGCCGCCAGGCCCGGCTGCTCTTCAGGGACGGCTCCGCCAGGGAGGCGCGTCCCCCGGTGGATATCGCCCACGCCTGCAGGCCACGCATCCAGGTTGCGGTTGCTTGCGCCGCGTGGCTGTGGTTCGTGGTTGCGGTTGCGGTTGCTTGCGCCGCGTGGCTGTGGTTCGTGGTTGCGGTTGCGGTTGCTTGCGCCG
>NZ_JAMYJR010000050.1 GCF_024137025.1 Paractinoplanes aksuensis
CCGCCCCCCCCCCCCCCCCCCCCGCCCCGCCCCCCCCCCGCCCCCCCGCCCCCCCCCCCCCCCCCCCCCCCCGCGCCCCCCCCCCCCCCCCCCCCCCCCACCGCCGTGTGACTGGCCCTGGTCCGCGTGGCGATCACACAGGTGTCCGGCGGCTCCTGTGGGTGCAACCTGTTTGAAGGAACATGGCTGCCTTCGCGGCGCGCCACCCCGAGGGCGCACTTGCTTGGGCGCTGGTGGGAGGGGCGTGGTCGCCTTGGGGGCGCACTTGCTTGGGCGCTGGTGGGAGGGGCGTGGTCGCCTTGGGGGCGCACTCGCTTGGGCGCTGCCGGGAGGGGCGCAGTTGCTTCGGGGCGTAGTTGGTTGGGGTCTCACTTGCCCTGAGGGGCGCGTTGCCGTGGAGCATCGGGGATCAGGGGTTGCATCGTGGTGCGCGGCCACGCTGGTCGCGTGAGGGTGGCGTTTGTACGTGGCCGCGCGGTCGGGGCGGCTTCTTACGAGCTGACAGGGCGTGGGGCCACTACTTCTATGTCGGTGTGTACGTCGATGACGACCGGGCGGTTGGCTGACAGGGCGCGGTCGAGGGCGGGGGCCAGGTCGCGGGGCTTGTCGACGCGGATGCCCAGCGCGCCCATCTCCTCGGCGATGCGGGCGAAGTCGACGTCCCGATAGACCCACATCTCGCGGGACTTCTCCGTGCCCTGGCCGCCGTAGGAGCGGTCGAAGCCGCGTTTGCTCTGGTTGCCGCCGCTGTTGTTGTTGACGACCGTGATGAGGTCGGCCCGGCGGCGGACGGCGGTCTCGATCTCGCCCAGGTGGTAGTACATGCCCGCATCGCCGGTGAACACCACTACCGGGCGCTCGGGGGCGGCGAGCTGGGCGCCTATGCCGGCGGAGAAGGCCCATCCGAGGTGGCCGGCGCTGCGTAGGTAGCCCTGGCCCGGCGCGGTGATGTCGTGGAACTGGGCCATCCACATCCCGGCGTGGCCGGTGTCGGCCACCAGCACCGCATTGTCGGGCAGTCCGACAGTCAGTTCACCAGCTATACGTTCGGGCCGGATCGGGACGGCGTCGCTGGTCAGCACATCGCGATAGCGGGCCCGCCAATCGACGCGCAGGCGCTCGACCTCGGCCAGCCACGCTTCCCGCCGTTCCGGGCGGGCCGCGCCCGCTTCCGCACGCGCCCGTTCGTCAAACGTCGGCGATCGCGTGTCCCGCGTCAGCTGCGCATCCTGCGCTTGCGACTGCACGTCTCGCCCGTGTGACTGCACGTTCAGCGTTCGGGATTGCGCGTCTTGCGCGCGGGATTGCGCGTCTTGCGCGCGGGATTGCGCGTCTTGCGCGCGGGATTGCGCGTCTTGCGTTCGGGACTGCACGTCTCGCGCGTGTGGCTGCTCGTATCGCGCGTGCCGCTGTTCCTCGCGTGCGCGGTCCTGTTCTTCGCGTGAGTGGGTCAGGGTGAGCATGCGGGTCAGCGCCAACTTGGCGTCGGCGGCGAGGAAGGCCCGCAACGGGTAGTTGAGGCCCAGCCGGGACGGTTCGATGTCGATCTGGATGGCTGGGGTGCCTTCCGGGGGCACGGCCCAGAAGTGGGTCGTCATGCCGCCCGTGCCGGTGCCGATGAAGCACACCAGGTCGGCCCGCGCGACCGCCTGGTTCGCGCACTCGCGGGAGTAGCTGCCCATGACGCCCAACGACAGCGGGTGCGTACCGGGAATGGCGTCCTTGCCGTTGGCCGACGTCGCGACCGGGATGCGCAGGGCCTCGGCCAGTGCGACCAGCTCGGCGCCCGCGCCGGATGCCCGCACCCCGCCGCCGGCCACGATGACCGGCCGTTCCGCCGCGGCCAGCAGGCGCAGGATTTGTCGGACGGTCTGATCGTCGGGCAGTGGGCGGATCGGCGGAACCTGGCCGAATGCCGGCTCGACCAACGGCTCGGCAGTGGTCTCAGCCAGGTCGAGCTGGCCCTCGTTGCCCTGGATCTGTAAGTGCACCGGGCCGGGCGCGCCCGTGGTGGCGACCCGGAACGCCTGCCGCAGCATGTCGGGCAGCCGACCGGCGTCGTCGACGGTCGCATTGAGCTTGGTGACCGGGTCGAAGGCGGGCAGATCGTCGATCTCCTGATAGACCCGCCGGAACTTGGTGGCCGGGGACCGTCCGCCGGTCAGCGCGATCACCGGCGAACCGGCCAGGAAGGGCTCACGCAGTCCGGCGGCCAGGTTGAGCGCGCCGACCACCTGAGCCGCCGCGATCCCGGGCCGGCCGGAGACCCGGGCGTACCCGTCGGCCATGTAGGCCGCCGACTTCTCGCCATGGGTGACGACCCGCTCGATGTGCGGGTGGTGCATCTCGAGCTCGGCCATCGTACGGCGCAGAATGGCCGGCACGTGGAACAGATGCGTCACGCCATAGCCGTCGAGCATGTCGGCGATGACCCGAGCGCCCGTCCTGGTCGTCGAACTCCGCGTCGCCCGGCTCCCGGTTGGCCCCGGTGGGTCGTTGTGGCGTGGCGTCCGACTTCCGGTTGTCCTGGATAAACCCTCGTGACGCGTCGCCTTGCCTTGGGCAGTCGTGCCACGGGCCTCGTGGGGCGTCGCCTGGCCTTGGGCAGTCGTGGGACGGGCTTCGTGGGGCGTCGCCTGGTCCGGGGTTGTCGTGGGACGGGCCTCGTGGGGCGTCGCCTGGTCCGGGGTTGTCGTGGGACGGGCCTCGCTGGGCGGCGCCTGGCTGCTGGTCGTGCTGGGCCGGCCCTCGGGCGCTTCTTTCCGCGCCGGGTCCGGGGTCATCCGGCGACGATTCCGGCCGGCTGGTTCTCCTCGCGCCACTCGGTGATGGCCCGCTCGGCCAGGCGGAACGCCTCCAGGGCGGCGGGAGCGCCGCAATAGGCGGCGGTCTGCAGCAGCACCTCTTGGATGTCGGCCTCGGTGCAGCCGTTGTTCAGCGCGCCCCGCACGTGCACCGAGAACTCGTGCGGCCGGTTCAGCGCGGTGAGCATGGCCAGGTTGAGCAGGCTGCGGGTGCGGCGGTCGAGGCCCGGCCGCGACCAGACGTCACCCCAGCAGCTGGCCGTGACGTACTCCTGGATGACGCGGGTGAACTCGGTGGCCTTCAGCATGGACCGGTCGACGTGGGCGTCCCCCAGAACTTCACGCCGGACCCGGTTGCCGCGCTCGAGCCGGCTGTCGTCAACACTCATGGACCGCTCCTGTCTCCTGCCGATGGGGCAGGGACAGCGTACGACGGTCATACAATCTTGAGAAGTGTGATCAAGCCCCGAACGGTGATGCCGAGCGCTATTCCTGCTGGGCCAGCGCCTGAAGTCCGGCCTCGCAAGCCTGCTCGACGTGCCGGGCGCAGGCGGCCGCGGTCGCCTCGGCGTCGCTCGCGTTGACGGCGCGGACGATGTCGTTGAGCTCCTCGACGCTGTGGGCCAGGCGGCCCGGCACCGACATCGACAGCGAGCGCAGCACGCTGACCCGGGCGTGCAGGCTGCTGACGACCGACTTGAGGGCGTCGTTGCCACCGCCCTGGAAGAGCACGTCGTAGAACGCGTCCTTGGCGGCCAGGATGGGCTGGCCCTTGGCGGCCGTGCGGTCGACCTTCTCGAAGGCGCGCTGCAACGCCTTGCGGTCGGCATCGCTCGCGTTCAGCACGAAGAGGCGGCCGGCGAGTGCCTCCAGGGCCGAGCGCACTTGATAGAGCTGGCGGGCCTCTTCGGCGCTGACGCTGGTGACGACCGTGCCCTTGTTGGGGATGGCCGTCACCAGGCCCTCGGCCGTAAGCTCGCGCAGCGCCTCGCGCACGCTGGTGCGGGACACCCCGGTCATCTCGACCAGCTCCCGCTCGATCAGGCGTTGACCGGGAACCAGCTTGCGGTCCAGGATCGCCTGCCGCAGGTTGTCGGTCACCTGGGAGCGGATGAGGGCCGGAGCCCGCTCGACGCGCAACACGTTGGCCTCTGCCACCGGTCCTCCTTTGTGTGTTTGTCCGACATCTTATCGAGGTGGTCCAGCCCGCCTCATCGTTGTTTCAAATCGTATGACGATGATACGATCCCGAAACCCAAAACCCCTCGTGAGGAGCGTCATGGCGCGCTTGGGATTCGCTCGCAGACTGGCCGAGGCCGATCGTTGCCTGGTCGGCACCTGGCTCAAGATCCCGGCCCTGGAGCCGGTCGAGATCCTGGCCGACGCCGGCTTCGACTACCTCGTCATCGACCAGGAACACGCCCCGCTCACCCTCGAATTCGCCTACCAGGCGACCGTGGTCGCCCAGGGCGCGGGGATGTCGGTGCTCGTGCGGGTCCCCGATCGCAGCGGCAGCCACCTGCAGCGCCTGCTCGACTCCGGCGTCGACGGCATCCTCGTGCCCCGGGTGACCACCGTCGAGGAGGCGTCGGCCGCCGCCCGGCAGATGCTCTTCTCACCCGGCGGCGACCGTGGGCTGGGCACGACCTCCCGCGCCGGTCGCTGGGGCGGCCTGTCCCGCCAGGAATACCTGCGCTTCGGCGACGAAGAGGTGATGCGGGCCGTGCAACTGGAGGATCGCGGGGTGCTCGAGCAGGTCGAGCAGGTGCTCGACGTGCCCGGCCTCAACGGCGTCTTCCTGGGGATGGGCGACCTCGGGTTGTCCACCGGCCGGCCCGGCTCCGATCCCGAGATCCAGAAACTGGTCGACCGCCTGCTGTCCGCGGCCCGAGCGCGCAGCATCCCGGCCGGCACCGCCGTCCAGACCGCGGCCCAGGCCCGCCAGGCCGCCGATCGCGGCTACTCGTACGTGATGGTCAGCAACGACACCAGCTTGCTCCGGTCCGCCGCGACGTCCGCGGTGGCCGAGTTCCGCGCTTGAGTGAGGAGAACCCCCGCATGGCGTTCGACAAAGGCGATCTACGTTCCACCCTGCCGTCCGGCGCGGCCACGGCGCCGGTCCCCGAACGGTTCTCCGGTTCCGAGCACGTCCAGTTCCGCGATCTCGCCCCGGTCGAGAAGGGCGACGGCGTCTCGACCTGGTACGCCCGCGGCCAGAACTTCGTGGTCGGCTACTCCGAGCTCGACGGCACGGCCACGTTCAGCCGCACCGACCAGCCCGACGAGTACGTGGTGCTGCTGGCCGACGACACGCTCAGCGCCACCGTCGGCGAGGTCACGGCCTCGGGCAAGACGATGATTGTCGTACCGCCCGGCGATAGTACGGTCACGGTGACCGGGCAGGGCCGGGTGCTGCGCCTGCTGACCACGCGGTCGTCCGACATCGCCGACCTGGCCGCCAACTCCGCCTCGTACGCGGAAAGGCATGAGAACATCACGGATTTCCAGCCCTGGCCCGAACCGGTCGGCGGCTACCGCATCCGCACCTACGACCTGAACGTCGAACCGTTGAAGAACCCGCCGTTCCGGCTCTACCGCTGCACGACGTTCATGGTGAACTTCATCGACCCCAAGCAGGGCCCGCGCGACCCGTCGAAGATGTCGCCGCACAAGCACGACGACTTCGAACAGTGCTCGATCGTGCTCGAGGGCGAATACATCCACCACATCCGCTGGCCGTGGACGACCAACAAGGCCAACTGGCGCGAGGACGAGCACCAGCGGGTCGTCGCGCCGTCGGTCACCGTCATCCCGCCGCCCTCGCTGCACACCAGCGAGGCGGTCAGCGCCGGCACGAACCACCTGATCGACGTGTTCAGCCCGCCCCGCGCCGACTTCTCGGCCATGGAGGGCTGGGTGTTCAACGCCGCCGACTACCCGGCGCCCTCCGCGCAGGCGAGCTGAGCATGCGGGTAGCGATTATCGGCGCCGGCCTGGGCGGCATAGCGGCCGCGGTGAAACTGAAGAAGAGCACCCGGGCCGAGTTCGTCATCTTCGAGCAGTCGGCCGGCGTCGGCGGCACCTGGTACGACAACCGGTACCCGGGCTGCGAGGTCGACGTGCACTCGCACGCGTACTCGTTCTCGTTCCTCAAGTACGACTGGAAGCGCACGCATGCGACCCAGCCCGAGCTGCTGGCGTACGCCGAGCACGTGGTCGAGCGGTTCGGCCTGACCCCGCACCTGCGGCTCAACACGCGGGTCACCGATCTGGCCTGGGAAGAGTCGACTTCGACCTACACGCTGTCGACCTCGGACGGTGACACCCACGAGTTCGACGTCGTCATCTCGGCCCTGGGCCTGCTCAGCGTGCCACGTTACCCGGAGTGGCCCGGCCTCGACACGTTCGCCGGCCCGTGCTTCCACACCTCGCGCTGGGAGGAGCACGACCTCACCGGCAAGTCCGTCGCCGTGGTCGGCACCGGCTCGACCGCCGTGCAGATCATCCCGTCCATCGCGCCCGTCGCCGGGCAGGTCCACGTCTTCCAGCGCGAACCGGGCTGGGTCGAACCGAAGAACGAGCGCGAGTACACGGCCCGCGAGCGGTGGATGTTCCGCAACGTTCCGCTGTTGCAACGCGTACACCGGGCTCGGATCTTTCATCAAGGCAACAAGCGGTTCAAGGGGTACGACGTGAAGTCCCGCCGCCAGCGCCGGATGCGCGCGGTGTGCGAGCGGTTCATCGCCGGCAGCATCAGCGATCCGCAGACGCGGGCCGCCGTCACACCCGGCTACCCGTGGGGTTGCAAGCGCCCGGTGCTGTCGTCGACGTTCTATCCCGCGCTCAACCGCGACAACGTCGAACTGGTGCCGCACGCGGTGACAAAGGTGACGCCGACCGGGGTGGTCGACTCGACCGGCACCACGCGCGACATCGACGTGCTGATCCTGAGCACCGGTTTCCAGCCCACGAAGTTCCTGGCCGGGCTGGACGTCAAGGGCCGCGACGGGCGCAGCATCCACGACGTGTGGCGCGAGCGGGCCAGCGCGTTCCTCGGAATCACGGTGCCCGGCTTCCCGAACTTCTTCATTCTGTACGGGCCCAACACCAACGGCGGTGTGTCGGTGATCGCGCAGCTCGAGCGCCAGGCCGAGGTCATGGTCGGGGCGGTGCGCCGGATGGAACGGGCCCGCCACGCGAGCGTCGACACGTCACCCGACGCCACGCGGCGCTTCATCGACTGGGTCGACCGGCGGCTGGCGAGCAGCGCGTCGGCCATGAACTCGGGGTGCCACAACTACTACCACGACCCGTCCGGCCACAACGTTACGCAGTGGCCGGCCGGTCATCTCGCCTACGCCGTGGCGACCCGCGTCCTCGCGCGCTTCGGGCTGCGTACGGGAAATTCGGTCAGCCGTTGATTTTGAGGCTGCTCTTCGCCAGCTCGTAGGCGGGGAGCATGTCCTCGTACTCGCCGCTGTCGAAGCTGTCGAGCGAGACGGTGACCAGGCCCTTCCCGGTCGGCACGAGGAAGGCCCGCTCGGGCTCCAACTCGTCGTCGAGCTGGCTCTTCTGCTCGTAGACGACCTCGAGCCCGGGCTGCCCGCCGATCTGGACCTCGGTGAAGACCGGCTTGAGAGCTCGGTCACCGATGAACGCGGTCAGGCCGGCGCGGGGATCCGCGGTCTTGCCGGTCCACACCCGCAGGAAGCCGATCAGCCCGGCCGGTTTGGCGTCGACCTCGCAGGCCATCGTCATCGGGCCCCGCTGGGCCAGAGCGGCGAACAGCTCGTCGTCCTCGTCCATCTTCACGGCCTTGGCCGTCCAGTCCTCGGCAGTGCCGAACGTGACCGGCAGCGTGCAGGCGCTGTCGGCCGCCCCGACCCGGGCCGCCTCGGGTGCGCCGGCCGCGGCGGGGGAAGCGGAGGGCTGGGCGGGCGGCTGCTCCGCGTCATCGCCCTGGCAGGCGCCCAGAAAGAGGGCGGCGGCAGCGAGGGCGGCGACGGGGCTCGTACGGGTTGGAGGTCTCACGAGGTCGAGAGTGTACGGGCCGCCGCGGCCCCTGTCCGCCCCGCCCGAACGGGGTTGATCTTGTCGTCTTGCTTTGATTACTGTCTCGGCCCGTGATCCGAATGCGAGTTCTCCCCGCCGTGCTGATCGGCGTTTCTCTGATGGCCCTGACCGCCTGTGGCGGCGACGACACCACGGCCGCGCCCGCTCCGGCGCCGACCACGGCGGCTGCCCCGGCCGCGACCGACGAAGCGGCTGCGCCCGCTGACGGCCCGGCCCCGGACGACAAGAAGCTGTGCACGGAGGCCGCGGCGGCCGCCAAGAAGATGACGGCCGACCTGGTCGAGGTCATGAAGGCGAGCCAGGGCGAGATGCCCACCGCCGAGATGAAGAAGATCCTGGCCGGGCTCGGTGACGACCTGACCAAGGTGGCGGGGAGCAGCGACAGCGAGGTCGGGGCGGCCATCAAGGACTTCGCGGCCAAGTCGACCGAGGCGGCGGCCGCGGCCGACCCGGTGACCGCGACCGACAACGAGGGCTACGAGCAGTCGGGCAAGGACATCAACGCCGCCTGCAAGACCGCCGGAGTCAAGGTCAACTTCTGATCCCCAGCGGCGTACGTCGCCGGGCCGTCAGCATGGGTTGACGTCCGCGACGTGCAGGCCGTCGTCGAACGTAATGGACGGGAAGCGGTCCCAGACGGCGGCCTCGTGGAACGGCAGGATGCGGCGGGTGTCGTGGCCGACGCCCGCCAGCATCTCGTCGGCGAACGTGAGCCAGGTGGCCGCGCTGCCGGTGGTCATCGCGATCGGGGCGTAGACGCCGTCGCCGCGCAGACCCTCCAGATTCTCGTAGCTGTAGACGTTGTCGCCGGCGAAGACCCAGGTGCCGTCCGCGTCGTCGGTGACGGCGACTATCTGCGAGCCCGCGGTGTGCGTGTCATGGGCCGGGCGCAATTCGAGGCCGGGCGCGATCTCGGCGAAACCGTCGACCAGCGTTGCCGTACGCCCGGCGAGGTGCTCGGGCAGGCCGGCCTGGCCCGAGCGGGTCAGGAACTCGAAGCGCCGCGGCCGGGCCGCAGCGGCCACATAGGAGTCGATCTCGCGGCGCTGGATGTAGACATGTGCCTCCGGGAAGTCGGCGACACAGCCGGCGTGGTCGAAGTGGTTGTGGGTCAACAGGATCGTGTCGACCTGTTCGGGGGCGACGCCGACCCGGGCGAGCACGTCGACCGGGTGGGCCCAGCGCGTCTCGCCGTACTTGTGGGTCAGCCGCTCGTAGACGGCCTCGTCGGCGAACCCGGTGTCGACCAGGATGCACCTGTCCGGCGATCGGACAAGCCCGAAGCAGTACGGCATCCGGCGGTGGCCCTCGTTGGGCTGGGCCGCGAACAGGTTGCTGGCCGGGAAACGGTCGACGTAGCCGTACTCGAGGATCTGGATCTGCCAGTTCATGCCGGTGGCTGCACGTCGAAGACGGCCAGCTGCCAAGCGACCATGTTGTAGTAGCCGACGATCGTCGTCAGTTCGAGCAGCCCTTCCTCGGTGAGCAGAGCGGCGGCCTCGCGGAACTCGACGTCGGTCACCGTGCCGGCCTCGAGGATGCGGACGGTCGTGCGGAAGACGACCGCCTCGATGTCGGACAGTCCGACAGGTTCCTTGCCGTCGGCCAGCGCGGCCAGGTCGTCGTCGGTGAGCCCGGCCGCGGCGCCCGCGCGCTCATGGGCGTACAGCTCGAAAGCACTTTTGTGGTGATGCCCGACGAGCAGGATCGCGATCTCGCGCGCCCTCGTTGGTATCTGCGAGCCGTAGCGGACAGCACTGCCGATTTGCTGCAGCGGCCGCCCGAAGGCCGGATTGATGATCCAGATCGCGGGCGGGCCGAGCAGCCGGCCGTCCGGGCCGACGAGCGTGAACGGGCTGTTCGGCGCGACGCGCTTGCCCGACGTATAGATGTCATACAGAGCCCGCTGCTCGCCGGTCATGGTCGCGGGGTCGACGTCGTCGATTCTCAAGCGGGCTCTCCCAGGAAGGTTCGCGGGTTGGTGGACACCATCGTGGCGATCTGATCGTCGGACCAGCCGAGATAGGCGAGCTGCTCGACGAACATGCGCAGGCATTCCGGCTCGGGCGGCACCCACCGTGAGAAGACGTCGGTGGTCAGGACCGCGTGCTCCGCGCCGACCGCGGTCAACGCCTCGTGCACGTCGCGGACGGTCAGGTGGGCGTCCGGGTGGACCAGGGGCGCGTTGCAGAACTCGAGGTAGGCGCCCATGGCCGTGAATTCCCGCAGCATCGACGGGTCGGTCGTGTAGTGCAGCGGGTGGGTGACGAGCAGGCGTTGCCCGATGCCGGCGCAGTAGGCGGCGACGGCCCGGCTCTCCTCGACCGAGGCGTGCCCGGTGGCCAGCGCCAGCCCGAGCCCCCGGCACGCGTCGATGACGGCCCGGGCCCGTCCGGTCAGCCGGCCGTCGGCCTCGCACAGGCTGATCGCGGTGCGGTCGGCGTACTCGCCGAACGAGGGTGCGATACGCCCGAGCAGGGTCGAGATGTAGCCGCCGCGACCCACGTCGGTGGCGTTGCCCCAAGTCGGCAGGAAGACGACCCGGGCGCCGTGCGCAGCTGCCAGCTCGACGACGGCCGGTTCGAGGCCGCCCACGGGCGGGTTGAGCGTGACGCTGCCGTGGACCGTGAAGCCCTCGTCGGCCAGGGCTTCGCGGAGCGCCCGGGCCCGGTCGGTGGTCGCCCACAGATGCGACTTGAGCACCCAGCCCGCCAGGCCGTAGGCGTGCGCCAGCCGAGCCACTTCCAGGTCGCTGCCGCGGTTGGGCAGCCCGGGGGAGAGGTCGGGCCGGCCGTGCACATGAAGGTCGATGGCGCCCCGCAACAGCCGGCCGAAGTCCTCCGGCTGCGCCGTCGCCAGCTGTTGATCCGACATGGCGAGATTGTATGACTGTATGACAGAATGCTCAAGCATGACAGCACTGGTGGGCAGGGTCGTTCTCATCGTCGGCGCGAGCGCCGGCATCGGCGCCGACACCGCGCGCGTACTGGCCGCCGACGGTGCCCGCCTGATGCTGGTGGCCCGATCCGAGCCGCCATTGGCCGAACTGACCGAGGAACTGGCCGACTACGAGGTCGCGTACACCACCGGCGACGTCACGAAGGCGGCCGACGTGGCCCGATTCGTGGCGGCCACGGTCGACCGTTTCGGCCGCCTCGACGGCGCCGTCAACAACGCGGCCACCACCCAGGGCGGCCCCCTCGACGAGGTCTCGGAGGAGGACTTCGACCGCATCTTCGCGGTGAACGTCAAAGGCGTCTGGCTCTGCCTGCGCGAACAGGCCCGCGTCATGCGCGGCGGCTCGATCGTGAACACCAGCAGCATCGGCGGCCTCCGGGGAAGCTCCGGAATGGGCGCCTACCAGGCCACCAAGCACGCGGTGATCGGCCTGACCCGCACCGCGGCCCACGACTTCGGCCCCCGCGGCATCCGCGTGAACGCGATAGCCCCCGGCCCGACCGAGAGCCCGATGCTCGACGCCACCCGCCGGGCCATCCCCGGCGGCGTGGAGGCCCGCATCGCCGCCACCCCGCTCCGCAAGGCCGGCACCGGCGCCGAGGTCGGCGCCACAGCATCGTTCCTACTGAGCGACCGCGCCAGCCACATCAGCGGCGTGGTCCTGCCTGTAGACGGCGGGTTCCTGGCCTAGCGCGCCGGTCAGTCCCAGGCGACGACGTTGCGGCGGACCGGATTTGGCCAGACGAGCGGGTCAATCCCAGACGACCACGTTGCGGCGGACCGGGGTGGAGCCGTCGTTCGAGGCGAAGAGCTCGGGGTTGCTCTCGCGGATGCGTTCGACGTCGTCGAAGACCGCGCGTAGGTGGGTGCGCATGGCTGAGCGGGCCTCGGTGATGTCGCCCGCGCGGACGGCGTCGAAAATGGCCCGGTGCTGGCCGGCGTTGACCGCCGGCGGGGTGGCGTCGTGCAGGCCCAGCCGGCGGGCGCGGTCGAGGTGGCCCTTGGCGTTGCTGACGGTGGCCCAGGCCGCGCCGTGGCCGCTCAGTTTGAGCAGGCCGAGGTGGAACTCCTCGTCCAGGGCGAAGAAGTCCTCGAGGTCGATGCCGGGCTGATCCTGACGCCGCAGGTTGTCGCCGAGCTCGGCCAACAGGTCCGGGTCGAGCACCACGGGCAGGTCGTCGAGCGCGGTCAGCTCGACCGCCTCACGCAGGAACTGGGCGTCGGCCACGCGGACCGGGTCGACCCTTGAGACGAACGAGCCGACCTTGGGGAAGACCTGGACCAGGCCCTCCTCGGCCAGCAGGATCAAGCTTTCCCGTACGGGAGTCCGGGACACGCCCAGGGCCGCCGCCAGCTCGTTCTCGCTGAGGGACGCGCCGGGCGGCAGCTCCATGGTGAGCACCTTGCGCCGCAGCGTCGCATAGACGGTCTGCCGATTCTTGCCTGCCACGGGGGCAAGCATAGGGCCTTGATTTTCTATACGACAGACTCTTGTATACAAGTAACCGCACACAAGGCGTCCGGTCGTAACGAGGGAGTGATCCGATGGCCACGATCGACCGCGTCGAGGTTCTGGTGACGTCGCCGGGGCGTAACTTCGTGACCCTGCGGATCACCACCTCGGACGGGGTGACCGGGCTCGGCGACGCGACCCTCAACGGGCGTGAGCTGGCCGTGGCCGCTTATCTCGAGGAGCACCTGGCACCGCTGCTGATCGGGCGCGACCCGGCCCGCATCGAGGACACCTGGCAGTACCTCTACAAGGGCGCCTACTGGCGGCGCGGGCCGGTCACCATGACGGCGATCGCGGCCGTGGACGTCGCGCTGTGGGACATCAAGGGCAAGGTGGCCGGGCTGCCGGTCTATCAGCTGCTCGGCGGGCGCTCCCGGGACGGCGTGCTGGTCTATTGCCACGCCAGCGGCAGCGACATCGAATCGCTGATCGATGACGTGGCGGCGTACCAGGAAAAGGGTTTTCAAGCTATCCGGGCCCAGGCCGCGGTGCCGGGGCTGAGCGGCAGTTACGGGGTGCGCAAGGGCGCCTTCTACGAGCCGGCGGCCACGAATCTTCCCGATGAGCAGGCGTGGAGCACCGAGGCCTACCTCGACTTCGCGCCGGCCTACCTGGCCAAGGTGCGTGAGGAGTTCGGCTTCGGCATCCACCTGCTGCACGACGTGCACCACCGGCTGACCCCGATCGAGGCCGCCCGGTTCGGCAAGAGCGTCGAGGAGCTGCGGCTGTTCTGGATGGAGGACCCGACGCCGGCCGAGAACCAGGAGGCGTTCCGGCTGATCCGGCAGCACACGATCACACCGATCGCCACGGGCGAGGTGCTCAACTCGATCTGGGACGTGCAGACGCTGATCACCGAGCAGCTGATCGATTTCGTTCGTACGACTGTCGTACACGCAGGCGGTATTACACATCTGCGCCGCATCTTCGACCTGGCCGCGCTGTATCACGTGCGCACAGGCTCGCACGGTGCCACCGATCTCTCGCCGGTCACGACCGCGGCCGCGGTGGCCGTCGACATCTCGGTGCCCAACTTCGGCATTCAGGAGCACATGGGTCACAACCCCGAGACGTACGAGGTCTTCCGCGGCACGCCCCGGCTCGAGAACGGCATGCTGTACCCGTCGGAGGAGCCCGGTTTGGGCATCGAATACGACGACGAGGTCGCCGCCCGCTTCCCGTACGACCCCAAGTACCTGCCCGTCGCGCGCCGACTCGACGGCTCCGTGCACGACTGGTGAGCCGGACGATTTCTCCGCAGCGCCGCCGGACGGTCGCCAGCTCGCTAGACGTCCGTGTCCTGGGACGAGTCGGCTAAGTCGTGTTCTTCGAGGTGGTCGCCGTCACCGGATCCGGTTTCGGCGGCCTCGGGTGGGGCGTCGCCGATTTCCTCGTCGGGGTCGCGGTCGAGGTTCTGGTCGGTCATGATGCTTCCCCTGTCCGGTGTGACGCGACGGTGTCCTGGACCAGCAAGCCGTCGAGGTGGGCGATTTCCAGCACCATGCGCACCATGGGCGTCGGCTCGCGCAGCATCAGCGCGCTGCCACGGCTGGCCGCGAGGCGCTGGGCCGCGATGAGCACGCCGATGCCGCTGGAGTCGAGGAACGTCACGGCGTGCATGTCGATGTCGATGAACGCGGCGTTCTGACTGTCCACAATGCCGCGCAGGACTTCCCGCAGCACGTCGACCGTCTCGAGGCTGATGTCGCCCTCGGGGATCACGGTCACGCGGTCGCCGTCACGCTCGATGCGGTACTCCAGGGACATCGCTACCTCGGTTAACTTCGGGGGCCGCCGGACGCGCCCCCTATTCCCGGTGACATCCGGATCAAACCCTGTCCGTCGCTGTGCGTTCGCTGGGTATGCCGCTGCGCTCGGCGGTGGATCGGGGATGTAGCGGCGATGCGGGTGAGGGCGGCGCTCGAGCACGCCCCGGGCTGTGGTGGGCGCGGGGGATGCCGGGGTGATGCGGGTTAGGGGCGGTGCTTGAGCACGGCCAGGCCGTGGTCGGCTGGGTGGTGGGTCGGGGGCATGCCGCGCCGATGCAGACGAAAGGCTGCTCAACGGCCTGTTCGGCGGTGCGTCGGAGGAGCTGGCGCTGTGGCTTCAGAGGCCGCCCTCGCCATGGCTCAGGCGTAGGAGCAGCTCTCGGGTGTGCTGCAGCTCTTCGGGGTTGGCGCCGCCCTCGTAGATCGCGGCTACGGTGGCGCCGTCGGCGGCTCGGATTATGAGCAGGACGCGGTCGGGGTGCAGGCCGTCGGCCTCGAACGCTTTCTCCCAGCGGTCCGTGTGCTCGCGCAGGACACGGTCGACGCCGGGCACGGAGGACAGGGCGCCGGCCAGCATCACCTGTTCGGGGGCCGAGACGCCGTGGGCGATCTCGTTGAAGGTGGCGTTGATGTAGCCGCGCACCAGGCGGCCGGCGGCGTGGTCGCGCGGGTCGACGGCTGCTTGCACCGCGGCGACGAACTGCTCGGCCAGATCCTGGGCCAGGGCCAGGAACAGCTCGTCGCGGGACGGGAAGTGGTGCAGCAAGCCGCTCTTCGACACTCCGGCCGCTTTTGCTACAGCATCCAGGCTCACCGCCGTGCCCTTGACCGCGACCGTGCGGGCGGCGGCGTCGAGCACCGTGCGTCGCGTCCGGCCGGCATCGCGCATGGCTGTCCTCTCGGTGGTGGTCAGGCACATCACTGTAGTTGCCGACCATTTGGTCTGTTGCGCCGACCAGATGGTCGGTAACCTGGCTCGCATGGAATCGCTGATCGATACGCGAGTGGGCGCTCGGCGGTGGGCCGCCCTGGGCGCGCTCACCCTGGCCGTCACGCTGCTGGCCGTCGACGGCACGGTGCTGGCTCTGGCGGTTCCGGCCCTCATGGCCGATCTGGCCCCGACCAGCACCCAGCTGCTCTGGATCGGCGACGTCTACTCGTTCGCGCTGGCCGGCCTGCTGATCAGCATGGGCACCCTGGCCGATCGGATCGGCCGCAAGCGTCTGCTGCTGATCGGTGTCGTCGGCTTCGGCGCGGCGTCACTGCTCGCCGCCTTCGCGCCCGGCCCCGGGTGGCTCATCGCGGCGCGGGCCCTGCTCGGCGTGGCGGGGGCGACGCTGATGCCGTCCACCCTTTCCCTCGTACGCAATATGTTCCCCGAGCCGAAGCTGCGCACCCGGGCCATCGCGGTCTGGTCGGCCGGCGCCTCGGGTGGGGCCGCGCTCGGCCCGCTGGTCGGCGGCGCGCTGCTGGAGCATTTCTGGTGGGGCTCGGTGTTCCTGATCAACGTTCCGATCATCCTGTTGGTGCTGGTCACGGTGGCCGCCCTGGTGCCCGAGTCACGCGATCCGGCGCCGGGCCGCTTCGACCCGCTGAGCGCGCTGCTGTCGGTGGCCGCGGTCGTGCCGTTCGTCTGGGCCATCAAGCACACGGCCCAATCGGGAATCGATAGAGTCGGCGTACTCGTGGCGGCCCTGGGCATCGGCGCGGTGCTGTGGTTCGTGCGGCGCCAGCGCACTTTGAAGTCCCCGCTGGTCGACGTCACTCTGTTCGCCCGCCCGGCCTTCAGCGGGACGATCCTGGCCAGCGTCATCGCCATCTTCGCGTTCAGCGGTCTGCTGTTCTTCTTCTCGCAATACCTGCAGCTCGTCCGCGAATACTCGCCGCTCCAGGCCGGCCTGCGCGAACTGCCGTTGACATTGGCCTCGATCGCGGTCGTGGTGGTGGCCGTGCGCGCGATGACCCGGCTCGGCGTCGGGCGGGCGCTGGGCCTGTCGCTGCTGGTCGCGTCGGCCGGCCTGGCGATTCTGGCCGTCGGTGAGGGCCGCGACGGCTACCTGGTGCTCGCCGTCGGGCTGGTGATCATCGGTTTCGGGGTCGGTTTGGCCTTCACCGCCGCCACGGACGCGGTGCTGGCCTCCGTACCCCCGGAGCGGGCGGGCTCGGCCTCGGCGATCTCCGAAATGGCGTACGAGTTGGGGGTCGCCCTCGGCATCGCTCTGCTGGGCACGCTGCACACAGTGCTGTACCGCGCCGCCCTGCCCGACCTGTCCGCGCTGCCGGAGGCCGCTCGACAATCGATTACCGATTCCTTGGCTACCGCCGTCTCCGCCAGCACCGAGGTGGCCGCCGCCCAGGAGGCCTTCAGCCACGCCATGCAAAGCACCTCGGTGATCGCCGCCGTCATGCTGGCCATCGCCGGCCTTCTGGCCTGGCGCGTCGTCCCTTCCCGCTGAACGCCCGAGCGCCGTCTTCCCGGCTCCGCCCGGTGAGTCGCGCCGCCTGTCGGGGTCGGGTCGTTCTGGGGAGCGATTCGGGCGCGCGTGCTGGGGGAACGGCGGGCGCCCGGCCTCTACAACCGCGCCGCCTACCAGGGCTCCGGCGAAGGCGGCGAAGTAGCGCTGGTGGTCGTCGAGGGAGGCGCCGGGAAAAGCGTCGGGGCCGACGGTTACGGCTGAATCGACCGTTGTGTAGGTGCGTTGGGTTCCGCCGCGGACCTGATCCTCGCGGGTGACGCGAACTACGCCGGCGTCGACCAAGCGGGCCAGGTGGCGGTAGAGCGACGCTTGGGGGATGTCGCTGAGCTCGGCGGTCAGCCGGCGTGCGGTCAGTTCGCGATCGATCAGCGCGTGGACGATTCGCAGGCGGATCGGGTGCAGTACGGCTTCGACGATCTTGCCGCCGTCATTGATTCCCGCAATCGAGAATGTCAGCTCGGCGGTCGACTGCGGTGCGGCACGAGCGGATGCCGCGGTCGCGGCTCACCGATCTGTGGCTTCGGGAGTACCTGGTTCACGATCCGCGGGACGACCTGGCCGCCATCGATCGGCCCGTGCCGGCGATCACCGGGGCCAAGGATGTCCAGGTTGATCCGGACGATGTGGAGCGGATCGGAGGGCTGGTGACCGGCACGTTCGACAGCGAAGTGCCGGGCGACCTCACGCATCTGCTGCGTCGGGACCCCGCGCCGCCGGGGTTGTGGCGGTACCGTGCGCAGTTGGCTCGGCCGGTGGACGGCTGGATCGTGCAGCGCATCGCTGAGTGGGCCCGATGCCGGATCGGGTGCTGAGCCGAGGCTGACTTGGGGGAAGTCATGGGTTCGGTGGCTCTACGGCGGATCGAGGACGGCGACATGGACGCCTTGTTCGAGCTGATGCGGGATCCGGAGTCGGTGCGGATGGCGGCCTTCACGGCTGACGATCCCAGTGACCGGGCCGCGTTCGATGCGCACATGGCGAAGATCAGGGCGCGGGCCGACGTGACCAATCGGGTGGTCACTCTTGACGGGCGGCTGGTCGGCAGCATCGCCGCGTTCGTGATCGAGGGGGAAACCGAGGTCACGTATTGGATCGACCGCTCGTACTGGGGACAGGGCATCGCTGGGCGGGCGTTGAGGCTGCTCCTGGACCTGGTTCCCGGCCGGCCGCTGTTCGCTCGGGCGGCCAGCGATAATCGAGGATCGATTATCGTTCTTCAAAGGGCGGGATTTGTGATCACCGGTACGGACGTCGGGTACGCGAACGGGCGGCGGGCCGAGATCGAGGAGACGCTGTTGCGGTTGGACGGCGCCGGGGCGCAACCGTGATTCGTGCGGTGATCGTCGATGTGGACGACACGCTCTGCCTGACCGAGGCGGGCTCGTTCGATCTCGTGAACGATGTGCTGGCGCGGATGGGGCGGCCACCGATGTCGCGGGCGGTGCACAAGGCCACCTGGGGTGAGGTGTTGCTGGACGCCATGCCGGCCCGGGCGCCAGGTGTCGACCTGGAGCGGTTCGCCGAGTTGTTCCCATCGGTCCATCAGGAGTACCTGGCCGACGGGCGACTCGATGTCATCCCACCGGAGAACCTCGCCGCGCTCGACAAAGTGGTGCTGGCCGGGCGGACGGTGCTGCTGCTGACCTCGCGGGCCGAAGCGGAGATCGCGCACATGCTGGCCCCGGACCACGTGCTCGCCGGGCGGGTGAGCGGCGCCTACCACCAGGGCAACTCCCGCTACCGCAAGCCGGATCCGCGCGCCTTCGACGAACTGCTCGCCGAGACCGGGTTCGCGCCCGGCGACTGTGTCTACGTCGGTGACTCGCCGGGCGACGCGGTGGCCGCCGGCGGCGCGGGCATCCGCTTCGTCGCCTGCCTGCAGAGCGGCGTCCGCCGCCTGGAGGAATTCGACCCGACCCTGGTCGCCGCGACGATCGAGACGTTCCCCGACCTACCCGCCGTCATCGACCAACTCGACACACCGACACCGCGCTGAGACCGTACGCGCGGTGGGGCCCGGCTGGTTCGGCCGGGCACGAACCGCCGACGGGGTGGGACCGCCGGGCACGGTGGCTCGGCGGTCCCGGGAGTCGTCAGTGTGAGTCGGTGCTGGTCTCGCGCCCGGGCTTGGCGGTGCCCGCCGCTCCGCCTGCCGGCTCGTCCGTGGCGGCCCGAGCAGCCGGCGGCGCGTCGGCATCGGCCGATCCCGGCGTCCCGGCTGCGGAAGCGGCGCTGGCGGTGGGAGCGGTGCTGGCGGTGGGAGCGGTGCTGGCGGTGGGAGCGGGAGTGGCGCCGGCCGAGGCAGAGGAACCAGGCGCCGCCTCGTGGCTGTCGGAGCCGTGGTCGCCCTTGCGGCGGTGGATCGTGTAGGTCAGCACGACCACGACCAGCGCACCCACGATCAACCCCAGAATGGCGCTGGCCACCGTGTTGACCAGCCAGCCGATCAGGCCGCCGAGGGCCCCCGTGGCGTCGTGCGCCGCCTCCTCGAGGTGGTGCACCTGCTCGTACAGGAAATGCCAGCCCAGCTCATCGGTGCCGACCAGCAGGATGTGGCCGCCGACCCAGAGCATGGCCGCCGTGCCGATGATGGTGAGGCCGGTCAGCACGATGGGCATGGCCTTGACCAGGCCGCGGCCGAAGCCGGCGATCGGCCCGCTGAGCTCCGAGAGGCGCAGCCCGGCGTCGTCCATCTTCACGATCAGGCCGACCGCGCCGTACACGACCACCGTCATGACCAGGGCGACCACGGCCAGGATGGCCAGGCGTGACCAGAACGGCTCGTCGATGACCTCGTTGAGCGTGATCACCATGATCTCGGCCGACAGGATCAGGTCGGTGCGGACGGCCCCGCCGATCAGCGTCTTCTCGTCGGGGGCCTTCTCGTCGGCGGCGTGGGCGTCGTGGTGGGCGATCTTGGCCCAGACCTTCTCGGCGCCCTCGTAGCAGAGGTAGGCGCCGCCCAGCATCAGGATCGGGGTGAGCAGCCACGGCACGAACTGGCTGAGCAGCAGGATCGCAGGCAGGATGATCAGGAATTTGTTGCGGAGCGACCCGATCGCGATGCGCTTGATGATCGGGAGTTCCCGCTCGGCCGCCAGGTTGCGCACGTACTGGGGGGTGACCGCGGCGTCGTCGATGACCACGCCGGCGGCCTTGGCCCCGGCTTTCGCGGCCGCCGCCCCGATGTCGTCGACCGACGCGGCGGCGGCGCGAGCCAGCACCGCCACGTCATCCAGCAGGGCTACGAGTCCACCGGCCAAGACAAGTCCTTCCTCAGTTCGGGCACATCCGTGCACGCACATTCTCGCCTAGAGCGGCACGTCGCGCCGTCGGGGCCAGGATGAGGGTAGGGGAGGGACTATGCGGGTAAGTTTCGGACGGGTGTACGACGTGCCGGTCGACCCCGGTTCACAGCGGGTGCTGGTCGACCGGTTGTGGCCGCGGGGCATGACCAAGGAGCGGGCCGCGCTCGACGAATGGTGCAAGAACGTGGCCCCGTCGCCCGAACACCGCGAGCAAGGACGTCACGATCAGCGAGGCCGCCGTACTGGCTGATCTTCTGAACCGGTGATCGCGCGCAACGTCCGCAGGAACGTGTCGTAGTCGTCGCGGCCGACGATTTTCGAGTATCGATTCTCGATTTCGGCCACGATCTGGTCGGACAGGCGCATGAGGGCCAGACCGCGCTCGGTCGGCATGATCAGCTTGGCGCGGCGGTCGGCCGGATCGGGGACCCGCTCGACGTACCCCAATTTCTGCAGTTCGTCGAGGATCGCCCCGATGGTCTGTTTGTTGCGGCCGGCCAGCCGGGTCAGGTCGTTCTGGCGCAGCCCGTCCTCGTCGAGGTGGGCCAGCACCGCGCCGTGCTGCGGGCGCAGGTCGCCGAAGCCGTGTTCCGCGCTGATCCGGAACAACTCGCCCTGCAGCCCGAACAGCAGCCGGGCGGCCAGCATGCCGAGGTCGGCCGGTCGTGCGCTGCGTCCCATGTAACTCCCGTCATAGTCCAAAGTCTGGACAGTCCATTAGTTGGACCATATTGTAGCGGCATGCCTACCGTCGAACTGACCCGCTTCCGGGTCGACCCCGCCCGCGAGGCGGATCTGCTGCGAGCGCGCCCCGCCATGCTCGCCGACTTCCGGGCCGACCGGGCCGGCTTCCTCGACGCCCACCTGGTGCGACTGCCCGACCACGAGTGGCTCGACTTCGTCCTCTGGGAGAGCCCGGAAGCGTTCGCCGCCTCCCGGGCCAAGGGCGCGAACCGCCCGGGCATCGCCGCCTTCTTCGCCGCCATCGCCGAACTCGTCAGCGCCGAGGAGGGGACGACCCGATGATGCGCGCCGCCTGGTACGACAAGCAGGGCCCGGCGGCCGAGGTGCTGCGCGTCGGCGAGTTGCCCGTCCCTTCGCCGGGTCCGGGCGAGCTTCGCGTACGCCTCCACGCCTCCGGCATCCATGTCGGTGACATCGGCAAACGTCAGGGCTGGTGGGGCTCGACCATGCCCTACCCCCGGGTCGTCCCGCACGGCGACGGCGCCGGCGTGGTCGACGCGGTCGGCCCGGGCGTCGACGCCGCCCGTGTCGGCGAGCGCGTCTGGGTCTACCTCGCCCAGTCCTACCGCCCGTTCGGCACGGCCGCCGAGTACACCGTCGTCCCCGCCGCCCACGCCGTGCCCCTGCCCGCCGAGGTCCCGTGGGCGCAGGCGGCCGGCCTCGGCATCCCGGGCATCACCGGTCACCGCGCGATCCTCGCCGACGGCCCGGTGACCGGGAAGCGGGTCCTGGTCACCGGCGCCCTGGGCGCGGTCGGCCGGGCCGCCATCGCCGTCGCCCGCCGTGGCGGCGCCACCGTCATCGCCACTGTCCGCCACCCGGACCAGGTCGAGGCGGCCCGGGCCACCGGCGCCCACCAGGTCGTCGACGTCTCCACCGAGGACCTCGGCCAGGCCGTCGGCGACCCCGTCGACCGCATCGCCGAACTCGCCTTCGACCGCAACGTCGACCTCGATGAGAAGCTTCTGGCGTACGGCGGAGTGATCGCCACCTATGCCACTGCCGAGGCCCAGCCCCGCGTCCCGTACTGGCCGCTGGCCTTCAAGAACATCACCGTCCGCTTCCTCAGCAACGACGACTTCCCCGAGGCCGCCAACGACCTGGCCGCCCGCGACCTGACCGCCGCGCTCACGGCGGGCGACCTGCGCTACCCGATCGCCGCCGAGCTGCCGCTGGACGAGATCGTCCGCGCCCACGAACTGGTCGAGAACCCGGCCACCGCCGGCCGCGTCGTCCTGACCCTGTGATCAGGCCGCGCCGGACGACACGAGGATCCGGGCCAGTTCAGCCCTCGACCGTACGTTGACCTTGGGATAGATCCGGTACAGGTGGGTGCTGACCGTGCGCGGGGAGAGGAACAGCCGCTCGCCGATCTCGCGGTTGCTCAGGCCGTCGGCGGCCAGCCGGGCGATCTGCTGCTCCTGCGGGGTCAGCGCGTCCAGGGCGTCCATCGGCCGGCGCCGGGTCTCGCCGGTGGCCCGCAGCTCGGCCCGGGCCCGGTCGGCCCACGGGGTGGCGCCGAGCGTGTCGAACGTGGTGGCGGCCTCGCGCAGCAGCGGCCGGCTCTCGGTGATCTTGTAGGCGCGGCGCAGGGCCGACCCGTACGTCAGTTGCAAGCGGGCCCGGTCGAACGGCCACGCGGTCAGGTCGTCGGCCAGCGCCTTCTCGTAGTCGCCGGTGAGCACGGCCCGGGCGTAGCCGTACCCGACCCGCAGGGCCGGCGACTGGCTGCGCTCGGCCACCGGTTCCATAGCGTCGGCCACCGGCCGCAGCTCCTCCAGCAGCCCGCCGAGCACCGCGGCCTCGGCCAGGTGTCCCAGCAGGTGCAGCTGCTGGTTCGGGAAGTACATCGTGTCGGCCGGGTCGAACACGCGCATGAACTGCCGGAACGCGTCCTCGGCGTGCCCCTCGGCCAGCGCCGCCAGTCCCCGCGCGCGCTGCACGAGGGCCAGCATCGGGAACCGCCGGGCCGCGCTCAGCGCCTGCTCGGCCGCGTCGGCCCGGCGCCGGGCCGAGTCGGTCTCACCGCGCAGCGCCTCGGCCTGGGCCGTGATCAGGTGGCCGCCCAGCACCCAGGTCCGCTGGCCGATCTCGGTCGCCAGCGCGATGCTCTCGGCGGCCAGCGGCAGGGCCGAGCGGGTGTCGCCGAGCGAGGCGTGGGCCGCGGCGGCCGCGCTGAGCGAGACCGACAGCGTGCCGATCCGGCCCTGCCGGCGCAGGTCGGCCACGCTGGACAGACCCAGGGCGGCGGCGACGTCGAACGCGCCGACGGCCCAGGCGGCCACGGTCAGGTCGGCCCGCCACGTCGGCGGGATGTCCGTGCGCAGCAACAACTGCCGCAGCCGCTCCACCGCCGCCGCACCGTGCTCGACCGGTGCGATCTGCCCGAGGATGCCGGTCAGCCGCGGGTCGTCCTCGTCCAGGCCGAGCGCGAGGGTGGCCTCGACGAGCTGGTCGCGGACGTGCGCGGGCGCGTTGCTGTAGTACACACCGAGCGCGACGTCGCACATGGCTTGAGTCGCGGCCTCGTGGTCGCCGCCCTCGTGCATCGTGCGGATCATCCCGGCGTAGCTCAGCAGCCGCTCCGGTCCGCTGCTGGCGCCGGGGAAGTAGTGGTCGCGCATGAAGACCACTCGCACCCGGTCGGCCGGGCGCAGATCCTGGTCGTCGATCTCGGCCAGGATCCGCCGCGCGGTGTCCGGGTCGCCCTGCTCGTGGGCCGCGTGCACGGCCCAGATCTGCCGCCGCGCCCGCGCCGCCGGATCCTCGCTGAGCTGGACGGCCCGGTTGGCCGCGGCCAGCGCGAAGGCGACCGTGTGCCGTTGCATGGCGTCGGCGGCGACCGCGGTCAGCTCCCGGGCCAGGGCTTCGTCGCGGCCGGGGACGGCCGACGCCCGGTGCCAGAGCCGCCGGGCCGGGCTGTCCGCCAGCACCGCGGCCAGCGCCTCGTGCACCCGGCGGCGGTCGCCCGGGGCCGCCTGCTGGCGCAGGGCCGAGCGCAGCAGGGGGTGCCGGAACCGCACCTCGTACTGCTCGTCGACGGTGACCAGCCGCGACGTCACCGCGGGCTGGATCGCCTCGGTGGGCACCTCGGCCCCGGTCAGGACGGCCCCGGCGGCCCGGATCTCGTCGAGGTTGCTGCCGTCGTTGAGCGCGGCGATCAGCAGCAGCTGCCGGGTCAGTGGCGGCAGTTCGGCGACCAGGCCGGCGAAGGTCCGCTCGACCCGGGTGCTCAGCGGCAGCGACGACGGCAGCAGGGCCGAGCTGCCGGAACGGGCCGCGGCCGAGCCGAGCTCGACCACGCCGAGCGGGTTGCCGGCCGCCTCGTCCAGCACCCGCGCCCGCAGGGGCGGGACCAGGCCGGGTGCGGTGCGGTCGAGCAGGGCGCCGGCGTCGGCGTCGGGCAGCGGTTCGAGCCGCAGTTCGGGCAGCCCGGCCGCGGCCAGCCGCAGGTCGATGTCCTCGCCGTCGCGCACGGCCATGACCAGGGCGATCCGGTCGGACCCGACGCGGCGGCCCAGGAACGTCAGCGTCTCCCAGGTCTCGGCGTCCAGCCAGTGCGCGTCCTCGACGGCCAGCAGCACCGCCTCGCCCGAATCGCCGAGCAGGCCGAGAACCTCGACGGCACGGCGGTACGGCGACTCGACCGCGGCCGCCACGGAGCGCACCGGACGGAGCAGTTGGTCCAGGCCGGCGTACGGGATCTCGCCCTCGGCCTGCACCCCGGTGACACTCAGCACGCGCAGGCCGCGTTCGCGCCCGGCCCGCACCGCGTGCTCGAGCAGAACGGTCTTGCCGATGCCGGCCTCGCCCCGCAGGACGACCGCCGCTCCCTGGCCGTCGACGGCCGCGCCGATCAGCGCGTCGAGGGCGCTGATCAGCTCGTCCCGCCCGATGATCTCGACCATGCCCCCATCCTGCTACGGCGTTCGGGATGATCATGCGGCAGGCAATGCATTCTGCCCGGACGGCCAGTAAACAAATCGTCAACCGGCCGGGGTTACGGTGATCCGATGAGCTTCAGCGACCGGGTGCGCTCGGCCTTCCGGCGGGGCGAGACCGACGCCGTGGTGGCCATGAGCGAGGCCGAGATCGAACGGGCCCGGGCCGCGGGCGACCCCGCGGGCGAGGTCGAGGCCCGCTACAGCCTGGCCCGGGTGGCCATCCGCGAGGGCGACCTGACCACCGGCGAGGCCCGGGCCTGGACGGCGCTGGAGGTGGCCGAGCGTTCCGGCGACCGGCGGCTCGAGGAACGGCCCCGGCACGTGCTGGCCGCGGTGGCCCGCATGTCGGGCGATCTGACCCGCGCCCGCGACCTCTACCGGGCCAGCATCGCTCTCAACGAGGAGCTCGGCCAGCCGGTCCAGGTCAACGCCGAATATCACAACCTGGCGTTCGTCGAGCTCAAGCTCGGTCACCTCGACGAGGCCCGCCGCCTGTTCGACGAGAGTCGCGAGCGAGTGTTCGGCCACGGGTGGAAAGACTTCGTCCCGTACGTGTGCCTGGCCGCGGCCGCGCTCGCGGCGGCCGAGAACGACTTCGCCCGGGCCGCCCGGCTGGCCGGCGTGACCTACATGGCGTTCGCCGAACTGGGCCAGGTGCCCGACCCCGACGACGCCGCCGACCTGGCCGCCGTGCGGGCTGCGGCCGCCGAGGCGCTGGGCCCGGCCGCCTTCGCCGCCGAGTACGCGCGAGGTCAGCTCTCCGAGCCCCGGGCCGCCCTCTCATGAGTTTCGTCTTCCGCGGCACCCGGCAGGCCTACCACGTGGCCGGCCGGGGGCCGGTGATGATCGCGCACTCCGGCGGCCCCGGCGTCGAGTACTCGTACCTGCGCTCGGAACGCCTCGAGCAGCACTTCACGATGGTGTATCTCGAACCCGTGGGTACGGGCGGATCGGGCCCGCTCCCGGCCGGAGCGACCTATGTGGACACGTACGTCGACTTCCTGCAGGCCACGGTCGAGCACCTCGGCGAGCAGCGGGTGCACGTACTGGGCCACTCGCACGGCGGGTTCGTGGCGCAGCGGTTCGCCCTGCGCTACCCCGAGCGGACGGCGGGACTGGCCCTCTACAGCACGTCGCCGACCACCGACGCCGAGTTCTGGGCGGCCGAGCAGGCCGCGGCCGAGGCGTACGTGCGACGGCACTCCGACATCCCCGAGGTGGCCGACGTGATGGCGGCGCTGAACGGCTTCGGCGCGGCGACCACCGCCGACGCCAAGTCGGCCGTGCTGCGGGCCGCGCTGCCGGTCTATTTCGCCGACTTCTGGGGCCGCCGGGCCGAGTTCGAGCCGCTGCGGCAGGCGATCCGCTCGTGGCTCACCGACTTCGACGACTCGACGATCGACTATCGACCCGATCTGCCCGGCATCACGGCCAGGACCGTGATCGTGACCGGCCGCCACGACTTCATCTGCGGCCCGGTCTGGGCCGAGATGCTGCACGCCGGCATCCCTGACTCCCGGCTCACGATCCTCGAGAACAGCGGCCATTTCGCCCAGATCGAGGAGCCGGACGCGTTCCTGGCGGCGGTGACTCAGCTCCTCTGAACCGGGCACGGTAGTTTGCCCAGGTGGGGACCGAGGACGAGCTGCGGCTGCTGCGCGCGTACGAGCCGGTCGCGCGGTTCACGCAGGGGGAGTACTTCTTCCCGGTGTCGGCCGAGCGGTACGTCGACCGGGCCGGGCTGTGGCGGCTGGAGGCCGGGGAGAGCCCGGTCGAGCAGGTCGCGCCGGGCGGGCTGACCCTGGACGGGCTGGCCGCGGCGGGCGGGGCCGGGCAGGGGCTCCAACTGTCGCTCTCGGGCATCGGCAACGGCCGCGGGCAGCTCGGGGCGGCTCACATCCCGCTGCGGGAAAGGCCCTCGCACCTGCGGCGGGCCAGCCGGCTGGCCTCGGTCGGGCTCACCGCACGGTTCATCGACACCGCCAACAAGGTCTCGCTGCTGTTCCGGGGGAGTGTGCCCGGTGGCAGCGCGGCCCGCTCGTGGCTGCTGCAGCGCGACCACCTCGAGCCGGACAAGCCCGTCTATTACGGCCGGGTGCTGCGGGACGACCCGTGGATCGTCTGCCAGTACTGGTACTTCTACAGCTTCAACAACTGGCGGTCGGCGTTCGGCGGGGTCAACGAGCACGAGGCCGACTGGGAGCAGGTGACCGTCTATCTCGACGGCACCGGCGGCACCGGGACCGACGGGTTGCCCGCGCCGCGCTGGGTGGTCTTCTCGGCCCACGACGAGACCGGGGACGACCTGCGACGGCGGTGGGACGACCCGGACCTGGCCCTGGTCGACGGGCGGCACCCGGTGGTCTACGTCGGGGCCGGCTCGCACTCGGGGGCCTACCTGCCGGGGGACTACCTGATCACCGTACGGCCGATGCGGTTGCGGGGTCTGGTCGGCGTGCTGCGCTGGTCGGGCCGGTTGTTCGCGCCGTGGGCGACCGAGGGGCAGCAGGGGGTCGGCATCCCGTACGTCGACTACGCCCGCGGCGACGGCCGGGCGGTCGGTCCGGGGCAGCCCGAGGGGTGGCACGCGGTCGCCATCGACGACGACACGCCGTGGGTGCGTGACTTCCGCGGCCTGTGGGGCCGTGACACCCGGGACCGGCTCGGTGGCGAACGGGGCCCGGCCGGTCCCCGCTACGAGCGCGACGGCACGGCCCGGCAGTCGTGGGCCGACCCGGTCGGGTGGGCCGGCCTGGCCAAGGTGGCCCCGAACCCCCGGGCCGAGCGGGCGCTGATCGAACGCCGGACGCGCGAGAACGACGACCGCCTGCAGGCGCTGGACGCCGAGATCGTCGCCCTGCGCCGCGAGTTGTCCCAGGCCGCGGCCGGTCTGCCGGTGGCCTCGCCCGAGGTACGGGCGCTGCAGCCGCAGGAACGCAAGCTGCTGGGCCTGCGGATGGAACGGACCCGGCTGGCCGACGAACAGGCTCGTACGGCCACGGCCGAGACCGTGGCCCAGCCCCCGCACGCCCACCTGATGCACCGGCGGCTGCCGATGGACCCGGCGGCCGGGTTCCGGGCCCGGGCCATGTCGTGGTGGGCCGTGCTCAGCACCCCGCTCATCCTGCTGGCGGTGGGCGCGGCGATCTCGCCGCTGGGCACCGGCGGCCTCGACATCGCGGCCATCTGGCTGCTGGGCCTGCTCTGCGTGGAGGGGCTGGTTCGCGGCAAGCTGCTGGCCGTGCTGCTGCGGCTGCTGCTGACCGCGGCGGTGCTGGCCCTGCTGTTCGTGCTGTGGTTCGAGGGCCGCTACGTGCTGGCCTTCGCCATGTTCGCCGCCGCGGCCGGGGTGCTGCTGGTCAACGTGCGCGAGGCCTGGCGCCGCTGACCGGCCTCACGTTCGCTCGGTGTCGTGGCTGCTGGCTTCATCGCCGCTCGGTGTCGTGGTGCTGGTCGAGGAGGGCCTCCAGGCGTTCGGCGGGCATCGGGCGGCCGAGTAGGTTGCCCTGGCCGAGGCGGCAGCCCGCGCTCTGGGCGGCGTCGAGGTCGGCGCCGTCCTCCAGCCCCTGGGCGACCACCTCGAGACCGAGGCGCTTGCCCAGAGTCACGGCCACGTCCATCACCGCGCCGGGCTGGCGGAAGGACAGGGCCGGGTCGAACACCTCACGGTCGATTTTGAGCTGGTCGATCGGGAGGATCCGCAAGCGGCTGAGGGTGGTCGGGCCGGTGCCGAAGTTGTCGACGGCGGCCCGCACCCCTTGCGCGCGCAACCGCCCCAGCGCCGCCGAGAGGTCCTCGACCGGCGGCTGATGGGCCTCATCGCGTACGTCGGAAAGGTGTTGCTCGGCGATCTCGAGCACCAGGGCCGAATGGGGCAGGTCGTGTTCCTCCAGGGCGGTCTGGAGCCCGGCCTGGAAAGCCGGGTCGACCAGTTCCCGCGGCCGGATGTTGACCGCCAGCCACAGCTCGCCGTGCTGCCGCCGCCAGCCCGCGAGCAGACGGCACGCCCGCCGGAGCACGCCGTTCCCGAGCTGGGTCAGCAACCCCAGGCCCTCGGCGAGGGTGAGCAGTTCCTCGACCGGCACCAGCCCCAGGGCCGGATGACGCCATTCCGGCACCGCCTCGACCCCGGCCGGGCGGCGGCTCGGCAGCTCGACGATCGGCTGGTAGCTCAGGTCGATCTCGCCCCGTTCGAGGGCGCCCGGCAGATCCTGCTCCAAGGTCGAGCGCCGCAGCAGCCGGGTCTCCATCTCGGTCTCGTACCATTCGATCGCACCCGGCGGGCCCGAGCGCACTGACCGCAGCGCCAGCGAGGCCCGGCGGATCACCTCGTCGGTGCCGTTCTCGGCGGTCAGGTCGGCCAGCCCGGCCCAGGCCGAGAGGTGGGCGACCGTACGGCCCGCCATGTACGGCGCCGACAGCGCGTTCACGAGCTGGGCGGCCATGAGCTGGGCCCGGATCGCGCCGCAGTGGGTCAGCACCGCGAACCGGGTCTCGGTCAGCCGGGCCGGCACGTCGGCGTCGCCGACCCGCGAGCGCAGCCGCCGGGCCGCCTCGACCAGCACCACCTCGGCCAGGTCGCGCCCGTGGACGTCGCCGACCGCGGTCAGCCCGCCCAGCTCGACCACGATCATCGCGGCCGCGTCCGGGATCAGGTCGGCCGCGCGCAGCAGCCCCTCCCAGTTGGCCAGGCCGGTCTGCGGGTCGAGGTGGGTGACCTGGCTCAGCGCCTGCTCGAGATCGTGCGTGTTGGTGACGTCGCGGATGTGCACGACCAGCGTGTAGCCGGGCTCGGCCGGGTCGGCGCCGGTCGTGGTCCACTCGGTCTCGCGCCACCGCCCGAAACCGTCGCGCAGCCGTACGGTCAGGGCCGTGGCCCGGGGCTGGGCCATCCGCTCGGTCAGGTAGGCGTGCACGGCCTCGACCTGCTCGGGATGCACGAGCATCGACACCGTGCGACCCAGCACCTCTTGATCGGACAGCCCGAACTGCCGCGCGGCCGCGGGTGACTGCCAGCGCACGGCCAAGTTGGCGTCCAGGATCATGGCCACCTCGGTCGAGCCGAACATCAGGCTGCGCAGCCGGTTGCCCTGGTCGGTCAGGTGCCCGGCCTGCCGCCGCAGCACGGTCGCCGACACCCACTCGCGGACGGCCACGGCCGTGAGCGCGACGGCGCCCAGCATGATCGAGAGGGAGTCGACCCGGCCGCCGCTGATCAGGTGATAGATGGTGGCCAGCGCGCCGCCGAGGATCAGCAGACCCAGCAGCGGGAAGCTCGCGGACGACTCGCTGCCGGGTGGCGGCACCGGACGGGTTTCGGGGGCCAGCCGCACCGAGCCGTACCAGAGCCCGCCCGCGGCCACGATGATCGCGCCCGCCGCGGCCAGCCCGGCGATGACCGCGTTGGCCTGACCTGGGAAGTCGCGCGCGATGACCAGCGCGGTGAGCCCGGTCAACGAGAACGCGGCCGCGGTGCCGCACCACTGCAGGGCAGCCCGGTGGCGCAGGGCGTGCACGCCGGTGACCGCGGCCACGGCGATGGCGCCGCCGCCGAAGACCAGCGCGGTGATCGACGCGCCCCGCCGCTCACCGAAGGCGAAGAGCAGCAGCCAGCCGACGTACATGATGCTGGCCCAGACGCCCAGGGTGTCGAGCCCGACCCGCAGCCGGGCCAGCGCGTCGCGGCGCTGCGGCGGGCGCAGCAGGGCCGGCAGATAGAGGATCGCCGCCAGGAACACGCAGACCAGCGGGATCTCGGCGGCGAGGGGAACGCCGTCGACCGTCGCTTCCGGCCAGAAGAGCGCGGCCAGGCCACTGCCGATCCCGGCCAGCGCGGTGATCGCGACGCCACCGGCCAGCGTCAGGGCACGACGGCTCGGCCCGGCCGCCTGTCCTTGCCGGACGGCCCGCGCCATGAGCACGGCGAATACGCCGGAGCAGCCGGCCAGCAGACCGGCGACCACACCTTCCATCACAGACGTCCAGATCGTTCCGAGGGGTGCCTGTTAAACGAGCGACCCGCGACCCGGTTACGGGCGCAGCGCCACCGAATGCCGGAGACAGTCTCTCGTGTACGCGGCCTCCTTTCCGCACCGGCTCCGAACCCCGCCGGCTTTCAAATAGTGAATGTGGATCTCCGGAGATGCTCGGGGCGCCCGAAACTGTCGTACGGCTGTTCGAAGATGGTCCCGTGCTGGTCGAGATGGAGCAGTTGAACGAGGAAGCGGCGAAGCTTGCCGCCGCTCCGCTGTGGCCGCTGACCGATGACGAACTGACTGGCCTCCTGCGGACCACGCACCACCTGCAGCAGGTTGTCACCACCCTGCAGGCCCGCCTGATCCGGCAGGCTGACACCCGCGCCCTGCCCGCGGCCGGCGGTCATCGCACTCTGACGGGCTGGCTGCGCACCGTGGTACGCCTCGACCCGCAACCGGCTCGCGAGCTCACCGATCTGGCGGCCGCGCTGGCCCACCAGCCCAGCTTGGAACAGGCGGTCCTCGACGGCCACCTCGACCTGCGCCAGGCCGCCGTGATCGCCGAAACACTGCGGGGCCTCCCGGCCGACCTCGCCGAGTTCGACGACGTCACCCCGGCCGAGGCCGGCGACATCGCCGAGCAGGCCCGTGCCACGATGACCGAGATGGCCGCCCAGCTGCCCGCCTTCCAACTGCGCCGGGTCGGTGAGCGCATCCTGGCGCACGTGGCCCCGCACCTGGCCGAGCAGTTCGAGCAAGCGGCGCTGGCCCGCCAGGAGGCCCGGGCCCGGGCCAAGCGGGGCGTCACCCTGTCGCTCCCGGTCGACGGGCTGGTGCGTCTGTCCGGCGTGCTGGGCGCCGAGGACGCCGCCACCGTCCAGGCCGCCCTGCACCCGTTGTGCGCGCCCACTCCCGGCGACGATCGAACCAAAGCGCAACGCCGCGCCGATGCCCTGGTCGACGTCTGCCGCCTGGCGCTGCGCACCGCCGACCTGCCCGAGGACGGCGGCGAGCCACCCCAGCTGGCGGTCACCGTCGCCTTCGACCCGCTGACCCGCGCCCTGGGCGCCGCGACCACCGACACCGGCAACCGGCTGTCGCCCGAAACCGCCCGGCGCCTCGCCTGCGACGCCCGGATCCTGCCTGTCGTGCTCGGCGGCGCCGGCCAGATCCTCGACGCCGGCCGCACCCGCCGCCTGGCCGGCGGCACCCTGCGCCGCGCCCTGCACGTGCGCGACGGGGGCTGCGTCTTTCCGCACTGTGACCGGCCCCCGCGCTGGACCGACGCCCACCACATCGTCTCGTGGCTCGACGGCGGCCCCACGGCCCTCGACAACCTGGCGCTGCTCTGCCGCGAGCATCACCGCCTGGTTCATCACCCGACCGCAGGCTGGCAGATCCGTCTCGGCCCTGACCGGAAGCCCGAGTTCATCCCGCCTCCGGCAGTCGACGCCACCCGGCGACCGCGCCGCAACGTCTACCACCGCCGCGAATAGCTGACCTCCGTTTGCACCACGCCCGCGGACGTGTCCGACGTCCGCTGCACCCGCCGGCTCAGCGGCCCGCGGCCTAGTTTCTCAGCTGTTGCTCTGCTCGGGCGGCTGGCGCCGTGGCCGGTAGAGCACGTAGGCGATCCCCACGAGCGTGAGGGCCCCGAAAGTCGCGATCAGGACCAGAACGGTGGAGTGCCGCCAGTCGTCGGGGACCAGTTGACCCAGGGCCAGGAAAGCCAGAGCCGCACCGCTGCACAACGGATACATCCCGGCTTCCCGGACCGAGCGGAACACCGCCCGGGACCGGGCCGGGACGCGGCCGGTCGTCAGGACGACCAGACCGTAGACGGCAAGGCCGATGCCGATGAGCAGTAGTGCGATGCCCAGCCAGAGCTCCATGGCGGGGCTCTTACCCCGCGGCTCGCTCCGGTATGCCGGACCGGTCCAGCAACTGTGCAAGGTGGACGGAGGGCCGGTCCCGCAGGTCGGCCACCTGGGTGCGGCACGAGAAGCCGTCGGCCAGTACGACCGCATCGGGGGCCTTGTCGAGGGCGGGTAGCAGGTTCTGTTCGGCCACGGCCACCGAGACCTCGTAGTGGCCGATCTCGACGCCGAAGTTGCCGGCCAGCCCGCAGCAACCGGCCAGCCGTTTCACGTCGGCGCCGGTGGACTTGAGCAGGTCGGCGTCGGCCTTCCAGCCCAGTACGGCATGGTGGTGGCAGTGCGGCTGGGCCACCACCGACACGTCGGACAGGTCGGGTGGCGTCCAGCCCGGCGTCTCGGCCAGCAGCTCGGCCAGTGTTTTGACCGACGAGCTGACCACGGTCGCGTCCGGGTTGTCGGGGAGCAGCTCGTGCACGTCGGAGCGGAGCACGGCTGTGCACGAGGGCTCGATGCCGACGATCGGGATGCCGTCGCGGGCTTCCGGCGCCAGCGCGGCGACCGTACGGGAAAGGATCTTCTTGGCCGAGTCGAGCTGGCCGGTGGTGATCCAGGTCAGCCCGCAGCACACCGAGCCGGACGGGAGCCTCGGCTCGTAGCCGGCCGCGCGCAGCACCCGTACGGTCGCCTCGGCCACCTCGGGTGAGAACGCGTCCGAGAACGAGTCGGCGAACAGGATCACCGGCTTCCTGGCCGAGGTCGCGGCCTTGAACGTACGCCGGAACGGGCGCTTCGCGAAGGCCGGGACCGACCGTCGCTTGTCGACACCGGCCAGCCACAGCGCCAGCCGCCGGACGCCGGGCAGGCGGGTGCCCAGGTTGGCCAGCCCCGGCGTCCACCCGGCGAGACGGGCCCAGAACGGCATTTTGCCCAGCGTGTAGTGCGAGCGCGGCCGCACCTTGCCCCGATAGGTCTGGTGCAGCACCTCGGACTTGTAGGTGGCCATGTCGATGCCGGTCGGGCAGTCCGACGCGCAGCCCTTGCACGACAGGCACAGGTCGAGCGAATCGTGCACCGACGGATCGGACCACGACAGCTCGCCCCGGACGACCTCTTGCAGCACTCGGGCCCGGCCGCGGGTCGAGTCCTTCTCCTCCCGCGTGGCCAGGTACGACGGGCACATGACGCCATGTGCGGCCGAGTTGTCGGCCCGGCACTTGCCGACCCCTGTGCAGCGGTGCACGGCCTGGGCCAGGTCGCCGCCGTCGTGCGGATAGGCCAGCGCGAGCTGCTTGACCGGGAAGTGCCCGGCCGGCCGCACAACGGCGTCGACCGGGTCGGGGTCGACCAGCACGCCCGGGTTGAGCAGGTTGCCGGGGTCGAACGCGTGCTTGATCCCGGCGAACAGCGCGATCGCGTCGGGGGAGTACATGTGCGGCAGCAGCTCGGAGCGGGCCCGGCCGTCGCCGTGCTCACCCGACAGCGACCCGCCGAACTCGCCGACCAGCTTGGCCGCGTCGACCAGGAACTCCCGCATCACCTTGGCGCCGCCGGGCTGGTCGAGCGGGAAGTCCAGGCGCACGTGCATGCAGCCGTCCCCGAAGTGCCCGAACGGGGCCGAGGTCATCCCGTACGTGGCCACGAGCTCGTCGAAGCGGGCCAGGTAGGCGCCGAGCTTCTCCGGCGGCACCGCCGCGTCCTCCCACCCCGGCCAGGCCGGCCGGTCCGAAGGCGCGCGGCCGGCCAGCCCCGCCCCGTCCTCGCGAATGCGCCACAGCCGGGCCTGCGTGGCCGGATCGGTCACGACCAGCGCGTCGCCGGCGATGCCGTCCTCGGCCAGCTTGCGCGCCCGCGCCTCGACCTCGCCCAGCTCGTCCCCGGCCAGCTCGACGAACAGCCAGGCGCCCCCGCGGGGCAGCGGCGGCACGGCGTCGGCCCCGCGCCGCGCCCGCAGCACGTCCAGCAGCCGGGAGTCGAGCCCCTCGCACGACGTCGGCCCGTGCGCGACGACCGCGGGGGAGGCCGCGCCGGCGGCCACGATGTCACGGAACCCGAGCACCACGACCACCCGCACCGGCGAGTCGACGACCAGCTTCACCGTGGCCTTGGTGATCACGGCCAGGGTGCCTTCCGAGCCGACCATCGCCTGTGTGAGGTCGAAGCGTTCGGGCAACAGATGCTGCACCGCGTAGCCGGAGACCTGCCGCCCGAACCGGTCGAACTCGGTGCGCGCCGTGGCCAGGTGCTTGGCGATGACATTTTTGATGCCTTCCACGACCGGGCCCTGCGGCGCGGTTGTGCTCAAGAAAGACCCATCGGCGGTCAGCAGCTCGAGCCCGGCCACGTTGTCGGAGGTCCGCCCGTACGCCAATGACCTCGACCCGCAGGCGTTGTTCCCGATCATGCCGCCGATGGTGCAGCGCGGGTGGGTCGACGGGTCGGGCCCGAACCGCACCCCGTGCGGGGTGACCGCCTTCTGCAGCACGGCGTGCACCGTGCCCGGCTCGACCACCGCCGTGCGCGCCGCCGGGTCGACCTCGAGCACCCGGTTGAGGTGGCGCGAGAAGTCGAGCACGATGCCCCGCCCGACCGCGTTGCCCGCGACCGAGGTGCCCGCCCCCCGCGACGTGAACGGAGTGCCCGTCTCGCGCGCGACCGCCAGCGCCGCCGCGACATCATCCACGTTCCGCGGCCGCACCACAGCCAGCGGCGGAATCCGATAGAGCGAGGCGTCGGACGCGTACATGCCCCTCGTGCCCGCGTCGGCCCGAACCTCGAGCCCCGCCTTCTGCAGTGCCGCCACCACGTCGCTCATGCGTAACATGTTACTCATGCCGTCGCTGAAGCTGCCGCCGGAGGCCCCGTCCCTGGCCGATGCCGTCGCCCTGGCCGTCCGCGAGGGGATCGCCGCCGGGGAGCTCGTGCCCGACACCACGTACTCGGTCTATCAGCTGGCCGAGCTGCTCGGAGTGTCGCGCAGCCCGGTCCGCGAGGGGATGCTGCGCCTGGCCGAGGCCGGGCTGGTCGAGATCCACCGCAACCGGGGCTTCCAGGTGCTGCCGCCGCGGGCCCACGACGTCGAGGAGATCGTCGAGATCCGGCTCGCGCTGGAACCGGCGGCGGCGCGCAAGGCGGCCCTGTACGGCACCGATGAGCAGCACGCCGCGATCCGGGCCGCGCTCGACGCCATGGCCGTGGCCGACGAGGCTGCCTTCTGGCGAGCCGACCGGGCGCTGCACGACCTGCTGTTGCGGGCCGCCGGCAACACCCGGGCAGCGGCCATCGTGGCCCAGCTGCGCTCGACGACGGCGCTGCTCGGGCCGCCCACCACGGCCAGCGGGCGCACGCTGGCCGAGATCCACGCCGAGCACGAGCCGGTCGTCACCGCCGTGCTCGCCCGCGACGGCGCCGCCGCCGAGGCCGCCATGCGGACCCACCTCGAAGCGACGGGCCGCCTGCTCGTGGCGAACCTGCGTTAGCGGCCGACGACGGCGCTCGGCTCCTCGGAGATGTCGGTGTCGTCGTCGGTGGTGGCCTCGGACGTCGACAGGTCGCGGGGCTGGGATTCGTCGAGGACGCTGCGCATCTCTTGCAGCTGCTCGGTGTGCACGACCGGCACGGCGCCCGCGCCGGGCAGGGGCTGGGCTGCCTCGTTGAGGAACACGCGGCGCACGACCCGTTCCGAGGCACGGCCGTCGTCGAGGTAGCAGAAGCGGTCACGGAACACCTTGCGGGTGGCCGCGGCCGTCTCGCCGAAGACCTCGCCCGAGATGAACAGGTCGACCAGTTCCGACTCGTTGCGGGCCGTGACGCCCGGGCCCTCGGTGAACACGTCCAGATAGGCGCCGCGGTTGGCCTTGTACTTGTTCCAGTCGGCCGCGTAGATGGCCTGCGGGCGGTCGAGCACCGCATAGTCGAACATGACCGACGAATAGTCGGTGATCATGGCGTCGGCGGCCAGGTAGATGTCCTCGACGGTCGGGTAGTCGCCCAGGTCGATGACCCGCGGGTGGGTGCCGGCCACGTGCGAGCGGTCGAAGTGGTGCACGCGCACCAGCAGCACCGTCTCGGGCGGCATCCGGTCGGCGAAACGCTCGACGTTGAGCAGCGCGTCGCTGCCGAACTCGTAGTCGCGGTACGTCGGCAGGTAGGCGATGGCGGTCTGGCCGGGCTTGAGGCCGAGCCGCTCACGGGCCGCTCGCACGTCGGCCGCGGTGGCGTTGGCCAGCTCGTCGTTACGCGGGTAGCCGACCTCGAGCGTCTCGTAGTCGCACGGGTACGCCCGCTCCCAGATCTCGCTCGTGTACGCGTTCGGGCTGATGTTGAACGTCCACCGGTCGCACCGCTTGAGCAGCCAGTTCATGTTCATGCCGGACAGGCCGGCCGGGAACTTGAGCTGGTCGACGCCCATCGCCTTGACCGGCGTGCCGTGGTTGGTCGACAGGTGCACGGCGCCGCGGCGCTTCACGACCCAGCCCGGGTAGTTCACGTTGGAGATCAGGTATTTGGCCCGGGCCAGCGCCTTGTAGTGCTCGGCGGTGCCGATGGTCACGGTCTCGATGCCGGCCGGGACGGAATCCTCCTGGCCCGGCTTGATCTCCCACACCCCGCGGACGCCGGGGGCCAGTTCAGCCGCCTTCTCGTACACGGCCTTGGGGTTGCAGGCGTAGCCCTTGCCCCAGTAGGCGGAGTAGACCGCGAGGTGCTGGTCGATCGGCCGGCGCAGCTGCTGGCGGTAGTAGCGCATGCGGAGGCGGCTGCGCAGCCGGACCTTCTTCTGCAGCTTGTCCTTGCGGAACTTGACCGAGTTGACCACCCGCAGGCCGAGCCGGGTGAGCCGGTAGCGCGCCCACGACCCGCGGGCGACCAGCCGCTGCCGGCTGCCCTCCTGCCCCTCCGGGAACTCGTAGCCGCCGCTGGGCACGTGCCGCTGGTACGCCTGGGCCAGCGCCTGGAAGAACTCGCGACGGTCGCCCATGGCCACCCGCTCGCGGTTCTCGAGCACGAGCAGGCACTGGTAGAGCATCCGCCCGAAGACCAGCGCGCGGAACGGCGCGGCCCGGGCGCCGATCTTGTCGAGCCGCTGGAAGAGCAGGTCGTACTGCTCGAAGACCTCGAAGTGGCGACGGCCGGGGGTGGAGGTGATCGCCCCGCGCCGGCGCTGGCGGTAGTAGATGCAGACGCGCTCGAGCACGGTGATCCGGTCGGCCACCATGAGGACCGGATAGCCCACCGGCACGTCCTCGTACAGCCCGGTCGGGTAGGTGATCTCGTTCTTGACCAGGAAGTCCCGCTTGAAGATCTTGTTCCAGGCGACGTGGAACACCTTGATCATGTCGGGGTACTCGGCCAGCGTCCAGACCCGCGGCAGCTCCGAGGCCCGGACCAGGTTGGAGAGCTTGCTGCGCCGGCTCTTGTTGTTCCACCACACCTTGGCGAAGTCGACCACGAGCACGTCCGGGTCGGCCGTGATCAGGCGGTCGGCCACCGCGGCCAGGGCGCCCGGGGCGATCCAGTCGTCGCTGTCGATGAACCAGACGAACTCGCCCGTCACGTGCTTCATGCCGGCGTTGCGGGCCTCGCCCAGTCCCACGTTCTCGGCCAGGTGCACGACCTTGACCCGGTTGTCGCGCGCCGCGTACTCGTCCAGGATCGCGCCGCAGTGGTCCGGTGAGCAGTCGTCCACGGCGATCACCTCGACGTCGGTGAACGTCTGCTCGAGGATCGAATCGAGGCATTCCCGCAGGTACGCCTGGACCCGATAGACCGGGAGAACAACACTCAAGAGGGGCATCTGGTGAACCTTCGATCGAGCGATCGAGTCGGGCGCACGGGTCACCGCCGGGCGGCTCGCCTGCCGGACGAACCGGCTCCGCCCAGCGCACTGCTCCCCGTGTGCCTTCGCCGATCAGACGGAGGGGGTGTTCCGTCTTGCCGGACAATGGCGGCGTGACGCTATCAAAGCGATCACCGGCAGATCAGTTGCCTGTAATCAACCGTTCATCTACGTGGACCGATTTTGTGGCCTTCGAGCGGGTTGCGAAGAAAGTTCGGCCCGTTCGGTCGACCCAGGCGGACTGATCGGACGAGAACGGGCCGGGAATAGGTGGTCCCTCCGTAGATGTTCTCCTCGCGCGGCCGGTCTTCACAGCAAGGAGCGCGACACCATGACGGACAGATCAGCGACTGTCGTGGTGATCGGAGGCGGTCAATCCGGACTCTCTGCCGCATATCACCTGCAGCGGCGAGGGCTCGACTTCGTCGTCCTGGACGCCGAGCCGGCGCCGGGCGGGGCCTGGCGCCACCGCTGGGATTCGCTGCGGATGGCCACCGTCAACGGGATCTTCGACCTGCCCGGCCTGACCCAGAACCCGCCCGACCCCGGCGAGCCGAGCCGCGTGGCCGTCCCGCGCTACTTCGCCGAGTTCGAGCGCAAGTTCGATCCGCCCGTCCTGCGCCCGGTGCGGGTCACCGCCGTCCGCCGGGCCGACCCCGACCTGGTCGTCGAGACCGACCACGGCCGCTGGACGACCAAAGCGATCATCAACGCCACCGGCACCTGGACCAACCCGGTGCGCCCGCACTACCCGGGCCAGGAGACGTTCCGGGGCCTTCAGCTGCACACGTCCGACTACGTGTCGGCCGAGCAGCTGGCCGGGCGCCGGGTGGCGATCGTCGGGGGCGGTATCTCAGCCCTCCAGTTGCTGGCCGAGATCTCGCAGGTCGCCCGGACCTTCTGGTACACGCGGCGGGAACCCTATTTCCGTACGGACGGCTTCGAGCCCGAGGTGGCCGGGCGCGAGACCATCGCCAAGGTGGTCGCCGACGTCGAGGCCGGCCGCCCCACCGGGAGCGTCGTCTCGTACACCGGGCTGGCCTGGACCCCGTACGCCCTGGACGCGAAGCGGCGCGGCGTGCTCGACCGGCGCCCGATGTTCACCGCGATCGAGCCGACCGGCGTGCGCGAGGCCGACGGCACCTTCACGAGCGTCGACACGATCCTGTGGGCCACCGGCTTCAAGGCCGCCCTGTCCCACCTCGACCCGCTGGGGCTGCGCAACGCGTCCGGCGGCATCCGCATGATCGGCACCCAGGTCGCCGACGAGCCGCGCGTGCATCTCATCGGGTTCGGTCCGTCCCAGTCGACCGTCGGCGCCAACCGGGCCGGGCGGGAAGCGGTCAGCGCGGTGGTGAGGACCCTCACCCGCTCGGCCGTGACGATGGGGGAAAGCACTACTTGACACTCGGGAAAACGCGTCATCGGGAATTGTGAGCAGCGGTAAATCCTCGTTCGAAAGGCACGGAGGCCGGGCAGTTGTGCCGGCGTCCGACCATCGCGACCGAGCGAAAGAAGAATGCGATGCCTTATCCTCATCTGCCAGGGCGACGACGACCAGATCGTCCCCATCAAGGACGCCGCGCTGAAGTCCATCAACCTGGTCAAGAACGGCACCCTCAAGGTCTACAAGGGCGCCCCCCCACGGCATTCAGGGCGACTACCGGGCCCAGCTCGGCGCCGATATTCTCGAATGGATCAAGAACTGATTCTCCCGTACGCCGAAAGGGCCCGGACAATTACGTCCGGGCCCTTTCGGTGAGGGTGTCGCGGAGGCCGCTGGCGCGGGCGATCGGGCGGGTGACGGCCGCGCGCACCGCGTCCTCGGTGCCCAGGATGCGTAAGCCGGTTCTGGCGCGGGTCACGGCTGTGTAGAACAGTTCGCGGGTCAGCAGGGGGGATGTGGCCGGGGGCAGCACCAGGGAGACGCGGTCGAACTGGCTGCCCTGGCTGCGGTGGACGGTCATCGCGTAAAGGGGCTGGGCCTCGGACAGGCGGGACGGCGGGATCAGCATGACCTCGCCGCCGCGGGCGAAGGCGGCCCGTAGGCCGTCGGGGGTCTGGATGACGACGCCGGTGTCGCCGTTGTAGAGGCCGGCGTCGTAGTCGTTGGCGGTGATCAGCAGCGGGCGGCCGGGGGACAGGTCGGTCAGGCGGTCGGCCGGGAGCCAGCTCTCGATCTCGGCCGTCCAGCGGGTCACCCCGTACGGGCCCCGGCGGTGCGCACACAGCAGGCGGTGCTGCTCCAGAGCGTGCAGCGCGGCGACGGCATCCCCGCCCGACGCGGCCTCGGCCACCGTCGCCAAAGCCTCCACCACCTCGGTGCGCAGGCCCGACACGGCCGCCGACTCGACGAACTCGACCTCGCCGCTCCCGGAGCGCAGCAGCGCCACCACGGCGTCGTCGTCGCCGGCGCGGACCGCGGTGGCGAGCCGGGCGATGTCGCCGCCGAAGCGCCAGACCCGGTCCAGGGTGACGACGCCGTTCACCACCTCGCCGGTCTCGCCGACCCCGGCCAGGGCGGCCGCCAGCGCCGGGGACGGTTCGCCCTTGGCCGCCACGATGTCGCCCAGCACAGCCCCGGCCTCGACCGAGGCCAGCTGGTCGGGGTCGCCGACCAGGATCAGGCGGGCGTCGGGGCGGACGGCCTCGATCAGCCGGGCCATCAGGGTCAGCGACACCATCGAGGTCTCGTCGACCACCACCACGTCGTAGGGCAGCCGGTGGGCGGCGTGGTGCTTGAAGCGCGTACGGGATCCGGGCCGCCGGCCGAGCAGCCGGTGCAGGGTCGACGCGCGCAGGTCGGGCAGGGGCACGCCGGACGAGCGGACCGCCTCCTCGAGCCGGGCCGCCGCCTTGCCCGTGGGCGCGGCCAGCGCGATGCGCGGTGGCTCACCGGGCTGGGCGCACAGGACGGCCAGCAGACGCGCGATCGTGGTCGTCTTGCCGGTGCCGGGACCGCCGGCCAGCACGGTGACGCGGCGCAGGGCGCTGACGGCCGCCGCCAACCGTTGCTTCTCGCCGCCCGGCTCGAACAAGCGCCCGAGGTCCGTACGCAATTGGGTCAGATCGACCGGCGGCGGCGGTGCGGCCGCCCGTTGTTGCAGCTGGCGGCGGACCAGCTCCTCCTCCCGCCAATAGCGGTCGAGATAGAGCAGCCCGCGGACCAGACGCAGCGGACGCCCCGACTCGCCGGCCGCGGCCACGATCGGACTGCGGTCACAGGCGGCCCGCCACGCGGGCGGCTCGGGCCAGGGCAGCGTGCTCAGGTCGACCTCCTCCTCGGAGGTGGTCGTGCGGCGGGCCGTGGCCAGCTCGACGCAGACCGAGCCCAGGCGCAACGCCCGCACGGTCAGCGCGACCGCCAGCCGCACGGTCTCGTCGGGCTCGCCGCCGAGCCGGGCGACCCGGTCGGCCACGTGGACGTCGGCCAGGGCCAGCACCCCGGCGTCGTTGAACGCGGCCAGCAGCCCGGCGGCGTTGCGGGCCCGTTCGATCAGCACGGTCATGGGGTGCCTCCGTCGAGCCGGTCCGACAGCTCCGTGATCAGGGCGGGTGGTGGCTGCCAGCTGTAGACCCCGTACGGCACCCCGTCGGCCACGGGGGTCAGCGGCCCGCACATGCCGCGCAGGAACAGATAGAGCACGCCTCCGAGGTGCTGCGCCGGGTCGTAGCCGGGCTGCCGCCAGCGCAGATAGCGGTGCAGCGCGGTGGTGTAGAGCAGCGCTTGCAACGGGTAGTGGGCCGCGATCATCGCCCGGTCCAGGGCCTCGGGCCGGTAGTCGTGCGCGGTCAGCACACCCCCGTACGAGCCGAGCCAGTTCGACTTGTAGTCGACCACCAGGTAGCGCGGCCCCGGCAACCGCAGCACCGCGTCGATGCTGCCGGTCAGGTAACCGCGCAAGGGCTGGTCACCCAGCCCCGGCGCGCGCAGGTCGTCGGCGTACCGGGCCAGCGGATGCCCCGGCTCGAGGTGCCGGGCCAGGCCGTCGCCGACCGTCCGCAGGGTGAGGTGGGCGGCCGTCCGGGGCCGGTCCCCACCGTGCAGCGGCAGCTCGAACTCCAGCTCGTCGAGCCGGTCGGCCCGCCCGAAGTCGGTCAGCCGCCGCTGGCCGGCCAGCGGGCCGAGCGGCGTGTGCAGGGCGGGCAGCAGCGCGGTCACGAGCTCGCCCGACGACGGGCCCAGCAACTCGGCGGCCTTCGAAGTGAGCCCGGCCTCGGTGTGTTCGGTGCCCTCGAGCAGCGTGTGCAGCAGCGTGCCGAACGCGGCCCCGGTCGGCAGATCGCCCATCGGGGATACCAGATCCCCGTGCTTGTCCGCCGTCGGCGTGGGTGGCAGGTCGGGCTCGTCGTTCTCGGGCCCGGTCTCGCTGTGCACCCCGGGCTCGTCGTGCTGGTCGGCAGTGAGCCGCGAGTACGACGTGCGTCGCCAGCCCAGGTCGAGCCGCCGGCTGAACCGGGCCGCGGCCAGCGCCGGCGGTTCGGTGGCGGGCGCGGTCCAGCTCGCCGGTCCGTGGCCGGCGACCGGTTCCACGGCGAAGTGGGCCGACGCCAGCCCGGCCAGCTGAGCGCGGACGGTGTCGTCGTCCGGAACGGCGTACTCGTGGTCGGGACTCTGCCCCTCGCCCGGGCGTCCGAACAGGAACCGGTGCAGCGCCGACGATCCGGTGTTCAGCGTGGGCGCCCACCATGCGACGACCTGACAAGCGGCGCGGGTCAGGGCCACGTAGGTCAGGCGCAGATCCTCGCCGTCCTGCTCGTCGTTGTGGCGCCGGCGCGAGTCGCGGAAGCGTGGCCCGCTGGGCCCGCCGACGTCCAGCACGCGCGCGCCCGCGTCGTCGTGCAGCTGCAACAGGTCGGGCTTGCCCTGCGGGCGGTCCCAGCCGAAGGGCAGGAACACCACCGGATACTCCAGGCCCTTGCTGCTGTGGACGGTGACGATCTGCACCGCGTCGGCGTCGGACTCGAGCCGCCGGCTGCGCTCGGTGCTCGCGTCGTGCGGGGCGTCTTCGATCCGGCGGCGCAACCACTCGGTGACGGCGGTCAGACCCAGCGAGCCCTCGACCGCGGCCGCGTGCAGCGCCATGCCGACGTGCCGCAGGTCGGTCAGGTGGCGTTCGCCGTTGCGCCGGGCCAGCAGCCGGGCCGGCATCCCGGTCGCGGTGACCGCCTCCAACAGGGCCGCCACGCCGCGGGTGGTGACCAGGCGGGCCCAGTGCCGCAACGTGGTGCCCAGTTCGTCGAGTTCGGTCTCGGTCGCCTCGGCCAGGCGCCGGGCGGGCCAGCCGATCAGGCCGGTCAGGGCGGCCGCGGCGACCCGGGGGCCGCGGTGCGGCTGCTCCAGGCCTTCCAGCAGGGCCAGCCAGTCGCGGGCCGCGGCCGTGCCGAAGACGCTGGTCGTGCCGGTCAGCACGGCCGGCACGCCGACGGCCGACAGCGCCAGCTGCACCTGAGCCGCGTGCCGGTGGGTGCGCACCAGCACGGCGAGGTCCCCGGGCGGCGCGGTGCCCCGGGCCAGCAGGGTGGTGATCTGCGCGGCCAGATCGTCGGTGACGGCCTGGCGGGCCTCGGCCGCGGCGATCAGGCCGTACGTGTTGAGAGCGAACCCGTTCCGGCCGAGCACCCGCAGCCGGAACGGGGGACCGGGCAGGCGCGCGCCGGGGTGGGCCGCGGCCACCGGTCGTACGGTGATGCGGCTGTCGCCCAGGGCGGCCCGGCCGAACAACGTCTCGAAGGCCGAGAGCACGCCCCGGTCGCTGCGCCAGTTGGTGCCCAGCGTGGCGTGGGCCGGGGCGGTGCCCGACGCGGCCAGGTAGCTCGCCACGTCGGCGCCGCGGAAGGCGTAGATGGCCTGCTTGGGGTCGCCGATCAGCACCAGCGTGCGGTGGCGGTGGAAGGCCGTGCGCACGATGTTCCACTGCACCGGGTCGGTGTCCTGGAACTCGTCGACCAGCACCACCGCGTACCGCTCGCGCAGCCGCCGGCAGGCCGCTTCACCGCGTACGGCATCGGTCAGGGCCCCGTCGAGGCCGGTGAGCATGTCGTCGAAGCAGTAGAGCCGCCGTTCCCGCTTGCGCCGCTGCACCTCGAGGCGGACCGCCGACGCGAAGCGGTAGCGCACGTCCGCGACCTCGCCCGCCGGGGCGCCCGCCGGTTCGAGCCGGGCCTGGCTGTCCCCGACCGCCTTGCGGGCGATCTCGAGCGCCACGGCATGAGTGAAATGCGGTGGCGAAGCGCCCGGCACGGCGTACTTGCGGACGTACAGGTCGTCGACCACCTCGGTGATCAGGTCGTCGAGGTCCTCCACGAACACGCCGTCGGGGTCGCTGTCGGCGGCGATGCCCAGCCCGGCCAGCACCTGGCGGCAGAACTGGTGGGTGGTGGCGATGGTCGCGGCGTCGAAGTCGGCGACGGCGGTGGCCAGCCGGCGGCGGCGCCGCGCGATCTCGTCGTCCGGCGCGTCGGCCAGCAGCGCCAGCACCCCGTCGGCCGACTCCCGGGCGCCCGGCGGGTCGGCCAGGCCGCGTTCCGCGCTGACCAGCCGCTCGCGGACCCGCTGCCGCAGTTCGGCCGTGGCGGCCCGGCTGAACGTGACCAGCAGCAGTTCACGCAGCTCGGCCCGGCCCTCGGCCACGTAGCGGGCGGCCAGCGCGGCGATCGTGAACGTCTTGCCGGTGCCCGCGCTGGCCTCCAGCACCGTCGTGCCGGCGGGCAACGGGCCCCGGACGTCGAACGCGGCGACCGTCATCAGAGCTGCTCCGCGAACTCGGCCCGGCCCAGCGGGGTCCAGACCCGCATGGCCAGCGCGTCGAACCGCGCCGGATCCGCCAGGAGCCGCTCCAGAGCGGGTTCCGCGCCCCACACCATCTCGTGCTCGGCGTCCTCGGACTCGCCGACGCCGTCGTACTTGGTCCACTCGGCCCGGGCCTTGGCGTACGCGCTCTCGGTGTCGGCCCGGGCCAGCCGGGCTCGCGCGTACGCGTGCGACGTCTTCAGCGCCAGCGGGACCGGCTCGCGCAGCCCCTCGTCGGCCAGCGCGACCAGATCGGCCAGCAACTGACCGGCCACCGCGGCGTCGATCGGCCCGAACGTGGACTTGGCCGGCCGCCCACGCTTGCCCCGGCCGATCACGATCGACCGCCAGGGCTGATCGGGCCGCCCCGCGGTCAGCGCGAGCAGGTTGAGCCAGGCCCGCAGGCGGGTCTTGGGCGAGACCCGCGAGAACGAGACGCTGACGATCGTATCGTCATACACATCGCCGACCGTGCCGCTCAGCACGCGCCCGTCCGGCAGCCGCACGGCGACGTCGACGGCCTCGGGCGAGCCGTCGACCAGGGGCCGGGCCGCGTCGGCCAGCGGCTGCACCTCGGCCGCGATCGTGTCGAGCAGCCGGGAGCCCAGCGGGCCCGGCGGCACCGTGCCCCGCCGCCACTCGGCCTGCACGCACCGGGTCAGCTCGGCCCCGCCCAGTAGCGATCGCAGCAGCCGGTCACCCACTGCCCACTTCTCGAGGTGGTCGAGCTCGATGGGCAGCCCGTCGGCCGGTTCGTCGGCGCCGGCATAGAGGCTGACCCCCAACCGGCGCCGCAGGAACGCCTTGACCGGGTGGACGAGGAACGACTGCAGGTCACCCAGGTCGACATCGCCGTCGAGCGGCGGCAACGGCGCGGCCAGGAACGGCGGCTCGTCGGTCCGGTCACCACCGGCGGCCAGCGCGCCGGCCAGGGCGATCCGGTCGAAGCTGAACGGCCGCTCCCGAGCGAAGTTGCGGGCGTCGAACGGCTGCAGGGGATGCCGGACGAGCACGTGCTCGCGGGCCGGGCCGAGGGCGTCGAGCAGCTCGTCGAGCGGCACGGCGGGTGGGAGCGGCGCGTTGGTCCGCTCGTTCGCGCCCGAATACAGCAGCACCAGCGTGCCGGTCGCGGCCATCACGGCGTCCAGCAGCAGTTGCCTGTCCTCGCCGCGGGGATCCCGTTCCCCGACACAGGGCGAGCGGCCGAGCACGTCGTCGCCGTCCAGGCCCGCGCCGCGCGGGAACGCGCCGTCGTCCAGGCCGAGCACGCAGATCACCCGGTGCGGCACCGAGCGCATCGGCAGCAGTGTGCACATGGTCAGGTCGCCGGTGCGGAAGTTGGCCCGGGTCGGGCTCCCTCGCAGGCGTACGGCGAACAACGATCGCACGTCGGCCAGGGTCAGCATGCTCGGGTGCGCGCCCATCTCGGTCAGGATCGTGTCGAGCTGGGTCCGCTGCCAGGCGTCCGCATCGGACACGGCCGTCAGCCCGTCGACGGCCCGGCGCACCGCGTCGAGCCACTCGGTCAGCGGCCGCTCGTCCGCGAAGTCGCCCAGGGCCGCGCCCAGCCGGTCGACCAGTTCGGCCAGCCGCCCGGCCAGATCCACGTCCCCCGAGTCCACATCGTCCAGGGGCAGGGCTGTGCCCAGCCACTGCGGCTCCTGTTCGGACATGGCCGCCCCGAGCAGGATCCGGTCGAGCCCGGCCACCCACGTGTTCGACCGGGCCGGGACCAGGAAGCGCGACCGGTGCTCGGGGTCGAAGCCCCAGCGGACCCCGGACTCGACCACCAGCTCGCGCAGCCGGTCCAGATCGTCGTCGTCGAACCGGAACCGGCGCCGCACCGGCGGGGTCGCGGCCAGGTCGAGCACCTGGGCCGCGGTGACCCGGGCGTCGGCCAGATCGAGCAGGAGGGCGATCACCCCGAGCAGGGGATTGAGCTGGCGCAGGGCGCGGTCGGCCAGCCGCACCCGCAGCCGGTGGGCCGGGTGGGCGGCGTCCGAGCCGAGCCCGAAACCGGCCGAGATGAGTGGGGCGAACGTCTCGATGTCCGGGCACATCACCAGGATGTCGCGCGGCTCCAGGGTCGGATCGGCCTGCAGCAGGCCCAGAATCGTCTCGCGCAGCACCTCGACCTGGCGGTCCGGGCCGTGGCAGGCGTGGACCTGCACGCTGCGGTCGTCGGACGCCACGGGTACGTCAGGGGCCACCGCGTCGTCGGCTACGGCCTGCTGGAGACGGCCGAGCAGCGTACTCGGGAACCCGGGACCAGGATGATGCCGGGACTCCGCCGCCGGCAGGGTGAGTTGCAGCTCGCGCGCGTCGCGGCCCAGGGAGGCCAGCAGCGGATGCCGCGGCACACCCCGGCTCGCGTCGTCGGCTCGCGGCCCTTTCCCGTACGGCTTCAGGCGCTCCCACAGATCGGGCGACGGATGCGGCAGCCACAGATGCACGTCACGCCCGGCCGCCAGCGCGTCGACCAGGGCCGCGTGCGCGGCCGGCAACCGGGTCAGGCCGAAGATCGACAACCGCCCCGGCAGCGCCGACCGCCCCGGATCGTGCCGCAGCGCCTCGCAGACCTCGGTCAGCCGCTCGGCCGGGCTGGGCACGGTCATCCGCTTGACCAGCCACCGCCACAGCTCGGCCTGCCAGGCCAGGTCGTCCGGCAGCGGGCCGCCCACCCCGTCCGTGTCCTCGCCGGCCGACCAGGCCCGCAGCATGTCGGGGCGATGTTTGCCGTACGAGTCGAAGAGCCCCGCCAGATGCCGAGCCGTCGCACAGCGCCGCCCGCGCGTGCTCAGATAGGCCGCCAACGCCCGGCACCACGGCTGCGGCGTGCACTCGTCGATGACCTCGAGCAGCGGCCAGACCAGCCGGTCGGGTCGCCACGGATCGTCGCCCCCGCCCGGCAGCCCGACCTGGTCCAGCAATTCGGTCACCGACGGGAAGACCACGTTGGCGCAGACGCCGTCCTCGCCGTCCCCGGTGCCGAGCCGGTGCGCGAGCCGCTGGGCCAGCCACCGCTCGACCCCCTTCGACGGCACGCTGACGACCTCGGCCGCGAACGGGTCGCCGAGCGGCTCGCGCAGCACGTCGGCGAGCGCCTCGGCCAGCCGGTCGGTCCGCTCGGCCCGGTGCACAAGCAACATCCCGCCCAGCTTGGGTGATCACGGGTGCAGCGCTGCGGAAATGCGAAAATGCAGGGCATGAACAACACACGGCTCAGCGCCGTTCAGAGTGACCGGGCGGCCGGGGTGCTCCTGGGCGCGGCCTGCGGCGACGCGCTCGGTGTCCCCTACGAGTTCGGGACGGCCCCCTTGCCGCCGTCAGGTGAGGCCCCGCGGATGAACGGTGGCGGCCTGGGCAACTACGCGCCCGGCGAGTACAGCGACGACACCCAGATGGCGTTCTGCATCGCCGAGGTCGCCGCGACCGGGGCCGACCTGCGCACGGCGGCCGCGCTCGACCGGATCGCGGCCAACTTCGTCCGCTGGCAGACCGAGGGTGCGAGCGACATCGGCATCCAGACCCGCCAGGTGCTCTCCGCGGTCCGCGGCCGACCCGTCGAAGGGCTCGGCCGGGTGCTCAGCGAATCGGCCCGCACGCTGCACGAAAAGACCGGCAAGAGCGCGGGCAACGGCTCCCTCATGCGTACGGGCGTCGTGGCCCTCGCCTATCTCGACGACCCGGTCGGCATGGCCGAAGCCGCCCGCGCGGTCAGCGAGCTCACCCACTTCGACCCGCTCGCGAGCGAGGCCTGCGTGCTGTGGTGCGCCGCGATCCGGCACGCCGTGCTCGAGGGCACGTTCGACGGCCTGCGCGAGGGTCTCGACCTGCTGCCGGCCGACCGCTGCGGCCAGTGGGCGGCCTGGCTCGACGAGGCCGAGGCCCACCCGCCCGCGCACTTCCCCAACAACGGCTTCGTGGTGACCGCTCTGCAGGCGGCGTGGTCGGCCATTTCCCGTACGCCGGTGCCGGCCACCGATTTCCCCAGCGATCACCTGCGGGACGCCCTGTACGCGGCCGTACGCGCGGGCAACGACACCGATACGGTGGCCGCCATCGCCGGGGCGCTGCTCGGCGCCCGCTGGGGTGTCTCCGGCATCCCCCTGCCGTGGCAGCGGATCGTCCACGGCTGGGACCACCAGCGCTCGGCCGACCTGATCGGCCTGGGCCTGCTCACGGTCGGCGGCGGCCGCCCCGACGGGGTGGGCTGGCCCGGCGTCGACCGGATGGAACCACCCATCCCGCACTCGCTGCTGCTGGCCCACCCCGACGACGACCAGGTGGTCCTGGGCAACCTGGTCACCGACGCGGCGGCGGCCGGCACCACGGCCGTGGTGTCGCTGTGCCGCGTGGGCCGGGCCCAGTTCCCGGGCGTGCCGGCCGAGAACCAGGTGCAGGTGTGGCTGGTCGACCAGCCCGGCGCGAACGCCAACACCGCGTTCGCCCTCGACCAGGCCGCCCGCATGGTCGCCGCCCTGCGCGACGAGGGCCACCGCGTGCTGCTGCACTGCGCCGCCGGCCAGAGCCGCACCCCGGCCGTGGCCGCCCGCTACGCCACCGTCCGCTTCGGCAAACCGGGGCAGGCCGCCCTGGACGAGATGCAGAAATTGCTGGCCGACCACGGCTTCTACGTCAACAGCGAACTGCGCCGGGTGGTCGCCGCCCTCGAGTGAGTCAGCGCATCGACTGGCCGTAGACGTGGTCGACGGTGAGCACCAGCAGGACGCGGCGGTCGCTGACCATGACCTCGCGGTACTCCTGCCAGTCCGGGTGCTCGCCGGCGGCCCGTCGGTAGTAGTCGACCAGGGCCTCGACCTCGGGGCCGTTGGGGTCGCTGGACGGGCCGATCAGCTCGACCGGGCCCTCGGCGGTGGCCCAGGCCCAGCCCTCGGGGTGGGTCACCTCGAGGGCGGCGCGCGGGTCGCGGCGGACGTTGGCGGTCTTGGCCCGGCCGTCGGTGACCGAGACGTAGATCTTGCCGGCCTCGCGGTCGTAGAACGGCGTGACGGGGGAGAGCTGGGGCAGGCCGCTCGCCTTGATGGTCGCCAGCACGCCCAGCCGGGACTCGGCCAGCAGCGACTTCGGATCGAAATCAGTCATGCCCCCATCTTCCATCGGCCCGGGGGTCGGCGCGGGTAAGGTTCACCCGCCGTAAACTTGATTTGTTCCAATCTTGGGGTCTAGGGTTCTGCGGGTGATGGTCGACTTCGAGGCGCAGCTCCGGTCCGCCTCGCTGCGGGTGACGAGGCCGCGGCTCGCGGTTCTGGCCGCCCTGCGCGACCACCCGCACGTCGACACCGACCAGGTGATCGCGCTGGTCCGCACCGATCACCCGAAGGTCTCCCACCAGGCGATCTACGATGTGCTGCGGGCCCTCACCGAAGCCGGGCTGGTGCGTCGCATCCAGCCCGCCGGCGCGACCGCCCGCTACGAGTCGCGCGTGGCCGACAACCACCATCACGTCGTCTGCCGCCGCTGCGGGGCGATCGCCGATGTCGAGTGCGCGGCCGGCCACACCCCCTGTCTCACTGCCTCCGACGACCACGGATTCGTGATCGACGAGGCGGAAGTCGTTTATTGGGGCACGTGCCCCGACTGTTCGGAAGGAAACCGATGAGCGACACCCAGGACCCGAAGGCCTCCGGTTGCCCGGTCGCGCACGACTCCGTGACCGCGCACGGCAGCGAGAGCGAGAATCCCGCGATCGACTCGCCGACACCCAAGACCGGCGGCCGTCCGCACACCAACCGTGACTGGTGGCCCAACCAGCTCGACCTGTCCGTGCTGCACGCCCACTCGTCCAAGGCCAACCCGCTCGGCCCCTCGTTCGAGTACGCGAAGGAGTTCGCCAAGCTCGACGTCGAGGCGCTCAAGGCCGACATCATCTCGGTCCTGACCACCTCGCAGGACTGGTGGCCGGCCGACTTCGGCCACTACGGCGGCCTGATGGTGCGGATGAGCTGGCACGCGGCCGGCACCTACCGCATCCAGGACGGTCGCGGTGGCGCCGGCGACGGCGGTCAGCGCTTCGCCCCGCTGAACAGCTGGCCCGACAACGCCAACCTCGACAAGGCGCGCCGCCTGCTGTGGCCGGTCAAGCAGAAGTACGGCCAGAAGATCTCGTGGGCCGACCTGCTGGTGCTCGCGGGCAACGTGGCCATGGAGTCGATGGGCTTCAAGACCTTCGGCTTCGGCTTCGGCCGGGTCGACACCTGGGAGCCCGAGGAGATCTTCTGGGGCCCCGAGGACACCTGGCTGGGCGACGAGCGCTACGCCACCGAGAAGACGATGGCCGAGGGTGTCGGCGCCACCGAGATGGGCCTCATCTATGTCAACCCCGAGGGCCCCAAGGGCAGCGGAGACCCCGTCGCGGCCGCGCACTTCATCCGCGAGACGTTCGCCCGCATGGCCATGAACGACGAGGAGACCGTCGCCCTCATCGCCGGCGGCCACACCTTCGGCAAGACCCACGGCGCGGCCCCGGCCGACAACCACATCGGCCCCGAGCCCGAGGGCGCCCCGATCGAGGCGCAGGGCCTGGGCTGGCTGAGCACGTACGGCAGCGGCAAGGGCAAGGACCAGATCACCAGCGGCCTCGAGGTCACCTGGACCGACAAGCCGACAGAGTGGAGCAACCGCTTCTTCGAGATCCTCTTCGGGTACGAGTGGGAGCCGTCGACCAGCCCGGCCGGCGCCAAGCAGTGGGTCGCCAAGACGACCGACGAGATCATCCCGGACGCGTTCGACCCGGCCAAGAAGCACAAGCCGACGATGCTGACCACGGACCTCTCGCTGCGCATGGACCCGGCGTACGAGAAGATCTCGCGCCGCTTCCTGAACAACCCCGACGAGTTCGCGCTGGCCTACGCCAAGGCCTGGTACAAGCTGCTGCACCGTGACATGGGCCCGGTCAGCCGCTTCCTCGGCCCGTGGGTGCCCGAGGCTCAGCTCTGGCAAGACCCGATCCCCGCCGTCGAAGGCGCGCTCGTCTCCGACGCCGACGTCGAGTCGCTCAAGACCAAGGTGCTCGACTCGGGCCTGACGGTCGAGCAGCTGGTGTCCGCCGCGTGGGCGTCGGCCGCCAGCTTCCGCTCCACCGACAAGCGCGGTGGCGCCAACGGCGCCCGCATCGCCCTCGAGCCCCAGCGCAGCTGGGCGGTCAACCAGGGCGTGATCCCGACGATCGACGCGCTCAAGGGAATCCAGCAGGAGTGGAACGCCACCGGTGGCGCCCAGATCTCGCTGGCCGACCTGATCGTGCTGGCCGGCTCGGCCGCCGTCGAGAAGGCCGCCGCCGACGGTGGCGTCAAGGTCACGGTCCCGTTCCGCGCGGGCCGCGCCGACGCCACCCAGGAGCAGACCGACATCGAGTCGTTCGCTGTCCTGGAGCCGCGGGCCGACGGTTTCCGCAACTACCTGCGTTCCGGCGAGAAGACCCAGCCCGAGGTCCTGCTGATCGACCGCGCGTACATGCTGAACCTGACCGCGCCCGAGATGACGGTGCTGCTCGGTGGTCTGCGCGTCCTCGGCAACAACGTGGGTGGCGCCGCGACCGGTGTGCTCACGGGCACGCCGGGCAAGCTCACCAACGACTTCTTCGCCAACCTGCTCTCGCCGGGCACCCGGTGGGTGGCGTCGAAGACCGACGAGCACGGGTACGAGATCCGCGACCTCGCCACCGACCAGGTGAAGTGGACGGTTTCGGCGGTCGACCTGATCCTGGGCTCGAACTCGCAGCTGCGGGCGCTGGCCGAGGTGTACGCCAGCGAGGACGCCACCGAGAAGTTCGTGGCCGACTTCGTGGCCGCCTGGGTCAAGGTCATGGAGCTCGACCGCTTCGACCTCGTCTGACCGTCTGACAAACGTGAGGCCCGACCGGTGTTCCGGCCGGGCCTCACGTCGTCGTGGCGGCCGCTTCCGCGGCCGCGGCGCCTCGCAGCGGCCGTTCTCCCGCGCTGCTTCTTGGTCGGGGCGGCCGCCTCCTGCGGGTTACTGCTCTTCGCGGCGGATGACGACCTTGGACGGGGTTTCGGTCCAGGCCGCCACTTCGCCGCCCGGCAGGCATACGACCAGGCAGCCGTCCTCGCCGGCCACCGCCCAGGATTCGGAGTCGTCGTCGGGGCCGACGGCCAGGCTCGATCCACTCTCGAAGCCGAGCGCGAGCTCGCCGCTGTCGCGTACTTCAGCCGTCCGCACCACATCGCTGAGCAGCGTGCCGAGCTCGTCCGAGGGCTGGTCGCCGGGCTCGACCGCGGCGAACCCGGCGGGTCCGTTCAGCCGGGCCGCGGTCTCGATGACCACCCGGGTGCCGCCCGAGAAACCCAGCACGAGTGCGGTCCCGAGCTGCACGTAGTCCAGCCTCTGCCCGGCGAGCAGACCCACCGCTCCGGCTCCCTGCGGACATCGTCCCGCGACTGCGGCTGGCACCATGACTTACCTCGATCAGCTCGTATCGATCAGCGACCGCAGGAACGTAACGCGCACTTTCATAAAGGATCCTTAAAGGCTCCGAAAAGGCGCCGGAAAATCGATCATCAACAGTAAACAATACTTCCCATTCAACGTCACCCGCTACCGATAGTCGTTAATCGATTAGCGGCTATCGACCGGCGCGGGAGTGATCTGTCCCGGCCCGGGGAACTTCGGCACCCGCCGCGGCGACTGATGCACCGTGCGCAGAAGTCTGATCAGTGCCGGTGCAGCAGCGGTTGTCGCCCTCGTGGCGGCGTTACGGTTCGGCGGGGCGGTCGACGGCACGGTGCTGCCGGGCATCCCGAGCCCCGGCCCGGTCACCGAGTGGGCGCTGCCGGTGCTCACGATGGTGGCCACCGTCCTCGGCGTGCTCACCGTCGGACTCACCGCGACCGCGGCCTTCCTGCTCCCCGGCGACGGCCGCAGCGTCGCCGCGCACGGCTGGGTCCTGCTGCGCCGCACCACCTGGCTGGCCCTGCTGTGGGCCGCAACCTCGGCCGCGCTCGTCGTCTTCACCGTCTCGGACGTGCTGGGCCTACCCGTCGAGCGCCTCGGCCGATCCTCGATAGTGAGCTTCGCGTTCTCGGTCTCGCAGGGCCAGTCCCTCATGTGGCAGGTCGGCCTGGCCCTGGCCGTGGCGATCGCCTCCCGGGCCGGCCTGTCGCGCGGCACGGCGGCCGTGACGGCCGGACTCGCCCTGGCCGCCGTCCTGCCGCCCACGTTCACCGGTCATTCCGCGGGCGCCGGCAATCACCAGCTCGCGGTGAGCAGCCTGGCCCTGCACGTGCTCGCGGCCTCGCTCTGGGTCGGCGGCCTGGCCGGCCTCCTTCTCGTACGCCGCCACCGCCGTTTCGCGGAGACGGCCGCCCGCTACAGCCGCCTCGCCCTGGCCTGTTTCGCCGCGACCGCGATCAGCGGCCTGGTCAACGCCGGCGTGCGGCTGGGGGACTGGCCGGCCCTCTGGTCCTCCCGGTACGGGGCGCTGGTGCTGCTCAAAGTGCTCGCCCTGCTCGCCGTCGGCGCGATCGGCGCCGCCCACCGCGCCCGCACGCTGCCCGCTTTGAGATCGGGCACCCCCTGGGCTTTCGTACGTCTGGCCGCCGGCGAACTGATCGTCCTGAGCGCTGCCGTCGGACTGTCGGTCGCCCTCTCCCGCAGCCCGACGCCGGTGCCCGAGACCGCGGTCGAACCCGACCCGCTCGTCGAGTTGCTCGGCTTCGACCAGCCCGGCCCGCCCACCGCCGTACGCATGCTCGCCGACCCACTGCCCGACATGTTCTTCCTGACCGTGGTCGCCGCCGGAATCCTGGCCTACCTGGCGGGCGTCCGCCGTATGCGCCGCGCGGGCCACCCGTGGCCGGTGAGCCGCACCGCCTCGTGGATCGGCGGCCTGCTGCTGCTCGGCGCGATCACGGGCCTGGGCGTGGCGCGGTACGCGTACGTCCTGTTCAGCGCCCACATGGTGCAGCACATGGTGTTGTCGATGGTCGTGCCGATCCTGCTGGTCGGCGGCGCCCCCGTCACCCTGGCCCTGCGCACCTTGCGGCGCCCGGCCGACCCCCAGGTGCGCGGCGCCCGCGAATGGCTGCTGCTGATTCTGCACAGTCGCGTGATGCGCCTCCTGAGCCATCCGCTGGTCGCCCTCGGCATCTACGTGGCCAGCCTCTACGGCCTCTACATGGGCGGTCTGCTCGGCACCCTGATGCGCTACCACCTGGGCCATCTGGCCATGCTGGTGCACTTCGTGCTGGCCGGCTACCTGCTCTTCTGGGTGCTCATCGGGATCGACCCCGGCCGCCGGCGCGTCCACCCGGCCCTGCTGGTGATCGTGCACTTCCTGGCCATGGTGGCTCACGCCTTCTTCGGCTTCGTGCTGCTCCAGTCGACCACGGTGATCGCCGACGACTGGTACACCGCCGCCCACCCGCCCTGGGCCGCCTCCCCGTTGGACGACCAGCACCTGGGGGCCGGCCTGGCCTGGGCCTTCGGCGAGCTCCCGGCGGCCGCCATCCTGCTCCTGCTCGTACGCCAGTGGATCCGCTCCGACGAGCGCGAACAGTCCCGCCTGGATCGAGCCGCCGATCGGGCCGAAGCCACCGGCGAGGAGGACGACCTGTCCCGCTACAACGCCTTCCTCGCGGCCGCCGACGCCGACTCGGGCGCCGATCGCCGCTGATCCGCCGGGCCCCGCCTTCCCGCGGTGTGCGGGCGGGAGTACGGTGAGTCACAGGTGTGCCGGGAAGTCTGGTCGGCGGTCATTCTCCGTGTCCGACCGAAGGGTTCCCCGCGATGACCGATCTCGCGTTGCGCACTGCCGGCCTCACCAAGCCGTACGGCGGTTCGCTCTCGACCCCTCGAAGCCGGCCCGAGCCTACTCCACGGGCAACCGGCAGAAGGTGGCTGGCCGTGAACCCCGCGATCCGGGCGCTGTTCGGCGCCCCGATCGGTCTCGACACCGCCGGTGGCTTCACCGTGTGGCGGGTCGGAACCGTCACCGCGGTCCTGCTCGGCGCCCGGGCGATCCTGGCCACAACCCGGATCACCCGCGGCGAGGAGGACGCGGGCCGATGGGACCTGCTGCTGTCCGGCCGCCTGCCGGCCCCGGCCGTCCTGCTCCGTCACCTGGCCTCCGTGATGGCGGTTGCGGCCGCCACGGCGACTGCCGTCACAGCGGCGTTGGTGCTGTCCGGCACCGAACCGGCCGGCGCGATGGTGCACGGTGCGCACGCGCGCCCCACCGCCCGGGCCGGCCTGGGTGAGGGAAAGTCTTGGCTTCGTCCACGGCGCGGAAGCCGGACCACCCGACCGGCACGGGTTTCCGCAGCTTCCGCTGCAATCAGAGAAGCGCCGACCACGACGCTGCCGTTACGTGAATCCCCGACCGTCCCAGCGCAAGCAAAAGTCCGCCCGGCGACTTGAGATGCTGTCGCCGGGCGGATTCGCTTCAGCTGATTACGCGGGCTCGATCCAGATGTTGCGGTATTGGACCTTGTTGCCGTGGTCCTGGAGGCGGATGGAGCCGGTGGCGGGGCCCTCGGGGATGTTGCCGCCGGTGCCGTTCGGGATTTCCACGTTGTTGTGGACTACCCGGCCGTTCCAGTTCAGGGTTACGCGGGCGTTTTCCGTCTTGGTGCCGGCTTCGTTGTAGCGGGCGGCCCGGAAGGTGATGTCGTACGTCTGCCAGGTTTCCGGGGCCTTGGCCATGTTCACGTCCGGCGCTTTCACCGTGTAGATGGCTCCGGCCTCGTTGTTGGCCAGTGTCGTGTCGCCGAAGGAGTCCAGGATCTGGATTTCGTACCGCTCCTGCTGGTAGACGCCGCTGTTGCCTCGGTTCTGGCCTGTCACGTCGTCCGGCAGCAGCGGGACCTTGAACTCCACGTGCAGCTTGTAGTCGCCGAAGGCTTGCTTTGTGCGCAGGTCGCCGCAGCAGACTTCGATGGCGTTTCCGGCGACTGCGGGCCACTGGGGCCTGCGGCCGTCGGTGTGTTGCCACTCGTCCAGGCCCTTGCCGTCGAACAGGGTGATGCGCTTGCTGGGCTTGCGGACGCTGATCAGGTCGAGGTTGACGTGGCCGCTGTCCAGGGCGTCGACCCGGTACTGCAGGTTGTTCACGCCCTTCTTCAGGGTCAGGGTCTCGGTCACCGTGGCCCATTCGTCCCAGGTCACCGTGGAGGGCAGGGACGTCTGCTTCACCTTTTTGCCGTTGACGTGGATGCTCACCGTCTTCGTGCCGCTGAACGGGTTGGGGCCGTTCGAGTAGCGCAGGCCGACCTCGTACTCACCTGCCTTGTCGACGGTGACGTGGCTGGTGGTGGCGGCGTTCAGGTTGCCCAGGCCGGCTACGAAGCCGACGCCGGAGAAGCCTCGGTGGTCGGTGGCCAGGGTCGCGCTGCCTTCGCGGTTGCCTTCCTCGGCCTCGTAGAACACCTCCTGGGTCTTCGGGCCGGGCTTCTCGTTCATCGTGTACCAGGCTTCGGTGCTCCACAGCGTCTCGCCGTCCTTGGCGGCGAACGGGCGGGGCGAGCGCAGGTGCACCACGCGGTCGCGGCGCAGGCCGGGAACCGTGAGGGTGACCGTCTTCTTGTCGCTCGAGACCTTGGCTGCGGTGGGGGTCAGCGTCTCTTTGTCGACCTCGGGGCCGCCGTACTGGGGGGTCGGCACGTAGCGCCACTGCTCCAACGCGTACGCGGAAGGCAGTTTCGCGATGGTCTCGTCGGAGAGGGGCTTGGTGTATTCAATCTTGAAGCCGGTCTCGGTGGCCTTCATGGTCTTCATGTCGAAGACCTGCTTGCCGTTGGGGGTGAGCTTCTGCAGGCCGAAGCGGAGCTTGCCGTCCTGGCCCCAGTTGCCTTCGTGGCCGAGACCGCCGAGGTAGATGGCGCCGTCGGGACCGAGCGCGACCCGGTTGATTCCTGCTTCGAGGCCTTGCGTGTGGCGGAAGACCGCGCCCTGCTCCTGGCCGTTGACCGTCTCGAGCGCGGCGCGCTGCAGGCCGCCGTAGGTGACGTCGCCGATGACGAGCTGGCCCTGGAACGGGCCCGACTTGAGCAGCACGGGGGTGCTGGGGGAGTTGGCGATCTGGTTCTGCGGGAGCCACAGCACCGGACGGGTAACGGGCTGGGCGTCGTACGTGCCGTCGGGGTTGGTGTAGTGGTTGTAGAACGCGCCTTCGGAGATCTTCAGCAGCTTCGAGGAGGGCAGCCAGCCGCCCTGGTTGTCGGTGACGTAGAGGTCGCCGTTGTTGCCCCAGCCGAGGCCGTTGGGGGTGCGCAGGCCGCCCGCGACCGTGGTCACGTCGCCGGTCTTGCGGTTGACCACGATGCTGGTGCCGCGGCCGCCGACTGGCTGCGGGTCGGTGGTGGCGCCGCCCTGGTTGATCGAGACCGACAGGTTGATGTAGAAGTTGCCGTTTTTGTAGAGCAGGCCGAACGCGAACTCGTGGAAGTTGCCGCCGAACGGCCACACGGCCACGGTGCGGCGGGTGTCGAGCACGTCGTCCTTGTTGGTGTCGCGCAGCTCGGTCAGTTCGTGCTTCTGCGACACGTAGATCGAGCCGTCGACGACGGCGATGCCCATCGGCTCCTTCAGGTCGCCGGCGAGCTTCTTGTACGTCACCTTGTCCGGCCCGGTGCTGCCGGAGGTGCCCGAGACCAGGTAGACCTCGCCGGCCACCTTGTTCGAGCCGCCCCACGTGCTGATGACCATCTTGCCGTCGGGCCGCCAGGCGATGCCGGTGACCTGCGGTTCGAAGCCCGGCGGGCGCAGGTTGGTCAGGGTGTAACCGGGGTTGACCGCGGTCAGCGGCAGCCCGTCGCCGGGGGCGTCGGAGCCGGCGACGCATTCCTTGGTGCCGGGGGCGGTCACCCGCACGACGCCGGCGTCGGTGCTGAGCGCGCTGGTCGGCACCACGGTGAAGTCGCCCTGGCCGGGCGGGCGCCACGACAGGGTGAGTCGCTGGCCGCCGTCGCGGTCGAAGTGCTCGACGCGCAGCGGGTGCACGCCGGCCGACAGCTCGACCGTGCCCTCCTTGGGCGGTTCGACGTCGTGCGTCCCGTCGTGGTCGACGACCAGTTTGTCGTCGATGAACAGCTTGGAGCCGTCGTCGCTGACGAGGCGGAAGGTGTACTCACCGGCGGTGGGGGCGGTGAGGTTGGCGATCGCGTGGGTGACGAAGCGGTCGGTCAGCCCGAACTGCTCCGTGGTCGACCAGTCCACGGTGGGCATGAGCTTGTCCACATTGGGGGTCTGGCCGGGTTTGAGCTCGCAGACGCGGCTCAGCGGCAGGCCGATGTCGTAGGTCCGGAGCGTGACGCCCGGCTCCTGCGGCGGGTCGGCCGCGTAGGCCGGCGCGGCGGCGAGACCCGAGGTGGTGACAAGTAGGACGGCCAGCAAGAGACGTTTCATCGCGCTCCCCGGTTACCGGTTCTATTCAACGTTGTGAACATCCTGGGGCAGTCGCGTCGACACGTCTAGATCTTTCGATGAAAAAGCCTGAACTTTTGAATCCCGAAGCGAAAGTCGAGGCTTTTTAGAGCGAAACTTGGGAACCGCCCGCTTTGTGGGGGTCCGGACATGACAAAGAGGACGCCGTGCGGCGTCCTCTTTGTCGCGAGCGGTGGGTCAGGCGGCCGGCAGGATCAGCACCTGGCCGGGAATGATGCGGTCGGGGTTGGTCAGGATGGCGCGGTTCAGAGCGAAGATCTCGGGCCAGCGGTTGGCGTCGCCCAGTTTCTGCCGGGCGATGCCGCTCAGGGTGTCTCCGCGCTGGACGGTGTGCAGGCGCGGGATGTCGCCGACCGGCCGGCGCGGCGGCAGCACGAGGACCTGGCCCGGGAAGATGCGGTCGGGGTCGCGGATCAGGGCCTGGTTCAGCGCGTAGATCTGCGGCCAGCGGTTGCCGTCGCCGAGCTCGGCCTCGGCGATACCGAACAGGGTGTCGCCCGCCTGCACGGTGTGGGTGGCCGGGGTGACCGCGCCGGGCAGCACCTTGGCCAGGCGCAGGATGTCGGCCAGCTCGAACTTCCCGGGCTTGGCCGACGGCAGGGAGGGCGCCCAGCCGGGCTGGGCCAGGATCGAGTCGGGGCTGCGGCGGACGAGTCCGATCAGGACCTCGGCGATCAGCGTGCTGCCGACCGGGCCGAGGTGGTTGCCGCCGCCGAGCACCTTGGCCTCGGCCAGCACGTAGTACCAGAGCGGCGTACGGAATTGGAACCCGCCCGCTTCGAGCGCGAGCCGCTGCTCGTCGCCGCCGGCGGCGAGGATCTCGTCCTTGGTCAGGGCCTGGACGCCGATGTGCTCGGCCACGGCCTGGCCGGTGGGCAGGCGCAGCCGGTAGCCGCGCAGCAGGTTGCGGACGGCGAGCCGGGCCGCCAGATCGGGCTGCTCCGGTTGGCCGGTGAGGTCACGCAGGGCGAACAGGGCCTTGAACTGGTTGTTCTTGAACGCGGCGAGGCTGGGGTCGAGCAGGCGGGCCCGGCCGACGCCCGGGTCGTCGCCGATGATGTTCTCCCACTCGATGATCCAGTTGTCGGGGAGCGTGTCGTTGCCGCCGAGGCTGTCGCTGAGCGCGGTGAAGGTGAACAGCAGCTCGAGGGTGGCCGGGATGCCGCCGTTGAGGTTGAAGTTCTCGTTGAAGTTGTAGGCGGCGCGGACCATCGAGTGGCCGAAGCGGTAGCCGGCGACCGAGAACTCGAGCGGCATGAACGACGGCTCGCTCAGCGGGTCGAACCACTGGTTGCCGTTGGCCACGATGTCGTTGACGACGGCCGGGTCGGCGACGCGGGTCAGGAAGTCGTGGATCACCACGTGCTGGTAGTGCTGGCGCAGCACCCGGCGGGCCTCGGTGAAGGTCAGGCCCTGGTCGACCAGCGCGTTGTGGGCGCGCAGGAAGGCCGTGTGGAGCTGGCCGATGATGGTGTTCTCGTCGTTGCGCGGGTCACCGATGACGGCGGCGCGGTCGTGCTCGATGTTGCCCGGGTTCGGGCCCTCGCGGGGCAGGTCGTGGAAGTCGTCGCCCTTCTTGCTCTCCGGGCGCTTGGTCGGGCGGGTGTTCGAGCCGAGCGAGGTCACCTTGCCGACCAGCATCTTGTTGCCGTCAGCGGGGTCGCGCGGCGCGGGCAGGCCGTAGACGCTGTCGAGGTCGAGCACGGGCGTGCGCTGGTTGAGCAGCGCGTTGCGGATGGCCGCCACGTTGAGCGGGGTCATGGCCGGGTCGAGCAGCTGGGCCATGGTGGCCGAGCCCTGGCCCTGCTGGATCTCGAGCGTGATGTCGTGGTCGACGAACTGCCCGAAGTACGTGTACGCGGCCGGGATGTCGCTGTCCTCGCCGACCGCGTCCGTGTCGACCATCGCGTTGCCGAGGTCTTTCAGCAGCGCGGGCGTGTTGGCCGCCTGGGGCAGCAGATTGGCCTCGTCGTCCTGCAGACCCGGGAACAAGAAGTCGAAGCTGTGGCCCTCGACCTGCCTTACTAATGAGAAAGCCGCGGCACTTGTGGTGGCGGCTTCGGCGAGACTCCGTCCGGCGGTCTCGAGATCGTTCTGCGTGATCGGTTGTCCGTGTCCGAGACGCGGCATGGTCACTTCCCCCTGTGACGTGATGACAAACGGCAGCGGTCACGTTAAGTAGTCATAGGGGAGGAGTCAGGCAGGAAACCGACACTGACGGATCGCGTGCACTTATCGTCATCTCGCCATTAGACGATTAATTTTGAAAACGATTATCGTTCTGCCCCATCAGCGATGGGAGCAGAAATGAAGCACCGCAGTTTCCTGATCGCGGCTCTGGCCACGACCGCCACCGTTCTCGCGGGGTGCGGATCCGGTGACAGCGACGGCGGGGCCGCCGCCGCGACTTCGGGTCCGCAGCCGCTCGCGGTGGTCGCGACCACCCCCGAGGTCGCCGATTTCGTGCGCAACATCGGCGGTGCCGACGTCGCCGTGACCCAGATCATCAAACCCAATGTCGACCCGCACGACTTCGAGCCGACGCCGGCCGACATCCAGGCGATCAGCCAGGCCAAGGTCGTCGTCAAGAACGGGGTCGGGCTCGAGGAATGGCTCGACCGCACGATCGAGGCGTCCGGCTTCAAGGGCGCGGTGGTCGATTCCAGTCAGGGCGTCGCCCTGCGCGAGGGCGGGCACGAACACGAAGGCGAAGAGGAGCACGCCGAAGAGGAAGAGCACGCGGAGGAAGACGGGCACGAGCACGACCCGCACATCTGGCACAACCCGAAGAACGCCAAGACCATGGTGACGAACATCGAAAAAGGACTGGCCGCGGCCGATCCGTCGCGCGCGGACGCTTTTGCCAAGAACCTCACCACGTACGGCGCCGAATTGGACAAGCTCGATGCCGAGAACGAGGCCGCTTTCGCCAAGCTGCCCGCGGGCGACCGGAAACTGGTCACCAATCACGATGCGTTCGGGTACTACGTCGACCGGTACAAGCTGGAATTCGTCGGCTCGGTGATCCCCAGCCTCGACACGTCGGCCGAACTGTCGGCCAAGCAGCTCAGCGACCTGGTCGCGAAGATCAAGGCGACCGGCACCAAGGCGATCTTCACCGAGAGCTCGCTGCCGCCCAAGAGCGCCGAGGCGATCGCTCAGCAGGCCGGGGTCAAGGTCGTCGGCGGTGAGGACGCGCTGTTCGGCGACAGCCTGGGCGCACCGGGTACGCCGGAGGGCACCTACCTCGGGGCCGAGCGCCACAACACCGAGGTCATCGTGTCGGCGCTGGGCGGCTGAGTTGCCCGCGCTGCGCTACGCCGGGGTGAGCGTCGGCTACGACCGTACGCCGGTGCTCACCCACGTCGACCTCGAGCTGGACCCCGGGCAGCGGCTGATCCTGGTCGGGCCCAACGGCGCCGGCAAGTCCACGCTGATCAAGTCGGTGCTGGGACTCGCGCCGGTGCTGGCGGGCGAGGCGACGGTGCTGGGGGAGAGCCCGGCGGCGGCGCGCGGCCGGGCCGGGTACGTGCCGCAGATCGACACGCTCGACGCGGACTTCCCGGTCAGCGTGCGGCAGGTGGTGATGATGGGCCGCTACCGCAGCATCGGGTGGTGGCGGCCGGCCCGCGCGGCCGACCGGCGGGCGGTGGCCGACGCGCTGGAGCTGGTCGGGCTGGCCGATCGGGCCGGGCACCGGTTCGGCACGTTGTCGGGCGGTCAGCGCCAGCGGGTGCTGCTGGCCCGCGCGATCGCCGCCGAGCCCCGGCTGCTGCTGCTCGACGAGCCGTTCAACGGCGTCGACGCGGTGAGCCAGGAGGCGATCATCGCTGTGCTGCGGGAGCTCGCGGCGGGCGGCACCGCGCTGGTGCTCAGCACGCACGACTTGACCGTGGCCCGCGAGCTGGCCGACCTGGTCTGCCTGATCAACGGGCGGCAGTGGGCGGTGGGAACTCCGGGCGAGACGCTGACGGCCGGGAAACTGCGGTCGGCGTACGGCGGTCATACCGTAGACCTGCCTGACGGTCACACAATGCTGGTCGAGCCGTGATCGAACCGTTCACCCTGCCGTTCATGGCCCGGGCCCTGGCCGAGATCGTGCTGCTGGCGCTGATCTGCGGGCCGGTCAGCGTGTTCGTGTTCGCCCGGCGGCTGTCCTTCACGTCGGACGCGCTGACCCACACGGTGTTCCCCGGTGTGGTGATCGGATTCATGGCCGGGCAGTTGTTCGCGGGCGCGCTCGTGGCCGCGATCGTCACGGCGGTGGCGCTGACCCTGCTGACCGCGGGCGGGCGGGTGTCGGACGACGCGGCCACGGCCGTGCTGCTGACCGCGATGTTCTCGATCGGCGTCGTGCTGGTGTCGCGCCGATCGTCGTACACCTCGGATCTGACCTCGTTCCTGTTCGGGCGCCTGCTGACCGTGACGCCGCGGCAGATCGCCGAGACGGCCGTGCTGGCCGTGGTGGTGCTGATCGCGCTGGCCATCGGCGCCCGGGCGTTGCTGTTCCGCACCTTCGACCCGGCGGGCGCGCAGGCCGCCGGCTACCGGGTGTTCTGGCTCGACCTGTGGCTGAATCTGATCGTCGCCCTGGTCGTGGTGGCCGCCGTCCGCGCGGTCGGCACGATCCTCGTGGTCGCTCTGCTGATCATCCCGGCCGCGGCGGCCCGGATGGTGTCCGACCGCCTGGCCGTCATGGTCGTGACCGGGACCGTGCTGGTCGTCGCCGCGGGGTATACCGGGCTGCTGGCCAGCTGGACCGCGTCGCTGCACTACGGCGTGGCGCTGACCTCGGCCTCCGCGGTCGTCCTGGTGCTGGTCGCGGTCTATCTCGTGCTGATTCCCGTCCGCATCCTGCGGACCGGCCCGGCGAGGCGCACATGAGCTGGTGGGATGACGCGCTGCACCGGGCGACGGCCGAGGTGATCCTCGCGGGCTGTCTGGCCGGCCTGGTCGGTGTCCACGTGGTGCTGCGGCGGTTGTCGTTCCTCACCATGGCGCTGACCCACGCGACGTTTCCCGGGGTGGTGGCCGCCTCCATCATCGGCGTGAACATCCTGCTCGGCGGCATCGTCGCGGGTGGCGTGGTGGCTCTGGGGGTCGCGGCCCTCAGCCGGCGCCGGGGTCAGGACGCCTCCGCGGCCACCGGGGTGTTGCTGTCGGCGGGGTTCGCGCTCGGTGCGGCTTTGGTCGCCACGCAGAGTGGATTCAGCCGGGACCTGTCGTCGTTCCTGGTCGGGTCGATCCTGACCGTGGGACCGCAGGACCTGCTGACGACGGCCGTGGTGCTGGTCGTCGTGGCCGCCGTGCTGCTGGTCAGTGCCCGCCCTCTGCAGCTGATCGGCTTCGACCGGGCCGGGGCCGAGGCGGCCGGGGTGCCGGTCGGCCGCTGGGACATCGTGCTGCTGCTGACCCTGGAGGTGGTCGTGGTCACGATGGTGCCCGCGGTCGGAACGATCCTGGCCGTCTCGCTGATCGTCGCGCCCGCCGCGGCAGCCCGGCTGTGGTCCGGCCGGGTGGTGCCCATGACGGTGCTGTCGGTGGTCTTCGCCGTGGGCAGCGGGCTGGCCGGCCTGTGGATCTCGAGCCGCTGGAACGTGGCCGCGGGCGCCTCGATCTCGCTGGTGGCGACCGCGATCCTGGCCGTCTCGTGGCCGGCGACCCGGATCCGCCCGCGCCCGGCCCGGCCGGCTACCACGTGAGCATCGACCCGCCGGCGCTGGACCGGGCGGTCACCGCGCTGCGCGGCATGGCCTACGAGCACCGGCTGCACATCCTGGTGCTGCTGCGCGCGGGCGAGACCACGCCGTCGGCGCTGGCCGCGGCCATCCCGGCCCACCCGACGGCGGTCTCGCACCACCTGCGCCACCTGGTCGATGCGGGTCTGATCCGCCGGCGCCGGGACGGCCGCCGCATGCTGTATTCGTTGCGCGGCGCGGCGGCCGCCCGGCTGATCGACGAAGTCCTGCGGTACACGGGATCCGCTCAGTAACCGGACGGCGGCCTCGGGGTGTAGTGCTCCTGCAGGGCGGCCGCCTCGTCGTCGGTCAGTTCCAGGTCGAGCGCGGCGGCGGCGTCGGTGAGGTGCTGGGTCCTGGTCGGGCCGACGATCGGCGCGTCGACCACCGGGTTGCGCAGCACCCAGGCCAGCGCCACCTGGGCCATCGGCACACCGCGGGCCTCGGCGACGCGGCGTACGGCATCGACGATGGGGTGGTTCTCCTCGGGGTCGTACCGGGCGTGCAGGGGGTCGACCTTGGCCCGCTGGGTGCCGCGCTCGTCCCACGGGCGGGCCAGGCGGCCCTTCGCGAGGGGGCTCCACGGGATCGAGCCCACGCCCTGGTCGGCCAGCAGGCCGAACATCTCGCGCTCCTCCTCGCGCTGGAGCAGGCTGTACTGGTTCTGCATCGACACGAACCTGGTCCAGCCGCCGAGGTCGGCCGCGTGCTGCAACTTCGCGAACTGCCAGGCCCACATCGACGAGGCGCCGATGTAGCGCGCCTTGCCCGCACGGACCACGTCGTGCAGGGCCTCCATCGTCTCCTCGACCGGCGTCTCGGGGTCGAAGCGGTGGATCTGATAGAGGTCGACGTAGTCGGTGCCGAGCCGGGCCAGCGACGCGTCGATGTTCTCGAGGATCGCCTTGCGGGACAGGCCGGAGCCGCCCGGGCCGTCGTGCATCTTGAAGAACACCTTGCTGGCCAGCACGATCGAGTCGCGGTCGGTGTACTTGCGCAGGGCCCGGCCGACGATCTCTTCCGAGGTGCCGCCGCTGTAGACGTTGGCCGTGTCCCAGAACGTGATGCCGAGTTCGAGCGCCTGCCGGAACAGCGGCTCGGCCGCCTCGTCGCCGAGCGACCACTGGTCGGCGCCCCGCTCGGACAGGCCGAAACTCATGCACCCGAGGGCGATCCGGCTGATCTTGAGACCCGAGCTGCCCAGTCGTGTGTATTCCATGTCTTCAACCTATGCCGGGCTGGCAGTGGGGGCACCACCAAGTCTCACGGTCGTACGGGCCGGGGCCGGCCGCCGTGAAGTCGATCGGGGCCGAACACCGGCGGCAGGGGCGGCGGTACCGCCCGTACACCCAGTGGGTCTGGCCCTTGCGCAGGTTGCCCGTGGTGCTCTGGGTGCCGTGGCGCAGGCCGAGGCGCATCATGCGGGCGATCACGTCGAGGACCTTGGGCACGTCGACGTCGGCGGCCGGGGCGTGCGGCCAGACGCCGGCGATGAACAGGCCTTCGACGGTCCACAGGTTGCCGATGCCGGCCACGTTGCGCTGGTCGAGCAGGGCCTCGCGGATGCGCCGGGCGGGGATCGCGGCGACGGCGGGCGCGGCGGCGGGCCAGTCGTCGGTCAGGATGTCGGGGCCGAGATGACCCACGGCGAGGTCTTCGCGGGCGGTGGGGAGCACTTGCAGGACCGGCATGGCGTGGGCGGCCAGGACGCCGGGCGGGCCGAAGTCGAACCAGGCGCCGACCCGGTCCGCGGCGGGACCGGGTCGCCAGCCGGCGCGGTGGATCCGCCACGCGCCCTGCATGCGCAGGTGGCTGTGCACGGACCGGCCGCTGGTGAAGCGCATCAGCAGGTGCTTGCCGACCGCCGCGACGGTCAGCAGCGTGTCGCCGTCGAACCGGGGTGGCACCTCGCCACCCCGGCGGAACCGGGCCGCGATCACGTCGCGGCCGGCGACCGAGGAGTTCAAGCGGGCGGCGAGCCGCCGAATCGAATCGCCCTCGGCCACCGGACCATCATGACCCTAGAAATCGTCCGCCGTACGGATCCGGTCGCGGATCCACACGCCGGCCTCCTTGAGGCGGCTGGTGCCCGAGTAGGCGCCGGCCGCGCACGTGCCCGTCGTGAAGACGGCGCCCGTACGGAAATCGTCGCTGAAGTTCCAGTTGACCCAGCTGACCTTGTTCTGGGCCATCAGGTCGAGGTAGCGCTGGGCCTGGCCGAAGTTGTTGCCGCCGTCGCCCGAGGCGGTCTGGGTGCCGAACTCGGTGACGAACATGGGCAGCTTGGCGATCGCGTCGCGGAACGTGTTCAGGTAGTAGTCGTCGTGCGAGGCCGCGTAGAAGTGGAACGTGTACATGATGTTCGACGCGTTGACCGGGTTGGCCAGGATCCGCGCGACGCCCTGACCGTCGCCCGAGGCGCCCAGCGACGACCAGTCCTCGGTGCCGACCAGCACGACGCCGTCCGGGTCCTGGGCCCGGATGACCGGGATGAGCTGGTCGGCGTACGACTTGATGGACGACCAGTGCACGTCGCTCGGCTCGTTGGCGATCTCGTACAGAATGTTGGTCTTGTTCTTGTGCCGGTTGGCGATCTCGGTGAAGAACGTCCTGGCCCGCGCGAGGTTGAAGTTGGGGTCACCCGGCGAGAGCATGTGCCAGTCGACGATCGCGTACATGCCGCGGGCGGTGGCCTTCTCGATGTAGTCGTGCACCTTGGCCGTGAAGCCGGCCGGGTCGGTCTCGTAGCCGCCCTCCTGGATGTACATCGAGATCCGCAGGACGTCGGCGTTCCACTCGTTGGCCAGTACGTTCAGGGACGCGTCGTTGACGCAGTTGGCGTACCACTGCAGGCCGTGCGTGCTCATGCCGCGCAGCTGGATCGGCTTGCCCTGGGCGTTGCACAGCTGCTTGCCGCAGACCCGCAGCTGGCCGTTCTTGGCAACCGGAGTGGTGCCGGCCGGGGGAGGTGTGGTTGTCGGCGGCGGGGTCGTCCCGCCCGTGCAGGATGCGCCGTTGAGGAGACAGGCGCTGGGGCTGCCGGGGCCGGAGCCGACGAAGCCGAACTTCACCGTGGCGCCCGGGGCGATTGTGCCGTTGTACTCACGGTTCCTGAAGGTATAACGCTGGCCGGACTGGGTGAGCAGGGAATCCCAGTACGAGCCGGCGCTGGTACCGGCCGGCAGCGTGAACTCGACCTGCCAGCCGTTGATGGCGGACGAGCCGCCGTTGGTGATGGTGTACTCGCCCTGCCAGCCCGAACCCCAGTCCGAGACCTTGGCGAACGAGGCGGTGGTGGCGGCGGCCGAGGCGGGGGAGACGGCGACCAGGGTCAGGCCGGCGGTGATGACCGCGGCGGCGAGGGCCAGTAAGAGGGAACGGGAGCGGCGCATTGACGTCCTCCACTATGTCGGGGAGGACGATTATTAATTAAGTTAACTAACGTTGTCTAGAGTAGATAGGCATCGATGTGCTTGGCCAGCTGGGCCCGCCACGACGGCCAGTCGTGCGGGGTGTCGGCGCCCCACAGGTCGTACTCGTGCCGGATGCCTTTGACCGCAAGCAGTTCGGCCATCCGCGGCGTCGACGCGAGCGCCCCGGTGGTGTCCTCCCACTGCCCCTGACCGCAGACCAGCAGGATCGACAACCGCTGCCGCAGCCAGTCGAGGTGCTCGCCGTGCAGGTGGGCCACGTAGTCGGCCGGATTGTTGAAATACACGGCGTCGCCGCGCTCACCCCAGCCGTTCCAGGTGCCCGGGTCGTAGTTGCCCGAGAAACACAGCGCGGCCGGGAACAGATCGGCCCGTTTGAAGGCGAAGTTCAAAGCGTGGTACGCACCCAGGGAGCAGCCGATGGTCGCGATCGCGGCCTCGTCGCCGCTGTCGTCGCGCACGTGCGGTACGACGCTCTCGAGGATCCAGGTCTCGTAACCCGCGTGCATCCGGGCCCTGTCCTCCAGCGGCAGGTGATGGGCCGACCACGTGCCCGCGTCGAACGAATCCACGCAGTACAACTTGAGCCGGCCGGCCTCGATCAGCGGCTGCACCGTGTCGACCATGCCGTTCGCGGCCCACTCCCAGGCGTTGCCGCCCTCGGTGGGGAAGACGATGAGCGGCCGACCGTAGTGGCCGTGGACGGCCACCGTTCCGCTCGCGCCGTTCGATGCTTCCAGCTGGACGGAGTAGTGCCGCATAGCCGACCAGTCTGCCGGACCCGGGTCGAGGCCGCAGAAGTCAGTGGACCCGGTTGCGGGGCCGGGAGGAGACTCGCCGCCGGCGCCGAGCCACCGCCGGAGCGGGCAGGAGGGTCGCCGCCGGCCCGTCCGGGTGCAGCAGCCGGTCGTACGCCGCCTGGAGCTCGGGGCCGGGGCCGATGCCCAGCTCGTCGTCGAGGCGGCGGCGCAACGCGCGGAACAGGTCGAACGCCTCGGCTTGGCGCCCGTCGGCGGCCAGGGCCAGCAGCAGGCGGGCCTGCAGCGCCTCGTCCAGCGGGTCCAGGCCGGCCGCGTGGCGCAGGGCCGGGATGACGGCTCGGGCCAGACCCGCCCGCAACGCCTGGTCGGCGGCGTCCCGGGCGGCGTGCGAGCGTTCCGACTCCAGGGCCACGAAAGCCGGCTGGCTGCCCGCCACCGGCTCCAGACCGGTCGCGCACCGGCCCTGCCACAGCGCCAGCGCGTCGGTGAACAGGCGGACCGCGCGGACCGGGTCGCCGGTCCGGCGGGCCCGGGTCACCAGGGAACGGAACCGCAGCAGGTCGAGCCGGTCGGCGCCGACCCGCAACTGGTAGCCGGCGGCCTGGCGGGTCAGGTAACGGCCGGTCGCGCGTACGGGAAGGTCCGGTTCGACCAGACGGCGCAGCGCCCCGATGCTGCGGTGCACGATGTTGACCGCGCTGGCCGGCGGGTCGTCCTCCCAGATCGTGTCGACCAGCTCGCTCAGACTGACCGTCGAACCGGCCCGGGCCAGCAGCAGCGCCAGCACGAGCCGCTGCTGCCGGCCGCCGAGGTCGAGCTCGGCCGGCCCGGACCGGATCTGCACCGGACCGAGAATCCTGAACTGTACGACCGTCACACCGAGCCTCCGATCTTGTGCCCCTTACGAGGCCAGACCGGCCGGTGAGCGGCGCTGTGACGCTTTTCGGTGTGACGTGCGCCGCGTCGTGCGCCGTCCTCGCAGCCAATTGCCAGGCGCTTCTGTCAGATTGACGGAGTGTGAGTTCGCTGGTGGTGGGTATCGGGGCCGGGTGGCCGCGGGCTCACAGCAAGATCACGTACGCTTTCGGCCGTTCCGTGCGCGCGTGGCGTACTGTGCCGAGTCGTTGTGCCGCTTTCCGGTTGAGAAGGGTGTTTGAAGATTCGTGACTGTGGGTGACCGGATGAACAAGCGATCGTTCGTCGGCAAGGCCGGGCTGCTGCTGACCTGCGGCCTGCTGACCGCCGTGGTGGTGTCGGCCGCCTCGTTCCCGGCTGTCGCGCTCGGCGGCCTGGTGGCCAAGGCCGGCGCCGAGACCTTCGCCGCGATGCCGAGCACGCTCGTGCAGCAGTCCGCCCCGCAGGTGACGCGGGTCTTCGCCAGCGACGGCAAGACGCCGCTGGCCGTCCTGTACGACGAGTTCCGCAGCGACGTGCCGATCAGCCAGATCTCGCAGAACATGCAGAACGCAATCGTCGCCGCCGAGGACCACAAGTTCTACGAGCACAACGGCGTCGACGTGAAGGGCATCGCCCGCGCGTTCGTCAACAACAGCCAGGGCGGCTCGCAGCAGGGCGCCTCGACGTTGACCATGCAGTACGTGCGGATGGCCCAGGCCTACGGCGCGAAGACCCCGCAAGAGGCGATCGACGCGACCAAGGACAGCCCCGAGCGCAAGGTCGCCGAGATGAAGTACGCGCTGCAGGTCGAGAAGGACCTCGACAAGAAAGAGATCCTGCGGCGCTACCTCAACCTCGCGCCCTACGGCAACGGCGCCTACGGCGTCTACGCCGGCAGCCAGGTCTACTTCAACAAGTCGCCCAAGAACCTGACCATCGCCGAGGCCGCGCTGCTGGCCGGCATGGTCAAGGCGCCCTCGGCCTTCGACCCGACCACCAAGACGGGTTACCCGCAGGCACTCGACCGGCGCAACTACATCATCGACAACATGGTCGCCCTCAAGCAGATCACCCAGGCCGAGGGCGACGCGGCCAAGAAGACCAAGCTGAAGCGGACGGCCAACCGGCCCGGCAACGGCTGCACCTCGGTGTCGGTCAACAACTGGGGCTTCTTCTGCGACTACTTCTACCGCTGGTGGATGGAGCAGAAGACCTTCGGGGCCAACGCGTACGAGCGGGAACGCCAGCTCAAGACCGGTGGCTACCGGGTCGTCACGTCGCTCGACATCAAGGCCCAGACCGCGGCCCGCAAAGAGATCACCAAGAAGATCGACGACGACAACAAGAACGCGGTCCTGATCGCCGGGATCGAACCGGGCACCGGCCACGTCAAGTCGCTGGCGGCCAACCGCAAGTTCAAACTCGACGACGGTACGAACCCCAAGAGCTCGAATCCGCAGGCGCGCAAGGCCGGGGCGCGGGCCTCGTACCCGAACACCACCAACCCGATCATCACCGGTGGCGGCGACATCAACGGCTACCAGGCCGGGTCGGTGTTCAAGATGTTCACCATGGTGGCCGCGCTCGAGAACGGCTACGACCTCGGCCACTCGATCACCTCCGGGTCGACGTACAAGTCGAGCTACCCGATCGCCCGCGGCGCCCCCGCGTCCTGCCCGGGCACCACGTTCTACTGCCCGAGCAACTCCTCGCCCAACGAGAAGGGCACGTTCAACATGTGGACCGGCTTCGGCCGGTCGGTCAACACGTACTTCGTGCCGCTGCAGGAACAGGTGGGCGCCGAGAAGGTCATCGACGTGGCCAAGCGGTTCGGCATGACGTTCCGCTCGTCCAACGAGCGGGAGCTGGTCGACACGCCTGAGGCGGCGCACAACTTCGGCGCGTTCACCCTGGGCGTGACCACGTCGACGCCGTTGGACATCGCCAATGCGTACGCCACCCTGGCCGGCGACGGCATGTTCTGCGCGCCCACCCCGATCAAGCAGATCACCGCCTCCGACGGTTCCAAGGTGAACGCGGGACAGCCGTCGTGCCGGCGGGTCACCGACGCCGACGTGGCCCGCAAGGCGCTCGACGCGGCGCGTTGCCCGGTCGGCGACCGCGCCCAGCTCGGGAACTGTGCGGGCTCAACCGAGCCGAATGCGCACCGCACGATCGACCACCCCGTGTTCGGCAAGACCGGCACCACCGACGCCGACAAGACGGCCTCGCTGGTGGTGGGGTCGCGCAGCATGGTCGTGGCGGGCTACATGGTCAACCCGGACTGGGCCGCCCACACCGACCGGATGCGCCACAACATCATCAACCCGGTCGTGTATCGCACCCTCGCCGACTACATGGAAGGCGCGGAGTACCAGGAGTTCAAGAAACCGGGCGAGTAAATCAGCCTTCAGTCCGGTCAGGGGCGGCGGCGGGGTGGTTGGACGGGAGTCGGATCTGGGATGCAGTCGGTGTTTCTTTCGCCGGCTGCACTTGGATGGGTGTCATGAGCTTCCGACACGCGTCCGATATCGATTTCGACCAGCTCACCGGCGGCCGGGTGTTTCACCCGTCGCCGGTGGCCTGGGAGGACGAAGTCCTCTACTTCCTGATGCTCGACCGCTTCGCCGACGGTGACGACACGACGCCGATGCTCACGGCCGAGGACCATGGCAATGCCTGGCGTACGGAAGAAAGCCGGCAACGCTGGCAGCAGGCCGGCACGGAATGGGCCGGAGGGACGCTGGCGGGGCTGCGGGGCAAACTCGGGTATCTGAGCCGACTCGGGATCACCGTCGTGTGGATCAGCCCGATCCTCAAACAGGTGCCGGGCGTGGACAGTTATCACGGCTACGCCACTCAGAACTTCCTCGAGGTCGACCCGCACTTCGGGGACGCGGCTGAGCTTCGGCGCCTGGTTTCCTCGGCCCACGAGATGGGGATCCGGGTCATTCTCGATGTGGTGCTCAACCATGCGGGCGACGTTTTCGCGTACGAGAACCCGGACGTTCGCTGGGACGGGCAGACGTACCCGGTTGCGGGGTTCCGGGACGCGGACGGGATGCCGACGCTGCCGTTCGGGCCGGTTGCTGGGGGCGCGGGGACGGACGTGGCGGTGTGGCCGGCCGAACTGCAGGAGCCGGGGACGTTCACGGCCGAGGGGCCGATCCGCGACTGGGACCGGTATCCGGAATACCTGCGCGGCGACTTCGAGGGGCTGAAGGACATCAGCCTCGGGTCGGGGCCGACCGACGGGTACCGGGCGTCGGCGGCGTTGCAGGCGCTGGTGCGGGTCTATCAGTACTGGATCGCGTTCGCTGATCTGGACGGGTTCCGGGTCGACACGGTGAAACACATGGATCCGGGGGCGGCCCGGTATTTCACGTCGGCGATTCATGAATTCGCGGAGTCGCTCGGGAAAGAGAACTTCTATCTGATCGCCGAGATCACGGGGTCGCGGGAATTCGCGTTCCGGACGCTGGGCGAGGTGGGGATGAACGCGGCGCTCGGGCTGGCCGAGGTCCAGGACCAGATGGAATGGCTGGTCAAGGGGTATCGGGACCCGCGCGAGTACTTCGGGTTGTTCCGGGACTCGCTGCAGGTCGGCAAGGACTCGCACACCTGGTTCCGCAATCGCGTGGTGACGGCGTTCGACGACCACGACCAGGTGCGGAAGGGCTCGCACAAGGCCCGGTTCGCGGCGGATCGGCTGGGGCGGAAGCTGGGGGTGGCGGCGGTTGCTCTCAACGCTCTGACGTTGGGGATTCCGTGCTTGTACTACGGCAGTGAGCAGGGCTTCGACGGCAGCGGGCCGGACGATCGGTACCTGCGGGAGGCGATGTTCGGGGGCTCGTTCGGGGCGTTCGGCAGCCGGGGGCGGCACTGTTTCGACGAGAGCAATCCGTTGTATGCGCAGGTGGCCGGCATTCTGGCTCTGCGGCGGCGGGTGCCGGGGCTGCGTCGGGGGCGTCAGTATCTGCGGCAGATCTCGGGTAACGGGGTGGATTTCGGTTACCCGTCGCTGGTGGGTGGGGAGATGCGGTCGGTGGTGGCCTGGTCCCGGTTGTTCGCGGGGACCGAGGTTCTGGTGGCCATCAATACTGATCCGGACAATGCCCGTACTGCTTGGGTGACTGTTGATTCCTCGCTGCATGCTGCGGGGTCGAAGTTGTCCTGTCTGTTCAGTTCATCGGGTGATGGTTCTGGAGTTACCGTCGAGGCGCGTAACGGGCGGGCTGTGCTGGTGACTGTTCCTGCTGGTGGGGTTGTGGTTTTTATCTGATTCTTGCGGTGGGACGGGTGGGGCCGAGGGTGGCCATGCTGGGCTGTGGAGCAGTTATGCCCTGCATGGCCACCCTC
>NZ_JAMYJR010000051.1 GCF_024137025.1 Paractinoplanes aksuensis
CCCGCCCAACGCCATCCAGCGATCAAGAAGACCAACGTCAAGACCCCAAAACGACGAAACCGATGTTAAACGCGAAGGTCAGGCATTGTCGTTCCTTTCGGTCTGGATGGTCTCGGCGATGCGCTTGATCCGGCGCAGGCGGGCGTCCCATTCGGCGCCGACCGCGGCCAGTTGCGTCACCGCGCGTTCGAGTTGGGTGTCGTCGACCTGGTAGCGCTTCTCGCGGCCGGTCGGCGCGGCGCGGACCAGGCCGACCCGATCGAGTACGCCGAGATGCTTGGCCACGGCCTGCCGGGTCACCGGCAGGTGCCGGCTGAGGGTGGTCGCGGTGCCGGGACCGCCGGCCAGCAGCAGGTCGAGCAGGCGACGCCGGGTCGGATCACCGATCGCCGACCACAGGTCGTCGTCGACGGCGGTGCTCACGGCCGGACCGTCAGGGTGGCGACGTAGGGGGCGATGCGGGGCAGGAAGAAGTCCCAGCCGTTGACGTGGTCGTGGCGCATCTGTTCGTCGCGGAAGCCGGTCTCGGTGAGCTTGAGCAGCGTGCCCCCGCCCGACGGGACCAGCTCGAACGTGACCAGCAGGGAGTTGTCGGCGGTGGCGGGCTGCCCGCTCGGCTGCGTCCACCGGAACGTGAACGTCCGCGGCGGCTGCACCTCTAGGACGGTGAACGCCTCGACCTTGGTGCCGCCGAACGAGATCTGCCCGGTCGAGCCGGGCACGGCCTCGTAGTCGGCCTCGTCGGGCCACCACCGGCTGACGTGCTTAGGGTCGCTGACGACCTCGAACACGACCTCGGGCGCGGCCTCGATGTAGATCTCGCGCTCGATGGATCCGATCTCCATGTTGGCTCCCTCACATGCAACCTTTGGTTGCATACGACGGTAGCCCTCGCGGCAACAACGCGCAACTAAAGGTTGCGCTCGAAGTGCGGGAACAGATGCGGGCCGACAAACGTCACGCTGCGCCGGATCAGGCCGTCGCGCACCGCGAACACCTGGATCGAGTGGGCGCCCGAGGCGGTGTACGCGGCCACCGCCGGGCCGCCGTTGGCCTGAACCGGACGCAGCCGCCAGGTCTGGCCCGCGCATCTCGAAGACGCGGCGCAGGAACTCGGCGTAATGGGCCCGGCCCCGGAACCAGAGGTTGACCGGCGGCATCTCCAGGACGACGTCCTCGGCCAGCAGCCGGGTCAGGCCGGGCACGTCGGCCGCCTCGAACGCCTTCAGGTACCGCTCGACGACCGCCCGCTCGCCCGGGTCAGCCGGCTCGTGCAGGTCGTCCAGCACGGAGAACGGCGTGCAGCTCTACGGCCGGCACACCTGGGAACACTTCGCCCGGCTCTGGCCGACTCGCGACACCGACTACGCGAAACTCATGAACGCCGTACCGAAAAGAATTGCCACCCGTACGACCGTCGACCCGTCCGCCTGGTCCGCGGTCATCGAGGGCGACCCGCTGGCCTGGGCGGCCGACGAACGCACCCGCCGCGACGTCGTCGTGATCGGCAGCCTGACCCTGGTCCGCGCCCTGGCCGAGGCCGGCCTGATCGACGAGTACCGGCTGATCACCTTCCCGACCGTGGCCGGCGAGGGCGACCGCCTGCCCCTCACCGGCGACTTCCACTTCACCACCGTCGAACCGGCCGACCGGACCACCTTCACCGTGCTGCGCCGCCGAACCGGCTCACCCGGAACGGAGGAAGGCAAGGCGTCCTGACTCCCGCATAGTGGTCGTGCCCCGGAGGGAGGCCGGTCATGACCGCTGCGACACCGCGCCTGCCTCGTACGGTCGTGGTCTTCGCTGTGCTCAGCGGGATCGTGCTGACGATTCTGGGGTTGCGGGAGATCGCCTGGCTGGCCACGCCGGCCGCGTTCGCGCTGGTGATCGTCGTTTTGGTTCATCCGGTGTACGCCGGGCTGGTGCGGCGGGGTGTGCCGGCCGTTGTCGCCATGGCTGCGTTGTTGTTGTCGATCCTGGGCGTGCTGGCCGGGCTGATCGCGATCGTGGTGTACGCGATCGCGCGGCTGGCCACCGTGCTGCCGGGCTACTTCGACGAGGCGGCCGCGACGACCCAGGAGTTGTCCGGGTTCCTGGCCGAGCTGGGCCTCGGCCCGGACCAGATCCGCGCGATCGTCGACGACCTCGATCTGCGGACGGTGGCGACCTGGCTCACCGCGCACATTCCCTCGCTGGTCAGCGCCACCGCGACCCTGGTGCTGGTCTACAGCCTGCTCATGTTCGTCGGGATCGAGTCGGCTCAGATCGGGCGCCGGTCGGCCGCGTTGCGTGAGGACCACCCCCGGCTGGCGGGGGCGCTGACCGGGTTCGTGGCCAACACCCGGCGCTACGTGGCCATCACCGGCGTGTTCGCGGTCATCGTGGGGTTGCTGGACACCGTCTTCCTGCTCGTTCTCGGGATCCCGCTGGCCCTGCTGTGGGGGCTGCTGGCGGCAGCGTGCAATTTCATCCCGTACGTGGGGTTCATCATCGGTCTGGTGCCGCCCGCGCTGCTGGCGCTGTTGACGCAGGGCTGGCGCAGCATGTTGCTGGTCGTCGCCGTCTACACGATCCTGAACTCGATCATCACCACGATCGTGCCGGCCAAGGTGGTCGGTGACGCGGTGGGCATGTCGATGACGGTGACCATGGCCTCGGTGGCGTTCTGGTCGTGGGTGCTCGGGCCGCTCGGCGCGGTGCTGGCCATCCCGCTCAGCCTGCTGATGAAGGCGGTCTTCATCGACAACGTGCCCTCGGCCCGCTGGCTGGCCGGCTTCGTCGACAGCAACCGCAGCCGCCCCGGTTGAGCCGGTCCCTCCACTTGCGAGGGTTGCGTAGCCTGGGGCGACGCCGACCCGTCGAGGGGGTTTCCGTGGAGATCGAGATCGTCAGCGCCACGATGAGGCCGGCCGCGTTGCGGGCCGCGCTCGAGGCGGAAGTCCCCGGTGTGCCCTTCGCCGAACGGCCGCCGCGCTACCGCGCTGTGGACACGGCCGTCGTGGTCGCGCTCGTCTCCGGTGGCGCGTCCGCGTTCGCCGCGCTGATCAGCGGGGCGTTCTCGCTCGCGGTGGCCCGGCGGGCCGCTCAGCGGCCGCTGGTCATCCGGGGCCGGTCGGCCAGCATCGAGGTGCCGCCCGACACCCCGCCGGAGGACATCGCGAAACTCGTGGAGCTGGCCCGGGGCCTGGACGAGCCGGTGCTCGAGTTGCCATGACCGGCTGGGGTGCGTGGCCACGCGAGGAAGCCGCCGGGAAGTACGGCCCGCTCCTCGGGGTGCTGCTGGTGGCCCCGGCCCGCGGTGACCCCCGGCCGTTGCTGCAGATCATCGACCGGCTGGAGGCGGAGGGCAACGCGCTCGGACTCGAGGTCGTCGCCGACGGGATCAGCGCCGAGGCGCACGACGAGTTCCTGGACACCGACGCGCTCACCGTGCTCGTCCAGCTCGCCGTGCAGGTGTACGGCCGGGCGAGCGCCATCGCTTCCCCCGACCGGCAGCTGTTCCTGGCGGCCAAAGGGCTCGGCATGTCGTCGCTGCTGCACGACGACGTCACGAGCCTCGGCGAGGACCTGGCCGGGGGCATGAGCGAGGCGCTCGGCACGACCGACCCGGCGTGGCTGGTCGACGCGGCGAAGGAGGCGAGGCACCACAACCTGCCGCTGACCGTGGCCATGCTCCACGCGCTGCGCGACACCTCGCCCGAGGCCGCCGAAGTGCTCGTGTTCTTTCAAGAAGACCTCATTGCCCTGTACGACCGGCTGGGGCTGCCGCGGGCCGCGTTCGAGACGGCCGTGCTGGCCACCTACGCCGCGGCGTACTCCCAGCGCGACAGTGAGACCTCGGTGCGGCTGGCCCGGGCGGCGCTGCGCCGCGGTGACACGCTCCCGGACTCCATCGAGCTGCGCGACCGGCTCTACTCGCTGAGCCGGCAGACGCTGGACGCGGACGAGGTCGCCCGCCGCTTCGAGCGGATCGCGGTGCGGCTGCGCGACGAGCAGAACTGGTCCGGGCTGGCCTACCGCTACTTCGTGGTGGCCGAGTACACCGGCGTGGAGCGCCACTATCAGCTGGCTGTCTACTACTTCGAGAAGGCCGCGGCGCTGGGTGCTCGAGAGGAATATCGGCAGCTGGAGTGCCGGGGGTTCGCGCTGGGCGCGTCGGCCCGGCTGAACCCGTCGGCCGAGACGTTCGACCAGGCCGCCGCGATTCTTGACCGCGCCGCCCGGCTCACGTTCCAGAACGAGCGGCTGTTTCTGTTCTACAGCTCGACCGGGCATTTCTTCGCCGCCCACGCGCACCTGGTCCGAGGTGATGCGGCCGGCGCCGCCACCGCGTTCGACCAGTGCTTCGACATCATGCGTCAAGCCTTCCGCCCGTACGCCGAAGTGCTGCGCCGCATGGCGGCCGGAGCGGCCGAGCCGTGCCCGCCGGATCAGGTGGCCGAGCTGCGGCGGACCATGCACCCGCGACCGGAGCAGCTGGCGGCGGCGGCCGCGGCGGGCGACCTGACCGCGGTCGGGGCCGGCTGTCTCTACCTCAATCCGCTGCTGTGACCACGGTGTTCGACCGGCTGTACATGGCGCCCGAGTTCGCCCCGGTGCCCGAGTCCGTGCTGTTCGCCACCACCGACGGGCCGGACGAACCCATGATCGTGGCCGAGATCGACGTCTACTTCGACCCGGTGTCCGGCTCGCCGAACGTGTCGAAGGGCGGCCAGTGGCGAACCACCGACCGGGCCGTGGCCGAGGTCTACTGCGCCGAGCGGGACCGGCTGCTGGGGATGCTGGCCGGCCTCGCCCCCGACCTGCACATGGCCGTGCCGGCGGCCACCCACCGGCCGCGCCGGACCGAGCGGCTGCGGCGACTGCTCGGGAACGCGGTGCGGGCCGGGGATCGGCCGAACAACCCGTACGGCGGCGAGATCCTCGACCTCGAGCATTGGCTGGACCGGGCCGACGCGGCGTTCTCCCCGGCGGTGGACGACGACCGGACCGGCGTCCTGCTGGACGCCCGGTTCCTGCCCGCGCTCGTGGAGTGGCTGCGGCTGGACGCCACCGCCACCGGGGTGCGGCGGCGCATGATCCGGCTGGACGGCGGCCTGCCGCTCGGTGACCTCTCCGGCGTGACAACGGCGCTGGCCGCCGCGTTCCGCGAGCCGGGCCTGGCCGCCTACCGCCAGGCGGCCCGGGTCGTGTTACCGGCTCGGCCGCCGGTGGCCAACCTGGTGTTCGCCGAGCATCGCGACGGCGTCCGGCCGGTCGCCGTGGGCCTGCTGTTCCCGCCGCTCGACGAGTACCCGCTCCGGCTGGCCGACGGCAGTCTCGTGCGGCTGCCCCGGCCGCCGTGGGAGTACGGACGGATCCTCGAGCCGTGACCGACGTGGTGGAGACGCTGGCCGGGGCCCGGCGGCTGCGCGCGGCGGGCCGGGACCTCGCCGCGCTGGATCTGCTGGCCGCGCAGGCCGACCGGGACTGGACGCTCGATCCGGCCGGGCTGCGGCTGGCCTGGCTGGAGGAGTTCGTGGCGGTGTTCCGGGCGCTGGCCGACGACGTCGCGGCGGCCGAGCTGTGCGAGCGGATGGTCGAGCTGGACGACCGGCTGTCGCGATCGGCCGGGGCCGTGCTGAGCCCGGCCGACCACGACCGGATCGCCCGGGCGTACGAGTTGCTGGTGATATTCCACGCCGAGCTGGACCGTTACGACGAGGCGCACCGGGCGACCACGCTGCGGTTCGTGGAGGCGGCCAAGGAGGCGGCGTTCTCGCGCGCGTTGCCGGTCGCGGCCGGCGACCCGGAGCTGGTGCGGGAGCTGGCCCGGTTGGAGGCCGCCGCCGACCACCGGCTGCGGGCCGAGCTGGACGCCGCACCGGGCCGGGCCACGCGGGGCCTGATCGTGCGTCAGGCCCACGACGTCGACCGGGAGCGGGACCGCCGGATCGCCGAGCTCCGCGCAGTGCTCGCCGCCCGGCCGCGTACGGGCCGGGTCCGCGCCTACCTCGACGCCCGGCCGGCCGCGATCGCCGGCGTGGACCAGCTGGCGTACCGGCTCGACCGGGCCGAGAACGAGCTGACCGCGTACCTGATCCGCGCCGACGGCAGCACCGCGGCCTGGACGACCGAGGTCAATCCGGCCGCGCTGGACGCGCTGCTGGTCGTGCTGGGTCATTTTCCCGAGGGCGAGCTCGACTACCTGGTCGAGCGGCTGACCGCGCTGCTGGTGCCGCCGCCGGTGGCCGCCGCCCTCGACGCCGGGACGGTGCTCGTGTCGCCGGATCCGCAGCTGCTGGCCGTACCGTGGGAAGCTCTGGGTCTGGGGTTGCGGTTCCGGCTGTGCCGCACGCCGTCGCTGCTGCGGGCGTCCGGTCAGCCGATCGACGTCCCGGTGCGCCGGGCGCTGGTGGTCGCGGACCCGCTCGGTGACCTGCCGGCCGCTGCGGCCGAGGGCGCCCGGGTCGCGGGTCTGCTGCGGGCGTACGGGGTCGAGGTCACCGAGCTGGCCGAGGCCGGGCGGGATGCACTCGCGCGGGCGCTGCCGGATTTCCCGCTGGTGCACTACGCCGGGCACACCGACTATCTCGCGGCCGACCCGGCGTCCAGCCACCTGGTGCTCGCCGACGGCCCGCTCACCGTCGGCGACCTGGCCGGCGTGACGCCGGCCGCGGACGCGGTGTTCTATCTGAGTTCCTGCGAGTCGGTGCGGTCCGGGCCGGACACGCTGGGGCTCGGCGCGGTGCTGGTGGTCAAGGGCGCGGCCGCGGTGATCGGCAGTAACTGGCCGGCCGGTGACGCGGCCAGCGCGGCCATGGTCGAGCCGTTCTACGCCGCCCTGCTCGGCGGTGACACGGTGGCCGGCGCCCTGCGGTCGGCCCGGGCCACGCTGGCCGGGCGCGGCGAGCCGATCGCCGCCTGGGCGCTGCCGGCCGTGATCGGGCAGCCGTTCGTCCGGGTCAGGACGCCGAGCCTCGGGCCCTGAGGGTGCGGGCGCGCCAGGCCTCTTGTTTGGCCCGGTTGCCGCACAGGCGCATGGCGCACCACTTGCCGGTGCCGCCGCGCGAGGTGTCGTAGAAGGCCCAGCGGCAGGTGTCGCGGGCGCAGACCTTGAGCCGCGGCCAGGTGCCGGCGGTCATCGCGTCGAGCACGCGGAGAACCAGGTCGCCGAGGGCGCCATCGACGCCGGTCGCGCGTGATGCCGTACGCCAATGGCGGTCGGGGGTGAAAGCGACGACCAGGTCGGCGCGGCGGGCGGCGTCGTCCAGGACGGCCACCACTGCGGCGGGCAGCGGGGTCTTGTCGTGGTTGGCCGCGGCCGCTGTTCGCAGGGCTTCGCGCAGTTCGCGGGCGCGGTGAAGATCGTCCGGGTCGGTCGAGTCGAGCCAGTCGTCCAGGGCGTCGGTGCCGGCCTCGATGTCGAGCGTGTTGATGAAGCGGCGGACCGGCTCGAGCTGGTCCGGGGCTGCCATCGAGAGGCCGGTTGACATGCGGCCAGCGTAACCGACTTGCCCACCTAACCGGTTACCCATAACCTCCTTGAGCATGAAGACGGTTACGGAGAGGCCGGTCTGGTCCAACCGCAATTTCCGCCGGCTCTGGCGGGGATCGGCCGCCTCGACGCTCGGCAGCGAGGTGGCCGAGATCGCGCTGCCGCTGTTCGCCCTGGTCACGCTGTCGGCCACCGCGTCCGAGGCGAGCATTCTGCGGGTCGCTCAGTTTCTGCCGTTCCTGCTGGTCACCATCCCGGCGGGGCTGCTCGTGGACCGGTTCCAGGGCGGCCGGCTGCGGATGATGATCGGCGCCGACCTCGGCCGGGCGCTGCTGATCGTGCTGCTTCCGCTGGCCGCGTGGACCGGGACGGCCGGCATGCCGGTGCTGTACGTGGTGGTCTTCGCCGCCACCACGCTGACCGTCGTCTACCAGGTCGCCGACTTCGCGATCCTGCCCCGGATCGTGACCGAGGGGCAGCTCGTCGACGCCAACGGCAAGCTGGCCGCCACCCAGTCGGCGTCCGAGATCGGCGGCCGGGGCGCCGGGGCCTTGCTGGTCCAGGCCCTGTCGGCGCCCGTGGCCCTGCTGCTCAACGCGGCCGGTTACCTCGTGTCGGCGCTCTCGCTGAGCCGGATCCGGCTGCCCGCCACGGCCGAGCCGCCGGCCGGCGATCCGCCGGTGCGCGATCTGGTGCGGGGGCTCAGGTTCACCGTTCGCCACCGGTTCGTGCGGCCGCTGCTCGGCGAGGCCACCACCTTCAACCTCTTCAACGAGATCATGATGCTCGGCTTGCTGCTCCACGCCGTACGGGAAGCGGGTTTGACACCGTTGGCCATCGGCGCGGTCTTTGTGGCCGGTGGCGTCGGCTCCTTCGCCGGCGCGTGGTTCGGGTCCCGGTTCACCGCCCGGTTCGGGTACGGCCGGGTCCTGCTCGTCACGCTGATCCTGGGCAACGGCGCGCCGCTGGGGGTGCTGCTGGCCGACCGCGTGGGTTCCGGGCTGGTGGCCCTGCTGTGCGGCGTGTTCGTCGTCATGGGGGTCGGCATCGGCATCGCCAATGTGCACGCCGTGAGCCTGCGCCAGGCCGCCACCCCCGAGGCCCTGCGCGGCCAGGTGAATGCCGCCTATCGGCTGGTGTCCTGGGGCGCCATCCCGGTCGGCGCGGCCCTCGGCGGTGTCGTGGCGACGCAGGCCGGCCCGTTCACGGCGATGGCGGTGGGCGCGATCGGCGTCTCGGTGTCCACAGTGTGGGTGGCCTGCTCGTCCGTCCCCCGGCTGCGGACGATCCACGACGCGGCTTGACCCTGACGCGGGTCAGGCTCGCAGAATCGGTTCATGGACAACGATCATCAGGACGAGCGGTGGCAGATCGGGCAGTTCGCCGAGCTGGTCGGGCTGAGCATTCCGCAGCTGCGCCGCTACGACCGGCTGCGGCTGCTCGAACCCGACGGCCGGGAAGCCCAGTCCGGCTACCGCTACTACACGCGGGGCCAGACCGGCGCGGCGCGGGTGATCGCCCTGCTGCGGTCGTTGGACATGCCCATCGCCGACGTCCGCCGGGTGCTGGCCGGCGCCGGTGACGAGGAGCGGCGCCAGCTGTTCCGCGACCATCGCGCGCGGCTGGAGGCCCGGCTCGACGAAGTGCGCCGCCTGCTGGAGGCGGTCGACGCCCTGACCGAGGAGGACCACGTGAACGCCACCACCGAGATGACGACCTGGTTGCACCTCATGCCCCGGCTGTCCGTCACCGACATGGACCGGTCGATCGCCTATTACCAGGAGGCGCTCGGCTTCCGGCTGGCCTGGCGCACCGCCGACAACAGCCTCGCCGCCATGGCCGGCGGTGAGATCGACATGCTGCTGCTCGTCCCCTGGACCGGCGACTCGCCGCCGCCGGCCCACACCGCTTACGTGTACGTCGAGGATCCCGATGCTTTGTGTGCCGAGTACCAGCAAGCCGGGGCCGACATCGTCGACCCGGTAACGTCACGCCCGACCGGCATGCGCGATTTTGTGCTGCGCGACCCGGACGGGCACCGCTTCATCCTGGGCCGCGGCGAACAACGCCTGCGCGAGGTAGCCGACCAGTACGGCCTGACCGCCGAAACAATCACCGTAGACCCGTCCTGGCTGCAGGACCGCAGCCGCTCCTAGTGCGCAGGCGAGGAATCGACCGCCGCCCGGCCGTGGTCGCTGACCCGGACCTCGCACCCAGGCCTTCGATCCGAAGAGTGCCCCAAGGCACTCCATGGCGGTACATGGCGGTACGTGGCGGAGAAGCCGGCTTGTTCGGACACGGAACCACCTCAGAGATCTCCGTAAGGATTCATGCGGTCGCGCTTCATCCATGCAACCGCTCGGCTATTCGGCCAGGCCCCGGTCACGCAACCACTGCAGCGTCTGACTGCTTACCGCAGGAATGCTCTGGTCGCTGCGGAAAGGCGAGCCATGGCGACAGCGTGTCGCGGTGGCCGTGCCACTACAACCGGCGGACGAGTACCCGACGAAGCGATCGCTCAGTGCCCTGATCAGAGCACAAGCGAACCGGAGGCCGGCATCCGGCATCCAGCCGCGAGGTGCTGCTAGGCGGCGCGGGCCTCGACCAGGTCGCCCAGGTGGATGCCTGCTTCTTCGAGCAGGCGCTGCACCGTCGCGATGGAGAGGCCGTCGATGATGTTGTCGCCGTGGATCAGGCGGTAGAAGTCCTGGCGGTTTCGGCGTACGGCTTCGACGCGCCAGCGGCCGTCGGGGGTCTGCATCGCGCCGATCACCGTGCCCTGGGACGGCGGCGGGATAGGCTCGGCGGCGCGGCGGATCGAGGACGCGGCCCGGTCGGTGCGCAGGCCCCGCCACGAGGGGTGGCGCAGGCGGCCGTCGGGGGTCCAGTTGCGGAAGGCGACCTCGCCGATCAGGGCCGGCTCGACCCAGTGGGCGTGGCGGGCGTGCTCGCGGGGGACGTCGCCGACGGGTGGGGTCGTCCGGGTCATGGTGGCCAGTTCGCGCTGCAGGTGGGTCAGGGCGGCGTCGGTGAAGCCGGTGCCGACGTGGCCGGCGAAGACCAGGTGGTCGTGCTCGTCGTGGACGGCCAGCAGCAGCGAGCCGATCGTGCCGGCGCGGCGGCCGGCGCCGGGCTTCCAGCCGATGACCAGCACTTCCTGGGTCTTGATGAGCGGGACCTTGGTCCAGTCGGCCGAGCGTTTGCCGGGGCGGTACGGGCCGGCCAGGCGCTTGGCGACCACGCCTTCCATACCGGCCAGCTCGGCCGCCTGCAGCACCGTGCGGCCGTCGACCTCGAGGAACCGGACGGGCACCCGCACGTACTCGCTGGCCAGGTCGAGCCGGGCGAGGCGGTCGCGCCTGGTCGCGTACGGGAGGGAAGTGAGATCTTCGCCGTCGAGTTCGAGCAGGTCGAAGACGTAGAAGAGCACCGGGACGGACGCGACCAGGGCCGGGCTGGGCGACGGGACGTGCATGCGCTGCTGCAGGCGGGCGAACGAGGGGCGGTCGGTCTCGAGGGCCACGACCTCGCCGTCGAGCACCGCGCTGCGGTCGCCGAGCAGACCGGCCAGCTCGCCCAGCTCCGGGTAGCTGCCGGTGATCAAGTTCAAGTTCCGCGAGTACGCCTCGACCCGGCCGTCACGGACGTCCGCGATCGCGCGTACGCCGTCGTACTTGAACTCGAACGCCCACCCCGGCCCGGCCGGCATCGGGCCGGCGGCCGCGAGCATCGGGCTGATCATCACACCAGTCAGGCCCATAAAACCCGGGTCGGCAACCGGTACGCGGAAAGATCACCTAACTACATCAGTGTAGTTTTCCCAGCTCAGGTGCCCAACCGGGGCGTGCGACGAGGCAGAACGGGTGGCCGGCCGGGTCGGCGAACACGTGCTCGTCGCCCAGCGCTGTCGCACCGAGCGCCAGCACGGCCTCGGTCGCCGCGGCCAGGTCGTCGACCATGACGTCGTAGTGGGCCTGCTGCGGGACAGCCGGGTCGGGCCAGGTCGGCCGGTGGTGACCGGGGGCGCGCTGGAAGGCGAGCCCGGAGGTCGTGTCGTTGTCGGCGACGACCACGAAATCGTCGTCCTGATACGTGATGGGCCGGCCGAGCAGCGCGCTCCAGAACCGGGCGGCCTCGGCGGGCTCCGCGCAGTCGAGGATCAGATGGTGCAGACGTCCGATCGGCATGACATTCATCCTGAAAAGCGGTTGATCGATGGCTCTACGCTGAGCGGGTCTTACCACGAAACGGGGAACAATGCGCGTTCAGCGTCACATGGCCGGCGTCATCGCCGGTGTCACCACGCTCACTGTGCTCGGCGGGTGCGCCGCCCAGCAGCTTCAGGCGCTCGAGCCCAAGATCGAGCTGCGCAACGCGGCTCAGCAGCTGGCCGAGGCCAAGCAGTCCGGCTTCACGCTCAAGCTCACCGGTAAGCCGGCCGACCTCGTCGCCGCCGTCGGCGAGCCGGATGACGCCGAGGCGGTGGGCCAGCTGTTCAACTCGTCGATCACCATGGCCGCCGACAAGGGTGGCGACGGCGAGGCCGACGACAAGTCGAGCATCGCGATCAACGTCGACGGGGTGGCCGGCACCGAGATCCGGTTCGTCGACGGGTCGCTCTACCTCAAGGCTCCGGTCAAAGAGCTGGCGGCCAAGTTCGGGGCCGGTCCGGCCGACATCAAGGAGCTCAGCGGCGGGGCGTCCGAGTTCGACGCGCTGATCTCCGGTCAATGGGTCTCGATCGACACCAAGCAGCTGCCGGGGGCCGGCGCGACGGCCAAGCCCGACGCCGAGCAGAAGAAGATTCTGGCCGAGGTCACGGCCAGCGCCACCAACCTGCTCGAGGGGGCCGAGGTGGTCCGCGACAGCGCGGACGACAAGCACCTCATCGTCACGTCGTCCACGGCCAAGGGGTACGCCGAGGCCAAGCGCCTGGTCACCGCGGTCGAGCCGTCGCTGGCGTCGGAGCTGCCGGCCGACCCCAAGAAGGACCAGCCGGTCGTCGTCGACCTGTGGCTCGACAACGGCAAGTTCACGGCGGCCGAGGTCGACGTGCTGCAGTTCGTCGAGGGGGCCCAGGGCCGGGTGGCCGCCCGCCTGGAGTTCACCGGCGGCGCCCCGATCACCGCGCCCACCGGCGCGACCAAGATCGACCTGTCGGGGCTGCTCGGCTCCGGCGGCGCGAGCATGCCGTACCTGAAAGACCTGCGCCCGGGCAACTGAGCGCGCGAAAGGGGTGGGCCGGCAGTGTCGGTCCACCCTTTTCTTTCGTACGCCTAGTTGTAAGTGATGTCGGAGGCCGAGTACTTGCAGTAGGTGCCGTCGGGGCCGGACCCGGTCTTGGTCGGCTCGTTGCCGCTGCTGTTGCCGGTGTAGCGGTCGCAGATGATGTTGCGGAACGTGGCCGTGTCACCGTAGTTGTTGTTGATGCCGGCCAGCGAACTGCCCGGGGACGTGGCCCGGATGTTGTTGATGACCACGGTGCGCTTGTACTGCGTGGAGCAGTTGCCGCACGAGCGGTACAACTTGTCGAAGTTCTGCACCTGGAAGTTCTGGATGGTCAGGGTGCCGCCGCCGTTGTGCTGGAACATGCGGAAGGTGGCCGCGTCCTCGCCGACGTCGAGCCACCAGACGTTGCGCAGGGTGCAGGAGCCGTCGCAGTGCACGCCGTCGCCGGCCGGGGCCGGCGCCGAGGTCGGCGCCGGCCGCTTCTCGGACTATCCGATGGCCGCGGGCTCGGGCTGCTCCACCGCTTCGTCCTCTTGCGCAGGCGAGACCGCTTCGTCCTCGTGCACCGGGGAGCCGGTGAGCAGTTCGACCTCCCAGCGTTCGGCGAGAGCCTCCTCATCGGGCTCGAGGTAGCTGCGCACGCGAACCCCGAGGCCGAGCTGGTTGGCCGCCTTCAGGTGTTCGGTCACCTCGTCGATGCTGGTCAGGTAGTACGTGGCGATCAGATCGGGCAGGGCTGTGGTCTCGTCCAGGTCAGTCACCGCACCAGGGTAGGCGGCGCCACGGGCGTCCGCATGTGACGGTCCACCCCGGCGGGTGATTAATGACGAAGGTCCCACACGCTCACCGGTGCGGCCGGGCCGGTGAGCGGATGCCAGGCGCGGTGCATCGGGAGGGTGGCCGTCAGCACGCGGCGGCAAGTCCGGCCCTCCAGGTTGTGGCTCGGAAGGATGTCGGCGGCCGTGGTGCGGACAACGGCCGCAGCGGTGTGGTCGAGGACGAGTCGCAGGGTGTCGAGGCCGTCGGGTCCGCCGCCCTCGTGCAGATGCCGCTGGTCGGGCTCGACCGACTTGAGGATGGACTGCGGTCGTTGCGGTGGGTTGACGGCAAGCAGGTCCGCATCGATCCGGGACAGCTCGCGGAAGTCGAGCTGACGGGTCTGCAGCCGGGCGGAGGAAACGCCCCCAATGGTCCGGGCCACATTGGCGCGTGTCAGCTCGACGGCGACGGGGTCGATGTCGATGGCCACAACCCGGTCAGCCCCGGCCCGCAGAGCGGCGATGGTGATGAGCCCGGCGCCGCAGCCCGCGTCGATGACCGTACGACCCGCGCAGTCATCCAGGGCGGCCGCGAGCAAGGCCGAGAACCGTGAGGGCGCGTGGACGCCCGGCGCGAGTGGCAACACGGAACCGAAAGCGAACCAGGAACGCCAGTCGCTCATCATCGGGTCATACCGCTCTCCTGACGCAGGGTGGTCTCGCTTCGGTTCGTAGCGCAACGAGCCTCGCCGTAGGGCAGCGGACGACGCGCGAGTGATCGTGCGCCGAAGCGACTCCGGCCGACCGCCGCCACAACCGCGAGCAGCGCGGCGGGCACCAACGCCCATCCCGAGAAGGCCAGCACCATGATCACACCGAGGGCAGCCGCCACCGCCGCGGCCCGGGCCCAGCCCTGCAGAATTCGTCCCGCCGCGACGGTGCTGACCAGGTAGACCACCAGGAAGAACGCGGTCGGTACGGTCACCGCGGTGGCCACCGAAACCACGCCGGTGCCCGCCCCGGCGAAGACGAGCGCGCCGGATCCGGCGACCGCCGGCAGGAACCAGGGCGCCCCTCCCGGCCGCCGGTCCCCGACCGCCCCGGCCAGATAGGCGTTCACAGCGCCCAGGGTGAGCAGAACGGCGCAACCGGCGGCGACGACCGCCCCCGCGTCACCGAGGCTGAAGGCGAACAAGGCGGCCATCGGCACGTCGGTGGCGGCGGCCGGCCCCAGCGCCGCCACCGTGACCGTCGCCAGCGCGAGATAGATCACCGCAGTGATCAGGAACGCCACGGCGATCACCCGGGGCAGGTCCCGCCGCGGGTCGGCGAAGTGGCCGGTCAGCGACGCGATGGCCTCCCAGCCGACGAACGACAGCATGAGGACCATGGCGGCCGAACCGATCGAGGCCCAGCCGTGCGGGGCGAAAGGCGTGAAGTGGGCCGCGTCGGCGGACGGGAGGGCGCCCACCACGGCCACCGCGATGCCGAGCAGCAGCACCGTGACGAGCAGGAACTGGACGGTGGTGGACGAGTGCAGGCCGCGCGACGTGAGGCCGAGAGCGGTGACGAGCAGGAGACCCGCGATGAGCACGGTGCCACCACGCCCCAGCTCCAGCGGGCCGGCGACGTAGCCCGCACCCATCAGGCACACGACGGGGGCGCCGGAGATGACACCGGCCCGGAAGCACCACTGCGCCACCCGCCCGCCGGCCGGGCCCAGGCCGCTGCGGGCATAGCCGGCGACACCGCCGGGCAGGGCGACGCCGAGCGCGGCGAAGACCACGGCGAACAGGCCGGACAGGGCCAGCAGCCCGGCCCAGGCCAGGATCGAGGCCGGACCGGCGAGGCCGGCCGCGAGGCCGGGCAGGACCAGCAGGCCCGGGCCGAGCAGTGCGCCGACATACAGCGCGACACCCCGTCGGCCTGCCTGCGCCGGCTGCGCGCGCTCGAGCACGACGGGTTGATCGCGGGCTACCGGGCCGAGCTCGACCGGGCACGGCTCGGCCTCGACCTGACGATCTTCGTCGAGCTCAGGGTGGAAGCCCATTCGCAAGAGACATCGCAGCTGGTCGGCTCGGCGCTGAACGCGATCCCCGCCGTGCTCGCCTGCTACGTGGTCTCCGGGTCGGCGGACTTCCTGGTCGAGGCCGCGGCGTCGTCCCTCGCGCAGTACGAGCGGATCCTGCTCGACCAGATCCTCGCCATCCCCTCCGTCGTCGACGCCCGCAGCACCTTCGCCATCCGCACGGTCAAGAGCCGCGGCCCGCTCCCCCTCGGCCACCTGGCATAGCCGTCAGGCCTGCTCGCGGCTGCACCACCAGCTCGTACGGCCGCCGACTGTGCTCTTGGACATCGGGGCGCCGTCGCGGGGGCAGTGGCCGCCCGCGACTCGGTACGGGATGATCGTCAAGGTGTGCACGCCGCCACCCTGGATGGCGGCCCGCACCGAAGCACGGGTGGCCCGCAGCAGGCGCGCGACGTCGTCGTCGGTGAGCTTGTCGACGCGGCGGCCGGGGTTGAGGCGGGCCGCCCACAGGATCTGGTCGGCCAGCAGGTTGCCGATGCCGGCCACCGCGTCCTGGTCGAGCAGCCGCGCCTTGACCGGGGCCGTGCCGAACGCGAGCGCGGCCCGGAACTGCTTCGGCGTGATCGTGGCCGCGTCCGGGCCGAGCGCCTCGACCGGCGGGTCGAGCCGGACGCGGCCCAGCCGGCGCGGGTCGACCAGCATCAGCCGGCCGCCGTCGGCGAAGCTCAGGGCGAAACGCGACCACCGGTAGTCACCGGGCAGGCGGCGTCCCTCCCAGTAGTCACCGCCGTCGACCTCGGTGCCGTCGGCGTCGCCGATCACGATCTTGCCCGACATGCCCAGGTGGATGCCCAGCTCGGGGCCGTCATCGCCGGTGTCGCACCACATGCTCTTGCCGCGCCGGTGGGCCGCCACGAGCTCGCGCCCCACCAGTGCGTCCCGGATCTGGCCCGGAAGATGGGGCCGGCAGACGTACGTATCGGTGTCGTCGACATCGATGATCTTGCGGCCCAGCCCGGACCGCTCGATGACGGCGCGGGCCGATTCGACTTCCGGCAGCTCCGGCATGGTTCCTCCTACAACTGTTCCGCCAAGCGATCGTATTCGGCCACGCGCCCGGCCCGACCTCAGCCCGGACGAGCTGTGGCTCCGGCTGCGCGGCATCCTCGCCGTGGCCGCCGACCACCCGGCGGCCCGGCAGTGGGCGGTCACTTTCCTGGCCGCCGCGTTGAGCGCGCCGCCGACCGTTATCGTTCGGACATGACCGGGATCGACGACGTCGCGCTCGACGCGGCCCTGGACCCGCTGGTCCTGGCCCTGGACATCGGTTCCACGGCCACCCGCGGCGGTGTGCACGACGCGTCCGGCCGGCGGGTGCAAGGCTTGCAGCACAAGGCGCCGCACGCGTTCACGGTGGCGCCCGACGGCACCTCGGTCATCGACCCCGACCAGGTCACCGCCGAGATCGAGCAGGTGCTCGACGCGGTGACCGGCGATCCCCGGCTGGGCACCCGCATCGCCGGCGTCGCGATGGACACCTTCGCCGCCTCGCTGATCGCGGTCGACGCGGCGGGTCGCGCGCTGACGCCCTGCCTGACCTATGCCGACTCCCGCAGCGCGGGCGCGGTCACCGCCCTGCGGGACGAGCTGGACGAGCACGCCGTGCAGCAACGCACCGGCACGCGGCTGCACACGAGCTATCACGGCCCGCGCCTGCGCTGGCTCGCCATTGCCGAGCCCCGCGTGGTCGCCGCGGCCGCCGCCTGGTGGTCGCTGGGCGAGTACATTCTGGCGCGGCTGATCGGGCTGCCGCTGGCCGGGACGTCCACGGTGGCCTGGACCGGGCTGCTCGACCGCCGCACCGGCGAGTACGACGCCGAGCTGCTGACGGCCGCGGGGGCCGACCCTTCGCAGTTCTCGCTGCCGAGCGACACACCGCGGGACGCCCCGAGCCGCTGGCCCGCCCTGGCCCGGGCCGCGTGGTTCCCCGTCATCACCGACGGCTTCGCCAGCAACATCGGCGCCGGCGCGCTCGACGCCACCGTGCTCACCGCGGCCACTGCCACCAGCGGCGCGCTGCGGGTGCTGCTCGACGGCCCGGCCGACCCCCTGCCGTTCGGGCTCTGGAACTACAAGGTCGATGCCACCCGTACGCTGCTCGGCGGCGCGATCAACGATGTCGGGCGCGCGGTCAGCTGGGCCCAGAACACGTTGCGCCTGAGCCCGGAACTCGGAGCCGTCCTCGCCGCGCCGCCGAGCGCCGGCACGCCGCTCGTGCTGCCCTATCTGACCGGGGAGCGCGCGCCGGGCTGGGTCGGCGGGGCCCGCGCCGCGCTGACCGGCGTGTCCGCGGCCACCGACGCCGACGCGCTCTTCCGCGGGGTCATCGAGGGCGTGGCCATGACGTACGCCCGGGTCGCCGACGAGCTGCGCCCGGCCGCCCCGCAGGTGGTCGAGGTCGCGGCCGCCGGCCGGGTCAGCAACGACCAGCCGGAATGGTTGCAGGTGCTGGCCGATGTGCTCGGACAGCCGGTCACCCACGTGACCCGGCGGCGGGCGACCCAGCGGGGCACGGCGTTGCTCGCGCTCGACGCGCTGGCCCCCGGCGTCCCCCGCGCGCCCCGGGCCACCGGCGCGACGTACGAGCCCCGGCCCGCATACGCCGATCACTACGCGGACCGGCGGGCCCGATTCACCCAGACCTACGACGCGCAGATCAGGGGCGCCGGGTAGCCAAGCCGTAGCCGGCCAGTGTCAGCGCGATGAACACGCCGGCCAGCAGCAGGTTGAGCGGGAGGCCGAGCAGGCGGCCGACCTCGCCCGGGTACTCCTCCACGCTGGTGCCGGGGACGAACAGCGGCACGAAGAACGCGCCCCACACCACGACCGGCACGGCCGCCGCCACCCGCAGGCTCGTCACCGGGTCGGTGGAGCGCCGCCACACCAGCCACAGTCCCACGACCGACATCGCCATGCCGATCGCCAGCAGCATCACGGCGTGGTAGCGGGCGTGGGGCGGCCAGTCCTCGTTGAAGACATGGCTCTCGTTGAAGTCGACCACCGTCGGCCCGAGCAGGGTCGCGGCCAGCGCGACGGTCAGGACGATCCGGCCGGTACGCCGTAGGCTCACTTGCCGTCCATCATGTTCAGCAGCTTGACGGTCGTGTTCCAGCTGCGGATGGTCATCGACTTGTAGAGCGGTGACGCGATGATCGAACTCAGCCGGCTCTTGGTGCGCTGCGCGCTGAGCCGCTCCGAATAGACGACACCTCGGCCCGGCCAGACCCGGTCGACGCCCTCGCGCGGGTTGAAGATCGGCATGGCCTCGGCCACGTCGACGCCAATGAGGAAAATGGCGTCGCTGTGGTATTTCTCGGGGTGATCGCCGAAGCCTTTCGGCCGGTCGTCGACAACCGCCTTGAGCTCGGCCTTCGTCAGGACGTGGACCTTGATGAGCTCGCTGTCGAGCTTGAACGCCTTGGGTAGCTCCGCCTCGATCCGCGACGCGAGCTTGGCCGCGGTCAGATCCGAGCTCAGGATGACATTGCCGCTGACGATGTAGGTCGACACGTCGAGGAATCCCAGCCCTTCCAGGAATGTCCTCAGTTCCGCCATCGCGACCTTGTTCTTGCCTCCGACGTTGATGCCCCGCAGGAGAATCAGGAACGTCTTCATCGCGCTGATCCTACTCATGATGGCCGACACGCCCGGCTCGACGCATGGTCAAGCCGGGCGTGTCGTTTCCACTGTCAACTAGGCCACGAAGCGGGACCGGCGCCGGCGGGCCAGCACGTAGCCGAAGCCGCCGAGAACCAGCAGGGCGCCGCCGACGGCGGCCACGAGCCCGGTGTTCGAACCGGTCACGGGCAGGCCGCCACCCTCGCCGCCGTTCTCGCCACCGGGCGCGGCCGGGGTGGTGGACGCGGTCGGGTCCGGGTCGGCGGGCGTAGTGACGCCAGGCGTGGTGCCCGGGGTGGCCGTCGGCGTCACGGTGGGGGTGACGGTCGGGGTCGGGGTCGGCTGTGCCGCGCAGTCGAGCGCCCGCGCTTCGTACACGCCCTCGTTCAGGTAGGCCCGGTAGACGTCGACACCGGCGTCGGGGGTGTCCAGCACCTTCTGGGTGGCGGCCTGCACGTTGGGGCCGGCGCCGGTCAGCGTCCGCACCACCGAGACCCGCAGCGCGACCTCCCACGCTTGCAGCACGCCGACCTTGAGGAAGGCCCGCAGGTCAGCCTCGTCGCCGCCGTCCAGCTTGTCCTCGATCGCGTCGGGCAGGACGGGCAACGACTCGTTCCGGGCCACGGTCAGGACCTGGCCGGCCAGCACCTCCAGGTCCTGCTCGGAGGCGGTGTCGAGATCGATCTTGATGAGGTCACGGATGTCCCGGTACGTCTTGCGCTCGACCGTCTGGCAGGCCTGGTCGAGCCCGGGCGCCGCGGCCTGGGCCACCGCCGGCGCCGCCGGAATCACAAAAGCCAGCGCCATCACGACACCGGCCACCATCTTGCCTCGCATGTGGTACGCCCTCCCCCGCTACAGCCAAAACACGGAGATATTACCGATGATCCATGGATCGGCAAGAGCCGGGCATCATGTCGAGGTGACAAACAACGATGTCAGGGTCCTGCTGGTCGACGACCTGCGGTCGTTCGTCGACGGCCGCCGGGCCGAAGTGGCGCGTACGAGCGGAGCCGCGACCGAGCTTCTCGCGCGCTACCGCGACCAGCGCCTGGACGAGCTGTGGCTCGACCACGACCTCGGCGAGGACGACACGATCTGGCCGGTCGTCGAGATGCTCGAGCGCGCCGCGTTCGACGGCCGGCCGTTCGACATCGGCATCGTCCACATCCACTCGGCCAACCCGGCCGGCGTGGCGAAGATGGCGCAGGCCCTGCGGCGCTGGGACTACCCGGTCGTCATCGCCACAGGTTCGGCCGAGGTCGGCTATGCGCCCTGATCGTCGCGGAAAGCGAGCCCGGCCGCATCGAGCGCCGACCGCAGATGGCGTACGGCGTAGGGGCCGACCCCGTGCAAGGCCTGGACCTCGCCGACGCCGAGTTCGGCCACCTGCTCGAGGCGAACCACACCCCGGGCGGTGAGGGCGCGAGTCGCGGCGGCCCCCAGGTGCGGCAGCGGGATACCCGGTTCCGGTGCCGACCGGCCGGCGGACGGCCGGGGATATCCCTCGTGATCCAGGACCGCGGCCCCGCGCGCCGAGAGCCGGTACCCGATGTCGAGTGATTCGGTCAGGCCGCGCTCTTTCAGCTTGCGCACGTTCAGCTTGAACGAGGGCGTGTCGCGGCCCATCCGTTCCGCCAGGTCGGGCGCCCGCCTGGCCGGCAGCTCGTCGATCAGCGCCAGTGTCGCCCGGGTCCACGGCCCGGCCGGCGAGGCCCGGTCGAGCCGGTCGAGCCAGGCGCCGAGCGTCTCGAGCTCAGCCGCGTCGGGCACCGACTCCCGCAGCGCCTGCCGCGGATCGGCCCCGGCATACCGAAGCCCGACCCGATACACCGGCCGGTCGGCGTGCACCTTGTCCAGCCCTTGCCGCAACGCCGCCAGCGAGGCCGCCCCGGCCCGGCGCGCGTCCGCCGCGGTCAGCCTGCTCACCGGCACCCGGTCGACCGACGTGATCTCGACCAGCCCGACCGCGGTCCGCATCCTCGTACCCACCTTGACCCGAGGCCGCTCCCACCGCCGAAACGCCACATCGACATCACCGGCCCGGATCGCCTCCAACTCCGCAGGACGCATCTGCATGGCCCTAGTCTGCTACTTCGGACCGGCTTCTGGTTTGGCCTTCTGGGGGTAGAACGACTCGTGGCGGGCGAGCATCGCGACGAACTCGCGGATCTTGCGTTCCCGGGTCTCGGCTCGTTTGACGGCGTTGAGACGGTAGATCAGGGCGAAGCGGTTGGCCTTGGTGAGGACGTCGAACATGGCCTGCGCGGACGGGTCGGCAGCGATCGCGGTCACGAGGTCGTCGGGCACCTCGGCCTCCGAGGGCGGGGCGTAGGCGGCGGCCCACCGGCCGTCGGCCTTGGCCAGCTCCACCGCGTCGCGGCCCGCGGAGAGCATGCGGCCCTCGGCCTCGAGCCGGGCAACATGGGAGACGTTGCGTTGTGACCACGCGCTGCGGGCACGGCGCGGCGTCAGGCGGATCCACGACATCGACTCGTCGCCCTTGCGGGCCTGACCGTCGATCCAGCCGACGCACAGGGCCTCGTCGACCGCCTGCTGCCAGGTCAGGGTGGTGACGGTCCCGCCCTTGCGGGTCAGCGCCAGCCACACCCCGGCCGAGCTGCCGTGGTGTTCCAACAGCCACGCCCGCAGCGCCTCGGCGTCAGCGACGACCAGTTCCTCCAACTCGATGCCTGCCATGAAGGGCAGGCTAACGGAGACGTTCGGCGGCTTGGTCCCGTAGGGCGTCACCGCCCGCCGCGGCCCCGCCGAGCAGAGCCATCTCGCGGGCGTTGTACGCGGCCATCCGCAGGACGGCAGCTCGGTCAACGGCGCGCGGCGTAAAGCCGATATGTGATGGCGCCGGCGCAGATGGCCAGCACGACCGGCACCACCCACCAATCGGGGAAAGTGGTCCGGCGTGTCTCGGGCTTCTCGGGTCCGTTGCGTTCGGCGGTGATCGCGCCCAGCCGGTTCGCCAGGTATTGGGCTCGCTCGCCCCGGGTGGCCAGGAACGACTCGTTGAGGGCCCAGGCCCGCACCCGGCGGCCGGACTTCAAGGTGAGCCGCAGGGTGAGCCAGTCGAGGTGGATCTCGGCGACCGCGCCGTACGGGATGTGGTGGGTCGTGAGGAAGTTGACCACCTCGAAGTGGTCGGGGCGAGCCACGAACCGCGTGCGGAAGGCAGCCCGGAAGAGCAGCCAGCAGATCCCGGCCAGGAAGACGGCGGCGACCACGTCAGTGGCCGGGCCGGCCACCGATGGCTGGGTCATCTCCAGCGGAAAGGCCACCAGCACGACCATCAGCACAGCCGCCATGATCAAACGGTCCATGTCTCCTCGCCGGTTCCGGAGTGCGAGCCGACTGTACGGGAACCGGAAGCGGCCCGGCGGCGTCGAAAGGGCCGCCGGCACGAAGGGGGACCTGTGGGACGAAGACTGTGGTGGGTTGCGGCGGCGGCGCTGCTGGCCGGGTGCGCGAACGCGCCGGTGGCGGCACCGCCGGTGGATGAGCTGCAGCTGCTTCGGGAGCGGGCCGAGGTGGTGCTGGCGAACTACGACAAGGCCGTTGGGGACGCGGGGCTGGTCGTATTGCCGGGCGGGGAAACCGCGGTCGCCGGAACGTTGGAGCCGAGGAACGAGCAGCTCAAGACGGCCGGCGGCTCACCGTGGGGCTGATCGGGGCGAAGGAGGGCGCCGACCAGCCGTGCGGTGAGGACTACGTCGCCGAGGCCGTCGAGTCGGACAACGCGGTGGCGGTGCTCGTCCAGGTGCGCCGCTACATCGGCCCAGGAAATGAAGTGCCACCGGGCTGTCTGTTGGTCGGCCACCCGCGCACGGCCACGGTCACCCTGGCCCAGCCGCTGAACGGCCGCGCCGTACTGGAGGTGCAGCAGGGCCAACCCGTTCCTACTCGCTGAATTCGGTCACCGAGAACGCCCGGTCCAGCCGGCCCGCGCTCAGGTCGTCGTGACGAATCACGAAGGATCCGGAGTAGAACTCGTCGGCCACCGAGAAACGGGCCAGCGACACCCATTCGTCCGCCAGCCGATGCTGCTCCTTCTCCACGTGGGAGTACCACTGGGCGACCGGGACGTCGAGCCGGCCGGCCAAGGTCTGCTCCGCGATGCTCCTCATCACCTCGTCGTCGACGTAGCCTCCGATGCGGGCGCTGGCCAGTCCGCCGCCCGACGGCCACAGCTCGCCGGCCAGGGCGCACAGCTCGCCCCGGTGCGGGAAGTCCTGGATCAACTGCTGCTGGAAGGGCGACAGGTCGTCCTCCTCCTCGTCCTCGTCCGGCTCGAGCCAGGTCGGCGGCTGCGCGAGCAGCGTGGCGTGCAGGTCGTATTGTTCGACGATCGGCTCGTAGCTGACGCGGCCGGGCTCGTGGACGACCCGCGCGCGGTCGGCGGCGCCCAGGTGATCCTGTTCGTGGTCGAGGAAGAAGAGCAGCGAACCGCCGGCCGGCAGGCCGAGGCCGTCGATTCGCGGCAGCGCCGCACAGTCGACCGAGAACACGAACGGCAGCGGGCTCTCGTGGGCCGCGAGCCGGGGGCGGCCGCCGAACTGCCCCACCGGGGCCTCGCCCGAACCTCCGCTCAGCTGAATCACCACGCGGAGGTGTTCGGCGAACCGGCCGGCCTCCTCGTCCGGCAGGCCCGACTCGAGTGCCGCCCGGCGGAACCGCTCCTGAAGATCCATGGCCGAGCATGATGCCACGAGATTCAGCCCAGCAGGGGTGGGGGTTGCCAGGGCTCGCCGCGGACGTGGTGGTCGAGGAAGGCCAGCATCGTGGCGTGCCACAGTGCCAGGTGGCCGGGCTTGGCCACGATGTGGCCGTCGTCGGGGAAGTACAGGAACTTGTGGCGGTCGTCCGTGGCGCGGGACTGCAGGTCCCGCCACAGCCGCAAGGCCTCGCCGATGGGGACGCGGTAGTCCTCGTCGCCGTGCATCACCAGCATGGGGGTGGTGATGGCGTCGGCCGCGCGGTGCGGGGAGTTGGCCTCCAGACGCTCGGGGGTCAGCTCACGCAGCCAGTAGTACGGGAAGTCGGTGGTGGCCATCATCTGGTCGAGCGCCCACATCGACGCGCTGCTGACGATCGCGTCGAAGCGGGTCGTGTGCCCGGCGATCCAGTTCGCCATGTACCCGCCGAACGACGAACCCACAGCGGCTGTACGGGAGGAATCGACCTCAGGCAGGCCGAGCGCGGCGTCGGTGATAGCCATCAGGTCCGTGTACGGGGTGTCGCCCCAAGCACCCCAGCCGCGGCGCAGGAAGTCGAGGCCGTAACCGGTGGAGAGCGCCGGATCGGGCATCAGCACCGCATAACCGCGGGCCACGGCCGGCCACGGGTTCGAGTTCCACTTCCACGTGTTCCACGAGGCGAGCGGCCCGCCGTGCACCCACAACACCAGCGGGGCCAGAGTTTCGGCGCCGGTCGGCAGAGCGAGCCAGGCCCGCAGCGGGCTGCCGTCGGCGGCTCGCGCGGTCACCTCCGTCAGACGCCCCGGCACGTCGACCGCCGCCGCCGGACCCGGCAACGGCCTCACCTGCTGCGAAATGAGCGAAACACGCACCGGGTGGGGCGGCTCGGCGATCGTGCTGCGCAACGCGTACACGAAACGCCCGTCCGGCGACACGCGCGGAACGGTGTAGGCGGCGTCGTCGTGCGTGATCCGGGTGACCTTGCCGGTCGTCGCGTCGACGCGCCACAAGGGCGACCGCCCGTTGTCGTCCGCGGCCACGATCAACGCAGTGCCGTCCGGAGTCCACCGTGGACTGTGGGGCCAATGCTCCCACCCGCGGGTCAACGACTCGACCGGTCCGCCGGTCAGCGGGACCGACGCCACCCAGATGTGCCCCGGGTCGTCCGGGGTAGCCCATCGGCGTACGAGAAAAGCCACCCGCGCGCCGTCCGGCGACACCCGCGGCGCGGTGCAGTCCTGACCGGCCTCGTCGGCCAGCACGCGCCGCTCGCCGGTCGCGACGTCGATGACCACGATGACCGACCGCTGCGCCCCGCCCGGCTCGGCCCGCTCCCACGCGGTGACCACGCCGCGGCCGTCCGGCGTGATCTCCCAGTCCCCCTGGTTGTCGAGCGCGTGCCCGACGTGACCGGTGAGGTCGCGCAGGACGGCGTCGTCGAGCGAACCGGCCATCAGCCGAGGCCGCTCCGGCCCGAGATCGTGATCCCAGTAGCGCACCGGGAACGACTCGTGCAGAATCGCCGACACCCCGGCCGCCCGGCGCCGCTCCCCCAGCGAGTCATCCCCCGACGGCAGCACCGCCGACCCGGCCACGATCGTCCCGGCCGCGCTGACCCGTACGCCATGGATCCCACCCGGCAGCTTCGCGATCTCGTACGCCTCCCCGCCCGCCTCCGGCTGCCGCCACAACACCCCGGACGACGTGAACAACAGATCGCCGGACGGCGTGAACCCCGCGCACGCCACACTCTGCTCGCGATACGTCAGTTGCCGAGCGGGTCGCTCACCGTCCGGGTCGACCTGCCACAACGCCGTGCGGACGAGCGTGCCCACCCCCACCACCAGCCGTCGCCCGTCCGGCGAGAGCCACAGCCCAGCCACTCGCGGCAGCCGAACGTACGAGTCCAGGTCGTGAAAGGCGTCGACGCTCATCCAGACGTTTCTATCACTAGGGTGGCCTCGTGATGGAGAAGGCGCGGCGCGAGCTGCGGCGCATGCGGGAGTCCCCGGAAGCGTGGCCGGATCTGGCCTACGAACCCGCGACCGACGCCGAAGGCTCCGAGTGCGACGGCAACGCCGCGCGTCGGGCGCAAGTGTTGTGGGCGCTGCAGTACGACCGGCGGCCGTCCGACTTGGCGCTGGTGCGATGGATCGCGGAACAGGAGGCCCGCTGCCGCCGCAAGGCACCGTTCCAGGGGATGACCGAGGAGGCCGAGCTGGCCGGCTTCCTGCTGGCCGAGCACCAACTGGTCGAGGACGTGTGGCGGCACTGGCAGCTCAAGCGGGCCAACTTCGACACGTGGTGCGGCTACGACCGCCGCCACCTGTGCGCCGCCGGCGTCGGCGCAACCCTGGCCTACGTCCGCGAAAGCGCACACCCCGACCGCGACGAAGTGCTGGACCTCGGTCTCGAGGAGTTCTCCGAGGAGAGCCTCGCGGAGTGGACCGGTCACCAGCGGGAGCGTTTCCCGTCCGATCCGGCCGCGGAGGAGCCGCTGCTCTGGGTCGAGCGAGCCAAACTGGCCGGCGACCTCCCGGCGGCCCGGCAGTGGCTCGACCGCTGGGCCGCCGATCGGCCGCGGGATGCCGAGACGCTCAACGCGCTGCAGTACGAGCTGGCCGATCTGGGCGCGTTCGGCGAGGCCGCGGCCGTCCAGCGCGAGGCCGTTGCCCACGCGGAGGGCGCGTGGTACGTGGCGGCGGCCTGGCTCGCGTTGGCCGCGCTGGAACGTCAGGCCGGTGAGCGGCCGGCGGCGTGGGCTGCGCTCGGTGAGTGCCGTCGCGCTCTCGATGGCGTGCCCGGTTGGACCGAGGTGGGGCTGGGCCGCGCCTATGCCCACGAGCTGTACCTCGTGGCCGACACGGCGGAGCAGTTCGCCGCGGCCGACCGTCAGGCGCGCCAGGTTCCCCGCCTGCCGCCGGTGGCGTTGGCGGCAGCGGCCGCGGCAGCCAAGAGAACCGGGGCTTGACCTCGAGTGCGCTCGAAGCGGCAACATCGCCGGGCATGAGTGAGATCGTGCTGGGGGCCATGCTGTTCGGGACGCGGATCGGCGAGCGGGAGTCGTTCGCGCTGCTCGACCGGTTCGTCGACGGTGGTGGGAAGTGGATCGACACCGCCAACAACTACGCGTTCTGGCTGCATCCGTCGGGGCTCGGCGGGCAGAGCGAGCAGGTGATCGGACGCTGGCTGGCCGCCCGGCCGGGGATGCGGGACCGCGTGCTGATCAGCACCAAGGTCGGGGCCGAGCCGACCGACCCGGCCCGCGGGCTGGACGCCATGGAGGGTCTGGCCGCGCCGACCGTCCGGGCCGCGCTGACCGGCAGCCTGCAACGGCTGGGCACCGAACGGGTCGACATGTACTGGGCGCACGTCGAGGACCGTTCGGTGCCGCTGGCCGAGACCGCGGGCGCGTTCAGCGAGCTGGCGGCCGAAGGGCTGGCGGCGCGGCTGGGCGCGTCCAACACCCCGGCCTGGCGGGTCGAGCAGGCTCGCGGGCTGGCCCCGCACGGCTGGACGGCCCTGCAGTTGCGCCATTCCTATGTCCAGCCGCGGCCGGGCGCCGCCCTCGAATCGTGGTCGCACCGGCAGGTGTCGCCCGAGACGCTCGATTACGTACGCACCAACGGGTTCGACCTCTGGGCCTACTCCGCGCTGATCAACGGCGGGTACGGCCGGGCCGACCGTCCGCTCGAGGAGGCGTACGCGCACCCCGGGACGGAACGGCGACTCGCCGCCCTCAGCTCCGTCGCCGCCGAGGCCGGCGCCACCCCGAACCAGGTCGTGCTGGCCTGGTTGCTGGGCGGCGACCCGGCCGTGTGGCCGATCGTGGGGGCCAGCACGCCCGAACGCCTCGGCGAGGTGCTGGCCGCCCGCGACCTGAAGCTCGACCCCGAGCAGCGCCGGCGCCTCGACGACGCGAGCTAGCCGAGCAGTTCCGGGCGCTGCCATTTCTCGCCGAGCACGTGGTGGCCGAGGAAGGCGAGCACGGTTTCGTACCAGACCCGGGCGTTGCCCGGCTTGAGGATCCAGTGGTTCTCGTCCGGGTAGTAGAGGAACTTGTGCTCGCCCCCGGTGCGCGACAGCAGGTCCCACCACAACCGCAGCCCCTCGCCGATCGGCACGCGGTAGTCCTTGTCGCCGTGGATCACCAGCATGGGGGTGGTGATCTCGTCGGCGAAGCGGTGCGGCGAGTTCTCCTCGAGCCGGGCCGGGGTGAGCTCGCGCATCCAGTAGAACGACATGTCGGTGGTGGCCATCATCTGGTCGAGGGCCCACAGCGACGCGTGAGTGACGATCGCGTCGAAGCGGTCGGTGTGCCCGGCCACCCAGTTGGCCATATAACCGCCGAACGAGCCACCCATCGCCGCGGTGCGGGTGGCGTCCAGATCGGGGCGTTCGAGCACGGCGTCGGTGATGGCCATCAGGTCGGTGTACGGCTTGTCGCCCCACGTGCCCCAGCCGCGCTTGATGAAGTCCAGGCCGTAACCAGTGGACAGGGCCGGGTCGGGCATCAGCACGGCGTAGCCGCGCGCCACCAGCAGCCACGGGTTCCAGCGCCACGACCACGAGTTGTACGAGCTGAGCGGCCCGCCGTGGATCCACAGCACCAGCGGCACGGGCTCGTCGGCGCCGGTCGGCAACGCGAGCCAGGCTCGCAGCGGGCTGCCGTCGGCGGCTTGCGCGGTCACTTCCTCCAACCGGCCGGGTACGTCGAGAGACGGCGCCGGACCGGGCAGAGGCACGACCTCGCGGGTCGTGAGCGACACGCGCACCGGTTGCGGCGCGCTGTCGATCGCGTTGCGCAGCGCGTACACGAATCGGCTGTCGGGCGACACGCGGAGGTCGGTGTAGGCGGCGTCGTCGTCGGTCAGCCGCGTCACCTCGCCGGTGGTCGCGTCGACCCGCCACAGCGGCGACCGGCCGTTGTCGTCGGCCGCCACGATCAGCGCGGCGCCGTCCGGCGTCCAGCGGGGGCTGTGCGGCCAGCGGTCCCAGCCGCCGGTCAGCGGCACGATCGGACCGCCGCCGAGCGGGGCCGACGCCAGCCAGATGTCACCCGGGTCGTCCGCCGAGGACTTCCGGCGTACGAGGAAAGCCACCCGCGACCCGTCGGGCGACACCCGCGGCGAGTTGTAGCCGTGGCCGTCATCGCCCGCCAACTCCCGGCGCTCGCCGGTCGCGACGTCGATGACGGCCACGGTCGACCGCTCCGCGCCGCCCGCCTCGGCCACGAGCCAGGTGGTGACCACGCTGCGCCCGTCGGGGGTGAGCTCCCAGTCGCCCTCGACGTCCAGGGCCCGCCCGGTGTGCCCGGTGATGTCGCGCAACTCGGGCTCGGGCAGCGTGCCCGTGAACAGCCGCGGCCGGTCAGGCCCGAGGTCGTGGTCCCAGAACCGCACCGGGTACGCCTCGTGCAGGATCGCCGCGACCCCGGCCTCCTTGCGCTGCTCGCGCAGCTTGTCGTCACCCTCGTCACCCGAGGGCAGCACGGCCGACCCGGCGACCAGCGTGCCGTCCGGGCCGGCCTGCACCCCGTGGACACCGCCGGGCAGCCGGGCCAGCACCCGGGCGTCCCCGCCGGCCGCCGGCAGCAGCCACAGCGCCGCCTTCGCGTCCTTGTCGACGTCACCGTCGGGCGTGGGCCGGGCCGAGGTGAACAGCAGGTCGCCGCCGGGCGTGAACCCGGCCCCGGACTCGCCCTTCACGCTGCGGGTCAGGCGCCGGGCGGGCCGCTCCCCCGCCGGGTCGACCTCCCACAACGCGGTGGCGTACCGGGCGTTGTCCTTGTCGGGCGTGCCCACCCCGACCACCAGGCGTTCGCCGTCGGGCGAGAGCCACAGCCCGGCCAGTCGCGGCACCCGGACGTACGCATCGAGATCAGTGAAAGGATCGGCAGCGCTCATCGGCCCTTTCTATCACCGAGTCCGAATGCCCCGGCCGATCGAGGGAATGCCACGACGATGCTCGTCCACATGTCCGCGGTCACCGCGCCTACGACCGCGCGGCCCGCCGCGGCATCCACCTGCGGATCGTACGACCGCGGCGCGGGCTGCGCCGGCTGCCGGAGATCGCCGGAATGCCGGAGACGCTGACCGCTGACGCCAATCGGACGATTCCGTAGTCATCGCGCCGACGATCACGCACAGTGAACAGAGAGACACCCTGGCGCGTGGAGTGATCATGCCGCACGACGCTCGACCCCGATACCGGCTCGCCCCGCTGCTCGCCGTCCTGTTCTCGGTGATCGCGATCGTCGTCCTGTTCTTCACCGGCGTCGCCGCCCAGCAACTGAGCAGCAAACAGCCGGTGGCCGCGGCCGAACCGACCAGGTCCCCCACCAAGCCGCCCGCCCGGCCCGGCCTGGGCGACAAGGTCCGCGACGGCAAGTTCGAGTTCGTCGTGTCCCGCCTCGACTGCGCCCGCACCAGGGTCGGCCCGGAACACCTGCAACGCACCGCCCAGGGCAAGTACTGCCTGGTCAGCCTGTCGGTGCGCAACATCTCGGACGGCACCCGCTACTTCCTGGGCCGGGCCCAGAAGGCGTACGACGCCACCGGCACCGCCTACGGCGACGACACGCTCGCCGGCGTGTACGCCAACCGCGACACCCAGACGTTCCTCGAGAAGCTCGACCCCGGCGAACGCGTCACCGGCCGCCTGGTCTTCGACGTACCCAAGAAGGCCAAGCTGACCACCATCGACCTGCACGACTCCCCCCTCTCGCGCGGCGTCAAGGTCGAGCTCACCTCGCGGTGACCTCGACGCGCAGGATGCGGTCGTCGCCGGGCTTCGGGCCGACGCCGCCCCAGGTAGAACGGTCGGGGGGTGCTCGGCGGCGAGCTGCTCGAGGAGCCGGGTGCGCCGGCCGCCGACAATCACGGTGCGACCCTGGGCCCGCAGGCGCAGAGCCAGACCGAGGCCGATGCCGGAGGTCGCGCCGGGGATGAAGATGGTGTTCACAGGATTCCTTCGCTGACTGTTTCCGGGCACGCCGAAGCGACCCGTGTTACCGGAGTGAGGGGTGATTCAGGCGAACTTCTGATTTCCCAGTACGTCGAGAAACGCGATCTGGTCATGGGCCGCCGACCCGGGCCGGGGGCGGAAAAGAATGAGCCGGTGACCGGTGGACGGACTCAGCACGACATCGCATTGCAGGTCGAGCTCGCCGACGAGCGGATGCCGGATGAGTTTGGGCGTCGAGGTCAGCGCGGCCACGTGCTGCTGGGACCACAAATCGGCGAACTCGGGGCTGCGCTGCCGCAGATCAGCCACCAACCCGTGGGCGAACCGGTCGCCGGCCGGCCGCTGAGCCACCCCGGCCCGCAGATCGGCCGCGTAGGCCTGCCCGATGCGCTCGTGCTCGGCCGGATCGTTGCTGTCCCGCGACGACGGATCGGCGAACCACCGCCAGGTGACGTTGGATTCGTAACCGGGCAGGCCGGTCCAGACCCCGAACAGGTTCTCCGCCGCCCGGTTCTGCGCGACCACCGTGAGCAGGTCGTCGCTCACCTGAGCGGGCGTCGCCCCCAGGGCATCCAGCAGATAGATCATCGCTGGATCGACGTGGGCCAGCGGTGAGCGCGGCTCCGGCGGCTGCTGCCCGGCCAGCCGGAACAAGTAGTCCTGCTCGTCGCCGGTGAGCCGGATGGCCCGGGCCAGACTGGCCAGCGCGGCCGGCGACGGGGTGCGGACCCGGCCCTGCTCGAGCCGCGAGTAGTAGTCCGGCGACAGCGCAGCCAGGCTCGCCACCTCTTCGCGGCGCAGCCCGGGCGTGCGGCGGCGCCCACCACCGGGCAGGCCCACATCTTCCGGCCGCAACCGCTCCCGCCGATGCCGGAGAAATTCGCCGAGCGCCTTGTCGTCCATCACTGCCCCCCTTCGTGCCGCCGTGAAGCCAGCATCGCCGGGAAGCCGCGGGATATGAAGGCCGCATTTAGCCTAGGTATCCCAGACCGGGTATATGAAAATTATTGTCAATCGACATGTGTCGATAAGCTGCTGAGGGTGGCGAAGCGCTGGGCCAGGCTCCTTTAGCGTGCGGGCATGACCGATGACGCACTGGCGCAGGAACTGATCGACATGACCGACGAGGACCGGCGGCTGCAGTCCGGCGCCCTCGGCGACGACCTCGCGGCACAACTGGCCCACCGCCGGGTCACCGTACGCAACGGCGACCGCCTGGCCGAGATCCTCGACGAGCAGGGATGGCCGACCGCAGAACTCGTCGGCCCCGAGGCCGCCCGGCGCGCGTGGCTCGTGGCGCAGCACGCCGACCGGCAGCTACCCCTGCAACGCCGGGCGCTGGTCCTGCTGACCGAGGCCGTGCAGGCGGGCCAGGCCGAACCGGCCCAGCTGGCCATGCTGCACGACCGGCTGCTGGTCAACGAGGGCCGCCCGCAGATCTACGGCACGCAGATCGCCGCTGTCGTCGAGGGGCGGCCCGTCCCGTGGCCCTGCGAGGACCCGGAGGGAATGGATCAACGGCGGGCCGAAGCCGGCCTGGACCCGTTCGCGGTCCACGTCACCAAGCACGCGCCGGCGTCATAGCAGTGCCGTGAGGGCGCGGGCGAAGCCGTCGTCCTCGACCGACGCGGTGTGGTCGGTGGCGGCGGCCAGCACCTCGGGTGGGGCGCCGGCCATAGCCACCGAACGGCCGACCACGGCGAACATCGTCGTGTCGATGGGCATGTCGCCGAAGGCGATCGTGCGGGCCGGATCGGCGCCGACGACGCGCAGGGCGCGCAGCACCCCGCTGGCCTTGTCGATCGGGGCCGCGGTGACCTCGACGAAGCGGCGGCCGGCCCGGTGCAGGCCGAGCCGGGTGGGATCGAAGCCGCCCTCGATCAGGGCCGCCACCAGCTGTTCCGGCGTACGGTCGGGGTGGCCGAGCACCAGCGTGCAGGCTTCCGCCTCGGGCAGCGCAGCGGCTTCGACGACGGTGATCGGGCCCTTGTGGGTGTTCGGGCGCATCGCCTGGTAGGTCGCGGTCATCCGCCACCGGCGGCTGTCGTAGGCGGCCAGCGCCACCGTGGGCAGCTCGCGGGTCAGGAAGGCGACCAGATCGGCGACCTCGGCCCGGGGCAGCAGCTCGCACCAGGCAGGTTCGGGCGCGCCGGGCACCCAGCCGACCGCGCCGCTGCAACAGACCGCGAACGCCAGGTGCGGGGCCAGCGTCGTCAACGCGGCCACGCCCGTGGGCGTGCGGGCGGTAGCGGCCAGCAGCGGCACACCGGCGGCGGAGAGAGCGTGGGCCGCCTGCAACGTGGCCGCGCTGACCGTGCCGTCGGCCCGGACCACCGTACCGTCGAGATCTGTCACCACCGCGTCGAAAGCCACCGCCGAAACGTAGAGCATCCGTACATTGCCCGAACACAAGCGGGCCCCGGAAGCGGGCAGAATGGGCCGGTGACGGAGAAGGGGCTGGTGCTGGTCGTCGAGGACGAGCGGCCCATCGCGGACCTGCTGCGCCTCTATCTGACCCGGGACGGGTTCGGGGTGCACGTCGAGCACGACGGCGCCCAGGGGCTGGCCGCGGCCCGGCGGATGCGGCCGGTGGCCTGCGTGCTCGACATCGGGCTGCCGTCGCTGGAGGGCACCGAGATCTGCCGCCGGCTGCGTGAGGACGGGGACTGGACGCCCGTCGTCTTCCTCACCGCGCGTGACGACGAGGTCGACCGGATCCTCGGCCTGGAGCTGGGCGGCGACGACTACCTGACCAAGCCGTTCAGCCCGCGCGAGCTGGTGGCCCGCGTCCGGGCGCTGCTGCGGCGCGCGGCCGGGCCGGGTGAGGGCGAACGCGTACGCACGCTGGGGCCGGTCTCGCTCGACCCGGCGCGCCGGTCGGTGACCGTGGGCGACCGGCCGCTCGTGCTCACGCCGACCGAGTTCGACCTGCTCGGGCATCTGCTGCGCCGCCCGGGACGGGTCTTCACCCGCGAGGAGCTGCTGGCCGGGGTGTGGGGGTACGCGTCGCACGCCGGCACCCGCACCGTGGACGTGCACGTGGCCCAGCTGCGCGGCAAGCTCGGCGACGCCGCCGGGCTGATCCGCACCGTCCGCGGGGTCGGGTACACGGCCGATGCTTAGGACGCTGACCGGCCGGGCCGTGCTGGTCACCGCGGCCACCGCGGTCGTCGCCGTGATCGTGACCGCGCTGGTGGCGCTGCCGATCGCCGTCCGGTCGGGGAACAACGCGGCCCGGGCCGACCTGGCCGACAAGTCGGCGATCGCGGTCGAGCTGCTCACCACCGAGCGCTTCGCGGCCCGGCAGCGGATCGTGGCCCGGCTGCGCGACGACGGCATCTCGGTCTATCTGGTGCGGCGGGGCATCGCCGACCGGCCGGGCCTGCCCCCGCGGGTGCTGGAGCAGATCGCGGCCGGTTCGACCGTGGACACCCGCGGCGTCGTCGCCGGTGAGGCGGTGTTCATCGCCGGGCGCCCGCTGAACGGCAACGACGCCGGGGTGGTGCTGACCCGGGCCGCGTCGTCGGGCACGGCGGCCCAGGTGCTGGGCGGGGTGTGGGTGGCCCTGCTGGCCGGGCTGGCCGGCGGGATCGGGGCCGGGGCGCTGCTGGCCCGGTTCATCGCCCGGCCGTTGCGCCAGGCAGCGCTGGCCGCCGGGCGGATGTCGGCCGGTGACCGGTCGGTGCGGCTCGCCGTGCGCCCACCGGTCGAGGCGGCCGAGCTGGCGTCCGCCCTGAACCAGCTGGGCGCGGCCCTGCAGCGCAGCGAGGGCCGGGAACGCGAGTTCCTGCTCTCGGTCTCGCACGAGCTGCGGACGCCGTTGGCCACCATCCGCGGCTACGCCGAGGCCTTGGCCGACGGCGTGGTCGAGGGGCCCGCGGGCGGCGACACGATCCTGCGCGAGGCCCAGCGACTCGACCGGCTGATCAGCGACCTGCTCGCCCTGTCCCGGCTCGAGGCCGACGACCTGCCGGTGACCGTGGTCGCGGTCGACCTGAACGAGCTGATCGACGCGGCGGCGCAGGCCTGGCAGCCCCGCTACGGCCCGCAGTTGAGCGCCGAGCTGCCGGCCGAACCGGTGGTGGCCGACACCGACCCCGACCGGATCCGCCAGGTCATCGACGGCCTGTGCGAGAACGCGTTGCGGGTCGTCCCGGCCGGCACACCGCTCGTGCTGGCCGTCCGCGCGGGCGAGGCGGGTGGGGTGGTCGAGGTGCGCGACGGCGGGCCCGGCTTCACCGACGAGGACCTCGGGGTCGCCTTCCAGCGGGGCGCGCTGCGGCAGCGGTACCGCCACGAACGCCCGACCGGCAGCGGACTCGGCCTGGCCCTGGCCGCGCGTCTGGTCACCCGGCTCGGCGGAACGATCACGGCCGGGCACGCGCCCGAGGGCGGCGCCATGTTCACGATCACGCTGCCTTACACAGCCCGAACAAAACCCTGACTGCTTCCGCGTACGCCGGCTCGAAGCTTTCCCCCATGACACGTACCCGCAAGACGTTGACCCTGACCGCTCTGGGCGTGACCGGCGTGCTCGCCGCGGTGGCGGTCGGGGCGGCCGCCGCGGCCCCGGCCGATGCCGCCGAAGAGACGTACGCGAAGGTCGCCCTGGAGGGTGACCAACAGGCCGGAGCCAAACCGGCCCGGGCCTACCTGCGCAAGAACACGCTGCACGGCGAGGTGGTCGTCGACGGCCAGCAGGGCCCGCGCACCGTGGTCGTGCAGCGCGGCACGGTCACCGCCACCGACGACAAGACCCTGAGCGTGAAGTCGACCGACGGCTTCACACTGACCTGGACCAAGGGCGACAAGCTGCGCGTACGCGGCACCCTTAAGTCCGGCGCCCAGGTCGGCGTGGCCGGCGCCAAGGACGGCGACGCCACCGTGGCCCGCCTGGTCGTCGTCAAGCCCTGACGCGCAGGCTCCCGTCCCGGCCACCGGCGCCCCGTGACGGTGTCCCAGCACCGGTGAACTTCGGCGGGCCTGACTTTTCGGAGGGGCGGATGCCTCAATCAGCGGCCGCGGAGTCGTGGGGTAGGGCGTCGCGCAGGTGGCGGCGGGAGGTCACGCCCAGTTTGGTGTAGATCTTGCCCAGGTGCCACTCGATCGTGCGGGGGCTCAGGAACAGCCGTTCGCCGACCTCGTGGTTGGAGTAGCCCGAGCGTACGAGGACCGCGATCTGCCTCTCCTGGGCCGTGAGCTCGTCGCGGACCGCGGCCGCGACCGTGCGCCGGCGGACGACCTCGCCGGTGGCGGCCAGTTCGCGGCGGGAGCGTTCGGCGAACGCCTCCAGGCCCATCGCCGTGAACATCTCGTGCGCGGTCCGCAGGTGGTGCCGGGAGTCCGAGCGCTGCCGGTTGCGGCGCAGCCATTCGCCGTACAGCAAATGGGCCCGGGCCAGTTCGGCGCGCAGCTGCGTGCGGCCGAGGTGGTCGATCGCCGTTCGGTAGAGCTCGGGTTCGCCCAGCAGGGCCCGGCAGCGGGCCAGCGTGCCCTGAGCCCAGTCGGTGTCGCACGGCCCGGCCGAGTCGGCCAGCCGGTCCAGGGCCGACCGGGCGACCGCGATCTCGCCGACCCGCACCGCTGCCTCGACCAGTTCGGGCAGTGCCCAGTCGGCCACCCACAGCACCGGCATCGCGGCCGAGGCCTGCGCGGCCGCCATCGCCTGTTCGAACCGGCCCAGCCCGTTGCGCAGCACCGCGGCCGACCACTGCGAGATCGTCACGCCCAGTGCCTCGCCGGCCGCCTCGGCCTGGGCGATCGTGCGGGCCAGCAGGGCCGACGCCTCGGGCTCGCGGCCGCGCAGGGCGGTCAGGCGCAACCGCACGTACGGTGAGATCGGCAGGCCGAGCGCGGTCGCCATCGCCTCGGCCTCGGCCGCGATCGCGGTCACCGCGGCCAGGTCGCCGGTGAACGAGGTGGACATGCCGGACGCGGTCAGTTCGAGCGGCAGGTGGGCCAGCGCCCCGGCCGCGCGGACCACGGCGACCTGCCGGTCCGACAGGGCCCGCATCGCGGCGTCGTCCCAGATCGAGGGGGGCACCCCGTTGGCCACCCAGCCCCAGACCAGGGCGTCGCCGACCGGCAGCTCGGCCATCAGCACGACGGCCTGGCGCAGCGTCTTGACCGCTCGGGCCCGATCGCCGATCACCAGCTCGCCGTAGCCCGCCAGCACCAGATCGAGCGCGCGCGGCGGGCCGTCCCGCGGTGGCAGCGCGGCCGTCGCCCGGGCGATCGCCTGCATGGTGTCGCCGGCCCCGGCCATCAGCGCCGCGCCGTAGGCCAGCATGTACGTCTCGCGGGCCAGATCCATGTCGTACGGCTCCAGCCGCTGAGCCGCCGCCAGCAGCGCCCCCGGAGCCTCGCCGGTGCGTCCGGCCGCGAACGCGATGTGCCCGCGGATCAGCTCGGCCCGGGCCCGCGGGAACTCGTCGCCCGCGTCGCGCCCGGCCAGCTCGGCGAAGTGGCGGGCCTGGTCGATGTCGCCGGCCTGCAGCGTCGCCTCGGCCGCGGCCAGGGCCCGGCGGATCCGGCGGGGCGCGTCGACGGTCAGCTGCATGGACCGCTGCAGGAAGGCAGCCGCCGCGGCCCGCCCGCCGCGCGCCTGGGCCCGCCCGGCCGAGCGCTCCAGTTCGGCCGCCACGTCCTCGTCCGGTCCGGGCGCGGCGGCGGCCCGGTGCCAGGCCCGGCGGTCGGGGTCGGTCGTCTCGTCGGTGACCTCGGCCAGGGCCAGGTGCACGGCCCGCCGCTGCGCGGGCTCGGCCGCCTGGTAGACCGCCGAGCGCACCAGCGGGTGCCGGAAGGTGATCTGTTCGCCGACCGTGAGCAGCCCGTCGGTGCCGGTGGCCAGCGCGGCGTCCGGGGTGACGCCGAGCCGCCGGGCTGCCGCCCACACCAGCACCGGGTCGCCCAGCGGTTCGGCCGCCGCGATCAGCAGCAGCCGGCGGGTCTCCTCGGGCAGCTGGGCCATCCGGTCGAGGAAGCTCTGCTCGATCCGGCCCGGCAGCGTGTCGCCCGCGCCCAGCAGCCCCAGCCCGCCCGCCATCTGGGTCAGCGACAGTCCGCGGGGCAGCTCGACCAGGGCCAGCGGGTTGCCGCGGGTCTCGGCCACGATCCGGTCGCGGATGGGTCCCTCGAGCGAGGTGTGGGTCAGCGAGTTGAGCAGCGCGTGGGCGTCGGCGTCGCGCAGTCCCACGACTTCGAGGTCGGGCAGCCCCGGCAGCACCTTGCCGCGGTCGCGGGTGGCCAGCAGCAGGGCCACCGACTCGGCCAGCAGGCGGCGGGCGACGAAGCCCAGCGTCTGGGCCGAGGCCTGGTCCATCCACTGGGCGTCGTCGACCACGCACAGCAGCGGCGTCTGCTCGGACGCTTCGGAGAGCAGGCTGAGCACAGCCAGGCCGACCAGGAACCGGTCGGGCGGGCTGCCGGTGCGCAGGCCGAGCACCACTTCGAGCGCGTGACGCTGCGGTTCGGGCAGCCGGTGCAGCAGGTCGAGCAGCGGCGCGCAGAGCTGGTGCAGCGCGGCGAAGGCCAGCTCCATCTCGGACTCGACGCCGGCCGCGCGCAGCACCCGCAGCCCGGGCGCGCTCCGCACGGCGTAGTCGAGCAGCGTGGTCTTGCCGACCCCGGCCGTGCCGTGCACCACGAGCACCCGGCTCTCACCGGTGCGCACCGCCGCGATCGTACGGTCGAGGGCGGCACACTCCCGGCGCCGTCCCAGCAGCTGCATCCCAGGTCTGATCGCCGATCCCCCCTCAAGGCGCCGATCTCATCGTGATCCATCCGCACCCGGAAGAGAAGAGAGTCTGCCCTAAAGGTCCAGCACGATGTCGCTTTCCGGACGACTGGAGCAGATCAGCACGCTGCCCTCGGCCGGCGGGTCGACCGGCTCGGTGGTGTAGGCGACTTGGCCCGAGAGCAGGCCCGACTCGCAGTTGTGGCACACGCCGACCCGGCACGACCAGCGGACCGGGACGTCGCACGCCTCGGCCAGGTCGAGCAGGCTGCCCGCATCCTCGGGCCAGGGCACGGTCAGGCCGCTGCGGGCGAACGCCACCGCGGGGCCGGTGCCGGGCTCGCCGGCCGGCGAGTGTGGAGGGCGGCTGGGCTGGGCCGCGATGCCCGGGGTCAGGCCCGGGTGCGCGCCGAAGATCTCGGAGTGCACGCGCAGGCCGGTGAGCGCGGCGGTCACATCGGTGAGGAAAGAGGCCGGGCCGCAGACGTAGGCGTCGGCGTCCGCCGGCAGCTTCAGGCCGCGCAGCACATCGGCCGAGAGGCGACCGGCGAAGTCGTACGGGTGGGTCTCGTGCGGGCCGGGGCGGCTGAAGCAGACGTACGCCCGGGAGCGGGGCAACCGGGCCAGCAGCGCCCTCGCCTCGGCCGCGAACGGCTGCTCGTCGGAGTTGCGGGCGGCCTGCACCCACCACACCTCGCGGGTCGAGCCCTGGTCGGCCAGCGCGTACAGCATGGCCAGCACCGGGGTCGCGCCGACGCCGCCGCTGATCAGCACCACCGGGCCGTCGCCGGGGGCCAGCACGAACGTGCCGCGCGGGGCAGCCGCCTCGAGCAGGTCGCCCGGGTGCACGCTCGTGTGCAGGTAGGCGCTGGCCGCGCCGTGGGGCTCGCGCTTGACGCTGATCCGGTAGTCGGGGCCGCCCGGCTGCCCGGACAGGGAGTAACTGCGGATGAGTCCACTTCCCAGCCGTACAGAAAGAAACTGACCGGGAAGGGCGGCGGGCAACGGCGTGCCGTCCGGGTCGGCCAGCCGCAACGACGAAATGGTGGAACTCTCCCGATCGATCGCGGTCACGCGTAACGGCCGGAACCCGGGCCAGGCCGGTCGGGGCGAGGCCGCGACCAGGCCCGCGTTGCCGCTCGAGGACGCCGGCTCGTCCAGCATGGCCCGGAACGACCCCTGCCAGCCCGGGCTGAGCGCGGGGATGCGCAACGCCTGCTCGATCCGTTCCCGCGGGTGCCCCGGCAGGTAGAGCAGCGCGTCGACCTCGGCCACGGTGATCGGTTCCGGACCGGCGGCGACCCGCACGATGTCGTCGCCCGCCCGCACCGCGCCCTCCTCGAGCACCCGGAAATAGAAGCCCGGCCGGTGATGCTGCACGAGCAGGGCCGGCATCCGCGGATCGTCCATCCGGATCCCGACCCGGTAGCAGGTCACCCGGGGCTGGGTCACCTCGAACAGCGCGGCCCCGATCCGGTAGCGGTCACCGACCCGCACCTCGTCGTCGGCCAGCCCGTCGACAGTGAAGTTCTCGCCGAACTGCCCCGGCACCAGATCGTCCCGGCCCAGGAACTTCTCCCAATACCGGTACGAGTCGAGCTGGTAGACGAACACGGCCCGCATCTCGCCCCCGTGGCCGCCGAGGTCGCCCTGCCCGTCCCCGTCGAGGTTGAGCCGGCGGGCCGTCACGGGGCCGTCGACCGGCGCCTTCCAGATCCCGGTGTGCACCGTGCGCCCGCGCCACTCCACGTCCCGGGGCAGGCCGACATTGACTGATCGAAGCGTCGCCACTCCACCATGGTCCACCCGGATAGCATTTCCGGATGGCCCGACTCGTCCACCTGAACGGCCCGCCGGGCATCGGCAAGTCGACCGTGGCCGCGCTGTACGCCGACCGCCACCCCCGCACGCTGAACCTCGACATCGACGCCCTGCACCACCTGGTCGGCGGCTGGCGCGACGAAAAAGTCGACAACTAGCCGCTGGTGGGGGCGCTGGCCCGGTCGATGGCCACCACCCACCTGAGCGGCGGCCACGACGTGGTGCTGCCTCAATACTTCGCGAAGGTCGACGAGATCACCGAGTTCGAGGGGCTGGCCCGCGCGACCGGCGCGTCCTTCCACGAGATCGTCCTGCTCGACAACCGCCAGGCGGCGATCGACCGCTTCCACCACCGGGCCCGCAACACCGACGACCCGTGGATCCGCCACCACCACCGCCTGCTGGAACGCGCCGGCGGCTCGGCGGTGCTCGGCGCCATGTACGACAACCTGCTCGAAGTCGTCCGCCTGCGCCCGGCCACGATCGTCCTGCCCAGCGCGGCCGGCGCGGTCACCAAGACCTACGAACTGCTCGCCGAAGCCCTCACAGGCCGAGCGTGAGCGGTGCGGCCGGCGGCCCGTCCTGCAGCAGATCGGCCATCAGCGGGGCCAAGGCGCGGGGCGAGAACAGGTCGGGCCCGGGATAGCCGGTGATCTCGGCGAGCGACCACCAGCGGAAGGCGGCGAGCAGCTCGCCGGTGGCCAGGTCCTCGTCGGTGAACTCGCCGCGGGGCTCGAAGTGGGTCGTGCGGACCAGGTAATAGTCGTTGACGATCCCGGGCGCGATCTGATGCCAGACGTACGGTTGGTCGTTGTCGACGATCAACCCGGTTTCCTCGCGCAACTCCCGGCGCAGCGCGGTCATCCCGTCCTCGCCCGATTCCACGCCGCCGCCGGGAGCAGCCCAGACGGCCGGCACTCCGGCGGGCACTGCCGGGTGGGGAAAGACGAACTGGCACAGCAGGATGCGGTCGTCCTCGTCGAGAATGATCCCGCGGGCCGCGTGGCGAGGGTTCACTGCGACGGCCGGATCCGGGTGAAGAACCGGCGGCGCAGCCCCTCGGCCAGCAGCAGAAAGGCCAGCACGGTCACGACCAGCAGCCCGCCCACGATGAGCAGGAAGGCCGGGTCGCCCGCGTACCAGACCGAGGCATCGGACAGCATCTCACCCCACGACGGGTCCGGCGGGGTGCGAAGACCCCTTCCCACGTACGCCATCCGGACCTCGACGATCAGGTTGAGCGGCACCAGCAGGGCCCCCGCCAGCAGCGCCGGCCCCAGCAGCCCCCGCACCCGCCCCCGCCGCACGGCGACCGCCACCCCCAGCCCGATCAGCACCTGCACGAGGGCCGCGGCCAGCGCCACCCCGAGCGAGAACTGCAGACTGCGCACGAGCCGGGTGAGCACGTCCCGCCCCATCCCCGGCTCGACGCCCAGCCAGTGCTCCCCGCTGATCCCCCCGAAGCTGCCCACCGGCGCCCCACTCGTCGGATCGAACCGATCGATGTTGAAACTGTACGAATCGTGCCCGGCCGCAGCCGTGATCACCGGAGCCAGGGCCGCCACCGCCACCAACGACCCGGCAGCAACCGCACCCACCACCAACACCTTCGACCGCCGTCGCCCCGGCGCCACGCGCTGCTCTTGATCCATTCGCTCCACCCGATCCCCGAGCCGCGGATGCTATCGGAAAAGAGGCGTCCGAATCGACCAGCACCGGCTAATCCGGGGGCGTGACGGCCGTACGGCTGAAGCCTTTGGTGTCTGCCCTGGTCACCGCCCTTGGTCGTGACTGATCAGGGGAGGCCGGCCCGCCGTTCGCGGGATTCGGCGGCCTTTGGTCCATTTCACGGGCTCCCGGGTGATTCGAGGCTTGGCCTACCGCGACGCCCGATCGCGGATCGTGCCTGACGCAGAAGGACACTCGATGACACACCACCGCTCGCCCCTCCGGGGACGCAGCATCGCCGCCCTGACGGCCTGCGCCGTGGCCGCGACCGGCCTCACGGTCGTGACCGGCGCCGGCGCCGCCTCGGCCGCGGCGAACAGCTACCGCTCGATCTCCGTGACCGCCGACGGGTCGGGCTACGTGCTGACCAACACCGGCGGCGGCACCTATGCCTTCGGCTCGGTCCGCTACCGCGGCAACCCGGCGGGCTTCTCCGGAGAGATCGTCGGTGTCTCGGCCACTGCCGACGGATCCGGCTACGCGGCCATCTCGAGCCGGGGGCAGGTGTACGCCTACGGGACCGTCACTTACCGAGGCAACCCGACCGGCTTTTCCGGGGACATCGTCGGCGTCTCGGTGACCGCCGACGGATCCGGCTACGCGGCCGTCTCCAGCACCGGTCAGGTGTACGCCTACGGGTCCGTCCGGTACCACGACAATCCGCGCGGCTTCACAGGTCGCATCGTCGGCATCTCGGCCACCGCCGACGGGTCCGGGTACGCGGCCGTCTCCAGCGCCGGTCAGGTGTACGCGTACGGGACGGTGGCCTACCGCGGCAATCCGGCCGGCTTCTCGGGGCAGATCGCCGGCATCTCGGCCACAGCGAACGGTTCCGGCTACGCCGCCATCTCGAGCACCGGTCAGGTGTACGCCTACGGCACCGTCGCCTACCGCGGCAACCCGACGGGTTTCACCAACGGGATCAGCGGGATCTCGGTGAGCGGCAACGGATCCGGGTACGCCGCAGTGTCGGGCATCGGCCAGGTCTACGCGTACGGCACGGTGGCCTACCGCGGCAACGCCGACCCGGGCAGCACGGCGCCGAGCGGTCTGCGGGCCCGGATCGTCGAGCGCGCCATCGCCGAACTGAACAACACCAGCCGCAACAACGGGGCCCGGCCCAGCAAGTGCAACTTCTATTCCGGCACCGGGACGACGGGCGCTGTGTGCACCGGCCCGAACAAAGAACGCTGGCGCAGCCAGGACTGGTGTGCCGACTTCACGCGCTGGGTGTGGGGCCAGTCCGGGGCGAACGTCGGCGGCCTCACCGCCGGGGCGGTCAGCTTCAAGAAGTACGGCGACGCCAAGCGTACGTGGGTGCCCGGCAACACCCTGGCCGGAGTCCAGCCCGGCGACGCGATCGTGTACGACGTCAACAACGCGAGCACCTGGGCCAGCCACGTCGGCGTCGTGGTCGCCGTCGGGAACACGACGGTCACCACGATCGACGGCAACTTCAGCGGCGGCAAGATCGTCCGAAGCACCGTCACCCGGGGCGCCCGGTTCGGCTCGAAGACGATCTCGGGATACGCCCGCCCGGTCAGCTGAGGCCGCTGAAGCGGAGCCAGGCCTCGGCGGCGATCGGGTCGATCCCGAGGCCGTCGAGGTCACCGGTCAGCGTGACGCGGACGTGGAGGTCCTGACCCCGTCAACCTTGCCGCAAACATCTTAGCCATTAAGATAATGCGATGGACATATCGACCGACTTCTCCGTGGCGATCTCCGGGGCCGGGCTGTCCGGGCTCTGTCTCGCCCAATATCTGATGCGCGCCGGTATCGACGTGCATGTGTACGAGCGGGATCCGGGGCCCTTCGTGCGGCAGCAGGGCTATCGGATCATCCTGGACCGGCACGGGCTGCGGGCGCTGCAGGAGAGCCTGCCCCGCCCCCTCTACCGCCTGGCCCTGGCCACCGGGGACGAGCCCGGCGGACATCTGCGCTTCACCGATCGGCGGCTGCGCAACGCGATCACCATCAACTTCAAGGACGAGCCGCACGCGACCCGGCAGGTCGACCGGCTGACCCTGCGCTCCATCCTGATGGCGGGGCTGGACGGGCGCATCCACTACGGCAAGACGGCCGTCGCGGTCGACAACAGCCCGGCCGGGCTGCGGCTGCGGTTCGCCGACGGCACGGCGATCACGGCGAGCGTCGTCGTGGGGGCGGAGGGCGTCCGCTCGACCCTGCGCGCGCAGCTCATGCCCGACGCGAGCCCGGCCGCCACCCCGATGGCCGGTGTCTACGGCCGGTCGCCCCTGCGGCGCAACGCCCTCCCTGAAAGCTTGCGAACGAGCGGCGTCCTGGCCATCGCCGACCGGCGGGACCGGGCCTTCTTCTTCACCCCCATGCGGTTCGGTGAGAACCCGCGTCAGGCGTTCGCGCGGCTGGCCCCGGGCAGCTACGCGCCCACCGGCGACGACTACGTCATGTGGGGCATGCTGCTGAGGCAAGAAGAGGTGCCCCACGGCGCCCGCGGTGACCTGCTGGCCCTGCGGGATCTGGCCTCCGAGCTGAGCGAGGACTTCCACCCGCTGATCCGGCGGCTGGTCGACACGGCCGAGCTCGACGCGACAGTGCTCAATCTCTTCGCCACCGGCCGCCGGCCCCAGCAGTGGGCCCTGCCCCGGGCGACCATGATGGGCGACGCCGTGCACGTCATGCCCCCGTTCGGCGCGCACGGTGGCAACACCGCGCTGCGCGACGCCGCCCTGCTGGGCCACAAACTCGTCGAGGCCCGGGCGAGCGGCGCTCCGGTCGAGGACGCGATCACGGCCTATCAGGACGAGATGATTCCGTACGCGTTTCAGGCCGTTGACACCGCGGCCCGCCTGATGCGCCGCTTGATCGGGGGCGCGGCGGCACCGCACTGGGTGCTGACCCGCGTACTACCGCGGCTGCACCGCGTCACCGTGCCGGAGGCATGATGGCCGGCATGTCCCCCGAGCCCACCCGTACGTCCGCGATCGCCGACCTGATGCGGGCCGGCCGCGAGATGTCCCGGCTGTCCATGGTGTTCCGCTACGCCATCGCCGACCGGCTGGGCCTGACCGTGAGCGACCTGGAGTGCCTGGACTTCCTGGCCGACGCCGGCCCGGCCACCGCGGGCCAGATCGCCGACCGCACCAACCTGACCACCGGCGCCGTGACCAGCATGCTCCGCCGGCTCCAGCAGTCCGGCTACCTCACCACCGAACGCGACCCGGCCGACCGGCGCCGCGTGATCGTCACCCCCCGCCCGGAGCGCATCGCCGAGCTGGAGCAACCGTACGAGCGCTTCGCCAGCCGCACAGCCAGCCTAATCGAGGGCTACAGCACCGACGAACTCACCCTCCTGACAGACCACTACACCCGAATGCACCAGATGTATGCCGACGAACTAGACCAGCTCCGCGATGGCCGCCCGCACACCGGAGGGCCCGGACCGGCCTCCTCTCCATAGCCGACCCCGCTCGGCACCAGCCGGGCACCGAGGAGTCACTCGACCACACGATGGATCCGGCGGATGACGATGCCCGTCGGGCCGATGCGTCCCGAGCTTATACCCAGCCATTCAATCGCGAATGGACCGTGCAACTGCGGCTAGAGCACAGGTTTCGTAGATTTTTGACGAAACTGATGGCGTGTCGACACCAGCGCGGCAGGTAGGATGACCTGGTGTTGATCAGGTTCGAAGCGTCCAACTTCCGGTCTCTGGCAGAGAACGTGGAGCTCTCGATGGTTGCCGTGGATCGGGACCGGGACGAGGCGCGACCGGCCCCGCTCCTCGGCGAGAGCCTGGTAACGGTGGCCGCAATCTATGGGCCGAATGCTTCAGGAAAATCTAATGTCGTCGCCGCTTTCACATGGCTGAGAGACGCGATACTTCTCTCACTTCGAGCGTGGGAAGACGAGATCCCGATCGAGCCGTTCGCATTCGGCGACAGCGCTGACGACAACTCCGTCTTCGTTCTGGAACTGCTCATCGACGGCGTGCGATTCGAATATCTACTCGAACTCGACCGTGAGCGCGTTTACTATGAGGCACTGTTCCACTATCCCGAGCGAAAAAGGCGACGAATTTTTGAGCGGGACGATCTGGAATTAAAGCTTCAACGTGGACTCGGCGGCCTGTCGGGTACGCGTGAGCTCTTGACCCCGACCACTCTCGCACTGTCCGTCGCCCGCAGGTTCGAAGAGCCGCTGGTCAGCCAGTTTGCCCGAGAGCTGGCCCGCGCCGAAGTCTTCGGGCTGCAGCGCCGTTCACGTTACAGCGGTGCCGGTTTCGGGCCTACGCGATCATCGATTGCATCGCGCGCAACGATGCGCTGGTTCGAGGACAGCGTCGACCAGTTGCCGCTCTTCGGCGATCAATCCGAACGGGATCAGGCCCTGGCACTGCTTCAGCTGGCCGACCTCGGGATCTCCGATGTTGTCGTGGACGAGGAGGAAATGGTCTACTCGTCGTCACCCCGCGAGAGATCGAGTCGCAAAAGGGTTCGGTTGGTGCACAAGGCAGGAACGCGCGATGTCCCTTTGAATTTCGAACTGGAATCGGAGGGCACCAAAACCTGGTTCCACATGATTGGACCAGTGCTGAACGCGTTGCGTGATGGTTCGATCATTGTCTTCGACGAGCTGGATGCCAGCTTGCACCCCACCGTCTCCGCAGAACTGCTCAAGTTCTTCCACAGCCCGACACTCAACCCGCGCGGCGCGCAGCTCGTCTTCACCTCGCACGACACAAGCCTGCTCAATCACCTGAACCGCGATGAGGTGTGGCTGACCGAAAAGAGAGACGACGGATCAACCAGGCTGGGCGCACTGGCCGAATTCGCGGGCGAACGAGTTCGCCGCTCCCAGAACCTGGAGTCAGCGTATCTTCACGGCCGATTCGGCGCGTTGCCGCAGGTAGATCAATCCGATTTCCTGCGGGCTGTCGGACTGATCGGGTGAAAGACAGTCGTCTGAAACGAGAGCGCGGCCGATCGGGCAAACCGCTGAAGCGGCGGGCCGGGAGCCGGCGCGAACTCAAGACAATAGTCGTGTTCTGCGAAGGCAAGAACACGGAGCCGGATTACGTGGGCGGGCTCAAGAGGCTGCCCCAAGTCCAGGACAGCACGGCCCTCAACATCGAGATTCACCCGGAGCAGGGAACGCCACTGACTCTGGTCGAGATGGCGGTGGGGCGGATAACTGAGCCTGAGGTTGATGAGTGCTGGTGCCTGTTCGACGTCGAGTGGCCCCAGAATCACCCAAATCTGAACGCTGCAGTTGCATTAGCTGATGCAAACGGAGTTCAGCTTGCCATATCGAATCCATGCTTCGAGCTCTGGCTCATCCTCCACTACCAAGATCATACCCGATTCGAGAACACCAGTGCGGTCGAAAAGGCCAGCCGGCAGCTTGATCGGCGGAAAGGAAAGACGATCGACGCATCTGTCTACATGCCGCTACGCCAAGCTGCCGGCCGGCGGGCCGCCGCACTGGATCGCCGTCACGCCAAAGACGGAAACGTATTCCCGAACAACAACCCCTCCTCCGGAATGCATCGGTTCCTGGAAGCCGTGGAAGGATCGTGAAAACCGCATCCTCCACCGGAAGGTGTGACCAGATGCTGTCAAACCTTCCAGAACCAAGAAGCATCGCTGGAGCGGAGTGAATCGCTTTGGTTCACGACGTGGTCAACGTTCGGGAACGCTGAGCCCGACCAGGATGACGCCTCGGTAGACGACGACCGGGGTGCCGGTGCCGTCGCGGCGGGTCACTACGACCTCGTCGAGTGGGCCGGGCTGCGACCCGGGGCGGGCCGCCCGCAGCGAGATCACGAGGTGGGCGCCGTCCGGGGTCGGGACGACCGGGCCGAGGCGCTGGTCGGGGCCGGCGCCGGTGGCCACCTCCGTCCGCCCGCCGGTCCCGTCCGTGATCAGGATCCGGCTGTCGGCCAGGCCGTGCAGCACGGCGCCATCACCGAGCGCCTTCCCGGGGGCGGCGCCCGGTGGAACCGCGGCGATCCGGCCCTCCCGGGTGAGGGTCATCGACTCGCCGCCCGGCTGGAACGACAGCGCCGGCACCGCCTCGGCGGCGGCCGGACCAGCCTCGGCCTCGGCGACCCGTACCGCCGACGCGGCCGGGGCGCCCGGGACGGCGGTGGCGGTCGCGGAGCTCAACCGGACCGACCAGGCGCTGGTGGCGCGCACGGGTGGGGTCGCGGCGTCCGGCGCGAACGGCAGCTCGACGGCCAGGGCGGTGTCGCCGGCGGCAATCGCGGTGACGGCCCCGGCCATCGGCGGCAACCCGGCGACCGGCGTGACCGACCCCTTCTCGAGATCCAGGACGGCCAGCCGACGCGCGTCCTCGATCAGGGCCCGCCGCCCGTCAGCGGCGAAGGCCACCGTTCCGACGGTGGCCGGGAACGTCCGCACGACGCCCTCGGGGGTGACCACGCTGATCCGGCGCCGATTGTCGACGACGTGCGTCAGGGCGAACCCGCCGGCGGTGAACGCCCCGGAGACCCTGGTGACGGTCACCCCGGTGTGCCGCCGACCGGTGCTGGTGTCGGCGACGACGAGTTGCCGGGGCCGCTCGGTTGTCACCGCGGCCAGCATGCGGCCGTCGGCCGAGGCGGCGATCGGGTAGGCCGGCAGCGCGACTGCCGGACTCGCCCGGCCCGTGGTCAGGTTGATGCCGCCGTACCGACCGGCCCGCTGGTCCGTCCAGTACGCACCGCCGAGCTCGGCCGCGTCGCACGAGGCCTCTGTCGCGGGCTGCACGACCGCGCCGTCGCCGGCCACCACGACACAGCGGGACCCGGTGATCGTCAGCCCGGCCCCGACCCCGGCGGCCTGCCGGGCGGCCACATGGTCGGGCAACGTGACGTCGCGGAGACGGCCGTCGACGACCAGCGCGTCCCGCGGGTCCTCGGCCAGCCCCCGGGCCACGGTCGGGAACCGGGGATCACCCACGGCGACCTCGACATGCCGCCGGACGGGGGTCGGACCGGGCAGGTCGGCGCCGAAGGTGTCCACCGCGAACAACCCGGTCAGGTCGTCGCGACGCTGGTCCGCGACGGGCGCCGCGAGCACCGCCGGACCGAGCCCGCGCACCCCGTCCGGCGCCGGGGCGACCCGGGCGGGCAACGCCGGCGCCTCCGTCCCCGAGCAGCCGGCCACGGCCGCCACCAGGGCCAACGCGGCCATTGCCGAGCCGATCCGCCTGTTCGCCATGCCTTCAGTGTCGATCACGGGCGCCAGACCGGACCAGCCGGTGGTCTTGCGCCCGATCGCGGAAGAGCGGGATCATCACGCATGCCCGACCCGGCCGTTGCCACACCGCGTTTTGTCGGTCGCGATCGTGAGACGGCGGCGCTGCGGGGCGCCCTGGCCCGGCCGCCGGCGATCGTGCTGGTGGAGGGCGAGGCCGGGATCGGCAAGAGCCGGTTGCTGCGCGAGTGGCTGGCCGCGCCCGACCAGCCCACCGCCCTGGTCTCGGTGTGCCCGCCGCTGCGGGAATCGCTGACGCTGGGGCCGATCGTCGACGCGTTCCTGGGGATCGAGCGCCCGCTGCCGAGCGAACGGCTGACCGAGCTCGCGGGCGCGCTACGCCCCCTGTTCCCGGAATGGTCCACGCACCTGCCACCCGCCCTGCCGCCCCTGGACGACGCGAAGGCGGCCCGGCACCGGCTGTTCCGGGCCCTGGACGAGTTGCTGCGGGCGCTGCGGGTCGACGTGCTCGTGCTCGAGGACGCGCACTGGGCCGACGAGGTGACCCTGGAGTTCCTGCTGTTCGTCCTCTCCCGGCAGCAGTCGGACGGGCTCAGCCTGGTGATCTCCTACCGGCCCGAGGAGGTGGACGACGGCTCGCTGCTTCTGCGGCTGACGTCCCGGTTGCCGGCCGGCGTGACCCAGCTGCGGATCGCCCTGGCGCCCATGCGGCCGGACGACACGGCGGCGCTGGTGTCCTCGATGCTGGACGGCAATCCGATCTCGCAGGAGTTCACGACGTTCATGCACGACCGGACCGGCGGCGTCCCGCTGGCCGTGGAGGAGTCGGTCCGTCTCATGTGCGACCGGGCCGACCTGGTCTTCCGCGACGGCCAGTGGGTCCGGCTGAGGTTGCGCGAGCTCCAGGTGCCGCCGACGGTGCGCGACTCCACCCGGGAGCGGGTGAGCCGGCTGTCACCGGCGGCCCAGCAGGTGTTGCGCGCGGCGGCCACGCTGGCCGAGCGGTCCTCGGTGGACACGATCGCGATGACCGCCGGCCTGTCACCGGCCGCGTCCAGGGGCGCCATCGCGGAGGCGGCCGGCGCCGGTGTGCTGGACGGGGACGACCGCGACCGGTGGCGGTTCCGGCACGTGCTGGCGGCCACCGCCGTCTACGAGGCCATCCCGTTGACCGACCGCAGGCAGTTCCACCTGCTGGCCGGGCGGGCCCTGGAGCTCCTGCAGCCGCCGCCCGTGGCCCGCCTCGCCCACCACTTCCGCGAGGCCGGTGAGACCACGTCCTGGGCGCGGTACGCCGAACAGGGCGCCGAGCTGGCCATGGCCTCGGGTGACCACACCAAGGCGGTCGACCTGCTGGTCGATCTGCTGTCGTGGTCCGTGCTGCCGCCGGCCGACCGGGCCCGGGTCGCGCGCACGGCCGGGGTCGCCGCGCTGGGCCGCCGGGAACAGGTCGACGAGGTCTACCACCGCGTGGTCCGCACCCTGCGCTCGGTGCTGGGGACGCCCGGCCTCTCCGCCCGTCAGCAGGCCGAGATCCGCAACCCGCTGGGCCGGCTGCTGATCACCGGGGGCGAGGCTCAGGCCGCGCTGCGCGAGCTGGAACAGGCGGTGGCCAACCTCGACCACGATCCGTTCGAGGCGGCCCGGGCGATGACCTATCTCGGGTGGGCGTACGCGGGACCGTGGCCGGCCTCGACCCACCGGCGCTGGCTGGATCGGGCCGCCGACCTGGCGGCCCGGATCGACTCCCCCGCGCACCGGCTGAACCTGGACGGTAACCGCGCCGCGGCGCTGCTGATGCTGGGCGAGGAGGAAGCCTGGGACGTGGTCGCCGGCCTGCCCGTCGACGGCCCGACGGCGGCCGAGCGCCTCGACGTGGCCCGCATCCACGTCAACATCGGCACCGGGGCGCTGATCTGGGGCCGCTACGCCGACGCCGAGGAGCACCTCGCCGTGGCCCTGCGCCTGGCCGAGGCCGAGCAGGCGTCCCGGTTGCAGCACAATGTCCGGCTCGAACAGGCCAACCTGGCCTGGAACACCGGCCGGTGGGACGGTCTGGCCGAGACGGCGGCGGCCCTCGCCGAGGCCGACCGGGACCGGCCCGCGCACTACCTCGGCAGCGTCCGCCTGCTGGCCCGGCTGGCCGCCACCGCCGGTCGGCGCCGGGCCGCGGAGGAGCAGTTCCAGCTGGTCCTGGACGAGTCGGCCCGGCTCGGCGCGGTCGACGACACCTTGGAGGCGGCGGCCGCGCTGTCCCGGCTGTGGCTCACCGACGGCAACAGCCGCCGGGCTCTGCGCGTCACGAACGAACCCCTGGACACCGTACGGCGGAAAGGCATCTGGGTCTGGGCGACCGACCTCGTGCCGGCCCGGATCGAGGCTCTCCTGGCCGAGGGCGACGCACCGGCCGCGACCCGCCTGGCCGACCAGTTCGCCCGGGGACTGCGCGGGCGTACGGCCCCGGCCCCGCGCGCCGCGCTCACGTTGAGCCGAGCCCTGCTGCTCACGGCGGCCGGGGATCATGCGCGCGCGGCGACCGCCTACGACCGGGCGGCGCGCGCCTGGAGCGCTCTACCCCGCCCGTACGACGCCCTGCGCGCCCGCGAACGCCAGGCCGAAGCACTCCTGGCCCAGGGCCGGGTCGAACCGGGTCGCGAGCTGCTGGCCGCCCAGTACGAGCAGCTGTTCCGGCTCGGCGCCCGCGGCGACGCCGACCGGGTGGCCCAGCGGCTGCGTGAGCACGGCGCCGAGGTCCCGCGGTTGTGGCGCGGCGGCCGGCGCGGGTACGGCGACCAGCTCTCCCCGCGCGAGCTCGACGTGGTGCAGCTGGTCGTCGCGGGCAAGACGAACCGGCAGATCAGCCGGATCCTGGCCAAGTCACCGGCCACTGTGGACCAGCAGCTACGGGCGGCGATGCGCAAGCTGAAGGTGAACTCCCGCACCGCGCTCGCGGTCAAGGCGGTCGAGGCCGGCGTGTTCGCCGATGAAGTTTGACGTATCTGCTCAATAGCTAAGGTCGCTCGTTCCGCCTGAGCATAGCTCCATGATTCATAGCCCCCGGCCGATGGATGACTCCGAGGGCGAGCACCCGCCGCCCTCCGAGCTGCCGCAGGAGTCGCACGACGACGCCCGCGACGACGCCGACGACAAGAGCCACGACCCCTACCAACCCCTGTAGGCGGGAAGAGACACCCATGAGATGGAAAACCCTGGCGGCCTCGCTGGCCGTCATGCTCGGAACAAGCATGTTCCAGGCGCTGCCGGCCTCCGCGGCCGAACCGGAACCCGGCCCAGCCGCGGGCAAGATCGCATCGCCGCTCAAAGACCGCTTCCGATCGCAGCCGTCCTCCGACTTCTGGATCACCTTCGAGACCGGGGCCGACCTCACGCCGGCCAAGAAGATCGCCGACTGGGCGGCCCGCGGCCAGTTCGTCTACGACGCGCTGACCGCGGCCACCAAGAAGTCCGTGACCTCCGTCGCGTCCGAACTCGACCGGGCCGGCGTCAAGTACACCTCGTACCCGATCGCCAACGCTGTGCTGGTCGAGGGCGGCACCGAGAAGCTCGCCCTCGACGTGGCGGCGAAGACGCAGGTCGACGAGATCCACGCGACGCCGCAGGTCGCGCTGGTCGAGCCGGTGGACCAGCAGACTCCCCCGGCCGCCCGGACCGCCGCCCCGAAGGACGGCGCCGTCCCGTGGGGCCTGGACGCCATCCATGCCCCGCAGGCGTGGGCGATGGGGGCCACCGGCGCCGGCATCACCGTGTCCAACATCGACTCGGGCGTGCAGTTCGATCACCCCGCCCTGGCCCACCAGTACCGCGGCGTGATGGCCGACGGCACGGTCGACCACAACTACAACTGGATGGCCACCCGGGGCTCGTGCGCGGGCGCGCCGTGCGACGGCAACGGGCACGGCACGCACACCATGGGCACCATGGTCGGCGACGACGGCACCGAGCACGTCGGCGTCGCCCCGGACGCGCAGTGGATCGCCACCAACGGCTGCTGCGAGAACGGCGTCGAGTCGCTGCTGCGCTCCGGCTGGTGGTTGCTCGCCCCGACCGACGTCCAGGGCAACAACCCCGACCCGTCGAAGCGCCCCCACGTCGTCAACAACTCGTGGGGTCAGAACGTCGAGCACGACTTCAACGACTTCTTCCAGGCCGTCGACGAGGCCTGGACCGCCGCCGGCATGTTCAGCACCTGGTCGTCGGGGAACAGCTCGCCGTACGCGGCCTGCGACACCGTCTCGTCGCCCGGCGCCACCGGCAGCGCCTACTCCGTCGGCGCCCTGTCCGAGGACGGCACGTTGGCCTCGTTCTCCCGCAAGGGCGAAGGTGACGGCGGCCGGATCAAGCCCGAGATCTCCGCTCCCGGCAACGGCGTCCGTTCGTCCTACCCGAACAACACCTACATCGAGATGTCCGGCACCTCGATGGCGGCGCCGCACGTCGCCGGGGCCGTCGCGGCCCTTTGGAGCTACGACCCGACCCTGATCGGGCAGGTCGACACCACCCGCCGCCTGCTCGGCGAGTCGGCCGTCGATGTCGACGACACCGAGTGCGGCGGCACGGCCGAGGTCAACAACAAGTACGGCGAGGGCCGGCTCGACCTCGTCCGCCTGCTGGAACTGGCCCCCCGCCAGGGTGGCACGCTCACCGGCGTCGTCACCGCCGGCGGCGAACCGGTTCCGGCCGCGGACGTGACGATCAGCGGGCCGTTCAGCCGCTCGATCGGCACCGACACGGACGGCAAGTTCACGACCAACCTCCCGGTCGGCGACTACCAACTCAGCACCAAGGTCTTCGGGTACCTGACCGCGACCGCCGACGTCACGATCACCCTCGGCCAGGACACCGCGGTCAAGCTGGCGCTGACCGCGGCCACCAGGCACGACATCAGCGGCCGGGTCGTCGACGACAAGAAGCGGCCCGTCGCCAACGCCGACATCACGATCAAAGACACACCCCTCAAGCCCGTACGTACGGACGCCAACGGCACCTTCGCTTTCAGCGGTGTCCCCGAGGGCGCGTACGGCCTGGCCGTCGAGCCCAACGCCTGCTTCTCGCCCACGACGGTCCCCCTGACCGTCGGCGCGCGGAACGAGCCGTCCGAGATCCCGGTCGGGCTGGTCGTCGACGAAGGCGGCTACAACTGCGCCGTCACCGAGGGCGAATACCTGCGCGGCACCGACCCGGTCACCTTCGGCAGCGGCGTCTGGGCCACGGTGAAGCTGCCGTTCCCGATCGCGCTCTACAACGGCAGCCACGACACCCTCGGCGTCGGCCTGCGCGGCGTGATCTCCCCGGACACCACCACCTCCCCCGGTCACGGCGGTGCGGGCGTCTTCCCGTTCTATGTCGAGAGCCCGCTCGAGTTCGCGCCCGGCGGGGGTGTCTTCACGGCGGCCACCAAGGTCAACGGTGAGGACGCGTTCGTCGTCGAGTACCGCGACGCCGAGATCTGGGCCTGGCCGATCCGGCCGGAGAACACGAAGCCGGTCAACTTCTCGGCCACGTTCACCCGCTCGGGCACGGTGATCCTCGGGTACGGCGACGGCATCGGCCCCGACGACCCGGTGACCGCGGGCGCGAACGGCGTCACCGGCATCCAGGGCTGGGCCGGCGTCGACGGCATCCGGTTCTCCGACCACGCCGCGGTGCTGCGCGACGGCCTGGTCGTCACCTACGACCGGCCCGACTTCGGCTACCTCGACGCGACAGTGGCCGACAAGAACGACAAGCTCCCGGTCGCCGGCGCGAAGGTGTCTTTCAGCACCAAGGCCGGGCTCGTCGAGGCCGTCACCACCAACGGGACGGGTCTCGTGCACCGCCAGCTCCCGGTCGGCGACTACACGATGACGGTCGAGGCGCCGAACTACACGACCGCGTCGTACCCCTTCTCGCTGAAGAAGCTCTACGCCCAGGCCAGGATCGACGTACGGCTGACCACCGGCGCCGCCGGGCTGAAGACCGACGGCCTCGACGCACTGCTGGGCGCCGGCCAGAACGGCGTGGGCTCGCTGACGCTGACCAACAACGGATCCGCCCCCGTCACGTACACCCTGGGCGAAGCTGCCCGGCATCCCGAACTCGATGCCACCGGCGCGGGTGTGGCCAAAAAGGTCGACCTCGCCGCGTGGAAGACCGGGGCGAGCGGCATGAAGCCGTCGAGCGTCGACGGCCAGCCGGCCACGTCGAGCACGGCTGAAGCCCAAGCAGCGGCCAAGGTAGGCGCCACCTCCGGTGGCGACGTCATCACCCGGATCCCGATCCCCGGCACGATCGCGGAGAAAGAGCCCTCGGGCATCGGGTACGACGGCGACGTGTGGGTCCACGACTACATCAAGCGGACCAACACGGCCTACACGGTGACGGGTAGGCGTACGGGAAAGGTCTTCGACGCGGCGTGGAACCCCGACTACCGGGCGTTCGACATGGCATTCGACACCAAGACCGGTGACATGTGCCAGATGGAGGACAGCCCGGCCAGTTACATCCACTGTTTCAACCGCGAGACCGGTAAGGAGACGCGGCAGATCAAGGGTGACTGGTCGACGCTGCAGCTGACCGGTCTCGCCTACAACCCGGCCGACGACGTCTTCTACGTCGGCGGCCGCGTCAACGGCATGATCGGGACCGTCGCCGGCACGTCGCACGACAAGCCGGGCGCGCTCCTGTCGTTCTGCAGCCCGCCGCTGCCCGAGGTGATGGGTCTGGCCTACAACCAGGCGTCGGACACGATCTGGTACACCGACCTGACCTTCAACCGGCCCACCCGCCTGTTGCAGGTCGACCCGGACGACTGCTCACTGGTCAACGCGTGGTGGTTCCCCGGTCAGAAGCCGGGCCTGGGCGGCGGCCTCGAGACCGACGCCACCGGCGCGCTGTGGGCGACCGACCAGATCGCCGACGACGTCGTGCTCGTCGACGTCGAGGACGACCTGACCACCGACCTGCCGTGGCTGTCGCTCTCGTCGGCCGGCGGCACCCTCGCCCCCGGCCAGTCCAGGACGGTCAAGGTCTCGATCACGTCGAAGGGCGCCAAGCCCGGGGTCCAGGGCGCCAACATCGTGGTCCGGTCCGACTCCGGACGGCAGCCCAAGAGCTACGTCCCGGTGACGCTGACGACCACGAAGTACCAGGTCGGTGTCAACGCCGGCGGGGCCAAGCTGACCGACGGCTCCGGCTTCACCTGGTCGGCCGACCAGGCCGCGGGCAAGAAGTCGTGGGGCTACGAGGGCAAGACCAAGGTCGCCACCACGCGGGCCCCGATCGCGGCCCTCTTCCAATCGCAGCGCACCACGGACGACAAGCGGCTGTTCTACCGCTTCCCGGATGCGCCCCAGGGCACGTACGCCATCGACTTCGGGTTTGCCGAGATCGAGAACGCGGGTCGGGGCAAGCGGGTGTTCGACGTCCTCGTGGACGGGGAGCTGACGTACTACGCCTACGACCCGGCCGCAGCGGTCGGGCCGAACACCGCCGACTGGCGTCAGGCGGTTGTGCAGCACAAGGGCGGTCCGCTGACCGTGGAACTGCGGGGCTCGAAGGGTCTGAAGGCCCCGAGCATCGCCGCGCTGCGGGTCACCCTCGATCCGCGGGCCGATCCGGCGGAACCGGAGGAGCAGCCTTCGCCGCCCGATCCGGGTCCGGTGCCGGTGGCTCCGGCCGGACGCTCGTACGAAATGAAGGTGACTGACGGCCTCTATCGCCAGGGCACGCAGGAATCCGGCTGGTTCGGCGACGAGATGTGCGGACCGCTGTATTTCGACGCCGGCTACCTGCAGCCGTTCTACGACACCGCCTGGGACGGCGTGTGCGTGACGATGAACGGGGCGCTGACCTTCGACCGCATCGGCGGATTCGGGAACAACACGGCGCTGCCGTCCCCGAGCCCCATCGACGCGATCTATCCGTTCTGGGACGACCTCGTCGTCGATGAGGAGGGCGGCATCTACTTCGGCCGGACCGAGGTGGACGGCGTAGCGGCCCAGGTCGTCGAGTGGCGAAACGTCACCTTCTACGAGGATCCGACCGCCCGGGTCAGTTTCTCGGTCACCCTGATCGCCGACGGCCGGATCCAGATCGGCTACGGCGACGGCGTCGGCGGCGACAACCCCCTCACCCAGGGCTCGTCGGCGACGGTCGGGGTGGAGAGCCTCAACCGCAACCCCGCCAGCCAGTACGCCTTCGAGCAGCCCGTCCTGAAGGCCGGCCTCGGGTTGGAATACAGCCTCCCGGCCGCGGGCACGATCGAGGGCACGGTCACCGACAAGAACGACGGCAAGCCGATCGAGGGCGCGATCGTCACCCTTCAGGGCCGTGTGCTCACGACCGACGCCAAGGGCCGGTGGAAGGCGCAGGCGCTGGTCGGCGAGAACACCGTACGGATCGAGGCGCCGAACTACGTCGCCGTGACGCACCCGGTCACCATCACCAACAAGGACCAGGCCGAGGTACGGGACACCGCGTTGACCACGGGCATCGCCACTGTCGCCGGCGGGGAGCTGGACTGGCTCCTCGACAAGAACCAGAAGGCGACGGCCAAGGTGACCGTGACCAACAGCGGCTCCGCCCCGCTCGACGTGCGGGTCAGCGAAGCCACCGAGCTCGGATGGCTGACGCTGAAGGACGCGGCCCCGGTCAGCCTCGCGCCCGGCAAGTCCACGACAGTCACGGTGACGGCCGACAACGCCGGACTCAAACCCGGCGTGCTGACCGGCGAACTGCTGGTGGCGACGAACGCCGGCAAGGGTGACACCCAGCGCGAGCCGGTCCGCCTGGCCACGTCGGCCTACTGGAAAGCCGTGGACGCCGGCGGATCCGGCTTCGCTTCCTGGTCAGCCGATCAGACGCTGGGCTCCCGCTCGTGGGGCTACGTCGGCGGTCGGGTGCGGACCACCCGGGCTGACATCGCCGGCACGCAGGACGACGCGCTGTTCCGCACCCAGCGGACCGGCGAGACGTTCAGCTACGTGTTCAAGAACGCCCCGGCCGGGACGTACCGGATCGGCCTCGACTTCGCCGAGCTCGAGAAGGTCAAGAACGGCCAGCGCGCCTTCGATGTGCTCGCCGACGGCAAAATCGCCCTCTACGACCACGACGTGCAGGCCAAGGTCGGTGCCCTGACCGCGGACACGAACACCGTCACCGTCAAGCACACCCGCGGCGACCTGAAGCTCGTGTTCACCCGGGAGAAGGGTGAAGCCGACCCGATCCTCAACGCCCTGAAGGTTCAGGAGGATCCGCGCCTCTGAGCCACCATTGATAAGAGCCTCCCCGGCGCACTGCTGGGGAGGCTCGGCCGCTCATTTGCGGGCCAGGCCGATCAGATTGTCCAGCCGCTTCGCATCACCGGCCTCGGGGCGCCACTCGGTCACATCGACCAGACCCGGCTCGACGAACTCGAGACCGTCGAAGTAGGCGGCGATCTCCGCCGGGCTCCGCATCGCGTACGGCGGATTGGCGGTGGCATTCCAGATCTCCATGACCTTGTTGAGCTCCGGGTTGGTGTTCGCGCCATCGACGACCAGCAGATAAGCCTCAGTGTCCGCTGTGGATTCACGACGGGTGGTCCCGGTCTGGTTAGCTGTCCGGCATGAGTGGACTCGGACCTGTCGCCTGGCCACCGCCCCCGATCCGCACCGAGCGGCTCGTCCTGCGTGGATCCGAGGCCCGGGACCGGCCGTCGTTCCTCGAGCTGCTGGCCTCGGCCGAGGTGCACACCTATCTGGGCGGTCCCCAGTCGGTGGACGACCTGCCCGAGGTGCCCGAGCGGTGGCCCGGAAGCTTCGTCGTGGAGCTCGACGGGGCGATGATCGGCCAGGTCCTGCTGCGGCGGGCGACCGGGACCCGCCGCCCGGCCGCCGTGGGCCGGGTCGACCTCGGTTACCTGTTCCTGCCGCGGGCGTGGGGATCCGGATACGCCACCGAGGCGTGCGCGGCTGCGCTCGACTGGTTCGACCGCGCGCTCCCCGGCGAGCCCGTGGTGCTGTTCACCCGGAGCGCCAACGTCGCCTCGATGCGGCTGGCCGCCAAGCTGGGCTTCACCGAGGTCGAGCGGTTCGAGGCGTGGGGCGCGGAACAGTGGCTGGGCGAGCGGATCAGCCGATAGTGAGCCGGGCGCCGTGCAGGGTCACGTACCAGTCCGAGTCGGTGAAGTCCGGCCCGGTCTCGGGCCCGATGTAGGCGTCGAGGTGCCGGCTGCCACCCAGCCCCGGCGTGAACTCGTCGGTGATCAGCCAGGACGCCCGGCGCAGGGCGGCACAGGTCGTACCGGGCAGGGCCGAGCCGTCGTCCTGGCGTCCGCAGGCGCTGATGGTGAAGCGGGTGCCGTAAGGCAGCACGCCGGGGTCGGCCGCCGCCGAGACGAACGGCACCAGGGCCCGCCCGTCGGCACTGCGCGGCTGCGAATCGAGCCAGAACCCGATGTCGTACGACCAATTGAGGTACCGACCGGAGGCCGTACGCCCGGTCCCCTCGTCCTCCACCGCCTGGACGAAGTCCTCCGGGTAGGTGCCGAGATCGTCGTCGCCGTTGGAGCAGTCCAGCTTGAGGCAGCCGGTGACCGCGCGCGGGTCCCCGTCGTGGAACTTCTCGACCGCCGTGTAATAGACGGTGACCTCCCAGCCGTCGCTGACCCGACCCGAGCTACGGCTGGTCGTGCGGGACGGCGACGGCGTCGGCCCGGCGCTCGTCCGGGGTGACGGCGGCAGCCCGAAGTCCGGAAAGTCCAACGCCGGCCACGACGGCCGCACCTGCGCCGCGCTCGGCGCGACGCGCGCCGACGGGCCGACCGTGACCTCGGCCGCGCCACTCCGAGCCCCCGGATCCGTACCGCAGCTGGACGCCACCACGACCAGTCCAACCCACAAAATGCGACATAGGCGCATTAAGTGAGAATGCCAGTTCTCGACCGCCCGCGCAGAACTCCCCGGCCAACGGTCGCCAGCTCTTCTCTCCGCGCACCCATGTTGGCTGGGCCGGGCGCCGGCGGAGCCGTGCGAACCGGATCCGGCGGGTGTCACCAGTGCAAGCGCTTGGCTTTCATGTCGACGCCCCGACGGGGCCCAGACGACCGGGACCGGCGCCACAGCACCCACAGGGCACCCATCGCCACACCCTGCACCACCAAGAGGAAGGTCTCCCAGCCCGGCTGACCGTCGAAAACAAAGGCGCGCAAGCCGATCGCCCCCAGCCCTACAACGGTGGCGACGGCAATCAGTGTCCGGCGGAGTTTCATGCCCGCCCCGCCCGGACCTGCCGGACGACGTCGCGGCTCACCTCGAGCACCTCGTCGGGATGCGTGAGCTGCGCGTTGTGGTCGGCCCCGGGCCACGAGACGAGCTCGACCCAGGCCGCCCGGACATCCGGCCGGGTCGCCCGCCGAAGGTGCCGGTTCACCCCGACCGCCCCGATCAGCGGCTGCACCACCCGCCCGAGCACCGGAAGCCGATGCAGCCGTTCGACGGTCCCCATGGTCTGCGTGAGCCGCCTGGCCATGACAGCATCGTTGACCGGCGACGGATCGATCAGCACAACCCCGGCCACATCCGCCGGATAGTCCCGCGCGAACAACGCCGCCACCGCTCCACCCAGACTCTGCCCGATCACCACCACCGGACCCAGCCCCGCCTCAGCCACGGTGGCATGCAGATCAGCCGCAGCCCGAGCCAGCGACCCGCCCACACCCGAAGCACCGGTCCCCGGCCGATCGTGCAGGATCACCCGGCATCCCGGATCCGCCACGAGCCCCTCAACCAGCCCCGGAAAGAACCCGGCCACCGCCGCCGCCCCACCCGGCAGCAACAGCACCCCCGGCCCGCCCACCCCACGAATGTCGAGCATCCGCCCACCCTAAAGCCTCAACACCCGCCACCAGCACCACAGCGCCCGTGCCGACGCTCAGCGCGCCGCCGAGCAACCGCGTTCGAGAGATGCGGCTGCGGCCGGCAGAATCACGGACCCACCGCAGCCGCCCCAAGCCCAGCCCACCTCAGCTCGGCACCCTCAGCCTCAGCCCCAGCGCAGCATGCCCAACGCGGCCGGCCTCGCTCGGAACACTTAGCCCCAGCCCAACGCAGCGGGCCTCGCGCAGCCGACTCTCGCGCGGTAGGCCCTCGCGCATGGGACGCAACGGCGCCGCAGAAGTCAGGCGGACCCTTGCCGGGTCAGCTCGGGAACCCCTGGAGTGGCCGGCTCGGGCGCCACGGGCCTCTTCGACGGGCGGCGGCGGATCAGCTCGCCCAGCAGGGCGACACCCAGGGCGACACCGAGACCGGCCACCAGCCCCATCGCGGGGTTGGACTCGAAGGCGGCACCACCCAGATAACCGATGATTCCCGAGTACGTGGCCCACAGCGCAGCGGCCACGGCCGCGAACCCGGAGAAGCGAGCCAACGGGTATCCCGTGGCACCCGCTCCCGTAACCACCGCCGTACGACCGCCCGGAACGAAGCGACCCGCGATGATCAGCGCACCCCCACGACGGTGCAGATGCGAAGCCATCCGATCCGCGGCCCACCCCAGACGGCCGCCACCCCGCCCGTTCCGGAGCCACCATCGACCGAGCCCATAGCCCAAGTGATCGCCGACGAAAGCGCCCACCGCAGCCAGCAAGATGATCAGCGACAACGACGGCACTCCCGAAACCGCAAACACCGCTGCCGCAATGACAACAGTCTCCGAAGGCACGGCCGGCAGCACAGCGTCGAGCATCGCCAGCACAAAGATCACGGCGTAGATCGCCGGAGAGGCCATGGCGCCCTCGATCAGCTCCATCATTCCCGTTCCACCCCCTCGACCACCCACGCACACACCCCGACCACAACCAGCACGAGCGCCAGCAAAATGCGCTCAGCCAGCCCCGCATACGGAAAGAGCTCAGCCCCGAACAACACCGCCGGCCCATGCGCCACCCCGAACGCAACACAGGCCGCCAGGGCCGCCAATCCCACCCCCCGAAGCACCCGAACCCGCCCCGCCTCCACCCACAACCCACCCACCCACTCCCGAGGACGCTCCACCTCACCCCGCCTTCCAGCTCCCACACCCAAGACGAAACGTTCCGTCTCACTCAGCCGCCTCACCGCCCGCCGCGAAACGAAACGGCTCGTCCCGCCCTGCCGACCGGCCCGCCGCCGCAGGACGACCCGTTTCGTCTCGCCCTCCTGACCAGCCGCCCAGCGCAACACGAAACGTCTCGTCCCGCCCTCTCGACCAGCCGCCTGGCGCGAGACGAAACGGCCCGTCTCGCCTTGCTGCCCGACCGCCCGGCGCAACACGAAACGGCCCGCCTCGCCTTGCTGCCCGACCACGCCACGCGAGACGAAACGGCCCGTCTCGCCTTGCTGCCCGACCACGCGACGCGAAACGAAACGGCTCGTCCCGCCCTGGTGATCGGCCCGACGGCGCGGAACGACACGTGTCGTTTCGCCTTGCTGCCCGACCGCCCGGGGCGAAACGAAACGGCTCGTTTCGGGTTGGCGGGCGGCGGCCTCGGCGAGCAGCAGCGCGATCAGCGGCGGTAGCGCGGCCATCAAGCCCGCCCCGAGCCGGTGCACCATCGCTACCCACCCCGGTTCAGTGCCGGGCAGGTTGGTGGGGAAGAACGCCACCGCCACCATGGCCGCGCACCACACGCCGAGCAGCCACTGGACCGCCCAAGCCCGGGGCAGAGCCCGCCGCACCCCCGCGAGAAGCCACATCCCGCTGAGTGCCAGACCGCACGCCGCCACTATCAGCAGCAGCGCGCCGGGCACGGTCTGCACCGCGTCACTCAGCATCTCGTTCAGCGGGTCGGCGTCCCCGACCAGGAGCAGCGCCACCCCCGCCACGGTGGCCACCGCCAGGCTCGCCTGCGCGTTCCAGAACCAGCGCCGCCGGCCCACACCCACCCCCGCCTGCCCGTTCCAGAACCAGCGCGGCCGGGCACCGCCCGCACCCGCCCGCGCATTCCAGAACCAGCGCCGCCGGCCCACACCCACCCCCGCCTGCCCGTTCCCCAACCAGCGCCGCCGGCCAACGCCCGCACCCGCCTGGCTGGACGACTTCCGCCGAGCCGGGCCACGGCCCGGCGCCGCAGGAGCGGGATCGATCTCCAAGGGAGTCGGCTGCGAAGCGGTCGTCTGGCTGTGGACGGCCGGCGCTGTCACGCGGCGACCTCGGCCGGGCGGGGGGCCTTGCGGATCGCGTACAGCTGCTCGAAAGCCGCCACAGTCCGCGACTCGTCGTGCTGCTCGGCCACCGCCCGGGCCTTGCGGCCCATCGCCTCGGCCTGTTGCGGGTCGCACAGCAGCGTCACCAACCGGTCGGCCAGCGCGTCGCTGTCGCCGGGCGGGAAGAGGTACCCCGTCACGTCGTTCTCGACCAGGTGGGGCAGGGCGGCCGCGTCCGCGCCGACGACCGGGCGGCCGCTGGCCATCGCCTCGAGCGTCACCAGGCTCTGCAATTCGGCCGTCCCGGCGTTCACGAAGACCGTCGTGGCCGCGTACGCCGAAGCCAGGTCGGTATCGGCGACGTAGCCGGTGAACGTGACGTGCTCGCCCACGCCCACCGAAGCGGCCAGGGCGGTCAGCTTGCGCCGCTCCGCGCCCGAACCCACCAGCAGCAGCTGGGCGTCGATGCTGCGGCGCACGACCGCGAACGCCCGGATCACCACGTCCAGGTTCTTCTCGGCGTCGAGCCTTCCCACGTACGTGATGGCCGGCTTGTCGGGGACGCCGTAGCGCAGCCGGAACTCCCCGGCCGCGCCCGGCTGGAACCGGGTGAGGTCGACGCCGTTCGAGATGGGGAGCACCGGCCCGGGCACGCCGGCCACCGTGGCCAGCGCCGCCGCGTACGGGGTCGGCGCCGTGACGATGTCGGCCCGGGCCAGCACCCGGGCGGCGTCACGCCAGGCCCACCCGTGCACGCTTTGCCGGGCCGCCGCGCCGATCGGCAGGTAGTGCACCAGGTTCTCGGGCATGAAGTGGTTGGTCGCCACGATCAGGATCCCGCGCGAACTCGCAACCTCGATCAGCGCGCGGCACAGCGGGAAGTGGCTCTGCACGTGCAGCACGTCCGGCTGCACCTCGTCGAGGATCCGCCGCGCCTCGGCCTTGAGCCCCAGCGGCGGGCAGAACCGGAACCCGGGGTGGCCGGGCACCGCCAGCGACCGCACCCGGTGCTCGACGACGCCGTGGCGGTTCACGACGCTGTGACTCCGCCTGTCAAGAGACGGCGCGGCGACGTGCACCGAGTGCCGGGCGGTCAGCGCCACGGCCAGGCGCTCGGCAAACGCGGCGGCTCCGTTGACGTGGGGCGAGTAGGTGTCGGCTCCGATGAGGATGCGCATTTGTTGCCCTTTCTGCGGTGAATTCGACGGACGACGAGATGGAAGAGCACGACCGGCACAGCGACGGCCGCGGTGAGCAGGAAGATGCCGCCGGGCTGGTCGAGCAGCCCGGTGAGCCGGCTGCCGAGCAGCGCGCCCAGACCGATCAGGACCAGACCGCGTACGGCCGCGGTGGCCCCGACCCAGGCCGCGAACCGGCCGTAAGGGATCCGGGCCAGCCCGGCCGAGACGAAGGCGGGCAGAGCCATGACGTCGACGAGCTTGGCCGTGATGACCAGCCGGGGCAGCGGCATCGCGGCCAGCCGGTCGACCCGCAGCTTGCGCAGCACGCGGGCCACCCACGGCCGCTGCGCCCACCGGCCGAGCAGGTAGAGCAGGCTGTCCCCGACCACCTCGGCCAGCACGACGATCGCCCAGATCGGCCAGAACACGGCCATCCCGGCCCCGACGAGCGTGCCCGCGGTGATCGTCGCGGCCGGCCCCTCGACGAGCACGAGCGGCCCGAGCACCAGGTACGGGTGCTCCAGCACGGCCTGCGTCAGATCCATGCCGAGAAGATTCAGACCCAGGTTCCGTACGGTGCGTCCGTCTGTGGGGTTCTTGGCCGTAGCTCCGTGGTAGGGGGTCGGATGGCTCGCGAGCGGGACGCCGCGACCGCTCCCGGTCGGTAACGTCGCTCGTGTGGAACCGGTGAGACGGCTGTGGGTGCTGGTCGTGGGGGCGGTGGCCGGCGTCCTGCTGGTCACCACCTCACTGCTGATGACCTCGCTGTTCGACGTGCCGCTGCTGGTGTCGTACGCCGCCGCCACCGCTCAGTGCGTGGCGCTCCCCCTGGCCCTGCGCCGGCCCTGGCTGGCGCTGGTTCTGCAGTTGGCCGGCGTGACCACGTTCGCCTGGGTGCAGCCGGACAGCACCGACCTGTGGCCGCTGCCCCTGCCGGTGATGTTCCTGCTGATCACGCACGTCGGGCTGATGGCCGCGACCCGCCCGTGGCGCGACGCCGTCATCGCCTGGTGGGCCAGCGCGCTCGCGACCATCCTGCTGGTGCTGGCCGATCCGCGCTCGCGGCCGCTCGACGACGCCGATGTCGCGCTGGTCCTGTACGCGACGACGTCGGTGCTGGTGCTGTTCGGCGCCATCGCGTGGCGGCAGCGCGACGAGGCCCGCCGTCAGCTGGCCGAGGCGTACCGCGATGTCGAGCTGGAGCAGGCGCAGCGGGCCCTCGTCGAGGAGCGCAACCGGATCGCCCGCGAACTGCACGACGTCGTGGCCCACAGCATGTCGGTCATCCACATGCAGGCCACCTCCGCGGCGTACCGAATAAAGGATCTCGACCCGGAGTCGAAGGCCGAGTTCGGGCGGATCGCCGCGGGCACCCGGGGCGCGCTGCGCGAGATGCGGCAACTGCTGGCCCTGCTGCGCGACGAGGACGCCGAGAGCGACCTGCGGCCGATGCCCGACCTCAAGCATCTGGGCGAGCTCGCCGATTCCGTACGCCGTGGGGGCGTCCCGGTCGAGCTCGAGGTGGCCGACACCGAGCTGCCCGACACCGTGGGGCTGGCCGCGTACCGGATCGTGCAGGAGTCGCTGAGCAACGTCGTGCGCCACGCCCCCGGCGCGCCGACCCGGATCAGCGTCACGGTCGACGACGGTTCCCTGGTCGTGGTCGTCGAGAACGGCCTGCCGACCGAGGTCCCGCGCTCGATCGAGGAGACTCCCGGCCCCAGCCACGGCCTGGTCGGCATGCGCGAGCGGGCCCGCCTCGCCGACGGCACACTGCAGGCCGGCCCACGCCCCGAGGGTGGCTACCGTGTCACCGCGACGTTCCCGCTGGAGGTCTCCGAATGATCCGCGTGCTCGTGGTCGACGACCAGCCGATGATCCGGGCCGGGATCCACGCGATCCTCGACTCGCAGCCCGACCTGTCGGTGATCGGCGAGGCCGAGAACGGCCGGGTGGCCATCGACAAGGCGCGCACGCTGCGGCCCGATGTGGTGCTCATGGACGTACGCATGCCTGAGCTCGACGGGTTGGCCGCCACGCGCGAACTGCTGGCCGGCTCGGGTGGGACGCCGAAGGTGCTGATGCTCACGACTTTCGACATCGACGACTACGTGTACGAGGCGTTGCGCGCCGGGGCCAGCGGTTTCCTGCTGAAGGACAGCGAACCCGAAGAGCTGATGCGAGCCGTACGAGTTGTGGCCAACAGCGAGTCGCTGCTGTCCCCCAGCATCACCCGGCGCCTGATCGAGAACTTCGTCGAGGCCCAGCCCACTCCCCCGACGACGGCCCTGAACGCGCTGACCGACCGCGAGCGCGAGGTGCTGCGGCACGTGGCGATGGGCATGTCCAACGCCGAGATCGCCCAGGAGCTGTTCATCGCCGAGCAGACCACCAAGACCCACGTGAGCCGGATCCTGCACAAGCTGAGCCTGCGCGACCGGGTCCACGCGGTCGTCTTCGGCTACGAGAACGGGCTGGTGACGCCCGGACGCCGGAAAGCTTAGGGTCGACTGCGGGTTCATCTGCCACTAACCTGACAGCCCGGGAAACGCCAGGTTACGCCATCAACCTGGGCACGCTGGTCGCCGCCTGCCAGCTCGGCGACGACCACCACGTCGCGGTGTTCCTCGACCATCCGTCGTCGGTGATCGCCGACCAGTTGCTGGCGGCCGGCGTCCCCGCCCACCGCCTGCGGCACATCAACACCTGACCCGCACCCTGGGGGCACCCGGCCGCACACCGGTGCCGGCCGAACCCCTCGACGTGACCATCCGCCGTGCCCTCGCCGCCGCTCTCGTCCTGACCGCCACGCTTTTCGCGCCGGCCACCCCGGCGTCAGCCTCGGCCCCGGCCGGGCCGCTCAAGGTGATGCCGCTCGGCGACTCGATCACCTGGGGCAGCGGCAGCGCGGACTCGCGCGTCGGCAACCGGACCGGTGCCCGCACGGCCAGCGGCTACCGCATCGACCTGCAGAAGCGGCTCGCCGCGGCCGGCCTCGACGTGGACTTCGTCGGCTCCCAGCAGGCCGGCCCGGCCGGCACCGACCGCGACAACGAGGGCCACCCCGGCTGGCGCATCGACCAGATCGCGGCCAACGTCGACAACTGGCTCGCCACCTACCAGCCCGACGTGGTGCTGCTGCACATCGGCACCAACGACATGGCCCAGAACCGGAGCGTCGCGGCCACGACGGCCGGGCTGTCCGCGCTGATCGACCGGATCCGCGCCGCCCGCCCCGACGCCGCCATCTTCGTGCAGCAGCTCGTCCAGGGCCACGGCGAGCCGTACCGCAGCCGGATCGCGGCCTACAACGCCACGATCCCCGGCCTGCTGGCAGCCAAGGACGACAACGTGTACCTGGTCGACCAGTCGTCGATCGGCGGCCTGTCGACGTTCGACAACCTGCACCCCAACGACAACGGCTACGCCAAGATGGCCTACAACCTCTACCAGGCCCTGGCCACGGTGCTGCCGGGCGGCGACACCTGGCCCACCGGCACCAACCCGTACGACGCCACCACGGCCACGCTGTGCTTCCGCATCAACCAGACCGTGGCCGGCCGGCAGACCTGGCACGCCGACTGCAGCCGCTGGACGCTGCGCACGGTCTGGCAGCGCCCCGGCACCGTCACCCAGACCTACCTGGTGCGCATCAAGGCCCGCTACGTCACCACCACCATCCGAGCCAAGGTCAAGGGCAAGCCCCAGGCCCGCCGCGTCACCCGGCTCGTCGCCGCCCGCTACATCCCGCGTACACGCCTGATCCCGACCTGGCTCTCCGACGACCCCTACCTGACCAACGCGGCCAAGTAGATTTCAACCACCTGCAAACGCGGAACGATGGACCCTGCAAATGCGGAACCCGGTGCCCTCAGAAACGTGAAGCACCCTTCCGCACGCTCCCGCCGATCGGCTGGGACGCCCTGTCATCGACTGCGACGACCCCGCCACCCGGGCCGCGGTCCGCGCCGGTCCCGGGTGCCTCAACAGCGGGCCCGGCCCGATCTTCATCGACGAGTAGCGACCTGGTGCTGTAACAGGTACGCCTTGACGTTCCGATTCGACGACGGCACCCTGGTGCGCCTGCTGGACACACTCTGGTCGAACTCTCAGCCCAGCCGGTAGAGGATTCGGCCGTCGATGTCCTCGCGGGTGATGCCGAGGCCGTCGATGGGGCGGTTCGCCATGCCCTCCCACGGGCTTCCGGGCAGCCATTCGGGCAGGACGAGGACCGACTTGATGCCGTCGGCCCGCAGCGCCGCGATGCTCGGCGCGTCCGGGAAGGTCTTGCTGGCCGCGCGGACCCGGTCCTGGCCGGTCGGGACGAAGGTGACGATGCCGTTCGTGATGCGGGGGAAGCCGTTCGTCGACCACAGCATCATCGACATCTCGAGGCTGCCGTCGCTGGGCAGAATCAGCATCGGCTCCGGCGCGACGGCCATCGCGGCCGGGTACTTCAGCACCTCGGGGTGGTCGGTCTTGTTCACCCCTTCGACGGTGACCAGCAGCAGCGGGATCAGCAGGCCGAGTCGCAGCGCGACGAACTTCGCCCGGGCCAGGGCGCCGGCCTTCGGCCAGGACGAGACACCCCGTACGGCCAGGGCGAGCGCACTGACCGCGCCGGCGGCCAGGATGGCCAGCAACAACGTGATCCAGATCTGCAGGCGCCCGGGAGTGCGCAGGGCGGCCCAGCCCGGCAGGTGCTTCGAGAACGTCAGATAACCGGGGTCGCCGTGCCAGGGCAGGTTGGAGCCGAGCGCCAGCACCACCGCCACGGCGACGCCGATGGCCAGCAGCACCCGGTGCCGCAGCCGGAAGACCGAGAAGAACACCCCCGCCGTGCCCAGCGCGATCAGGGTCACCCCGGCCAGCAGCGCCATCTCCGGCGGCCACGACAGCTCGGCCCGGACCGCGGCGTGCCGGTCGCCCCACAGCCACGACGAGTCGGGCGCGATGAAGAAACCCCGCCAGGGTGGCGAGTACGCCTCGGTCCAGTTCAGGCCCCGGTCGGCCTGCGGGTTGAGCTCCACCACGCGGGAGAAGGCCAGACCGATATAGACCGTGACCGCGCCGAAGACCAGCCCGCCGGCCAGGTCGGCCACCAGCAGCCGCCGCCCGAAGACGGGCCGGCCGCGCCGCCACCACGTCCAGCCGTACCACCCGGCCACGACCAGGCAAAGAGCGATCATGACGTACGCGAACACGAGCCCGATGGCCAGGCCGAGCGAGATCTGCCAGGCCGCGACCAGCCAGCCCGCCAGCGCCCACCCGGGCCGGTGCCGGTCGGGGCGATGGCCGCGGCGCAACGACCAGCCGTGGCCGCGAGCGATCATGGCGAGGCTGAGCGCGATGCCGCCGGTCGAGATCACGTTGAGGTGCCCGACGTGGGCGAGCCGCCACGGCGCGAACGCCCACGCGACGCCGGCCACCGCCGCGCCGAGCGGGTGCGAGCCCAGCTGGCGGGTCAGGGCGTAAGCGCCGACGAAGGCGAGCGCGTGCAGCAACACGTACAGAAGGTTGTAGCGCAGGAGGGCCGCCTCCATGCCCGAACCGATCATGCCAAGCGGCATGTACCCGAGCACGGTGTCGGTGAAGGCCAGCGAGTGCGGATCCGGGTAGAACGTGTTCGAGTCCCAGAAGTGCAACGGGTTGTGCAGCAGCGCGTGCCCGCCCCAGGCGATCTGCCAGGCGAACATGGCCGGGTCGCCGATGTCGCCGGGCACGGTGCTGAGCGGGTGCCGCAGCGTCGGCCAGGTCAGCGCGGCGGCCAGGGCCAGGCTGCCGAGGACCACCAGGATCCACTCGCGGCGCGCCCACACCCGCCGCAGCGTTCCCTTGGACTTCGGAGCACTCGCGCCCGCGTCCTTCTCGTCGCGGACGTCAGCCGTGGCGACGTCCGCTGACGGGCTCTCGATTGAGCTCACCCAAGCCCCCGGATCTCTGTGGGTCGATCGCGCAAATATTGTCACACATCGATGTCAGACCGATACGACGAGCAAAGGGCCGCCCCGCATCGCGGGACGGCCCTGACGATCGCGTCTGTCAGCAGGACAGGTTACTGCCCGGGGTCACGCCCAGGATGCCCGCGAACCTGTTGTACGCATTGATCCGGCTTTGCACCTGGTCGCGGTTGCCACCGTTGCACTCGAGCGCGCCGTTGATGCTGCGGATGGTCTCGCCGAACCCACGCCCGTTGACCATCGCCTCGTGCGGCGTCATCGTGCCCGGTCCGCGCTGGGTCATCCAGTACCAGACCGCGGTCTGGTAGGCCACGGACGCCTCGTTCTTGACCCGGTCCGGCTTGTTGAGCAGGTCGAGCCCGAGCGCGTCACCCGCCGCCTTGTAGTTGAAGTTCCAGCTCAGCTGGATCGGACCGCGCCCGTGATAGGCGCTCTGACCGGCCGGGCAGCCGTACGACTGGTTCCGGTCGCAGTACAGCGGCCAGTTGGCCTGGTTGATCTCCTCGACGTAGACCAGCCCGCCCGACTCGTGGTTGATGTTGGCCAGGAACGCCGCGGCCTCCTGCTTGCGGACCGTGTCGCTGCCGGTCTTGGTGAACGCCGGGAACTTCTTCGTGGCGTCGATCAGACCCGAGTACGAGTAGAACGGGATCCGCCCCGGGAACATCTGGTTGAACTGGGCCTCACTGACCGGGAACCCACCCGTGCTGGGCGGCGGCGGCGCCGTCGTCCCCCCACCGCCACCGCTGCAGGCGACCGGCGACCAGTACCAGGTGCTGATGACCGGGTCGTACCCCGGATTGGCGTTCGTCGCCTTGTAGTACTTGCCGTTGGTGTACCGAACGATGGCGCCGGCGTTGTAGTACTGCCCCGCCACCCAGTTCGGGTGATTGCAGGTCGTGCCGCCACCGTTGCCGGGCGGGGGCGGCGTGGTGCCACCACCGCAGGCGCCGTTGTCGGCCCAGACCCCGGAGCCCCCGGTGCTGGGTGCCTCACCCTGGGTCCACCACTTGGCGGTCCAGTTACGCCCGTTGTACGAAGCCCGCGTATTACCGGTGTAGACCGCCGAATTGTTGTACGCGGCCACACAGGCCTCGGCCGCGTTCGACGACGCCATGGGCAGGATGGCCGCAGCAGCGCCGGCCACACCGACGCTGACCACAGCCAGGATCGAAAGAAGCCTTTTTCTGGACATGACAAACCTTCCGCACGCCGGGGGAAGACGCGCTGGCATGAGGGGGAAGAGAGCGACACCGACTCAACTGCACCCGCCCGCACCCCGTCAAGGAATCTGTAAAGAAACTTGAATAATTTGCCCGCGCACCCCGTGATCTGGCTCGCAGTACTTGCCTCTGACGTCAGCGTGAGGTTTTAGCGTGGGGGCATGCAGATCAACGGCTCTAAAGTTCTCGTGACCGGCGCCAACCGCGGGCTCGGCAAGGCCTTCGCTCAGGAGCTCCTCGCCCGCGGCGCCACCGCTGTCTACGCCGGCGCCCGGCGGCTCGAGAGCATCGACATCCCTGGCGTGATCCCGCTGCAGCTGGACATCACGGACGCGGCGTCGATCGAAGCCGCGGCGGCCGAGGTGGGCGAGCTCGACATCCTGATCAACAACGCCGGGATCTCGACCGAGGCGCCGCTGCTCGGCCCGTCCGTGGACAACATCCGGCGCGAGTTCGAGACCAACTTCTGGGGCACCCTCAACGTCACCCGGGCCTTCGCGCCCCGCCTGGCCGGTGGCGCCATCCTCAACGTCATCTCGGCGCTGAGCTGGTACGCGTTCGCCCCGTCGAGCAACGGCTACGCCGCGTCCAAGGCGGCCGAATGGTCGCTCACCAACGGCGTACGCCTGGAGCTGGCCGACCAGAAGACCCAGGTCACCGCCCTGGCCCTGGCGATCGCCGACACCGACATGATGGCCGGCGTCGACATCCCCAAGCTTCCGCCGCGCGAGGTGGTCGTGCAGGCCTTGGACGGTTTGGAGGCCGGCCGGCTCGAGGTCGTCGCCGACAAGCCCACCGCCAACGTCAAGGCCTCCCTCTCCGCCGACCCGGCCGATTTCTACGCCGACATCCCGGCCGCCCTCTTCAGCTGAAGTTTCACGCGGACGGGGCCGGGAAGATCTAATTCATGTCCATCTGGAGCTGGTTCAAGAAGAGGCGCAGCGAAAAGATCGAACAGCAACGTCACGAGGCGGTGGCCCGGGCGATGGCCCGCGGCGCTACCCCGGAACAGGTGAAGGCCGCCGGGGACCGCGCCGCGAACGGCACCAACACAGCCGTGATCGGCGCCATCAACTCCTGACCTTCGGTCGCAGATAGATCGCGCATCTATCCGCAGGCCGGTTGCGCGCCATCACCGGCGCCCAACCGGCCTGCTTCACGATCGAGGGCGATCGCTACCCGGGTTGGTGAGACGCTTGAGCGGCCTCGAGACCTCTCTGACCACCGCTCACTCCGTGAGCGCGGACGATTTCTGTGGCAGGATCGTGGCGTCGACCTGGCGGAAGTCGTTGTATGCGACCGAGCAGGCGACGATGCGCTGCTGAGCCTCGGCCCGATAGTCGTCGAAGGCGTCGATCATCAGTTGTTTCCGATCGATGCCGGCGCTCGCCTTCAGAACGCGCTGCAGTTCTTCCTCGCAGCGGGGAATGGCCTCGCGGACGCGTTCCTGTTCGGCTCTCGACGGATTCGGCAATTTCAGTACGGCGTAGACCTCGTAGCGGTGCGGCGACGTGCAGGGCAGCACTCGGCGCCGCTGTCCGGAGTCAGTGGCGTCGGTCCCGTTCAGGCATGCGCCCTCGGCCATTTCCGCCGGCTCCGTCAACTGTCCCTCGGAAGCGTTCGGAACGGGGGGCAGCACCATGGGCCCGGCGTCATGATGACCTTTCTCCTCGCCGGTCGCGCACCCGAGGAGGAGCAGCAGGATGAGGAGGGCCGGCGCCGCCCCAGCAGCGCGACGCCGACCCCGGTTCAGACCCTCAAGCACAGTACGTCTCGGTGTAGAAGGTGTCGGCCGTGTCGCCGTCCCATCCACCGTTGTTGTCCGCGTACCAGCCGACGTAGCTACCCGAGCGATAACGGATGTAGTGGTTGCCGGTGGTGTGCCCGTGCCCGTAGGCATTGGACGGCGCCTCGGCGCCGCTTCCGCCGTTGATTCTGATGAGGCTTCCGGAGCAGCCGCCCGACGCCATCGCTGCGGACGCAGGTAGGCCGGCGAGTACAGCTCCGAGCATCACCGTGCCGCTCAGTGCGGCGAGTGACTTTGACACCTTCGTCATAACCCCTCCTAATGACCGTCGTGAATGTCGTGCCGGATCAGTTTCGGGTGAGGACCGGCGGCGATGGCGGATTCGGGACGACTTTGGACGCGGGTATCGCTGCCGCGTTCTGAAGGGCGCGCTCGGGCAGCGCGTGGGCTGTCATGTGACTGACATCGTCGGATGTGAGTAGCTTGCTAGCCTCGAGCACTGAGGCATCGAAATGGGTGATAAGTGATGTCGCTGTCAGGGGATCCGGTGATCACGCCGGAGGATGCCTCCGGCACGCTGCCCGATCCGGCCAGGGCCGGTAGCCTCATCGATCTCGTCGAACGGCTACGCCGGTTGAAGGCCTGGGCCGGAGATCCCTCCTACGAGACGATCAAGAACCGGATCAACGCGGCCTGGACCGCAGCCGGTCGGCCGGCCGGTGAACTGACGCGCAAGTCCACCGTTGCGTACTGCTTCCAGCCCGGCCGGCGACGCCTGGACACCGCCCTGGTGCTCGCGGTGGTCGAGGCGCTGCACCCCGATACCGGATACGTGACCGCGTGGCGTCAGGCCCTAGGTGTCGTCGGCGGGGAGATCGAGGCGGTGTCCCAGGTCCGGGTGCAGGACAGCTTGCCCCCGGATCTGACCGGGTTCACCGGCCGCACCGTCGAACTCGACCAACTCCGCCACGCCGCGCGGGCGGGCGACGCGGTCGTGATTTCCGCGATCGAGGGGATGGCCGGGATCGGCAAGACCCAACTCGCTGTGCACGCCGGACACCTACTACATCAGCAGCAGCCGTTCGAGCGGGTTTTGTTCGTCAACCTGCGCGGCTTCGATCAGGCGCAGCCGCCGGCCGACCCGGCGGCGGTCCTGGACGGATTCCTGCGCCTGCTGGGAATGCCGGGCCAGCAGATCCCTCACGACCTCGAGGCACGCGCCGCCGCCTACCGTCACCAGCTCGCCGGCACCCGGGCGCTGGTGGTGCTGGACAACGCCGCCACCGCCGAGCAGGTCCGTCCGCTGCTGCCGGCCACGCCGGGCTGCGTCACCGTGGTCACCAGCCGACGCCGCTTGGCCGACCTTCACTCCGCGACCCATCTCACCGTGGACGTGTTCACCCCCGGCGAGGCCCTGGCCTTCCTCACCCGGGCCGTACCCGAGGTTCCTGTCGGCGCGGATCCGTACGCCGCGGCGCGGATCGCCCGGCGCTGCGGCCACCTGCCCCTGGCCCTGGGCCTGGTGGCCGGCCACATCCGCAACACATCGGGCTGGACGTTGACCGACCACGCCGACCGGCTCGACGAACGCCGCCACGACCGGCGCCTGGACACCGGCGTCGAATTCGCCCTCGACCTGTCCTACCAGCACCAGCCCGCGCCGCAGCGAAGACTGCTCCGACTCGCGGCGCTGCACCCCGGTCAGGACCTCGACGCCTACGCCGCCGCGGCTCTGGCCGACACCGACCTGCCCACCGCTCAGGACCACCTGCACCACCTGCACCGCGACCGCCTCCTGCAGCAGAGCACCCCCGGCCGGTACGCCTTCCACGACCTGGTTCGCGTCTACGCCACCGTCCGGGCCGCCGACGAGGACCGCCCACCCGAGCGCCGCACCGCCCTGACCCGCTTGTTCGACTACTACCTCGCCACCACCGCCACCGCGATGGACACCCTGCACCCGCAGCGCCGGCCGGCGATCCCCCCGGTCGCCGCCCCCACCCCGGACCTGACCGATCCGGACATCGCCCGGGAGTGGTTGGACACCGAACGGCCCACCCTGGTCGCGGTCGCCGCCCACACCGCCGGTCATGGCTGGCCCACCCACACCACCCGGCTCGCCCGCACCCTGTACCGGTACCTCGACGGCGGCCACTACACCGACGCCCAGACCGTGCACGGCCACGCCTGCCACGCCGCCCGCCACAACGGCGACCCGATCGGAGAAGCCCACGCCCTGACCGACCTCGGCGGCGCCGACTATCGGCTGGGCCGGTACCAGCCCGCCGCTGAACACTTCCACCAGGCCCTGGACCTGTTCCGGCAGGTCAGCGACCCGGCCGGCCAGGCCCGCGCCCTGCACAACCTCAGCGTCATCGCGATGCGGTCGGGTCGGTACCGGACGGCCACCGAGCAGATCGAGCAGGCCCTGAACCTGTACCGGCAGGCCGGCGACCGGCCCGGCGAAGCCTGGACGCTGGCCGACCTCGGCGACCTCGATGCGCTGCTGGGCCGCCGCCGGTCGGCCGTCGAGCACTACGGGCAGGCCCTGACCCTGTGCCGGCAGGCCGGTGACCGGGTCGGCGAAGCCGACACGCTGAACAGCCTCGGCGAGGTCGAGATGCGGTCGGGCCAGTACGGCGCGGCCGGCGACCACCTCCAGCAGGCCCTGACCCTGCACCGGCAACTCGGCAACCACACCGGCGAAGCCTGGACGCTGGACAACCTCGGCACCCTCCACACCCACCTCGACCAGCTCACCCAGGCCACCGAACTCCATCAGCAGGCGCTGACCATCTTCCGCGAGACCGGCGAACGTCGCGGCGAGTCCTGGGCGCTCAACGGCCTCGGCGAAGCCGCCCACGCCGCCGGCCGCGCCGCCGACGCCCTCACCCACCACAGCGCCGCCCACACCACCGCCGCCGAGACCGGCCACCGCGATCAGCAGGCCCGCGCTCAAACCGGCCTCGGCCACGCCCACCACACCCTCGGCAACCCTGCCCTCGCCCGCCAGCACTACCAGCACGCCCTGGCCTTCTACACCGACCTCGGCCTGCCCGAGGCCGACCAGATCCGCACCCACCTCACAGCCCTCGACAACACCAGCCCCGAACAGCGGTGACGGGCCCCTTCGACCGCCGAGAAACTCGTCGATACGGGGATCACGCTTATCGACCCAAGGCAGCAGACAACCACCCGAACGTCGCCAGGCGTCGATTCAGCCGGCCGAAGGCCGCCGGCCCGACAAAGGCGCCGAAGTAGCCGAAGATCACCGCGCATGTCCCATACACGGACGCGCCGGAGACCCCTCGCGGTGCGAGGGCCTCCGGCGAGGCGGTTCCGTGCGGTGGATCAGGATCCGCTAAGGATCAGATTGCCGTTGTCCGCGGCGCCGCACTCACCGCGGCTTTATCCCGCCGGCGTTTCGTTCAGACCCAGACCACGCAGGACGTCATCACGGTTCGCGTCTCCGCGCAGCGCGGTCAAGGAATTCAAACGACCCAGCAAAGTCGTGGAAGACGCGGGGCACTTCAAATCCTGAATCGCCGACAAGGTCTTCTCAAAACGCTGGATGCGGCTTTCAAGGTCCGTCCCACTCGGAAGGTTCCCATTCTTGAGCGCCACCTGCGCGTTCACCTGGGCCTGAGTGGGCGGGCAGCGACCAGGAACATTAACCCCGGTAGGCCCCACGCGGTCGGCCGTCGCGTTCGGATCGCCCGGACTGAAACCCAGCGCCGGCACCAACGCGTTGATGTCACCGGAGCCGGCTCCGGCGTTCCCCGTCTCTCCGCTCGCACCCGCGTCACCGGATCCTGCGCCGGCGGCTTTGTCCGCCGGCGTCTCGTTCACACCCAGACCACGCAGGACATCATCACGGTTCGCGTCTCCGCGCAGCGCGGTCAAGGAATTCAAACGACCCAGCAAAGTCGTGGAAGACGCGGGGCACTTCAAATCCTGAATCGCCGACAAGGTCTTCTCAAAACGCTGGATGCGGCTTTCAAGGTCCGTCCCACTCGGAAGGTTCCCATTCTTGAGCGCCACCTGCGCGTTCACCTGGGCCTGAGTGGGCGGGCAGCGACCAGGAACATTAACCCCGGTAGGCCCCACGCGGTCGGCCGTCGCGTTCGGATCGCCCGGACTGAAACCCAGCGCCGGCACCAACGCGTTGACGTTACCGGAGCCGGCTCCGGCATTGCCCTGCTCAGAGGCCTGACTCATCCCCGTGCCGACCGCGAGAGCCGAGCCGAGCAGCGCTGCGGCGGCACCTCCAATCACCAGCTTGCGCGTCCGACTGCTGGCTCCGCGTCGATAGCTGCTGACTCCGCGTCGATACATGCACGGCTCCTCTTCGTCTCGGTACTGCCTGTCCCGAGAAATACGAGCAACGATGTGCAGCAGTTCATGACGCCGAGCAAGCCTTCCTTAAAGTTTCTTTAACGAGACACCCGGGGCGGTGCAGCCGCCAGCATCGTCCCGCCCACGTCCGCAGGCACCCGGCCGCGGGTCAGCAGCGAGCCCGCCACCATCACCGTGAACGCGAGCGGCACCGTCCACACGGCCGGCCGCGCGAGCAACTCGATCTACCAGCGGCCCGAACACCGTGACCAGCACCGCGGCCTGTCCTGGTGGGCCGAACGTTGCACCATGCGAACCTGGCCGCGGTCGTTCCGGGCAACCCGATGCCAGAACTTCCGTGCAAGTCAGCGACACCTCGCGAGGCGCGCTGAGGGGCCTGTGACCCCCTCCGTTCAGGTCCTGATCCGTACCATCCGCGCCACATCGCCTCCGAGAACACCGGTCCACGACCGTTCCGATGGACAGTAGCCACTGACGAGGTCCTCGCCCAGTCCGCCTTACCCGACGCAGCATCACGAGGGCGGGGCTCGCCGAGGCGAGTGCGAAGCGGCTCGGCCTTGTCCCCGCCTCGCCTGCCAGGTATCTCGAAGGGAACTACCGCCCGGCGCCAACCCCAGCAAATGCGCACCGGGCATCACTATTTGCATACGAACAGCGATCAAACAATGGACCTAGGCAGCAACCCACCGGCTACCGACGCACGCGGACGCGTACCGCATCGAGTACGGCGATGAAGTGCCGTACAGCCCATCGCTCCTCTGGGCTGGCCGGCGCTTCCACCGCAGCTTAGGTCGGTCCCTAGGCCTCGGCGGGATCAAGCCGGGAGGAACCATGTCATGACGCGGGTTGCTGTCCGACTAGATGGCGCAGAGCCTTGCTTGCTACCGACTTTCGGAAAAGGCCGTCATACTCGAAACATGGAGCAGCGGGAAGCGGTGCGATGAGCTACGCGGCCGACAAAGCCAAGCGACGCACAAGTCGCAAGCATCGCCGCAGGTCAAGCCGGGCTGAGGTCGAGAGGGTCCTGTCCCGGGCGGGAACTCTCGAGCGGATCGCCGGCCGGATCAGCGAAGACGACCAGAGCCGCATCGAACTCCTGCGGGTCAGCCGAGACGTGCTGGACGATCTGGACCCGGTGCCGGTGTCAGTCGCAGCTTCTTTGCTCGGAGTAAGTGAGCCCACGGTCCGGAGTTGGACGCGTCGCGGCCTACTGATCTATGCCGATGGTCAAGACAGCGGCCTCGACGTGCGCCGCCTGTACGAGGTCATCGCCTTGGTCCGCGAATTGCGGGCCGCAGGCCAAGTCCACGATTTGCTCAACAAGGTGTGGCAGCGACTCGCCGACAGCGCAGTGCTTGAACGATCAGACCTCAGGGACAGCCTGGCCCAGATGCGCCGAGGTGACGGCATACCGACAGACATCGACGACCTGGAAAGGGAACTGGGGACGGCAGACTAGTCCCATGTCAATGAAGATCTTCCGGACGACGCGCTGACCAGCAGTTGAGGGGCCGGCGTAAAGACGAGCAGAAGAAGATCATCGCCTTTTTGCGTGACCTCGAAGCGAACGGGTGCGCCGCGCTCTCCTACCGCCTCACCGGGGCGGATCCGCTTGAGAGACTGTGCGACAAACATCTGAGTGCGCGCCTTCGCGTCATCGTTGCGTTCGAGTCGCAGGAGACCGCGTGGCTTCTCCTGGTGGCCGATCACGATGACAGCGACCCTGACTTCAACATCTACGCAGAGTTGTACCGCCTGGTCGGTCACGAGCCGGAGCCATCGGAGAAGCGGACCAAACCGCCGTGTTGCGACGAGGAAGGCGCTGCTCCCGCTTTCGGCCGCGCCGCCGAGGACCTCGCGCTGAAGGCGACGGAGTTACGAAGAACCCGCCGATAGCAACGCGCCGAACAGCCGGCCGGAGGCCGCAAGCCCGACGTGGGCGCGACCGGATCGCCGGGCGCGCCCACCGTAACGTGGGGTCTGGGGGTCGCCCCCAGGCAGGCTCAGTCTGGGAGTCGCCCCCAGGCGAGCTCAGCTCAGCGGTGTTCCAGCATGTCTTCGAAAGGCAGGTTGTCGGCGGCGGGGCGCTGGGTGAGGGTGCTGTCGGGGACGCCGGCCCAGCGGCGCAGGGTGGCGGTGGCTGCGGCCGCTTCGGACGGGGTGAGGCGGGAGATGTTGGCGCCGTGGTTGGCGCCCGGGGCGACGTACAGGGCCGAGTCGCGGCGGCTCGGGGTGAAGCGTTCGGCGCCCCACGGGTCGTTCTCGCCGTAGATGAACATCATGCGCTGGGAGAGGGTTCGCACCCACAGGTCGACGTCGAGCATCGGCAGGGGGTTGTGGGGGCGGCGCAGTTCCGGCGGCAGCGACGAGTTGGCCGTGTAGAGGCCCGGGTAGCGCCGCAGGTTGCGCAGGTGGTCGAAGCGCAGCGACGGCCAGCCGAGCTGGGTCGCCGCCTGGTAGTAGTACGGCCAGTAGAACTCGAGGCCCTGGTCGGTGTAGAAACTCCAGCCGGCCACCCCGTTGATCCAGTTGTAGAGCTCGTCGTCGGTGGCCGTGGCGGGCGGCACGTCGGCGCAATCCTCGGCCAGGCTGTACTGCCAGAAGGCCCACACCGTGTCGAGCACTGTCATCTCGAACGAGCGGTCGGCCGTCCCGATCGTGCGGTTGAACGTCCAGCCGCGGGCGGCCGCCTCCGCCGTCAACCGGGGCACCAGGCGGTCGCGCCGCTTCAGCGCCTCTTTCTGTACGTTGTCGAGCGCGCTGCGACAGGCCGCGTCCCCGACCGTACGGAAAAACTTGTCGTAAGCGCCGTCGAGGTCGTTGAGCGAATCGTTGGGCGCCACGTAGGCCACGACGCCGTCGATGTCGTTCGGATAGAAGCGGCGGTGGTAGACCGACGTCATGCCGCCTTTGCTGGCCCCGGTCTGGATCCACTTGGTCGCGTAGATCGACTTGAGCGCCGTCACGATCCGGTGCTCGTCGCTGGCCTCCTGCCAGATGGTCAGATCCGACCAGTCGGCGGGGCTGGGCCGCGACGGGGTGAAGAAGCGGTGCTCGACCGAGACCTGGTTGGCGTCGAGCAGCCGGGTCGGCTCGGTGCGCCCGGGCTGCGGGTTGGCGGCCAGCCCGTACCCGCCGGTGGCCAGCACGACCGGCGCGTCGGCCGACCGGTGCAGAAGGGTCAGCCGCTGCTCGTACGTGCCCTGGCCGGGATGCCGGTGGTCGGCCGGCTGGCGGTAGCTGAGCACGAAGAACCGGTACCCGGTGGGCCGGCTCTCCGACACGACAGTGAGCCCGGGAATGGCTTTCAGCCGGTCGAGAAGATCATCCGCGGTGGAAACGGCGGCGGAGGCGATGTGGGCGGGTAGCAGCAGGGCAACGACGGAACCGAGGACCACCAGCAGTCGACGCATTGACGCATGCTAATCCATTTCGGCGAGCTCGGCGCGCACCTCTCGCCGCGAGGGCATCGACCAGCGCCACCACCGTGCGGCGCTGCGGTGTCGTGCTGTGCCCGCGTTCCAGGTCGCCGATCGCTCGCACGCTGACCCCGGACGCCGCCTCCAGCCCTTCCAGCGTTCGTCCAGTCTTATTCGGCGGGCCCCACCGAGTCGGTGTGGACCTCGGTCAGGCGGGCGCGTACCTCGTTGAGCCGCAGCTCGAGACCGAGCTCCTCGAACATGCTTTCCGCGCGCCGCAACACGGTCCGGGCCTCGTCGGTCCGGCCGGCGCCGAGCAACACGATGCCCTGGGCGTGCCAGCTCAGGGCCTGGTTCTGGGGCTGGCCGTTGCTGCCGAACATCCCGGCGGCGGCGTCCAGGTGGTCGAGCGCCTCGTCGACCCGGCCGGTCTCCCCCAGGGTCCGGCCCATCTCGTACCGGATCTGGGCCGGCAGCTGGCGGGCCGCCGCTTCCAGCATCGGGGACGTGGGGTCGTCGGCGATGCGCAGCAGGCGTTCGAGGTGTGGCACGGCTTCGGCCGCCCGGCCGGCGTGGCGCAGGGCCGCGCTCAGGCTGAGCAGAATCTGGCACAGCGCGTTGTAGTCACCGAGCTCCTCGAAGATCAGGGCTGCCCGCAGCAGGTAGCCATGCGCCTCGGGGGTGCGCATACGTTCGGCCGCGGCCGCGTAGTTCAGCGCCCATCCCTGCTGCGCCCGGTCCCCGGCCCGCTCGGCCAGAGCCAGAGCGGCCAGAGCATGGCGTACGCTCTCGTCCCGCTCCGACCGGTAGAGGTGCACCCAGGCCAGGTAGTTGGTGTGGGTCGCCTCCATGCTGAGATCGCCCAGCGTGTGGGCGGCGTCGCGACCGAGGGTGAAGACCTCCTCCCAGCCGGGCCAGTTCGCCCAGTAGTCCGAGAACCAGTGCATCGCCTCGGCCGTGTCGACCACCGGCCGCGGTTCCCCGGTACGCAGCGCGGCCAGCCAGTTCTCCGCCTCCGCCCGCAGCCATGCGGCCGCCTCGTCCGCGTCCGCGAAGTCCGGCGTCGCGCCGCCCTCGAACCACTGACCGGCCGCCTTTGCCGTGTCGAGCAACCACGCCGACAGCTCCCGCGGGTCAGCCCCGGGTTCCTCCTCGGCCAGTCGTTCCCGCGCGAACAGCCGCACCAGATCGTGGAACTGATGCCGGTCGCCGGACTCCAGCAACCCCAGTTCGGCCAGCTCGTCCAGCCCGTCCTCCACCTGGTCGGCCGGGAGGCCGGCCGCGACCACGGCCAGCGCGGTGCCCGCGTCCGGTCCCGGCACCAGCGCCAGCCGGCGGAACACGGTGGCGGCGACCGGCGACAGCTGCTGATAGGACAACGCGAACGCCGCGTCCACCCGCACATCGCCGGCCACCAGCCGGTTCAGCCGCCGTTGCTCATCAGCCAGCCGATCAGCCAGATCCCGGGCCGACCAGGCCGGACGACTACGCAACCGGTTGCCGGCGATCCGCATGGCCAGCGGCAGGTAACCGCACAACCGGGCGATGTCGGCCGCCGCCTCCTCGTCGAAGCCGGGCTCGGCCACGATGGCCCGCAACAGCTCGGCCGCCTCCTCCGGCGAAAACAGACCCAGCTGCACCTGCGACACCTCGGCCAGCCCGGCCAACCGGCGACGGCTGGTCAGGATCGTCATGCTGCGAGCACCCGGCGCCAGCAGCGGACGCACCTGCTCCTCGTCGGCCACGTCGTCGAGCACGATCAACGCCCGCTTCTCACCGAGCAGCTTCCGGTAGGCGACCGGATCCGGCCGCCCGTCCACGCCCAGCGCCGACATGATCCGCGACGCCGTCTCGTCGGTCGAGGCCGACCGTTCTGACATGCCCCGCAGCCCGGCGAACACGACACCGTCCGGGAAGTCCGCGGCCAGCGCCCGGGCGGCCTGCGTGGCCAGCATCGTCTTCCCGGTGCCGGCCGGTCCGCTGATCAGCATGGTGCCGCTCGGCTTCCGCAGTCGCGCCAGCTCCTCCGTACGCCCGACGAAGTCGTCCGGGACCCGCGGCAGCCCGACCGGTCCCGGGCGCTGCCGCCGGTGCTCGCGGGCCGCCGCCAGCAACGCCCGCAGTTCCTCCTCGTCGGCCACCAGCACGTCGGCCAAAGCCTGAATGGTGCGCCGCTGCGGTGTCCGGCTGTGTCCCCGCTCCAGATCGCCGATGGCCCGCACGCTGACCCCCGACGCCTCCTCAAGCGCCTCCAGGGTCAGGTCGGCCCGCAGCCGCCACTGCCGCAGCAACTCGTTCAGCCTCATCCGGGCGACCCGGCCTCGGCCAGCTCGGTCCGGACCTCGGCCAGCCGGATTTCGAGGCCGAGCTCCTCGTACATCTGCTCCGCCTGCGACAGCGCGATCCGAGCCTCTTCGGCCCGCCCGGCCTTGAGCAGGATTCGACCCCGCGAATGCAACGTCAGAGCGACGTTCTGCGGTTGTTCGATGTCGGCGTACAGGGTGGCCGCGATCCCCAGGTTGTCCAGCCCTTCGTCGATCTGGCCGATCTGCGCCAGCAACCGGCCCCTCTCGAACCGGATGAGGGCGGGTAGTTGGCGGGCCGCCGCCTCCAGGATCGGACGCGAGTCGTCCTCGACGAGGCCCATCAGACGTTCGAGATGGGACAGAGCCTCGTCGATCTGGCCGGTGAGGCGCAGGTTCATGCTCAGGCTCAACAGGATCTGGCACAGCGCGGTCCAGTCGCCCGTCTCCTCGAAGATCGGGACCGCCCGCCGCAAGTAGTCCTCGGCCTCGGCTCCGCTGTGGCGCAGGGCGGCGGCCGCGTAGTTCAGGGCCCACCCCTGCTGCGCCCGGTCGCCGGCCCGCTCGGCCACGGCCAGACCGGCCAGGGCATACCGTTCGGCCTCCTCGAAGCTCCCGCGGTGGAGGTGAACCCACGACAGGTAGTTGGTGTGGGTGGCCTCCATCGTGAGGTCGCCCAGGGTGCGGGCGGCGTCGCGGCCGAGGGTGAACACGTCCTCCCAGCCGTGCCAGTTCGCCCAGTAGTCGGAGAACCAGTGCATCGCCTCGGCCGCGTCGACGACCGTCCGCGGGTCGCCGCTCCGCAGGGCGGCCAGCCACGTCTCCGCTTCCGCCCGCAACCAGGCGCCCGCCTGCTCGGCGTCCGCGAAGTGGTCGTCGGGCGTGCCGTCGCCCTCGAACCACCGGCCCGCTGCTGTCGCCGTCGTGAGCAGCCACCGCGTCAGCTGCTGCGGGTCGGCCCCGGGTTCCTCGTCGGCCAGCCGTTGCTGGGCGAAGAGCCGGATCAGGTCGTGGAACCGGTGCCGGTCGTCCGCGTCCGACTCGAGCAGTCCGAGCTCGACCAGTTCGTCCAGCCCGTCCTCGACCTGTTCGGCGGGCGACCCGGCCGCGGCGGTGGCTACCAGCAGGCCGACGTCCGGCCCGGGCACCAGGGCCAGCCGCCGGAAGACCTGGGCCGCCGGCGGGGACAGCTGGCTGTACGAGAGGGCGAACGCCGCGTCGACCCGGATGTCCCCGGCCACCAGGCGGTTCAGGCGGCGTTCCTCGTCGGCGAGACGGTCGGCCAGGTCGCGCGCCGACCACGCCGGACGGCTGCGCAGCCGGTTCCCGGCCACCCGAACGGCCAGCGGCAGGTGCCCACAGAGCCGGCAGATCTCGGCCGCGGTCTCCGCGTCGAGCGCGGTCCCGTCGTCGAGGATGGCCCGCAGAAGGTCCGTGGACTCCTCCGGTGAGAACGGGGCGAGCGGCACCCGGGCGACGTCGTCCAGCTCGGTCAGCCGCCGGCGACCGGTCAGCAGCAGGGCGCCGCCGACGTCCGGCCCGAGCAACGGCCGCACCTGGTCCTCGTCAGCCACGTCGTCGAGGACCACCAGCGCTTTCTTCTCGGCGACGAGCTTGTGCCACAGCGCGAGGCGGACGGCGGGGTCGGCCGGCACGGCCTCGGGCGCGACGCCCAGACCGGGCAGCAGGCGGGCCAGCGTCTCCTGGGTCGTCGCGGGCCGGCCCGACATGCCGCGCAGCCCGGCGAACACCACGCCGTCGCGGAAGGACCCGGCCGACGATCGCGCCGTCTCCACGGCCAGAGTCGTCTTCCCGGTGCCGGCCGGCCCGCAGATCAGCGTCGTCCCGCTCAGCTTCCGCAGCCGGGCCAGTTCTTCCGTACGCCCGACGAAGTCACCCGCCACCCGCGGCAACCCGGCCGGGCCCGATTGCTGCCGGCGGCTTTCCCGGGCCGCCGCCAGCAACGCCAGCCGCTCCCCCTCATCCGCCGCCAGCACGTCAGCCAGAGCCAGAATCGTGCGCCGCTGCGGCGTCCGGCTGTGGCCCCGCTCCAGGTCGCCGATGGCCCGGACGCTGACCCCGGACGCTTCCTCGAGCCCCTCCAGGGTCAGCCCGGCTCGCTGCCGTAGGCCTTTGAGCAGGTCGTTCAGTTTTGCCGGCGCGGTCACCCAGCCATGATCACACCAGGTCGAGGGCGATATCGACGATCAGGTCCTCCTGCCCGCCGACCAGGCCTCTTTTGCCCACCTCGACGAGCAGATCGCGCACATCGACGCCGTAGCGCTCGGCCGCCACCTCGGCGTGCCGCAGGAACGAGCTGTAGACGCCCGCGTACCCGAGGGTCAGCGTCTCGCGGTCGACCCGGACCGGCCTGTCCTGCAGCGGGCGCACGAGGTCCTCGGCCGCGTCCTGCAGCGCGAACAGGTCGCAGCCGTGCTCCCACCCTTGCAGGTCGGCCACGGCGATGAACGGCTCGATCGGGCAGTTGCCGGCCCCGGCCCCCTGCCCGGCCAGCGAGGCGTCGACCCGGTAGACGCCCTCCTCGACGGCGACCATCGAGTTGGCCACCGACAGCGACAGGTTCTCGTGGGCGTGGATGCCGATCTCGGTCTCGGGGTCGAGCACCTCGCGATAGGCGCGGACCCGCTCGCGGACGCCGTCCATCATCAGCCGGCCGCCGGAGTCGGTGACGTAGACGCAGTGGGCGCCGTACGACTCCATGAGTTTCGCCTGCTCAGCCAGCTTGGGGGCGGGCGCCATGTGGCTCATCATCAGGAAGCCGCTGACGTCCATGCCCAGCTCGCGGGCGGTGGCGATGTGCTGCGCGGCCACGTCGGCCTCGGTGCAGTGGGTGGCGACCCGGACCGAGCGCACCCCCAGCTCGTACGCCTTCTTGAGCTCGGAAATAGTGCCGATGCCGGGCAGCAGCAGCGTGGTCAGGCGGGCCCGCTTGATGTTGGCCGCCGCGACCTCGAGCCACTCCCAGTCGGTGTGCGAGCCCGGCCCGTACGTGAGGCTGCCGCCGGCCAGTCCGTCGCCGTGCGAGACCTCGATGCCGTCGACCCCGGCCGCGTCCAGGGCCGAGACGATCTTGGCCACGGAGTCGAGCTGCATCCGGTGCCGGACAGCGTGCATCCCGTCCCGCAACGTCACATCCTGCACAAACACCTTGGTCATGCCGCCAGCCTCTCCGCCGCGGCAATGGCCGCCGAAGTCATGATGTCGAGATTCCCGGCGTACGCCGGAAGGTAGTGAGCGGCCCCCTCGACCTCCAGGAAGACCGACACCTGATGGGTGGCCGCGGCCGACCCGGCCAGTGTGTGCACCGGCTGGTCCTCGGGGATCGGGTTGATCTGCACCTGCTGCTTGAGCCGGTAACCCGGGACGTACCCGGAGACGACCTTTACCATCTCTTCGATCGAGGCCTTGATCTGCTCGCGCGTCTCGGCGGCGGGCGCGTCGACCAGGCACAACACGGTGTCGCGCATGATCAGCGGCGGCTCGGCCGGGTTGAGCACGATCAGCGCCTTGCCCCGACCGGCCCCGCCCACCTTCTCGATGGCATGGGCCGTCGTCTCGGTGAACTCGTCGATGTTGGCCCGGGTGCCCGGACCGGCGGACTTCGACGCGATCGAGGCGACGATCTCCGCGTACGGGACCGGGGCGACCCGCGAGACGGCGGCGACGATCGGGATCGTGGCCTGGCCGCCGCAGGTGACCATGTTGATGTTGCGCACCCCGGCCTGCAGGTCGAGGTTGACCGCGGGCACCACGAACGGCCCGATGGCGGCCGGGGTCAGATCGATCAGAATCTTCCCGTACGGGTCAAGCTTGGCCGCATTGGCCACGTGGGCCCCGGCCGAGGTGGCGTCGAAGACGATCCCGATCTCGTCGAAGCCGGGCATCTCGATCAGCCCGTCGACTCCTTCGGCCGTGGTGGCGACGCCGAGCCGGGCCGCGCGGGCCAGCCCGTCCGAGGCCGGGTCGATGCCGACCATGGCCACGATCTCGAGCTTCTCCGAGAGGCGCAGCACCTTGATCATCAGATCGGTGCCGATGTTGCCCGAACCGATGACGGCGACCTTCGTACGCATCAGACCTCCCCGAAGTTGGCCGCGACCGTGCCCAGCCCGGTCAACGTGGCCGTGACCTCCATGCCCGGCACCACCGGGACCATCGGCCCGAGCGCGCCCGACAGCACCACCTGGCCCGCCCGCAGCGGGTCGCCGTGGTCGCGGGCGGCCGCGGCCAGCCAGGCCAGCGCCGCCAGGGGGTCACCCAGGCAGGCCGCGCCCGACCCCTTGGAGACGACCTCGCCGTCCACGCTCATCTCCATCTGCACGTCGACCGGCCGCAGCGTGTCGAGCCGCACCCGCGCGTCGCCCAGCACGAACAGGGCGCTGGAGGCGTTGTCGGCGATCGTGTCGGCGATGCTGATGTCCCAGCCGGCGATGCGGCTGTCGACGATCTCGAGCGCGGGCGCCATCTCGTCGACCGCGTTCCAGACGTCGTCCGGCGTGAAGTCGCCGGTCAGGTCGGCCCGCAACAGGAAAGCGACCTCGGCCTCGATCCGCGGCTGCAGCAGGCCGCCGACCGGAATGGGGTCGAGCGCGCTGACGTCCATGTCGTCGAACAGCACCCCGAAGTCGGGCTGGTCGACGCCGAGCTGCTTCTGCACGGCGGGCGAGGTCAGGCCGACCTTGTGGCCGACGATCCGGGCCGTGCGCAGCCGCAGCTCGGTCTGTTCGCGCTGGACGGCGTACGCGGCCTCGATGTCGTCGGCGCCGATGAGGTCACGGACGGGCGGGCACGGGGTCTTGGTGCGCTGCGCGTCGAGCAGGCGTTGCGCCGCGGGAGTGGTCATGCCCCGACGATGCCTGATCCGGGCCCGCGCGGCCTACCGAAGAGTTCCGCTAGCCGGAACTTTTTCGCCGGGCCAGCGTGGCCGCGATGCCGGCCGCGGCCGCCTTGACCGACCCGGCGTGCTGCTGGGGGCGGAACCGGGTGGCCGGTCCGGCCACGCTGATGGCGGCCACGGCCACGTCGTCGGGGTCGAGCACCGGGGCGCCGACGCAGACGATGCCGACCGCCGACTCCTCGGCCTCGAAGGTCACTCGCGTCTCGGCCGCCTCGTCGAGCTGCTTGCGCAGGATCAGCGCCGACGTCACGGTCCGCGGCGCGAGGCGGGCCAGCGGCGCTGCGAGGACCTCGGCCCGTACGGGATCCGGCGCGAACGCCAGCAACGCCTTGCCGATGGCCGTGGCGTGCAGCGGCATCCGCCCGCCGAGCCGCGAGGGCGCCCGGGCCTGCCGGTGGCCGCCGATCTTGGCCACGTAGACGACCTCGGCGCCCTCCCGCAGACCCAGATGCACAGTCTCGTGCGTACGTTCGTAGAGGTCCTCGAGAAACGGCGTGGCCACCTCGATCAGGCTGCGCTCGACCGAGGCCCGCATGCCGAGCGCGAACAGGTAGCCGCTGAGGTGGAACTTGCCGTCGCCGGCCCGATCGAGCAGGCGGGCCTCGACCATCTCGCCGGTCAGCCGGTGCAGCGTCGCCTTGGCCAGGCCCGTACGCCGTTGCAGCTCGGCGAACCCGAGGCCACGGTCGTCGGCACCGAAGGCGCCGAGGATGGCCGACACCTTGGCGATCACCGTCATACCGACCAAGCCTAGGGTGGAGCCCATGTCTACGACTCCCATGCCCCAGCCGGTCATCGACATGTTGCGCCTGCCGAACCCGGCCGTGATGGCCACGGTGGCCAAGGACGGCCGCCCGGTCAGCGTCGCCACCTGGTACATCCTCGAGGACGACGGCCGCATCCTGCTCGGGCTGGACGCCAAGCGCGCCCGCATCAAGCACATGGAGCGGGACCCGCGCATCTCGCTCACGGTGCTGGCCCAGGACGACTGGTACACCCACGTCAGCCTGCAGGGCAACGTCGTCTCGATCGTCCCCGACGAGGGCCTGCGCGAGATCGACCGCCTCTCCCGCCACTACGGCGGCCAGCCCTACGCCAACCGCGAGAGCCCCCGGGTCGCCGCCCACGTCGAGATCACCCACTGGCACGTGTGGGGCAAGCTGCGCAACGCCTGATGGGCGCCGACGCCGAGATCTACGTCTTCGACTACGACCGCTACCGCGCCGAGGTGGTGCCCCGCCTGCTCGAAGTGGTCGGCGGGGCCGGCCCGACCCCGTGGTTCGAGGGCGTGTGCCGCCGCCTCGGCGAACACTTCGAGGACGAGTGGCGCGACCTGGTCGAGGAGCTGCGCGAGCGGCCCGCCGACTGGTCCCGCCACTGCACCTTTCTCGGCGACGACCTGCGCCATCTGGGTCCACGCCCTGCCAACCGCGACGCGTGGGCCCGCACCGGCCGCCGGGAAGAGACCCGCCGCCTGATGGACGACCTGCGCCACAAACGCACGACGGTGGAGCCGCCCACAGCCGCGAAATGGGGCCAGCTGCGCTGCGCGTCGGTCACCTGCCCGGAACGGACGCGCTGCCTGCTGCACGAACAGGCGGGCGAGTTCGGCCCCGACATGCTCTATTGGCTGTACGAGGCCGTGGCCGCCGAATGCTGCGTCGGTGAGCGCGAGTTCCTCGGCCGCAACGCCACCCTGCACGACTTCGTGCCCACGCTGCGCGCCCTCGGCCTGTCCCCCACCGATCCGGTGTTCACCCTGCTCGAGGCGCTCGGCGACCGCGGCGGCGCGCTCGGCCACGACGTCAGCGGCTGAGCCCCCAGCCCCGTTCGGCTCATCCGGCCCGGCTCGACGGTCAGACGCCTCCGATCTCCGAGCGCAGGGTCCGCAGCGACTTCTTGGTCGGCTCGTGGATCCAGTAGGCCCACCCGTCGATAGACGTCTCGACCAGGTCACCGAGAGCCGGAGAAGGCTCCCGGTAGCTGCCCTTGTCCGTCTTGATCCAGCCATCGTCCTCGATCACGGCCGTGAACGTGCGCCCCTTCCGCACCTGGCTGTGCCGCACGATGTCACCCGCCGCCACCTTCCCGTTGTCGAGAAGCGACCGGAGCCGTCCTGGGCTGCGCGGGCCCGCGGTGGGGGCCTCGTTCACGGCACCCGCACCTGAGGGCGGCGGGTCGAGCAGCAGACGCCGCAGGACGTCGTTCGGCTGCTCGAACCCTTTGACGTTGTTCTCCAGATGCGCATAGACCTCGTCGTCGATTTCGATGCGGCGCACGGTTCCTCCTGAGATCACCTATCTCTGCCCTCTCAGATTCTGTACGGCTAGAGATTTTCTGTCAATCGGAGAATTTCCGAGGAGGGGACTACCGCTTGCGGCAGGTCCAGGTCACCGTGCCGCTGATGGTGTCGTCGGGGGCGCTGGCCTCGTGCCGGTTCTTCACGTTGGTGAAGGTCCACGAGCCGCCGCCCTTGCTGTCGGTGCTGGCTCGGGCGGTGGCGCCCTCGGACCAGTTGCTGTAGATCGCGTCCTCGACCGCGATGTACGGGCTCGGGCCGGATGCCCCGGCGAGCTGGTTCTTGGGGTACGGGCCGGGGCCGGCGTAGCCGGAGATGAACATGTCCATGGCGACACCGACGGCGCCGACTGGTTCGTCGAGCTCGCCGGCCACCGTGTACCGCTCGGCGCTGCCCTGGGCGTACTCCGCGCACGTCTTCAGCGGGCCCCGGCCGCCGGACGGGGCGGTCGCGGTGGCCTTGCCCTTGACCGTGACGGCGCCGGTGATGTCGAACTCGAGGGTGATCTTCGGGCCCAGGGTGGCCTCGAACTCGTCGGAGATCTCGCTTCCGGGCGGGCCGGTGTCGTAGATCGGGCCGGGGCCTTCCCCGGTGATGTCGTCGCTGCACGCGGCGAGGGTCGTGATCGCGATGGCGGCCACCAGGGCCGAGGCGGTCCGTCGAGCGCTGAGCATGTGCTGTCTCTCCTTGTCTGACCTGTGCGAACAGACTGGAGGAGGCCGCCAAAGAAAGACCAAAGAGCCACCCGTACGGGGCAACTATCCTCGCGGTATGCCGACCTCGCTGCGCCGCCCGCTTCTGTTCGACGTGGCCGTGTCGGCGTCGGTCGTGGCGCTGTCGACGTGGTGGTGGCATCAGTTCCGGCTGGGTGGGCTGATCTTCGGGCTGCTGGTCGGGGTGGCCCTGCTGTGGCGCCGCCGGCGGCCGGTTCTCGTCCTCGCGCTGGTGGCCCTGCTGACGGCCGCGACCGCGCCGATCGAGGTCGACGGGACCCGTCTGCACGAGGGCATGCTGCTGGTGGCCCTGGCCGTGGCGAGCCACGCCGTCCTCGCGTACGCCGAATCGCTGCGCCTGGCCGCGGTCTGCGGGCTCGCGACCCTGGTCGGCGCGGCCCTGCTCGTCGAGCGACCGCCCGTCGAGATCGAGAACGTCGGCTCCTCGGCCGTGGGTCTGCTGGGCTTCGCCGCCGTGGTGTGGGCGGCCGCGCTGAGTGTCCGGTTCTCCCGCCAGCAGCGAGCGACCGTCGAGGACCGCCGCCGGGCCGCCGAGCGCGAACGGGAGCAACTGGCCCTGGTCGCCGTGGCCGAGGAACGGGCCCGGATCGCCCGGGAGCTGCACGACATCGTCGCCCACTCGCTCTCGGTGATCGTCTTGCAGGCCAACGGCGGTGAGTACGCGTTCGAGCGCGACCCCGCCCGGGCCCGTGCGGCCCTGCGCACGATCGGCGCGACCGGCCGCGACGCGCTGGAGGAAATCCGCCAGTTGGTGCAGATCCTGCGCGGCGACGGCGACGAGCCGACCGACCACGCCGTGACCTCGGTCGTGGAGCGGGCCCGCGCCGCCGGAGTGACAGTCGACCTGGTCGTGGACGGCGACCCGCCCGAGCTGCCGGGCGGCGTGGCGCTGGCCGTCTACCGGATCGTCCAGGAGTCGCTGACCAACACGTTGAAACATGCCGGTCCGGCCCCGTCGGCCACCGTCCGCGTCAGCTACCGGGCGGGCGCGGTCGAGCTCGAGGTCACCGACACCGGCGTCGGCGGCGTGGCCGTCCCGGGCGGCGGGCACGGGCTGGTCGGCATGCGGGAGCGGGCCACCCTCTACGGCGGGACGTTCGACGCCGGGCCGGCGCTGGGTGGCGGCTGGCGGGTCCGCGCGAGCATCCCGCTGACCGGCGCGGCGGTGCCGGCGTGATCCGGGTCGTGCTGGTCGACGATCAGCAGCTGGTGCGGGCCGGGTTCCGCATGGTGCTCGACTACCAGGACGACCTCGAGGTGGTGGGTGAGGCCGGCGACGGGGCCGAGGCGCTGCGTCTGCTGCGCACCACCGAGGCCGACGTCGTGGTGATGGACCTGCGCATGCCGGTGCTGGACGGGGTGGCCGCGACCCGGCAGATCTGCGCGGCCGGGCCGGCGCCGCGGGTGCTGGTGCTGACCACGTTCGACACCGACGAGGAGGCGTTCGCGGCTTTGCAGGCGGGGGCCAGCGGGTTCCTGCTCAAGAGCGTGCCGCCGGAGGAGCTGCTGTCGGCGATCCGGGTCGTGGCCGGGGGCGAGGCCGTGGTGGCGCCGCGGGTGACCCGGCGGCTGCTCGACCGTTTCGCCGGCCGGCTGGTGCCGCGGAGCGATGCTGCGGCGGCCGCGCCCGAGCTGACCGACCGCGAGAAAGAAGTGCTGCTGCTCATCGCCCAGGGTCTGTCGAACGTCGAGATCGGCGGGCGGCTGCAGGTGGCCGAGGCCACGGTCAAGACCCACATCGGGCGGATCCTGGCCAAGCTGGGTCTGCGCGACCGGGTCCAGGCCGTCGTTTTCGCGTACGAGTCGGGTCTGGTCCGCCCGGGCCGCGATACCTGAGTCGCAGGCCCACGGCGTCGTACGACTCAGGTCGTACGCCGGGAACCAGCACCACGACGGACGCCGGGCCGGCCGGTGCTCTTTAGCGTCGAAATCACTGATCATCGACGTACGGGAGACCCAACGTGCCCGCTCTGCAGGCCATCGGCCTACACAAGGTGTACGGCCGCGGCGACGCCGCCGTGACCGCGCTCGACGACGTGGACGTCACGTTCGAGGCGGGCCGGTTCCACGCCATCATGGGCGCGTCCGGCTCCGGCAAGTCGACGCTGCTGCACTGCCTGGCCGGCCTCGACCGGCCCACCCGGGGTGTCGTACGCCTGGGCGAAGCCGATCTGACCACGCTGACCGACGAGAAGCTGACGCTGCTGCGGCGCGACCACGTGGGTTTCGTGTTCCAGAAGTTCAACCTGCTGCCGGTGCTGTCGGCCCGCGAGAACATCCTGCTGCCGCTGGCCATCGCCGGCCGCAGACCCGACCCGCAGTGGTTCGAGCAGGTGGTGGCCGCGGTCGGGCTGGCCGACCGGCTCGGGCACCGGCCCTCGGAGCTGTCCGGCGGGCAGCAGCAGCGGGTGGCCGTGGCCCGGGCGCTGATCACCCGGCCCTGGGTGGTGTTCGCCGACGAGCCGACCGGCAACCTGGACTCGCGCTCGGGCGACGAGGTGCTCGGCCTGCTGCGCGACGCGGTGACCCAGCTCGGGCAGACCGTGGTGATGGTGACGCACGACGTGCACGCGGCCGCCCGCTGCGACCGGGTCGTGTTCCTGCAGGACGGCCGGTTCGCGTACACGGTCGAGGACCCGGCCGGGCTGCTCGAAGGGGCCCGGTGACCGGCATGTTGCGGCTTACCTTGCGTACGGCCCGGGCCAACCTGACCCGGTCGTTGCTCTCGTCGCTGGCCGTGGTGCTGGGCGTCGCCTTCGTCGCGGGCAGCCTGATGTTCACCGACGGCCTGGCCCAGGCCATGACCGGCCGGGCGGCCGACCAGTACCGGGCCGTCGACGTCGAGGTGACGTCGACCGCGCGCTGGCCCGACGACATCGTCGAGCGGGTACGGAAGATCGACGGCGTGCGGGCGGCCGAGGAAACGTGGTCGCTGTACTCGGTGGGCCTGGCCGCCGCCGACGGCCGCAAGATCGGCGGCGACCACGAGGCGGTCAGCGTGCCCAGCGCCGCGTCGTTGCAGTCTCTGGTGACCAGCCAGGGCCGGGTGCCGTCGGCGTCGGGCGAGGTCGTCATCGACGAACGCACCGCCGGCCGCGAGCGCCTGCGGATCGGCGACCGGCTGCTGATCAGCAACTTCGGCGGCGAGGCCCGCACCTACACGCTGGTCGGCCTGACCCCGGCCACGGCCGGCTCGGGCGCCCTGCTCGCCCTGACCACGGCCGACACGGAAGCCGTAGCCGGTTGGCCGTCGAGCACGATCGTCGTCGACGCCGCCGACGGCGTGAGCGACGAGGACCTCGCGGCCCGGATCGCGAGCGCGATCGGCGCCCAGGCCCTCCCCCACGACGAGTTGGTGCGCCAGGCCGAGGACGCGGCGGTCGGCGACGCCGAGACGTTCCGCAACGGGCTGCTGGCCTTCGCCGTGATCGCGGTCGGCATGGCCGCGTTCGTCATCGCCAACACGTTCACCATCCTGCTGGCCCAGCGCACCCGCGAGACCGCCCTGCTGCGCCTGGTCGGCGCCACCCGCCGCCAGGTGTTCCGCTCGGTCGTTCTCGAGGCGGCCGTGATCGGCCTCGGTGGGTCGGTGCTCGGCCTCGGCGGTGGATTCCTTCTGGCGTACGCGCTTCCGGCCGCCCTGTCCGCCCTGGGCGCACCGGCCGACGTGGCCCCGGTGGTCTCGGTCAAGACGGCGATCGTGGCTCTGGTCGTCGGGGTCGGCGTGACCGTGTTGTCGGCCCTGCTGCCGGCCCGGCGCGGCACCGCCGTCCCGCCCGTGGCCGCCCTCTCCGACGCCGCCGTGCAGGTCGCACGGCCCACCGGCCGCGGCCGAAGGATGAGCGGCATCGTCACACTCGCCGCCGGTCTGGCCGGCCTGTTCGCCGCGACAGCAGTCGGCAAGATCCAGATCGTGGCGGCCGGCACCGTGCTCACCGTCATCGGGTTCCTGCTGCTCAGCCCCGTCGTGGTGCCCGCCCTGGTGCGGCTCGTGGCCCGCCCGCTGGGCCGCGTGGGCGGGGCGACGATCGCGCTCGCCCTGCTCAACGCCGTCCGCAACCCGCGCCGCATCGCCACCACGACCAACGCGCTGGTCCTCGGCGTCACCCTGGTCGGCACGTTCACGCTCATCGCCCGCAGCGCCGAGGCTCCCGCCGAACGCCGCGCCGACGAGAAGATGGTCGCGCAGTTCCTGATCACCGACTCGGCCGACTTCAGCATCCTGCCACCCACCCTGCTCGACGCCCTGCGCGGCCAGTCGCAGATCGGCGCCCTGCACCCCAACTACGAGACCTTCGACGACCAGTCCGGCCTCGAGATCCACACCGGAGCCCCGCGTCCCGGCGCCGCGGTGGTCACCGCCGACACGGGCGTCGCGCCCGGCGGCACCATCAAAATCCACGGCCGTACGTTCGAAGTCACCTCGATCAGGCCGGGCACCCAGACCGCATGGCTGACACCCGACGACATCACTGCCGTGTTCGACGAGCCCCGCCTGGCCGAGGTGCAGGCCGACCCCGCAGCCGGAGTCTCCGCCGGCGCCGCCCGCGACGCGATCGACCGCGCGCTGGCCGCGTTCCCGGCCGCCGTCGCCTACGACCGCGACGAGTACGCCGAACGACTCAACGCCCGGCTCAACGAGGGCCTGGGCGTGGTGACGGCCCTGCTCGCGCTGGCCGTGATCATCGCCCTGGTCGGCGTGGCCAACACCCTGACCCTGTCGGTGGTCGAACGCACCCGCGAGAACGCCCTGCTACGAGCGATCGGCCTGACCCGCCGCGGCCTGCGCCTGACGCTGGCCACCGAGGCGCTGGTGATGGCCCTGACCGGCACGCTCATCGGCGTCCTCCTCAGCGTGGGCATCACGTTGTCGGCACTGGGCGCAGTCGAGGTCCACGGCTCCGGCCTGTCCCTGGCCATGCCCTGGGACCGCCTGGGTGTGCTGCTGGCGGTGGCCGCGCTGGCCTCGCTGGCCGCCTCGATCCTGCCCGCCCGCCGCGCCGTCCGCCTTCCCCTCGCCGAAAACCTGGCCGCCGACGGCTGAGCCCCGCGCCCGCCGGCAGCCGAAGGTGGCCGGCAGCCCTTCCCGCTCCTGGCCATCATGCCGCCGGTCCTGAACGGCATCGTGCTCGACTTCCTCCGGGATCACGCCCCGGCGGTGGAGCCTGAACCTACCCGTGACACAGGTACCGGCAGCCGGCCTCAACTGGCACCTGGACCCTCCGCTGCACCTCCTCGCCCGACCGAACCAGCCCACCATGCTGGACGGCATGCACAGCCTGCTCGAGGCGAGCCTGCTCGAGGCGAGCCTGGAGGGCCACAAAACCATCCTGGCCAAGAACGTGCCGACCGAACGACTGGACGACATCGCGGAGCAAAGTCCGCGTAGCCGACGCGTCCAGCTCCGTCCACACGGAGGATCGCGGCAGATGTGTGCGCTCGATGCGTCTTACGCAGCCGTTCGGTTCCGGGGCCGTGTGTTTCCCTGTTACCGGACTTCTGTCTCCGCTTTACCGCACTTTCCAGAATTGGCACGGACGTTGTTTGGCGTGCCGCGGTCCCGATTCGGGATAATGGTGCATGGCGCAATTGAGTTTATTCTCCCGGTCGGAGATCACGGCCTGGCGGGATCGGACTCGGTCGCGTCGTTATTCGCCGGGCCAAGAAGAGTTCCGGCGCGATCATGCACGTCGCCGGAATTGGGGACTGAAAAGGCGGCATGCAGCAAAGTTGTGCCGATTGCACGGTTGTTCATGGGAGTGCGGGGCGCTGGGTTTGCATGATCAGGTGGATCCGGTGCCACCGCTGATCTGGGACGACCAGACGAGCGCCACCCGACCGGTGCCCCGTGGTGGTGCACCGGCCGGTCCGCAACACCCGCCCACCGCCGCGGAACCAGCCGACCGGCCCCAGCCCGCAGGTCACGCACTACCCGCAGATCGCACTGCCGTGGCAGAGCCTGCCCCGCACAGCGGCCACGCACAGACCACGACGCCACACCCGGCAGACACGAAAGCCAGAGCCGACGAATCAGGCCACGACACCCCACGCCATCGGCACCAGAGACGGCGACACCCGACACATCGGGCCTGGCCACCGCGGCAACACCCGCGGCAGTACCGGAGGCCACGAGCACATCGAGCCCGGCCACCGAAGCAACGCCGGTGACAGGGGCGAGACCGACGGCACCTGCCCTCGACCGGCCCTCACCGACCGCCGCACGGACACGTGTCGTCCGGCCGGTATCAACCGACCAGCCGGCAGCGACCGGTCAAACATCACCTGCTCACCCGCGGCAGCGAGCCGATCGACCACAGCCGGCCAGGCCGAAACCGCATAACCCAGCGGCACCAGCCGACCGCCCCGCGCCCAGCGCCACGACACCCACCGACCGGGCCGACACCATCGAGAGCGCCCCAGCACCACCGACGACGGTCCCACCGGCGCACCGAACGGACATCAGGCTGCGTCAACAACAGGCCACCTGCTGCCAACCAGCAGAACACTGCCCGTGGGAACCGGCTGGATCAACGGCCTGCCCTATACCGAAATTCCGCCACCGGCCGGGAAACAAGCAACAATTCCAGCAACCGTTTCGCCATCTTCGACGACATGACGACGCGCACTCGTCCGCGCTAATCCATACACTGTTTCAGCGTGTCAGGTCATCTGTGCATTGTTCGAAAGTACCGCTCCAGCCGCCCTGATTGTTGCGCAATCTGCAATCTACTTTACCCGGCAGCCGCTTCACGACAGGTTGCCTCATTCGTGGACGGTTCAGGGACGCCACCGCCGACACTGTGGTGTCGCTGCGACGTGCACGGGCCCTGATCGGGTGTCCACTTCGCAGATCCGGACGCGTCTTCGCCGAAGCATCCCGCTTTCGGGTTGACGCCACACACCGGCCGGCCTCCCGCGCGGCTCAGGTCTGTTTCGGGATGGGCGGCCCCGGCTGGGTTGATCAGGTGACCGGTATCGCCCATGCCGCGGGCATCGATCACCATGTCCGCCGTGACATCGATGATGCCTGGCGTCCTCGTGCCCGAGTGCCTCTCGAACCCGCCGCGGGCCGTGGCCGCCGCAGCCCTCGTGGCTGCCCCCAGGCCCGGGCGGCCCGTCCGTCCCCCGGCCCGGAGTTCCTGCACTACCTGCGAAGTCCGGCCATCGAGCGCTGGACCACGTGAGCGAGAAACCCCATTGGCTCGCCGAACCATCGCCGACCTGCGCGCCGTCCTGGGCCCGTGGCGTCCTGTCGCCTCCCACCCACCGGACGGCCACCCTCCCGTTGCGGCGCTGACGCTCACTGTGGGGAGTATTGGCTGTTCGAAGGCATGATCACGACGGAGGTGACGGGTGTACTTGTCGACCGGCGCGCTTCGCGCGAAGCGGGTGGCCTGGCTGGCGGCCGTGGTGGTGTGGGCCAGTGTGCTGATGTTGCCGTGGTGGCCCACCGAATTCGTGGACCCGACCTTCCTCGAGTATCGCTCCAGCCCGATCGAGCAGTATCGGGAGCACGGCAACGACTGGTGGGACGTGGTTCCGTACGGCTATTTCCTGTTCGGTTTCGTGCTTCAACTGGTCGCCGCCCTGGCCCTGCCGCTGCTGGTCGGCCGCCAGGGCTGGTGGCATTGGCCGGCCGGTGTCGGCGTGCTGCTGACCACGATCTGGCAATTCATCGCGGTGGTGCCGTACGGGCTGATCAACACGACGGTGGTGCCCTACCTGGCCATGGTGGCCGGCGCGGCCCTGGTGGTGGCCTGGATCTGCGTACGCCGATGGGCCGAATCCGACGAATGGCCGCCCGCCCGCATCGAAGCGTCGTGAACCGCGACGCCTTTCCACCGCCGAGGATGGGTCAGCGAGCCGGCCCGGCCCGGCCGTGAGCCGCGCTGATCACATCGTCGAGCACCGCAGCCGCCGGGCGACCGGCGTCGATGACTGTCGCTCCGTAACCTTCGTATCGGGCCCGCATGCGAGGATTCCATTCCAGAGCGGCGGCGAGCTCCTCGGGATTCCGGCCGAAACTGTTCGTGGTACGGGTCGCGAGCCGATGGCGAAGGGCCTCGTCGTCGATAACGAGGCAAATGACGAGGTCGAAGAACTCGCGAACGTCCCTCTCGTTCTCCGCCGACCCACACAGGAAAGCGATTTGCGTACGGGACTCCCGAGCGAGCCGTTCCACGCGCTGACGGTCGATGGCCCAGGCGTGGCGGTCGAGCCAGCCCTGAGGAACGGGATCCGGCGGGTCCACGACAACTTCGCCCGTGCCCCGGTCGACCCAATGACTGAAACCGTCGTCGTCGGCGTCGAGGGCTACGTAGCCCCGTGCGCGCACCATCCCGCACAGCGTGGACTTGCCTGCGCCCGAATTGCCCGTCAGCCACACCAGCGTCACGCGATCAGCGTAGGCACCCCTCGAACGCCGAGCGTCCGGCATCCGGCGTCTGGCAGCCGGCAGCTGACCGTCGGGTTAGCCTCGGGACTGGGCATACGCGGAAGGAACGCTGCCATGGATGCCGATTCGTTGATCAGGGCCGCGATCGAGGAGCACTGGCGAGCCTCGGAGGCCGGTGAGACCGAAGCCGAGCACGCTGTCTACGCCGAGGACGCGGTTGTCGAATACCCGCAGTCGGGCGAGCGGTTCCGAAGCCGGGTCACGATCGCGGCCCAGCGCGGCGGTCACCCGGCCACCCGGCATTTCAAGGTTCTCCGCATCGTCGGCGAGGCGGACCTGTGGGTGAGCGAAGTTGTCATTACCTATGACGGTGTGCCCTCGTACTCGGTGAGCATCATGGAGTTCACCGACGGCCACGTCGTGCGGGAACGCCAGTATTTCGCCGATCCGTTCCCCGCGCCGGCTTCCCGGGCCGCCCTGGCCGAACCAATCTCCTGACCGGCCGGCCATCATCCTCCCGCAGGCTCCCCCGGCCCTCGGTCCGATGCCCTGACCGGGCCGCTCGACCATCGCCCTCCCCCACTCCCGGACCGATCTCCTGGCCAGGCCGCTCGACCAGCGCCTTCCCGCAAACACCCCCACCCTCGGACCGATCACCAGACCAGGCCGCTGGGCCGGCACCCTCCTGCGGGCTCCACGGCCGGCGCCGGGACTCGCCGGTGGCCCGCAGATCGGCCCGGGCCCTCGTCAATGTTCAGGGCGAATGCGAGATTCCGACACGGACCGGGCTACGACGATCCCCGCACGCCACTGAAACGAGGCGCTCCCCCGCCTCCGGGTCGCGGAGACGAGGGAGCGCGGGAAACTCGGTGCCTAGATGGCCGCCCACAGGGCCGGGACGATCGGGGGTTCCCAACCGGTCAGCGAGGTGTGGGCCTGGATGCAGCGGTAGCGCTTGCCGCTGTGGGTGACGACCGCGCCGATCGCGTACGGCGTGTTCGGCGCCCACGAGGCAGCGCCGGGCGGCGTCGTGGTCGGCGGGGTCGTGGTCGGCGGGGTCGTCGGCGGCCTGGTCGTCGGAGGCGTGGTGGGTGGGGTCGTGGGCGGAGTGGTCGGCGGCCGGGTCGTGGGCGGGGGCGTCGGGTTCACGCCGCCGCCGGTGGCGTTGCCGCCCGACCAGTTGGTCGCGCCGCTGGCCACCGTCTTGCCGGCCGGGACGGCAAGCGTCCGGCCGTCCGTGAACGTCACCGTGATCGCGCTGTTGGTGATGTTCGAGGCCACGTACGTCTTGGCGCCGTTCTTGCTGAACACCTTGGCCAGCGGGTGGTTGGCCGCGACCGTCGCGTCGACCTGGCCCAGCGCCTGCAGGTTGCGGATCCAGTGGAACGTGTGGGCCCGGCTCTCGCCCTCTTCCGGCGTGTAGTTGCCGGCCGCCCGCAGTTTCGACATCGCCGAGTCGGGATCGCCCAGGGCCAGGTACTGCCACAAAATGTCGCGCCACACCCCGGGTTCGCCGCCCTTGTTGCGCACCATCTCAGCGTACGTGTTGCGCACTGCCGCCGGGTATTCGCCCAGATAGAGCTGGCCGCCGGTCATCGGCAGCATGTTGATGCCGACCACCATTTCGTGCTCACCGGAGAACCAGGTCGCATACGCGCCGCCCGAGCCCCACACGATCGCCGTGTAGTTGTGGCCCCAGGTGGCCGGGAAATTCTCATTGCGTACGTCGAACCAGTACTCGTTGATGGCCGCGGCCTGCGTCGTGTGGATCCAGATGCCGGCGTCGCGCACCGCGTTGTTACCGGTCGCCTGTCCCCATTGGATGAGCGCGTTGGCGAAGTTCTGCCCCTCCGACGACGATTCCTGGTTGTTGCCCGCGCCGAACGCGCCATGACCGGACGCCCAGTCATGGCCGGCGTAGATGTCGAAGTCGCGCAGGTACGGGAATCGCGTGTCGTTGCGGTCGTAGTTGTTGGCGTCGCGGATCAGCAGATCAACCATGCCTCCGTACCTCGATGACGACGCCCACGACGGGTCGAACTTGGCCAGGGTGGCCGCGGCCGCGATGAAGTAGCCGTAGTGGAAGTGGTGGTCGTTGAGATCCTCGTCCGACGCGTACGAGGCCGGGTAGCCGATCAGCGTGCCCCAGTTGCGGTCGTAATAGAAGACCCGAGACGTCTTGCCCGACGAGGCAGTGAACCAGTCGGTCAGGCGAGTCCGGATGACGTTCAGCGCGGAGTCGCGCACCGATCCCAGACCGAGCTGGTCGGCGATCTCGGCGATCCGGGCCGCGCGGCCCAGGCCCTTTCCGGTCCAATACGTGTCGTCGCCCCGGAAATCGGCCGGGTTGTTGAGCTCATTGTTGAGCAGCGTGGTGATCTGCGACAGGTCCGAGCCGCCCGAGTCGCCGACGGCCGGCAGTTCCGGTAGCACGCCCGAGTAACGCATGGACGTCTGGAACTGCGTACCCGTGAGCACCTTCATCGCGCCGCGCGGCGAGACATACGTACGGGAAAGCGGGGTTGATCCGGTCAGATATCGCCATTGGTGCGGGTAGAGCGCGATGACCGTGCCCGCGGTGCCGCCCGCCAACTGCTGCGTGGTGAAACTGTAGGTCGTGGACACCGTGCCGTTGGCCTGGTTGTAGCTGTAATTGAGGCGGGTGCCGGTGACGTGGTTGTGCGCGTACTGCCCGAACTGGTCGGCCAGCGCGGTTTTGTCGGCCGTGCTCGCACTCGACAACGTCGGCAGCACCGCCACCGAGAAGTAGCCCTGGCCGCTGAGGTTCGAGCGCAGCGTGGTGCCCGACAGCGACCAGGTCGACCCGGCCGGCCCGTACGCCACGTAGTCGTGCCCGCCGATCGAGAACCCGACGCGACCGTTGCCGTTCTGCCAGACAGTAGGCGGTCCGGTGATCGACAGTTGAGCGTCACCACCGGTGATCCGGTAGTACGACAGCGGCAGCCCGTGGCCGATCGTGGCCTTCATCGTGCGGGCGCCGTCGCTCCAGCTCGGGGTGACGGTCCAGTCGGTCCAGCCGTCGACCAGCGCCCGCGGGGCGTTGAGGCCGGCCACCCCGACCACGACGTGCTGGGCGTACGGGAAGTGGTATTCGCCCAGGCCGGTGCCGCTGCCGCTGATCGCCGGGTCGGTCTGGTACGACAGCCCGAGGCCGCTCGCGACCGGCTTGTACGAGGCCGGGCCCGCGAACAGCGGCTGCGAGAAGTTGCACTCGTCGCCCTTCTTGAACAGCAGCGACGACCACCAGTCGTTGGTGGGCACCGCGCCGGCCGGGGCGTTCGAGGTGACGTTCTGCCGGGGGTTGGTCGAGATGCTGCCGCAGCCGCTCGGGAGTTTGGCGCCGGCGGGCAGGGTCTCGGTGTAGCTGCCGGCGCCGACGGTGGCGGCTTCGGCGGTCGAGGTCAGGGTCACAGCCAGTACGCCGGACCCGGTGGCGAGCACGGCGGCGGTCGCTATGGAGATGAGGCGTCGTCGGGGTTGCACGGGGATGGAGCCTCCGGGGATCTGGGGGCGGTGAGAGCGCTCTCACGCTAGACGCAGGTTTGACAAATGTGAATGCATGCAGCTCATGAAGGGCGCGAACGGGCAACCGGTGGATCGGCCCCTAGGATCGCTGCTCTCTCCCGCTCACTCCTCCGGTCTGGTTGAGTGAGCGGGAGATCCCTCAGCGAGGAGGCAGTCATGACCAACCACGTCTATCGGCTCACCGAGGTCGTCGGCAGCAGCCCGACCAGCATCGACGACGCGATCCGCACGGCCATCGCCAAGGCTTCCCAGACCGTCCGCAACATCGAGTGGTTCGAGTCGCAAGAGGTCCGCGGTCAGGTCGTCGACGGCGAGGTCGCCCACTTCCAGGTCAGGCTCAAGATCGGCTTCCGGGTCGAGGACTGACCCCTCCGCGAGAGGGCCGGCGCCGTCGCGTCAGCCCGCTGTAGCCGGCGCTTTGACGGGTGGGTGCCGGCGCATCAGCCACGCCTGCTGGCCCAGCGCGAACACGTTCTGGGTCGTCCAGTAGAGCAGCACGCCCACCGGGAAGATGACGCCCGAGACAAGCAGCGAGAGCGGAATCCCATAGGTCATCAGCAGCCGCACCATGCGCTGGGTCGGGTCATCGCTGGGTGGAGTGTTGGCCATGGACAGCCGCGTGGTGAGGAACGTGGTCGTCACCATGGCCGCGATCAGCACCGCGGCCACGATCATGGTGGCGCCGCCGCTGCTGAAGCTCGAGGCCAGCGGCGCCCCCAGCAGCAGCGCGTGCGAGGCGTCGTGGAACTGCGCGGCCGTCCAGCCGTAGAGCGTCTGGGTGGCCGGGTCGGTGATGGTCGGCCGCAGGTGGCGCAGCACGTGGAACAGCGCCAGGAACACCGGGATCTGCACGATCAAGGGCAGAAAGCTGGCGTACGGGCTGACTTTCTCCCGCTTGTAGAGCGCGGACATCGCGGTGCTGAGCGCCATGGCGTCGCCCTGGTGCTTCTGCTGCAGGGCCCGCATCTCGGGTTGGAGGCGCTGTATCGCCTGCTGCGAGCGGTACTGCCGGATGTAGAGGGGCAGCAACGCCACCCGGACGGTGACGACGAGGAAGACGATGCCGAGCACCCACGACCAGTCGGTGCTCAAGAGGTGCGGGGCGCCCAGCAGGGCGTCCCAGACGGAGTGCCAGAAGATCAGGAGCGCGGAGATGCCGGAATAGAAAATGGACACGACGGTACGACCCTTCGATGCGAGGAATGAGGCATCTGGGGCGGTCGTAAGTCAGAGGTCAGGCTGCTGCTCGGGACACTCAAGATCAGCGCCCCTCGAGAGCGCTCTGGATCAAGCTCTCTCGGGAACGCTCCGGATCAAGCGCTCCGCAGCCCGGCCTGGATCACACGGCCGCCAGGGGCCGTGCGGTGGGTCCTCTCGGGCGGGTGCGGCCTGGGGCGTCAGGGTCGCGATGACGGGGCACGCCCGCCCGGGCAGACCGCGTCTGCCATGCGGAAACGGACACTCTGCCGGCCGGAGCACTGCGGGCCAGCAGGATCAGCCCCGCCGCCAGCGCGGCGATGAGCATGAGCCCGGCCAGCCCGGACGGACCGGCGTCGGTCAGCAGGCTGACCACGCACCAGATCGCATCCAGCCACGTCATGCCGAAAAGGTACACCCTGCCCGCATCCCGGCCCGGGGGCAGTGGACTCCGCGAAGACACTGGGATGACAAGACCGATATGGCGGTGATTCACCCGTGACTGCCCATACTGAGCCCATGTATCGACGCGTTGCGATATCTTCCGTCGCGCTCCTGGCGCTGGCGATCACGCTCGTGCAGGTGCCGGCCGGCCTGGCCGCCACCACGCTGACGGTCGCGCAGGCGATCAGCAGTCAGAGCGGCACCGGCACGGTCCGCGGCAACGTCGTGGGCGAACCGACCGCCACCTCCACGGTGCGCACCAGCAACTTCACCGGCGACACGGCCATCGCGATCGCCGACAGCAGCGGCGAGACCGGCACCAGCCGTATGCTCTACGTGCAGGTGACCAGCGCGTACCGGTCGGCGTTCGGGCTGCGCACCAACCCCGGCCTGATGGGCGACCCGGTCACCGTGACCGGCACGCTCACGGCGTACTTCTCGCACCCGGGTCTCAAGTCGCCGACCGCGATGAGCGCGGGCGGCGGCGGAACGACCCCGCCGACCACCCCGCCGCCGACCACTCCGCCGACCGACTCGTACTACGCGGCGGCCGCGGGCAAGAGCGGCGAGCAGCTCAAGACCGCGCTGCACACGATCATCTCGCGCGGCGTGACCACGCTGTCGTACGACGCGGTATGGAACGCGCTCAAGGCCACCGACCAGGACCCGGCCAACAGCAACAACGTGATCCTGCTGTACTCGGGCACGAGCCGGTCGAAGTCGCTCAACGGCGGCAACAGCGGCAACTGGAACCGCGAGCACGTCTGGGCCAAGTCGCACGGTGACTTCGGCACCGCCGCCGGCCCCGGCACCGACCTGCACCACCTGCGCCCCGAGGACGTCGGCGTCAACTCGCTGCGCGACAACAAGGACTTCGACAACGGCGGTTCGGCGGTCGCGAGCGCGCCCGGCAACTTCACCGACGGCGACTCGTGGGAGCCCCGCAACGCGGTCAAGGGCGACGTCGCCCGCATGATCCTCTACATGGCGGTCCGTTACGAGGGCGGCGACTCGTGGCCCGACCTCGAGGTCGACAACGCCACCGGCAGCGGCACGGCCCCGCGCATCGGCCGCATCTCGGCCCTGCTGCAGTGGAACGCCCAGGATCCGCCGGATGCCTTCGAGCGCAACCGGAATCAGATCATCTACGCGTCGTATCAGCGCAACCGCAACCCGTTCATCGACCATCCCGAATGGGCGGCCTCGGTCTTCGGCTGAGGGGTCGTTGTTACCTCCGACACGGGGCGGTTCGGTCACCAAAAGTAGGCGTAGGCTCACCCGCGTCTCAGTGTCCGATCCACCCCGTCAGGGGGGAAACATGTCCGACGACAAGCAAAGCCGACCGTTCACACTAGACACACCCGAAGAGAAGATCGCCGAGCTGCACCGCCGGATCGCGGCCACCCGATGGCCGAGCCGGGAACTGGTGACCGACCGTTCCCAGGGCGTGCAACTGGCCACCGTGCAAGAGCTGGCCCGCTACTGGACCAACGACCACGACTGGCGCGCCGAACAGTCGATCCGCCCGCAGACGATCGGCTACTCGCTGCTCGACTCCCCCATCGGCCTGGCCGCCTGGATGCTCGACCACGACGCCGACAGTTACTACAAGATGTCGAAGGCCTTCGTCGACAAACAGCCGACCGGCGGCCTCACCCGCGACACCGTTCTCGACAACATCACCCTGTACTGGCTGACCGGCACCGGCGCCTCGGCCGCCCGCTGGTACTGGGAGTTCGGCCGTTTCCTGGCCGCACACGGCGGGCAGGCGCCCCCGCCGACCCGGGTCCCGGTCGCCTTCACCACGTTCCCCGACGAGATCTGGGCCGCCCCGCGCAGCTGGGCCGAGGTCGCCTACCCCGACCTGGCCTGGTTCCACGAGGCCGAACGCGGTGGCCACTTCGCCGCTTGGGAAGAGCCCGACCTGTTCGCGGCCGAGCTCCGCGCCGCCTTCCAACCTCTGCGTTAGCCGGCCCAGTCGATCTGTGGGGAGGGATAGAAGCCGACCCCGCGGGCCGTCCAGCGGGGGCCGTAGGCGCCGAGCCTCGTCCGGAAGGATTCCCAGTCTCGGGACGGGGACCAGCCGACCTCGGCGATCGCGGTCAGGCGCGGGAAGGCCATGAACTCGATGTCCTCGATGCTGCGCAAGGTCTCGGACCACAGCGGAGCCTCGACACCGAGCACAGCACTCTCGGGAACTCCGGCCACGTGGGTGCCGGGGTCCCAGTCGTACGCCGTGCGAACCTCGATGTAGCCGGCCCAGCTCAGCCCGAGCCGGGTCGACGGGTCGTACTTCATGTCGAGGTAGGCCCGATTGGCGGGCGACATGATCACCTTGGTGCCGGCCGCGACCGCCGCGGCCAGGGTCGGATCGGTCCGGCCGGTGTTCCAGTACTGCGCGATAGCGGTGTGGCTGGCCGGCGCCTGGGTGATCTCGTTCCATCCGTACGCCTTCTTGCCGTACTTGCCGACCAGCGGAAGCACCCGCTGCTGGAAGGCGACGTAGTCGGCCTGCGAGGTGGCGTGGGCCTCGTCGCCGCCGATGTGGATCAGCGGCCCCGGCGTCAGCGCGGCCAGTTCCCGAATGACGTCCTCGACGAACTGGTACGTGACCTCTTTGCCGATGCACAGCGAGCTGTAGCCCACGGCCGTGTCCGTCCGCGGCGGCGGCGCCACCCCGTCGCAGGTCAACTCGGGGTAGGCGACCTGCGCCGCGTTGACGTGCCCCGGCATGTCGATCTCGGGCACGATCGTCACGAAGCGGGCCGCCGCGTACCGCACGAGATCGCGGTACTGGGCCTTGGTCAGGAACCCACCGCCCACACCGTCCACCCCGGTGCCCGCCGCCCCACCGACCGACGTCAGCCGCGGCCACGAGTCGATCTGGATGCGCCACCCCTGATCGTCCGACAGGTGCAGATGCAGGTGGTTCACCTTGAACTGACTGATCTCGTCGATGTACTGCTTCACCTCGTCCGGCGTGTGATAGTGCCGAGCCAGATCAAGATGAACCCCCCGGTACGCGAACCGAGGCCGATCAACAATCGTGCCGCCCGCCACGATCCAGGGCGCTTCGAGCGGCAGCAGTTGACGCAGCGTCTGCACCCCGTTGAACAACCCCGAGTTGCCGCCGGACCGGATCGTGACCCCCTTACGCCCGACGCTGAGCTGGTAGTCCTCCCCACCGCTCCGATCCGGCGCGAGCGTGATCGCCGACGCGTGACGCGGTGCGTGCCTCACCACGGCGAGCCGATAGCCCGTGGCCTCCCGCACCGCCTCGACCAGCCGGTCAGCCACCGGCCGCGCCGAGGCCGGAGCCACAACGACCGTGCGCGGAGTAACCCGGAACGACGTACCGTCCGCCCGCACCTCAACCGGCGCCGGAATAACGCTACCGAGCGCAACGGCCGGCGGCGCACCCCCCGCCAATGCCGGCGCCGGCACCAGAGTCAACGGCAGCGCACAGACCAGGAGAACGGCAAGTCGGTTCCGCATACCCCGACCGTACATAGTCATGCATCGATTCGTGAAGACACTTTGCTGTTCTCATCGCCGTAGGCCGCCGACCGCTTTTGTTCCTATCGAGCCAAGGTTGGCGGTAGAACGGCCATCTCCAGCGGCGCAGTTTTCCTCGGGCCGGCGTGACGACTAATACGTATGTGGGTGAACCTTCGACCTGTCACCGTTGATGCCCCGTCGCTTGATGACGCTTACCGACCGTCCGCGAGCAGGGGCTCCGATATCGCGGGCGGTCCGGCGTTGCCGCTGATGGCCGAGGCCGTCGATCAGGCGGCGGCCCGTGTCGCCGATGTGGTCCCGAGGACTCCGTTGGAGCGCAACACGCGCCTCTCGGCTTTGACGGGTGCGGATGTATGGCTCAAGCGGGAGGACCTGCAGGCGGTTCGCTCGTACAAGGCGCGGGGGGCGTTCAATCTGATCGCCCAGCTCGGCGAAGCGGCACGCGCGGCGGGAGTGGTCGCGGCCAGCGCCGGCAACCATGCACAGGGGGTGGCGTCCGCCTGCTCGGCGCTGGGCGTGCATGGGCGGATCTACCTGCCGCGCACGACACCACGGCAGAAACGTGACCGTATCGCGGCGCTGGGCGGCGATCTGGTCGAGATGGTGCTGATCGGGGAGACTTATGACGACGCCGCCGCTGTGGCCGCAGCGCACGCCGACGCGACCGGAGCGACGATTGTTCCCGCGTTCGACGATCTGCGGACGATCGCCGGCCAGGGGACTGTCGTCCGTGAGGCGGTGACGCAGCTAGGGGGCGCTCCGGATGTGGTGATACTGCCCGTCGGCGGAGGCGGCCTGCTGGCCGGCTCGGTCGCGTGGCTGTCTCAGCGGCATCCGCGTACCCGCATCATCGGTGTGGAACCGGCTGGAGCGGCCAGCCTTGCCGCGGCGCTCGAGGCGGGCCGGCCGGTGACGCTCGGCGATCTCGACACCTTCGTCGACGGTGCCGCCGTGCGGAGGGTCGGCGATCTCACCTTCTCAATCATCGCCGGTTCGCGGCCGGAGGTGGTGGCGGTGCCCGAGGGCCGGACCTGTCAGGAGATGCTGGCCCTCTTCCAGACCGACGGGATCATCGCCGAGCCGGCCGGCGCGCTGGCCGCCTCCGCACTGGGTCTGCCGGGCCTGGCTATTTCACCGGACACCACGGTGATGTGCGTGCTCTCCGGCGGGAACAACGATGTCAGCCGCTATGCCGAAGTTGTCGAGCGGGCGCTGATGTACGAGCAGCGCAAGCATTACTTCCTCGTGGATTTCCCGCAGGAACCGGGTGCCTTGCGCCGGTTTCTCGACGAGGTTCTCGGTCCCGACGACGACATCACGCTGTTCGAGTACGTCAAGCGCAGCAACCGGGAGACCGGCCCCGCGCTGGTCGGCATCGAGCTGGCCGACCCCCGTGGCCTCGCGGGCCTGCTCGCCCGGATGGAGGCGGCTGCGCCGCGGGTCGAGCGCATCGAGGCTTCCAGTCCCCTGTTCCGTTTCCTGCTGTGAGCCTCTGCCTCGAGCCGCGGCCGGCGTATGGCGGTGATCACACCGCGTGTTCTCACATCCGCGGGCGATGGCTCGTCAATCGGGCAGAACCCACCACCGATTGAAGGACGCCTCATGAAGCCCACCACAGAGCAGATCGACATCGTGGTCGTCGGCGCCGGTTACGCCGGTGTGATCGCCACCAACCGGCTCCTCGCCTCGCTGACCGAGGCCGAGGTGCGGCGGGTGCGCCTCACCGTGATCAACCCGACCGACCAGTTCGTCGAGCGGATCCGGTTCCACGAGCTGGCCGCCGGAACCCGCCGGTCGGCATTCGTTCCCCTGACCGAGCTCCTGCACCAGGCGGCCCAGCTGCTAGTGGGACGAGTCGAGGTCATCGACCCCGACGCCCGGACGGTGCATGTCTCCCGACCCGGCCGGACGGAGATCGTCATGCCGTGGGACCACCTCATCTACGCGGTCGGCAGCACAGCCGCCACGACGATCCCGGGCAGCCGGGAGCACGGCTTCCTGCTGGGAGACCTCGACGGCGCAGAAAGCGCGGCCGCCGCGGTCCGCGGGGCCGGGCCCGGCGCACGCATCGTCGTGATCGGCGGCGGCTTCACCGGGGTCGAGGCGGCCGGCGAGATCGCTGAACAGCACCCGGGTGCCTCGGTGGTGTTGATGTGCGCGGGCACCCTGGTTCCAGCGATGCGGGCCGCTGCCCGCCGGTCGCTGACCAGATCGCTGAACAAGCTGGGCGTGCAAATCCAGGAGCAGCAGCCGGTCGCACGGATCGAGCCCGGCCAGGTCGTGCTGGCCGACGGCCGCATCGAGAAGGCCGACGTCTGCATCGTCGCCGCCTCCTTCACCGTTCCCGACCTCGCCCGCACGAGCGGACTGGCGGTAGCGGCCGACGGGCGCATGCGCGTCGACACCGGGCTGCGCAGCCTCGACACGCCCGGCATCGTCGGGGCGGGCGACGCGATCGTGATGTCGGGCCCGGCCGGTGAGCATCTGCGGATGGGATGCGCCATCGCCCTGCCCCTGGGCGGGAAGGCGGCGGAGACCGTGCTGGCTCAGATCCGCGGGCAGGAGCCGGAGCCGGTCTCGATCGGATTCCAGGCCCAGTGCATCAGCCTCGGCCGCAAGCGCGGCTACATCCAGCTCGTGCACGCCGACGACCGCCCGCGTCCGCTGCACATCGGTGGACGGCTCGGGGCCCGGGTCAAGGAGTCGGTCTGCAAGATGTCGGTCTCCCTGCCGGCCAAGGAACGGACGAAGCCCGGCGCCTACCCGACGCCGAAGGGTCCCACCCCCAAGAGTGGATCATGACAATCAACATCACCGACGCCGTACGCCGCCGCCTGTTCGCGGTCGCGTACCGTCTGCTGGGCTCGGTCCATGACGCGGAGGACGCCGTAGGCGAGGGCGTGCTTCGCTGGCAGCAACTGAGCGAGGAGAACCGGGCGCGGGTGCGGGAACCGCTGGCCTGGCTGACCCGGGTCGTCAGCCGCGTCTGTCTCGACCAGCTGAAGTCGGCCCGCGTGCGGCGCGAGCGCTATCAGGGTGTCTGGCTGCCGGAGCCGGTACTCGGCGCCGGCGGGCCGGCCGATGACTCGATGACCGTGGACCCGGCGGACCGGGTCACCCTGGACGACTCGGTGTCGTACGCGTTCATGGTGGCGCTGGAGCGGTTGTCGCCCGCCGAGCGCGTCAGCTTCATCCTGCACGACGTGTTCGGTGTGCCGTTCGACGAAGTCGCCGAAACGGTCGGGCGCAGCCCGGCCGCTTGCCGGCAGTCCGCTGTCTCGGCCCGCCGTCACCTGCGTCTGGAGCGCCGCTTCGACGTCACGACCGTTGACCGGGACCACGTCGTGGCGGCTTTCTTGGACGCCTGCCGGGGCGGTGACCTGGCCGCCCTGGTCAAGGTTCTGCACCCGGACGTGGAAGCAGTGGCCGACGGCGGTGGCGTCGTGCACGCCGCGCTGAAGCCGGTGGTGGGCAGCACGGCCGTCGCCAAGTACCTGCTCGGCTCGATGCGGCTGCAGGAGAACAACTCCGCTGTCCCGCCGGCGTACGCGATCCGAGCCTTGAACGGGCGGAACGGGATCGTCGTATCGATCGGCGGCCACATCGTCGGGACTGTCGACGTGTCGATCACCGACGGGGTCATCACCCGCATCCTCATGCAGGTGAACCCGGATAAATTACACCTCTGACCGCGACTCGTTCTCGATAAGATGCGCCCTTGTGACGGAATCGAGCCATCGGTGGGACACCGCGACATTGGTGCTCCGGCTGGCACCGGGCGCCGTGGTCCACCACCACGCCCACGACGAGCACCAACTGGTGTACGCCAGCACCGGAGTGATATCCGTCAGCACGACGGCAGGCAGCTGGATCGCTGCGGCCAACCGGGCGATCTGGGTTCCCGCCGATGCGCCTCACCAGCATCGGGTGCACGGCCCGACCACCCTGCACGGCGTCGGACTGCCCCGATCGAGCAACCCGCTCGGCATCGACGTGCCCGCCGTGGTCGAGGTGAGCCCGCTGCTGCGGGAATTGATCATCCATTACACCGAGCAGACCGCCGGCGCCGGGCAATCCCGGCGCCGGCGGCTGTTGTCCGTGCTGATCGACCAGTTGTCCGTCTCGGATCAGCGGCCGGTCCGGTTGCCCGCCCCGCGCGACCCGCGTCTCGCCGAGGCCTGCCGGGTCGTCGAGGAGAACCTCTCCGCCACCCTCGACCTCGAAGACCTCGCCAAGGCCTGCCGGTCCAGCAAGCGGACGCTCGCGCGGCTGTTCCGCGACGATACGCACATGAGCTACGTGCAGTGGCGCACCCAGCTGCGCCTTTACCACGCCCTGCTCATGCTCGCCGAAGGAGTGCCGGTCGGTACGGTGGCGCGCCGCTGCGGCTGGAGCACCGCAAGCGCCTTCGTCGAGGTGTTCCGCCGCGTGTACGGGCACACGCCGAGGCAACGCCGGAGCGCTGATCCCGGTCAGCGTCCGGAGTCCTGACCGCCTGCCGCCAGGGTCGCCGCCGTTCGGTTCGACAACAGGGCGGACCGGGCGAGGAGCGCCTCCGCCGAGTCGACCGGTGGGGTAGATGAAGCCCACCGCGGCACCGACGGCGTCCGCACGCGGCTTGCGGCGTCTCGACGAGCTCACCATCGTGCCGGTCGGAGCGGAACCCCGTGGGGAACCGGGCGTTCGCGGGCGGTGTCTGCGAGATATGAAAAGCGTCGTTGTTCTGGTGGCAGTGCTGCTGGTGGCCGGCTGCACCGCAGTGGACGGACCCGAGCCCGTGCGAGTCTGTGGCTCGCCCGTACGCACCGACGCCCTGCCCGAATGGGCCCGGGCCGGGTTCAGCTGGGACGGCGCCGGCACCCCGCACGTCTATGGCGCGAAGGGTGACATCCTCGCCATCGTCTTCGGGGCGCGGCTGAGCAGTCCGCCCGAGCCGGGGCGTAACAACAAGATCCTGTGGGTCTCCCGGCCCGACATCACCGGGGATCCGCTGGTCATCGCGGCCACGCTCGACGGCACGGCCGAGCCGGTGCGGCAAGAGGTCGGGGGCGGGCCCGGGCCGTCCATCGTCGACCTGCCGCGGCCCGGATGCTGGCGCTTCACGTTGGCCTGGTCCGGGTTCACCGACACCATGGAGCTCAACTACCAGGCCGGAACACCGCCCGCACGCAGCCGTCCTCCCTCGTCCTGAACAGGCGGTAACCCTCGGGGGCCTCCTCCAGCGGCATCACGTGGGTGGCCAGGTGTTCGGTGGTCAGTTCGCCCTTGGCCATGCGTTGCAGCAGCATCGGGATGTAGCGCTGGCCGTGCATCCGGGCGCTGCGGACGGTCAGGCCCTTCACACTGATCGCACCGAGCGGGAAACGGTCGACCAGGCCCGCGAACAGGCCCAGCACGAAGACCGACCCGCCCTTGCGGCACGCGGTGACGGCCTCCCCGACGGTTCCGGGGCGGCCCACGGCCTCGAGGCACACGTCGGGGCCGCGGCCGCCGCTCCGGTCCAGCAGGGTGGCGACCACATCCGTACGCTCGTAGTTGATCGTTTCGGCTCCGATGTGTTTCTCGACCTGGCGCAAGCGGTTGTCGTAGCGGTCGATCACCAGCACCCGGTCCGCGCCGAGCAGCTGGGCCGCCCGCGCCGCCAGCTGGCCGACCGCGCCCGCGCCCCACACCGCGACCACGTCGCCCGGGTTGACGCCGCCCATGTCGGCGCCCATCCAGCCGGTCGAGGCCGCGTCCGAGGCGAACAGCGCGCGCTCGTCGGCGACCTCGTCGGGCACGGTGAACGCGCCCACGTCGGCGAACGGGACCCGGACGTACTCGGCGTGGCTGCCGGCGTGCGACCAGCCGAAACAGCCGCCGTTGTCGCACAGCGAGTATTCGTACTGCGAACAGAACCAGCACCGGCCGCAGGCGATGACCGGCGCCACCACCACGCGGTCGCCGACGTGGTGCCGCTGCACGTCGGCCCCGAGCTCGACCACCTCGCCCACGAACTCGTGGCCGAGCACATCACCCTTTCCGACGTACGGGCTGTCGCCGCCCAGCAGCTGCAGGTCCGAGCCGCAGGTGGCGCTGAGCCGCACCCGGACGACGACGTCGGCCCGGGTCTTGATCGCCGGGTCGGGCACCTCGCCGACGGCCAGCCGGTTCGGGCCGCGCCATTGCAGCGCTCTCACCGCCGCACCTCGCCCACCTCGAGCAGCGACCGGCTCAGCCGCAGGATCCGGCGCACCTCGGCGTCGGGCCGGTCGCCGCGGGCCCGGATCTCGGCGCCGCGGCCGCCCGGGGCCGGGGTGAGCTGCACCTCGAGCCTGCACAGCTGGTCCGGCAGGTTCGCGCTGACGTCGTCGAGCGTCCGATACACGGTCATGGAGTGCCAAGACCGGGTATCGGCGCGGCGCCGGCCGGGTCGCCGGGCCGTCATGATCCCGGCCGCCGCGACCACGGCCGCGACCAGCGCGATCCTGGACATGCGAGTCATCGGGGCCGAGTACCGGACGAGCGGGCCTCTCAAACGTTTACCGGCAGCATTCCTGGGGAGTCCCGTCTGGTGACGGCCGACCGAGAAGATCAACGCGACCTTGTGCTGCTGGGCGGTTCGGCCGGCGCGATCGAGGTGCTGCCGCGGATCCTCGGCGGCCTCCCCGCCGACCTGCGCGCCGCCGTCCTGGTGGTCGTGCACACCTCGGCCCACGACCCGAGCGGTCTGGTCCGGGTGCTGAGCCGGTCCGGACCGCTGCCCGTGTCGGCCGCCGAGAACGAGGCGCCGATCGAGCCGGGCCACGTCTACGTCGCCGTGCCCGGCCGCCATCTGCTCGTACGGGACGGAATGATGCTGGTCAGCGCCGGGCCGAAACAGAACCGGGTACGGCCGTCGGTCGACGCCCTGTTCCGCAGCGCCGCCCGCTGGCGGGGCCCCCGCGCGGTTGCCGTGCAGCTGTCGGGCAGCCTGGACGACGGCGCGGTCGGGCTGGCGGCGGTCAGCACGGCCGGGGGCGCCTGCATCGTCCAGGATCCGGACGACGCACGGCACTCCGGCATGCCGCGGGCCGCTCTGGCCGTCGTCCCGGACGCCAAGACGCTACCGGGCCGGGACATCGCCGCCGGCATCCAGGCTCTGCTGTCCGAGCGGGTCGAGCCGTCCCGGTTTCGTCCCGACGCCGACCTGATCACGGAAACCGACATGGCCGAGAAATTCACGAAGGGACTCACCGACCGGCGGCCCGGCCGACCGGCCGCCCTGAGTTGCCCCGACTGCACGGGCGGCATGAACGTCGTCGAGACGGGCGGCGTCGTCCACTACACGTGCCACACCGGGCACATCTGGTCGCCGCAGACCCTGCTCGAAGCTCAGCAGGACAAGGTCGAGGGCGCTCTGTGGACGGCGCTGAGCATCCTCGAGGAACAAGCTCGTGTCTTCGACGTCCTGGCCGGCAGCCACAACGATCCCGCCACCGGCGTGGCGGGACGTCATCAGCGGGCCGCCGCGGAAGAGGTGCGCAAAGCGGCCGAGGTGATCCGCAAGCACTTCCCGGACATCGTGCTCGACCGGTGAGCGCGCGCCGGGCCGGCGCATGATCCGGCCCGGCGCACCCGGTCACGCCTTGGGCGGCGTGACCTTGACCGTCATCAGCGGGATCAGACCCGTGACCTGGGTCTTCACCTCGATCTTGACACCCGCGCCGGCCACCTTGACCGAGTTCTGCGGGTTGGCCGCGTCCCAGTAGGCCAGCGGGTCGGAGTCGTCGAACACCGGCTTGGCCGCCTGCTTGGGCACCGAGACCGGGGCCCCGTTGCGGTGGAACGTCACGGCATCGGTCTTCTGCAGGCCGAACGTGGCGTCGAAGGGCTGTCGACGGTTACCGAGCAGCACGCCGTCGGGGAAGATGATCGGCGCCGGACGGGCGTCGACCGGCAGCGACAGGCCCGTACCGGGGTGCCGGCTCGTGTTGTTGTTGCCGACGGCCGGGTTGACGTACCAGACCAACAAGCCGTCCTGGTACGGGAACCGCTCCACCCAGTCCGGCCGGGTGCTCTGCCAGCCGAACTGGTAGGGGCCGGTCTTGAGTGTCTCGTCGTAGCCGGTGTACGAGCGGTACTCGGCCGCGTAGTACGAGCCGTCGGCCAGCGGCACCACGACTGCCTCGGGTAGCAGGCTGGTCTCCGCGTTGGCGGCCGAGCCCAGGGTCACCAGTTTGCTCTTGCCCGGCTGGACCGTCACGAAGTTGGACCAGCCGAGGAAGATCTTCTCCCAGGCGCCCATGTAGCCCGGCGTCGAGCCGATGCTCTGGCCGCCGCGGTTGAGCCACGAGCCGCCCGACATCAGAGTCCAGAAGCCGGTGCCGTTGTCGCCGCCGGCCGTGTCGTACAGGTCGGGCAGGCCCAGGTCGTGGCCGTACTCGTGGGCGAAGACGCCGAGGCCGCCGTTCTCGGGTTCGGTCGTGTAGTCGCCGATCCAGAAGCCGCTGTCGCCGATCGGCACGCCGCCGACCTCGTTGCCGGCCGGGCCGCTGCCGGCGCCGCCGTCGGAGAACGCGAACCAGCGGTGCGACCAGATGGCGTCGGGCCCCTGGGCGCCGCCGCCGGCCTCCTCGCCCTCACCGGCGTGGATGGCCTGGAAATGGTCGATATAGCCGTCCGGCTCGTTGAAGTCGCCGTCCTTGTCGAAGTCGTCGCGGTCCCAGATGTCGAACATCTTCAGGTACGCCTTGATCTGCTCGGGCGTCTTGCCCGCGGCCACCTGCGACTCGTACCAGGCGGTGGCGCTGTCCTTGATGTAGTTCCAGTAGCCGTCGTCCTCGCCGATCTCGTTGCTGCCGTAGCGGGCCTCGTTGTAGGGCAGCTGCACCCAGTCCGAGACGTCACCGCCCACCGTGTACCGGCCGCCGGACTGCTTGTAGTAGAAGTTCGCCATCGACTCCTTGTTCTTGGCGAACAGCAGTTCCTTGTAGTACGCCGGGGTGAAGTCGCTCCGCCAGAGGGTCGAATTGTCATTCGTACGGTCGGGGGCCGCGATCTGGTTGTGCCGCGGACCCGCCGTGCCGCCGGCGGCCGGGTAGACGGCGTCGCCGAACTCGGTCAGGAACGTGAGCACCGGGTCGGTCTTGGTCTCTTTCTTCTTGTACTCGACGTACTTGCCGTTCCGGAGCTTGATGACCTCCGATCCCGTACGCTTCTCGGTCTTGACCTGGCCCGCGATGAGCTTGGCCAGCGCCTCGGTGCGCTCGGCCTCGCGCCGGTCGGCCAGCGGGTGGGGCAGGTTGTCCTCACCCAGCGACGCGGTTGGTTCCACGTCGGCCGAGCGGGTCGCGACGTCGCCGGGTGCGGCGGCCGCGGGCATGGTCGTGAGGCCTGTCACCAGCGCGAACGCGGAGACGGCAGCCAGCACGACGGTGCTTTGCTTCCTCAACGGGCGTACTCCTCTGCAGAGATGTCCCCCCATCTCATACATCTCGATGTTTCGATTCAAGACCTCTTACGCAGTGGCATCGATTCCCTACCCTGGGTTCGCCCATTGAGTACGGAGAGAGGTGTCGATGCGGTACCGGCGGTTGCTGCAGTCTCTTCCGAGCGGCGACGACCTGCTGCGCCTCACGGCGGTGACGCTGTCCGCGCTCATCCTGGGCCGGGCCCTGCTGTCCGGTTCATCAGGTTGGTGGGCTTTTGCGTACGTGGTGGCCGGAGCGGCCGGGCTGTGGGGCGCGCTCTGGATCATCAACGAGGCCCGGAAGGCGATGTCCCCGCCGAAGTCCGCGGACGATCTCGAGGACAAGGCGGCGAACGCGGTCAAGGTGGCCAAGGCCGCCCAGGAAGCGGCCGCGGCGGCGACCAAGGCAGCCAAGGCGGCCCGAGCCGAGGCCGAGGCCAAGGCGGAGGCCCTGGCCAAGGTGGTCGACGAAATCAAGGACGAAGCCGAGCCCGACGACGCGACCAAGGCCCGGGCCGCCACGCTGAAGTCGCGCGTGCTCGGGATGCTGACCGCCGGCAACCGGCCGGGCCTGGTGGTCGTGCTCGCCCTGCTGGTGCTGGTGGTGCACGCGGCGATCACCGGCTACGTCGGCGTCGGCACCATCCTGGTCGCGATCCTGCTGGCCGTCGTGGCCGTGCTGCTGACCGCCGACTTCAAGCTGGTCGCGCTGCTCGGCGGCATCGCCGCGGTCTTCGCGCTGGCCACCGTCATGATCGCCGACATCTTCGCGGGCAGCACCGAGGCGCGGGCGCTGGGCATCTCGGTGGCGGCCATCGTGCTGCCCGTCGTGATCTCCGACAAGCTGTCCGGACTGGTCCGGGACAAGGGCCTGCGACCGGCCCACCACGCCGTGCTGGCCGTGCTGACCCTGGCCCTCAGCTTCCTCGGCTACACCCGCGACGACTGGTTGCCCGGTGTGCTCAACAACTGCTACACCCTGCCCACCTCGAGCGGCATCACCACGCTCAAGGCCACTGAGGACGGCCGCTGCTACGGCCTGATCGACAGCGCCGACGGCGGGGTGTTCGCCGCTTCCGCCTTCGGCAAAGACCCGGTCACTGTCGCCCTGCAGCGCCGCATCCTCGACGCCAACGAGCCGCTGAAACCGGGCCACCTGACCGTGGTCTGGCTGGGCGCGCTCTCGTGCGAGCCGCTCAAGGCCGACCCCGCCCGGTGCGCCGACGGCCGGGACTACCCCTCCGAACGCGACCAGCTACGAGCTTTCCTGTACGCCCAGTCGCACATCGCGGCGACCACGAAGCACAAGGTTCATATGGTCATCGCCGACGCCGGCCCCGACGTCGCGCACATCGACGACGTGGCCGCGATGATCGTCGAACGCGAGAAGGCCCTGGGCGACCGGGTCGTCGTGATCGGCGGCGGCGACAGCCGCGACGTCACCCAGAGCGCGATCAACCGCCTGCTCAAGGCCGGCATCCCGTTCATCGCCCCCAACCTGCTGGCCGATCTGGGCGCCCCCAGCAAGAAGTTCGTCGACAAGCCGGGGTACCTGCAGTTGGCCCCCTCGAACACGGCGTACGCCGACGACACCGCGCGGCGGCTGACGCAGGCCTACCGGAAGGAGGGCGGCTTCCGGCTCGACATCTATCAGCAGCCCAGCCCGACCGACCAGTACACGACGTCGCTGGTCAACGACCTGCTGGCCGCGGTCGCGAGCAAGCCCGGCTCGTCGGCCCGGCACGTACCGGCCCTGGACAAGATCGACGACTCCATCTGCGAGTCCGACAAAGGCCGGCCGCCGGCGGTGTTGTACTTCGCCGACCGGTGGACCCGCTTCGCCGAGTTCGTGCAGCGGGTCAACGAGGTGTGTGGGCACTCCCGGCCCCGCCTGGTCGTGGCCGACGTGTCGGTGAGCCGCTTCATGGCCAACTATCAGCTGAGGGCGGCCAGCACCGCGGACTGGGCGGTCAACTACAACGTCGGGGGGCCCGGCTGCGCCGATCTCAGCCAGCCCACGTACGAAATTCTGGTCCGCGAGATCGAGAAGCAGGGTGATCTCGTACGGCTGAAGGGCCCCTTCGGCTGCGCCGACCGCCGCGACGGCATCTCGGACGGGCAGCTGCTCGACGCCTGCCCGCTGGACGCCGCGGCCAAGCTGACCAGCCAGCAGTGCGACGCCAACGACCTGGGCACCTACCTCATCCCCGCCTGGGACGCGGTGCTGCTGGCCGACGCCCTGCTGAAGCCCCGCCCGGTCGACGACAACGACCTGACCAAGCTCAACCTGCCGGACTTCACCCTGGCCACCGGCAAAAAGGCCACGGTGGTCCGCGGCGACCTGCACAGCCCGACCATCGACGTCCGCATGTGGCACGGCATGCCGCTGAACAACCCCCGCATCATCTGGGAGCTGCCGACTGCGCCCCTGCGCCTCCCGGACGACCCCGAGCCGGGCCGCCCCGCCGTCACCCCGCTCGACTGACGCCGAGGATTGCCTGGGAGCGCTCCCGGGTATGGGTGGCGTCGTGCTCATGGCCCTGCTGCTCGACCTCGCGAACATCGTGGGCGGCTTCCTGCTCGCGATCACCCTGCTGCGCCGCATCCCCCGCGCCGGCGACAACCTGGCTCGGGCCGCCGAGCGGGTGGCCCCCTTCGGCTGGATCGTCGGCGTGGTGGCCTTGGTCGCCGGCGGCTACTACCTGCTGGTCCACCTCTTCGACGGCCCGCGCGTGTTCCACTACGAGGTCGTCGGCATCCTGGTCGGCGTGGCCCTGCTCTGGGACCGCGTCACCCGCCGCAGCGCCCCACCCGCCCTGCTCCTGGCCATCTTCGGCCTGATCGCCATCGTCGTCGGCATCCAGGGCCTCTTCACGCCGGACGGCTGACCCGCCCGTCTCGCGCCACCGATGTCGCGGGCCGGCGGGGCTACCGGGAGGCCTCCAGGGCAGAGCGGTCCCATTTGGCCAGGTCGGCGGCGGCGGTGTAGGTCGAGCGGAGAAACTCCGTGAGGACCGCGTCGGGGTCGGCCGCACCGGCCACGGTTTCGTAGGGCAGCACGCACTCCTTCAACGCCTGGTCGTAGTAGGGGGCCGTGCGCTCGGCGTAGCCCGGGGGCTCCGGATACGCGTACGCGTAGAAGGCGCCCTCGTCGCCGCCGCCCGGCCAGAAGCCGAAGCTGGCCAGCTCGTGCGAATAGCCCTCGTGCATCACCCACGGCGGGCAGTTGGGCGCGCCACCCGGGTGTGGCGGCGCGACCGCACCGCTGAAGCGCGTGTAGGCCAGATCCATCGCGCCCCAGAAGAAGTGGACCGGGCTCGCCTTGCCCACGAACTCGGAGCGGAACCGGCCCAGCACCCGCTCGGCCTGCAAAAGTTGCCGCCAGAACAGTTGCGCGGACTCGCCGTCGTACGCCTTGTGCTTGTGATCCTCGGCGAAGGGCACCGCGTTCTCGACCTCGTTGGGCGCGGCATGGATCCGCGGCTCGAGACCGAGCGCGGCCAGCGCCTCGAGGGTCTCGCCGTAGAAGGTGGCCACGGATTTGGGCTCGAGCGCGACCTCGCGGGAGCGGCCGTCGCTGGTGCGCACGTGCAGCTGGTGGGCCAGGAAGTCGAACTCGATGTCGAACACCCCGCCGGCGTGCGGCACGGCCGACGTGCTCAGGCCACGCGCCGTCGGATAGAGCGTGACGTGCCACCAGTGGTTGACCGGAGGTGCGTACGCCATGCGGACCTTTCCGACGATCTGCGTCCACATGTGCAGCGTGTCGCGCGTGTCGGTCCAGTCGGCCACGCGGAGCCGGGGCCACGGCTGGGTGTTCGTGTTCTCCATCGCTCAAGACTGCCAGGCCCGGGCCCCGATCGGGCCGGCCTGTGGACAACCGAAAGCGTGACGTACGTGGCCCTGTGGACAACGCCCACGGCGTTTGAAAGTGTGCTTCAGCGATGCGCTCCCTTCCCTACCCGGCCGTGGTCAGAACCGCCTTCCCGCTGTACGTCACCACGCTCGTAGCCTCGGCCGGTGCGCTCGTCAACACGGCCACGCTGGGGCGGCACGCCACCTCCGCGCTGGCCGCGTTCGCCGTCGCCATGGCCGTGTACGTCCCGGTCGTGGCCACGGTGACCGGCGTGATGCGCGGGATGATGCCGTACGTCAGCCGGCACGATAATGATCACCGGCGGCTCGGTTCGCTGCTCGGCAACGGGCTGTGGCTCAGCTACACGATCGGGGGCCTCGGCGCGCTGGCCGTGCTGGGCACGCCGCACCTGGCCGAGGCGATCGACGTCACGGCGCCGACGATCCGGGGCCTCGGGGCGCTGCCGATCCTGCTCGCCCTCGCGGTCGTGGCCCAGTCCGTCGGCGCGTCGGCCGGCTCGACCCTGGTCACGCTGGGCCGGGGCCGGACGGTCATGCGGTCCGGCCTGATCAGCACGGCGGCCACGGTGGGGCTGTCCCTGCTGCTCGTACCCGCCCTGGGGGTCGTCGGCGCCGGCACGGCGATGGTGGTCGCCGCTATTGCGTACGCCGGGCAGGTGCAACTCGCGCTGCGGAAGTTCACGGGATTACGCCGTACGATCCGGCCGGGCCGCCCCGACCACACCGAGATCACGCTGATCGCCCGCACCGGGTTGCCGATGGCCGGCACTGTGCTGGTCAAGTTCGCGGTGCTGGGCGTGCTGACCTTCGCGGCGGCCCGCCTCGGCACCGGCCCGGCGGCGGTGCACGGCGTGGCCGAATCGCTCGTCAACATCATCTACGCCGTGGCCGTATCGGTCGGACAGGCCGTGGTCCCGATGATCGGGCGTTCCCTGCGCGACGGCGATGCCGCCGGCGCCCGGCGCGGCGCCGGCGCGGGCGCGGTGGTCGCCCTGCTCTGGGTCGGTTTGCTCAGCGGCCTGACCATCGTCGCCGGCGGCTGGATCGTGCCACTGTTCAGCTCGGACGCGGCACTGCAGCACGACATCCGGGCCATGCTGCCGCTGGTGGCGTTCGCCGTGCTCACCGACGCGGCCCAGGCCGTCTACGGGTTCGGCCTGCTCGGGCTAAGCCGAACCATGCCCGGCTTCGTCTCGACCGCAGTGTTCTTCGGCCTGCTCTGCCTGCTCGCGGTGCCGGTCGCGGACGCCGGCGGGCTGACGGCCCTGTGGGCGGCACTGGGCCTGGCCAACCTGGCTCAGGCGATCAGCAAGGCCTACTTCTTCCACCGTGCCACCAGACCCAGCCTCGCCCGCAAGACGCCGTAGACCCGGCCCCCTGGGCGAGCCCTCAGCCGAGCCGAGGTTTGCGCGCCGTAGACCCCACCGCCTGGGCCCGCCAGCGCTTTGTTCGCGGCTCCGGCTGTCGACCCGGCGCTGTTCATGGCGATACTGCTCCACAGCGCAGACGGCGGCCTGAGTTCTCCAAGGAGGTCTCGTGTCCATCAACCAGGGCCCTCGTCCGTTCACGGAGCTCGAGTCCGATTTCCAGGATGTATGCGACCAGGCGATCGCAGCGCACCGGCAACTGTCTCCGCCGTACGTGCCGACAGTATGGACGGGATGATCGCCAAGCTCCGTGCGGCCGAGGCCGCGTGACGTCTGATCGTCAGCGGCGACATCCAAACGGGCTTCGACCGCTCCCGCTGCGGGCGTTACGTGCTTGTCCTCAGTCGAGTGCGCGGACTGCGGCAATGAGAGCGCACGCCCAGAAAGCTCCTGCGCACCGGCGCCGGCCGACAGCTAACCTGGTGCGGCACGCCGGGCAAAGGCGGGTGGGAAATTCCGTGCCAGCACTTCTGTGCTGCCGACCGCGAGGTATGAGCCGGTTCGAGTCCGGTAGCCCGGCGCGCGCCTTGTACGCGGCAGATCCGTGCGCACGTTACGACTGCTCAGGTGCTTGCAATATCAGAGACGCGATCGCTTCCGTAAATGGATGTGGCCGTACGTTTAGGATCACCGCCATGTCCGACGCCATCCGTGACGCCCTGCTCGGGGCCTGGCTTCATCTCGTCGCGGCGCTGGAGCTCTCCGATGATGAGCTGGTAGATCCAGGCTTCGTTTCCGACGTGCTTGGCGACCTCACCACTGATCTCAGGAGCAGGCTGAGCCAGAGTGATCGAGCGCTGCTCGTCGAGCTCATCCGGCAGCACGCTGCCCGCGAGATGGATCCGGAGCGGCGCGAGGTCTTCGAAGAGACACCGGAGAACTTCGGTCTGACTGACGAGCCCTGAGCCGGCCATCTAGGCGGCAGATGAATGCATCGCCGAGACGTGGTGGACGGCCCGGCCGGGCATGAGGTCGTGCCGCGCAGACGGTTGCGATCATGGCACCATGGGTCAGTACTTCGACAATGCGACCACCGGCGAAACCTTGTGGAATCCGGCGACCAGGGTGGCGCAACTCTTCTACGGGATGACTGAGGTGTTGGTGCCGGTAGCCGGCCGGCCATGCGGCGTCGTGGATTTACGGACGGACGAGTACGCCGTCGACCCCGAGCCGTTCACCGCGTTCGTGGACGCTCTCGTGACGGAGTACCTCGCGTCGAATCATGCTGTTCTGAAAGCGATGCTGGCCGGCTACCTGCCAGCGGCGCTCGTAATGGTCAAGCGCAGCGGAAACACGGTCGCAGCGCTGACGAAACAGATCGAACGTTCGGCACAGGCGATCTCGCTGAACACCGACGCCTTCGACCCGGATGCCGACCGGCACGACCTCACCCATCGGGCCGCAGCAGTCGCGGACTCGATGCCGACCGGCTGAGCCCGCCAGCAAGCGCGGCGACAACTGCTGCGGCTGTCGGGTCACCGCGTCGGCACGGCGCCGCACTGGCGCACCGCTGCCTCTCGGACAAGACCTGCGACGCTGGTTGGTGAGCGGGCCGCGCCAGATGAGGATGCCGCTCAAAGGCCTCGCGCTCCGGTCGCCGCATGTGCTGCCTCTCTCGCGCCGGGCAAAGACACTTGGGAAGAGTGCGTCACGTTCAGTCGTGTTGCCGCAAGGCATGAGCCGGTTCGAGTCCGGCAGCCCCGCGCGCGCCTTATATGCGGCAAATCCGGACGTCTGATAATGCTCGTGTTCGCCCCAGTCAGGCGCGTTCGTGGCGTGGCGTGGCGCTGAACGGAGATCACCCGTGCGACAGCTGGTGATCAGCGGGACGCAATGGTGACCGTGATCTTGTCCCCGCGGCTCGGATCGATGCCGGCGGCGGCGCTGACCAGTTGCTCTATCTGAGCAGGATCGAAGTCCGACGAGCCGGAGAGGATTCGAACGACCACATCGAGCCGCGTGATCGGTTCCGGCGCTGAACTGCGGATTTCGTCCACCTGGTTGATCGCGTTGTTCCGGGTCACTTCGTCATCGAGTTCCGTCTCCGGCTGGCTGCTCTCGAGACCGGCAACGGCCGGGTTCGGAATAGAACTCGACGCTGAGGGGCCCAGCTCCACGGTTGTGACCACGACGCTGTTTTCCGGCCCGAGGACGCTGTCCAGCATGTTCTGCAGCGACCGATTCAGCTTCACCTGAACCGCCTCGGCCGCTGGATCGACTACGGGCGAGGGCGCAAGCGTTCTCGCCGACCCGACCGCCGAAGGCTGCAACGCACTGGGCCGCGATGACTGTACGCCGAAGAAGACACCGACAATTGTGACGATTAGGACGCTGATGAGCGAGAGCGTGCGTACCCTGCCGCCGATACGTGCCATGTCGGATCCTGTCATTATGTTCTGGAGCTGTCGTCCTACTCATCGGCACGTGATGCGCCAATTTGACATCTCCGGCATCTCAACAGCGCACGTCCCAGCCATTGGGCTCTCGACCCGGACAGACGGGAATTCCGGAAACTGTCTGACGCGATGCAGGTTGATTGTCCGGCGCGACAGTCGCGTCATGCTGGCGAATTCAGGCGGTCGAAGCATTTGCCTCTACGAGTTCGGCGAATATCTCGGAGGGCTTCTTCCAATCGAAGATC
>NZ_JAMYJR010000052.1 GCF_024137025.1 Paractinoplanes aksuensis
CCCGCGCGGCCTGGACCGGTCGGGCGCGCGCCGGAGACCTGGCCGCGCGATCCGTGGCCGGGCTGGTCGGCCTGTGGCGGGCGGCCGGTCGCCGGCTGTTCGCCGCTGCCGCCCGGTCGGCCGGGGGCCGCGCCCTCGCCGGCGCCCAGGGCGGGAAAGTCGCCGTCCGGCTGATCGTCGGGGCCGGGGGCGACCCGCCCGGACTTGCTGTAGCGCGTCTCGCCGGCGAGCGTGCCCGGGCCGATGGCGCCGCGCTGCTCCTTGTGGGTGCGCAGGTCGTCGAGCCAGCCGGTCTCTTCCTGGCCGATGACCTCGGGTTCGGCCGGTTCCGCCGGGCGCCCGCGACCGAATCGGCGTCCCTTTCGACCGCCGCCCTGCTCGTTGCGCAGGTCAGCGTCGTCGTCGGGCCGATCGGCACCGCGCGGGGTCACGGCTGTTCCTCTCCGGCGGCGGTGCCGCTGTCGTCCGGTTTCGATGCGTCCGGCCCGGTCGAGTCCGGACCGGCGAGGCTACCAGTCCCGGCTGTGGTCGCGCTCCCATCGGAGGCGGCCGGCCCGGGACCGGCGCCGGCCGGGTCGGGCCGGTCGGGCTCCGGATCAGCCGCGACGGGGGCCGGCGGCTGGTCCGGTGTGATGTTCGCGGCAAAGCGTCCCTCATCGGCGGCCGGCGCACCACCCGCCGCGCGGTCGGTCCCGGCGGCCGGAGCGTCCCCCGTACGCTGCGTGCCGGCCCGGCCACGGACGATGCGGCGCAACCGGGGCACCCGTTCGCCCATGGCCCGTTCGGCGCCGTGATCGGTCGGCTGGTAGTACTCGACCTCGGCCAGATCGTCGGGCAGATACTGCTGTTTCACCACCCCGCGCGGGTCGTCGTGCGGATAGCGATAACCCCGGCCGTGCCCTAATCCGCGCGCGCCGGGGTAGTGCGCGTCGCGCAGCGCGGACGGCACTGCACCACCCCGCCCGGCCCGGACGTCGGCCATGGCCGCCCCGATCGCGGTGGTGGCGCTGTTGCTCTTGGGGGCCGTGGCCATGTGGATCACGGCCTGGGCCAGGTTGAGCCCGGCCTCGGGCAACCCGATGAGCTGGACGGCCTGGGCCGCGGCCGACGCCACCAGCAGCGCCTGCGGGTCGGCCATGCCCACGTCCTCGCTGGCGAAGATGACGATGCGCCGGGCGATGAACCGCGGATCCTCGCCGGCCACCAGCATGCGGGCCAGCCAATGCAGGGCCGCGTCGGGGTCGCTGCCGCGCATGCTCTTGATGAAGGCGCTGATGACGTCGTAGTGGGCGTCGCCGTCGCGGTCGTAGCGGACGGCGGCCACGTCGACCGCCTTCTCGGCCGTGGCCAGGTCGATCTCTTTCACGCCCTGGGCGACCGCCGAGCCCGCGGCCGCTTCCAGGGCGGTGAGCGCCTTGCGGACGTCGCCCGAGGCCAGCCGGACCAAATGCTCCTCGGCCTCGGCCGACAGCGTGACCGCCCCGCCCAGCCCGCGTTCGTCGGTGACCGCGCGGCGGACCAGGCCGAGCACGTCGTCGTCGTCGAGCGCCTGCAACGTCAGCAGCACGCACCGCGAGAGCAGGGGCGAGATGACCGAGAAGTACGGGTTCTCGGTGGTCGCGGCCAGCAGCGTGACCGTCCTGTCCTCGACGGCGGCGAGCAGCGAGTCCTGCTGGGTCTTGCTGAAGCGGTGCACCTCGTCGATGAACAGGACCGTCGGCGGGCCCCCGTAGCGGCGCTCGCGGCGGGCCGTGTCGATCACCGCGCGCACGTCCTTGACCCCGGCCGACAGCGCCGACATGGCCACGAACTTGCGGTTGGTGGCGCCGGCCACGAGGTGGGCGATGGTGGTCTTGCCGGTGCCGGGCGGCCCCCACAGGATCACCGACATGGGGCTGGCCCCGGTGACCAGCTGGCGCAGCGGCGCCCCGGGCGCGAGCAGGTGTTCCTGGCCGACCAGCTCGTCGAGCGAGGCCGGCCGCATGCGCACCGGCAGCGGCGAGTCGGCCGCCGGCGAGCTGAAGCCGTCGGCCGGGCCGGGGGTGGGGGCAGCGGCGCCCGGCTGGGCCAGGGAGAAGAGGTCATCAGGTGGAGCCATCGGCTGAAACAGTACCGGCCCGCCGGTAGCGGACGCGAAGTCCACGTAACGGCGGGCCGGGGTGCGAGCCGGGCCAGGCGGGGCGCCGGTGGCTCGCGGAGTGATGGCGTGGGGGCGGGCTCAGCCGCGGCCGGGACGACGGCCGTAGAACCGGCGGCCCGAGGAGCCGTTGCCGGCCCGGGGGCCGCTGCCGACACCGGCCAGGTACAGGGCGAGCAGCAGCAGGCCGAGCGAGGCCATGGTCTGGAAGTTGAACAGGTCGGGGGCGCCGAGGTTGGTGTCGAGCAGGTCGAGCAGGAGCCAGACACCGAATACGACAGCGGCAGCGATGGCAAGCATTATGTTTCCTCCGAGGGGTGAGAGCCGTGTCACGCAAATACCCCGCTGCCGCTATTGCGCAAACTCCACCGTGGAGTGGGTGATCAAGACAACGCATCGACCGGTTTCAGTCGGCGAGCTTGAAGAACAGGTCGGTCCGCCATTTGCGCATATCGGGCTGTTCGGCCGGGTCGGTCAGCAGCACCTCGAGGCGGCAGCCCCACACCTCGCCGGTCGGGGTGGGCTGCATGTCCCACTGCAGACCCCGGTCGCGGGCCCAGTCGAGCATGCGGGCGGTGACCGTCATCAGCTCGTCGGGGTGGCCGACGTGGCTGACCGTGACGTAGCGGCCCGCGGGCAGCGTCTCGACGAACATCGGGGCGGCCGGCTCGACCCGCTCGGCAATCGGGATGCCGGCCTCGACGACCAGGTCGGCCGACATGTCGATCACCCGGTAGCGGAAGAACGGGGCGCCGGTCACCGGCACCCCGCGCTCGCCGAGCCGGGCGAACATGGTCGGCAGGTGGTCGGCGACCCGGGCGAACTGGGTCATCGTGATCGACTCGCGCCGGCCCACGTACGGCTGCTCGGCCCGTTCGACAATTGTCGGCTCCACCCGGTCAGTCTCACAGCCGGGCCGAACAGGCGCACTCCGACCGGCCGGTTCAGGCGCCCTCGGAGACGGGACGCAACCTGGTCCGCAGCACCGACCGGGCCAGCGACGTGTCGAGCCGGACGTCGAGCGGCCGGGGACCGAGATCGGCGTCCGTGGTGAGGCCGACCGGCAGGGCGGACGGGTCGCGCCCGTACGCGCGGGCGATCAGCCGGCCGAACTCGTCGCGCGAGACCGCCTCGGGGCCGGCCACGTTGAGCACGCCCGCGAAGCGCGAGTCGGCCAGTTCGAGCAGCGCCGCGGCCAGGTCGTCGACGTGGATCGGGCAGCGGATCTCGTCGCGGAACAGGGTGCCCGGCCCACCGTCGAGCAACCCGCGCACGAACGTCTCGAAACGACCCTCGCCGTTGCCGTAGATCAGCGACGTCCGCACGATGACCGCCGACGGGTCGATCGCGGTCACCGCCGTCTCGGCCGCTGCCTTGGCCGCGCCGTACAGCGAGACCGGCGTCGGCGGGTCGTCCTCTGTGTACGGCGTGGGCCGGCCCGCGTGCAGCGCATCGGTCGAGACGTGCACCAACCGGGCCCCGACCGCGGCCGCCTCGGCGGCCACGGTGGCCGCACCGTCGGCCGAGACCCGCCAGTCGCCCCAGGTGCTGTTGAAGACGAGCTTCGGGCGGACGGCCGAGATCAGCGCCCGCACCGCCTTGCGATCGGTGACGTCGACCGGCACCCAGCCGCCGGTCGCCGTGGTGGCGGTGCCGACCACGGCGTGCCCGGCGGCCGTCGCCTGACGGGCCAGAACGGAACCGAGGAAACCCGACGCGCCGACGAGGAGAGTGCTCACGCTTCGATCAAATCAGTTCGAGCGCTCCACGGGAACAGCCTGACCGTCGGTGCCCGGTGTGACGCCCGTCGGCTTGGGCTTGGCGTCGATGCCGGCCTCGAGCCGCTGCTGCGGGGTGATCGCGGTCGGCGCCGTGGTCAGCGGGTCGTAGCCGCCCCGGGTCTTGGGGAACGCGATGACCTCGCGGATCGACTCGTTGCCGCTGAGCAGCATGCAGGTGCGGTCCCAGCCGAGCGCGATGCCGGCGTGCGGCGGCGGCCCGTACTTGAACGCCTCGAGCAGGAAGCCGAACTTGTCCTGGGCCTCCTCGGGCGAGATGCCGAGCAGGTCGAAGACCCGGCTCTGGACGTCGCCGCGGTGGATACGGACGCTGCCGCCGCCGATCTCGTTGCCGTTGACGACGATGTCGTAGGCGTAGGCCAGCGCCTGGTCGGGCGCCTCCTCGAAGCGGTCCACCCACTCGTTGTTGGGCGAGGTGAAGGGGTGGTGGACCGCGGTCCAGCCGCCCTCGTCGGTCTTCTCGAACATCGGGGCGTCGACGACCCAGCAGAACGCCCAGCTCGACTCGTCGATCAGGCCCGAGCGCTTGGCGATCTCGATGCGGGCCGCGCCCAGCAGTTCCTGGGCCTCGCGGCGCTCGTTGGCGGCGGCGAAGAAGATCGCGTCGCCCGGCTTGGCCCCCACGGCGTCGGCCAGACCGGACAGGTGCTCGGCCGACAGGTTCTTGGCGACCGGGCCGCGGGGCTCGCCCGTTTCGGCGTCGAGCACGACGTAGGCCAGACCGCGGGCGCCGCGGGCCTTGGCCCAGTCCTGCCAGCCGTCCAGTTCCTTACGCGTCTGCGAAGCCCCGCCCGGCATGACCACCGCGCCGACATAACCACCGGCGGCGATGGCCCCGGCGAAGACCCGGAACTCCGTGCCGGTCAGATAGGAAGTCAGTTCGTTCAGCTCGACGCCGTAGCGCAGGTCGGGCTTGTCGGAGCCGTAGCGGTTCATGGCGTCGGTCCAGGTGATGCGCGGGATCGGCAGCTGCACCTGGTAGCCGGCGAGCTCGCTCCACAGCTTGGAGACGATCTCTTCGCCGAGCGCGATGATGTCGTCCTGCGTGACGAACGACATCTCGATGTCGAGCTGGGTGAACTCGGGCTGCCGGTCGGCCCGGAAGTCCTCGTCGCGGTAGCAGCGGGCGATCTGGTAGTACCGCTCCATGCCCGCGACCATCAGCAGCTGCTTGAACAGCTGGGGCGACTGGGGCAGGGCGTACCAGGTGCCGGGCTGCAGGCGCACGGGCACCAGGAAGTCGCGGGCGCCCTCGGGCGTCGACCGGGTCAGGGTCGGCGTCTCGATCTCGTTGAAGTCGTGGGCGTGCAGCACCTCGCGGGCGATCTGGTTGGCCCGCGAGCGCAGCCGCAGCGCGTTGGCCGGGCCGGAGCGGCGCAGGTCGAGGTAGCGGTACTTGAGGCGCAGGTCGTCGGACGCGGTGATCGTGTCGTCGACCGGCAGCGGCAGCGGGGCGGCCTCGGAGAGGACGGTGAGCTGCGAGGCCACCACCTCGATCTCGCCGGTGGCCAGCTCGGGGTTGGCGTTGCCCTCGGGGCGGGCGTTGACCTCGCCCACCACGAGCACGCAGAACTCGTTGCGCAGCGCGTGCGCGTCCTCCTCGCGGAAGACGACCTGGACCACGCCCGAGGCGTCGCGGAGGTCGACGAAGATGACACCGCCGTGGTCGCGCCGGCGGGCCACCCACCCGGCGAGCGTCACCGTCGTGCCGGCGTCGCCTGCGCGCAGGGTGCCGGCGTCATGGGTACGAATCACGGGTAGGACTCCTCACAAGCGGTCTGGGGCGCACCCGACATTCTGTCAGGGGCGCCCGCGGCGACCGCCGTCAGCCCGCGACTTTCCACGACGTGGCCCGCATCCCGGCGGTCCCGGTCTTGCCCACGTCCATGATCTCGACGAGCACCATCCGCGCCGGGGTGGCCTCGGTCAGCACGCACAGAACCGACCCTTTGCGTACGGGAACACTGGCCCCCGGCCCGATCGGGCTCGTCCGGATGGCCCGCGCGCACCCGGCCGCATCGAGATCGGTGCTCCGGACCTGGCTGCCCCCGGCCGCGCCCGACCCGAGCGTCAAGCTCGGCGGCTGATCCCCGCAGCGGCTGTCGTACCGCAGGTCCCCGGCCTTCTCCTCGGCGTTGGAGCGCGGCTCGTCGAGATCGAGGAACATCACCGCCGAGCACCCGACCTGCACGCGCAAGGGCTCCTGGGCGTACGAGACGTCGAAGCTCTCCGACCGGGCCGGCGCCACCGCGACCGGCGCGGGCCGGTCCAGCGCGACCCGGGCCAGGTTGGAAGCCCGCCACGAGACGAAGATGGCCACCCCGGCCACGTTGAGCGCGAACAGCGCGAACAGCGTGGCTACGAAAGCCATCCCGCAGCGCTTCCCGGACCGTCCGTTGATCCGCTCGGTCGGCCCGTCCGGGATCGGCGTCTCGGGCTCCTCGGGACGCGGCTTGGCCGGGTTCAGCGGATAGGGGTCACGCGCCTTGGGCGGCGTGTTGTTCGTGGCGCGAAAGGTCGACATCGGCGGCTCCGCCCGCTCGGCAAACCGGATGAAGCCCACGCTAAGCCGACGAAACGTTCGCCTCCCATCCCCCGGGCAGGCGACTGACAGACGTCAGTACGCGGGCACGAACCAGCCGTCACGCAGCACCGGGACGACCGGGCCGGCGCCGACCGCCGCGGCCACCGCCACGTCCCCCGCGAAACCGTTGACCCGCAGCTCGCGGCCGCTCACCGATTCCGGCAGGACGGCCGGGAGCCGGCCGGCCACGCCCTGGTAGGCCGCCATCGCCGTCAGCGCCTCGGGCGAGAAGCCCGCGGTGTCACCGGCCTCGGCCAGCGCGGCCAGGAAGGCGCCGGCGCCCCACAGGTCCTCGACCGCGGGCCGCAGCGAGCCGTCGGGCCAGCGCTCGCCGGCCGCCACCACGGCCACCGGGCGGCCCGCGGCCCGCTCGGCCACCCAGGTCGCGGCCACCTCGGCGTTGCGCAGGCAGACCCCGACCACCGTGCAGCCCGCGTCGGCCAGCCGGGCCGAGATGGCCGAACCGTTGGGCGAGGGCAGCACGAGCCGGTCGATCTTGGCGGCCTCGAGGTCGGTGTGCAGGATGCTCTCGGGCGACAGGGTGATCTGGCCCGGACCGGCCTGCGACCGCAGCACGGCCAGCATCGCCCCGTGCAGCCGGGCCACGGCCACCGCCGAGTCGTCCCGCCAGCGGTACGGCAACACGCTGATGCCCTGCTCGATGGCCACTGTCAGCGTGGTCGTGAACGACAGCACGTCCACGACGGCGACGTAGGCCGCGCCGGGCGCCACCGCGTCCGCCCCGACCGGCCCCCAATCGAATCGGACTTGGAAAACACCCTGCCCATCAGCGACAGCCATCGATCCCCCTTGCCCGCAGTCTGCCAGCGCGGACGGGCTCAGAAATAGGTCGCAAGCACGTCGACCACGCGCCGGTCCTCGTCGACGACCGGGATGTGCCGCCACTTGTCGAAGGCCGTGCAGGGGTGCGAGATGCCGAATCGCACCAGGTCACCGGGGGCGAGACGGGCGCCCGAGGTGGACAGGTAGGTGTGGTGGTCGTTGAGTTTGGTGACCTCGATACCGGTGGCCGGGGCCGAGGTGCCGTCCGGGCGGCGGATCTCCATCGGCACCGGCAGGCCCTCGTCGAACGGCGCGTCGCGCTTGCCCATCCCGGCCAGGGCCAGGCCCGGCTCGGGGGTCGAGATCACCTGGGCCCACAGGTCGAGCGCGGCCGCCAGCGGGCCCTCGGCGGGCACCCGCAGGAACGGCGTGCGCTCTCGGTAGAAGCCGTCGTCGTGGGTCACCGAAGCGCCGCTGCGCAGCAGGAGCACGGCGTCGGCGTCGATCCGGGCCACGACCCGGTCGAACCAGGCGCTGCCACCCGCCGACAAGATCGGGCGCTCCGGCAGCAGGCTTGCCGCCTTCAGGCGTACAAAACCGGCTTTGACCTTGTCCAGGAAGTCGTCGACCTCGCGCTCGCTGCGCAGTTGACCCTCGTACGCCGTGAGCCCGGCCAGTTCGAGGCCGGGCGCCGCGGCCACGGCCCGGGCCACTTCCTCGAGCTCGTCGAGCGTCCGGACCCCCGTACGCCCGTGGTTGTGCCCTTGCTCGACGAGCACCCGCAGCGGACCGGCCTGGGCGGCGACGGCGACCCCGGCCGGCGAATCGACCTGGAAGTAGATCTCGTCCTGCTGGGCCAGCCAGCGCAGCGCCGTCGGATCGAGCACCTGGTTGGCGATCAGCACCCGCGGCACACCGAGTTTGCGCAGCACGAGGGCCTGGTTCGGGGTGGCCACGGTCATCCCCCACGCGCCGGCCTTCATCTGCTCGGCCAGCAGCCCGGGCGCCATGGTCGTCTTGGCGTGCGGGGCGAACTCCCAGCCGTGACGCCGGGCGTAGGCGGCCATGGTGGCGATGTTGGCCTCGGCCGCGTCGCGCCGCAACACGAGCAGCGGCCATGTGAACAGCCCGCCGAACAGGCTCGGCTTCTCGTCGAGCGGGAACGTGCCCTCGGGCAGCCAGAAGCCCTTGCTGCGCCAGTCGACGGCAACCTCAGGAACGTCCATCCGTGACCTCGATTCCCAGATCGCCCAGCGGTTCGAGGGCGTTGAGCACGCCGGTCAGCCGCTTCTCCTCGCCGATGAAGTGGGTCTCGAGCACGGCGCTGAGCCCGTCCAGTTCCTCGGTCGTGGTGGCCCGCTCGAGGCGGTGCAGCATCCCGGCGATGACCTGGTGGTCACGCCGCAGACCGGCCAGGAAATCGGCCAGTTCCGGGTGCCGCTCGGCCAGCAGCGGGAACACGTTCGTGTCCTCGGCCGTGTGGTGGTCGGTCACCGCAGCGCACAGGGTGAGGCAGTAAAGCCGCAGGTCGCGGCCCTCGTCCAGCGCGTCGTAAAGGTCGTCGACCATCTCGCGCAGGCGCAGATGCGCGCCGATCAACTGGTTTCCGTAAGCGCGGAACCTGGTCCGCTCATCGTTGTAACCCATGCTGATGGCAGCTCATCAGACGGGGTTTTCGAAAGCAAGGCGCTTTGTCATCTCGGCCAGCTCCGCGAGGCGGTCGGACCGGTCGCGCGGGTTGCCGGGGGCGTCGGGGCGCGCGTCCCACGGCCGGGGGCCGGTGAGCGGCCGGTAGTTGACCCCGAGCGCGTCCAGGCGGTCCAGATGTTCGGGCAGACGAGCCGCGAACGACGCATACGACCGGTCCGGCGCATCCCACACTGCCTCGGCGAACGCACACAGCCGCGGATAGACCAGGTAGTCCACGACCCGTGCCGAATCCATGTGCTCGGTCCAGACGTTGGCCTGCCCGCCGAGCACCAGTTCCCGTTCCGCCGGCGACAACCCTTCCGGTACGGGCGAGAAGGCGTACACGTCGGCCAGGGTCAACCGGGTGCCGACCGGCGTCGGCTCGCCCGGGTCGTCCGACTGGCGGTAGTCGAGGTAGGCCACGATGTCCGGGCACGCCACGACCTGGTGCCCGCGCCGGGCCGCGACCGTGGTCGGCTCCTGGCCCCGCCAGGCCGCCACCACGGCCCCGGCCGGGGCGCCGCCCTCGAGGATCTCGTCCCAGCCGTAGATCCGCCGGCCCCGGGTCGCCAGGTGCGCGGCCATCAGTGCGGTGAACGCCGGCTGCCGGTCCTCGCCGCCCCAATCGTCGCGCGGACACTCGTCGCCGCCGATGCCGATCAGCTCCGACGGGAAGATCTCGCACAGCTGGTCGAGCACGGCCCGGCAGAAGTCCAGCGACTCCGGGCCCAGGTCGAGCACGTGCGACGAGATGCCCCAACCGGTCCGCACACCACCGGCAAAACCATTCCCGAGCTTGGGGTACGCCGCAATGGCGGCCTGCATGTGGCCGGGCATATCGACCTCGGGCACGACCCGCATGTGCCGCTCCCCCGCGTACGCGACGATCTCGCGCAGGTCGTCGGCCGTGTAGAAGCCGCCGTGGGGCCGGCCGTCGAATCGGACATGCTGCCGCGCGCCCAGCATCGACTCGGACCGCCAGGCGCCGACCTCGGTCAGCCGCGGCCACCCCGGCACCTCGAGACGCCAGCCCTGGTCGTCGGTGAGATGCAGGTGCAGCACGTTGAGTTTGTGAAAGGCGGCCAGGTCGACGAAGCGCAGCACGTCGGCCACGGGCATGAAGTGCCGGGCCACGTCGAGCATCACGCCTCGCCAGCCGAACCGCGGCCGGTCGGTCACCGTGACGGCCGGAACCCGCCAGCCGGTCGGCCCGGCCCGGCGCAACGCCTGCGGCGGCAACAGCTGACGCAGGGTCTGCAAGCCGTAGAACACCCCGGCGGGCGACCCACCGGTGATCTTCAGCCGGTCCGGGGTGCACTTCACCTCGTACGCCTCGGGGCGCAGAGCCGGATCGACCCGCAAGCCGACGCCGCCCCCACCCGGCGGAAGCGGGCAGCGCAGCGTGGCGCGAAGCCAGGAAGCGACACCGTCCAGTTCCTTCGGCGCGTCCAGCGGCGTTCGCGAGTCGAGCAGGAAGGCGCCGTCGGCGGGCCCGACCGAGACCGGCTGAGGGATCATGATCAGCAGCTTAGATTCGAGTAGGGTCGGCGCGTGACCTACGACCTGCTGCTGGCCGGCGGGGAGCCGTTCGACGTGGCGGTCACCGGCGGGATGATCTCGGCGGTGGGCCCCGGTCTGCCCCGCGACGCCCGCGTGGTGGTGGACGTGACCGGCCGGCTCGTCACGCCCGGGCTGATCGACCTGCACACCCACGTCGGGCCCGGCTACTGGGGCATCGACCCCGACCCGATCGGCTGGCGCACCGGCGTCACGACCTGGGTCGACGCCGGCTCGACCGGGGCGTACACGTTCGACCTGCTGCGCCGCACATTCCGCGAAGTGCGGGTGCCGGTGCTGCTCAACATCTCGGCCGTCGGGCTGACCGGGCGCACCGGCGAGAGCCGCGACCTGACCAACTGCGACGTGCCGCTGGCCATCGACACCGTGCAGCAGCACCGGTCGCTGATCCGCGGGCTCAAGGTGCGCGTCGACCGCGAGACCGTCGGCGACAACGGCGTCGAACCGTTGCGCCACGGCCTGGCCGTCGGGGAAGCCTGCGGGGTGCCGGTGATGGTCCACATCGGGACGACGCCGCCCGCGCTCGACGAGGTGCTCGACCTGCTGCGCCCGGGCGACATCATGACCCACTGCGCCAGCGGACTCGCGTCGCCGCTCGGCCCGGCCGTGCGCGCGGCGGTCGACCGGGGTGTGCTCCTCGACCTGGGACACGGCTCGGGCGCGTTCGCGTTCGACGTACTGGAAAGGCAGTTGGATCTCGGGCTGGCCCCGCACACCGTCTCGACCGACCTGCACTGCCGCTCGCTGCCCGGCCCGGTCTTCGACCTGCCGACCACGATGGCCAAACTGCTCGCGGCCGGGATGCCGCTGCCCGACGTCCTCGACAAGGTGACCGCGGCGCCGGCCCGCGCCCTCGGCCTGCCCGGCGGCACGCTGACCGTGGGCGCCCCGGCCGACCTGGCCGTCTTCGACGTGCGCACCGAGGACCACGAGGTCGTCGACTCCCACCTGCAGGTGCGGACGGCCCCCGTACGCCTGGTCAACGTCGCCACCTACGTCGGTGGACGGCTGCTGCCACCGGCCTGGCCCCAGGACCCGCCGCCGTGGGTGACGCTCACCCCCGCCCAGCACGAGGCCCTGGCCCGGCGCCGCCGACGCCTGCGCGACCTGCTGGACGAACCGCTCGTCGACGCCACCGGACTGGCCGAACAATTCCCACGCAACCCTTAGGAGACACCGCATGCCCAAGCGCGCCATCAAGGCCCGGAACGCGGCCCCCGCCGGCGGCCCGTACTCGCACGCCGTCATCGCCGGCGACTTCATCTACCTGGCCGGCGCCGTGCCCGCGCTGCCCGACGGCACCCGGGTCACCGGCACGTTCGCCGAGCAGGCCCACGCCGCGTTCCGCAACCTGGCCGCGGTGGCCGAGGAGGCCGGCTCCAGCCTCGACCAGGCCGTCCGGGTCGGCGTCTACCTGCGCGACTTCGACGACTTCGCCGAGATGAACGAGATCTACCCCCAGTACATCAAGGGCGACGACCTGCCCGTACGCACGACCCTGCCGGTCCCCCTGGTCGGCTTCGACATCGAGATCGACGCGGTCCTCTACACGGGAGCCTGACGCTTTCTCCCCCGGTGTGGCGCTCCGGCCTGCTTTGATCGACGTGTCGCGGGTAACACGCGCGAAATGTCGAGCTGCGAGCATCGCGGAGCGCTACCCAGGGGAGGCCCGGTTGTTCCTCAGCCCGCACGAGCAGGAACGGTTGCTCATCCACGTCGCGGCCGACGTGGCCCGCCGCCGGCAGGACCGCGGCCTCAAGCTCAACCACCCCGAGGCGACGGCCATCATCGTGGCGTTCCTGCTGGAAGGCGCCCGGGACGGCCGCACGGTCGTGGACCTGATGGAAGCCGGCCGCCGGGTCCTCACCCGCGACGACGTCATGCCGGGCGTCCCCGAGATGATCCCCGAGGTGCAGGTCGAGGCCACGTTCCCGGACGGCACCAAGCTGGTCACCGTCCACGGCCCGATCTCATGACGATTCCTGGTGAGATCCTGTTCGGCGAGGGCGCGATCGAGATCAATCCCGGTCGGCCCACCATCGCGATGACGGTGCGGAACACCGGGGACCGGCCTGTGCAGGTCGGGTCGCACTTTCATTTCGCTGAGTCGAACGAGGCGCTCGACTTCGACCGCAATGCTGCCTGGGGATATCGGCTGGCCGTTCCCGCGGGTACCTCGGTGCGCTTCGAGCCGGGCATTCCTCGCGACATCACGCTCGTGGCCCTGGGAGGGGCCCGCATCGTCCCGGGCCTGCGCGGGTTGGCCGGTGGGCCGCTCGACTCCGCCTCTTGTGCGCGCGAGGACGCCGTACCGGAAGAAGTTGTGCCTGAGAACGGGAGTCCGCGATGACCATGCTCGATCGTGGGCGGTACGCCGCTCTTTACGGGCCGACTGAAGGGGACCGGATTCGGCTGGCCGACACCAATTTGCTCATCGAGATCGAGGAGGACCGCAGCGCCGGACCGCGGCCCGGTGACGAGGTCGTGTTCGGTGGGGGCAAGGTGATCCGGGAGTCGATGGGGCAGTCGCGGGCGACCCGGGCCGAAGGCAGCCCGGACACCGTGATCACCGGGGCCGTCGTGCTCGATCACTGGGGGATCGTCAAGGCCGACATCGGGATCCGGGACGGGCGGATCGTCGCGCTCGGCAAGGCCGGCAACCCCGACACGATGGACGACGTGCACCCCGACCTGGTCATCGGGCCCGGCACCGAGATCATCGCGGGCAACGGCAAGATCCTGACGGCGGGGGCGATCGACAGCCACGTCCATCTGATCAGCCCGACGATCCTGGACACGGCGCTGGCCACCGGCATCACGACGATCATCGGGGGTGGCACCGGGCCGGCCGAGGGCACCAAGGCGACCACCGTCACTCCGAACGCCTGGTACCTGGCCCGCATGCTCGAGGCAATCGACGCGTACCCCATCAATGTTCTGCTGCTGGGCAAGGGCAACACCATGTCGGAAGACTCGATGTGGGAGCAGTTGCGGGGCGGTGCCGGCGGTTTCAAGCTGCACGAGGACTGGGGCACGACCCCGGCCGTGATCGACGCGAGCCTGCGGGTGGCCGAGGCATCCGGTGTGCAGGTGGCCATCCACACCGACACATTGAACGAGGCCGGCTTCGTCGAGGAGACGTTGCGGGCCATCGCCGGGCGGTCGATCCACGCGTATCACACCGAGGGCGCGGGCGGCGGCCACGCGCCGGACATCATCACGGTCGCGGCCCACCCCAACGTGCTGCCGTCGTCGACCAACCCGACCCGGCCCTACACCCGTAACACGCTCAGCGAGCACCTCGACATGCTGATGGTCTGCCACCACCTGAACTCGGCCGTCCCGGAGGATCTGGCCTTCGCCGAGAGCCGGATCCGCCCGTCCACGATGGCTGCCGAGGACCTGCTGCACGACCTGGGCGCGATCTCGATGATCGGCTCGGACTCGCAGGCCATGGGCCGGGTCGGCGAGGTCATCCTGCGGACCTGGCAGACCGCCCACGTCATGAAGGCTCGCCGCGGCAGCCTGTCCGGCGACTCCGCCGCCGACAACAACCGGGCCAAGCGGTACGTGGCCAAGTACACGATCTGTCCGGCCGTGGCGCACGGCATGTCGTCGCAGGTCGGGTCGGTCGAGCCGGGCAAGCTGGCCGACCTGGTGCTGTGGGACCCGGCGTTCTTCGGTGTGCGCCCGGCCCTGGTCATCAAGGGCGGCATGATCGCGTACGCGCAGATGGGCGACGCGAACGCCTCGATCCCGACCCCGCAGCCGATGTTGCCGCGCCCGATGTTCGGCGCCCACGGCGTCGTGCCGGCCCAGACGTCGCTGGCCTTCGTGGCCGAGGCCGCCATCGACGCCCTGCTGGGCGACCGGATCGGGGTCAAGCGCGCGTTCACCCCGGTCGAGAACACCCGCCAGGTCACCAAGGCCGATTTGCCGCTCAACGACGCGCTGCCCGACATCCGGGTCGACGCGGACACGTTCGAGGTGCGGGTCGACGGCGAAGTGATCGACCCCGACCCGGTCACCGAACTGCCCATGGCCCAGCGTTACTTCCTGTTCTGACTTCGCCATGAGCCTCGCGACCCTGCTGGTGCTGGCCGACGGACGGCTGCCGTCGGGCGGGCATGCCCACTCCGGCGGCCTGGAGCCGCAGGTCTCGGCCGGGCGGGTGCGCGACCTGGCCGCGGTGGCCGAGTTCCTGCGGGGCAAGCTGGCCACCACCGGGCTTGTCGCCGCGGCGTTCGCCGCGGCCGCCTGCGACCGTCCGGCTCGCTCACCCGGGCTGGATGAAGGCTTTGATGCCCGTACGCCGTCACCGGCCCTTCGCAAGGCCTCGCGCGCTCAGGGCCGGGCGTTGCTGCGAGCCGCGCGGGCGATGTGGAGTCTGCCGCCGGTGGGCCGCGACCCGCACCAGCCCGTGGCCCTGGGCGTGGTCGCCGCGGCGGCCGGGCTCACCCCGCTCGAAGCGGCCGTGGCGGCGGCGCACGGCACGGTCAGCGGGACGGCCAGTGCCGCCGTACGGCTGCTCGGCCTGGACCCCTATGCGGTGCACGGGCTGCTGGCCCGGCTCGCCCCCGAATGCGACCGGATCGCGGCCGACGCCGCGGCCCGGGCCGAGGACCCCATCGACGATCTGCCGGCCGCGGGCGCCCCGCTGCTCGACGTCGGCGCCGAGCTTCACGCCACCTGGGAGGTGCGTCTCTTTGCATCCTGAACACTCCGTCGCCGGTGGGGCCCTCCCCCACCCCTCGGACGGCTACGACCACGAGCACGACGAGGTCCCCCACACGCACCCCGACCCGGGCGTGGACCCGCACGCGCCGCTCGCCGCCGGCCCGCGCGCGCTGCGGGTCGGCATCGGCGGCCCGGTCGGTTCGGGCAAGACGGCGCTGGTGGCCGCGCTGTGCCGGGCCCTCGGCGACGAGCTGCGCCTGGCCGTGGTCACCAACGACATCTACACCACCGAGGACGCCGACTTCCTGCTGCGCAACGGCGTGCTGCCGGCTGAACGGGTCCGAGCGGTCGAGACCGGTTGCTGCCCGCACACGGCCATCCGCGACGACATCTCGGCCAACCTGGACGCGGTCGAGGACCTGGAGGCGGAACTCGGCCCGCTCGACCTGGTGCTGGTCGAGAGCGGCGGCGACAACCTGACCGCCACGTTCAGCAAGGGCCTGATCGACCACCAGATCTTCGTGGTCGACGTGGCCGGCGGCGACAAGGTCCCCCGCAAGGGCGGCCCCGGCGTGACCACGGCCGACCTGCTGGTCATCAACAAGACCGACCTGGCCCCGCTGGTCGGCGCCGACCTGGCCGTCATGGACCACGACGCCCGGCACCGCCGCGGCGACCTGCCCACGGTCTTCCTCTCCCTGGTCGAGGACCGCCAGGCCACTGCGGTCGCCGACTGGATCCGCGGCCTGGTCACCGCGCGGGTGCCGGCGGTATGAGGCCGGCCGGCGGTATCGCCGCGGGCGGGGCGCCGCCGTGAAGGCGTCCTCCCGGGTCGTCGCCGAGCCGGACGGGCTCGGCGGCACCCGGCTGGCCGTCCTGCGCAGCGAGTCGCCGCTGTTGTTGCGCCGCACCGGCCCGACGATGGTCCATCTGGTCGGTGGCGGCGCGGGCCCGCTGCGCGGCGACGATCTGCGGCTCGAAGTCGAGGTCGCCCCCGGCGCGACCCTGGAGATCCGGAGCGTGGCGGCCCAGCTGACCCTGCCCGGCCGCGCCCATCTGCCACAGTCCCGCCTCACGATCCACGCGACGGTGGGCGGCACCCTGCGCTGGCTGCCCGAGCCGCTGATCGCTGCGGCCGGCTGCGACCACGTCACCGTCACCTGCGTCGAGGTGCTTCCGGGTGGCTCCGTGCTGTGGCGCGACGACCTCGTCTGCGGCCGACACGGCGAGGACGCGGGCGACTTCCGGGCCGAAACCACCATCCGGTACGCGGGGCGCACCCTCTACCGCCACGACCTGTCCATCGGCCCGTCGGCTCCGGGCTGGTCGGGCGCGGCGGTGCTGGGCGGCGGCCGGGCTCTGGGCACGGTTGTAGCCGTTCCCGGCACGTTGCTGCCCCCGCCGACGTCGGGCCCCGGCGATTTCGCGGTCATGCCCCTGGCCGGCCCCGGCGCCCTGGCCACGGCCGTCGGCGCCGACATCCGGCCCGTACGCGCGGCCCTGGACCCTCTGACCCGGCCGGTACTTATCCACAGCTGATCGCTCAGCGCCCGTGCGGCGCTGTGGACGACGAAGGCACCAGCGCGCCGAAATCGCCTACCGTCCCCACATGCCCTTGGGAGGGAGGGGGAGGCGGTGGGTAGGAGGGAAGATCGTTTTTGAACAACCCTCGCGAGGCCGGCCCACAACGCGCGCCGCGAGCGGCACGACCACGACGGCACGAGGGCGGCCCCGGAAGGCCGCCCTCGCTCTATCGATCGATCAAGCCGCGACCGCGATCGGCACGCCGTTGGCGTCGGTCAGGGCCAGGCGGGTGTGCAGGTTGCCCTGCTGGGCCACCCGGGCGAAGTACTCCGAGCGCCGCCTTTGCAGACACCCCTTGCGCGTACGCGGTCCGCCCGCTGCCACCGTCAGCAGCTCCGGCGCCAGGGAGCTGTTCAGGCCCTCGCGCAGCAGCTGCAGCGCCTCGGTGCGCAGCTGGGAGATCCGGGACTCGGTCACCCCGAGCCGGGCCGCCACGTCGCTCAGGGGCTGTTCCTGCAGGAACGACTCGGTGACGACCAGCCGCAGCCGTTCCGGCAGGGCCTGGATCGCCTGGTGCAGGTAGCCGAGGCGTTCCCGCTTGAGCAGCAGGTCCTCGGGCCCCTCCGAGGTCTCCGGCACCATCTCCTCGGCCGCCCCGGTGGGGAAGCCCTGGAGGCTGAGCAGGGCCGCCTTCTGCACGTCGTCCTCGACCGTGGCCAGTTCGGCGACGCCGATGCCGAGCAGTTCGGCCACCTCGGCGTCGGTCGGGGTGCGGCCCAGGGCCGCGGTGAGCTCCTGCCGCGCGGCCGCGCTCTTGCGGGCCCGGGCGCGCACCGAGCGGCTCGCCCAGTCCTGTCCGCGCAGCTCGTCGAGCAGCGCGCCGCGGATGCGGACCGCGGCGAAGCGGTGGAACGGGATCCCGCGGGTCACGTCGAAGGACCGGGCCGCGCCCAGCAGCGCGGCGAACCCGGCCGAGGACAGGTCGTCCGCATGGACGTGGCCCGGTACCCGATTCAGAAGTTCCCGGACCAGATGGCCAACCATCGGCATGTGTTCGCGGACCAGGTCCTCGATGTCACGCGCGGAGGGCGCGTCGTGGGTCGTGCCGATGGTGGCGGGGAGTTCGGTGTCCGTCACGTAGGCCTCCTCGCTCATACGACCGGTTGGGTGAAACCGGCTGACGAGGAAGACTTTTGCCGTCGAAAGGTGCGAGGGCGGCCGAACTCGGTTGCTTTTCAGGTGCTTTTCGTGAAAACGACTCAGGTTTCGGTACGGGCTGGGCGGACCTCGTTTCAGTGCAGGACGGGGGCCCGGTGCGGCTCGAGAACCTCGGTCAGTTCCGTGTGCACCCAGTGCATGCGGGCGACCGCCGTGTCCGGGTGATCACCGAACTCCAGGGCCACGCTGGCCGCACAGCCGTCGCTGCCGTACTGCAGGATCATGGTGGTCACCGCGCTCTCCACGGCCTCGTGGCTAGGACATTGCGAGGGCTGCAGGTCGGAGACGAACAGTGCCTCCGCCGCCAGATCCCGGACGATGCTGATCATGTCGAACTCCCCGATGGACGACCTTCTGCGCGCAGCACGTAATGCCCCTTGTATGGCATTCCAGACCGGATGCGTACGCCCAGTTCTGCTATCTCATCTTTGCCGAGGCACCACGCCGGCCCGGCCGCCACGCCGGGCAAATCGGAAGAAAGTGCCTTGATCATCACCTTCACCCTAACTCCGCGACCGGCGATCCGGCGTCCGGTTTTTCACCGTGACTCAGTTCAGCATCCGACTCCCGGCTCCCACCGGCCCCACCGGACACAAAAAGAGGGGGCCGGCTCCTTCGAGCCGGTCCCCTCTGTCAAAGCGCGGTCAGCAGTCCCCGGAGGCCTGGTCGCACCCCTCGTCGACGTCTTCACCGGGGACGCCCCCCGGCGGTTCCTGGTTGGTGACCGGTTCCGTCGTCGTCGGCGGCGGCGGCGGCGGTTCCTCCGTCGTCGGCGGCGGCGCCGACTTGCTCGTAGGCGGCGGAGGCGGCGGCTCCGTGGTCGGCGGGGGCGGCGCTTCCGTCGTCGTCGGCGGCGGCGCAACCGTCGTCGTCCCGGGCACGATGCTGGGACCACCGCCCGGCCCCGACGTCGTCCTCGTGGCCGCCGGTCCGGTAGTCGGCGTCACCGTGATGATTCCGCCGGGGCCCACCGATACGCCCGGGATCGGCGATTCCTCCGGCTTGACCAGCTTGGTCTGGCCGTTGGCCAGGCGCTGGACGTAGCGCGTGGGCTCGCCCGGCTTGGCCGACACGAACGTCTCACAGGTCGAGTCGTTCAGCGAGAACGCAATGGGCGGCGTGTTGTTGTCTTTGTAACGCCCGCTGATCTTCAGCGACACCGTCTTGAGCGGGGCGATCGCCGCGTCGGAGGTGACCGTGATGGCACCGCCCTCGGGCGCCTCCTGGGTCAGCGACAGGTCGCCGTCGCCGGAGACGACCTGGTCGCCGGGCATGATGAACCAGAGCTTCCAGTCCTCGACCGGCCTCTGGTTGCGGTTGGCCACGGTGACCTGGGCCTTGAACCGGTCCTTGGTGTCGGACCAGACCGCGTAGCTGACCACGCACCGGGCATCCTGCGGAAGAGTTGCGGGCGCGGGCAGCGCCCCCTTGGCCTCGTCGGGCTCGCCGCCGGTGAGGGTCCACGTGTACGCGCCGAGACCGAGCAGCAGCACAGCGAAGGTCATCACAAAGATGCGACGGGTCTTCGGGCCCTCGGCCCACGACGGCGCGGCCGACCGGGCCGCCTTGTCGGGCGGGGACGGCGGCTGGTTGCCGACCGCCGGGCGCAGACCGCCCTCGGCGGCCGCCGGAGCGGCGTTGTAGACCGGACCCGACGGCAGCTCACCGAAGCGGCTGTTACGGACCGGAGCAGCCTCGGCCGCCGGCGCCGAAGCCGCCAGTGCCGAAGCGGCCGGTGCCGAAGCGGCCGGCTCCTGGGCGGCCGGCGAAACCGGCTCGGCGGGCGCGGGCGACACCTGGGCCGCCGCGGCCACCTTGAGGATCTCGGCGTACGACTGGGACGACGGCAGGATCGTCGTGTCCTCGCCGCTGCCGGCCCATTCGGGCACGTAGCCACGGGCCACCGAGGGCGCCCCGGCCGAGATGCCGGCCAGGATGTGGGCCAGCTCGGCGCTGGACGGCCGGTCGGCCGGGCGCTTCTCGAGGCAGCGCCCGACCAGGGCGTCCACCTCGGGCGGCAGGTCGTCGACGGGCGGCAGCGGCTCGGGCTCGGTGTACTGGTGAGCCCGCAGCAGCGCCGTCGTGGTGCCGACGTCCCACGGCAGCTGACCGATGAGCGTGCGGTAGATGAGCAGGCCGACCGCGTAGACGTCGGTCGCCGGGCTGACCTGGCCGCCCTCGAGCCGCTCGGGCGCGAGGTAGGCCGGCGTGCCGAGCAGGCTGCCGTCGGGGTCGATGTCGTTCTCGCCGATCAGGGCCGAGATGCCGAAGTCGACCACCTTGGCCCCGGTGGCCGTGAGCATGACGTTGGCCGGGGTCACGTCACGGTGGACGATGCCCCGGGAGTGGGCCGCGGCCAGCGCCGCGGCGACTTCCGCAGTTATCCGCACGGCGTGCTGCCAGGGCAGCTTGCGAGCGCGCGCGAGCACGGCGGCGAGCGATTCGCCGTCGATCAGCTCCATGACGACGTAGGGAACCGGCTCACCGTCGACGGTGGTCGCTTCGCCGTAGTCGTAGACATTCGTAATATTTGGGTGGCTGAGCCGGGCCGCAGCCTGAGCTTCCGCCCGCAGCCGGCGCCGGAACGCCGGATCCGCACTGGTCGACGGTGGCAGGACCTTCACCGCGACCTGGCGCCCGAGGACTTCGTCGAAGCCTCGCCACACCACTGACATCCCGCCGGCGCCGAGCCGCTCGACCAGTCGATAACGACCGGCCAGCAGACTCGAACCGGGCAGGTCCGACGTGCTCATGTGCCCCCACATGCGCGCTTCGAAGAAACACCGAGTTGCACCGCCATGCCCCTCGGCGTCGGGGTGCCCGGCGGGTGCCGGGTTTTCCCCATCGACGGAAGGGATGCTAGCCGATGATCGGCCCCCGAACGATCCCGTGCACATGTGGTCTTACCTGCGGATCGTCACAGTCCGTTTCGGGTCCGATCGCACCTGCTACGGGTGTCCGTCCAGTACCCGAAAGTCGGATCCCTGACTGATTTCCGGGCGTATCAAACCGAGTTAATGGCAAATGCCCGCTTCATCGGAAGTTTCTCCTAGGAAGACTTTGCCGCCATCCACAGTGGACTGTTCAACAAACTGTCGCAATGCCGTCACGCATCGCGATTACCGCCCAACTTCGACAATTAATCACCCTGGGGCAATTGTTGAAGGATCTACCTGTGCAACCCCGCCTGAACGGTCAGCCCCCTCGTCTGATCAGCCTATTCGGCGTGCCAACCTGGGGCGATCACTCTCAGCCGCGGTAACCGGGGATAGGAACGCGATCGTTCTCCATTAATGACCTTCCCGGGGCCACTGTGGCCCGGGGCGCTCGGCCCGGCAGCGCGGGCACGGCCTCGCCGGCGGGCACAGCGCCGAGATCGGCCAGCAGCTCGAGCACCGGCGCGAGGGTCTCGTAGAGCACCAGCACCACGTCGCCCGGGGCGGCCAGACCCAGCGCCTCGGCCACCGCGTCCCGCCAGTCGGGGGCCCGCAGGGCGGCCAGCTTGGGCCGGCGGGCGCGCATCTCGCGTTCCATCAGAGCGGACACGTCGCCCGGCCGGCGCCCGCGAGGGTCCTCGTCCTCGTACAGCACGGCCCGCGAGACGCCGTCGGCGATCACCTGGGCGCACGCCGCGAGCAGGTCGTCGCGCCGGTCGCCGGGCAGGGTCACGGCGGCGACGCAGCGGTCGGGGCCCCACAGCCGGTGCAGCGTGCGCAGGGTCGCCGCCAGCGCCGCGGGATTGTGTGCATAGTCGACAAATACCGAGATGTCGTCGAGGCGCAGCAGCGTGCCCCGGCCCGGGTTGTCGACCGGCGGGTCGAACTCGGCCAGCCGCCGGCACACCGCCTCCTGCCCCGCGCCCAGCGCGCGAGCCGCCGCGATCGCGGCCAGGGCGTTGGCTACGACGTGCGGGGCCGCTCCCCCGTAGGCGCCGGGGATCTCGGCCGCCCGGATCAGCGGCGTCCGCCGGGCCCCGGTCTGCTGCACCACCCAGCCGTCGTGCAGCAGGTACGCCGTCGCCCCGCGGGCCAGGTGCTCGACCAGCACGGGCTGGCCGGGGTCGAGCGAGAACCAGACGATCCGCTTGCGGTCGGCCCGCACCCGGGGCCGGTCGACCAGCGAGCGCACCCACGGGTCGTCGGCGTTGAGCACCAGCGTGCCGCCGTCGCGCACCCGCTCGGCCACCAGCGCCTTGACGTGGGCCAGGTCCTCGACCGTGACCAGGCCGTCCTGCCCCAGGTGGTCGGCGGTGATGTTGGTCAGCACCCCGACGTCGGACCAGTCGTAGCCCATCCCGCGCCGCAGCAGCCCGCCCCGCGCCGTCTCGAGCACCGCCGCTTGCACCCCGGGGTCGCCCAGGACCATCTGGGCCGACAGCGGTCCGGTGGAGTCGGCCCGGTAGACGACCCGGCCGTCGATCCGCACGTCGTCGGTGGTGGCCAGCCCGACCCGGACGCCGTTGTCGGCCAGCAGGTGGGCGGTCATCCGGGCCACCGTCGTCTTGCCGTTGGTGCCGGTCACCGCGACCGTCGGGATCCGCCCGTCCGACCCGGCCGGGAACATCGCCCGCACGATCGCGTCGCCCACGTCCCGCGGGCGCCCGCGCACCGGGGCCAGGTGCATTCGCAGGCCCGGTACGGCGTTGACCTCGATCACCCCGGCCGTGACCTCGTCGCGGCCGGCCACCGGGGGCAGCGGCCGGTCGATGCCGGGCAGCCGCAGGTCGATGCCGGCGATGTCGAGCCCGAGCAGCGCGGTGACCCGCAGGCAGAGCCGGGCCACGTCGTCGTGGATCCGATCCGTGACGTCGGAGCTGGTGGCGCCCGTCGACAGGTTGCCGGTGGCCGCCAGCCGCACCTCGACACCCGCGGCGGGCACGCCGTCACCGTCGAGGCCCTGCCGCTGGAGCATCCGCGGGTCGGCGGTGACCCGGGTCAGCGCCCGCGAGTGCCCCACCCCGCGCCGCGGGTCGGCGTTGACCTCGTCGATCAGCTCGTCGATCGTGCTGTGGCCGTCGCCCACGACCCGGGCCTCGATGCGCTCGGCCGCGGCCACGACCTCGCCCGCCACGACCAGCACCCGGTAGTCGCGGCCGCCCAGCTGCCGCTCGACGATCACGTCCCCGCCGGCCTCGGCGAAGGCCTGCTCGACCTCTTCGGTCGTACGCAGATGAAGCGCGACGTGCTCCCCCTGCCGGCCGCACCGGGGTTTGACCACGACCGGGCCGCCCAGCCGGTCGAGCCAGCGCAGCGCCTCGGCGACCGTCCGGGCCGTCCCGCCCTCGGGCATCGGCACCCCGGCCTCGTCGAGCAGCCGGCGCGTGACCTGCTTGTCCCCGGCGATGTCGATGCCCACGCCGCTGGTCCGGTCGGTCATCGCGGCCCAGGCCATCCGGCGGCGGGTGCCCCAGCCCAGCCGGAGCAGGCTCAGGTCGTCGAACCGCTCGACCGGGATGCCGCGCCGCCGGGCGGCCGCGATGATCGAGCGGGTGCTGGGGCCGGCCGCCTCCCGCTCGGCCCGGGCCGCCAGCTCGTCCAGGTCGGGGGCCGCGGGGCGGCCCGCCTCGACCGCCAGCACCAGCTCGACGGCGGCCTCGAGCAGGTCGCGGGGCACGTCGGAACCGGGCGACTCGTCGACCGGGCACTCCAGGATCAGGTCGTAGCAGCCGGGCTCGCCGGCCGACACCGTGCGGCCGAAGCTGACGTCGCGGCCGATCAGCTGGGACAGCTCGAGGCAGACGTGCTCGGTGACGTGCCCGAAGTAGGTGCCGCCGCGCAGCCGGCTGACGAATCCGCCGGGCGCCCCGGCCGCGCAGTGGTGCTCGGCCAGCCCCGGCAGCGCACGCAGCAAGCGCTCCGGGAAGCCGGTGACGTCGCAGGTCTCGACGTCGGTGAGCCGGTCCAGCCGCAGGCGCGCGACCACGGCCGGGCGGGACAGATAGACGTTCGGTCCGCGCAGGCGGCGAAGGCTTTCGATCTTCATGGCGGAGCTCCCTCAGCGGGCCGGCGCGGCCACTCCTGAGGTTAATCGGAACAAAACCGAAACATCCGGCTAATCGCCTTTGTCGGTCGGGAGCAGGTGGTTCACCTCGGGCGGGCCGTCGGCCAGGGCCAGGGCGCGCTGCTCGATCTGCTCGTCACTGCCGGTCAACCGGCCCTCGTGCTGGCGCAGATGGTCCTCCCAGGTCGGCACCTGATAGACCTCGACGTAGCGGATCGGGTCCTCGCCGTCGCGGAACAGACCCCAGCGCACGGCCCCGGTGCGCAACCGGGTCAGGCGTACGGCGTCCATCGCCGCGACAAAATCGTCCGCCTTCTCGTCCCGCACCCGATAGACGACGGTGACCAGCACCGGCCCCTCGTCGGCGTGCGGCTCGAACATGATGTGGGGCTCGGCCCAGAACACGGCCGGGCTGCGATCGGCGTCGTCGTGCTCGTGCACCGGCAGCCACGGCACGGTCGCCGTGCCGGCCAGCATCAACACGGCGGCCGCGATGAAGGTGACCGGCAGCCCGGCCCACTCGGCGACCTGACCCCACACCAGCGCCCCGAGCGCCTGCGACCCCGCGAAGACGACCTGGTAGATGCCGAAACCACGGGCCCGCACCCAGTTCGGCAGCAGCAGTTGCAGGGTCGCGTTCATCCGCGAGACCAGCGTCATCCAGGCCGCGCCGGCCGCCACCAGCACGAGGCCGACCGGGATCTCCTGCGGCACCAGCGCGACCACGACCAGAGCCCCGCCGTAGACCAGACCGGCCACCAGGATCAGGCGGTCGGCCGACATCACGCGGCGGATCCTGGGCATGAGCAGCGCCCCCGCGATCGCCCCGACGCCCAGGGCGGCCAGCAGCACGCCGTACCCGCTCGCGCCCAGGTGCAGCTCCTGGTGGGCCACCACGGGCAGCAGCCCCCACACCACACTGCCGGGAACCACGAACAGAATGACGCGGATCAAGAGCCTGCGTACGGTCGGCGCGTACCGCACGAACCGGCCGCCCGCCCGCACGGCGGGGCCGAACCGCTCGGGGTGGCTGGGCCCCCGGCGCGGCGGACGACGCCAGACGAGCAGAGCCACGACGAAAACGCCGTACGAAATCGCATTGAGCCCGAAGACAGCGGCCGGCCCGATGTGGGCCACGAGCAGCCCCGCCACCGCCGGACCGGCCGAGCGGGCCAGGTTGGTGTTGACCGCCCCCAGCGCGGACGCGGCGGGCAGCTCGTCGCGCGACACGACCTCGGGGATCACGGCCTGCCAGGTCGGCAGCGTCAGCGCCTGGCCCACCCCGAGCAGGAAAGTGAAGAACAGCAACAGCGGCGGCGGCATCCGGCCGAGCGTCGTGAGTACGGTCAGCCCGGCTCCGACCAGGAACAAAGCGGTCTGTACGGCGATCAGCAACCGCCGCCGGTCGAGCACATCGGCGATCGCCCCGGCCGGTAGCGCGAGTATCAGCACCGGCAGCATCGTCACGGTCTGCACCAGGCTGGTCCAGGTGGCCGCGTCGGGCTCCTCGACCACCAGCCACTGCGCGCCGACGGTCTGCATCCAGGTGCCGACGTTGCCGGCCAGCACCGCGATCCAGAGCATCCGGAACACGCGGCCCCGCAGCGGCGCCCAGGGTGAATCCACCCGGTGAACCTATCGGCGGCGCGCTCCCGGCCCGGGCTTAGGCAACACTTGCCGGACGTCGTCGATCCCGTGCCCGGCGTCGCAGTGGATCTCGACGTGGGCCCGCCCGCCGCAGTCGCGGTGCTCGTAGACCAGCGGCGGGCCCTCGGGGTCGGCCAGGTAGCGGTCGCCCCACTCGGCCACCGCGATCAGCACCGGGTAGAGGTCGAAGCCCTTGGGCGTCAGCCGGTACTCGTGGCGAGCCCGCGCCCCCGGCTCCTGATAGGGCACCCGGCGCAGCACCCCGGCCTCGACGAGCCGGGCCAGCCGGTTGGTGAGCACCTGGCGCGGGATGCCGGTGCGGACCCGCATGTCGTCGAACCGCCGGATGCCCGAGAACACGTCGCGCAGCACGACCACGGTCCACTTCTCGCCCAGGATCTCCATCGCCCGCGCGACCGTGCACGTGTCGACCGACCAGTCCAGCGCCTCGGGCGCCGCTGTGGAACTCATGACAGAAGGCTAGGTCCACTGGACAGACCCAGCAAGCGGATGCGAGCCTGCGTCCATGACGCAGACTCAGCGGTCGCGGACCTTCAGCTGGACCGACCCCTCGCTCCACGCCGACCTGGTCGGTCGGCGCACCGGCCTCGAGCTGCTGCAGGGCATGGGCGACGGCTCGCTGCCGGCCCCGCCGATCATGCAGCTGATCGACCTGGCCTCACTGAAGGCCGAGTTCGGGTCGGTGACCCTGGAGCTCGACCCGCAGGAGTTCCACTACAACCCGCTGGGCTCGATGCACGGCGGCGTCATCTCGACCCTGCTCGACACGGCCGCCGCCTGCTCGGTCCACAGCACCCTGCCGGCCGGCGTCGGCTACACCAGCCTCGACCTGAACGTGAAGTTCCTGCGCCCGATCACCCTGGCCTCGGGCCGGCTGACCTGCGTCGGGTCGGTGCTGCAGAGCGGCCGCCGCACGGCCCTGGCCGAGGCCCGCCTGACCGACGCCTCGGGCCGGCTGGCGGCTCAGGCCATGTCGAGCTGCATGCTGTTCCCGCTCGCCTAGCGCTTCTCGAGGCGCAGGCGGCGGGCCTCGCGCTTCTCCTCGAAGCGGGCGGCCTGCACCTCGAGGGAGTCCATGTGCGCGGCCAGCTCCTCGCGGGCCTTCTCGCCGTCGCCGTCGAGGTCGGTGCGACCGAAGACGTTCCACTGGCGCAGCACCGGCTGGAGCACCTCGTCGCGGTGCTGGCGCAGATCGTAGATGCCGGCCAGGGCGATCGAGAGGGCCTTGCGGCCGAAGCCCTCGATGTTGGCCCCGGGCATCTCGAACGCGGCCACCACGTCGGTGACGGCGCGCATCGCGTGGTTGGGGTCCAGGTCGAAAGCGGCCGCCAGCAGGTTGCGATAGAAGACCATGTGCAGGTTCTCGTCGGCCGCCACCCGGGCCAGCAGCTGCTCGGCGATCGGGTCGCCGGTGGCCTTGCCGGTGTTGCGGTGCGAGATGCGGGTCGCGAGCTCCTGGAAGGCCACGTACGCGATCGAGTGCAGGATCTCGTCGGGGTGCCCGTTGGAGTAGCCCGCCTCCATGTGGGTCATGCGGGCCCGCTCCAGCTCGACCGGGTCGACGGCCCGGGTGACCGTCAGGTAGTCGCGCAGGGCGATGCCGTGGCGGCCCTCCTCGGCCGTCCAGCGGTGCACCCAGGTGCCCCAGGCGCCGTCGCGGCCGAACAGCGTGGCGATCTCGTGGTGGTACGAGGGCAGGTTGTCCTCGGTCAGCAGGTTGACGATCAGGGCCGTCCGGGCCACGTCGGGCAGCGGCGAGTCGGTCGGCTGGTAGGGCTCGCCGCCCAGCAGGCCGTCGAACGTGCGGCCCTCGCTCCACGGCACGTACTCGTGCGGGAACCACTCCTTGGCCAGGGACAGGTGGCGGTCGAGGTTGGTGGCCACGACCGGCTCCAGTTCGATGAGAAGCGAAGTCTGGTCCAGCGGCATGGCGATCACTCCCTACGGTGCCGTAACTTACGGCACCGTAGGGAAGGATACGCGGGACCGGTCAGCCGGCGGAGATCACCGGGTGCAGATCGCCGGCCGGGGGCAGCCAGGCGGCGGCGTCGGCCTCGACCTGATCGCCGGACCGGATGTCCTTCACCGTGTCGGGCTCGCCCGGGAACCAGACGTACGGGATGCCCCGGCGGTCGGCGTACTGGATCTGCTTGCCGAACTTGGCCGCCGACGGCGCGACCTCGGTCGGGATGCCCCGGCGACGCAGGGCGCTCGCGATGCGTACGCAATCGGGTCGTTGATCTTCATTGGGCAGGGCCACCAGCACGCAGGTCGGCACCGACCGCGACACGCTCAGGGCGTTCTGCCCGAAGAGCACGCCGAGCATGCGGGACACGCCGATCGAGTAGCCCACCCCCGGGAACCGCTCGTTGCCGGACGCGGCCAGGTTGTCGTAGCGGCCGCCCGAGCTGACCGAGCCGAACCGCTCGTACCCGCGCAGCTGGGTCTCGTAGACCGTGCCGGTGTAGTAGTCGAGGCCGCGCGCGATCTTCAACTCGGCCACGACCAGGCCGGGCGCGTTCTCGCGGGCCGTCTCGACCACCTGCAGCAGCTCGTTCAGGCCCTCGTCGAGCAGCGGGTCGTCCACCCCGAGTTTGCGCACGGCGTCCACGAAGGAGCCGTCCTCGGCCGAGATGGCGGCCAGCTCGAGGCACGCCTCGGCCTGGGCCCGGGTCGCGCCGGCGGTCTCGATCAGCGCCTCGGCCACGCGCGCCGGGCCGATCTTGTCGAGCTTGTCCACCGTACGCAGAACCTGGGCGGTATCGGCGAGGCCGAGCCCCCGATAGAAGCCCTCGCACACCTTGCGGTTGTTGACCTGGATCCGGATCGCCGGGATGGGCAGGCCGCTGAGCGCGTCCCCGATCACCAGCGGCATCTCGGTGTCGTAGTGGAACGGCAGCTCACCGCGGTTGACCACGTCGATGTCGGCCTGCAGGAACTCGCGGTAGCGGCCCTCCTGCGGGCGCTCGCCGCGCCACACCTTCTGGATCTGGTAGCGCCGGAACGGGAACTGCAGCTTGCCCGCGTTCTCGACCACGAACCGGGCGAACGGCACGGTCAGGTCGAAGTGCAGGCCGAGGCTGTCGTCGTCCTTGGCGTTCTCGTCGGCCTGCAGGCGGCGCAGCAGGTAGACCTCCTTCGAGGTCTCGCCCTTGCTGACCAAGGTCTCGAGGGGCTCGACGGAGCGGGTTTCAAGGGGGGAGAAGCCGTACAGCTCGAAGGTGGAACGGATCCGGTCGAGGACCCGCTGCTCGATCATGCGCTGGGGCGGCATCCATTCGGGAAAGCCGGAAATGGGCATTGCTCAGAGTCTCCTTGGAATTTCGCTAAAGCCCACGACCGGGCGCTGCCACCAGTTCCCGCAGGTACGGGTTCTGGGCGCGCTCACGGCCGATGGTGGTGGCCGGTCCGTGGCCGGGCAGGACGACGGTGTCGTCGGCCAGCGGCAGGATCTTGGTCCGCAGGCTGGTCATCATCGTCTCGGTGCTGCCGCCCGGCAGGTCGGTGCGTCCGATCGAGCCGGCGAAGAGCACATCCCCGGACAGGCAGACCTGGTCCGCGTCGAAGGACGAGCTCGCGCCGGGCAGGCGGAACAGCACCGACCCGCCGGTATGGCCGGGCGCATGGTCGACGGTCACCTCGAGGCCGGCCAGGACCATCGTCTCGCCGTCGGTCAGCAGGGCGACGTCGTCGGGCTCCGAATAGGTCAGCCGGCCCCCGAAGAGCTGGTCGACGTTCATGCCGAGGCCCTTGGACGGGTCGGCCAGCATCTCGGTGTCGGCCGGGTGCACGTACGCGGTGATGCCGCGCGCACCGCACACCGGGGCGACCGAGAAGGAGTGGTCGAGGTGGCCGTGAGTCAGCAGCACGGCGGCCGGGAACAGACGGTGCTCCGCGATCACCTCGTCGAGCTGGTCGAGCACGCCGATGCCGGGATCGACGATCAGGCACTGCTCGCCCGGAGCGGTGGCCACCACATAACAATTGGTGCCGAACGCCTGGGCCTCGAAGCTGGTGACGAGCACGTCGGGCCCTCCTCGTGCGGAACAGGTACGAATCGTAACGATCCTAGTCGGGCGGGCGCACACCACTTTCTCAGGAGGTACCCGTACACTCTTGCGGGCGTGTGACACGGTCGTTCGAGAGGACAGTCTTCGGTGGCATCCAGCAGGGACCGGCAGCGCAAGCTGGCGCGGGCGAAGCTCGATCGGCAGATGGTGCGACGGGCCGCGAAAGAGAATCGCCGACGGCGGTTGCTCGCGGGCGCCGGCTCGGCGGTGGCAGTGCTGCTCATCGTGGCCGGCGTGGCCTGGATCGGCGGGGCGTTCGACTCCGACGAGACCACCGAGGCAGCCGACCAGGACATCTGTCTCTGGACCCCGCAGAACGCGTCCACGAACTCGAACCTCAAGGACGTGGGCACGCCGCCGACCAAGGACATCCCGACGCTCGGCACCCAGACGATGACGATCAGCACCAGTCAGGGCGAGCCGATCGTGGTCGGCCTCGACAGCGAGGTCTCGCCCTGCGGCACGGCCGACATCACGTACCTGGCGAGCAAGAAGTTCTACGACAACACCGACTGCCACGAGATCACCTCGTACGGGGCGGTCCGCTGCGGCGACCCGTCCGGCACCGGCCTCGGTGGCCCCACGTACAGCGTCTACAACGAGAACGTGCCGACCGGCCCCGACCCCAGCGCCTCGGCCGCTCCGGATGCGAAGACGCCGCTCTATCCGAAGGGCACCGTCGCCCTGATCGGCAACCCGCCGGGCACCAACGGCAGCCAGTTCCTGATCTTCACCAAGGACTACTCCCCCGCCACGCCGGAGTTCTCGATCGTCGGCAAGGTGACGGGCGGGCAGGCGACCGTGGACAAGCTGGCCAAGATCCCCACCACGGCCAACAGCACCGGCGACAAGGTCAAGCCGACCCAGAAGATCACCATCAAGACCCTGACCGTCGGCGACGCCCCGGCGTCCGCAGCCCCTTCGGCCAGCACCCAGTCCTGAGCCCAGCCCCAGGCCGACATATCAGCAGGAGGAACACCGTGTCGTCGATCAAGGACCGGCAGCGCGCGGCGGCGCGGGCCCGTCTCGAGAAAGAGATGGCCGAGCGTTCCGCGGCCGCCCGCAAGCGCCGGCAGCGCCAGGCCATCATCGGCTCGGCGATCGCCGTGGTGCTGATCGCCGGCGCCGCGGTGTGGATCGTGACCTCGATCGGCGGTGACGACGACAAGGCCGACACCCCCACGGCGGCCGCGAACGTCCCGGCCGGTCAGGTCGCGTGCACCTGGACGCCCGACGCGGGCGGCGGCGGCAAGGTCAAGGACGTCGGCACCCCGCCGGCGACCGCGCCCAACACCGGCCAGGACATCCTGACCATGGACACCAACCTCGGCGTCATCAAGGCGACCGTCGACAAGTCGAAGGTGCCCTGCACTGCGGCCAGCTTCGAGTTCCTCGCGAGCAAGAAGTTCTGGGACAACTCGAAGTGCCACCGCCTGGTCAACGAGGCGACCTTCAAGGTGCTGCAGTGCGGCGACCCGTTCGCGTCCGGCAAGGGCTGGCGCGAGACCGACGGCCAGGGCGGCCCGAGCTACACGATGGCGGAAGAGAACCTGCCGACCGACACCACCAAGCCGTACCCGGCGGGCTCGATCGCGATGGCCAACACCGGCCAGCCCGGCAGCACCGGCAGCCAGTTCTTCATCTGCTCGGAAGACACGCAGCTGCCCGCGAACTACACGCTGCTCGGCACGATCACCGAGGGCCTCGACCTGGTCAAGGGCGTGGTCAAGGCCGGCGACGACGGCGCGTTCGCGCAGACCGCGGGGGGTGGCCACCCGAAGAAGGAGGTCACCATCAAGTCGCTGACGATGGCTGCGGCCTGATCCACTCATGAAGAAAGGCCCCCGCCGCGGCGGGGGCCTTTCTTTTTGACTACGCGCCTTTTTGACTATGCGCTTTTTGGCTATGCGCCGGACGTCACGCGGTAGGCATCGAAGACGCCGTCGACCTTGCGAACGGCGGCGACCAGGTGGCCCAGGTGTTTCGGGTCGGCCATCTCGAACGTGAAGCGGCTGACCGCCACCCGGTCGCGGGTCGTGGTGACCGTGGCCGACAGGATGTTGACCCGCTCCTCGGACAGCACCCGGGTGACGTCGGCCAGCAGCTTGTGCCGGTCGAGCGCCTCGACCTGGATGGCCACCAGGAAGGTGGACGCGCTGGTCGGCTTCCATGTCACCTCGACGACGCGCTCCTCCTGGTCACGCAGGTCTTCGGCGTTGGCGCAGTCCTCCCGGTGGACGCTGACGCCGCCCGAGCGGGTGACGAAGCCGAACACCGCGTCGCCCGGCACCGGGGTGCAGCAGCGGGCCAGCTTGACCCACACGTCGCTGACGCCCTTGACGACCACGCCCGGGTCTTGCGCCGTGCTGCGGTTGCGGGGCGGGCGGGTCGCGACGGCGGTCTCGGCGATGTCCTCGACCGCGCCCTCTTCACCGCCGAAGCCGGCGACCAGCTTCTGCACGACCGACTGGGCCGACACGGTGCTCTCGCCGATGGCCGCGTAGAGCGAGGCGACATCGGCCAGGTGCAGGTCGCGGGCGATCGTCGTGAGGTTCTCGTTCGTCAGCATGCGTTGCAGGGGCAGCCCCTGCTTGCGCATCGCCTTGACGATCGCCTCCTTGCCGTCCTCGATCGCCTCTTCGCGCCGCTCCTTGTTGAAGTACTGCCTGATCTTGGTACGGGCCCGGGGGCTCTTGACGAAGCCGAGCCAGTCCTGCGTGGGGCCGGCGTTGGCCGACTTCGACGTGAAGATCTCGATGACGTCGCCGTTGGACAGCGTCGACTCGAGCGGCACCAGCTTGCCGTTGACCCGGGCCCCGATGCACTTGTGCCCGACCTCGGTGTGCACGGCGTACGCGAAGTCGACCGGGGTCGAGCCGGTGGGCAGCGGGATGACGTCGCCCTTGGGCGTGAAGACGTACACCTCTTGACTGGACAGGTCGAAGCGCAACGCGTCGAGGAACTCGGACGGGTCGCTCGCCTCGCGCTGCCAGTCGAGCAGCTGCCGCAGCCAGGTCATCTCGTCGATGTGGGCCGGCGGGCCGACGATCGTCGCGCCCTTCTGCTCCTTGTACTTCCAGTGCGCGGCGATGCCGAACTCGGCCGTGCGGTGCATCGCGAAGGTGCGGATCTGCATCTCGACCGGCTTGCCGGTCGGGCCGATGACCGTCGTGTGCAACGACTGGTACATGTTGAACTTCGGCATCGCGATGTAGTCCTTGAACCGGCCCGGCACCGGCTGCCAGTTCGCGTGGATGACGCCCAGCGCGGCGTAACAGTCGCGGACCGTGTCGACCAGGATGCGCACGCCGACCAGGTCGTAGATGTCGTTGAAGTCGCGGCCCCGCACGATCATCTTTTGATAGATCGAGTACAGGTGCTTGGGGCGGCCGGTCGTCTCGGCCTTGATCTTGGCCGACTTCAGGTCGAGGCTGACCCGGTTGGTGACCTGGCGCAGCAGCGCCTCACGCTGCGGCTGGTGCTCGCCGATGAGGCGGTTGATCTCTTCGAACCGCTTCGGGAACAGGGTGCCGAAGGCGAGATCCTCCAGCTCCCACTTGATCGTGTTCATGCCCAGGCGGTGGGCCAGCGGGGCCAGGATCTCGAGCGTCTCTTTGGCCTTCTGCTCCTGCTTGGGACGCGGGAGGAAGGTCAGCGTGCGCATGTTGTGCAGCCGGTCGGCCAGCTTGATCACCAGCACGCGCGGGTCTTTGGCCATCGCGACGACCATCTTGCGGATGGTCTCGGCCTTGGCCGCGTCGCCCAGCTTGACCCGGTCGAGCTTGGTCACGCCGTCGACCAGCAGCGCGACCTCGCCGCCGAAGTCGCTGCGCATCTGCTCGAGCGAGTAGTCGGTGTCCTCGATCGTGTCGTGCAGCAGGGCCGCGACCAGCGTGGTCGTGTCCATGCCGAGGTTGGCCAGGATCGTCGCCACGGCCAGCGGATGGGTGATGTAAGGGTCGCCCGATTTGCGGTATTGACCGGAGTGCCAGCGGGCGGCCACGTCGAAGGCGCGCTGGAGCATCCGCCCGTCGGCCTTGGGGTGGCTGGCCCGGTGGGTGGCGATCAGCGGCTCGAGCACCTCGCTGACCTGCGTGCTCTGCCAGGGCGCGTTGAAGCGCGCCAGCCGGGCCCGCACGCGCCGGCCCGTGGGCGCACCGGCCAGCGTGCCGAAGCCGGGTTGCGGCGCCTCGGCCGGAGGCATCGGCTGGGTGGCGTCGGAATCGGGCGCCTCCGCCGGCCGTGCCTCATCAGCGGGCACCGGGGCGCCCGCACCGTTTTGTGAGTCCTCGGTCGGCTGCACCGCGCCCTCCGCCGGAGGGACGACGTCGCTGGACACCGGCCTCCCTACACCTTCACTCGGGACCTGGCCGGTCGTCGCCGACCGGAGAAGTCCACCAATGCCAGGGTTGGTCACCTGGTTAAGAACGCCATCCTACCCGCACAGTCTTCCCCGATGGCGCGGCCGAACCTCCGAAAGAGCGGCCGCGACAGCGGCAAAGCCCCATCAAACGGTCAGCAGGGCGTGGACCGCGCGGGGTTTCAGCCGCTCGCGGCCCTTCAGGAAGGCCAACTCCATCAACACGGTGAAACCCACGACCGTGCCGCCCGCCCGCTCGACCAGATCGAGGGCCGCGCCCGCCGTGCCCCCGGTGGCGAGCACGTCGTCGACCACCAGGACGCGCTGTCCGGCGATGAACGCGTCCTCGTGCACCTCGAGGGTGGCCTCGCCGTACTCGAGCTCGTACGAGGCGGCCAGGGCCGGCCGTGGCAGCTTGCCCGCCTTGCGCACCGGCACGACGCCCACCCCGGCCGCGTACGCGATGGCCGCCGCCACCACGAACCCGCGCGCCTCGACCCCGGCCACCACGTCGAACGAGTCGGCCCCGTAGTGGGCGACGATCCCGTCGATCACCTCGTGGAACGCCCGCCCGTCGGCGAACAGCGGCATCAGGTCCTTGAAGCCGATGCCCGGCTTGGGGAAATCGGGCACGTCGATCGTGCCGCCCGCGACCACCGCGGCCAGATCGGGGCCGCTGTCGCCGGTCGGGCGTGGGTTCTCATCGGTCACGCGCGACAGCCTAACGACCGCGAAGGGGCAGCCGGATCACCGGCTGCCCCTTCGCGGTAGTGCTACGTCAGCGACGCTTGGTGCCCCCGCTGGGCCGGTTACCGGCCCCACCGGGCCGGTTGCCGCCGCGGTTCGTGTTGCGCTTGGCCGTCGGCCGGCTGCCCGGCCGCGGGGCGGCCGAGGCCAGCGCCGGAGCCGTCTCGTCGGAGTCGGCGACGTTGGCGTCCCGGCCCGTACGCTCGCCGCGCGGGGCGACGTCGCCGGAGCGGGCGCCGGCCCGGCGGGCGAGCACCCGGGCCGTGTGCGCCTTGATCCTCGGCTCGCGGTCCTTGAGCACCGTGAGCACCGGGGCCGCGAACAGGATCGACGCGATGACGCCGAAGCCCATGCCGACGAACAGCACCAGGCCGAGGTCCTTCAGCGTGCCCGCGCCGAGCAGGCCGGCCCCGATGAAGAGCAGACCGCCGACCGGCAGCAGCGCCACCAGACCGGTGTTGAGCGACCGCATCAAGGTCTGGTTGACCGCGAGGTTGGCCGCCTCGTTGTAGGTGCGCACGCTGCTGGCCGTGATGCCGCGGGTGTTCTCCTGGATCTTGTCGAACACCACCACCACGTCATAGAGCGCATAACCCAGAATCGTCAGGAAGCCGATCACCGTGGACGGTGTGACCTCGAAGCCGACCAGCGAGTACACACCCGCGGTGACGATCAGGTCGAGCAGCAGCGAGCTGAGCGCCGCCACCGCCATCCGCCACTCGAACCGGACGACCAGATAGACCATCACCAGCACCAGGAAGATGACCAGACCCAGCAGGGCCTGCCTGGTCACCTGGCCACCCCAGGCCGCCGAGACCTGGTCGTCGCTGACCTCCTCGGGACTGACCCCCAGATCGGCGACCAGGGCCGCCTTGGCCTGCTCGGCCTGCTGTGCGGTCATCGCCGAGGCCCGGACGGTGTAGGTGGGCGTGCCGCCGGCCGTGCCGACCCGCTGCGCGGCGCCGACCTCGGCCGCCGGGTCGGCCCCCTGGATGGCCCGCTCGACCGCGTCGGACACCTCGGCCTGGCTCAGCTCCTTGTCGCCGACCACGGCCGGGACGCTGAACGAGGTGCCACCGGCGAACTCGATGCCCAGGTGGAACTGCTTGATCGCGATGCTGCCGATCGAGATGGCGACGAGCGCGGCGGCGATGATGAACCACAGCTTGCGCCGGCCGATGACGTTGACGTTCGCCTCACCCGCGTACAGGCGGGCGGCAAGACCTTGGCGGGCCATCTCAGGCCTCCTTGGGATCGGTCGTGGCGTTGCGCAGGACGCGGCCGAGGCCACTGACCCGCGGCGACAGGAACGCCTTGGTCCGCGCGAACATCGTCATGATCGGGTGGCGGAACAGGAACACCACGACCAGGTCGAGGACGGTCGACAGGCCGAGCGCGAACGCGAAGCCCTGAACCGCGCCGACCGAGACGATGTAGAGAACCACGGCGGCGAGGATGGTGATCGTGTTCGCCGAGATGATCGTCCGCCGTGCGCGCGCCCAGGCCCGGGGCACCGCACTGCGCGGACTTCGACCCTCGTGGATCTCGTCTTTCAGACGTTCGAAGTAGATGACGAACGAGTCGGCCGCGACACCCAGCGACACGATGAAGCCGGCGATACCGGCCAGGGTCAGGGTGAAGCCCATCGTCCGCCCGAGGAACACCAGCGCGCCGAAGGTCAGCAGACCGGACAGGATCAGGCTCAGGAAGATCACGGAGCCGAGCAGGCGGTAGTAGAAGAACGCGTAGATCGCGACCAGGCCCATGCCGATCGCGGCGGCCAGCAGACCGGCCTGCAGCTGCTGGATGCCCAGGGTCGCCGACACCGTCTGGGCCGGGCCCGACGAGAAGGTGACCGGCAGCGCGCCGAAGTTGAGCTGGTCGGCCAGCTGCCGGGCCGAGCCCGAGTTGAACTGGCCGGTGATCTGCGAGGTGCCGGTCAGCACGCCCTGGATCTGCGGGGCCGAGATGACGTTCTTGTCGAGCACCACGGCGACGGCGCAGTGGTCGACCTGGCCGTACAGCGACTGCGCGGCGACGAAGCAGGGGGCACTCGAGGTGGCCTCGAACGCCTGCCGGGTCAGCGCGGCCCACTTGGCCGAGCCGGCGCTGGTGAAGTCGAGCGAGACGACCCACTGACCGGTCTGCTGGTCGAGCTGCGGGCTCGCCTTGGAGATGTCCTCACCGACGACCGGCGCCTTGTCGAGCAGCACCTTGCCGCCCTGGTAGCAGGCGACGGCCTGCGAGCCGACGGCGTCGATGGCGCCGTTCGGCCGGTCCTCGAGTTGCCGGCAGCCGATCGTCGGCACGTTGAACTGCATCTGCGGGGTCAGCACGTTGACCTCGTCGCCGGACAGCTTGCCGAAGTTCGCGAACGGCAGACCGGCCTTGGGGTCGGCGCTCAGGTCGACCGGGGCGGTCAGCTTCTCGGCGGCGGACCAGGCGGCGGCGCCGATCTTCTTCTCGACCGCGTCGCGCTGCTGCTGCGTGTCCGCGCTGACCGGGGCGTCGGCGGCCGCGCTGGGCGTCGGCGCGGGGGCGCTCGGCGTGGCGCTGGGGGCGGGCGCGCCGCCACCCTGGCCACCGGTCGACGGGCTGCTGCCGACCGCGGGGGCGCTGGCGCCACCCGAGGCGGGCGCGCTCGCGGGCGCGCTGCCCGGCGCGGAAGCCGGGGCGCTGGGCTGGGCCGTCGGCGGGTTCAGGGCGACCGCGGAGGCGTCCCCGGTCGCGCCGACAACCATGCGGAACCGCATCTGGGCCGCCTGCGACAGGTCCTTGAGCTGGTCGTCGGCCTTGCCGGCGAGCGAGACGACGATGTTGCGGTCACCCTGGATGACCACCTCGGCCTCGGACACGCCGAGGGCGTTGACCCGCTCCTCGATGATGTCGCGGGCCTGCTCCATGTTCGCCTTCGGCGGCACCTGGTTGCCCTCGACCGAGGCGATGTAGGTGGCCTGCGTGCCACCCACCAGGTCGAGGCCGAGCTTCGGGTGCAGGCGGTCGGTGAAGGAGCCGCTGGCCCCACCCGCGAAGAAGACGAGCAGATAAAGGACGACGAAGAGCGCGCCGAGCACGGCAAGCTGCCGTCCGGGATGCATCTGTCCCTGTGGTGGTCGTGCCACGGCTTTCGATCTCCCTGTGTTTACGGCGTCCTGAGGTGGTTAATGCGGTCGTGGAGTCTAACGTCCGCTTCGCGCGGTTGGCTGCGGCCACGCGCGGGCCCGACGAACCGGCCCGGCGGCAGAATGCCGCGCGGGCCGGCCCGAGGGGTACTACGACTTAGTTGTCAGTCCTTCTTGCGCGTGTCGGTGACCGGATTGACGATCGGCTCCTCCACGACGGGCTCCTCGACCACTTCCTCCGCCGGGGCCTCGGCCGGAACGGCCGTCTGCGACACGACGCGGGCGATGGCCGGGCGCGCGAAGTCGACGTGCACGCCGTCGGCGATCTCGAGGGTGACGACGTCGTCGGCGACGGCGACGACGCTGCCGTGCAGACCGCCGATGGTGACGATGCGGTCACCGGGGCCGAGCGCGTTCTGCATCTGCTGAGCCTCGCGACGACGCTTCTGCTGCGGCCGGATCATCAGGAAATACATGACGGCGAAGAGCAGAACGATGAGGAGCAGCGGGGTGAAGCTGCCGCCCCCGGATGCCTCGGCTGCCTGGATCACGAATAAGCCTTCCGTTGGCCGCCGGTGACGCGGAACACCACGTACCGCCGGCGATAAACACATCCCGGTTGAACGGCGGCGAGTCTAATCGGTCAACCTGGGAGTTCCGAATGCGGCACACATCACGTTCGCATTACGAGGGGATTTCATGCATCCCGTGCGAACAAATCCCCTTGGATCGTGCCCGAGGGTGGCACCTTTCCCAGATGGGCCCAGCCCGCCTCGGTGGCGACCCGGCCGCGCGGCGTGCGGGCGAGCAGCCCCGCCCGTACAAGAAAAGGCTCGCAGACTTCCTCGACCGTGTCGGACTGCTCCCCCACGGCCACGGCCAGCGTGGACAGGCCGACCGGCCCGCCCCGGAACGAGTCGATCAGCGCCCGCAGCACGGCCCGGTCGAGCCGGTCGAGCCCGAGAGCGTCCACGTCGTACACCTTGAGCGCGGCCCGCGCCGTCTCCTCGGTCACCACGCCGTCGGCGCGCACCTCGGCGTAGTCGCGGACGCGCCGCAGCAGCCGGTTCGCGATACGCGGGGTCCCCCGCGACCGCCCCGCGATCTCGGCCGCGCCCTCGGCCGTGATCGGCACCCCGAGAATCCGGGCCGACCGGTGCAGCAACGAGTCGAGATCGGCCGGCGAGTAGAAGTCGAGATGAGCCACGAACCCGAACCGGTCCCGCATCGGCCCCGACAGCAACCCGGCCCGCGTGGTCGCCCCCACCAGCGTGAACGGCTCCACATCGAGCGGAATGGCGGTGGCCCCCGGCCCCTTGCCCACCACGACGTCGACGCGGAAGTCCTCCATCGCGCTGTAGAGCAGCTCCTCGGCCGGCTTGGCGATCCGGTGAATCTCGTCGATGAACAGCACATCCCCCGGCCCGAGGCTGGTCAGGATCGCGGCCAGATCCCCCGACCGCTCGATCACCGGCCCACTCGTCGTCCGGATCCCCGTCCCCAGTTCAGCCGCCACGATGTTGGCCAACGTGGTGTTATGCACGACCAGGTCGTTCACGGTGAACGTGTGGTCGTCGGCCACGGTCAGACAACGGCACTCGGTCAGCCCGGCACCCTCGACGGAAGCCACCCTGTCGGGCGCGAGCCGCTCGTCGAACCGGTCTCGCCGCGGCGCCCACTCGCGCAGCCGCACGCCCCGCTCACCGATGGGCGTGACCCGCTCGGCGAAGCGCGCCGCGTCGTCCTGGCTGGTGATCGACAACCGCCACGACTCGTGAAGACGGCCCTGGTAACTGCCACGTTTGAGCTTCAGTCGCGACTGGATGCCGAGCCTGAGCAACAGGTGCTGGACGTCCTCGAGCAGCCTGCGGGAGACGCTGTAGTACTCGATGACGACGTCATAGCGATCACGACCACGTCGGCTGACCGTGCCGTCACAAGCGAAATAGGCCGCCAGGAAGGCGCTGACCTGCCACTCGTCGCCTCGGAAGACAAAACCCGGAACGCGCTTGGGCCAGGCCGTCTTGTCGATCAGCCCGGTCTCGGTGAGCCAGGGCTTCAGCCCGGAAATGCACACCAGCTCACTGCGGGCTGAGTTCGGTCGGGTCTTGTACGAGTAGCCGAGGCGGTCACACACCGCGCGGAAGTCGTCCAGCACGACGGCATCGCCGCCGGTGAAGGTGACCTGGTTGCTGGTGGAACCGCCGCCGATCATGTAGCCGGCCAGGCGGAACTCGTCGGTCTCCTCGGCGCTCTCGGCCACGGTGGCCGGGGCGAGAACGTTGGCCAGCACGTCGTCCGGGGTGAGGTCGCCTGCCTTGACCCAGCCCTCGGTCGTCCAGAAGGGGTGGTCGGGGGCCGCGACGACCTCTCGGCCCGAGGTGGTGCGGATGCGCACGGAGTCGAGTTCGCCCTGCTCGTGCACGGCCAGGACAGCGGCCGGGGCGCCGGTGCGGGTGATCACCTGATCGCCCACCACGATGTCGCCGAGACGGCGGCGGGAGCCGTCGCCCATCAGGACCAGCGCGTCCACCGACACCGGCTTACCCAGGCCGGGAGGCCCTGAGAGCAGGATGTGGTCGGGTGGGGTGCCGCGGCCCATCGCGCCCTTGAGGAGCAGGTCGAGCTGGTCGCGGACGCGGTGCTGGGCGATGAACTCGGCCAGGCGGCGAGGGCGGACGCTGGCTTCGGCGTCGAGGTCGTCGTCGCCGGCGGTGGCCGAGACCAGGTCGCTCATCGGGCCTTGCCCAGCAGGCGGATCGCCTGGCGCAGCAGCATCGGGACGGGCGGGACCTCGCCGTCGATGGACTCGGCGACGGCAGCCACGGCCTGGTCGGCCTGGGCGGCGGACCAGCCGAGGGCGAGCACGCCTTGGCGTACTTGATCTTGCCAGGCGCCGTTGAGCAGGCCGGCCGGGACACCGTCGGCCGCGGGCAGGGCGCCGATCTTGTCGCGGAGTTCGAGCACCATGCGTTCGGCGCCCTTCTTGCCGATGCCGGGGACCCGGGTCAGGGTGGCCAGGTCGCCGCCGGCGATGGCCCGGCGCACCGTCTCGGGCTGGTGCACGGCCAGCACGGCCTGGGCCAGCCGGGGGCCGACGCCGCTGGCCGTCTGGAGCAACTCGAACAGATGCTTCTCGTCGTCGTCGGCGAAGCCGTAGAGGGTCAGAGAGTCTTCGCGTACGACCATGCTGGTGGCCAGCCGCGCCTCGGCTCCCGCCTTCAGGTTGGCCAGGGTGCCGGGGGCGCACTGCACCTGCAGGCCGACGCCGCCGACCTCGATGACGGCGCTGTCCGGCGCGATCGCCGCCACCACCCCGCGCACGCTTGCGATCATCGGCGGACTCTCCCCTGGTGAGCTTTGCGGGCGGCGGCGAGGGCCGCGGCCTGGATCCGGGCGCGGGTGCCGCCACGCCAGATGTGGCAGATGGCGAGGGCGAGGGCGTCGGCGGCGTCGGCCGGCTTGGGTGGCGCGTCGAGCTGCAGGAGCCGGGTGACCATGGCCGTGACCTGTGCCTTGCCCGCCGTGCCGGAGCCGGTGACGGCCGCCTTGACCTCACTCGGCGTGTACGTCTGGACGGGCAGACCGGCCCGCGCGCCGGCCAGAACGGCGACCGCGCTGGCCTGGGCGGTGCCGATCACCGTCTGAACGTTGTGCTGGGCGAAAACCCGCTCGACGGCGACGCTTTCGGGCCGGTGCTCGGCCACCAGTTCGGTCAGGCCCCGGTCGAGCTGCAGCAGGCGGTCGGCGATGTCGTCGTCGGAGTCGGTACGCACGACGTGGTAGGCGATCATCGTGCCGGGCCGCCCTGGGAGGCCCTCGACCACACCGACCCCGCACCGGGTGAGACCCGGGTCGATGCCGAGCACGCGCACCACCGACCTCCCCTGCCTCACGTACGTGTGTTCGACACCCTAATACGGTGCCCTCTTGCGCCCGGCAGCGACACGCCTCGACGATGGGGGCCGGGGGTGTGACCCATGTATCTCGTGCCACCCATGGACGACGAGCCACCACCGGCGTTCGTCGCCTTCGTCTCGTGCCACCTCGATGACCTGCGCCGCGAGACCACCCGCCTGGTCGGCGGGGACTCGGAGGCCGAGCACATCTACATGGACGTGCTGGTCGACGTGGCCTCCCACTGGCGCCGCCTGTCGTGGCGGCGCCGCCTGCTGGGCCGGCCCCACGCGGCGTACGAATATCTGCGCCACCGCCTGGAAGTGCGCACGAAGCAGTGGCGCGACGACCAGATCTACGACGTCGACGTACGGGTGTTGCATCGCCCTGCGTATGCGCCGGCGCTCTACCGCCGGGGTGGAAGCATGGCCCTGCTCAAGGCCGCGGTGCTACCCGACACCCACCGTTCGGGACGGGTACGCGCCGCCGCCGACGCCGGCATCGCCTGGTGTCAGGCCTACCGGCGCCAGCAGTGGCACGCCATCGGCCGCCGCATAGCCTTCGGCATCCTCCTCATAGCCACCCTGATCCACACCATGACCTCAATCTCGGTCGACTACTGAGAATTACGCTCAACCATCGACAGTCGACATTGCTTTCTGGGTCGGCGGTCCGTGACCAAGACGGCGCTGCTTCAATTCGGGCACGAAGCGGGCAACCGTTTCGAAGTCGGCGTCCTCATGCAGCACAGTCAACTGAAGTCGGATCGCCATTGCCGCGATCACCAGATCGGCCACCGACGGCCCGTGGTGAGCGCTCCGACCGGCCAGCGTTCGCCGGATGACCGCCACCTGATCCCAGAGCCTGTCCGGGACGACGACGGGGACATAGTTCGCTTGGATCGTCCGCTCCAGACCCGCATAGTCCTTGGTCTGAGCGATCTTCAGCGCCTCAACCAGAACCGGCTCCGCGATCGACAGCAGCCCACGCTCTTCGAAGTCGCCCCACGCGGGGTCGGCCTGACGACGCAGGATCCTCGTCAGCGCGCTCGCATCGACGAGGTACTTCACTGGCCGCTCCCCTCGTCAGCATCAGAGCCGAACACACCGTCTTCGTGCATTTGACGGAGCCTCTCCTGCGCCGCTCGGCGCTTGGCGCGCTCCTCTTCGACGAGCCGGCGCAGCGCCTCATTGACAGCGGCGCTGATCGACTCAGCGCTGATCTGCCGCTGAGCCTCCAGCAGCAGCTCGCCGTCGACGGTCACGCTCACGGTGATGTCGCGGCGCATCGAAAGGTCACTTCTGGTGGGAATGTCAGGCCTGATAGCCACAGCAGTCATGGGTTCCTCCTGGGGGTCACTCACGCTTACGCCTCCAAGACTAGTAGTCCTATGACCAGTTGTCACGAGTCAATGTCAGGGTACTCGCGTTCGAGTTCGGAGAGGAAGACGTTGCGTTCGCGGCCGTAGATGGGCTCGCCGCCGGCCAGCAGAAGGCGGTGCACGAAGACGAAAGCGTCGTCGTCGGCCCGGTCGGGGGTCTGGTCGACGATCCAGTACTCGGGGATGCCGTGCTCGGCGTACCAGGCGGCCTTGTCGGTGTACTCGCCGTTGGCCGACTCTTCCGACACCACCTCGACGACCAGGCTGAACGACGACGCCGGCAGATGGGAGTAGGTGGCCGGACCGGCGGGCAGGCGGGCGGCCACGCCGAGGTCGGGCACCCGGCAGTCGCGGGGACGATCACCGCGTACGCCGGGATCCTGGAAGACGTTGAGGCCGGCCTTGTGCAGCATGACCAGCACGCGCCCCGCCATCACCTTGTGCCAGAAGCTCGACGGGGCGGCGATCACCAGGTTGCCGTCCCGCAACTCGTAGCGGTAATGCCGCGGCAGGGTGGCGAGGTCGTCGAGTTCGAGGTCTTCGACGGGCGGAAGAAAGAAGCCGGTCATGGGCGGGTCGCACCTCCACGCCGAGATGGCTCTGTCCCGCCACCTTACTGGTCACACGACCAGTCGTCAGGCCTGGATTTTCGCGCCACGTTCGGCTCCGAGTTCCGACAGACGAACGGAACGCTCCAGCTCGTAGGCCTGGACGCCATCCACGAGTCTCAGTCGGTGGATGTGAACGACAGCGTCGGTGTGCGGATGATCGGGATCGGAGTCGGCGATCCAATATTCGGCGATGCCGCGATCCGCGTACCAACGCAGCTTGTCGATGCGTTCGTCGTGACCGGAGCCGGCCGAGACGACCTCGGCAACCAGGGCGAACGCCGAGCCGGGCAAGGTGGTGCAGTCAGCCGGGCCCGACGGAAGGTCAGTAACCACGCCGAGGTCGGGCAGGCGCATGTCGCGCGGCAAGTCCCCGCGGATTCCCGTGTCCGGAAGAACATGGTGGCCGGCCGAGTGGAGCAGGACCATGAGCTCACGGACCACGATCTTGTGCCAGAACGTGGTCGGCGGCATGACCAACAGACTGCCGCCGCGCAGCTCGTAGCGGTAAGGCCCGGGCAGCGCGGCGACATCTTCCACATCGATGTCTTCGATGTGAGGCAGGCTGAACGTCGTCACACCTCACACCCTACTGGTCGTGCGACCAGGTGTCACGCGTCAATAGCGGCCAGGATATCGTCGCTGATGTCGGCGTTGGTGTAGACCTCTTGGACGTCGTCGCAGTCGTCCAGGGCGTCGACCAGCTTCATCACCTTGCGCGCGGCCTCTTCATCCACCTCGACGTTCATCGTCGGCAGAAGCGACGAGTCGGCCGAGTCGTACTCGATGTTGGCCTCTTGCAGGGCCGTGCGCACAGCGACCAGGTCGGTCGGCTCGCTCACGATCTCGAACGACTCGCCGAGGTTGTTGATCTCTTCGGCGCCGGCCTCGAGGACGGCCATCATCAGGTCGTCCTCGCTGATGCCCTCGGCCGGGACGATGATGACGCCCTTGCGGTTGAACAGGTACGAGACCGAGCCGGCGTCGGCGAACGTGCCGCCGTTACGGGTGAGCGCCGTGCGCACCTCGGTCGCCGCGCGGTTGCGGTTGTCGGTGAGGCACTCGATCAGCAGCGCGACGCCGTTGGGGCCGTACCCCTCGTACATGATCGTCTGCCAGTCGGCGCCGCCGGCCTCGAGGCCGGAGCCGCGCTTGACCGCATTGTCGATGTTGTTGTTGGGGACCGAGCTCTTCTTCGCCTTCTGGATGGCGTCGAACAGCGTCGGGTTGCCCGCCGGGTCACCACCGCCGGTGCGGGCCGCGACCTCGATGTTCTTGATCAGCTTGGCGAACATCTTGCCGCGCTTGGCGTCGATGACGGCCTTTTTGTGCTTGGTGGTCGCCCACTTGGAGTGGCCGGACATGCGAAAACCTCCGTGGTCTCAGGCGGCCTGGCGGACCATCTCGACGAAGTACCGGTGGACGCGGAGGTCACCGGTGAGTTCCGGGTGGAAAGCCGTGGCGAGCAGGTTCCCCTGCCGAACGGCCACAATCCTACCGGCGGCCGGCCCGTCGTTGACGCGGCCCAACACGCGGACGTCGTCGCCGACTTTCTCGACCCATGGCGCGCGGATGAAAACAGCGTGAAAATCGCCGCCCGCGATGTCGTCGATCGCCACCTCGGCCTCGAACGAGTCGACCTGCCGCCCGAACGCGTTGCGTCGCACAGTCATGTCGATGCCGTGAAAGCTCTCCTGGTCGGGCCGCCCGTCGAGCACCGCGCCGGCCAGCATGATCATGCCCGCGCACGACCCGTAGACCGGCATGCCGGCGGCGATCCGGGCCCGGATCGGCTCGAGCAGCCCGAACGCCACGGCCAGGTTGCTGATCGTGGTCGACTCGCCGCCCGGGACGACCAGCGCCTCGACGTCGGCCAGCTCCTCCGGCCGGCGGATCGGCCGGGCCAGCACGTCGCTCTCGGCCAGCGCGGCGAGATGCTCGCGCACATCGCCTTGAAGGGCCAGGACTCCGATGTTCACGCATCGAGCTTAGGCTCATCCCGTGTTCGCATTGCGCAGGGTGCGCGACCACATCGACCGCAACAGCGCGGCGCCACTCACGCTGAGCGATTTGGCCGCGCTGGGCGGCATGTCCAGGTTCCACTTGGTACGAGCGTTTCGCACCGCCTACGGCGAGACCCCCATGCGGTACGCGTCCCGCAGGCGCATCGCCCGAGCCCAGGACCTGTTGCGGTACGCCAACCTGACCGTCACCGAGGTCTGCATGGCCGTCGGCTTCACGTCGCTCGGCTCGTTCTCGTCCCGGTTCACCGAGCTGGTCGGCGAGAGCCCCACCGCGTACCAGAAACGCTGGGCCACCTCGGCCCCGCACATCCCCGGCTGCTGGCTGTTCATGCACGGAGTAATCGCAATTTCGGAGAAGCCCACCGACGCCGAGCCTCCTACGGTCGACACATGATTCTCAACATCTCGCTGATGACGGTGTACTGCCTCGACCAGGACGCCACCCGCGACTTCTACGTCAAGCACCTCGGCTTCGAGCCCCGCGTCGACGCCCAGATGGGCCCGCTGCGCTGGGTGACGCTCGCCCACCCGAACCAGCCCGAACTCGAGCTCACGCTGATGACCCCCGGCCCGCCGCTGTCCCCCGAGGCCGCCACATTCATCCGCGGCCAACTCGAATCCGGCCAGATGGGCGGCTTCGGCCTGAACGTGGACGACTGCCGCCGCACCTACGCCGAACTGTCGGCCGCCGGCGTCGAATTCCTGCAGGAACCCTCCGACCGCCCCTACGGCGTCGAAGCCGTCATGCGCGACAACACCGGCAACTGGCTGGTCCTGGTCGAAAAGCGCGACTCCTAGTTCAGGTTGTCGAGCGCGTGCAGCACGCCCGCGGCCCCGTCCTCGGCGGACAGGATCGCGGCCATTTCGCCTGCCCGTTGCCGATACGACGGGTCCTCGACGGCGGTGCGGATCGCTGCGCCCAGCCGGGTCGCGGTCAGGCGGCGGAACGGAATTGTGGTCGGGGCTACGCCCAGGCGGACGAGGTGCTGGGCCCAGAAGGGCTGGTCGACCATGAGCGGGACCGGGACTGCGGGGACGCCCGCGCGCAGGCCGGCGGCGGTGGTTCCGGCTCCGGCGTGGTGCACGACGGCGGCCATGCGGGGGAACAGCCACTCGTGGGGCACCTCCGAGATCGTCAGCGCGTCGTCACCTGAGGTCTCCAGGCCGGCCCAGCCCGCGCTGACGACCGCTCGCACCCCGGCGGCGCGGGCGGCGTCGCGCACCAGTGCAGACAGCGCGCGGGCGTCCCGGCTGGGCATGCTGCCGAAGCCGACGTAGACCGGGGGCGGGCCGGCCTCCAGGAAGGCGGCCAGCTCCGCCGGCGGTGTGAAGTCCGGCGCGGGGGCGGGCCACCAGTAGCCGACCGTGGTGCACGACGACGGCCAGTCCGCGGGCTGGGGCACCACGTGCGGGCTGTAGCCGTAGCAGATGGGCCACCCGGAGGCGTCCAGGTCGCGCAGCCACTGCCGGTGCCCGATGGGTGGCAGGCCCAGCTCGGCCCGGAGCGCGCGCACGCCCTTCTTGTACGGCTGCTGGCCCCATTCGAGCACGGCCCGCGCCGCCGCCCGGTTGCCCCAGGCGCCGAGCGAGCGCGTCGTGACGGTGGACGGCGGGAACTCTCGGGTCGGCGTCATGGGCTGCAGGTAGACGCCCAGGCTCGGCAGCTTGAGACCTTCGGCGACGTGCCCGCCGATCCAGCCGGCCGGGGTCAGCAGCAGCACGTCGGCCCCCTGCGCGGCCGCCGCCATGGCCCGGCCCAGCGGCAGCGCCTGCGCCCCCACCGACCGGTTGACCGCGACGATGCCGGTCAGCGACCCACTGCCGGCCTTGGCCATCAACTCCTCGCGGGTGTCGAGCGGCAGAGCAGCGAACCCCAGACCGGCTTCAACCACCATCGTCTCGAAATGCGTGTGCGTGGCAATGGCAACCTCGTGCCCCGCCTGCTGAAGCCGCACCCCCAGCCCCACATAGGGCGCGACATCCCCCCGACTGCCCACGGCCAAAGTCACGATCCGCATAGCCAGATCCTCACCCAGCCACCCTGTCGAAACCCTGAGACACGAGGCCGGTTCTGGGCGCGACCACTTACGCAGGTCGCCCGGTCGGGCCGGGCGTCCTGGGCGCGCCCGCGCCCTGCCCGGCACGGCCGGGCCCTCGGCGGGAGCGGCGGTCTGTACACACCACCCCGCCACGACACCTTGCTTTTGACCTTGAAGGGTGTCTTGTTCCGGGGCCTCTGGGGTTGGTGGGGCCGGCTGGGGGCGGATCAGGCCACCTTGGGGGCGATTGGCCATCGGCCGGGTGCCGCAGCGTGCCTACCCTGCAGCTATGTCTGAGAACAAGGGCACGGCCCAGGTCAAGCGGGGCATGGCTGAGATGCTCAAGGGTGGCGTGATCATGGATGTGGTCACGCCCGAGCAGGCGAAGATCGCTGAGGATGCGGGGGCCGTGGCGGTCATGGCGCTCGAGCGGGTGCCGGCTGACATCCGGGCTCAGGGTGGCGTGTCGCGTATGTCGGATCCGGACATGATCGACGGGATCATCAATGCCGTCTCCATTCCGGTCATGGCCAAGGCTCGGATCGGGCACTTCGTCGAGGCGCAGGTGTTGCAGTCGCTCGGGGTCGACTACATCGACGAGTCCGAGGTGCTGACGCCGGCCGACTATGCGCACCACATCGACAAGTGGAATTTCACGGTTCCGTTCGTCTGTGGCGCGACCAATCTGGGTGAGGCGTTGCGGCGGCTGACCGAGGGCGCGGCCATGATCCGTTCCAAGGGCGAGGCCGGTACGGGTGACGTCTCCAACGCCACCACCCACATGCGCAAGATCCGGGCGGAGATCCGGCGGCTGCAGACGCTGCCCGAGGATGAGCTGTTCGTCGCGGCCAAGGAGCTCCAGGCCCCGTACGAGCTGGTGAAAGAGGTGGCCGAGCTGGGCAAGCTGCCGGTCACGCTGTTCACCGCGGGCGGCATCGCGACGCCGGCCGACGCCGCCATGATGATGCAGCTGGGGGCCGAGGGCGTCTTCGTCGGGTCGGGCATCTTCAAGTCGGGCAATCCGGCTCAGCGGGCGGCGGCGATCGTCAAGGCGACCACCTTCCACGACGACCCGGACGTGATCGCCAAGGTGTCGCGCGGGCTGGGTGAGGCCATGGTCGGCATCAACGTCGAAGAGGTGCCCGAGCCGCATCGGCTGGCCGAGCGCGGCTGGTAGGTCAGACCGGCTCCAGCGGTGTCACGGGCACCGCTGGGGCGGGGATCATCGGCGGCATCGCGGGCTCTTCGATGTCGAAGTACTGGGGCCGCGGATATTGCCGGGCCAGGCGCAACGCGCGCACGAGCGGGCGGCGGCGGGCGGTGAGCGCGTCGCGCACCAGGTCGGTGTGCACCTGGCGGGCCAGCACGACCCGGCGTGAGGTGGCCACGAGCGTACGGGTGGCCGCGTCGGGCCCGGACAGCGCGATCGCCTGCAGCTGGCGGGTCAGGTCGTTCTCGGCCGACTCGCGTTCGTCGGGGTCGGCGTCGAGGGCGAGCCGCGCCGCCGCGTACAGCTCGATGATGTCGGTCTGCTCGGCCACCACCGCGGCCGCCGCGGCCCGGCGCATCAGGTGGGCGTCGAGGGCGCGTTCGGCCGACTGGGCCCGCACGTGCACGCGCTCGACCCGGTGGGCCGTCCAGCCCAGGTACGACGCGAGCAGCACGACCGCCGCGACGACACCCAGGACCCACCACATGGCCGGAATCGTAGTGCCCCGCCGCCCCGGGGTGTTATGACGCCGACCGTGGTTCCGACCACTCCTCGTCCATGACCCGGCCGTCGGTGGCCTCGATCGCTGTCGCGTAGACCTCGAGGACCCGCTGGGCGACGCTCGGCCAGTCGAAGGCCGTGACCGCCGCCGAGGCCGCGGCCGACAGCTCGTCGCGCCTCGACTCCGAGGACAAGAGGGCGTCCAGCAGCACACACAAGGCCTGGGAGTCACCGGTCGGGAACAGCGCACCGGCCTGGCCGCCGTCGAGCACCCGCCGGAACGCGTCGAGGTCACTGGCCGCGATGGCCGTGCCGGCCGCCATGGCCTCGGTGAGGATCATGCCGAAGCTCTCGCCGCCCGTGTTCGGCGCCACATACACGTCAACACTACGGAGCATGCGAGCTTTGTCCGCTTCAGACACTAAACCGAGAAATGTCACCCGATCGTGCAGATCGGCGGGAAAATCGCGATAAAGGTCGTCGGGGCCGCCGGGGCCGGCCACGAGTAACCGCAGGCCGGCGCGTTGGCGCGCCAATGGGACAAAAGCCTCACGTAGGATGTCGAAGCCCTTGCGCGGCTCGGTGAAGCGCCCCAGGAACCCGATCGTCCCCCCGTCGCCGGGCCACCCGTCCAGCGGCGTGGCCGAAGCGAACTTGGCCACCGCCACCCCGTTGGGGATCTCGACCGCTCCCCCACCCAGATGCTCGACCTGCACCTTCCGAGCCAGCTCACTGACCGCTATCCGCGCGGTGATCTTCTCGACCACCAGCTGCAGCATCCCCTGCGCCGCCGACAGCGCCCGCGACCGCGTCATGGCCGTGTGGAACGTAGCCACCACCGGCCCCCGCGCCGACAGCACGGCCAGCAGCGACAACGACAGCGTCATCGGCTCGTGCACGTGCAGCACGTCGAACTGCCCGGCCTTGAGCCACCGCCGCACCCGGGCCGTCGACACCGGCCCGAACGCGATCCGCGCCACCGACCCGTTGTAGGGCAGCGGCACGGCCCGCCCGGCCGAGACCACGTACGGCGGCAGATCCGCGTCCTCGTCGGCCGGGGCCAGCACGCTGACCTCGTGACCGAGGCCGATCAGGGCCTCGGACAGGTCCATGATGTGGTTCTGCACGCCACCGGGCACGTCGAACGAGTAGGGCGAGACGATCCCGATCCGCATGGTTATCCCTACAGCCACAGTTTCTGCAGCATGTGCCAGTCCTGCGGGTGGTCCGCGATGCCGGCCGCGTAGGCGTCGGCCAGCAGCTGGGTGGTCGCCTTGACCCTGACGTCGAGGGCGCCCTCGGTCGGCGGGACGATCCGGCGCAGCACGGCGTGGGTCGTGCTCGGCGTGAACGACAGGTCGACCGCGTACAGGGGGGCGCCGGTGCGGATGGCCAGGATCGCGGGCCCGGCCGGCATGCGGGTGCGCCCGCCGAAGAACTCGACCTCGACGCCGTTGCGGGACAGGTCACGGTCGCCGAGCAGCGCGGCCACGTAGCCCTCCTGCAGTTTCTCGGCCAGCACGTCGAGCGGGGGCCGCGGGCCGCCGGTGAGCGGCAGCACTTCCATGCCCAGCTTGCGGCGGTAGTCGAGGAACTGCTCGTACACCGCCTCGGGCTTCAGCCGCTCGGCCACGGTGATCATGCGCCAGTCGTTGGCGACCACCCAGGCCGCGGCCGCGTCCCAGTTGCCCACGTGGGGCAGCGCGAGCACGATCCCCTTGCCGTCGGCGACGCCGGTCTTGAGCCAGTCGTAGTGCTCGGGCGAGATGCTGAAACCGTCGAGCGACTGCTGCCGGCTCTGCGTGGGCAGGCGGAACGCCTCGAGCCAGTAGCGCGCGTACGACCGCAGCCCGTCGCGCACCAATTCGTCGGGCATGTCGGGCCGCACCTGCTGCAGGTTGCGTCGCAGCCGCTGGGTGCCGGGACCGTTCTTGGCGTACGCCCGATCGGCCCCGGTCATGAAGATGCGGCGCGCCACCGGCAGCGGCAGCGCCCGCACCACCCGCCACCCGGCGGCGTACCCGAACTCGATCAACCGGTCTTTCACGCAGGCTTGTCCTCAGCAACGGCCGGCGCCGGGGCCGCAGCCGGTTCCGTACGCCCGGCGTGGATCAGCCGCTGGAACACGGTGACCAGCGACAGCGCGGCCAGCACCCACAGCGCCGCGGGCAGGCCCCACTCGAGCCCGGCCCCGCCCAGCAGACCGCCGACGCCCACGATGAGCAAGCGTTCGAGGCGCTCGGCGATGCCGACATCGGCGTCCAGCCCGAGGCTCTGGGCCCGGGCCTTGACGTAGGACACGACCTGGCCGGCGGACAGGCTGATCAGGGCGGCGATCATGCCGCCGTACGGGTTGCCCTCGGTCGACATGTAATAGGCGACGGCGCCGAACACAGCCGCGTCGGCCAGCCGGTCCATCGACGAGTCGAGCAGGGCGCCGAACTTGCTGGAGCCACCCCGCATCCGGGCCATCGTGCCGTCGAGGGCGTCGGTCAGCGCGAAGGCGGTGACGATGACGGTGCCCCAGATGAGGTGGCCCATCGCACCGAAGTAGGAGCCGATCAAGACGCCGACAGTGCCGGCGATGGTGACGGCGTTGGGAGTGACGCCGATCCGCAGCAGGAAACGGGCGGTCGGGTTCACGCCGTAAGCGATGACGGCGCGCGCGGGTACTTGGACGATCTTTGCCATGGCCGTCCCACCTTATCGGCGTGAGCTGGGTCGGCGCTCCCCGGCAAGGCCGTAACGTTGCCGACTACATAGGGTTGCGGGGGTGGACGGCGCGGGTGTGGGATTTACCAACAGCGTCGTAACAGTCCCGAAACGGCAGGAGCGACCGCACCCGGTCGCCTGCCGCAGAAGACCTCGGTATCGGCAGGAGCGACCGCAATGGCCCAGAAGACCTCGGAGAAGGGGCTCAACGGCGCAGCGGCGCCGGTGGTGACAGAGCCCGGCAGAGTACGCAACGTGGTGCTGGTCGGCCACTCCGGTGCGGGCAAGACCACCCTGGTCGAGGCCCTGCTGGCGGCGACCGGAACGATATCCCGGGCCGGTTCGGTGACCGACGGCACCACGGTGTCGGACCACGACCCGGCCGCCGTCCGGCAGCAGCGCTCGGTCGCGCTGGCCTGCGCGCCGCTGATGCACCAGGACGTCAAGATCAACCTGCTCGACACCCCGGGCTACGCCGACTTCGTCGGGGAGCTGCGCGCCGGCCTGCGGGCCGCGGACGCCGCGCTCTTCGTCGTCTCGGCCGTCGACGGCGTCGACGACGCCACCGTCGCGCTGTGGGACGAGTGCGCCGCGGTCGGTATGCCCCGCGCGGTCGCCATCACCCGGCTCGACCACCCGCGGGCCGACTACGAGGAGACCCTGGCCACCATCCAGGAGGCGTTCGGCGAGAACGTCATGCCGATCTACCAGCCCATGCTGGGTGACGACGGCCAGTCCATGGCCGGCCTGATCGGCCTGGTCACGCTGCGGGTGCTCGACTACTCCGAGGGGTATCCGCCGCGCGCCGGCGAGGCCGAGCGCGAGCATCTGAACCCGATCGCCGACGACCGCAACGCGCTCATCGAGGGGATCATCGCCGAGAGCGAGGACGAGTCCCTGATGGACCGCTACCTCGGCGGCGAGCTGATCAGCACCGACACCCTGCTGCCGGATCTCGAGAAGGCCGTCGCGCGGGGCAATTTCTACCCGGTCATCCCGGTCTGCGCGGGCACCGGGGTCGGGCTCGACGCGCTGCTCGACGGCCTGGTCAGCGGCGCGCCGTCACCGCTGGAGCACGAGCTGCCGGTGGTCACCGGCGTCGACGGCTCGCCGCGCCCGCCGCTGAGCTGCGACCCCGACGGCCCGCTGGTGGCCGAGGTGGTCAAGACGACGATCGACCGGCACGTGGGCCGGGTCTCGCTGGTCCGCGTGTTCAGCGGCACCCTGCGCCCCGAACAGGTGCTGCACGTCTCGGGGCACGGCCTGGCCGAGCGCGGCCACCCCGACCACGACGCCGACGAGCGGGTCGCCCACGTCTACTCCCCGCTCGGCGCCCAGCTGCGTGAGGTTCCCTCGTGCATCGCCGGGGACATCTGCGCGATCACCAAGTCGGGCAGCGCCGAGACCGGCGACACGCTCAGCGGCAAGGACCAGCCGCTGCTGATGGAGCCGTGGTCGATGCCCGAGCCGCTGCTGCCGATCGCCGTGGTCGCCAAGACCCGCTCGGACGAGGACGCGCTGGCCAAGAACCTGGCCCGGCTGGTGGCGGGCGACCCGACCATGCGGCTCGAGCGCAACGCCGACACCCACCAGCTCGTGCTGTGGACCATGGGCGAGTCGCACGCCGACGTCGTGCTCGAGCGGCTGCGCGCGGGCGGGGTCGAGCTCGACACCGAGCCGGTCAAGGTGCCGCTGCGCGAGACGTTCGGCTCGGCCGCCAAGGGTCACGGGCGGCACGTCAAACAGTCCGGCGGCCACGGTCAGTACGCGGTGTGCGACATCCACGTCGAGCCGCTGCCCCGCGGTTCCGGTTTCGAGTTCGTCGACAAGGTCGTCGGCGGCTCGGTGCCGCACAACTACATCCCGTCGGTCGAGAAGGGGGTGCGGGCGCAGCTCGAGCGCGGGCTGGCCACCGGCTTCCCGGTGGTCGACGTGCGGGTGACGCTGTTCGACGGCAAGGCCCACAGCGTCGACTCGTCGGACGCCGCGTTCCAGACCGCGGGGGCGCTGGCCCTGCGCGAGGCGGCCGCGATCGGGCAGGTCACCCTGCTCGAACCGATCGACGAGATCGTCGTCCGGGTGCCCGAGTCGTACGTGGGGGCGGTGATGAGCGACCTCTCGGGGCGCCGGGGCCGCCCGCTGGGCACCGAGAACGAGGACAGCGGCTCCTACAGCCTGGTGCGGGCGGAGGTGCCGGCAACCGAACTCATCCGGTACGCCGTGGAACTGCGCGCGCTGTCGTCGGGGGCGGGCACCTTCACCCGTACGTACGCCCGGCACGAACCGATGCCGCCGCACCTCGCCGAGGGAGTTAAAAAGGAGTCCACTACACGGTGATCGCGTTGGCTGCCTCGCGGGGCGGCGACCGCCCCGAGTGCGGAAGAAGTGCGGCGGGCGTACGGGCTCTAGGCGGGCCACGCCTTCAGCAGTAGTCGCCGGGTGTCGTCGAGCAGTTGCGGCATCACCTTGGTGCGGCTCACCACCGACATGAAGTTGGCGTCGCCGCCCCACCGCGGCACCACGTGCTGGTGCAGGTGGGCCGCGATGCCCGCGCCGGCCACCGCGCCCTGGTTCATGCCCAGGTTGAAACCGTGCGGCGTGCTGACCGAGCGGATCACCCGCATCGCCGTGCGGGTGTAGGCGGCCAGCTCGGCCGTCTCGTCGTCGGTCAGGTCGGTGTAGTCGGCGACGTGGCGGTAGGGGCAGATCATCACGTGACCCGGGTTGTACGGGTACAGGTTGAGCACGGCGAACACGAGCTCGCCCCGCGCCACCACGAGCGTGTCGGTCTCGGGGGCCTGGCAGAACGGGCAGTCCGCCGGCTTGTCGGCCCCGGTGACGTAGTCGAGCCGGTGCGGTGTCCACAGCCGCTCCAGGCCGTCGGGCTCCCCGGTCTCGACGTGCTCGGCTTCGTCGCTCACACGCCCGAGCTTAGAGGCTGGCGGTCCGCCGCCCGATGCCCGCGCGGGCCCTGTGCCCCGTCCTCCCGAGGGGCCGCCGCTCCGTGCTCGCGCGACGCCGGCGACCCGTGCAGCTGGAAGCCGCCGCCGCCGCGGCGCTTGGCCTCGTACATCGCCGTGTCGGCCATCCGCAGCAGCTCGTCCGCGTCGGCGACGTCCGCGTGCGAGAGCGCGACCCCGACGCTGGCCGGCGTCCGCAGCTTCCGGCCGCCCATGGTGATCGTCTCGTCGAGCGCGTCGACGATCCGTTCGGCCACCGCGAGCGCGTCCCGGGCCGAGGCCAGATCCTCGGTGATCACCACGAATTCGTCGCCGCCGAGCCGCCCGACGGTGTCCTCGTCGCGCACGCACTCGCGCAGCCGCCCGGCCACCGCCTGCAGCAGGTGGTCGCCCACGGTGTGCCCGTACTTGTCGTTGACCTGCTTGAAGCCGTTGAGGTCGAGCAGCAGCGCGCCCACCGGCCGCCCGCTGCGCCGCGACCGGGCCAGTGCCTCGCCCAGCCGCTCACGCAGCAGAGCCCGGTTGCCGAGCCCGGTCAGCGGGTCGCGCAGGGCCCGCTCGGTCAGCTCCGCGGTCAGGGCCACGCTGGCCAGGGCGAGCGCGACCTGGGTGCGCAGCGCCTGCAACGACTGGAAGATCTCGGCCGGCAGTTCGCCCTCGGCGCTCACCGAGAGCACGCCGAAGAAGCGGTCACCGTTGGTCAGCGGCAGCAGCGTGTACGGGCGGTCGACCACCGCCTCGACATTCGTGTAGCCGAGTTCGGCCGGGTTGTGGACGACCACCACCTCGCCCGCCAGCAGCCGGTCGACCAGTCCGGCCGGGGCCTGGGCGGCCGGCACAGTGCGGCCACGCAGGGCGTCGGCGTCGGCCCCGGATGCCTCGGCCACGGTGAACCGGCCGTCGTCGAGGCCAACGATCGTGGCCCGGGCGCCGGGGCACTCGGTCAGCAGCGTGCCTGCCGCGCTCACCGCGTGCCGGCGCACCTCGGCCGGGTCGGTGGCGTGGATCAGGGCTGTGCCCAGCTCGCTCAGCACCTGCTCGCGGGCGACACCGCGGCGCAGCGCGCGCAGGTCGGCGTCGCGCTCGGCCAGCATGCGCAGCACCACGACGAGCACCACCAGCACGGTCGCGGCCTGGGCCAGGTCGATCCAGGTGCGCTCGAACAGCGACCACGCCGCGGCCACGACGAGACCGCCGACGACGAACAGATTCTTGGCGCGCGACATGACCGCCGATTCGGCGCGCCGACGCTCCACTTGAGCAGGTCCCGGGTTGCGAGGAAGTTGTTCTTGGCACCGCCCCGTGACGAGCCGCCGCGCCATGACGAGCCACCGCCTCGTGACGAGCCACCGCGCCATGACGAGCCGCCGCGCGCGAGGGTCAGTCGCCGCTCGCCGTGGCCGCGGTCAGCCAGGCCGGCAGCGGCTCGCGAGCCGCCATCCAGCCCGGCGGGATGCCGTCGAGGCCGGTGTGGGCGGCCACGATGCCGCCGGCGATGGCACAGGTGGTGTCGACGTCGCCACCGGCCCGCAGGCAGGCCGCGATCGCCCCCGGGTAGTCGTCGAGGAACCGGTCGGCCACCCAGACCGCGAACGGCACGGTGTCGCGCGCCATCGCCCGGGCGCCGTTCCCCAACTCGTACGCCGCTTCGAGCGGATCCCGCAACCGGCCCGCCGCCAGCAGACCGTCGCGGACGAGCCCGTCCGGCGTGTGCGCGGCCACCGCTCGCAGCAACGGCGGTCGCAGCCCGTCGAGCCGACCGGCCGTCGCCACGGCCGCGGCCACCGCGACTGCCACTCCCCCGGCGATGCCCTCGGGGTGGGCGTGGGTGACCTCGGCCGCCCGCGCCCCCTGAACCGCCGCGTGGGCGAGCGAGTCGGCGTGCCAGGCGCCGAGCGGAGCCGCCCGCATGGCCGCGCCGTTACCGGCCGACCCCTGCCCGTCGAAGGCGGCTGCGGCCGCGATCGGCCAGGGCAGCCCCTCGCGGATCTCGCGCAGCATGACGACGGCGCCCGGACCGTAGCCGCGATAGGGATCGTGATGGTGGCCGAGCAGCGCCGCGAACGCGTCCCGATCGAAGTCACCGTCGGCCAGCACCTCGACCAGACAGCACGCCTCTTCGGTGTCGTCGGTCCACGGCCACGGCCCGGGCGGCGGCGCGGCCGGGTCGACGCGGGTCACGAAGTGCTGGGCGCCCAGCGCGTCACCGACGCTGAGGCCGGCCAGGCTCTCGAGCGCCAACGCGAGACGCGTACCGGGAAAAAGAGTGAACGACATCGGCACAACGGATGGTATTCGAGCACGCTGCGTAATCGACACGTATCCCTCCATCACCGGTTAGGCGCTCGTTGCCGAGGGCAGTACCTTCTTCGCATGGCCACGGTGTTGCTCGTCGAGGACGATCACGTCGTGCGCGGCGCCATGCTGCGGTCGCTGGCCGACCGAGGGCATGCCGTGCACGCCGTCGGCACGGCGCTCGACGCGTTGCGCCGGGTCGCGGCCGAGACGCCCGACCTGGTCGTGCTCGATCTCGGGCTGCCCGACCTGGACGGCTCGGACGCCCTGCGCATGCTCCGCGGCATCACCGACGTCCCGATCATCATCGCTACCGCGCGTGACGACGAGCAGACCGTCGTCCGGCTGCTGCGGGCCGGCGCCGACGACTACATGGTCAAGCCGTTCACCGGCGCCCACCTCGACGCCCGCATCGCCACCGTGCTGCGCCGCGTGGGCCGGGCCAGCCGCACCGCCCAGCCCGCCGTGCACGAGGTCGGTGAGCTGCGGGTGGACGTCGGCGAGCGCAGCGCCACCCTGGCCGAGCAGACGCTCGCGCTCACCCGCAAGGAATTCGACCTGCTCGCGTATCTCGCCGCCCGGCCCGGCCGGGTGGTGTCACGACGGGAGCTGCTGGAGGAGGTATGGCGACAGCCATCGGTCGGCGAGGACCAGACGATCGACGTGCACCTGTACTGGCTACGCCGGAAGCTGGGCGAGTCCGCGGCGAAACCGCGCTACCTGCGCACCGTGCGGGGGGTCGGATTCCGGTTGGTGGCGCCGGACTGAGGGCCCGCCTGGCCTACATCACCGCCGCCACCACTGCCGTCGCCGCCCTCGCCTTTCTCGTCCCGCTCGGCCTCGAGCTGCGCCACGATCACCGTGAACAGGTGCTGGCGGCGGCCGAGCAGGAAAGCTCCCGCATCGTCGGCGCGCTGTCGGCCGGGGCCGGACCCAAGGGACTCGCGGCCGCGCTGGCCGGCGTGAGCGACCGGGTCAAGGTGTACGGCCCGGGCGTGACCACCGGCGGCCGGGCCCCGGGCGACGAGGTCACGCACGCCGCCACCAGCGGCTCCACCGTCACCGAGAACGTCGACGGCGGTCTGGTCCGGCTCCAGCCGATCACGGTGGCCAACCGTACGTCCGTGGTCGAGGTGTTCGTGCCCGCCAGCGAGCTCGACGGCGGCGAAGGCTCCTGGTGGCTGCTGCTGGGCATCGCGCTCGTGCTGGTCGCGGCCAGCGTGATCGTGGTCGACCGGCTGGCCCGCGGCGCCGTCACCTCGGCCCGCAACCTGGTGCAGGCGGCCATGGCGGTCGGCGGCGGCGACCTCGGCGTCCGCATCCAGCCGTCGGGCCCGCGTGAGCTGGCCGAGGCCGGCTACGCGTTCAACCGGATGGCCGACCGCCTGGTCACCTCGCGCACCAGCGAGCGCGAGATGGTGGCCGACCTGTCGCACCGGCTGCGCACGCCGCTGACCGCGCTGCGGCTGGACGCCGAGGCCCTCGACCCCGACGACACCCAGATCATCAGCCTGAGCCCCGACGAGGTCGACCGCCGCCGCGGCATCCGGCGCATCCGGCAGGCCATCGTCACCCTCGAGGGCGAGGTCAACGAGCTCATCAACACCACCCGTCAGGCCGTCGCGGCCCAGGTCGCGGCCGCGCCCGAGACCGGCGTGTGCGATGTCGCGGAGGTCGTACGGGAAAGGATGACCTTTTGGTCGGCCCTGGCCGGCGACCAGAACCGCAACTACCGCGTGGTCGGGGCCCAGTTGCGCATCCCGGTTCCGGTGGCCCGGGCCGAACTGGCTGCCGCTCTCGACGCGATCCTGGGTAATGTGTTCCGCTACACCCCCCAGGGCACGGCGTTCGAGGTGGGCATCTCACGGCGTGACGGCTGGGTCGCGGTCCGTGTCGACGACGCCGGGCCCGGCATCCCCGATCCGGAGAAGGCAATGCAGCGTGGCCAGAGCAATCAGGGTTCGACCGGCCTCGGGCTCGACATCGCCCGGCGCGCGGCGCAGTCCACCGGCGGCTCGGTCAGCCTCGACCGCGCGGCCATGGGCGGCGCCAGCGTCGTGATGCTCTTCGCCGACGCCGAGGCCGCCCCGAAGCAGGCCAGCCGATTCGGGCTCGTGGGGCGTCTGGCCCGCGAGCGCGCGAGCCGCCCCGCCCGATCCGAGTGAAGCGGACCGAGTTCTTGCTTAGTTCTCTATTAAAGGCGTTCCGCTCGCGGGGCCGGGCTGGCAGTGTTCCCACCGATCCCATCCGGCTTCCCGGCTCCGCGCCCGCACCCAGGAGCCGGCGAAGCTCCCGCGCGGTGAGAGGTGGTACCCCCATGACCACCTCCCACCGCGCCCCCGCCGAGCCCCGGGGCCACCGCCGGGCCGTCTCGCGGCAGCCGCACCGCTTGCTGCCGGTCGCCCTCGGCCTGGCGCTGCTGGGCGTGGGCGGGGTGGTGGGCCCGAGCGTGGTCGAGACCGTCACCGACAACTCCGAGTCGCGCAGTCTGTCGCTCACCTCGCTGCCGGCCGACCAGCCGGCCGAGGGTCTGGTCTACGAGGGACTCAAGGCCGCCAGGACGGGCACGCTGTGCGCCGGCTCCTACGAGCTCGACCAGCAGACCTGCACCCACGGCCCCAGCGAGGCGCCGACCGGGCTCCAGGTGCGCCGCGACGTCATCCCGGTGACCGCGAAGGCGCCCGAGCCGAAGCAGCCGGCCCGCGAGAGCGCCGCTGCCACCCCGTCCGACGCCGAGATCGCCCGCGACGAGGGCGGCAGCGCGCTGACCGCCGACGCGCCGGCCCTGGTGCCCGACGCGGCCCCGGGCGACGCCGACTTCATCATGGGCGCGCACGACGTGGCCTGCGAGGGCGACGGGCGCAGCGGCAAGCGGGTCCAGGTGCTCTACCTGCACGAGTTCGGCACCCCGAGCCGCTACGGCGACTTCCTGGGCTCGATCCGCACCTGGTCCTCCGGCGTCGACCAGATCTACGACGCGAGCGCGGCCGCGACCGGCGGCTCCCGCCACATCCGCTACGTGACCACCCCGCAGTGCCGGGTCGACGTGTCCGAGGTCGAGCTGCCGGCGGGCGGGCTGACCTCGTTCACCCGCAACATCGACGAGCTGCGCAAGCTCGGCTACAACCGCACCGACCGCAAATACCTGGTCTTCGCGGACGCCAAGGTCTACTGCGGCATCGCCACCTACGTCGCCGACCGGCGTCCCGGCCTCGGCAACCGCAACAACGGCGGCCCGTCCTACAGCCGGGTCGACGCCGGCTGCTGGAGCTCGGCCATGGCCGCCCGCCAGCTGACCTACTCGCTCGGCGCGACCCTGATCGGCTCGCCCAACTCGAGCGGGGCCGGTGGCTGCGTCGACGAGTACGACCTGCTGTGCGGGCCCGACCGCTCGCGTAAGAAGATGCGTGACGTCTGCCCGAAGAAGAACGAGATCCGGCTCGACTGCGGCAACGACGACTACTTCAACACCAACCCGGCCGAGGGCAGCTACCTCAACAAGAACTGGAACGTCGCGCGCAGCGAGTTCCTGCTGCGCAGCGATGGTGGCGACGACATCCCGGACGCCGAGGGCGCCCCGCCGCCGGCCGCCTCACCCAGTCCGGCCGGGGCCGACCCGGCTCCGAGCACGCCGGCCGGGCCCGATCCCACGCCGACGCTGACCGCGCCCGAGATCGGTGACGCCTCACCCTCGGCCGAGGTCACTCCGAGCTCGCCCGCGACCACCGGCGAGCCGACCGTGCCGATCGAGTCGCCCAGCGCCGAGGTGCCGGAACTGCCGGTGGCGGCGACCACCACGCCGCCGGCCGAGCCCGCCGCCGAGCCGGTGCAGGCCGTGCTCGAAGTGCGCGACGCGACCAGCGGATCGGTCCGGCTGAACTGGAGCGCGGCCTCGGCCCGGGCCACCTACCAGGTCTCGGTCGACGGCCAGCCGGTCGCCACGACCCAGGCCACCCGGGCCCGGCTCATCGGCCTCAAGCCTGATGCCAAGTATCAGGTGACCATCAAGTCCGGTAGCCGGTACACGGCCAAGGCCACGGCCGATACCGCGCCCGCGGCCCGGCCCGCCCAGAACTCGTGGTTCACGCTGACCAACGCGCTCACCGGCGGGGCGGCCGACCTCTACGGCGCCCGCACGGCGCTGAGCACGCCGCTGACCCTGGGCGGCAACGACGACGACGCCCAGCAGCAGTGGAAACTGGTGCCGGCCGGCAAGAAGAGCTACACGCTGGTCTCGCGGGCCACCGGCAAGTGTGTCGGCCCGCTCGGCGGCAACGCGGACACCGGTGTCCCGCTGGTCCAGTCGGCCTGCGACGACACGGCCGTCCGGTGGGTGCTGCAGGCCTCGGCGTACGGCTTCACCCTGCGCACGGCCGAGGGCGACCTCGTGGCCGGCGTGGGCGATCAGCGTTTCGGCGCGCACCGGGTGCTCGTCCTGCAGGCGGGCAACGGCCAGCGCTACCAGAGTTGGACGGCGGTACCCGACTAGGCGGGAGGCAAGGCTGTGCGCGACACCCTGGATCGGCCCCTGACCGAGCCCGAGGAGGGCCCGGCCAGATTCGGCCGGCGGCGACTCGTACGCTGGATCGCCGTTCTCACGATCGGCATCGTGGTGGTGCTGGCGATCTGGCAGGAGCCGCTCTACGCGCTCCGCACCGTGTAGGCGTCGATCTCGGCCAGCAGCTTGGCCTGGCCCGACGGGTCGAGGAAGCTCTGCCTGACGGCGGCGCGGGCCAGCTCGGCCACGCCCGCGTCATCGAGGCCGAGCAGCCGCGCGGCCACGGCGTACTCCTCCTCGAGGGTCGTGCCGAACATCGGCGGGTCGTCCGAGTTGATGCTGACCGGCACGCCCGCGGCCACCAGTCGCGCCAGCGGGTGCTCGTCGAGCGACGGCACGGCCCGGGTCCGCAGGTTCGAGGTCGGGCTGATCTCGAGCGGGATCCGGTGCTCGGCCAGATAGGACATCAGCGCGGGGTCCTGCGCGGCCGTGATGCCGTGCCCGATGCGCTCGGCGCCCAGCTCGCGGATCGCGTCCCAGATCGTCTCGGGGCCGGTGGTCTCGCCGGCGTGCGGCACGCTGTGCAGCCCGGCCGCGCGGGCCTGGTCGAAGTACGGCTTGAACTGCGGCCGGGGCACGCCGATCTCGGGGCCGCCGAGCCCGAAACTGATCAGGCCGTCGGGCCGCTCCCCGAGCGCGATGGCCAGGGTCTGCTCGGCCGCCTCGAGCCCGGCCTCGCCCGGGATGTCGAAGCACCAGCGCAGGTCGACGCCGAACTCGCCGGCGGCGCCGCGGCGGGCGTCCTCGATGGCCTCGCAGAACGCCTTGGCCGGGATGCCGCGCTTGACGCTGGAGTACGGCGTGATGGTCAGCTCGGCGTAGCGGACCTGCTGGCGCGACAGCTCGCGGGCGATCTCGAACGTGAGCATGCGCACGTCCTCGTCGTCCCGGACAAGGTCGACGACGGTCAGGTAGACGTCGATGAAGTGCGCGAAATCGCGGAACGCGAAGTAGTCGGCCAGCGCCGCCGGGTCGGCCGGCACCGGCGAGGCGCCCTCGTGCCGCGCGGCCAGCTCGGCCACGATCCGCGGCGACGCCGAGCCGACGTGGTGCACGTGCAGCTCGGCCTTGGGCAGGCCGGCGATGAACGATGTCACCGTTCGATCCCTTCCGATGAAGCGGTCCGGGCCACCACGAAGACGCGGCGGAACGGGAACGCGACGTGACTTCCGGTCGCCGGGTAGGCGCCGGTCAGCTCCCGCGCGAGGTCGGCGCGGAACGACTGCCAAGCATTGTCGTCCAGCGCCGCCTTGACGGGACGCAACGCCGTCCCCTCCATCCAGCGCAGCACCGGATGCTCATCGTGCACCGGCAACCGGTGCAGGTAGGTCGTTTCCCACGCGTCGACCTCCGCCCCGTCGAGCAGGGCCGCGTAGTCGGCCGGGTCACCGACCGGCGCCTCGCGGAGCACATCGCTGACGCCGTACCGCTTTCCGACCTCGCGCAGCAACACGTGCGAGGGCGCGCCGAAGTTGCCCGGCACCTGCATCGCCAGCCAGGCCCCGGGCGGCAGCTCGCCGGCCCAGCGCACGAGCAGATCGCGGTGCTCGGGCACCCACTGCAGCGTCGCGTTGGTCACCAGCACGTCGGTGTCGGGCTCCGGGCGCCAGTCGCGCACGTCGCCCGTACGAAATTCCGCCGTTCCGCCGTGGGCCGCCGCCTTCGCGATCATCTCGGGCGAGGAGTCGACGCCGGTCAGCCGCGCGCCGGGCCAGCGCTCGGCCAGGCTCAGCGTGAGCTCGCCGGGACCGCAGCCCAGATCGACGACCGCGCGCGGCCGCTCGGCCCCGACCCGGGCCACCAGATCGAAGAACGGACGGGAGCGCTCGGTGCCGAAGCGCCGGTAGACGGCCGGATCCCACATGGTCAACCTCCCAAACCGTACGTACGTTTTGCAAGCACAATACTCGGAGCCGAGTAGGGTCACTACCCGTGGAGAAACGCACTTTCGGCAGGATGGGACGGACGGTCGGCGTGGTCGGCCTCGGCGCGTGGCAGCTGGGCGCCGACTGGGGCGACGTGAGCGAGGCCGACGCCCACGAGACCCTGCAGGCCGCGGTCGACGCGGGGGTCACGTTCATCGACACCGCCGACGTCTACGGCGACGGCCGCAGCGAACAGATCATCGGCTCCTTCATCACGGACAAACCTCAGCTGACCGTGGCCACCAAAATGGGCCGCCGGGTGGCGCAGGAGTTCGACAACTACAACCTCGACAACTTCCGCGCCTGGAACGACCGGTCGCGGGCCAACCTCGGTGTCGACACCCTCGACCTCGTGCAGCTGCACTGCCCGCCGACGGCCGTCTTCTCTTCCGAGGCGGTCTACGACGCGCTCGACACCATGGTCGAGGAAAAGCGGATCAAGGCGTACGGCGTGAGTGTCGAGAAGGTCGACGAGGCGCTGGCGGCGATCGCCCGGCCGGGCACGGCCAGCGTCCAGATCATCCTCAACGCGTTCCGGCTCAAGCCGCTCGAGCGGGTGCTGCCGGCCGCGACCGCGGCCGGGGTGGGCATCATCGCGCGCGTGCCGCTGGCCAGCGGGCTGCTCAGCGGCCGTTACGACGAGCACACCACGTTCGCCGCCGACGACCACCGCAACTACAACCGGCACGGCGAGTCGTTCGACGTCGGCGAGACGTTCTCGGGCGTCGACTTCGCGACCGGGCTCGAGGCCGTGCGGCGGCTGCGCCCGCTGGTGCCCGAGGGCTTCACCATGGCCCAGTTCGCGCTGCGCTGGGTGCTCGACCAGGCCGGCGTCACCGTCGTCATCCCCGGCGCCCGCAACCCCGGCCAGGCTCAGGGCAACGCCGCGGTGGCCGGGCTGCCCCCGCTGAGCGACGAGGTTCAGGCCGGCGTCCGCGCGGTCTACGACGAACTGATCCGCTCGCAGGTGCACGACAAATGGTGACTCCGCCCGCTCCCAAAAAGCTCCACGGGTGGCTCCGGATGGCCCTCGGAGTGCTGGCTGTCGTCGTCGGTGCTCTGTGGACACTGCAGGGTCTCGACATTGTCGCCGACAGCCGGATGAGTGGGATCGGGATCTGGGCCGTGATCGGTCCGGTGGTCGCCGTCGGGGGACTGATTTTGATCATTGTTGGGGAAAGGGCGCGATCCCGCGCGAAACGCGCGGAAGCACTCGCCATCATTCAACAGCCACCACTCGGCGGCACCACGAAAATGTAAGACAATTGCATGGACCGACGACAAAGCCCCCGCATCCAGTACGGATGCGGGGGCTTTCGCGTCGTAGCCGACCTCCGCCAGGCGATCGGCAGCCGATCCGCCAGGACCGGCGTGGTCACTCAGAGGGGGCGAACCTGCTCCGCCTGCGGGCCCTTCTGGCCCTGGGCGATCTCGAACTCGACCCGCTGGTTCTCCTCCAGCGTGCGGTAACCGCTCGTCTGGATGGCCGAGAAGTGGACGAACACGTCAGCACCCCCGCCGTCGACGGTGATGAAGCCGAAGCCCTTGTCTGCGTTGAACCACTTCACGGTTCCTTGCGCCATGCTGAACTCTCCTTCTGAAAGTGCCGGCCCCTGCTGCCCCTGGGCCGATGACCGTTTTCGAGCAGCGGCGCCGTGAGGCGGCCTTTCAGAGGACGTCCCAATCCGCCCGTTCTCCTGACCCCGGCCGGCCGGCCGGTTTCCCTTGATCGGGCGGAAGCAGCGAACCACATACGCAAAAACTGGGCACACTGTACCTGAAATATCGGCTCTAAAGCTGCCCCCGGCGGCCATGGAAAATACGCCGACAGATATGGAAAAGGTCCCCCACTTCGCTCTCGCGATGTGGGAGACCAGTGACTGTTAACCTAACTTCAGTTAGGCCATTGACCAGTCAGTTTCCGTACGCCGACTGCGCCACCCCGATCGACGGCCGCCTTCACGAGTGCGAAGATCGCGCCTTGCAGAGCGGCCGCCACGAGAATCTCGGTCCAGCCCCGATCCTCGTCGGTCGCGTTGGGTGCGTCGTCGTCGTTGCCGGCCAGCTTCCAGACTTCCTTGAATACGAAGCCCGCCACCGTGCCGGCGCCGATGCCGAGCAACAACCCGACCGGCTTGTAGGCCAGCTTCGAAACCTTGCCGCTCACCGGCGTCCCCCTCGAATGATCAGAATGATCCCCACCAGTGCCACCACTCCGGCCACGACCAGAGGAACGGGGACCGGACTGTTGCGCAGTGTCGCGCGCATGTCGACCTCGTCGGCCTTGGCCACTGTCACGTCGGCCGCCTGGTGCGCCTTCTCAGACGTCCGGTCGGCCACCTCGTGCACGCGGCCACTCACCGAGCCCGCGGCCGCCCGCACCTTCTCGGTCGCTTCGATGGCCTGCGCCTTGACCTTCTGCTTGGTCTGCTCGACCTGCTCCTTGGCCCGGGCCTTGACGTCGGCCTTGGCCGCGAGCGCCTGCACCGTCTCGCCCAGCTCGGCGCGCGTCTGCTTGATCTCGGCCCGCAGTTCCTCGATCGACGGCTTCGGCTCCGGCGACCCGTTCTTCTCGCTCATGCCCGTCCTCGCTCGACAGCCAGCTTGACCTCGTCGACATCCGCCTTGACACTCTGGATCGCGGCCGACGGCTCCGGGGGAACAGCCTTCGACACCTGGTTCTTGCCGATGAGGGCCAGCACGCCGGCCAGCGCGAAGAGCGCGACCGTGATGATCAGTGCGGCCAGCCACAGTGGCAGGAACAGGTCTAAGACGATGATCAGGGTCGCCACGAGGGCACCGACGCCGTACATGGCGAGAACGCCACCGCCGCCGAACAGACCGATGCCGATGCCGGCGTGCTTGCCCTTCTCGGCCAGCTCGGCCTTGGCCAGCGCGATCTCGTCGCGTACGAGACGGCTGATCTGCTCACTCGCCTGCTGTACCAGCTCGGCGGTGGACTGGTCGCCGCCTGTGCGAGGCTGGCGGCCGTTCAGAACATCGGCCATGGTGTCCTCCTTTCCCTGTGACGGGTTTATGCCCTGATCACCGGCGCGTCAATCCTGCTGCACGAAACCCGCCAGAACCGGATCAGCGGTTGGCCGGAACGGGCACGTGCTCGTCCGGCCCGGCGAAGGCGGCGTGCCTTTCCTCGCCGTCCTCACCGCTGTAGAAACGGCTGTCGTCCGAGTCGCCCCGGGGCACCGGGCGCGGGGGCGTCGCGATCGGCCGCAGGCCGCTGGCCAGGTCGGCCCGGTAGCGGGGCAGGGCGTCGCGCTGATGGGCCCAGATGAAATTCACCAGCCGCTCGCGCACCAGGCAGCGCAGGTCCCACAGCGAGGGCGCGTCGCTCGCGCTGACCAGGGCCCGCAGCCGCACCGTGCCGCCGGTCGCCTGGGTCACCTGCAGCACGCAGACCCGGCCGTCCCACAGCTCGCTGCCCTCGCAGGTGGCGCGCAGCTCGGCCCGCAAGGGCTCGATCTCGGTCGACCAGTCGACGTCGACCTCGGCCGTGCCCAGCACGGCCGAGGACGAGCGGGTCCAGTTCTGGAACGGCTTGGTGGTGAAGTACGAGGTCGGCAGCACGAGCCGCCGGTCGTCCCAGATCTGCACCGCGACGTAGGTGAGCGTGAGCTCCTCGATGCGGCCCCACTCGCCCTCGACGACCACCACGTCGTCGACCCGCACGGCGTCGCTGAACGCCAGCTGCAGCCCGGCGAAGACGTTGCCCAGGGTGCTCTGGGCGGCCAGCGCGGCGATGACGCTGACCACGCCGGCCGAGGCCAGCACGCTCGCGCCCAGGGCCCGGATGCCGGGGAAGGTCATCAGCACCACGCCCAGGGTGAGCACGACGATCGTGGCCACGGTGAGGCGGCGGATCATCACGACCTGGGTCTTGAGGCGGCGGCGCTTGAGGTTGTCGGGCACGTCGGTACGCCAGTGGGACAGTGCCGCGTCCTCCAGCACCAGCACGAACGCCGCGACCAGCCAGGCGAACGCGGCGATGAAACAGATGACGAGCGCGTGCAGCACGCCCTCACGGCCCGGGAACTCCCCCGCGGCGACGCGGAGCGCCTGCTGGATCGCGAACAGGGTCATGGTGACCAGGAACGGCTTGTGCGCGGTACGAGCCAGATCGGCGGCCAGTTCGGACTTGCGGCCCAGGCGCCCGAGCACCCAATGCACGACAAAGACCAGCGCAATCGCCAGCCCTGCCGCCACCACGACAGCGAGCAGGGCTTTCACAGTGCTGGGCACGTCTCTCTCCTTCGCACGAAAATGCGGGTACCAGCGACCCAGCTTGCCCAGGTCTCCGGCACCCGCAACTTTTCCGCACGAAGGTCAGAGGTTGCTCACACTTTCCGGTACTTGGCCTGTGCGATGCAGTACACACCGAAAGCCGCGATACCGAGGGCGATCAACCCGAGCAGCCACACGCCCCACGAGTTGCCGGCCAGCGTCTTGAGCGCGGCGTCGAGGCCGCGGGCCTTCTCGGGGTCGTAGTTCACAGCGGCCATGACGACCAGGACGCCCGCGATGGCGTACGCCGTGCCCTTGGCCATGTAGCCGGCCATGCCCAGCCGGATGATCGGCCGGCGGGTGCTGGGCTTCATCTCACCGGTCTTGAGGTGCTTGGTGAACTTCTTCTTGTAGCCGTAGATGAACATCCCGACGCCGACGCCGACCACCACGAGACCGACCAGGCCGATGAGCCAGCGGCCACCGGTGTTGTCCATGATGCTCGAGGTCTTGCTCTGGGAGTTGTCACCCATCGAGGCGTTGGCGCCCTGGATGACCTTGATGGCGGTCCAGGCCAGGTAGAGGTACAGAATGGCGCGCACGCCGGAGAGGACGCGCTCGGCCTTGGCCGTGCGGTCCTGCTCGCCGCTCTCGCCGATGGCGGCTTCGAAGGCCTGCCAGATGGCCATCGCGATCATGCCGACCGCGATCACGACGAGAAGCGTCTTGCCGCCCGCGTTGCTGGCGAGCGTCTGCAGGGCGCCGGACTGGTCGCTCTCTTGCGACGAACCCTGGAAGGCCACCTGGAAGGCGATCCAGGCGAAGGCGAGGTGGATGATGCCGTAGCCGATGAAGCCGCCGCGAGCGAGGTATTCGAGCGGCTTGCTGTCGGCGGCCCGCGAGGCGGTGCCCTTGACGTTCGAGGCGGCGGATGTCATGCCGGGAAAATGACCCGTCCCGGATTTTTTCAAACCCGGGACGTTTCGAACGGTCACATGTTATTGACGTGAGACCTGCAGGCCGATCTGGTCGCTGGTCACGCTGTCGAGGGAAACCTGCAGGCCGGCGACCTCGATCGCCTGCTGGCCCTTGGTCAGGCTGATCTGCTCGCCGGCCACCTCGAGGGTGACCGTGTTGGCGTCGGCGCTGATGAACTTGGCCTCCACACCCAGGAAGCTCGCGCTCGCGTTGGTCTCGCGATCGATCGCGACGGTGCACTGGTCGAGGCCGCAGCTCACGTTGTCACTGCTGCAACCGGCGAGGAGCGTGCCGAGCAGGGTGGCCGAGCTGAGGACGACGGCTAGGCGGTGCGTGGGTTTCAACACCCTTCCAGCGTACGGGGCCCGCGCGACCCTAAGCTGGGCCGATGAGCGACGTCGATGTGCGTGACAACCCCGCGAAGAGCCGCTACGAGTTGAGGATCGGCGACGACGTGGCCGGTTTCGCCGTCTACCGGGTGCGCGACGGCGTCACCACCGTCACCCACAGCGAGATCAACCCGCGCTTCCGCGGTCAGGGCCTGGGCAACGTGCTCGCCCAGCGCACCCTCGACCAGCTGCGCGAGCAGGGCGCCCGGGTCTACCCCTCGTGCCCGTTCTTCGCCAAGTACGTCGCGGAACACCCGGAGTACGACGACATCATCGAAAGTTAGAACCGATCGCCGGCGGCCGAGCCCCCCGCCCTGACCGCCGGCGACCGGAGTCTCAGGCGGCCAGCGGCTGCGGCGCCGGCGCGGGCACCCGGGTGCCCGCGATCAGCTCGGCCGCGGCCCGGCCGCAGGCGCGGGTGGCGCCGTAGGTCGCGATGTGCACCGCGCCCAGCACGGTCTCGGGCACGCCCATCTCGACCACGATCGCGTCGGGCCGCTGGGCCAGCACGTCGGTCAGCACCGCCGACAGCCACGCGTGCCGGTGCACGTCCCGCACCACCAGCACCAGCGGACGCCCGGCCGAGCCGTCGAGCACGGTCGTCACCGGGTCGGGGCCGAGGTCGTCCTCGGTCAGCCGCACCGAGGTGGTGCCGGGCCGCAGCTCGTCGAGCGGCGCGCCCAGGCCCCACGGCGTCTCGGCGCCGATGGCGATGTTGCGCGGCGGGGCGAACTCGACCACGTGGGCCGGCTCGCCCAGCGGTAGGTCGGGCGCGTTCTCGCCCAGCGTCACCCGCAAGGCCCGGCGGGCCGCGTCGAAACCGACGCTCTCGGTGTGGGTCAGCACGGCCACCTCGGGGGTGGCGTCGGCCACGGCCCGCGCGCCGGTGGCGGTCTGGGTCGCGGTGGTCCACTGCCCGAGGCGGCGGACCCGGGCCGCGGCCTCCCGCAGCCGCTCCTCAGTCAGTTTGCCCGAGCGGACGGCGGCCACGATCGCGTCGCGCAGCAGGGTGGCGGTCTGCTCGTCGGCGTGGTCGCCACCGACACAGATCGCGTCGACCCCGGCCGCGAGAGCCCGCACGGTCGCCCCGGCCAGCCCGTAGCGGCGGCGGACGGCCTGCATCTCGATGCCGTCGGTGACGATCAACCCGTCGAAGCCGAGCTCCTCGCGCAGCAGGCCGGTCAGGATGGGCCGGCTCAACGTGGCCGGCAGCTCGGCGTCGTAGGCGGGCACGAGCAGGTGCCCGGTCATGACGACCTGGACGCCGGCCGCGATGGCGGCCCGGAACGGCACGAGCTCGACCTGCTCGAGCTGGGCCCGGTCGCGGTCGATCAGCGGGACGTCGTGGTGCGAGTCGATGCTGGTGTCGCCGTGCCCCGGGAAGTGCTTGGCGCAGGCCGCCACCCCGGCCGCCTGCAGCCCGCGGACGAAGGCAGCGGTGTGCCGGGCCACGAGCTGGGTCTCGGCGCCGAAGGCACGGACCCCGATGACCGGGTTGGCGGCGTTGCTGTTGACGTCGGCGTCGGGCGCGTAGTCGAGGGTGATGCCGGCGTTGGCCAGGTCGCAGCCGAGGTCGTGGGCGACCTCCTCGGTCAGCCGGACGTCGTCGATCGCGCCCAGGGCCAGGTTGCCGGGCCGGGAGCTGCCCAGGCGCGATTCGAACCGGGTGACGTCACCGGCCTCCTCGTCGATGGCCACCAGCACGTCCGGGCGCTCGGCCCGCAGCTGAGCGGTCAGCGCCGCGACCTGGGCCGGCGATTCGACGTTGCGCGCGAACAGCGCGACGCCGCCGAGACCGTCGCCGAGCCAGCGCCGGACCCAGTCGGGCGCGGTGGTGCCGGCGAACCCCGGCTGAAGCACCGTCGCGGCTAGTTCCGGCAATTCGCCATGGTTCGGCATAAGCCCCCGTACCTCCGGTGACGTCCCGGCGCGCTGCTTGGGAGCGCGCCCCCCGTGTGTGCGGAACCCATGGTCACACCCGGGGACTGTTTCAGTCAACAAACCTTTCTATTAGCTCTGGGTTAAGCCCGCTCGATACGATGCGTGAGTGACCCCCACCGTGCTCGCCGCCGCCGAGGTCGACTGGTCCGAAGTGCACGCCGTGCGCCTGCTCGGCGTCGCCCTGGCGTTCCTGCTGCTCATCTGGGCTATTCGTCGCATGTTCGGGGGCAAGAAATAGGGGTATCTCCCCGACCATGCGCATCGGATACTTCCTGTCTTGCGAGGAATACACCCCGGCCGAACTGATCGAGCAGGCCCGCGGCGCCGAGCGCGCCGGCTTCTCCGGACTGTGGATCTCGGACCACTACCACCCGTGGGTCGACGCCCAGGGCCAGAGCGCGTTCGTCTGGTCGATGATCGGCGCCCTCAGCCAAGTGACCAGCCTGCCCGTCACGACGGCGGTCACCTGCCCCACGGTCCGCATCCACCCCGCGGTCATCGCCCAGGCCGCGGCCACCAGCGCGGTGCTCACGAACGGCCGGTTCCGGCTCGGCATCGGCACCGGTGAGGCCCTCAACGAGCACATCTTCGGCGACGCCTGGCCGGAGGCCGACGTACGCCTGGAAATGCTCGAGGAAGCGGTCGAGATCATGCGCGGCTTGTGGCAGGGCGGCAATTACTCGTACCGGGGAAAGCACTACACGGTCGAGAACGCGCGCATCTACACCCGGCCCGAGACGCCGCCCGACATCTACGTCTCCGCATTCGGGCCCAAGGCGGTCGAAGTGGCGGCCCGCATCGGCGACGGCTATGTGAGCACGATGCCCGACGGCGAACTGGTGTCGAAGTTCCGCGAGGGCGGTGGCGGATCCAAAATCGCCCAGGCCGGTTTCAAGGCGGCCTTCGCGTCCACCGAGGACGAAGGGGCCCGGATCGCGTACGAGAAATGGCCCAACGCGGGCGTGCCGGGTGAGCTCTCGCAGGTGCTGCCCACGCCGAAACACTTCGAGCAGGCGTCGCAACTCGTCACGCAGGACATGGTGAAAGAGTCGTTCGTCTGCGGCAACGACCCGGCGGCCCATTTCGAAATGCTCGACAAATACCGGCAGGCCGGCTTCGACGAGGTCTACGTGGCCAACACCGGGCCCCACTACCAAGGCCTTTTCGACCTCTACCAAAACGAGATCCTGCCGAAGCTGTCGTGAGCGTTTGCCCCTTGCGCCGGCCGGGCACCATGGCCGCTCGATGAAGCTTCCCGTGTACGGACCTCGCCTGCGCAAGGTGGCCCGCCGCCACTTCGGATGGCCCTCGCTGCGCCCGGGCCAGTTCAAGCCGATGCGCGCCGTGCTGCGCCGTCGCGACGCACTGGTCGTGCTGCCCACCGGCGCCGGCAAGTCGGCGATCTACCAGATCCCGGCCGTCCTGCTGCCCGGCCCGACCGTGGTCGTCTCACCGCTGCTGGCCCTGCAGCAGGACCAGATCGCCGCCCTCAACGAGCGCGACGACCCGAAGATCCGAGCGGTGCGGGTGAGCTCGGCCGAGACGCCGGCCCAGCAGCGCGAGGCGATCAAAGAGATCCGCGAGGGCCGGGCCGAGTTCCTGTTCATCACGCCCGAACAGCTCAGCGACCCGGAGCGGCTGGCCGAGGTCAAGGCGCTCAAGCCCGGCCTGGTCGCGGTGGACGAGGCGCACTGCATCTCGGCCTGGGGCCACGACTTCCGCCCCGAGTTCCTGGCCCTGGGCGACATGATCAAAGGGTTGGGCCGGCCGCCGGTGCTCGCGCTGACCGCCACGGCCAGCCCGCCGGTCCGCGACGACATCATCGAGCGCCTGCAACTGAAGAACCCGGAGATCCACGTCTCCGGCCTCGACCGGAAGAACCTGTTCCTCGAGGTGGCGTACTGCCCCGACGAGAACTACCGCTGGCGCAAGCTGACGGCCCTGCTCGACTCGGCGCCGCGCCCCGGCATCATCTACGTCGCCACCCGGCGCTCGGCCGAGGAACTGGCCGAACGCCTCACCGACGCCGGCTACCCGGCCGACTTCTACCACGGTGGCATGGCCGCGGGCGCCCGCGAACAGAAGCACGAGGCCTTCACCGCCGACAAGATCGACATCATGGTGGCCACCTCGGCCTTCGGCATGGGCATCGACAAGCCCAACATCCGCTGGGTGGCCCACGTGGCCCTGCCCGACTCCCCCGACAGCTACTTCCAAGAGATCGGCCGCTCCGGCCGCGACAACGACCCGGCCCAGGCGCTGCTGTTGTGGCGCTCCGAGGACGAGGCCATCCAGCGCTTCTTCACCGGCGGCGCCCCCGACGAGGTCGAACTGCGCGAACTGGCCGCGGCCCTGCGCTCGGGCCCCAAGAACAAGAGCGAGCTGAAAGAAGCGACCGGCCTCGGTCCGCGCAAACTCGGCTCGTACCTGAACCTGCTGGAACAGGTGGGCGCGGCCACGACCGGCCGCGGCACCAAACTGACGGTCCCGAACTTCGCACCCCTACCGGCCGCTGCGGCCGCGGCCGCACTCAAGGAGCACGAACGGCAGCAGGTGGTCGCCCGCTCCCGCACGGACATGATGCGCGGCTTCGCCGAAACCCGGGCCTGCCGTACGCAGACCTTGCTGGCCTATTTCGGCGAGGACCAGCCGAAACCGTGCGGCCACTGCGACAACTGCGCCGAAGGCACCGCCGCCGAACTCGTCGAAGCCACCACCGACGAACCCTTCCCCATCCACGCCAAGGTAAAGCACGCCGAGTGGGGCCCAGGAACGGTGATGAGCTACGAGGAAGACCGCATGACAGTGCTGTTCGACGAGGTCGGCTACAAGACCCTCTCCGTGCCTGTCGTCGTTGAGAACAAGTTGCTCGTGCCTCAGTAGACACTCACGGCAGCAGCGGCTTCGCGCTTCTGGGCGCCGGCCCCTGTCTGGCCTGGCCTCGAACGCGAGCCGAATGGCTGGAGGCTCGGGAGATCCTGTTCGCCGCCGCGGCCAAACCCGCCGAGGCCCGGCCGCCCGCGCCGAAGCCCGTCGCGTTCATAGCGTCAGGCACGGTGATCGAAGACGTCATCGACCAGCTGCAGCAGATCCAGCGGGAGCATCCCGGTTGCCTGGTACGCCGCGGTAATCGCAACCGATGGGAAATCTGGCCCGCGTCCGAGTGATACCCAGTTACCGGCCAGGACGGCCGACTTGGTCAGGCGCGGGGCTCGCCGCGGTAGGTGCCGAACGACCACAGGTTGCCCTCGGGGTCGCGGGCGCGGAAGTCGCGGGAACCGTAGTCGGTGTCGTACGGGGCTTCGAGGATCTCGGCGCCGGCCTTGAGGGCGCGGTCGTGCAGGGCGTCGATGTCGTCGGCCACCACGTAGCAGCCGAACGTGCCCGGCTTGAGCGGCCACGCGTCGGTCGCCTCGCCGCCGTCGGTGGCCTCGCCGCGGTCGGAGCCGAGCATGATGCCGCCGCCGAGGGGCCAGGACAGTTCGGCGTGCTCGACGCGGTCGCCCGTGCCGTGGACGGCGGTCTCCTCGAAGCCGAACGCGTCGACCAGGAAGCGGATCAAGGTGCGGGCGTCGGTGGCCCGCAACGTCGGCCACACCTGCGGTGGCGGGGTTTTCGGATCAGTCATGTGCTTCATCGTGCGCGGGTTCGAGCTGTACGGCTTGGATGAAATCGAACTGGTCGGCGATCCACTCGGACGGGGTGAGGCCGGCCAGCGCCCGGAACTCGCGGACCAGGTGGGACTGGTCGGCGTAGCCGTGCGCGGCGGCGACCTCGGCGATGAGCGTGCCGGGGTGCAGCGCGCGCCGGGCCCGGTCGAAGCGGGCCACGCGGGCCGTCTGTTTGGGGCGCAACCCGACCTCGGCCCGGAAACGGTTGGTCAGGTGCCGGTCGCTCCACCCGACCTCGGCGGCGACGCTGCGCACCGGCTCGCCGCGGAGGACGCGCTGGTAGGCGTACGAAATCTCGGGTCTGATGTCGATCTCGGTGAGCCGGGCCCGCAGCGAGTCGTCGAGCAGCGCGAAGCGGGCCGGCCAGTCGGGCGCGGCGGCCAGCCGTTCCCGGAGGCCGGCCACCGTGGCCTCGCCCAGCACCGCGGCCGCGTCGACGTCGAGACCGGCCAGCTCGGCCGCCGGCATCCCGAGCAGCGCCCGGCAGCCCAGCGGCCGCAGCGCCACCTGCACGCCCGACTGCCGCCCGTCGTGCACGATCACCGCGGGCGTCAGATGCAGGCCGCCGACCAGCGCGTCGAAGCTGCCCGGAGGTTGCCGCGGGTCGGGATGCGCGGCCATCACCAGCGGGTCGTCCAAGGTCAAGATCATGGTCAGGTACGGCGAGGGCAGCCCGAGATGCCGCATCGGCGCGACGCCCCGCTGCCGATAGCCCGAGTACGACGCCACGTAGCGCCCGAGCGCGGCCGCCGGCCGGGCCATGACGTACTCGTCGACGACCATCCACCGACCCTAAGGGTTCGAAGCGTCACCAGCACCGGGCCGCTGCCTCAGAGACGAGCCCGGCCCGGTGACGGGAGCCCCTCAGTCGGAGAAGATCTTGGACAGGTCGTCGCGGAAGGCGCGCTCGCTGTCGGTGACGGTCTCACCGCCGATGCCGAGGACGCCGCCGCTGGAGGCCGCGCCGACCACGCTCTCGGCCACCTCGACCAGCCAGTGCTTGTAGGTCTCGGCGTCGGCCCGCTCGGCCTTGGCCGCCAGCAGGGCGTTGGCCTCGGTGGCCCGGCCCAGCACGTCCTGGGCGTACGCGATGGGGTCGCTGGGCTCGATCACCGGGGGCTCCTCGCCCAGCTCGGGATCGCCCGCGCGGGTCAGGATGGCCCCGGCCACCGCGGCCACCAGCGGGCTGGCCGAGGCCCGGGCGTCGGAGATCACGTCGAGCCCGGCCGCCGTCTCGGCCCGGGTCTTGCGGGTGCTGTCGGGGGTGGCGGCGCTGGCCGCGGTGAGCACCGACTGCGGCAGGCCGACGAGCAGCCCCCACTCGGAGTCGGTGAAGCCCAGCATCGAGTACAGCGGTTCGTCGCTCACGGTGATTCCTTAGGTTCGATAGTCGTTGCTGGCTGTTCTATACCCCACCGGCCGTCAGCTCGATCACGCGACGCCGATCCGACCGGTACGTGTCGAGGTGGGGCTCGGGGGTGCCGGTCCACGGCCCGTCGAGGTCGGGCCGTTTGCGCGCGACGTGCAGGGCGTACGCGGCATGCTGGTCGCGCGCGTTCTCACCCTCGGTGACCTGCTCGCCGACGGCCCGGCGGGCCGCCCAGCACAGGTCGATCCGCTCCCGCAGCCACAGCGGCGCGACTTCGGCCCGGCGGACGGCTCGGCGATCCGCGTGCCGACCACGGCCGGGTGAAAGCGCATCTCGGTCAGCCACGCCACGAACCCACCGCTTCCCGAGTCCGCTCGTCGATCAGCTGCCGCCACCGCGGACTGGGGAACATCGCCCGACCCTACCTTTCTCATATCGGCCCCACGCCGGCCGACAGAGAGGTATGGCAGCGACCTTTCCGAACGACGACGAGCTGCTCCGGTTCGCCGAACGCGCGCGGGATGCGGGCGATCTGGCCGGGGCCGCCGGGCTATATCAGCGCGCCGCCCTGCGCGGTTCGGCCGAGGCGTACGCGGAACTGGGCTTCATCCTGCGGGGCATGGGCGACAGCGCGTACGCCGAGACCGCCTTCCAGCGGGCCGCCGAGGGCGGTCACGGGCTGGGCTGGTACGGCCTCGGGCTGCTGCGGACGGACGCCGGCCAGGGTGAGCAGGCGGACGCGCTGTATCGGCGGGCCGCGGAGACCGGTCATGCCGGGAGGCTCGCGGACGTGTGAATCTCGGTCGGGGATTTCTGGTTGTAAGCGCGGTATGTCGAGGATTTCGCTCAGTTCCGGGCGAGGAGATCCATGGCGCGCACGACCCACCGGTTGAGTTTCCTCTGTGGACGGCTGGTCGAGGGTAGCTGGTTCCATCTGGCCGGGTTCGCCGTCATCGTGGTCAACGCGGTAGCGCTGGGCCTGGAGACGTACGACCCGGTGGTCGTGGCGGCCGGGGGCTGGCTGCGGGCGGTCGAGCACGCGTGCGTGGCCGCCTTCGCGGTCGAGCTGCTGATCCGGTTCGGGGCCTCGCCGCGCGGGTTCCTCCGGGACGGGTGGAACGTGTTCGACCTGGCCAACCTGCTGGTCGGGCTGGTGCTCACCGCCCTGCAGGAGGCGCACGAGGACGAGCGCGCGGCGGTGAAACGCCCGGCCCGCCCGGGCGAGCCCTCGGTGCACGAGCAGTTGGCCGCGCTGCGCACGATCATCGGCGATCTGGAGCGCCGCCTACCGGTCGTGCCGGCCCAGCCTCTCATCCGCGGCGGGGGAGGCGAGGGCGACCGCGACCAGGGACGCTCGGCGGATGACCGATCTGCTGGGCGTGGTCAACTCGCTGACCGAGACGGAGCTGGCGTTGTTCCGTGAGGCCGAGCCGGAGAATCTGGCCGGGCTCGACGAGGACGGGCTGCTCGACGTGCACAACCGGATCCGGCGGGCCCGCAACAAACATCAGAAGGTGTACCGGCGCCGGGCCGCCGCCCGGGTCGGCGAGATCGGCGCCCGCGGCCGGGCCTTTCCGAGGAACACCCGCCGCCGGGCCAAGGCCGAGGTCTTCGAGGACGCGCTGGCCCGGGTCAGCGAGGCGGTGGCGGCCGCGGCCCGGGCCAGCGTCGAGGCGCTGCGGGCGGAGCGCCTGGCCGAAGCCCGGCAACATCGATCCGCCGGACCCGCCGCGCCCACGCCAGGAGACCCGCGCGGCCCAGCGCACCGATCGGAAGCCGGACCATCGGGGCCTGCCGAAGCAGCGGGCCTCGACCCGGGCCGCCGGTGCCCGCCGCCAAGCGAAGAAGGACAGCCGTTAGAGGCCGGCGTCCTCCCAGATGCGCTCGACCTCGTCGGTGTGGCGTTCGTGCGCGGCGTCGACGCCCGGGCCGGCCGCGAGGGCCCAGTCCGAGCCGATGCCGCCGGGGTGCACCACGACGTCGGCCCGGCGACAATATGCGGAACAGGCCGTAAACCGGCAGCTCACCGGCAACTGGGCAGCAGTGGAGGCGAACCGTTTCGTCAGTCTCCGACCAGCGCCGACTGCCCGCCGGCCCCGTGCGCGGGTCTTCGTCGGACCTTCTAGAGCAGGCCGCGTTCGAAGGCGACCGCGACCGCCGCCGCCCGGTCGCGGACGCCGAGTTTGGCGTAGGCGTGCAGCAGGTGGGTCTTGACCGTGGCCTCGCTGATGAACAGCCGGCCGGCCGCCTCTTTGTTCGAGTTGCCGCGGGCGATCAACCCCAGCACCTCGAGTTCCCGTTGACTCAACGGCTCCTGGGCCGGCGAGCGCAGGCTGCCCATCAACCGCCCGGCCACCGCCGGCGACAGCACCGACTCGCCCCGGTGGGCCGCTTCGACGGCCCGGAACAGTTCGTCGCGGGAAGCGTCCTTGAGCAGGTAGCCCGTGGCGCCCGCCTTGATCGCCGGCAGCACGTCGGCGTCGGTGTCGTAGGTCGTCAGCACCAGGACGCGGGCCCGGGCCCCGGCCGCGACCAGGGCCTTGATGGCGCTCACGCCGTCCATGCCGGGCATGCGCAGGTCCATCAGCACGACGTCGGGGTCGACCGAATCCGTCACCGCCAGCGCCTCGCGGCCGTCGCCGGCCTCACCCAGCACCTCGAAGCGGCTGTCGCCGGTGAACATGCCGCGCAGGCCGTCCCGCACCACCGGGTGGTCGTCGACGATGACCAGGCCGATCATGCGGCGGCGCCGAGCGCGATGGCCGGCACGCAGGCCGACAGGGCGGTGCCGGCCCCGGGTTCGGACTCGACCTCGAGGCTGCCGGCGATGCGGGCCAGGCGTTCGCGCATCGCGGACAGGCCATAGCCGCCCTGCGCGTTCAGCACCGGGGGCAGGGCCGGGTCGAAGCCGTCGCCGTCGTCGCGGACGTCCAGGGTGACCACGTCCTCCATGTAGGACAGGGTGAGGCCGACCCGGCCCGCCGCCGCGTGCCGGGCCACGTTGGCCAGGGCCTCTTGCGCCGTACGGAGCAGGGCCGCCTCGATCTCGGGCAGCAGCGTCCGGCGCGGGCCGGTGGTGATCAGCTCGGCCTTCACCTCGTGGACCCGGGCCCACTCCTTGACGACCTCGTCGATCGCCTCGGGCAGGCCGGCCCCTTCGAGGGTCTGCGGCCGCAGCGCCTGCACCGAGCGCCGCGCCTCGGTCAGGCTGTGCCGGGCCAGCCGCTTGGCGTTGTCGAGGTGCCGGCCCTGGTCGCCGGGGCGGGCCGTCGCCGCCTCGGCCGCCTCGAGCTGGGTGACGATGCCGGTGAGTCCCTGGGCCAGCACGTCGTGGATCTCGCCGGCCATCCGTTGCCGCTCGTCGAGCACGCCGGCCTCGCGGGCCTGGGCCAGCAGCTGGGCGTGCAGGCCGGCGTTCTCCTTGAGCGCGGTGGCCAGTTTGGCGTTGGCCACGCCCAGCTCGTCGATCATGCGGGCCCGCTTCTCGGTCTGTTCGAGGGTCCACATGGTTATCCAGATCATCACGTTGGCCACGCCGATGTTGATGGCCAGCACGACCAGGAAGACCGGGAGGACGCCCGGTTCGGAGAGAACCGACCAGCCGCCCATCTGGGAGATCGCGCCGGCCCCGGCCACGAGCGTGCCCGCGGCCAGTCGTCGCCAGCTCTTCAGCCCGTACGTGGTGAGGATGTAACCGCTCCAGGCGAAGAACCCGAACAGCGGGCTGGACCAGACCAGCGCGTAGATGAGGGCGGCCAGACCGAGGAAGAAGACGATCATCTTGCGTTCGTCCCGCTCCCACGCCGGGTGCAGGGCGATCCACCAGACCAGCCAGCCGACGGTGGCGGCGACGAGCAGACCGATGGCCGGCCAGCCCTCGTGCGGGACGCCGACCGAGGCGCCGGCCACCACCAGCACGAGCGAGGCGGCCAGGGCGACGTACGGCAGCCGCCCCATGATCCGGCCCACCCGGTCCCTCGTCGACACCTCCATCAGGCTTCCCCCACCCTCGTCACGACCAGCGGAACGAACGGACCGCGAAGAACCCGAAGACGGCCACGTACCCCACCAGAACCGTAGCCGAGAGCAGGTTGGGCCAGCTGCCCGTCATCGCGTCGCCGAGCGCCCGCTGACCGGCGCCGAGCGGCGTGAAGTCGGCGATCCGCTGCAGCACGTCCGGCATGACCTCGCGCGGCGTCCACAGGCCGGCGAAGAACATCAGCGGGAAGAACAGGATCGTGCCGACCGAGTTGCCGGCCTTGCCGGTGGGCACGACCGCGGCCACGAACAGGCCGATGGCCAGCGCGCCCGCCGTGGTCAGCAGGAAGGCCAGCACGAACCCGCCGAACTGGGACGCCAGCTTGACGTCGAAGGCGATCCGGCCGACCGCCAGCACCAGCGCGGTCGAGACGACGGCGGCGATCCCGAACATCGCCAGCTGCGCGCCCAGCAGCTTCAGCGGCGACACCGGGGTGGTGGCCAGCCGTCGCAGCACGCCGCGTTCGCGATAGGTGGCCAGCACGGCCGGCGCGACCTGGATGGCCACCATGGCCAGGGTCAGCACCACGGCGATGCTGACGTAGAGGTCGATGACCCGGCGGCCGCCGAGGTCGGCCGACGGCTCCCGGAACGACGGGATGCTGCCCAGGATGATGACCAGGATCGTCGGGAAGAACAGGACGAAGAACGACGAGATCGGGTCGCGCAGGAACAACTTGAGCTCGGTCAGGGTCAGCTTGGTGAAGACGCGCATGGCGATCACTCCTTCACGGACCGGCCGGTCAGCTGGACGAACGCGTCGTCCAGGCTGGCCTGCTCGATCCGCAGGTCGGCGGCGATGATCTCGTTGACGGCGAGCACGGAGGTGACGGCGTGCAGCAGGTTGCCGGTGCCGACGACCTCGATCTGGCTGCCGTGCCGGTGCACCTCGCGCACCTCGGGCCGGGCCCGCAGCAGGGCGTCGTCGATCGGGGCGGACGGGCGGAACCGGATCCGCTGCTCGGTGTCCATGCCGGCGATCAGCCCGGCCGGGGTGTCGAGCGCGACGACCTGGCCGCGGTCGATCACGGCGAGCCGGTCGCAGAGGCGCTCGGCCTCCTCCATGAAGTGGGTGACCAGCACGATCGTGACGCCGCTGGCCCGTACGCCCTCGATCAGGTCCCACGTGTCGCGGCGGGCCTGCGGGTCGAGCCCGGTGGTCAGCTCGTCCAGGATCGCGATCTTGGGGCTGCCGATCAGCGCCAGCGCGATCGAGAGGCGCTGTTTCTGACCCCCCGAGAGCTTCGCGTACGACGTCTTGAGCTTCTCGCCCAGGCCGAGCTCGCGGGTCAGGGCCCGCCAGTCGGCCGGCTCCGCATAGAAGGAGGAGTACAGATCGAGCGCCTCCCGGACGGTGAGCTTGTCCGGCAGGCCGCTCTCTTGCAGCTGCACCCCGACGTCGTTGCGCAGCGACCGGTCGCCGGGGTCGCGCCCCAGCACCCGGATCGTCCCGCCGTCGGCGGCACGCAGCCCTGATATGCACTCGACGGTGGTGGTCTTGCCGGCGCCGTTGGGACCGAGAATGCCGAAGATCTCGCCGGCTTCCACCGTGAACGAGACGTCCCGCACCGCAACCGTGTCCCCGTACGCCTTGCGCAGGTTACGGACCTCGATGACTGTCATGCATCGAGCGTCCCAAGAGGACCGGGGCCGGCGAATCGATCAGCTCGCTCCACCCCTCATCCACCAGTTGGTGGATGCGCCCCTACGCCATGGCTTCCTCGGTGGTGCTGCTCGGGCTCGCGCTGCTGGTCTTCCCGAGGCCGGTCACCGCCGAATAGACCGAGCCGACCTGGGCCGCCACCCGCTTCCACGAGTACGCCTGCCGGGCCCGGTCGAGCGCGGCCGTGGCGTACGCGAAGCGCCGCACCTTGTCGTTGACCAGCCGCCGCAGCGCCCCGCCGAGCGCCCGCGGGTCACGCGCCGGCACCAGGTCGCCGGTCAGGCCGTCGACCACCGTCTCGGTGAGCCCGCCCACCGCCGTCCCGATCACCGGCACGCCGCAGGCCATGGCCTCGAGCGCGGACGCCTCGAACTGCTCCTCCCAGGGGGCCGCGACCAGCAGGTCGGCCGAGCGGTACCAGCTCGGCATGTCCCGCGCGGGCACCCCGCCGATCAGCCGGAACCGGTCGGCCACCTGTAGCTTCTCGGCCAGCGCGCGCAGCTTGCGGGCGCCCGGGTCGGCGGTCAGCTGGTCGGCCGACGGGCCACCGACGACCACCACCTCGGCGTCGGGCACGTAGCGCATCGCCTGCAGCACGTCGCCGAAGCCCTTGCGCTCGACCAGCCGGCCCACCGAGAGGATGCGCGGGCGGTCGGGGTTGCGCTCGACGGCCGGGCCGTCGGGGGTGAAGCGGGCGCTGTCGACGCCGGCCGGCACCACGGTCAGCTGGGCCCGGGGCACCCCGATGCGGACCAGGCCCTGCAGCTCGTCCTGGCTCTGGGCGACGACCCGGTCGACGGCCCGGCCCAGGGCGCGCTCGTAGCCGGTCCGAGTCGGCTGCCCGTTCCCGGCCTGGATCTCGCCGAGCTCGTGGAACGACTGCACGACCGGGATGCCGAACGGGCGGGCGGCCGTGACGGCGGCGAGGCCACTGGTCCAGAAGTGGGCGTGGACGACCTCGGGCACCCAGGCCTGCGTACGCCAGATCTGCTCGAGCGACCGCGCGAACTCGCCCATGTGCGGCAGCAGCAGGTCGGGCGGCAGGAAGTGGGGCGGGCCGGCGGTCACGTGGACCACGCGCAGGCCGCCGGGCGTGGTGACCACCTCGGCCGTGGCCGGGTCGTCGCGCCGGGTGTACACGCACACCTCGTGACCGAGCTCGGCCAGAGCCGCGGACAGGCCGGCGACGTGGGTGTGCTGGCCGCCGTCACCCAGGGGGCTGGCGTGCTCGGAAATCATGGCGATGCGCACGAGGTCCCCTCCGTAGTGCAGTGGTTGCGCAGACGCTGATGCCCGACAGCCGGATCCGTAAACCTGGGCCCATCCGTTACGGCGTCTTGTCGCAGGGTATGTCCCGTGCGTGGCTACCGTGCAGCGAACCGTTCAAGCCCCGCCGGAGCGTGTCTTCGCCGTCCTCGCCGACGGCTGGACCTACAGCGACTGGGTGGTCGGCACCGTCCATATCCGCGACGTCGACGCGGCCTGGCCCGAGGTCGGCTCCCACCTGCACCACAAGGCCGGCCCGTGGCCGCTCTCCCTGCACGACAAGTCGACCGTGCTCGCCATGGAACCCGGCCGGCGCCTGCGCCTGAACGCGGGGCTGTGGCCGCTGGGTGCGGCGGTGGTCGACATCCACCTGGAACCCGAGGGTGCGAACGGCACCAAGGTCACCATTCACGAGGACTTCGAGCAGGGCCCGCTGCTGGCCGTGCGCAACAAGATCAACGACCTCGTGCTGCACCGCCGCAACATCGAGTCCCTGCGCCGCCTGGCCGACATCGCCGAGCGCGACCGGTCCAAGCACTTCGATCACCCGTAGATCAGCTTGTTCCCGGTGTTGATCACGCCGCGGTAGGCGTCACCGAGCAGGGCGCGGTCGCGGGCCAGGGCGGCCCGGGCCGCGTTGCTGCCGGGCGCGCCGTGCACACCGCCGCCCGGGTGGGCCGACGAGCTGGCCATGTACAGCCGGTCGACCGGGGTGTCGGCCCGGCCCAGGCCCGGGATCGGGCGCAGGAACAGCTGCTGGAACGCGGCCGCCGTGCCCCCGCCGAGGGCGCCGCCGACCAGCGACGGGTTCTCGTTCTGCATGTCGGCCGGGGAGTAGACGTTGCGGCCGACGACCTCTTGCTTGAAGCCGGGCGCGTGCTCCTCGACCACCGCCTCCATGCGCTCGACGTGGGCCGCGATCTCGTCCGGGTCCCACTGCGCGCGGTGCGGCAGGTGCGTGTACGACCACAGCGACTCGGTGCCCGCGGGCGAGTGCTCGGGGTCAGCCGTGGTCATCTGGCCCAGCAGCAGGAACGGGTGCTCCGGCACCTCGTCGGTGGCCAGCTTCGCCGCGTACCGGGTCAGGCCGTTCAAGTCGGCGCCCAGGTGCACGGTTCCGGCGCCGGCGGCGGCCGGGTTCTTCCAGGGCATCTTCCTGCGTACGGCCCAGTCGACCTTGACCGTCGCGCCGTCCCACCGGAAGTGGGCCAGATCCTCGACCAGCCGCGGCGGCAGCCAGCGCTCGCCGACCAGGTCGAGATAGAGGGCGGGCGCGGGCACGTCGGCGATCACGGCCCGGTAGGCGCGGTAGTCCTCACCGGCCGACCGCACGCCCAGGGCCTTGCCCCGGGCGATCAGCACCTTGTCGACAGGCGCGTCGTAGACGATCCGGCCGCCGCGCTGTTCGAGCCGGGCCACCAGCGCGTCGGTGATCCGCTGGGCGCCGCCGACCGGCACCGGCCAGCCGTACTGCTGACCCAGCATGGCCAGCAGCCAGCCGTACACGCCGCCGCCGGCCTCCTCGGGCGACAGGTCGGTGTGCAGCGCGCACCCGGCCATCAGCAGCGTGCCGCCATCGCCGGCGAACATCTCCGACCCCATTTCCCGTACGGAAAGAAGCAGCCGCCGGGCCAGCCGGAGCGCACCCCCGACGCGAAGCCGGCGGACCACGTCGACGCCGTGCCGCACCGGCGGGAACGGGGTCAGGATCGTGTTGAGCATGGCGTCGGAGACCGACAGCCACTCGTCGTACGCGTTCTTCCACTTCTGCCCGTCACCGGGGGCGAACGCCTCGAGCGACTCCATCGTGCGAGCCAGATCGCGGTTGATCGTGGCCGCCCGGCCGTCCGGGAACAGGTGGGTCAGCACGTCGGGGGCGTGGGTCCAGGTCAAGCCGTGCTCACCCAGGCCCAGGCCGCCCAGCACCGGCGAGGCGTACCCGAGGGGATAGAACGAACTGAAAAGATCACTGAGGTAGCCCGGCGCGGTCACGAAACCCGACCGCACGGCGCCGCCCGGCTGCGGGGACGCCTCGAGCACCAGCACCGACCACCCGGCGTCGGCCAGCAGGTTGGCCGCCACCAGCCCGTTGTGTCCCGCCCCGACCACGATCGCGTCCGCGCTCTGCATGACCACCCCCAGCGTTTGCCGCCCTCCGTGCCCGGGTAGCTGCCGTCAAAACATGTCAGGAGCCGGCATGGACACCGAGCCCACCGTCGACCGGGAGTCCGAGGCGCTTGCCGACGAGGTTACGCCGCGACCCGTGCCCCTCAAGCTCCGTCAGCTCCGCTGGCGCAGCTGGCGCTCGGTGCTGTGGCGCAGCGTGGCCGGCTACGTCGAGGACGACTGCTCCGACTACGCCGCCGCGATGACCTATCAGACGTTCACCGCGCTGATCCCGTCCCTGGTCGTCATCGTCGCCCTGATCAACCTGGTCACCGACGGCTCGGCCGTGCTCACCGGCACCATCGGCATCCTGCGCGACCTCGGCGTCGGCTCGGTGGTCGACAACGAGGGCCTGGTCTCGGTCGTGCAGACGCTGCTCGTGCAGCAGAGCTCGGCCAAGGTGCTGCTCGGCTTCGGCCTGCTGCTCGCGCTGTGGTCGGCCTCGGGCTACGTGTCCACGTTCTCGCGGGCGTCCAACCGTATCTACGGCGTCCAGGAGGGCCGCTCCTGGTGGAAGCTGCAGCTGCTCGAGATCCTGCTGGCCGCCGTGGCCCTGGTGCTGCTGGCCTCGATCGGGGCCGGCCTGATCATCAGCGGCCCCCTGGTCGACGCCGTCGGCAACGCGCTCGGGGCCAGCGACACGGTCCGGCAGCTGTGGTCGGTCGGGCGCTGGCCGGTGCTGGTCGCCGTGGCCACGCTGGTGCTCTCGCTGCTGTTCTGGATCGCCCCCAACGTCAAGCAGCCACGGTTCCGCTGGCTCACCGTGGGCGGGGCGGTCTCGCTGTTCGTGTGGAGCATCGCGTCGTTCGGCTTCGGCCTCTACGTGGCCAACTTCGGGTCGTACAACCGCACCTACGGCAGCCTGGGCGCGATCATGGCGTTCCTCGTCTGGATCTATTTGTCGAACATCGCCGTCCTGCTCGGGGTGCAGGTCAACGCCGAGGTGCAGCGGGCCCGGCTGCGCCAGGCCGGGGACGAGAACCCGAAAACTCCGCTGGCTCCTCGTTTAGCCCCGGCCGACCCGGGCACCACTTAGTGCGTAAGGCGGGGTAACAAAATAGAAGGAGTTCACAGTCGTGAGTACCGTGACCGAGTCCGTTGACGTCGACGTTCCCGTGCGCACCGCGTACAACCAGTGGACCCAGTTCGAGGAGTTCCCCCGGTTCATGGAGGGCGTGCAGGAGATCCGTCAGCTCGACGCGACCCACACGCACTGGAAGACCGAGATCGCCGGGGTCAAGCGCGAGTTCGACGCCGAGATCACTGAGCAGCTGCCGGACGAGCGGGTGGCCTGGAAGTCGACCGAGGGTGAGAAGCAGGCCGGCGTGGTCACCTTCCACCGTCTGGACGACACCAAGACCCGGGTGACCGTGCAGATGGACTTCGACCCGGAGGGCTTCGTCGAGAACGTCGGCGACAAGCTGGGCATCGTCGACCGCCGGGTCAAGGGCGACCTCAAGCGGTTCAAGGAGTACATCGAGCAGCGTGGCGGCGTCGAGACCGGCGCCTGGCGCGGCGAGGTTGATCGCCCCGGCGTCTGACGTCAGGGGTTCCTCCCAAGGGAAAAGCGGCCGCCCGGTTCACCGGGCGGCCGTTTCCGCTCTCGTGAGGCTCAGCAGACCGACCGGCGCCCGGACGCGCAGCCAGTAGCGGTCGCGGGCGGTGGGCCAGATCGCCGGGGCCAGGGCCGTGGCCGGCGGCAACTGCTCGTCGGCCGTCCACGGCGTCAGCGCCGAGCCCACTCCCCCGGCCAGATACAGGCGCAGCGGCGTAGATCGCGGGGCTGTGACACTGAGCGTGCCGACACTGCCGGTGAAGGTGAGCGGGACGGTGCCCCCGGGCTCCGGCAGGCGCAACTCGATCAGACCGGCCGTGCCCAGGTCGAGGCGGGTGATCCGGCCCCGGCTCAGGTCGAATCGCTGCTCGCCGGCCCCGGCCGGGAAGCGCAGATCCCACCGTACGGTGCGATTGAGTACGATCCTGACCTCGTCCGGCCCTTTCCCACCGGTCGGCAGCAGCCCCAGCCGCACCAGCCCGCCTCGCCGGACGACCCGCGGTTTCAGTCCGGAACCGGCGGGCGTGGTGATGCGGTAGAGCAGTCCCGGAAGGTTCGCCAGCACCACGTGGACGCGCGAGGACGCATCGGGCACGAAAAGTCGCGCGCTTGCACGGTTCTGCAACGGCCCGGTCACCGTGTGCTCGCGCGCCTCCGGCAACGCGGTGGTCCCAGTCTTCTCACAACCCGTGATCGCCAGCGCGCCGACCAGCAGCAATGCGATCATTGAGCGGTGGCGACGCAAGCCTGAGGGCACTATCGGACAACGGAGAATCGGCCGAACGGGTGACGGCGATCCGCCCGGTGCGAGCAAGACTGTCCGAATGCGTTCTGCCGGATTCCTCACCGATCGTCAGCGTCGCCTCGCCTGGATGGGCTTTCTGCTCGCCGCTTTCCAGGCCCCACTGGCCGCGAATCTGATCGACGACGCCTCCTGGCTCTTCGCCGTGGTCGTGGCCATGGTCGTCGCCACCGTGATCCTCGCCGACGACGCCCAGCGCCGTCGTCCGGCTCAGGCCGAGGCGGAATAGCTTCTTCAGCCGGCCTCGTGCCCCGGCTTGCCGTGGGTGCGCCGTTGCTCCTTGAGAGCCGCCTCGTGCAGGTGCCGGCGCCCGTCGGCCAGCTCCTCGCGGGCTTCACGCTCGACCGTACGGAAGAAGCTCCAGTACGTGTCGTCGTACTCCTCGATGATCTGGAACGTCCAGTGACCCGGGATGACGTTGCGGCCGATCAGGTCCTGCTGGATCCGGTCGGCCATCGCGTCGTGGCCGGCCTTACGGAACAGCGCCACCGCCTCGTCCAGCTCGAAATCGGCCTTGCCGGTGAGCTGATGGAACGAGAGCAGGTGCCCGCGGGCCCGCTCGGTGGTCTCCAGGGCCGAGCTGAGCTTGCCCAGCGCCTCGACGGTCGTGTCGTCCATGCCGCTCTTCTTTCCCCGCCGGAAAAGCTTCAACCGAGCTGCACCCGCACGAAGAACCGTCAGCTACCCGTGGCTTCTTAATGTTCTTCTCATGAATGGCCTGTTCAGCGGCGCTGCCGCCCGTGCTGCCCACCGTTCCGCCCACGCCAGCCTGACCGAGCTGCACGACACCGTCGGTGCCGGCCTCGACCAGGCCGACGCCAACCCCGGTCTGATGGCCCTGATCGACCAGCACACCGCGGGCATCCGCGACAGCCTGTCGTCGGACGTCCGCCCGCTCACCGCGGTGCTGCTCGCCGCGTACGCCGAGGGCGTGCGCGACGCCGCCTTCACGCACGGCTGGCGCCCGCCGGCCGGCGAGATCGACTGGACCGCCAACGACTGGGTCCTGCGCCGCCTGCTGGCGGTGTGCGCCCTCGCCCGCACCCTGCCCCAGCCCGCCGCCTGACCAGTTTGCCCGCTCGCTGAACGACCTTTCATGCGAAGGCCGGTGCCGTTGTGGCACCGGCCTTCCTCATGTCCGGCTTTCCTCCCCGAACCAGCGCCTGAGCTGCTCTTCCAGATCGTCGGAGTCGCCGGCCCACGCGATATGGCCGTCCGGCCGGAGCAGAACGGCCTGGTCCGCTTCTACGTGATCAACACGGTCCGCCCACCCCTGCGCCTTTCTCGGACCCGTGATCAACCCGCGCCCGCCGCGCATGTGCTCGTACAAGCGGCCCTGCTTCACCGGTACGTCCTTCTGCCGCCGCCCGATCCGGTCGTCCGCCGAGCCGAAGTCGTACCGGACACCGATCCCGGTCAGCTTCTCGACCAGATACCGATTCACGTCCTCGAAGTCCATCAACTCGGCGAACAGCCGCCGCACCGCCTGCGGCCCAGGAGCGGTGTCCATGAGCGCCATCTGCGCCCGCGTGTTGTTGACGACGTCCTCGGCCACCGGCCGGCGCTCGGCCTCGTACGTGTCGAGCAACCCCAGCGGCGCCCAGCCCGCGATCTCGGCGGCGAGCTTCCAGCCCAGGTTGAACGCGTCCTGCAGCCCCAGGTTGAGCCCCTGCCCGCCCGTCGGCGGATGCACGTGGGCCGCGTCCCCGGCCAGGAACACCCGCCCCGCCCGATAACGGTCGGCCAGCCGGCTGGCGTCCCCGAACCGCGACAACCACCGCGGCGAGTGCACCCCGAGATCGGTGCCGGCCACGGCCCGCAATTGCTCCCGGAAGTCCTCGATCGTCGGCGGGGCGGCCCGGTCCTCGGACACACCCGCCGCCGGCACGACCACCCGGTAGACCCCGTCCCCGATCGGCCCGACCCCGAACCGCTTCTCGGTCTCGCGGACCCGCGCCGTGACCGCGGCCATCTCGTCCACGGACGCGGTCGCTTCCATCTCGCCGAGCAGGGTCTCAACCCGGGCCGGCTCACCCGGAAAGCCGACGCCGGCCAGCTTGCGCACGGTGCTGCGCCCGCCGTCACAACCGACCAGAAAGGAGGCACGCTCCTCACCCGCGCTGGTCACGACGGTCACCCCGTAGTCGTCCTGAGTGAACGAAAGCACCTCACAGCCCCGGCGGATCTCGGCCCCGGCCGCGGCGGCATGCTCGGCCAGCAGCCGATCGGTAACGGTCTGCGGAATCCCGAGAACGTAGGCATGCTCACTGTCGAGGTGAGGCGCGGGCTTGTCGATCCCCGCGAAGAAACCACCCACCGGATGCTGCCGCCCATGCGCGAGGAACTGCTCCAACAGGCCCCGCTGATCCATGATCTCGATGCTGCGCACATGAAGCCCCAAGGACCGCACAAACAGTGGTGGCTCAACATCCTTTTCCACCACCAGCACCCGTACGCCGTGCAGCCGCAACTCCGCCGCCAGCATCATCCCGGTCGGCCCACCCCCGGCAATGACCACGTCGAACATGTCACTCCATCCCAGCGCCTACACCCAAGCGCGCCGCCGCCGCGCCGCCGCTCGCCGCCGCTCGCCCGTCGTGTCGCTCGCGGTCGCCGGCGCGGGTCGCCATCCGTCGCCGCCCGCCATCGCCCGTTCGCGGCGCTCGCCGCCGTCTGTCGTCGTGCCGCGCACCGAGCCCTCAGCCATCGTCACCGGCGGTTCGACAGTCGCTGTTCGACCAAGTTCGCACAGATCACGGCCCGTGACCGAGCCATTCTGCGCCTCTGGGCGGCCCTTGCCGCAAGCCCTGTGTCGCGCTATATGTTGAAGCAGGCAGGGAGCGAATTAGCGTCCTTGCCTATTTCTTTGCCCGCTCTGAGGCCATCGAACGGGGCTCGCTCGGCCAACACAAGCTCGCCCCCTACGCGCTCGGCTTGCCTCGGCGCTGTTCCCCCGCCGATTTTTCGGTGCGAGTGGCGGGTGGGATCACCTGGGTGCTCTCGGTGTCCTCGGTGCCGCTGCCGATGAGGATGATGTCGTTCGAGCCGGGGTTGACGATCGTTGTGCCGCCGGCGGCCGTGGTGATGACGGCGACTGTCTCGTCGGCGCCGGACTCGTGGCGGGGCGGGGGAATCACCTGGGTCTCGTCGGTGTGCACACCCTCGTCCGCGGCGTGGATGTCGAGCCGGGTGGCTTCGATCGCGGGCCCGGAATGTCCGGCTCCGTGATGACCGGCTCCAGAACCACCGGCTCTCGAGTGGCCGGCTCCGGGGACGTACTCCGGGCGGGCGGCCAAGTGGTCGCGCAGGGTGGTCGATTCCGTGGCGGCGCGGGTCAGCCAGGACTCCCAGCGGGACTGCATCGGGCGCACCAAGCCGCCGCCCACGCCGACGATCAGTACGCCGGCCACTGTGGCCAGAACGGCGATCAGCACCGGGCGGGTGACCGCGGCAGCGACCCGGATCTGGTCCAGGGCGGCGATCACGCCCAGCGCGACGATGAAGATCGAGACACCCCGGGCCACGAACCGGCCGTACGGCAGGCCGCTCAGCGCGCCCTCGACCAGGTCCTCGGCGGCGCGGGCGATCGTGGCCGCCACGACCACCAGGACGATCGCCACCAGCAGCCGCGGCAGCCAGCCGATCAGGTCGGTGAGCAGCGCGCTGACCGGGTTGGGGCCCCACAGGCCGAACGCGAGCTGGGCGGCGAAGATCAGGACCGTGCAGAAGACGAGTTTGCCGCCGAGCTCGCTCGGCGTGGTGCGGCCGGGGGTGAACAGGCGCCCGGCCGCTCCCCGGGTCACGGCAGCGTCCAGGCCGGCCTTGTGCAGGACCCGGGTCACCGCCACGCGCAGCAGACGGGCCACCAGCCAGCCGACCAGCAGGATGGCCACCGAGGCCAGCGCGGCCGGCACGACCAGCATCACCGACCGCCACATGTCGCTGAGGCCCCGGCCCAGCCCGTCCCCGGTCATCGTGCGCTCCCGCCCTCGGATACGGGCCGGTCCGCTGCCGACCCGAGGAGGGAACGACCGAACTACCTATTCGTCACGACCCACCCATTCCGGGAGGCCCGCACAAGCAGGACGAACGGAAGCGGCCAACGCGGAAGCAACCAGCGCGGGAAACAGCCGGCACGGCATGGTGAGCGTGACCGGCGGCTGCGACGAGCAACTGGCGGGCGGCAGGGCCGGCGAGGGCGCATCGGGCCGCGGCCTCTGAGTCACGCCCGCCAGTGCGGCTGAAGACCGGGCAAGTCGCAGCCGGGAGAGCGCAGGGGGCGAGGTTCATCGGCTATGCGCTACCGGCGTTGGACCGGGTCCGCGTCGGCGGTCGGGGTGCCGGGGCGCACCCAGGCCGGTTCGGTGGCCGTCGGTGGGGCGGGGACCACGCGTACGGAGGATGGTGCGAAAGATGGCAAAGCCGGGCGCAACGCGGTGTAGCCCCCCGCCCCGGCCAGAAACACGGCCACAGCGACAGCCGCGAGGCGACGGCCAGGCACCGGCCGCGGAGCAGCGGGCGGCGGCGTGACCGCAAGGTCGATCAACGGACCACGTTGAGCCGGGATACGCGGGTGGTGCACGGGCGACAGCAAGCGATCCTCGGACACGGACAACACCCTAAGTGACGACATCGCCCTCACGCCAGGTCAAGGCATCCAGAAACCGCTACCTAGAGTGATAACTCACCGAGTACGTACGAGTGGGATCAGGGGGTCGTACCGTCAAGAATCGGACGGTTGGCCGGTGCGGCATCGTCCGAATGGCCGAGTCGGGCTACTCTTTGGTCATGGCCGGGACGGGTGGGGTGAGCCGAGTGATGCGCGCCCTGCCTGCGCAGGCCGCGGCCGCTCCGCCGAGTCGCCCGAGCTGCGCCGATCTGGTCGGCGGGCGCGACTGGGGCGGCACCGAGCTCGGCCCCCGCGACCACTGGGACCCGGCCGTCTCGGCGACCGTCGAGCTGGTGCTCTCGTCGCCGATGCCCATGGTCTACGCCCACGGTGACGGCTTCCTGCTGATCTACAACGACGCGTACGCCGATCTGATCGGCACCCTGCACCCGGCCGCGCTGGGCCAGCCCGCGGGCGAGGTCTTCGGCGACCTGTGGGAGTCGCGCGGTTTCGGCGGTGTCGTCGGCGAGGTCTACCGCAGCGGCCGGCCCCGCCTCGAGCCCGAGACCCAGCTGACCGTCGTCCGCCACTCGCACAACCGGCCCGAGCAGGCCTTCTTCACGCGCGGCCACTCGGTCGTGCGCGATCTGCGAGGAAATGTCGCCGGCGTGCTCACGATCGCCGCCGAGACGACCCAGGTCACCCGGCGGCTGCAGAATCTCAGCGACCTCACCTCCCGGCTGGCCGGCGCGCTCACCGTCGACGACGTGGCCCGGGTCGTGCTCGGGTACGCGATGAGCTCGTTCGACGTCGATCACTGCGCGTTCGCCGTCGACGACGGTGGGGCCTACCGCTATGTGCGGCGCATCCGGGGCGAGATGCTCGACGAGGCCGACGAGCGGCTGCCCCCGGTGTGGAAGAGGCTGCCCAACGACCCGCGCGCCCCGATAGTGGCTGCCGCCCGCACCGGGCAGGCCACGTTCGAGGGCGACGGCGAGCCGTTGCAGGCGGTCGCGGCCGACCGGCACGAGCGGCGCATCCGGGCCCTGGCCACGCTGCCGTTGCGCACTCCGCTGCTCAGCGGCGCGCTGACCATCGGCTACCGCGAGGCCCACCGCTGGCTACCGGCCGAGCGGGCGCTGCTCGACGCGGCGGCCCAGCTGGTGGCCCAGGCGGCCGAGCGGGCCCGCCGTTTCGAGGCCCAGCACGGCACGGCCCAGCTGCTGCAGCGCAGCATGCTGCCCGAACACCTGCCCGAGCTTGAAACGTTCCGCATCGCCGCCCGCTACGACGTCGGGGTCGACGGCAACGCGGCCGGTGGCGACTTCTACGACGCGTTCCGGCTGCTCGACGGGCGGCTGGCCATGGTGCTGGGCGACGTGGCGGGGCACGACGTGCGGGCGGCGGCGGTGATGGGCCAGGTGCGGGCCGCGCTGCGGGCCATGGCGCTGACCGATCCGGCCCCGCCGAGCGTGCTGGCCGGGCTCGACCGGCTGGTCGGGTCGCTGGGCGCCGAGTCGCGCAACGAAGAGATCTTCGTGACCGTCGTCTACGGGGTGCTCGACCCCTCGGACGGCACGATCACGCTGGCCAGCGCGGGCCACCCGCCGCCGGTGCTGCGCCGGGCCGGGCAGGGTGGCGAGGCGCCGACGGCCGAGCTGGTCAAGGTGCCGCCGGGCGCTCCGCTGGGCCTGGGCGGGCGCTGGCAGACCGGTCAGGTGCGGCTCGAGCCGGGCGACACGATCCTGATGTTCAGCGACGGCGTGGTCGAGCGCCGCGGGCACGCCCTCACCGAAGGGCTGGACGCGCTGGTGGCGGCGGTCGCGGGGGCGACCGGGGGCGACCCGCGCAACCTGTGCTCGCTGGCCACGTCGGCGGTGGCCGGTTCGACCGACGACGACGTGGCGGTGCTCGCGGTCGAGCACGCGATGGCCATGAGCCGATCCGACACGATGCAGGTGCCGGCCGAACCGACGGGCCCGAGCCGCGTACGCCAATGGATGACCACCCGCCTGCGGGAGTGGTCGGTTCCGGAGCCGGTGATCGGCGCGGCCATCCTGTGCACGAGCGAGCTCACGACCAACGCGCTGCTGCACGCGGGCACACCGGCGCGGGTCCACATCGACCTGAACGCCGAGCGGTTGCTGGTCTCGGTGGCCGACGAGGGCACGCGAGGCACGGTTATCCGGGCCCACGCCGACACGATGAGCAGCCGCGGGCGCGGGCTCGGCCTGATCGAGGAACTGAGCGACTCGTGGGGCACCGATCCGACCGTGCGCGGCACCACGGTGTGGTTCGAGATGCTCATTCCCCACACGACAACTGATTGATCGCGGTAACTGGGTGCGCTCCCAGTACCGGCAACAACTTGAACCGTTAACTCTGACGTGACACGCAACCTACAGGCAGTCACTTTAGGTAGCGAAAAGCTCCTCCAAAGCGGACATTGAACCCCAGGGTAGTGACGGCGCGTATAGATTGCCGTAGAGTGATCGTCATTCGGGGACGTCCACGTTGGAGTGCTATATGCGGATCAGGGGCTTTGCGCCGTCGACTCCCTGCTGGGTGGAGCTGACGACTTCGGACCGGGACGACACGGCCGGTTTCTATGCCGGGCTGTTCGGCTGGCAGGTCGAGGGTGATCGATTCCTGCTCAACGGGCAGGCCGTGGCCGGCATCAGCCGCACGCGACCGGAAACGCCGCCGGGCTGGCTGACCTATCTGGCCGCGCCCGACCTCGCCCGCACCGCGGAGCGGGTCACGCAGGCCGGCGGCCGGCAGCTGACCTGGCCCGAGGAGCGGCACGGGGCCTGCACGGCGATCGTGTCGGACTCGAACGGCGCCCTCTTCGGCCTGTGGCAGGCGGCCGGGTTCTCCGGGGCCCAGGTGCGCGGCGAGCCGGGCACGATGGAGTGGTCCGACCTGCTCACCAACGACATCAGGACGGCCACCGACTTCTACGGGTCGGTCTTCGGCTGGTCGCTGACCGACGAGTTCGGCAGCCGCGAGTGGCTGAGCGAGGCCCACGACTCGGTGGCCGGCCTGATCACCGGCCGCTACGACGTCCGCTGGCAGCCCTCGTTCCAGGTGGCCGACACGACCGAGACCATCGACCGCTGCGCCGGGCTGGGCGGCCGGGTCGTGGCCGGGCCGGTCGAGATGGGCCTGGGCAGCTATGTCGAGATGCTCGACCCGCAGGGCGCGCCGTTCGCGGTGACCGCGCCGGTGCATCGCCCTGTCGAGTTGAGTGTGGCTTACAACGACATCATCGGCATGGAGTTGACCTACGGCGGGTAAGGGAACAGGCGTTCGAAAAGTGAGGACGAGAGGACGCCTGATGACCGACCTGTCGAACGCCGAGAAGGACCCGTCGGACTGGACCACCGGTGACGAACCTGCCACCGGCGCCCAGGAGAGCTATCTGCACACCCTGGCCGGCGAGGCGAACGAGGAAGTGCCGGACGGCCTGACCAAGGCTGAGGCATCGCAGAAGATCGACGAGCTGCAGGACAAGACCGGCCGCGGCAAATAGAGCGGTAGATAAAGACGGGCCGACCTCCGGGTCGGCCTTCTTTATGCCCGAACTGTCAACCGGGGTTGACGATCGTCGGGTCGTCAACGTAAGTTGACATCATGACCGAAGCAACCGATCTCGCCGCGGCCGCCGGCAGCGCCGATCCACGGGTCGGCCTGCGCGCGGTGGTGGCGTTGCGCCGCCTGCTCGAGGGCCTCGAGCACCTGCAGGTGGCCAACGCCCGCCGCAAGGGCTGGTCCTGGCAAGAGATCGCCGACGCCCTCGAGGTGACGCGTCAGGGCGTCCACAAGAAGCACGCGCGCACGATGCCGGCGCCGGACCCACGGGAGGACTGAAAGATGTTCGAGCGATTCACGGCCGAGGCACGCACCGTCGTCACCCGGGCCCAGGAGGAGGCGCGCCGCCTGCACCACGAGCACATCGGCACCGAGCACACGCTGCTGACCCTGCTGGCCGACCCCGCGGGCCCGGTGGCCCGGTCGACCGGTCTCGACGCCGAAGCCGTACGGGCCGACGTCCTGCAACGCATCGGCGGTCACAACCAGGACGGCCCGGTGCTCAGCGACGCCGACGCCGAGGATGCGGCCGCGCTGAAAGCCATCGGGATCGACCTGGCCGCCGTACGGGAAGCGATTGAGGCCAATTTCGGCGCGGGTTCCCTGCGGCTACCGCGCCCGCCCCGGAAGAAGCGGGGCCTGTTCGGCAAGGTCGTGGCGGGCAGCGGGCACATCCCGTTCACCAACCGCAACAAAAAGGTGCTCGAGCTGTCGCTGCGCGAGGCCATCCGGCTCAAGCAGAAGTTCATCGCGCCCGAACACATCATGCTCGGCCTGCTGCGCGAGGGGCACGGGCTGGCCATGCTGATCATGCACGACCGGGGCGTCGACTTCGACCGCGTACGCCAAGAGATGGAACGCTCGGTCGGCGCCACCGCCGCCTAACCGCGGTAGTAGACCCGCAGCTGGTGACCGTCGGCGGTGTGATGCCAGCCGACGTCACCGAGCACGGTGATGTCGGGCCGCCGCTCCAGCCAGGCCGCGGCCATCGCGAACGCCTCGGCCGGCGTCTGCCCGACGAAGACGACCCGGCGCTCCCACTCCTCCCAGACGGTCGGGGACGGGCCCGTGATCACCGCGGTCGGCCCGACGCGGCGGCCGTTGCGGACGCCCCGCACGTACCAGTCGTTGATCTCTTCGTCGTGTTCGACCGACCAGCCGTCGATGCGGCCGAGATCGTTGACGATCGCGTTGCGCGCGCAGTCCAGCGCGGCATCGAGCACGGCGAACTCGACCACTTCGCCCTCGTACTCCACCCGGAACGCCATGCATCTGCCCCCACCGGCCGACCAGGGGACGATCTTAAGCGATTTCCCGAGTAAGTTTCAGATCATGCCTGCTCACGTCCTCGTCACCGGGGCGGCCGGCCTCATCGGCGGCGCCGTCCTCGACCTGCTCGCCGCCGACGGCGTCACCACCACCGCCCTCGTCCTCGACCCCGGCGACACCCGGGCCGACCGCACCCTGGTCGGCGACGCCCGCGACGTCGCGCTGGTCGACGACGCCCTCGACGGCTGCGACGCCGTGATCCACCTGGCCGCCATCCCCCACCCCGGCCGCGACCCCGACGAGGTCGTCTTCGGCCACAACACGCAGGCCACGTTCACCGTGCTCGACCAGGCCGGACGGCGGGGCATCCGGAACGCCGCGATCGCCAGCAGCTACGCGATCGGCGGTCTGCCGTTCGCGCGGCGGCCGCTGCGGCTGCCCTACCTGCCGATCGACGCCGCCCTGCCGCTGCAGATCACCGACCCGTACGCCCTCTCGAAGCGCACCGACGAGGCCACGGCCGACATGATCCACCGCCAGTACGGCACCACCGTGGTCGCCCTGCGCCTGCCCTTCGTGGGCGGGGCCGACGACCGCCTGCGCCCGATGGCCGAGCTGTTCGCCGACGATCCCGGGCGTGGCGCGGCCGACGTGTGGAGCTACCTCGACGTCCGGGACGCCGCCCGAGCCCTGGTCATGGCGTTGCAACCGGCCCTGCCGGGCCACCACGTGCTGTACGTCGCCGCGCCCGAGACCCTCGCGCCGCAGTCCACCGAATGGCTGCTCGACGAGTTCCACCCCGGCGTGCGCCGCCCCGCCTTCGAGGGGCGCGCCGTGCCGATCGACCTGCGTCCGGCGCGCGAACTGCTGGGATTCACCGCCGCGTACGAGTTCCCGGTCGCATGAACACGCCGACCATCACCGGCGTGCGGGTCGTGGTGACCGCGCCCGAGGGGGTCAACCTGGTCGTCGTGCGCATCGACACTTCGGAGCCCGGTCTGTACGGGTTGGGCTGCGCGACGTTCCACCAGCGTTTCGCGGCCGTGGTGTCCGCGCTCGAGACCCACATCGCCCCGATGCTGGTCGGCCGCGACGCGTCGCAGATCGCCGACATCGGGCGGTCGCTGCACTACTCGTCGTACTGGCGGAACGGCCCCGTGCTCAACAGCGCGCTGTCCGGGGTGGACATGGCGCTGTGGGACATCGCCGGCAAACGTGCCGGCCTGCCCGTGTACGACCTGCTCGGCGGCCCGCTGCGCGGAGCGGTCCCGGTCTATCTGCACGCATCGGGCGCCACCATCGAGGAGACCCTGGACGAGGCCGAAGCGCTGGTCGCGGCCGGCTACCGCCACGTGCGACTGCAGACCGGGCAGCCCGGCCTGGGCACGTACGGAGCTCCCGGCTCCCCCGGTGGTTATCCCGGCTCGCCGTACCCCGACGGCTGGAACGTCCACCACTACCTGGCCCAGACCCCGCGCCTGTTCGCGGCGGCCCGCGACCGCCTCGGCGACGACGTGGAACTGATGCACGACGTGCACAGCCGCCTCACCCCGAAACAGGCCGTCGTGCTGGCCCGCGCGCTCGAGCCGTACCGCCTGTTCTTCCTCGAGGACGTGGTGGCGCCCGAACACTACGACCGCCTGCCCGAGGTGCGCGCGGCGTCGCCGGTGCCGCTGGCCGTGGGCGAGTTGACGGCCTCGGTGACCGACGCCGCCCGCCTGGTCACCGCGGGCGGCGTCGACCTGCTGCGCTGCCACATCTCGGCCATCGGCGGACTGACCCCCGGGCACAAGCTGGCCGTGCTGTGCGAGATGCACGGCGTACAGACGGCTTGGCACGCCCCGGCCGACGTGTCGCCCGTGGGCGCCGCGGCCAACCTCGCCCTCGACCTGACGAGTCCGGCATTCGGCATCCAAGAGGGTCACATCTACGCCGAGGCCGTCCATGAGATCTTTCCCGGTACGCCGGTGATCGCGGCCGGATACGCCCGGCCCTCGACCGCACCGGGCTGGGGCATCGACCTCGACGAGGCCGCCGCCGCCGACTACCCGCCGGTGTTACTCACCCACGAACGCTGGGCGGCCACGGTCCGCCGCCCCGACGGCTCGATCGAGGCCCCGTGAGGCGGACCACTTGTTGTTTCAGATTTGAAAGAAGTATTGTTTCTGTATGGCTGACCCGCTGACCGAGAGCCAACAGCTCGCCTGGCGCAGCTTCATCGAAAGCTCCTGGGCCCTGCACACCCACCTCGAAGACGAGCTGCGCGCGCAGACCGGTCTCAGCATGAACGATTACCACGTGATGGTCACGCTCTCCGAGGCGCCGGAACACCGCCTGCGCATGGGCGAACTGGCCAGCAAGCTGGTCTTCTCCCCCAGCCGCATCACTTACCAGATCAGCTCCATGGTCAAACGCGGCCTGGTCCGCAAACAACCATGTCCCGAAGACGGCCGCGGCCAGGAAGCCGTGCTGACCGACGAGGGCATGGCCGCCCTGGAGGCCGCCGCCCCCATGCACCTGATCACGGTCCGCGACAGCTTCATAGACCGCCTCGACCCCGACGAACTAGCCGTGGTCCACCGCGTCTTCGACAAGGTCCGCAAGGCTTAGCCCGCCCGGACGGGCCGGATCGTCAGGTCGCCGATCTCGACGTCGTCCGGCTGGTCGATCGCGTGGTGCGCAGGACGCCGTCGGTGTTCTCCTGCTGCAGTGCCTCCAGAAGCGTGCAGACCGCATTTTTGGTCCCGGCATACACCGCCCGCGCGGGAACGATCTTCAAGCCCGAGGTCGACACGACGGTGACCAGACGGCCACCGCTCTGACGACGGAACACCGGAGGCCAGCTCGATCGGGAACGGATTCCCGAGGCCGCCCACCGGCTGGTGCGCGAGCCGGCCGAGTGAAAGCTCAACGCCGTGGCCAAGGCCTGCGGCACCGGGCAGGGCACGATGTACCGGCGCTGGCGTGAGCCGGCCCACCCTGGTATTTCAAGTTTGAAAGAGTTACGGTGTAGCAAGTCCAAGCTTTGGGAGGCCTGCCATGCCCGCCATTACCGTCGACGACGTTCTGGTCCTGCCGCGGGTGCCGCAGCTCGACCCCAGCACCAGCTTCCGGCCCGTCCGGCGCCTCACCACCGCGCCCAGCGGCTACGAGGGTGAGGGCTTCCCGGTGCGCCGAGCCTTCGCGGGCGTGCCGCTGAATGAACTCGACCCGTTCATCCACCTGGATCAGATGGGCGAGGTCGACTATGCGCCTGGAGAGCCGAAGGGGACCCCTTGGCACCCCCACCGGGGGTTCGAGACGGTGACTTACATGATCGACGGGATCATGGATCACCAGGACTCGTTGGGTAGTGGGGGCACTATCGCCAACGGGGACACGCAGTGGATGACTGCGGGGCAGGGCATTCTGCACATCGAGGCGCCGCCGGAGCATCTGGTGACCAGTGGTGGGCTGTTCCACGGGCTGCAGCTCTGGGTCAACCTGCCGCGGGCGGCCAAGATGATCACGCCGAAGTACCAGGACATCCGCGGGCGTGAGGCGGGGTTGCTCACCACGCCCGACGGGGGCAGCCTGATCCGGGTCATCGCCGGTGAGGTCGCGGGGCACGCGGGGCCGGGCTCCACGTTCACGCCGATCAACCTGGCCCATGTGACGCTCCAGCCGGGCGCTCAGCTCGACCTGCCCTGGCAGCCGGAATACAACGCCCTGGTGTACGTGATGGCCGGCCGCGGAACGGTCGGGGCCGAGCGGCGGCCGATCGAGATCGGGCAGCTGGCCGCGCACGGCAAGGGTGACGCCATCCGGGTGACGGCCGACGCCAGCCAGGACTCGAACATCCCGGCCATGGAGCTGTTCGTCATGGGTGGGCAGCCGATCCGCGAGCCGGTGGCCCACTACGGCCCGTTCGTGATGAACACGCAGGCCGAGCTCAAGCAGGCCTTCGAGGACTTCCAGAAGGGCCGCCTCGGCGTCATCCCGGCCGAGCGCCTCCCCCACACCGACTGACCCACCAGCGACCAGGCCCCGCTCGGCTTCAACCGGGCGGGGCTTTCGCGTTGCCGAAGCAGGTCAAGGGTCGTGTCCCGCGGATCACGCGGTGCTGCGGCGCGACCCAAGCGTCACCTGACCAGGGGCGATGCTGCGCAGCAGGGGCCACCACCGCGCTCCCACGTGATCCGCGGGACACGACCTAAACGCCGGCGCCGCTGACCCCGGCCGGGATCACGTAGTCGGGGGTCGGGTCGTTCTCGGGCTCGTCGCCGACGGTGGCGCCGGTGGAGGCGGCGCGCAGCAGCATCTTGGTGCCGTCGGCGCAGACCACGGACACGCCGGCCGGGGCCGGGGCGGGAGCGTCCTGGGGGCCCAGGTCGGGCAGGCTCACCAGCTGCCATGAGGTGAACGCGGCCGGCTTGGCCACGTCGAGCAGCTGGACGACCAGGATCGACAGGCGAGCCACCCGGTCGCTGATCTTCGGCAGTTCCGCGGGCATGGGCAGGGGCTTCTCGCCGGGCCAGATCGCGCCCCACAGCATGGCCGTGGCGGTTGAGGCGTAGGTGACCCGGACGCCCGCGATCGAGGTGGTCCGCGATTTGGCCGCTGACGGGCCCCACGGTTCCGTGCCCGTGCCGTAGCGCTCGATCTTGACGATGTCGGGGTGCTCGGCGGCGACGAGCACCCGCTCGATCACGTCGAGAACCTGAGCGAGCTGCACGTCTGCTCCCTTTGTTGCGCTGTCCGAAGTCGCCGGACAGTCTACGGCGATTTCAGATACACTGCGTTTCCAGAAACGAGGTGCATCTGTGCGACTCACCAGACTTCAGGCCCAGCAGCAGACTCACGAGCGGCTGCTGGCCGCCGGCCGTGAGATGTTCCGGCGGCGCGGGTTTCTGGCGGTGACGGTGGACGACATCGCAGCCGAGGCCGGGTACACGCGAGGAGCGGTCTACAAACACTTCGGCGGCAAGGAAGGGCTCTGGCAGGCGCTGGTACAGGCGCAGAGCGAGCTTGTGCTGAGCACGTTGCGGCAGGTGCTGGCCCAGGTTCGTACGCGGGAGGAACTGCTTCTCGCCCTCAACCCGGGCCAGGCGGCCGACGACGGCTGGGCGCTCGTCGCGGCCGAGGCCACGGCCGCGCATCCGACGGTGGTGGCCGAGGTGCAGCGCCGGCTCGACGACGAGCTGACAGTGCTGCTCGGCGAGTGCTGCGAACGGCTGGGGGTACGCCCCGCGATGCCGCTGCCGCATCTCGTGACGGCTTGGGGCGCCTTGGGCGGCGGCTTGGTGCTGCGCCGCGCGACGGCCCCGGAGACCGACGTCGCGACTGTTGCCGCAGGCGTTCTCGCCGCTCTGTTGCCCCCGAGCGAAGCAGCCCGGCCCCCGAGCGAAGCGGCCCGGCCCCCGAGCGAAGCGGCCCGGCCTCCGAGCGAAGCAGCCCCACCGGCCCCGAGCGAGGAAGAGACGGGTTGATGCGTACCGAGGCGGACGACGAATGGCTGGCCGAGCATCGGTCGATGCTTCATGAATCGGCTGCGCCGCCGGTTCAGGGTGCTCGGCGGCGCGGCTAGCGCGGTCTCGTACGCGGACACCGGCCCGTACGCCGGCGCCCCGCGCAACCCGGGCCTGCGGATCGGCGACGAGAAGAGTTACTCGACCATCGTCCACACCGAAACACGCGACGCCTGGCTCCCGCCGTCGCCGGAGCGGGCGGAAGACAGGCGTCGCGGCAACGCTGTCTGAGGGTCAGGCGCGGGAGCGCGGCAGGCAGTCCTTCTTGTATTTCAGGCCCGAACCGCACCAGCAGGCCCCGTTGCGCTCCGGCGGCCACGCGATGTGGTTCGTTCCGCCGGTCAGTTCCCGGGCGTACGCCGACCGCGTGCCCGCCTCGGCCGGGTCGCCGTGCTTGGCCAGGCCGTCGGCCGTCGCCGGGAACACGGCCAGGTTGCCGCGGCCGGCGCCGGTCAGGCGGACCAGCTCTTTCTCGAGCCGCCCCCGGTGCTCGTCCCAGTCGGCGCCGTACTGCTCGGCCAGGGCCGGCCACTGCTTGAGCACACTCTCGAACTCGGCCTGCGGGAAGAACACCAGCTCGGTCGGGTCGGCCGTGGCGGGCGTCGCGCTCGCGTTGGCCAGCCGGGTCTCGAGCCGCTCGGCCAGGTTGTCGTGGTGGTCGTGCTGCAGGCCCAGCGCGTGGCGCAGGCGGTGCCGCTGCTGCAGCAGGAAGAACAGCGTGCCGGCGTCGTCCGCGCTGGCCGGCTCGTCGGACTCGTCGGCGTTCGCGGCCCGCTCGGCCAGGGACAGCTTGACCGCCTCGGTCAGCCATTCCTCGGCCTGGCGGGAGCGCTTGCCGACGACCAGGGCGGCCGTGATGAACGCGGCCGCGTCGGGCTGGGTGGTCAGCTGGGGGCGCAGGGCGTCGAGCTCGGCCGCGGCCTCGTCGTCGCGGCCGGCCCGGAACAGGATGCGGGCGCGGACGGCGCGGGTGTTGGCGACCTGGTTGTCGTCACGGTCGCCGAACGCCGCGATGGCCTGGTCGGCATAGCGCAGGGCCGCGTCGAGCTTCGAGCGGCTCTCGGCGATCTCGGCGGCCAGCGTCAGGGCCTGGCCCGCGTCCTCCGGGTCTTCGAGGCGGCCGGTCTCGACCGCGTCGGCCACGTCAGCCGCGACGCCGAGCGGGTTGGCCGCGCCCAGGGCGGTCTGCCGGATCTCTTCAAGGTCTGCGCTGGTCAGCACCGTTTTTGTCGACACGCCGCCAATCTACTGCGACTTGCGCATCTGTGGCTGTTGATCTGAGTCTCATTTGCGCCGGGGCATCGCAACTGGCCGGTAACACATAGCCTGCGGGACATGGCGCTGATCGAGCGATTCGCGGAGCTTGTGGTCCGGGCCGGCATCAACGTCCAGCCGGGTCAGGGCGTGGTTCTGCACACCGACACGGCCCACCTCGAGATCGCCCGGGCGGTGACCGAGGCGGCGTACGCGGCCGGCGCGGCCTGGGTCGAGCCGGTGTGGACCGACGGCCCCATGCGCCGATCGGCGGTCACTCATGCGAGTGTCGAACAGCTTTCCGCCGTACGCCCATGGGCTCTGAACCGCATCCGCGAGTGGCAGCAGGCCGGGGTGGCCTGGATCCGCCTGCTCGGTGAGGCCGACCCGCACCTGTTCGACGGTCTCGACCCGGCCCGGACAGCCGCCACGCCCATCGAGGAGGCCCAGGCGACGCGCCGGATCATGATGGGCGGCGCGCGCTGGGTGGTGGTCGGCGCGCCCAATCCGGGCTGGGCCCGCGAGGTGTTCGGCGAGCCCGACGTCGACCGGTTGTGGAAGGCCGTGGGCACGGCGATGCGGCTCGACCTCGACGACCCGGTGGCCGCCTGGCAGGAACGCAGCGCGATCCTCGCCGAACGCGGCCGCCGGCTCGACGCGCTCGAGTTGACCGAGCTGCACTACGCGGGCGAGGGCACCGACCTGACCGTCGGCCTGTTGCCGAACAGCCGCTGGACGGGTGGCGGCCTGATCGACCAGGCCGGTCTCCCGTACCTGCCGAACATCCCGACCGAAGAGGTCTTCACCAGCCCTGATCGCACCCGGGCGGAGGGGGTCATGCGGGTGACCCGGCCCGCGGTGATCGCCGGCCAGGTGGTGACCGGGCTGCGGGTGACGCTGGCCGGGGGCCGCATCACGGACGTCTCAGCCGACGAGGGAGCTGAGGTCGTGCGGGCTCATCTCGAGGCCGACGAGGGCGCCCGGCGCCTGGGCGAGGTGGCCCTGGTCGACCGGGACAGCCGGATCGCCCGTACGGGCGTGGTCTTTCACAACATGCTGTTCGACGAGAATGCGGCGTGCCATGTGGCGTGGGGTCAGAGTTTCCCGTTCGCCGTCGCGGGGGCGGCCGCGATGACCGACGAGCAGCGGACGGCGCTGGGGCTGAACATGTCGAGCGTGCACACCGACGTGGTGATCGGCGGCGAGGGGATCACGGTCACCGGCCGCGGGCCCGGCGGCTCGGTGACGATCATCAGGGACGACGAATGGGTGTTGTGATCTCCGTTACTAGATCATGAAGAGCATCGCGCCGACGCCCATGACGACGAGCAGCAGCATCGCGATGAGCAGTCCCCTTTCGGCGGCAACAGCGGGGTCGGCGGCTTCGGTGATCGGCTCGGCGCTCATCGGACGGTCCCTTCGGAACTAGCGCGCTTCGAGGTGCGCGCGCCGGGTCGGCGTTCTAGATTCGGGGGCGTGCCTCTGCCGGACTGGTTCCTCTCGCAGGAGGAGCGGGGCAACCCGGACTCCTCCATACCCACCTGGTCCACCGGAAACGCGGCCAAGCCACTGATTCACGGCAAAACATATTTTGACCGTCTGGTGAATGAGGTGGAAAGTCTCCGCGAGGGTGACCACCTGTTCTTCACCGACTGGCGCGGCGACCCCGACGAGCGACTGCGCGACGACGGGCCGACGATCGCCGAGCTGTTCTCGGCCGCAGCCCGGCGCGGGGTCCTCGTCAAGGGTCTGCTCTGGCGATCCCACCTGGACAAACTCGCGTACAGCGAGGAAGAGAACCGCACCCTGAGCGACGACATCCGGGCCGCCGGCGGCGAGGTGCTGCTCGACCAGCGGGTGCGCCGCGGCGGTTCGCACCACCAGAAGCTCGTGGTGCTGCGCCACCCGGACCGGCCCGAGCTGGACGTCGCCTTCGCCGGCGGCATCGACCTTTGCCACAGTCGGCGCGACGACGAGCGGCACCTGGGTGACCCGCAGGCGGTGGCCATGGCCAAGGCGTACGGTCCGCATCCGCCCTGGCACGACGTGCAGCTCGAAGTGCGCGGGCCGGTGGTGGGCGTGCTGGATCTGACGTTCCGGGAGCGGTGGAACGAGCCGGACGACCTCGACCAGCACGGCCCGATCTCGACGGTGATCGACAAGCTCAAGCACGCCGACATGAGCGCCGACAAACTGCCGCCGCAGCCGCCCGACCCGCCCGAGTGCGGGCCGATGGCCGTGCAGACGCTGCGCACCTATCCGGCGATGCGCCCGCAGTACGACTTCGCCCGCAACGGCGAGCAGACCGTGGCCCGCGGCTACACCAAGGCGATCAAGCGGGCCCGGCGGCTGATCTATCTGGAGGACCAGTACCTGTGGTCGGCCGAGGTGGCCCGGCTGTTCGCCGACGCGCTGCGGGCCAACCCCGACCTGCATCTGATCGCGGTCGTCCCGCGTTATCCCGACGTCGACGGCCGGTTCGCGCTGCCGCCCAACCAGATCGGCCGCGAGAAGGCGATCGAGCTGTGCTCGATGGCCGCGCCCGACCGCGTGCACGTGTTCGACCTCGAGAACGAGGCCGGCACGCCGATCTACGTGCACGCCAAGGTGTGCGTGGTCGACGACACCTGGTGCAGCGTGGGCAGCGACAACTTCAACCGCCGGTCCTGGACGCACGACAGTGAGCTGTCGAACGCGGTGCTGGACGACACGCGCGACGAACGGGAGCCGCGCGACCCGGCCGGGCTGGGCGACGGGGCGCGCCGGTTCCCGCGGGAGCTGCGGCTCGCGCTGACCCACGAGCACCTGTGCCGCGAGGACCTCGACGTGGTCGATGCCGAGGACGCCGTACGGGAAATGACCGCCGCCGCCGACCGGCTGAAGGCCTGGCACGACGGGGGCCGGCAGGGTCCGCGCCCGCCGGGCCGGCTGATGCCGCACTCGACCGAGAAGCTGCCGTTCTTCCAGAAGTTGTGGGCCACCCCGGCCTACCGGCTGGCCTACGACCCGGACGGGCGGCGCTGGCGCGACCGGTGGGCTAACCGCTGGTGAGCTCCCAGCGGCCCGGCAACAGGATGGGTGCCTCCGGGTCGCCGCCGGGCGCGAGCTCGACCCGCCACGCCTGCATCGGCGGGCGGCCCGACGCGATCCAGCGGTCGAGGATCGCGGTCGCCTCGGCCGCGTAGCGCTCGGCGTCGTCGCCGCCGGCGGCCACGCTGCCGTCGGGCAGCACGGCCGCGCCGCCGGTGCGCTGCTCGTCCAGCACCATCAGGCAGTTCTGTTCGTGGCCGGGCACGGCGGCATAGGTCGCGCGGCGGTGCCAGACCCCGGCCGCATACCACAGATCGCGATAGGCCAGGGGCTCCAGCGGCGGGTCGAAACGGCTTCCGGCGTACGGGACCAGGGGCTTCATCGATTTGGGCGGGGCCGGCGCCGGGAACGGGTGGGCGGCCGTCAGCGGGCCGGCCGCGACCATGAAACTGGACGGGCTGACCACGCGGGCCCGGCGATCAGCGGTGATCCGCAGGACGGGGTGGGTGCCCGCGTGCTCGACCGGCGCCACGACCACGCCGTCGGGTGTTCCGTCGAGCTGCTCCAGCCATTGCGGCGACACCCCGGCCACACCGACCGTGACGATCACCCGGTCCACCCGTACGCCGGGAAGCCCTTGATAACCGTCACCGAGCACCACCCGTACGCCGTCGACCCCGGCCCGGGCCAGGGCCGAGCGGGCCCGCGAGGCGACGTCGGCCTGGACGTCCACGCTGATCACGGACGCGCCGAGGTGGGACAGCAGGGCCGCGTTGTAGCCCGTGCCCGCGCCGATCTCGAGCACCGTCAGCCCGGGCCGCACGTCCAGCGCCTCGATCATCAGCGCCATCAGCGACGGCTGGCTCGACGAGCTGATCGGCGTGCGACCGTCCACCTTGGTCACCAGCACGTCGTCGTCATAGACGAGCTGAAGGAAGTCGGGGTCGGCGGGCTCGGCCCAGGTGCCGTCGCGCCGCTGGAACCCGTCGGGGACGAACACCTCGCGCGGCACCTCGGCGAAGGCCGCGGCCAGTTGCGGCGAGAGGGTCAGGCCCCCGCGCCGGATCCGGTCGAGAAACGCCTCCCGCGGTCCCATCCCCTCACCCTAGTTGCGGGAGGAGGGAGGTCGGGGAGATCAGCGGGCGCAGGTCGTCACTCCGCGGTGATCGCCGGGCCACGCCGGCCAGCAGGTCGGCCAGCTGAACGCGCGGGTCGTCGCGGGAGTCCACCATGACCAGGCCGGCCAGCGGTGACACTCCGTCGACGGCCAGCGCCTGCTGCAGGCGGGTCAGGCGGTCGGCGGTGAGGGCGCTCTGCTCGTCGTGGGTGACCAGCACGCGGCGGCGGCCGTCGCTCCAGAACAGCACGGTCTCGGCCAGCGCCGGCAGCAGCGGCTCGAGCGGCGGCGGGATCGACCGGTCGTCGCGGTCGAGCCGGGTAACGAAGTCGCGAATCCGTCCCGCGTCGCCCAGCGCGTCCCATGCTCCGTCGCCCAGCACGTCCCGGGCTCGGTCGCCCAGCGCGTCCCCGGCTCGTTGGAATTGTTCGATGACTTGGCCCGCGGGTGGGCGGCGTTTGACGCGGACCAGTCCGGCGAAGGCGGCCAGGAACTCCGTCCAGACCTCACCGGCCTCGCGTCCGGCCCGGAGCAGGTCGGCGGCGACCGCTCGCTGATCCGGGGTCAGGCGGGCGTAGGACGGCTCGGCCAGCAGCAGGTCGACGATGCGGGTGACAAGGAAGAACTCCTTGTCGATCAGGTGCACCAGGGCGCGGCCGCGCAGGGCGGTCAGCAGGAACCGCAGCCCCTCGGCCGCCCGCGGGCCCCGCAGGAAGGGCCCGGACTTCAGCTCGTGGTCGCTCGACCGCAGCTCGGCGATGAGCCCGGCGGCCTCGTCGGCGCTGAGATCGACGCTCGCATGCGTGATCATCGGCGTGGTCGGGTCGAGCAGGTTGGTGCCCGAGAAGCCGGACTCGTCGCAGGCGATCTCCACCACAGGGCCGGCCACCGCCTCGACCGGAGGCAGCCCACCCTGCAGCGGGGTCCTCATGCCCGGGCTGCCTCCACGGCGGCGGCCAGCCCCTCGGGCACGTCGGTGGCGTGGTACGGCCACTCGGTCGGCTCGATGTTCTCGAGAAACTCGGAGTAGATCAGCGCTCCCCGCAGATCGGCGACCGGGCGCATCAGCGCGACGGCCCGCACGGGGTCGGAGCCCGGCACGGTCTGTCGCCAGCGGTCGGCCCAGGCCGCGAGCAGCCGCTCGCGTCCAGGCAGCCCGGGGCCCCGCTCGCTGCCGTTGGTGTCGGCGTCGGTCAGGCGCAGAATGTCGAGTGCGGGGTGGCCCAGAACGCAGTCACCCCAGTCCATGATGGTGATCCGGCCGGCGTCGTCGGTGCGGACGTTGCCGGGGTGCAGGTCGCCGTGGACCAGCGTGTCGGGCAGGCCGCACTCGGCGATCTCGGCGAAGCGCCGCGGCAGGTCGGCGACGAATTCCCGCAGGCCGGGTATGCCGTCGTAGAAGGGCTCGGCGATCCGGACGTACTCGCCGAGCGTCTTGCCGAGGCGGGCGTCGGGGATCCGGGCCAGCGCGGCCGGATCGGCGGCGAAGTGGGCCTGGACCGGGTGGAACGCGGCGGCGATCTCACCGCACAGGTCGGCGCCGGCGCCGTAGCGGTCCGCACCCGGGGCGTGCGCCAGCAGCATGCGGCCGTCGGCGCCATCGGCGATCAAGCGGGGCACCAGGCCGGGCGCGACACTGTCGACCAGGCGGATGGCGTAGGGCTCGTGGACGAAGAACCGCGGCACCTGTTTGAGCCAGGCCACCGGGTTTCCGCGCGCGTCGTCGAGCCGCCAGATGGCCGACAGGTTCCAGGTGCGGCACTGGTGAGCGGTCGTGCCGGGGACCAGGCTGGTGGCCCAGGCGATCGACGCCGAGGGGCCGCCGCGCTCGGCGTAGGCAGCGCGCTTGGCGTGCGGCTCGGACCAGTTCCCGAAATAGGGCCGGCTCGATTCCCCCGGGCTGCTCGGCGGCGGCGTGGTCTGCCGTCCGATTTTTCGGATATTTGCGGCTTCATCGATGAGTTCGGCCAGATAAGTGACGTGACCGCCCGGTGGGCCGGCCTTGTCGCTGTGCAGCAGGCGCAACACCTGCAGACCCGGGCCGAAGTCGTCGACCGGCTGCCACCACGGGCTCGCCGGTTGGAACGGCTCGGTCTCACCCAGCAGCTCGCCGTCGGGGCTGACCAGCACCAACGTCACGGTTCGCGTCACGAGGGCCAACCTAACTCAGACGTACGGAACGGATCGCGCGAATTTCCGGCCGTCGGTACGATGCGCGGATGTTCGGACGCTCCGCCACCGCCCTGCCCGAGCTCTGCGCCAGCCTGGCCGAGGCCGTGATCCGGCTCGACACCAAGGCCTCGACCAAGAGCTACCGCGCCATTGTGGACAGACTGCCCGAGGCCGACCAGGGCGAGCTCAGCGAGGCGCTGCCGCCGCTCGTGCCGGCCCTGGAACAGGTCGCCCTGGGCAACGGCGCGCTGCTGGCCACGCTGGTCGCGGGCCTGATCGAGCAGGGCGCCGACCCGCTGCCGGTGCTGCCGGTGCTGGTCGACCGGGTGTCCACCGGCCTCGAGCTGGCGGCCCAGTTCGGCGTGCTGTCCGACAAACTGGGTGGTCCGGCGACCGCCCCGACGTCGGCCGAGGAATACAAAGACCTGCGCGAACGCCTCATCCGGGCCGCGCCCCAGGCCGGGCTCAGCGTCGAGGAGGCGGGCGAGATCGCCCAGGCCTGGTTCACGGTCAACGACTGGATCCCCAGCCTGCTGCTGCCGCTGCAGCAGAAGGCGGCCCGCCAGGCGCTGCCCGCCCGCGACCGGCTGACCGCCGCCGCGGCCTCGATGACCACCCACGCCGAGGACGCGGCCTGGCTGTTCGGCCTGCTCGAGGTGCTCGACGACGAGCCGCTGCTGGTGCTGCACCGCCCGACCAGCCGCGCCTACGACCTGACGGTCAGCGGCGTCAGCGACAACTTCCAGCTGCACACGCTGCTGGCCGCGACCCTGATCGGCGACGAGTCCCGCGGCCTGCTCCCCGGCACCCGCCCCGAGCCGGCCTGGATCGCGGCGGCCACCGACGGCGACCTGATGCCCGCCGACGGCATCCGCGGCCAGTTCTACCTGGCCGACGCCTCGGGCGAAACCATCTGGAACGAGGGCCGCCTGGCCGACATCCCCCTGCTGGGCGACCACCGGGTGATCGTGCTCGACCCACCCCCGTACGAACGCAGCTGGAACCTGGGCCGCGCCTACCCCCTGATGAAGCCCGAGGTCGTCCTCAACCGCATCCTCCCGGCCGACGAGGCTACGCAGTGGGCGTCGCGGGTGTCCCCGGCGTCGTGAGTTCCTGACCGGTCGTGCTGTGCACGTGACCCGGGATCTCGCCCTCGTGCCGGTCCCCGGTCGTGAGCGTGCCCGACGGCTCGAACATGAGAATCGACCCTCCACCCGCTGAGGAAGGCCGATGCTCCACGCCCCGCGGCACCACGAAGACGTCGCCCGGCTGAAGAACGACGGTGCGGTCCCGGAGCGCGATCTCGAACTCACCGTCGATCAGCAGGAAGAACTCGTCGGTGTCCTCGTGGACGTGCCAGACGTGCTCACCCCGGACGTGCGCGACCCGCACGTCGTAGTCGTTCATGCGCGTGACGATCCGCGGGCTGTAGACCTCGTCGAAGCTCGCCAGCGCCGCCGCCAGATTGACCGGTTGATCCATGGCCCCAGGGTGCCCTCCACCTCGGCCCGGCACCACCCCGTCACCCTCATTCCGCTCCGCCCTCATTCCGCTCGGCCCTCGTCTCGCTCCGCCGTCATTCCGCGACGGCGAGCGTGACGCGATCGAGCACCGGCTCGAACCCCAGCGCCCGATAGCCCGCGACATCGGTGGTCAGGACGACGACATGCTCGGCCACCTGGGCCGCTTCCGCGCAGGCGGCAGCGAATACAGCATCGGTACGACCGTCGGGCGCATAGGACGCGCTGACCCGGGTCATGCCGGCCACCACGCGACTGCGCCCGGCCATGGCCACAGGCCGGCCGTCGACCTCCCACACCGTGAGGCCGCCGTACCGCAGCGGCTCATCGATGACGTAAGCCAGGTCGCTCGGATCACCCGGATTGGCCGCCATCAACTCACGGAACCAGCCGACCAGCAGCTCCCGGTCGTCCCACGTACCGCAGCGTGATCGTCCCTCTTCGCTCGCACCCGACGCCCGCAGCGCCGTCAACCGACAGACCGAAACCCTCGAGCGCTCCACGAGCCCGGCACCCGTGCTCCCCCGCCAAGCGGCAGCAACCCGCGTGGCGTCCCGGCCGTCCACAGCCAGCCCGTCCACCCCGCCCAGCGCGTCCGCCAAAGACGACAAAGCCACTTCCGGTACGGGCGTGAGCACTGGCACATGCCGGGGCGCCCACAAGAACGCCCCCGCCACCACACCGTCCGCGCCCGCCCACCACCCGAACTCACCGCCGGCCGCAGTCGCCTCGAGATAGGCCGCCTCAGTCAGCAGAACGGTGTGCCCAACCGGTTCGGACGCCAGAAAATCGCCCGCAGCAGCCAGGAACACGCGCACATCGGTACAGGTCGACCAGCCCACACCTGATCCTGAACCGCCCACCCCACTCACGCAACGTCCACCCCGCGCGCCCCTCACAACGCCCACCGCCCAGGACGACCAACCCGTGCAACCTCCACCCCGCGCACAGCCGCCCGCCCGACAACCGTCGCCGCGCAGGACGGCCAACCCGCGCAACCTCCACCCCGCGCACAGCCACATGCCCCTGACAACGCCCAACCGCGCACGCCACCCCGCACACAGCCGCCCGCCCGACAACCGTCGCCGCGCAGGACGGCCAACCCGCGCGGGGCCTATCCGAGCCCCCGCCGCGCGGCCGGCAGCAAAGCCGCTCGATCCGGTTCGGTCAGGAATCGAGAAGCGCCGACCGGGTCGCCTCTCCTAACGTGACCAGCACAGACATCGCACCGAGGAGAGGTTCCCGATGAACAAGTGGATCCGGCAGTTCCACCGCTGGGTGGCCGTCGCCTTCACCGTGACAGTGCTCGCCACAGTCGTCGCGCTCGCCCAGGAGGAACCGCTCCTGTGGGTCTCGTACACCCCGCTACTGCCGCTGGCCCTCCTGTTTTTCTCCGGCGCCTACCTGTTCGCCCGCCCCTATCTCGTCAAGCGCCGCACCGCCGCTACGCGGGCCTGACACAGGGCCGCCGTTGCGTATACAGGCGGCCACAGGTGTGGCGACCGCCGCCGTCACCGACCTCGTGGGCGACCGGCCGGCCGTGCTCGACGCCGGATGCCCCAGCGGCCCACCGGGGTCGAGCGCACCTTCGGCCCGACGAGATCATCGTCACCAAGACCGATCCGCGCGGCATCCTGACGCTCGACGTGTCCGGCAAGATCGCATGGAACCCGGCGCGGGACGAACGCCTTTCACCGAGGTGGCGCTTTCTTCGGCTTCCGCTTCGCCGGGACGGCGTTCTCTTTCGGCGGCAGCGTCGACACATGGTCGTAGGCCTCGGTCAGCCACCGATCAAGCTCGGGATCATCAAGCCGATCGCCGGCCACCAGAATCCAGCCGCGCATGAAGCGCCCACCCGATTCGAACGGCCGCACCCCGGGCCGCTCCAGCGCCGCCGCCACGCCCTCAGGACCGAGACGAACGATCAGTTCGTCGTCGGCGACGCCCACCGTCATGTTGCCGTTGGTGAAGAACGCCAGCCCGCCGAACATCTTGCGCTGGGTGACGGCAGGGTCGGTCAACTTGTCACGCAGCCGCTGAGCCAGCGTCTCGTCATAGGCCATCGGTGCGCCTCCAGTCGTCGCGCTGCCGCTCGGCCGGCGTCTCGTCACAGCCCATCGGCATGGCTCCGCTTGCCGCACGCCAGCGCTTCGTCACAGGCCATCGGCATGCCTCTGCTTGCCGCACGCCAGCGCTTCGTCACAGGCCATCGGCATGCCTCCGCTTGCCGCACGCCAGCGCTTCGTCACAGGCCATCGGCATGCCTCCGCTTGCCGCACGCCAGCGCTTCGTCACGGGCCATCGGTGTGCCTCCGGAACTGGTCTTCGAGGTAGCCCGCAACCGGCCGGCCGTGCAGGCGCAGGCGGGCCATGCCGCCGTCGGGGAAGATGTCGAGCCGGACGTGGGTCGCGACCCGCCCCACGCCGATCGGGAAGCGGTGTGGGGTGTCGGGCCGCAGCGCGACCCGGGGCAGCAACTCGAACCACTCCTGACCGTCCTCGCTGCCGCGCAGCGTGGCCCAGCCGGGCGCGTTGCCCTTGAAGTGGGTCGTATCTAGATCGGCCAGCGCGATCTCGGCCGGCGCGGCCAACGCCACCGTCACCCAGTCGTTGGCGTCGTCGCGGCGGCGGGACGTCTCCCACCCGTCGCCCATGTGTTGAGCCAGACCGGGCATCAGCATATGGCCGGGATGGCCGTAGAACATGTTGCTGCACCCCGTGATGCGAGCCCCGTAGGCCAAGGCCGCCACATCGAAAACCTCGGGCAGCAGCCGCGGGTCAGGCACAGACGTGCCGTGAACGCGCAGGCGGGCGACGCCACCATCAGGAAAGATCGTGAGCCGGACGTGGGTGAAGCGCCGCGGATCGGTCACGGCGAACAGGTTGCGGCTGTCGCCCTGCAGCGGCGACCGCGGCACGAGCGGCGTCCACTCGGCGGCGAGCAGATCGGCCGGGTCGGGATAGCCCTCGACGGCCAGCCCGTCGATCGCCGCGTGGGGCGGATAGTTGCCGGTGAAGAACGCGGTGTCGATATCCACACCGCGGATGACGCCGGGCGCGCCGAGCCGCACGATCGCCGTGTCGTGGCCGGGGGCACGGCGGCGCCGGGTCTCCCACCCGTCGTACACCTGGCCCTTGTGGTCGAAGGTGCGAGGAGCGAAGACCGGCGGCTGGGGCAGCACGAGATGGTCGGCCGCGGCGAAGAACTCGTCGTCGGCGTGGACGACGCCGCCGCCGAGCGCGCGGGACGCCAGGTCGGGCAGGGTGGCGAACTCTTCCATCAGGCGACCCTCCGGCTCAGGAACTGACCGCGCGCGGTGGCGCCGGCGACGGCTTGGCCACGCAGCCAGGTGGTGCGGACGACGCCGTTCAGCTGCTTTCCCGCGTACGGCGTCATGGGGTTTTTGTGGTGCAGCCGCGCCGGCTCGACGACAAAAGTGTCGTCGGGGTCGAACGCGACCAGATCGGCATCGGCGCCCACCTCGATGCGGCCCTTGGTGTGCAGCCCCACGAGATCGGCCGGGCGCCGAGCCATCCACTCAACGACGTCGGCCAGCGAGTGCCCCCGCGCGCGGGCCGCGCTCCAGACCACCGGCAGGCCGAGCTGCACCGACGCGATGCCACCCCAGGCCACCGCGAAGTCGCCCGTGTCTCGCCTCTTGAGCTCGGGTGTGCAGGGCGAATGATCACTGACGACGCAGGTGATCAGCCCGTCGGCCAGGGCCGCCCAAAGCTGGTCGGCGTTGGCCGCGTCGCGGATGGGCGGGCAGCACTTGAACTCGGTCGCGCCGTCGGGAATGTGGTCGGCGTCCAGGGTCAGATAATGCGGACAGGTCTCGGCCGTGACCCGCAACCCGTCGGCCCGCGCGGCCGCTATCAACGGCAGGGCCGAAGCGGCCGACAGGTGCAGGATGTGCACGCGCCCGCCGGTGGACCGCGCGGCCCCGATCGCCGTGGCGACCGCCGCATGCTCGGCCTCGGCCGGCCGCGAACCGAGGAAGGCGGCGTAACCGGCCGGACCGGTCAGCTCGCCGAGATGTTCGGGATCCTCGGCGTGCACGACGAACTGGGCGTCGACCGCCTCGAGGGCCTGCCGCAGCTCGGCCGCCGACACGGGCGGGAACTCGGGCACCCCGGAATCGGCCAAGAACGCCTTGAACCCGAAGACGCCGGCCGCGTGCAGGGCCGGCAGCTCGGCCGCGTTGCCCGGCACGGCGCCGCCCCAGAAACCCACGTCGACGAACGTCTGCCCGCTCGCGGCGGCCTGTTTGACCCGCAGCGCCGCCACGTCGACGGTTGGCGGCAGGCTGTTGAGCGGCATGTCGACGATCACCGTGACCCCGCCGGCCGCGGCGGCCCGGGTCGCCGACGCGAACCCCTCCCATTCCGTACGCCCCGGCTCGTTGACGTGGACGTGCGTGTCGACCAGCCCCGGCAGCAGCGCGGTCTCGCCCAGGTCGGTGTCGACCGCCGCCTCGAACGCGTCGTCGTAGCCGCCCACGGCCACGATCGTGCCCGCCTCGATCGCCACGGCCGCCGCACGCTCACCACCGCCGGCGACCACCCGCCGCGACCGCAACACCAGCTCGACCATGGGGCAGAGCCTAATCTCCGGGTACGACAGAAATCGGGGATCGCCGCCGGCCGATCCGTCACTACCGTGAGGTCATGCGAGCGCCCATCACCGAACGTCCCTGCTGGCTGGCCGAGCTGCCGGTGTCCGCGCTGCACGCGGCCGCCTTCGGAAAGCTGGTGATCCTCGGCGGCTGGGAGTCGGAGCCGCCCGGCTACCGGCCGGGCATGGCCGCGGTGATGCGCGCGGTCTGCACCTCGGTGGCCGACCGCATCGGCGCCCGCCTGGCCGAGGTGCCCGGCACACGGCACGAACCCCACCGCGAACAGCCCGAAGCCTTCAACCACCCGCTCAGCACGTTCTGGTCGAAACACGAAGCCCCGTAACACGTCAGACCGCCGCGGATCGGCACTTCGAAGCCCGTGACGCGACGGGCCCAGCGCGGACGCGCGTCACAGGAAGGCCAGCAGCTCGTCCCGGCTGAAGGTGGCATCGGTCAGCGCGCCGCAATTGAGCCCGCGCAACAGATAGGTGGCCAGCGCTCGTGCGGTGGCGGGCTCGTCGGCGATGCCGCTCTCTTGCCGATCGACGTAGCGGCGCAGCCGGGTGACAGCCGCCTCACGGCCCTCGCGGAAGAACGCGTACGTGGCCGCGAACCGGGTCGGCAGCTGGGCCGGATGCAGATCCCAGCCCTGGTAGAAGCCGCGTTCCAGAGACCGGCCGACCAGGCGGTGGTGCACCTCCCAGGCCGACTGCACCTCTTCGCGGGAGCCGACGGGCAGGATGTTGGTCGAGCCGTCGGACAGGCGGACCCCGGTCTGGGCCGCCGCGACCTGCATGACCGCCTTGGCGTGGTCGGCCACCGGATGGTCCATGGCCTGGTAGGCCGCGGCCACCCCGGCCGCCGCGCTGTAGTCGTACGTGCCGTAGTGCAGGCCCGTGCAGCGGCCGCCGGCCGCGGTGATGAGCCGGGCCACGGTGGCGCTGCCATCGGCGGCCAGCACGGCGGCGGGCAACTCGACCTGGATCTCGAACCGCAGCGTGCCCGCGGCCAGGCCGTACCCCTGCTCAAGCCGTGCCAGCAGCGTGACCATGGCCGTCACCTGGTCGGTCCCGCTCACCTTGGGCAGCGTGACGACGAAATCAGCGTCCTGATAGGACGACAGGAACAGGTCGAGGGTCCGCAGCGCCCGCCGCCGGGTCGCGGCCTCGAGCGACTTGATGCGCAACCCCAGGAACGGGGGCCGGTCGCCCGCGCGCAGGATCGTCGCCGCCTTACGGACCGCCGCGTCCTCCTGGTCGTCGTCGCGGACGCCGTAGCCGTCCTCGAAGTCGACCCGCAGGTCTTCGATCGGCTCGCCGGCCAGTTTGTCGCGGACGCCCGGCACCGACCACGGGAAGTCGTGCAGCTCCATCACCCGCAGCGCCTCGGCGCCCCACTCGCGGAAGCCGTCGAGCCGGTCGGCCGGGATGTAGACGGTGTGCACGGGCTGCCGGTCGGCGCTCTCGCCCGGATAGCGCGCGGCCAGGAACGCGTCGTGCGCCGTGAGCAGCCCGTCGACCTCGTCGTAGTCGGCCCCGGTGAGCAGCATCAGTCGATCGAGTCGTAGGCGGCGGTGGTCAGGAAGTCGGCGAAGTCGTCGGCCAGCGCGACCCGTTCGAACAGTTTGCGCGCGTCGTCGAACCGGCCCGCGGCCCACGCCTCGTCGCCGACGGCCTCCCTGATCTTGGCCAGTTCCTCGTCCTCGATGCGGCCGACCAGGTCGGCGGTGATCTCGGTGCCGTCGGGCAGGCGGACGCCGTTGTGGATCCACTGCCACACCTGGGATCGCGAGATCTCGGCGGTGGCCGCGTCCTCCATCAGGTTGTTGATCGCGACGGCGCCGTTGCCACGCAGCCACGCCTCGAGGTATTGCAGCGCGACCGAAACGTTGGAGCGCAGGCCGGCCTCGGTGACCTCGCCCGGGGTCGCGCCGACGTCGAGCAGTTGCTCGGCAGTGACCGTGACCTCGGGCCGCAGCCGGGCGAGCTGGTTGGGCTGGTCGCCGAGCACCCGGTCGAAGATCTCGAGGCAGACCGGCACCAGGTCGGGGTGGGCCACCCACGACCCGTCGAAGCCGTCGCCGGCCTCGCGTTCCTTGTCCTCCCGGACCTTGGCCAGGGCGACCTCGTTGACCGCGGGGTCGCGGCGGCTGGGGATGAAGGCCGCCATGCCGCCCATCGCGAACGCGCCCCGGCGGTGGCACGTGGAGACCAGCAGCTCGGTGTAGGCGCGCATGAAAGGCGCGGTCATCGTGACCGAGGCCCGGTCGGGCAGCACCATCGACGGGTTGTCGCGGAAGTACTTGATGATGCTGAACAGGTAGTCCCACCGGCCCGCGTTCAGGCCCGAGATGTGCGGGCGCAGCGCGTGCAGGATCTCGTCCATCTCGAACGCGGCCGGGATCGTCTCGATGAGCACGGTGGCCCGGATCGTGCCGACCGGGATGCCCAGCGTCTCTTGCGCGTACGTGAAGACGTCGTTCCACAACGCGGCTTCTTTGTGCGATTCCATCTTGGGCAGGTAGAAATACGGCCCGCTGCCCCGGTCGAGCAGCTCTTGCGCGTTGTGGAAGAAGTAGAGCCCGAAGTCGACCAGCGCGCCCACAGCCGGCTCGCCGTCGACCGGCAGGTGGCGCTCGTCGAGGTGCCAGCCGCGCGGACGCATGACGATCGTCGGGTAGGGGCCACCCTTCAGCTCGTACGTCTTCTGCGGGGTCTCGAGAGTGACGGTGCGCCGGATCGCGTCGTACAGATTCTGCTGGCCCTCGACGACGTTGGACCAGTGGGGCGTGTTCGCGTCCTCGAGGTCGGCCAGCCACACCCGGGCCCCGGAGTTGAGCGCGTTGATGGTCATCTTGCGCTCGGTGGGGCCGGTGATCTCGACCCGGCGGTTCTGCAGGTCGGCCGGGGCGGGCGGGGCAGTCCACTCGGCCGCGCGGATCTCGGCCGTCTCGGGCAGGAAACCGAACGAGCCGCCGGCCGCGATCTCGGCCCGCCGGGCGGCCCGGGCCTGCAGGAGCTCGTTCCGGCGGGGCCGGAAACGCCTGTTCAGCTCGGTCACGAAAGCGACGGCCTGGTCGGACAGGATCTCGGTCATCGTCGGCGGCTCCCCTCGTTGGCGGCGGCTCCTCTCAAACCGTAGTGGAGGCGGAAGGCTCCGCAACCGCTTGTGGATAAACCGGTGGGGGCCCCCCCCCCCGGCCCCCGGGGGGGGGGGCCCCCCGGGGGGGGGGGGGGGGGGGGGGGGGGGGGGGGGGGGGGGGGGGGGGTGGGGGGGTGGGGGGGGGGGGGGGGGGGGGGGGGGGGGGGGGGGGGGGGGGGGGGGGGGGGGGGGGGGGGGGGGGGGGGGGGGGGG
>NZ_JAMYJR010000053.1 GCF_024137025.1 Paractinoplanes aksuensis
ATTGGGCCGTTCTGCGGACGCCGTCAGGCGCGGGCTGGGCCACGCCGCAGCCCCGCGTGATCCACCAGATACGCCCTTCTACCAGGCGACCGGGCCGGCGTCGTCGAAGAAGGCGCCGGTCGGGCCGTCGTCGGGCAGCGTGGCCAGGTGGATCGCGATCGCCGCGCCCTGGGTGGGCGTGCGATAGCCGCTGAAGTGGTTGAGGTCGGTCGCCACGTAACCCGGGCACCCCAGGTTGATCAGGATGTTCGTGCCCGCCAGCTCCTTGGCGTACTGCAGGGTGACGGCGTTCAAAAAGGTCTTCGAGGGTGCGTACGCCGCGGAGACGGGCCCGGTCGCGTCCGTGTTCCCGCTCTGCAACGTCAACGAGCCCACGCTGCTCGACATGTTGACGATCCGCGGCGCCGCCGAGCGGCGCAGCAGCGGCAGCATCGCGTTGGTGACCCGGATGACGCCGAGCACGTTGGTGTCGATCACCGTGCGGATCATCGCCGGGTCGACCACGGTCGGCTCCTGCGGCATACCGCCGGTGATCGCGGCGTTGTTGACCAGCACGTCCAGGCCGCGCTCGGCCAGCAGGCCGGCGGCGGCGGTCACGCTCGCGTCGTCGGTCACGTCCAGGGGTACGCCGAACGCGTCCACGCCCGCGGCCCGCAACTTCTCGACGGCGGTCTCGCGCCGTTCGGCCGAGCGGGCGCCCACGCCGACCGTCCAGCCCAGCGCGCCCAGACCGGCCGCGATCTCGTACCCGATGCCCTTGTTGGCGCCGGTGACCAGCGCAATTGTCTTCTCGCTCATGAATCGATCCTGTCCGCGGCGGGCGATCCGGGCCAACACCATCTGGGTCGCCGGCGATACCGTGGGGGTATGGAAACGCGGGAGCTGCGCTACTTCGTCGCCGTGGCCGAGGAGCTGCACTTCGGGCGGGCGGCGCAGCGGCTCGGCATGGCCCAGCCGCCGCTGTCCCGCGCGATCAGTCAGCTCGAGCGGCGTCTCGGCGTGAATCTGCTGCATCGCACCAGCCGCTCGGTGACGCTGACCGAGGCCGGGGCGGTGCTGCTGCGCGAGGGGCGGGCCGCTCTGGGCGCGGTCGAGGCGGCCGAACGGCGTACGCGCCGGGCCTCCGAAAATTCGGGCCTGGTGCTCGTCTCGAAGGCCGGGGCGACCGGCGAACTGCTGCCGAAGCTGCTCGACGCCTACGCCGCCGAACCGGGAGCTGTGCCGATCGAGGTCGTGCTGTGCGGGGCGGGTCAGCAGGAGGCATTGCTGCGCGACGGGCGCGCCGACGTGGCGCTGCTGCACCTGCCGTTCGACTCGACGGCCGGACTCGACGCCGAGGAGCTGACCACGGAAAGTCAGGTGCTGGTGATGCCGGCCGGGCACGAGCTGAGCACGCGGGCCAGCGTGCGGATGTCCGACCTGGCCGGGTTGGCCCTGCCGCGCTGGCCCGAGCTCGACGGCACGTATCTGCAGGGGCCCGGGCCCGAGGTGCACGATGCCACCCAACTGCTGCAGTTGATCTCGCTGGGCCGGGCCGTGACCGTGCTGCCGGAGTCGGTCCGGGCGTCGCTGCACGAAGGGCTGACCACCGTTCCCGTTCTGGACGCGCCGCTGGTCACGACCGTGATCGCGTGGCCGCCGCACAGCCGGTCGCTAGCGCTGGCCGGGCTGGTTCAGGCAGCCACGCGCCTCTGAGACATCGACTCGGGCGACCCGCCTCTGATGGCCGCCGACCCGGGAGCGGCCCGGTCGACGCAGCGTTGCGCCGCTGGGGGTCACTGACGCGGGCGGGCCCGGTCGAGGCGGCGTTCCGCCTCCGAGAGTTTCGGGCTCGGGTGGGCCGGGTCGAGGCTGCGGCCCGCGTTGGTGAACACGGCCTCCAGGGGGCCCGGTTTCGCGTACAGGAAGCCCTGGCCGGTCGGGCAGCCGAGCGCGAGCAGTTCGCGGGTCTGGTCGGCGGTCTCGATGCCCTCGGCGATCGTGCGCAGCCGCAGCACCTGGGCCAGCCGGATGACCGCCTCGGCGATGGCCGAACCGGTCGGGGTGCCGTCGAGCTCGGCCACGAAACTGCGGTCGATCTTGAGGATGTCGACCGGCAGCCGGGTCAGGTAGTGCAGCGACGAGTATCCGGTGCCGAAGTCGTCGACCGCGATCCGGATGCCGTGCCCGCGCAGCTCGTGCAGGGTGACGATGCTCTTCTCGTCGACGATCGCGGACTCGGTCACTTCGAGAACCAGGCGCTCCATCGGCAGCCCGGCCCGCTTCACGGCCGACAACACGTCGTGCACCAGCGTCGGCGTTTGCAACTGCCTCGGTGACAGATTCACCGACACGTACGGTGATCCGGGCGCGTGCACCAAGTCCGTGCAGGCCCGGGTGAGCACGTACAGACCGAGGTCGTAGATCAGGCCCGTCCGCTCGGCGACCGGGATGAAGTCGAGCGGCGGCACCAGACCGCGGACCGGGTGACGCCAGCGGACCAGGGCCTCGTACCCGCTCGGGTTTCCCGTCGCCAGGTCGACGATCGGCTGGTAGAGCACGATCAGCTCACCCCGCCCGGCCGCCCCGGTCAGGTCCTCGGCCAGCAGGGCGTCCATGGCGCGGCGGTCGACCATCGACGGGTCGTGCTTCATCCAGGAGTGCGCGCCGGCCCGCTTGGCCGCGTACATGGCCAGGTCGGCCCGGCGCATCAGCTCCTTGCTCGTGTCGCCGGGGCGGGTGCCGGTCAGCCCGATGCTGGCGTGCACGACGACCGTGTCCTCGCCCAGCCGCACCGGATGGGCCGCGAGCGCGGTCAGGATGCGCTGGGCGACCAGGTCCGGCCCGACCCCACCGATCAGCAGTACGGCGAACTCGTCACCACCGATGCGGGCGCACGTGTCCGGGGCCCGCACGACTGCGCGCAGATGATGACCGAATTCGGTGAGCACGGCGTCACCGGCGGCATGCCCGTAGGCGTCGTTGATCAGCTTGAAGTCGTCGAGGTCGATGAGCAGCAGCGCCACCGGTTCCTCACGCCGGGCCGCGGCGGCCATCGCGTCGTCGAGCCCCGTGCGGTTGGCCAGCCCGGTCAGCGGGTCGGTGACGACCAGGTCGCGGGCCGAGCGCAGCGACACGGTCATGTGCACGACCACGGCCGCGACCATCAACAGCAGGCAGCCGACCAGGCCGCCCCACGGGAACATGTCCTGCTCGGCGATGGTGACCGCGATCATCATGCCGACCCCGGTCAGCAGCGACACCATGACCAGACGCTGCGACCAGGCCGGGGCCCGGGCCGGCGATACGCGGGGGCCGTGCTGCGCGAGCGCGGTGATCGGGGCCAGGGTGAGCAGCAGGCTCGCGCCGACCATGCCCAGGCCGACCAGCCAGATGTCGGCCGTGCCGTCGCTGTGCAGGTCGGTGGCGTTCCAGGCGAGGTCGGTGACCAGCAACAGCGAGAGCCCGCCGACCAGCGGGGTGCCCGGCCGGGCCCCGCCGAGCAGCAGCGAACAGACGGCGGTGAGCACGAGCAGGTCACCGACGACGTAACCCAGGATGCGGCTGAGCTCGGGCCCGGCCAGATGCTGGGCGAAGGCCTGGTCGATGACGAAGTACCAGGCCAGCATGGTCCCCGCCGACACCACGATGACCACCTCGGCCGCGAACGACCAGCGGCTGCGGCCCCGGATCTCGAACAGCCGGGACAGGAAGGTGGCCGCGGCCAGCAGGACGAACATGAGCCCGCGGAGCCCGATGCCGGCCCAGTAGGCGAAGGCCGAGCCCGAGACGGTGAACCAGAGCAGCGTGAAGAACGCGGCCACGGCGCTGGCCCGGGCCAGACCGATGAGCCGCCAGCCCCACGGGTAGGGGCTGTTCCGGACGGCCCGGAAGCTGAACCAGACACCGACGGCGTCGAGCAGCAGCACCGAGCTGAACAGAACCGGCCGGCGCAGGTCAGGCACGGCCAGCGAGGCGATCTGACTGACGACGACCAGCCCCACCAGCGCCGCCGCGACCCGTGAGACCGGCCGCCACCTGGTCATCCGGGACAGTACGGCCACGCCCTCCCGATCGGACGAAAACCCCCGGCGCTGAGCCGGTCGAGATCGAGGCGGATCCGGCGGGATGTCTCCAGCGGCAGCCGTCACTCGCACTTTCGGATGTTCACGTCATCCGAATGATATGAGTATCCTGATGCGGTGAGAATCTCACGGGTGGAACAGCAGGCCCGCACCCGGCGGGCGGTGCTCGAGGCGGCCCGATCCGAGTTCGCCGAGCGCGGCTTCATCGAGGCCAAGATCGACCGAATCGCCGACCGCGCCGACCTGACCCGCGGCGCCGTCTACTCGAACTTCGCGAGCAAGCGGGCGCTCTACCTGGCCGTCCTGCTCGACACCGCCAACAGCGACACACCCCCGACCGGGAGCAACGCGTTGCCGCTCAGCGATGACGCTTCGAGCAGAGACGCAGCGAGCGGTGGCGCGTCGAGTGGGTCGGGGGACGGCGGGGGGCTCGACGGGGCCGGGCGGATCGTGGCGCTTGATGTGGCTGGTGCGGTTGAGGCGTTCGCGCGCACGTGGCTCGAACGGCTGCCGCTGGCCTACGGCGACACCACCGCCGGGCGGCTGCAGGCGCGGTCGCTGACCGGGGTGTTCGACGAAGACCCGCGCGGGCGGGCCGTTCTGGCTCAGATCACGCGGCTCGAGTCGTTGCTGCTGGCCGTCGCGCTCGAGTCGTGCCGGGCCCGGACCGCCGGGCGGCGGGTGCGGCTGGCCGAGCTGATCCTCACGATGTTGCACGGCGCGGCCGGCCTGGCCGAGACCGCGCCCGGCTTCGGCGACGCGTTCGACGTGGCCCGGGCCTGCCGTCACCTGGCCGGGCTCGACCTCGCCGACGAGTGGGATCCGCCCTATCTGCCTTACGTCCACCCGGCCCGGCTGGTCCGCGAGGCCTGGATCCCGCCCGGCGAAACGATCGACGAGCTCAGCGGCCGCCCCTTCACCGTCGGCGACGGCATGATCGTGGCCCTCGGCCCCGGCCGGATCGGTGGCGCCGAGGACGCGGTCCGCGCCGCCCGCCCGGGCGAGATCGTCACGATCGCCGCGGTCATCGACGACCCGGCCGAGACGGGCGCTCTGGTCCGCCTGCGACTCACCGACCTGACCGCGAACCTGCGCCGGCTCTTCGGCCCGGCCTATCACCCGTCGCTACGCCTCGTCCTCGATGACACCGGCGCCCTCGCCTCGGCCGTCGGCGTCACCCCGGCCTTCGACACCGAGGTCTCCATCCGCGTCAGCGCGGACACGATCGTCAACCGAGCCGAGGGCCCCGGCGCCGCCTACGCCACCGCCACCGCCCGGGACTCGCCATGAACAGCATGTTCAGGCTCGTGGACACCTCCAGCGCGGCGTGCTCACGCTCGGCGCACCCCGCCGGAGACGGCGATCCGCGACTGGTTGGCACGGGCCTGCACAAGCCATAACAACCCCGGCGGAAACTCGGTCGGGCCCGAACGACGGGGACCGCAGGCGAGGCGCGCCGAACACCGGATTTAACGATATGAAGAAACGCAGGTGGGCGTGGTGAGTGATGTGCTGCATGTGTTGCGGTGTACGGGTTTTGCTGAGCTGGCGCGGGTGGCCGACGCCGCTGGGCTGAGCGAGGCGGAGACCGAGTCAGGCCTGATCGACCTGGCCGTCGACGGGCTGGTGACGCGCGAGATGGGGGCCTGGGGGCTCACCGCGGCCGGCACGGCGGAGGACCTTCGGCGGACCGCGGCCGAACTGGCGGCGGCCGGCACGGAAGGGCTGGTCGGGTCGGCGTACGAGAAGTTCATGGTTCTCAACCCGGAGCTGCTCGACCTCTGCTCGGCCTGGCAAATGCGCAGCGTCGATGGGGTGCCCACGCCCAACGATCACCGCGACACCGCGTACGACACCAAGGTTCTGGAGCTTTTCGGCGATCTCGACCGGCGCGCGGAAGAGGTGTGCGCCGAGCTGGCCAAGGCCCTCCCCCGGTTCGGGCGCTATCGGCACCGGCTGGGCGCGGCCCTGGAACGAGCCCGCGGCGGTGCCCGGGAGGAACTGGCCGACAGCATGACCTCGTACCACGTGGTGTGGTTCCAACTGCACGAAGACCTGCTGGTCACCCTGGGCCGGCCGCGCGGATGATCCACCCGCTCGAACCCGGCCTCGACAAGACGGCCGACGCCATCGGCGGCAAGGCGGCCGGGCTGGTCACCCTGATGCGGCTCGGTCTGCCCGTGCCACCCGGTTTCGTCGTGGACGTCGATGCCTGCCGGGCCTTCCTGCGCGACGGCACGATGCCGACCGGCCTCGAGGAGACCCGCGCCGCCCTGGATGCGGTCTCGGTGCGCTCCGGCGCCGCCGTCTCCATGCCCGGCATGATGACCACGGTGCTCGACGTCCGCGGCCCGATCTCCCCGGCCGTGCGCGACGTCTTCGCCTCGTGGAACACGCCCCGCGCCCGGACCTACCGCACCCTGAACGCCATTCCCCACGACCTCGGCACCGCCGTTGTCGTCCAGGCCATGGTGTACGGCGACCGCGACCCCCACAGCGGCAGCGGCGTCGCTTTCAGCCGCGACCCCACCACGGGCGCCCGCGACCCGTACGGCGATGTGCTTTTCGGTCACCGCGGCGACGACGTCGTCTCGGGCCGCTCAGCCACCCTCCCACTGGCCGCACTCGAAGACCGGGAGCCCGCGACCTGGGCCGAGCTGACCGACGCGCTCGTGCGGCTGGAGAAGCACTTCGCCGACGCCTGCCACGTCGAATTCACTGTGGAGTCCGGCCGCCTGTGGCTGCTGCAGGTGCGCCCCGGCGGCCTGACCGCGCGGGCCGCCGTACGGGTAGCGGTCGACCTGGCCGACGAGGGACTGATCGACCGGCGCGAAGCCGTACGCCGCATCTCGCCCCAGCTTCTCCGGTCCGCCGCCGTCCCCCGGATGCTCGCCGGTGACCGCTTGGCCCTCGGCCGCGGCGCGTCGCCCGGAGTGGCCACCGGCCGGGTCGCCCTCACCGCCGACCGGGCCGTGCGCCTGGCCGCCGACGGGCCGGTCATCCTCGTACGCCCGGAGACCTCGCCCCTCGACCTGCACGGGCTCGCCGCCGCGACGGGCATCGTCACCCACCGGGGCGGGCTGGCCAGTCACGCCGCCGTGGTCGCGCGGTCGCTGGGCCGCCCGGCCGTCGTCGGCGCCGCCGATCTGCGGCTCCCCGAGGGCACGGTCATCACCATCGACGGCACGAGCGGCGAGATCGCGCGCGGCAATCCCGGCCTGACCCCGGCCGTGGCCGACCCCCACCTGCACCGGCTGCTGGCGTGGGCCGACGACATCTCGGGCGACCGCTCCCCGCGCGGCGGCGAGGAACGGCTGGCCGCCGCCCGCGGAACGCTCTAGCGGCGGGCCAGACGGCGAACCCCGGCCGCACCGGTCTCGTACGGCAGGTTGTAGTGGGCGAAGACCTTGGGCTCCTCGGTGGCCGCCAGCTCGCCGTCGACGTCGATCGTCGGGGCGTCGCCGACCGTCTTCTTGTCGTAGCGCACGCGGACGGCGCCCGGCAGCACGGTCGCGCCGTCCAGGGGTACGAAAACCAGCCGGTGGCGGCCGATGATGCCGACCCGGACGGTGGCGAACGCGGGCTGGTCGGTGGCCGTGTCGACATACACCGCCTCCAGGTCGCCGATCTTGGCGCCGTCGGGGTCGATGACTTTCTCGCCGCGCCAGTCGCGCAGGTTCTCAGCGGGGAACATGCACGTCAGATGCCCTGCGACCGCCCCCGCGAAACGGCCCGGCCGGCGGCAGTAGGTTTGATGATCGTAGGGACCCGTTCTCACCGAGGAGACAAACGATGAACGACCCGTTCGCCCGGCTGCCCGAGGTGCCCAGCTTCACCGTCACCAGCACCACCGTCAAGGACGGCGAGGTGTTCGGCGCCGCGCAGATGTCCGGCCTGTTCGGCGTCCCCGGCGGGCAGGACGCCTCGCCCCAGCTCAGCTGGAGCGGCGCCCCCGAGGGCACCAGGAGCTACGCGGTGACCGTGTACGACCCCGACGCCCCCACCGGTTCCGGCTTCTGGCACTGGGCCGTGGCCGACATCCCGGCCGCCGTCACCTCCCTGCCCGAGGGCGCGGGCGACGAGGCCGGCTCGGGCCTGCCCGAGGGCGCCTACCAGCTGCCCACCGACGGCGGCGCGGCCCGCTTCATCGGCGCCGCCCCGCCCGCCGGCCACGGCGCGCACCGCTACTTCATCACGGTGCACGCGCTCGACGTCGAAAAGATCGGCGTGCCGCCCACGGCCACCCCGGCTTACCTGGGCTTCAACTTCCTGGGCCACATCCTGGGCCGCGCCACCCTGGTCGCTACCGCGGAGACCCCGGCCGCCTGAGCCCCACTGGCCGCAGGGCGACTGCCCTGCGGCCGGTACGGGTATAGACCGGGCATGGCGAAGTACGAGGTCAACGACAAAGCGGTCAGGCGGGCGTCGAGTCTCATCGCGGCCCGCCAGTACGTGCTCGACAGCGACTGGGGCCAGGTCCAGCCCCGCGCCGGCGACGAGAACGCCTACCTCGAGAGGCACTCGTGGGACGACTACGCCGGCTGGCACCTGGGCCTGACCGACGGCGCCACCGACGAGACCAAGGCCCGCTACGCCTTCGTCTACGGCGACCTGCGCCGCGTGCACCGCAGCGCCCTGATCGCCTGCGTCTACCGAGCTTCGGAATGGCGCCACAAGGCCGTCGAGCTGGCCGCCCACAACCTGCTGCAGGAACTCGACGCCGCCGCCGGCCTCGCGGAGTGAGACCCGGGTTTTCCGGGGGTGACCACCCCCGCACGTGGAGCGAAGCGACCCTCGGCGAGAGCTGCGGTCCGCACCACCCACCCTGCTACGACATCTTGATTCTTCTCAATGCTTCTACGTAGATCTCGGAGAACGTGGGGAAGGGCTGGATCGTGTCGCGCAGGACGGCGAGCGGGATGCGGGCGCGGATGGCCAGCGTGGCCTGTTGCAGCCACTCGCCGGCTTCGGGGCCGAGGGCGTACGCACCGACCAGCACTTCGCCGTCGCTCAGCAGGGTCAGAAAGCCCGGCGATTCGGCGTACGCCCGGGACCAGGTCTCCATCTTGGCCACCTCCCGGATCGGGACCGTCGCGGTGAACGGCGCCTCGGTCGCCCCCACCGCCGCCGCCTCGGGGTCGGTGAAGACCGCCCGCGGCACGGCCCGGTAGTCGGCCTCGCGCGGCCGCCCGAGCAGGTTGTCGGCCACCACCTCGCCCTGGTACTTGCCCACGTGGGTCAGCATGTGCAGCCCGGTCACGTCGCCGATGGCCCACAGCCGCTCGGCCACCCGCAACCGGCCGTCGACCGGCACGCCGGCCTCGTCGACGGTCACCCCGGCCGTCTCCAGCCCGAGGTCGTGCACCCGGGGCCGCCGTCCGGTCGCCACCAGCAGGCGGTCGCCGCGCAGTTCCCGCCCGTCGTCCAGGGCGAGCACGTAGTCGTCGCCGTCGCGCCGGGCCCCGACCGCGGCCGGTCCCAGCACCACTTCGACGCCGTCGCGGCGCAGGATCTCGCCCAGCGCCTTCCCCAGCGGCGCCGGTTCCCGCGGCAGCACGTGGTCGCCGCGGGCGGTCAGCACGACCCCGCCACCCAGCCGCCGTACGGCCTGGGCCATCTCGACCCCGACCGGGCCCGCGCCGAGCACGATGAGCCGCCGCGGCACCTCGGTCAGACCGGTGACCTCCCGGTTGGTCCAGACCCCGTCGAGCTCACGCAGCCCGGGGACCGGCGGGATGATCGGCGACGCCCCGGTGGCCAGCACGACGTGATCGGCGGTGTGGCGCATCCCGTCGACCTCGACCAGGCCTGTCCCGGCCAGCCGGCCCCGGCCGCGCAGCAGGTCGATCCCGTTGTCGGCCAGCCATTTCTGCTGCCCGGCGTCCGAGTAGTTCGACACCATGAAGTCGCGCCAGGCCAGCGCCCGCTCGACGTCGACCTCGGCCGTCGACTCGGCCTCGCGGGCCGCGTTGACCGCCGCCCCGGGTCGCAGCAGCGTCTTGGACGGGATGCAGGCGTAGTACGAGCACTCCCCGCCGACCAGTTCGCGCTCGACGACCGCCACCCGCAGGCCGCCGGCGGCGAGGTACCCGGCGCAGTGCTCCCCCGGCGAGCCGCCGCCGATCACGATGACGTCGTAGTCGTTCCGCTCAGTGGACAAGTTGCTGACCTCCGTCAACGTCGTAGACGGCGCCGGTCAGGGCGGTGTTGGTCATCAGGTGGAGGACCAGGTCGGCGACGTCGGACGCGGTCACGACCCGGTGGATCGGCAGGGTGTCGCGCAGGTCCTGGCGGCGGGCCTCCAGGTCCGCGCCCAGGATCCGGGCCGACAGCGGCGTGTCCACGAACCCGGCCGCGACCGCGTTGACCCGGACCGGCCCGATCTCGAGGGCGGCGTTGGCCACGATCGCCCCAATGGCGGCGGTGCCGATGGCGGCCAGGCTGATGCCGACGGCGGCGTGCCGGGCGCCGGTGCCGCTGATGAACGTCAGCGAGCCACCGGGCCGCACCGCGGCCGCGCACAGCTTGACGATCCGCAGGTAGCCCAGGATGTGCTGGTCGAGGAAGGCCCGGGCCTGCTCGAAGTCCATGTCGGCGATCGGGGCGTAGAACGGGCCGCCCCCGCTGACCAGCACGTGGTCGACCGGCGTGGGCAGCCCGGCGAAGAACCGGGCCACCGCCTCGGTGTCGGCCAGGTCGAGCGGCTCGGCCACCGCGCCCAGCTCGTCGCGCACAGCCTCGAGCCGGGCCCGGTCGCGGCCGGTGACGACGACGTCGGCGTCGGCCGCGCGGGCCATCCGGGCCGTCTCCAGACCGATGCCGGAGGTGCCGCCGATGACGACGACAGTGCTTCCCTTCATGATCCACTTCCTTTCATCAGTACGGCGTTGGTCCGCACGCCCCGGGCGGGGACGAACAGGGCCGTCAGCACGGCCGCGCCCAGGGTCACGACGGCCAGCACGACCATGGCGAACCGGTAGCGGTCGGCCAGCGGCCCGGCGAAGTCGGCCGCGCCGCTCACCCCGAGCAGCAGCGGGACGAGCGCGATCAGCACCACGCCGCCGACTCTCGACGCGGCGTCGTTGATCGCCGACGCCTCGCCCAGGTCCTGATCGGGCACGGCCGCCAGCACGCCGGCGGTGAGCGGCGCGACGGCCAGCCCGAGGCCCAGACCCCACAGAATCGCCCCGGGCAGGATCGCCCGGACGTACGGTTGGCCCGGCTGCGCCGCCGCGAGCCAGACGAACCCGATCGAGACCAGCAGGATCCCCGCCGCCATGGGCCAGCGGGTGCCGATCCGGGCCACCAGGGCGCCGGCCAGCGGCGAGACGATCAGGAAGACCGCCGACTCGGGGATCAGGGCCGCGCCGGCCTCGGTCGCGCTGTAGCCGAGGCGCAACTGGCACAGCAGCACGACCAGGTACGAAGCGGCCGAGATGGCGCCGTAGAACAGCACCGTGGCCACGTTGATCGCGTCGAACGGCCGCGACCGGAACAGCGACGTGCGCAGCATCGGGCGGCCCAGCCGCGGCTCGAGCAGCACCAGGGCCACCAGACAGGCCACGCCGAGCACGCCGATCGGCCACGAGGTCGAGGTGAGCGCGAAGATGACCGCGCTCAGACCGACCACGGCCAGCAGCGCCCCGGCCACATCGACCGACAGCGGCCGCCGGTCCTCCGCGTCGGCCGGCACCCGCAGCAGCGCCAGCAACGCCAGGCCGATCAGGGGCACGTTGACCAGGAAGACCCAGCGCCACGACGCGTGATCGACGAGCCAGCCCCCGCCGTACGGGCCGAGGGTCGTGCCCAGCGTCGAGATCCCGGCCCAGATGCCGATGCCGCGGGCCCGGTCCGCCGTCGGCAACGATCCGTTGAGCAGGGCCAGGCTGCTCGGCACGACCAGCGCCCCGCCCGCGCCCTGCAGCAGCCGGGCCGCGATCAGCGCTCCCGCGTTCGGGGCGACGGCGCACGCGACCGAGGCGACGAGCATCACGAGCAGCCCGGCGATCAGCACCCGCTTGCGCCCGAACCGGTCGGCCAGGGCCCCCGAGAGCAAAAGCAGCGAGGCGACGGTGATCAGGTAACCGGTCAGCACCCACTGGATCTGGGTCACGCTCGCGGGCAGGTCCCGGCCGATCGCGGGCACGGCCACGTTGATCATGTACGCGTCCACGAAGCCGACCATCGAGGCCAGCACCGTCGCCGTGATCAGGGCCACCCCGTCCGGCGAGCGCAGCTTGACTGTCATGCCGTTCAGCCTCGGGCCCCGGGACCCCGGTTCGCACCCGTGGCATGCCCTGGTGCCGGGACGACCAGTGGGTCTCCCGGGCGCGATCCCGGGCCCGCGGGCGCGAGATTCGACGAGTCAAGTTTTCCGGTACGAACCCAGGAGCGCAGCAATGGACATGAAGCTCGAAGTCGTCGTGGTCCCGGTGTCGGACGTCGACCGGGCCAAGGAGTTCTACACGAGGCTGGGCTGGCGGCTGGACGCCGATTTCGCCACCGACGACGGCTTCCGGGTCGTGCAGGTGACCCCGCCCGGCTCCCCCGCGTCGGTCATCTTCGGCAGTCTGGTCACCCAGCAGGCCCCCGGCTCCGCGCAGGGCCTGCACCTGGTGGTCAGCGACATCGACGCGGCCCACGACGAGCTCAAGCGGGTCGGCGCCGACCCGAGCGAGGTTTTCCACGACGCGGCCGGCGTCTTCCACCGCGGCGGCACCGACAACCGGGTGGCCGGCCCCGACCCGAGCCGCAGCAGCTACGGCTCGTTCCTGTCGTTCAGCGACCCCGACGGCAACGGCTGGCTGCTGCAGGAGATCACCAATCGGCTCCCGGGCCGGGTCGACCCCAGCACCACGGCCTTCGCCACCACCGCCGACCTGGCCGCGGCCCTGCGTCGGGCGGCCGCCGCGCACGGCGAGCACGAGAAGCGCATCGGCGCCGAGGACCCGGACTGGCCCGACTGGTACGCCGACTACATGGTCAAGGAGCAGGCCGGGGCCGAACTGCCGCTCTGAGGCCGGGAACAGGACGGGCGGGGGGGGGGGGGGGGCCCCCCCCCCCCCCGGGGGGCGGGGGGGCGGCCGCCCGTCGGCCCCCCCCCCCCGTGGCCCGGGGCGGGGGGGGGCCCCCCCCGCCCCGGGGGGGGGGGGCCCCGGGCGGGGGGGGGGGGGGGGCCCCCCCCCCGCCCGAAGCTGTCAGTTCCTATCGTCCGCCGCCGTTCCCGCCACCGTTCCCGGGGAAACCGGTGTTCGGGTCGTTGTTGATCGGCGGGGTGCCCGTCCCGGGGTTGTTCGGGTCGCCGCCCGGGTTGTTGGGGTCGGTGCCGGGCGGGCAGACGGTGCCGCCCAGGATGCAGCCGTTGTTCTCCGGCGGCGGGGGCAGCGGGTCGAGGCCGTTGCCCTTCTTGCTCGGGTCGCCGACCTTCACGTCGGCCGGGAAGCGGCTCTTCTCGGCGTCCATGGCCTTGTTGGCCAGGTCCATGAAGACCTTCCAGGTGTCACCGGGGGTCGAGCCGCCGGTCATGCCCTTCTTGCCGCCGCCGGGCTTGTAGATCGGCATCAGCTGCATCTTGTCCTTGACGACCTTCTCGCGGCCGATCCAGACCGTGGCGGCCAGGTTGGGGGTGCCACCGACCCACCAGGCGTCGCCGTTCTCGCCGCTCTTGCCGTCCTTGTACTCCCAGGTGCCGGACTTGCCGATGGCCTCGTAGCCGCTGCGCAGGTTCTGCCCGTTCTTGCCGGGGATCTTCTGCAGCACGTGGTCGATGGCGGCCACCACGTTCGGGTCGAAGACCTGGGTCGCCTTGATCCGCTCGGTGTGGAAGGTCTTGAACTTGCCGGTCTTCTCGTCGCGCTTCTGCACCGACTTCACGAAGTGGGCCTTGTTGTAGCGCCCCTCGTTGGCCAGCGTGGCCACACCGTTGGCGTGGTCGAGCGCGGTGATCGCGTACTGGCCGTAGCCGATCTCGTTGCCGTACTGCTTGAGCGCGTCGCCCTTGGCCTTGCCCAGGTCGACCCGGGCGCCGATCTTGGTCGGACTCGAGATGAACTGGATGCCGGCCTTGTGGGCCGCCTCGGCCACCTTGTCCGGGCCGAGCGCCGCGGCCAGGTGGTAGAAGGGGAAGTTGTACGACTGGACGGTCGCCTCGTCGAGCGGGCAGCGCCGCTTGTCACAGGTGAAATTCGTCCGGCTCGAGTTGTTGATCGCGTCGCCGCCGACCTTCTTGGCCTCGGAGTCCCAGGTCGTGTCCAGCCCGTAGCCGTCGCTCAGCGCGGCCAGCAGCGTGTAGATCTTGAACGACGAGCCGGGCGGGCGGCCACCGCCGATGAAGTCGCCGTCGCTGTTGTAGTTGGGGCCGGCGTAGTCCCAGCCCACGCCGTCCGAGCCGCCGTAGTAGGCGAGCACGTGCCCGGTCTGCGGGTCGATCGCGACCAGGGCCGTCTTGTACGTGGCGTCGAGCTTGCGCAGCGGCGACTTGCTGCTGGTGCGCATGGCCGCGGTCTCGGCCGCCTTCTGCACGGCCGGGTTGATCGTCGTGGTGATCCGCAGACCACCCTTCTTCTGCTCGGCGTCGCTGATGCCGATCGCCCGCAGTTCCTGCTTCACGTACTTGACGATCTTGCCGGTGGCGTTGTCGCCGCCGCAGGAGTTGCGGCACGCGTCCGGGTCGAACTTCTGGACCTTGGGGTACGCCGTCGGGAGCTGCTTGATCCAGCCCTTCTCGAGCATATTGGCGAGCGTGTACTTCCAGCGGATCTCGGCGTCGGGCCGGTTGTTCTGCGGGTCGTAGCCCCGGTGCGTCTTGGACGGCTCGGGCTGCTTGATCACCGAGGCGATGACGGCGGCCTCGGACGCGGTGATCGCGCCCTTCTGGCCGGGCTGGGTCAGCGAGGAGCGGTTGGGGCCGAAGTACGCCTTGACGGCCGCCTCGATGCCGTTCGCGCCCCGCCCGAAGTACACCGAGTTGAGGTAGCGCCCGAGGATCTCTTCCTTGGAGTAGTGGTCCTCCATCTTGCGGGCGATCACGGCCTCGCGCAGCTTGCGGTTGTAGCTGATCTCTTTCAGCTCGGCCGCGTGCCGCGCGTACTGCTGGGTGATCGTCGACGCGCCCTGCTGGTCGCCCCCGGTGAAGTTGTTCCAGGCGGCGCGGGCGATGCCCTTCATGTCGATGCCGCCGTGGTCGTAGAAGTTCTTGTCCTCGGCCGCCATCACGGCCTGGCCGATGATCGGGTTGATGCCCTGGTAGGGCACCAGCGAGCGGGTCGAGTTGCCGATGGTGGCGACCACCGTCTTGTTGTCGGCCGCGACGATCTGGCTGACCTGGTCCTCGGCCTTGGGCTCGGTGAACTGCACGTCGTCGAAGAAGTAGGCGCCGCCGACCACGCCGGCCCCGAGCACGATGACGAGCACGGCCGCGGCCACGGTCAGCAGGTTGGTGCGGCGGCGCTTCTTGGCCGCCTTGGCCAGATCCTTGGCCGGCTTGGGCGGGGTCGAACCGGGCGGCGTGGGCCGGACAGCCGCGCGGGCCACGGCGGCCGAGGCGCCGACCTTGGCCGCGCCGACCGGCGCGGCGCCCACGGACGCGGAACCGACCGAAGCCCGGCCACCGACCGGAGCGGCGCCCACGGACGCCGAGCCGACCGAGGCGGAACCCACGGAAGCCGAGCCCACCGAGGCGGAGCCGACCGAGGCGGAACCGACCGAAGCCCGGCCGCCGACGGAGGCGGAACCGACCGAAGCGCGCCCGCCCGCGGGCGCGGGAGGCACAGAGGCGGAGCCGGCGCCGGGCACGCGGGCCCGGGCGCTCGGAGACTGCGGATCGCCGTAGGGGTTCATCTATCCTCGTCGTCGCCGGAGTGAATCTCCTATTTACACGACCCGGCCAAGACCGGACAACGCGTCCTGACCGTGTCGAGCGCTTCTGAAGCCGAGTTCGGGAAGACATGATAGAGCGCGGGGCCTGAAATCGGGTGCTCACGTTCCGTGTCCGGCCTGGTCCGGCCGCTTGACCTGCGCCGAAAACTCAACGAACCGCTCTGCCTGCCGAAGTGATCCGCGACACCGTACGCACACTTCCCCGGACGGAGAACCCGGTGACCGCCGAACCGCGCACGAGCCCCAGCTGGCTCAGCCCAGTCCCGCCGGCCGCGGGCCATACGACCCAGAACATGCAGGTCAGGCAGCAGGCGAGCGGTCTCGGGGACCGTTACCGAGGGCCGGCCCCGGCCCAGGCCAGGCCGTTCGGCACGCCGCCCTCGTCGGCCTATCCGGGCCGTAGCGCGGCGCCCGCGCCCCGCAGCCTGCCGCCGTCGGCCCAGCGGCCGCCCGGCATCGGCACGATCATCGTCGTCACATTCATTTTCGGCCTGGTCGGGCTCGTTCCGACCATGCTGCGGGCTCGGAAGGCGGCCCTCATGGGCGCTTCCACCACCCCGTACTGGATGTCGTTCGGCTGCACGATGGCGGTGGGCTACGCGCTCGGTCTCGCGCTCGTCCTCTACTCGGTCATGAGCCTGGGCCTGAAGCTGCCGTGAACGACCGGGGCGAACGGCTGATCGACGTCGCCGTCGCCGGGTGCGGGGTCTTCCTCGCCGCCTTCTTCGTCTTCTACGTGGGTGGCTGGGGCAGCGATGCGCTGCGGCAGCTGGTGACCGACGGCGCCTACCTGCCGCCGGCGCTGCTGGCCGTGGTGGCCGGCGTGCACCTGGTGCGCGCCGGGGGTCTCGACCCGCGCGCCCGCCGGGCCTGGTCGCTCATCACCGCCTCGTACGTCTGCCAGTTGGTCGCCCACAGCGCCTGGTTCGTCGAGGACAACTTTCTCGGCGGCCCGCCGCCCTACCCGGCCGTCGCCGACTACGGGTTCCTCGCCTTCATCCCGTTCATGCTGGCCGGTCTGCTCCTGCTGCCCGGCGTACGCCGGACCCGGACCGAACGCACCAAGCTCGCCATCGACTCGCTGATCGTCGGCACCGGCACCTTCATGGTGCTGTGGTACCTGGTCATCGGCCCCTCGATCCGCGCCGCCGGCGCCACCGGCCTGCAGGTCTTCGTCTCGTCGGCGCTGCCGGTGGGCGACCTGCTGCTCGTGCTGGCGCTGGCCTCGACGCTGCTGCGCCGGCGCGAACGCAGCGAGGCCACCCTGCTGCTGGCGGGCGCGGTCGCGCTCTACATTGTGGCCGACGTCGCGTACAGCTGGATCACCCTGAACCACCAGTTCACCGGGGGCACCTGGCCCGACCTGTTCTGGCTGGCCGGCAACTACGTGCTCGCCCTGGCCGCCCGCCGGCGGCACCGGGAGGGCCGGGCCGCGACGCACGGCCGCGCCGGCCGGGCCCGGCTCACCCTGCTTCCGTACGCGGCCAGCGCCATCGCCTACGGCCTGCTCGGCTATCTGGCCCGGGAGCAGGACCTCTACCCGCTCGGCGGCATGATCATCGGCGCCATCGTGCTGACCTCGCTGGTCGTCGCCCGCCAGATGTACGCGCTGCGCGAGAACCGCAACCTGGCCGTCACCGACCCGCTGACCGGGCTGGCCAACCGCACCCTGGTCGGCGAGCGGCTGACCCAGCTGGTGACCGACCCGCCGCGCGACGGCCGCACGGGCGCGGTCATGCTGATCGACCTCGACCGGTTCAAGCCGATCAACGACGCCTACGGGCACGAGGCGGGCGACGCGGTGCTGACCGCGGTCGCGACCGCGCTGCGGTCCGTGCTGCGCCCCGGGGACACCGCGGGCCGGCTCGGGGGCGACGAGTTCGCGGTCGTCTTCCCCGGCCTGCCCGACCGCCTCGCCGCCGAGCGGATCGCCGAACGGCTCGTGGCCGCCCTGCGGACCCCGGTGATCTTCGGCGACCTGGTGCTGACCGTGGCCGCCAGCGTCGGCGTGGCCTTCCGCGAGAGCGACACCCAGGACGCCGAGGAGCTGCTGGCCCACGCCGACACGGCCATGTACGCGGCCAAGCGCTCCGGCCGCGCCCAGTACCTCGTCTACACCCCCGAACTGGACACCCGGGCCCGCGACGCCGAGCTGCGCGCGGCCGTCGAGCGGGACGAGTTCGTGCTGCACTACCAGCCGGTGGTCGACATGGCCACGGGCGCTGTCACCGCGGCCGAGGCCCTGGTGCGCTGGAACCACCCCGAGCGCGGCCTGGTCATGCCGGGTGAGTTCATCGACCTGGCCGAGGAGACCGGCGCGATCGTGCCGCTGGGCGAGTGGGTGCTGCGCGAGGCCTGCCGGCAGGCCGCCGAGTGGCGGGCGGAGATCCCGGCCGCCGAGGGCATCTGGCTCACCGTGAACCTGTCCCCGCAGCAGATCAAGAAGGGCAACCTGCTGCAGGTGGTGACCACGGTCCTGGCCGAGACCGGGTTCCCGGCCGACCGGCTGGTGCTCGAGCTGACCGAGCACGAGGTGCTGGAGCCGGACGAGGCGACCGTGGCCCTGCTCGAGCAGCTGTGCGCGACCGGGGTGTCGTTCGCGGTCGACGACTTCGGCACCGGCCACGCGGCTATCAACTACCTGCGGGCGCTGCCGGTCCAGGTGCTCAAGATCGACCGGTCGTTCGTGGCCGGCATCGACGAGAGCGAGGAGGAGTACGCGATCGCCGACGCCGTGGTCGCGCTGGGCACCGCGTTCGCCATGCACGTGGTGGCCGAGGGCATCGAGCGGCCCACCCAGGCCGAGCGGCTGCTGGCCATGGGCTGCCGCTACGGCCAGGGCTTCCACTTCCACCGCCCGCAGCCGCCGGCCCAGCTCGCCGAGCTGCTGCGCGGCGCCGCAGTCACGATCGGCCGCTGAGCATGGGGCGCGGCTGGAAGACGTACGTGGCCGTCATGGCGGTCACGGTCCTGGCCGGCTCGCTGCTGACCGACGGCAGCCCGGCCGAGCTGACCGTCAGCTTAGGCACCGGGCTGTCGATGGCCGCGGCGATCCTGATCGGCCTGCGGCGGGTCCCGCACGGCGAGCGCGCGCCGTGGCGCTTCTTCGCGCTCGGGCTGCTGCTCACCGCGCTGGCCTCGCTGGCCGACGGGCAGGGGGCCGACGTCCTGCCGGGCGACGGGCCGGACCTGGCCGACGCGCTCTACCTGGCGTTCTATCCGGCCATCGGCATCGGCCTGATCCTGATGATCAAACTGTCGCGCCGCCGCACGGACTGGGCCGCCCTCGTCGACGCGGCCACCGTCACCGCCGGTCTCGCCCTGCTGGCCTGGATCTACGCGATCGGCCCGGCCCTGCGCGACGACACAGTCGGCCTGGCCGCCCGGCTCGTCACCATCGCGTACCCGATCGCCGATCTGCTGCTGCTGGCCATCACCATCCGGCTGCTGCGCAGCAACGGGCGCGAGGGCCGCCGGGCACCCACACTGGTCGCTGCGGCGGTCCTCGGGTACCTCGCCGGCGACATGGCGTGGGTGATCGTGCCCCACGTGAACGAGGCCTGGGCCGACGTGGCCGGGGTGGGCCAGGTGATCAACACCGTCTACGAGCTCTCGGTGCTGGTGCTGACGATGGCAATCGCGTGGCCTCAGGTCCGCGGCGACGGGCAGGGCGCGGCTTCGGTGTCCCAGCTCAGCCGGGTCCAGCTGGCCGTGCTGACCGCGGCCGTGATGATCTCGCCCGCCCTGATGATCGAGCAGCAGCTCACCGGCGGGATCACCAACGGCCTGGCCATCGCGATCGGCTCGGCCATCATGTTCCTGCTGGTCATGGCCCGGTTCACCCAATTGCTGAAGCAGGCCGAGCGGCAGTCCCGCACGGTCAGCGCGCTCTCCCGCACCGACGAGCTGACCAACCTGCCCAACCGGCGCGCCTGGAACGACGAGCTGCCACGCGTGCTCGAACGGGCCCGATCGGCGCGGGCCCCGGTCGTGGTCAGCATGATCGACCTCGACCACTTCAAGAGCTTCAACGACACGTACGGGCACCCGGCGGGCGACCGCCTGCTGAGCGCGGCCGCCGCGGCCTGGTCGGCCGAGCTGCGCGACGGCGACGTGCTGGCCCGTTACGGCGGCGAGGAGTTCATCGTCCTGCTGCCCGGCACGGACGAGAGCAAGGCGACCGCCGTACTCGAAAGGTTGCGGGCCGTGACCCCGGCCGCCCAGACGTTCTCGGCCGGCCTGGCCCGGTGGGACAACACCGAGACCTCGGAGGCCCTGATCGCCCGGGCCGACAGCGCGCTGTACGCGGCCAAGGCGGCCGGCCGCGACCGCATCCTGGCCGCCGAGGCCTACGCCGTCTCGTGATCGGGGCAGGTGACCCGTAGTTCGGCGTCGCCGAAGGGCGCGTCGACGAAGTTGCAGTGATGTGGGCGTTCCCGGTCGTCCGGGTGTGCCTCGGGCACGAAGAAGCGGCAGGTCAGGCACATCCGCGAGACCGGGATGGCCCGCCTGTCCTGCAGCTCGCGCATCAGCGTGGTGGCGCCGCGCAGCATGGCCGCGAAATCCTCGCCGGGCAGGGCGGCCACCGCGCCGCTGAGGGCCTCGGAGGCGACGGTCAGCCGGTCGGCCTCGGTCCCGCCGGCCGGGGTCAGGCGCACGAGCAGCACCCGGGCGTCGCCGGGGTCGCGGGTCGAGTCGACCAGTTCCTTGCGGCGCAGCACCTTCACGGCGTCGCTGATGGTGGGCGGGGTCGAAGCCAGCGCGGCCACGATCTCGCCCTGGCGCAGCGGGCGCGCGCTGTCGCCGAGCAGCGTGACGATGTCGGCCTGCAGCGGCGAGAGGTTGTGGGGGCCGGTGTTGCGCCACGCCTCCATCCGGACGGCCTGGCCGAGCCGGGCCAGACCGAGCAGCAGCTGGCTGGCCGGCGGTGGGCCGGGTACGTGCTCCATTAGCACATCGTACGAAGCAATTGTTGGCAGAAACAAATAACGCTGTGTGCCGCTGAACACGTTGCCGGCGAACTCGCTGCGGGCGATAGTTGGCAGTGCCAACAGATACGAGGAAGGACGATTCACATGTCACGTCTTGCCACCGTCGACCCCACCACCGCCGAGCCCCAGGCCCGGGCCCTGCTGGGCAAGGTCGAGCGCGCCCTCGGCGTCACCCCCAACATGATGCGGGCCATGGCCAGCTCCCCGGCCGTGCTCGACGCCTATCTGCAGTTCAGCGGCGCGCTGTCCAAGGGCCGGCTGCCGGGCCGCGTGCAGGAGCAGATCGCGCTGGTCGCCGCCGTCGAGAACGAGTGCGACTACTGCCTCGCGGCCCACACCGTGCTCGGCGCCCGGGCCGGCGTCAGCGAGGACGACCTGGCCGCCGGGCGCAAGGCGCAGGCGTCGGACCCCAAGGTCGAAGCTGCGTTGAGTTTCGCGAAAGCGGTCATCGCGACCAAGGGTTTCGTCACCGACGAGGACCTCGCCGCGGTCCGGGCCGCGGGTTACAGCGACGGCGAGATCGGTGAGATCGTGGCCGCGGTGGCGCTCAACACCTTCACCAACTACTTCAACTCGGTCGGCCAGACCACGCTGGACTTCCCGGCCGTACGTTAGAACTCAGGTGCGGCGCAGCACCGACACGACCTTGCCGAGCACGGTGGCCCGGTCGCCGTCGATGTTCTCGTAGGCCCGGTTGCGCGGCTCGAGGACAACGTGGCCGCCCCGGCGGCGATAGACCTTCACGGTCGCCTCGTCGTCGATCATGGCGGCCACGATGTCCCCGTTGTAGGCCTCGTGCTGCTGCTTCACCACGACGATGTCACCGTCGCAGATGGCCGCGTCGATCATCGAGTCACCGCGTACGCGCAGACCGAACAGACTGCCCCGGCCCACCAGGTCGCGGGGCAGCGCGAGCACCTCGTCGGAGTTCTGCTCGGCCAGGATGGGCGTGCCCGCCGCGATGTCACCGAGCAGCGGCACGCCCACGGTCGCCGGCTGCTCGGGCTGCCGCTGCTGAGGCAGCAGGAACATGCGTACGTCAATGGGCCTGGTCGCCCGCCCACGGCGCAGGAAGCCGGCCTCCTCGAGCGCGCGCAGATGCCGCCCGACCGTCGAGGTGGAAGCGAGCCCGAGCGCGTCCGCGATCTCCCGCGACGAGGGCGAGTAACCGTGGCGCTGGGCCCAGGTCTGAACGACGGTGAGGATCTGGCGTTGCCGCTCAGTCAACCGCGACGTGTCGTAGTAGTCCTCATCCGTCAGCACTCCAAGATCTTGCCAGGCCCATCACCACCGGCCCGGGAGGCGCGCCGACAGATGCCTAGGCTGATCCGCATGGAGCGGATCAGCACGATCGACTATCACACGGCCGGTGAACCGTTCCGGATCGTGCCGGAGCCGCCGGTGCCGCTGCCGGGCGCCACGGTGGCCGACCGGCGCCGGCTGGCCATCGACAGCGCCGACGCCCGCCGCCTGCGCGAGCTGCTGTGTTTCGAGCCGCGCGGGCACGCGGACATGTACGGCGGCTTCCTCGTTCCGCCCGACGACGACGGCGCCCACCTGGGCGTGCTGTTCTGGCACAAGGACGGCTTCTCCACCGCCTGCGGCCACGGCACCATCGCGCTCGGCGTCTGGGCCGTGGATTCCGGCCTGGTCGCCGCGCCGGCCGACGGCAGCGTCGAGGTGGTCGTCGACGTGCCCTCGGGCCGGGTCACGGCCCGGGTGCACCGCGACCATGGGCGTACGGCCGCTGTTGATTTCATTAATGTGCCGAGCTATGTCGTGGCCAGCGACATCAAGCTGACCACCTCTCGCGGCGAACTGTCAGTGACTGTCGCCTACGGCGGCGCCCTCTACGCTACGGTCGACGCCACCACGGCCGGCCTGCGCGTCGACCCCGGCCACTACCGCGACCTCATCGACCTCGGCCGCGAGATCAAATGGGCCCTCGACGACAGCGCCCACGCCGCCCACGCCAGTGATCCCCGGCTCAGCGGGATCTACGGCACCATTTGGTACGAGGAACTGCCGTCCCCCGACGGCCAGGTGCACCAGCGCAACGTGACGGTGTTCGCCGACGGCGAGGTCGACCGCTCCCCGTGCGGCTCCGGCACCAGCGCCCGCCTGGCCGTGCTGGCCGCCGAGGGCCGCGTCGCCGTGAACGGCCCGCGGTTGCAGCACGAGTCGATCGTCGGCTCCCGCTTCACCGGAACGGTCGTCGCCACCACCACCGCCGACGGCTACCCGGCCGTCATCCCCCAGGTCACCGGTCTGGCCTACCCGACCGGCGAGCACACGTTCGTCGTCCACCCCGAGGACCCGCTCGTCCCCGGCTTCGTCCTGCGGTGAACCGGCTCGGACTGCTGCAGGTCAGCGCGGCCGGCATCCTGTGGGGCACGGGCGGACTGGCCGTCACCCTGCTCCACGAACGCGACGACCTGGGCGCGATGACCGTCAGCGCCTGGCGGATGCTGCTGGCCGCCGTCGCCCTGATCGGCTTCGCCGCCCTGACCCGCCGCGCGCGAGCCGTCCTCGACCTGTTCCGCGCCCACCCCGGCCGAACCGTGCTCGTCGGCTGCGGCACGGCGGCCTACCAGGGCCTCTACTTCGTGTCGGTGCTGCTGGTGGGGGTCAGCGTGGCCACCGTCGTATCGCTCGGCCTGGCCCCCGTCCTGGCCGCCGTCTGGGAACACCTGCGCGCCGGCACGCGCCCGCCGGCCCGCCAGACCACGGTGCTGATGGCCGCGTTGACCGGCCTCGTCCTGATCAGCGCGACCGCCGGGCACGGCTCGGAAGGGCCGGGCGGTTCCCCGTACGCGGGTCTGGCCCTGGCCATAGCGGCCGGAGTCACCTATGCGGCGACCACCCTCCTGGGACACTCGCTCGCCCGGCGCACCGACCCCATCACGCTGACCACCGCCACCACGACCGTCGGCGGCGTCGCCCTGCTCCCGTTCCTGGCCCTGGCCGCCGTCACCGGCCGGCCGCTGCTCGGCACGAGCGCCGCCTCCCTGGCCCTGCTCGCCTACCTGGGCCTGGCCACGATGGCCCTGGCCTACGGGCTGCTGTACGCGGGCCTGCGCACCACCTCGGGCTCGGCCGCCACCATCGCCACCCTGCTCGAACCCGTCTCGGCCGCCCTGCTGGCCGCGGCCGTCCTCGGCGAACGCCTCCCCTGGCCCGCCCTGCTGGGCGGCACCCTGATCCTGGCCGCGGTGGCCGCGTTGCGTCCCGCCTGAGCGCACCAATGGTCCGACAGCAGGCGGGAGACCCGTGGCACGCTCCCCCGAGCGTTGATCTCACCGACAGTAGGTATCGAGTTCCGATGCAGTCCTCCCCGGCCGGCGACGGCAGAGTGCCGCTACAGCCTCCACCCACGAACCGGCTGCCCAACCGGCTGCGCCGGCGGATTCGAGCACTAGGCGCCTATACCGGCATCCGCCATTGGCTCATGGTCCGCGGCACGCTGTCGGCGGCAGCGGAACGCTGGAGTCCGCGAACCTGACCGGGGCGGATCTCTCCGGGGTGGATCTGTTCGGGGTGGACCTGTGTCACGCCCACCTGTCCGGGGCGACGCTCACCCGCGCCGACCTGTCCGAGGCCGACCTCACCCGCTCGAACCTCGCCGGTGCCGATCTCTCCGCGGCGAACCTGCTGCGGGCCGACCTGTCCGAGGCCGACATCACCGGCGCCAACCTGGCCGGAGCTAACCTGACCCAGGCCTTCCTCATCAATGCCAACCTCACCCAGGCCAACCTGACCGGTGCGCTCATGGGAAAGCGCACCGTCCTGTTCGGCGCCAGACTCATTGACGCCCGCCTGACCGGCGCCCGGCTCACCGGCGCCAACCTGTCCGGAGCCGACCTGTCCGGAGCCGACCTGGCCGATGCGGACCTGACCAAGGCCAACCTGGCCGACGCCTGCTGGAACACGGCAACGACCTGGCCCGAACCCGACGCCGGCTGGATCACCGAGCGCTCGGACCGGCTTCGGACCGGCCACTACCGCATCCGAGGCGGCCCCCGGAGCGCCCGGGACGGCGCGGGGTCAGCCCGCCACCCGGCGGCCTGACCCCGGCTGCTCAGACGTGGGTACTTACACGCACCACTCCGAACCGCCGCACGGCTCCTCCTCGAAGCGGGCCGACGAGGCCGAGTCGTTCTTGACGCCGCCGCCGGTGAAGTTGGCCCACGCGTAGGGCTGGACCCACTGCGTACGGCCGGAGCCGAAGTTGTTGTGCTCGTAGACCCGCAGCCACTGGTTGGTGTTGTTGTGCACCGAGGAGGCCTGGTCGTTGAGGTTCACGCCGTTGTGGAACTTGTGATCCCAGAACCAGCCGACGCCATTGCCGCCCTGAGCCAGCCCGGCCAACGTGGCCGGACTGCCGTTACGGTCCTTGTCCTGGTAGAAACAGACCTGTCGCGCCGGGCACTGATACCCCGCCGAAGCCGGCGAGGAAATCCCGAAGAGCGACCCGGTGACCGCCACAGCGATCCCGATCCCGGCCGCCAGAGTGCGCCTGTTCAACAGGTTCACCGAACCTCCAAATTGTACGAGAATCCCTTTCCTCGACGACCGTACGGCGGAGGTCTTGAAGAGTTGTTGACGTCCACTGGAGCCCGGTGCGCGCCCGGTCAGAAACCGGAGTTGTAGCGCTCCACACCCCGCGCGGCCGCGATCGGCCCGACGATGAGAAAGGCGATCCACGTCAGCGGGTAGGTCACGATGCCGACGAACACGAAGACCAGCAGGAAGTTGACCCAGAACAGCGCCCAGAAACTGACCATGAGAGCAATGCCGAGCCCGACCCGACCGGCGTACAGGTTGCCGACCCCGAAAATACCGAAGACGCCGAGGATGATCTCCAACGCGACAGCCACCCCGGCCGAACGCTGAGGCCGGGCAATCACCGGCCCGCCGTAGGGCGCGGGCTGAACACCGTATGGCACAGGCAGTGGAGCCTGCTGGTAGCCGTACGGAGCCTGGTACTCAGGGCCACCCGGTTGAGGGCCGCCCCCGTAGGGATAAGTCACACCAATGACTTTGACTCAAATGCGCTCCGGGAGTTGTCCCCCTAACGGCCGAACTGTTTCTTCCAGCGGCTGAACAGAGTTGGCCGGACTGCTCCGAGAACCGCCTGCACGACGCCGGTTCGTTCCCTGTCAAGGCGAACACCCCGGCGTCGGGCTCGGCGCGCAACGGCGTGCGGTTACGGACTCAGCATCTGCACGACCTCGTCATCGGTCCGGCCGACACCGGTGAGACCGGCGCCCACGATCGGCCGGCAACTGTCCGCGTCGCCCGTGTAGGACAGCTGTTTGCCGGTGGCCGCGTCCAGCGTCACGAACTGGTCCTTCGTCCGGACCAGGACGTTGCTGGACGTGAGGAGGCAGGTCGACAACTCCGGGACCTTCAGGGACCACACCTTTTTGCCGGTCGTGACGTCAACGGCCATGTACTCGACGCTTTTGCCGCCGCCGTTCGGAGCCCGAACGATCAGCACGATTTTGTCGTTGATCGATTGGACGTTGTCGTTGAAATACTTCGGCGTCTTGAGGCGCCACAGGGGCTTCGCCGATGGCAGCTGGAACGCACTGACCGAGTACGGAACACTGTGCGGACCGTTCCCGACGACGCTGACGATGATCTCGCCGCTCGGCGTCGACACTGTCTTCTCCCCGGAATCGCCGGCGAAGGCATGCCCGGTCCAGGCCATGGTCCCCGTCTGGGGGAGGTCGATCGCCCCGGTGGTGACACCGGACGATCTGAACGTGCCGAGCGTCTTCCATGACCCCGGCACGGTCATGCGTACGGTGTTCGACTCGCCCGCGTAAACCGTCTTGTCGGTGCCGACGGCGACGTAGTTGCCGATCGTGCCGAGCAGATCGGCCCGCGGGTACAGCCGCCCGGTCGCCAGATCGACGGCGAGGCGGAGCAACTTCTGCGGCTGCGGCCAGAGCAGCACGCCCCACTTGCCGTCGAAGGTGGTGGACAGCGCCTGAAGGTTTCCGTCGTAGGCCTGGCAGGAGAGGTCCTCTGGCGACGGCTTGATCACCGTGGTCGACCAGACCTGCGCGCCGGTCTGCGCGTCCCAAGCGTCCAATTGCAGAGCGTGGGTCTCCTCGGTGAGACCGGCGGCCGGAACCGTCTTGATGAGCACGGTCAGGATGAGGCGCTTGCCGTCCACGATGACGTCGTCGGCGCCGCACTCACCGGAGAAGGAGCCTGCGGTCAGGCCACCGAGTGGCGTCCCGTCGGCGTCGTACACCTGCAGGGTGGATTCGTCGTAGGTGAAGTCACGAAGGAAGCTGCTGACGATGTCGAAACCGCGACCCTGCACGTTGGCGATCACGTTGACCCGCCCGGGCCCCTCGATGCGGGCCAGCGCCGTGCCCGGCGTCGGCGGGGCGGCCGACGGAGGCGGCAACGATGGCGAAGGCGATGGCGAAGGGGTGTCCGTCGCCGCGGTGGTAGTGACGGCGGTGTCAGTCGGAGCCGGTGGTGTTTTGGCGGCGGGGGAATCACCGCACGCGGCCAGCGCGAGCACCGTCACCACGACGGCGAAGCGGGATATGGATCTGAGCAGCACAAATTTCCCTGTTCGGTAGTCGGAATCAGACTCGTCGGCGCAGCCATCGGCGGGCGATCCCCACCGTGACCACCACCAGGAACAAAAAGATGACGGCACGCCACAGATCACCGTCGGTGTTCTTCCCGGTGTACGACATCGCGCCGACGACGAAGAACACGATGTCGACAGCCACGATCACCAGGAGGGCCTTCGTGTCCGCCCCCAGGCCTCTGGGGGCCAGTGGCGCGTGGATGATCTGGTCACCGGTGCCCTGGTTGGCGTAGACGTGGCCACCGCGCTTCGGTGCGTTCTTCTGCACGAACTCGTCCGGCGAATCCATCTCATTCCTCCACTCGGGCCCGCAGGTTGATGATCTGATGGCCGCTGCCCTGATTGGCGTAGACGGTTCCCCCGGTGGGCTGGTTCTTCTGGACGAACCTGGTGCCCACTGGTCGTTGCTCCGACCTGGTCGGATCCGGCCGCTCGGCAATGGCTGCGGTATCGAGCACCTCGAAGGCGAGCGCGGCGGCATGGCGGGCCGCGGCGCCCTGCCAGCGCTCGTCGTTGGCCGGGCTCTTGTCGCTGAGCAGATCGGAGATTCCGCGGACGACCAGAGTGGACACGCCCTCGTTGACATAGGCGCCGCGCAGAAAGCCGTAGCTCTCCATGTCGACGGCCAGCGCATCACCGCAATACGCGGTGAGCAGCTCGGCGGTGCTCGACCGGTCGTGCGCGACCACCTTGCCCCCGGCGGCGATGGGCTTCACGAACGCCGTCGGACGGTCGGCGGGCGGAGCCGGCCGGATGCGATCCGGCCAATGTCCCCGGCGCGCCACCGCCTGGGCGCGCTGAACGAGCCCGAACGAGGGCGCCTCGGTCTTGATGCGCGGCGCGTACGCGGTTCGGCCGTCCTTACCAGCCTCGTAGTCGTACACGGCATCGGCCACGACGACATCACCGTGCCGAACGTCCTTGCGGCCCCCGGCGATCCCGACGAACATCGCGACGTCCGGCGCGAACGTCGTCACGGCCCGCTCGAGCAGGATGCCGGCCGTGGCGTTACCCGGCCCCGCCTGGGCCACCGCGACCTGCCACGAGGTCCGGCCCCGGAACGTCCCGACGTCGAACAGAAGGCCGCGCTCGTAGCGCTCGGTCAGCGGCTGTGTCAGGTGGTCCACGACGGCCGTGTGTTCCAAATCCAGTGCGGTGAGAAAGACCACCGTCGGCATCGATCTCCTCAGTGAGAGTCCTGTTTGGATTCGCCGGCCGGAAATCCTGCCGTCCGGCGCGGGCTCATCGTGGCGTCGGCAACTGCCGGTCACCATCCGCTGGCCGCCGTCAAGCAGGGGCACGATCGGCCGCCACGAAGTCCGGACGGCTCGATTTGACACCCGGATCGGCGGATGCCCTCACGTCCAGATGTCTCGTCCCAGGTGCGAATCACAGCCCGGGTTCGGGCCGGTCCCCAGGATCATGGAAGGACCTTCCGGCAACCTTCCGGCAACCTTCCACCGACCGGCCGCTTCCGGTCCCGTCGTCGAAGACGACGCGGTACTGCGGATCGCCTGAATCCGGCGGCACCCGAACGGGCGAGTTTGCCGCCGGCCGCCTCGGGTATTTCTCGCCCGGGAAGGTGACCTTTGGCGCCTTCCCGATCACATTCCGGGGCGACGGCGAGAAGTCATGACGAACTTCTTCATCAGCTACACCCACAGCGATCGCGACTGGGCCGTCTGGCTGGACTGGCTGCTGCGATCGGCGGGTTACAGCGTCGTCATGCAGGAGTCCGACTTCACCGTCGGCGAGGACTTCGTCAAGAAGATCGAACAGGCCACTCAGGAGGCCGAGCGGACAATCGCAGTGCTGAGCCGGCGATACCAGATGGCACCGTTCGCATCGGTGGAATGGCGGGTGGCCTTCGCTCGCGACCCGGACGGATCCCGGGGCCTGATCATCCCGGTGCTGGTCGAGGACTATCCGGTGTCTGGCCTACTGTCCCTGCGCACGCACATCGATGTGACCGATCTGAGCAACGGGCAAGCGACCACCGCCATTCTCACTGGTCTGGACCGACTGCACCTGGACAAGACCGGCGACCCGCACTTCGACCGGCCCCAGCCACCGTTCCCCGCCCCGCCGCCCACCCCCTCCGTACTGGAGCAGGGCGGCGACGCCGAACAGCGCCTCGTCACCGTCGCGTCGATGAAGGTCGCCATGCGGGTCGGCCCCGAGGTCGACGGCCTGCGGATGCTGCACGCGAATCAATCCCTGGAACGCATCGTCGAACCGATCGTCGGCGAGTACGGCGGCGTGAGCTTGACCCGCACCAGCCTCGACTTGCTGCTGGTCTTCGGCGCCCGGCAGGCGCACGACGACGACGCGGTGCGGGCGGTCCTGGCCTGCCTGGAGATCCACAGCGCCCTCGAGGCCAACGTCGAACTACCGGAGGTCACCGTCAGCACCGGGGTCGCCACCGGGACAGCCTTGATCATCGACGACGAAGGGCGGCCGTCCTATCCCTTTCTGGTCGAGGGCCCGGTCATGCAGATCAGCGGTCACCAGCAGTCGCTAGCGGCAGAGAATCAGATCCTCGTCGACCGGATGACTGAAGCCATCACCAACCGGGACATCACCTACGAGGCCCGGCGGGACGGCTACGAGCCCGCTGGCCGGCTGCTCGGAGTGGTCGACACGCCGAGACTGGTCGGGCTGGTCGGTCGTGACGCCGAGTTGCGCCGGCTGACCGCGACCTACGAGTTGGTCATGTCAGCCGGTAACCCCGAGTTCGTCACCGTTATCGGCACTCCCGGCGTCGGCAAGACCCGACTTCTCGAGGAACTGCGCAACAAGTTGGCCGGAACCGTTGCGCATTGGCAGGTGGTGCGCAGCTATCCGTACGGCGATCCGGTGTTGTGGCCGCTCGCCCGGCTCTTCAAGGATTACGCCTCGATCAGCGACCACGACTCCGAAGAGGTGTTGGAGACCAAGCTGCGTTCCGTACTGCACCGGTTCCGGCTCGAGGAGGTCGAGGTCAATTGGCTGCTCGGGCACCTGCTGCCGTTGATCGGGACCAGCGAGCGCGCGGACTGGCAGCCGACCGACCGGGACGAGGCCTTCGGGGCGTACCGCCGAGTCCTGGAAGAGATCGCCTCGACCGGCCCCACTGTGATCGTCTTCGAAGACGCGCACTGGGCCGATGAGTCGTTGTTGGACTTCATCGAGGACATGGCCGAGTCGCTGTCCGCCACCCGGTTGATGGTCGCCATCCTGGCCCGCCCGGAACTCACTCAACGACGAGACACCTGGCTGGGCGGCCGTCCGCGGGTTACCACGATCACCCTCGAACCGCTGACCGAGTCCGAGACCCGCACCCTGATCGACGAGATCGCGTCCGCGTCCGGCGACGGCCTGCCCGAGACCGCCGTCGCGATGATCGTCTCCAAGGTCGGCGGCAATCCGCTGTTTGTCGAGGAGTATGTGAAACCCCTCCTTGACGCGCAGGCCGGCGAGACCGCGGCAACCGCGGCGGAGGGTCTGCAGCCTCCGCCCACTATTCACGCCTCGATCGGCGGCCGTCTCGACCAGCTGCCCGAGGTCGAACGCAGCTTTCTGCTCGACGCCGCGGTCATCGGCCGGGTGATGAGCCTGCCGTTCCTGGGCCACCTCACCGACCAGGACGAGCCGAGTACCCGCCGGCTCGTCGACCGTCTGGTGCGGCACGGGTTCTTGGTGCAGGTACGTCGTGGTGGGGCGAGTTACCGGCGCGAGTACGTCTTCCGGCATGACGTGATGCGCGACGTCGCCCTCTCCCGGATGTCCCGCCGTTCCCGGCTGAACCGGCACCTACGCGCCGCCGCCTACCTGGCCTCGCGCGTGGGTGAGGCGGTGGCCGACACAACCGAGTTGCTCGCCTTCCACTATCACGCCGCCATGCAGCTGACCGAGGCGCTCGGCGACGACTCGGAAGGTTTGCGTGACCCGGCGGTGGACGCGTTCATCGCGGCCGGCGACCGGGCGGCCGACCTCGGTATCGCCAGTAACGCCGTGAAGCATTACGACCTGGCGCTGACGCTCTGCCCGGCCGGCGACGACCGGTTGCCCGAGATCATGCTCCGGGCCGGGCGGGCCCAGTTGCACTCCGGCGTGGACAGCTCCGACCTGCTCAGCCGCGCCCGGGAAGAGTTGCGCCGGCTGGGCCGCTACGAGCGGGCCGCCGAGGCCGACGTGCTGCTGGCCGGGATGGCCCTGGCCACCGGCGACCGGCAGCGGGCCGACCGGCTCGTCATGCAGGCGCTCGAACTGGCTGCCAGTGGCAGCCCCACATCGTCGACCACAGTCGCGATCTTGATTACCTGTTCAGCGCATCTGTGTTTGCTCGGCCGCTACAAGGAGGCGATCAGTGCGGGCCTGAAGGCCATCCAGATTGCCGAGCAGCGCGTGTTGCCCAGCCGGGTCGCCCGGGCGCTGACCCACGTCGGCCTGGCCCACGTGATGACCGGGCGGCCCTCGGGCATCGGGGAGATCAAGCAGAGCATCGAGATCCAGAAACGGCTGGGCGGTAGTGTCGCGCCCATCTCCTACAGCAGCTTGGCCTACGCGTACGCGAATCTGGGTGATGTTGCCGGCACCCTCGAGGCGACCGAAAGCGGATTCCGGGTGGCCACCAACCAATGGTCCCGGCCCGAGCGCCTGTGGTTGCGCGGCGAGCAGGCGTTCGGCGACTTCTGGCGGGGCGACTGGGACGCAGTGCTGAAGACCGCCGACTACTTCGAGCGGGCGTCCCGGCGGCATTTCATGGAGCCGTCGGTGCGCAACCGCCGGGCGGCGATCCTGCTGGCTCGGGACGAGTTCCACGAGGCCCTGTCCGAGGCCAGGGAGTCGCTGCGGCTGACCGAGAAGTTCACCGCGCCGATCGGTATGCCGCCGGCCATGTCGGTGTACGCCTCCTGCCTGCTCCGCTCCGGCCGGATGGAAGAGGCCGGCGATCTGATCGGCAAATTGCTCGACTTCCAGCGCGGCAAGGTCCTCGACCCAGCCCTTGGCATTGAGTTCCCGGTCCAGCTCAAGGCGCTCGGCTTCGGCTCGAGTGTGCTGCAGGAAATGGAGATCAAGCCGTCCGGCTGGCTCGACGCGGCCCGACTCTGTCTGCAGGGCCGGTTCGGCGACGCGGTGGAGAAGTATCGGGCCATCGGCTCCCTGCCTGACGTCGCGATCGGGCAGGTGATGGTGGCTGAGACGCTGATCGCCCGGGCCGAGGTGGTCGAAGCCGGCGACCGGCTGCGTGAGGCTCACGCTTTCTTCCGCTCGGTTCACGCCCGGCACTACCTGGAACGCGTCGACGAACTCTTCCGCATCGCGGGCCCCAGCGCCGGCTCACCAGACGTCGAATAGACCAGCGGTGGTTCAGCTCGGCAGGGTTCGGCCGTCCGGGACGGTCAGGGGGCCGGTCAGGTTGACCTCGCCGTCGATGGTGACATCGGCGCCGAAAGTGACCTCTCCGGTGACCTTCAGGCGGGTGGCGTTGCGTAGGGAGGGTGGGCCGGCCGGGAAGTAGCGTTCGAAGTCCGGCAGCAGCTTGTAGTGGGCCGGGTCCAGGGTCACGACCGGGCCCGGGGGCTCGTAGGTCGGGACCAGGTGGCCGTCGGCCGTCAGGTCGTAGGCGTCGGAGCGGACCACCAGCAGGTCGTCAGTGGTCTTGACCGGGGCGAAGCGGGTGCGGGGAACCAGCACCGGCCGGGCGCCCTCGATGGAGCCGATGGCTGCGCCCATGGCTGTTTCGAGCTGGATGACCGGCGTACTGGAAGAGTCTTTGGGGTCGACCGTCTTGCGGTTGACGATGAGCGGGAGCGAGGGCGCCGCCGGGTCCGCCTCTTGCAGCTGCTTCAGCGCCTGCAGATCGATCCACAGGTTGTTCGTGTTGTAGTACTTCCAGCGTTCGATGGCGCTGAACGACGTGTCGCCCTCGGGGACCTGGGCCGTCTCGCGCAGCACGACCCGGCCCTGGTGGCGGGCCAGGTGCCCGCCCTTGCGGTCGGCCTCGGTGCCCTGCACGACCTCCATCGCGAACGGGATCTGTTCCGACGCCATCCAGGCGGCCACGCGGACGTCGACCGTGGCGCCCAGGTTGTCGGCGTTCGAGACGAAGCACCAGCGCACGCCCGACTCGAGCAGCCGGTCGAGCGTCCCCGAGGCGGCCAGGGCCGTGTACAGGTCGCCGTGGCCGGGCGGGCACCATTCCAGCGACGGGTCAGCCGGCCACTCGACCGGGAACAGGTCGTCGGCGCGCAGCTTGGGCTCGCGGCCTTGCAGGAAGTCTTGAGCCTCGATGCGGGCCATCGACGGGCCGCGGGTCGCCGCCGAGTTCATCAGCAGCAGCGGCAGGCGGGCGCCGTAACGCTCGCGGACGGCTGCCACCTGGGTGGCCACGATGTCGAGGAAGTTCTTACCGGGCTTGACCTCGAGCATCGACTTCGGGCCGGTCAGGCCCATGCTCGTGCCCAGGCCACCGTTGAGTTTGAGCACGGCCAGCTGGTCGAGGATCTCACGGGCCCGGTCGGCCGAGGGCTCGGGCAGGTCGTCCAGCCCGGGGACGTCGGTCAGCGGTTCCAGTTCGTCGCCGGGGAGCAGGCCCGCCCGGGGCGCCACCACCTGGTCGAGCCGGCGGCGCAAAGCTGCCAGCTCGACCGGGTGGGCGCCGTCCTTTTCCGCCTTCGACAAAGTTGCTTGGGCAAAAGCCTCCATGCCGAAGACACTATCGCCGGGGACTTACGCCGCGGCGACCATCCCCGAAGACACGGGCTCCAGAGCCGAACTCAGGATTTCCCGTACGTCGGACACGATGTGCACGGTGAGGGCCGCCTTCACGTCCGCGGGCACTTCGTCCAGGTCGGGCTCGTTGCGCTTCGGCAGGTAGACCTCGCTGAGGCCGGCCCGCTGCGCCGCGAGCAGTTTCTGCTTGACGCCGCCGATGGGGAGGACCCGGCCGGTCAGCGACACCTCGCCGGTCATGCCGACCTCGGCCCGGACGTTGCGGCCGAGCAGCAGCGACACCAGCGCCGTGGTCATCGTGACGCCCGCCGACGGTCCGTCCTTCGGCACCGCGCCCGCGGGCACGTGCAGGTGGATCGGGTGGTCGAGCTGTTCGGGCGAGATGCCCAGCTCTTCCGCGTGGGCCCGCACGTACGACAGGGCGATCTGGGCCGACTCCTTCATCACTTCGCCGAGCTGGCCGGTGACCGACAGCCCGCCCTTGTCGCCGGGCAGCAGCGACGCCTCGATGTAGAGCACGTCACCACCCATTCCGGTGACGGCCAGGCCGGTCGCAACCCCAGGCACGGCCGTACGCTCGGCCGACTCCGGTTCGAAGCGGGGACGCCCGATGAGCTCCTTGAGGTCGGCCGCGTCGACGGTGGTGGGCAGCTCACCCAGCGCCGCCTTGCGGAACGCCTTGGCCAGCAGGCGCTCGAACGACCGTACGCCGGCCTCGCGGGTGTAATTGGCCGCGATCTCGCGCAGGGCGTCCTCGGTGACCGTCACCTCGTCGTCGGACAGCGCGGCCCGCGACAACTGCCGCGGCACCAGGAAGTCGCGGGCGATGGCGACCTTGTCGCTCTCGGTGTAGCCGTCGATCGCGATGAGCTCCATCCGGTCGAACAGGGCCTGCGGGATCGTCTCGAGCACGTTCGCCGTCGCGATGAACACGACGTCGGACAGGTCGAGGTCCAGGTCGAGGTAGTGGTCGCGGAACGTGTGGTTCTGCGCCGGGTCGAGCACCTCGAGCAGGGCCGCCGCCGGGTCACCGCGGTAGTCGCTGCCGACCTTGTCGACCTCGTCGAGCAGGACGACCGGGTTCATCGAGCCCGACTCCTTGATCGCGCGCACGATGCGACCGGGCAGAGCGCCGACATACGTACGCCGGTGGCCGCGGATCTCGGCCTCGTCGCGGACGCCGCCCAGGGCGACCCGGACGAACTTGCGGCCGAGGGTACGTGCCACCGACTCGCCGAGCGAGGTCTTGCCGACCCCGGGCGGGCCGGCCAGCAGGATCACGGCGCCGGAACCGCGGCCGCCGATCTTCTCCAGGTGGCGCGACTCGCGGCGGGCCCGCACGCCCAGGTATTCGACGATGCGGTCCTTGACCTCGGTCAGGCCGTGGTGGTCGGCGTCGAGCACGGCCCGGGCCGCCACCAGGTCGGTGTTGTCCGTGGTGCGGACGTTCCAGGGCAGGTCGAGCACGGTGTCGAGCCACGTGCGCAGATACCCGGCCTCGGGGTTCTGGTCGCCCGCCCGCTCCAGCTTGCCGACCTCGCGCAGCGCGGCCTCGCGGACGTCGTCGGGCAGGTCGGCCGCCTCGACCCGGGCGCGGTAGTCGTCGTTGCCCTCGGCCCCGTCCTCGCCGAGCTCCTTGCGGATGGCCTTGAGCTGCTCGCGCAGCAGGTACTCGCGGTTGCGCTTCTCGACCGACTCGCGGACATCGCTGTCGATCTTGTCGCTGACCTCGGACTCGGCCAGGAAGTCCTTCGTCCACTCGATGAGCAGGCGCAGCCGGGCCTCCACGTCGGGGGTCTCGAGCAGCTCGCGCTTGCGGTCGTTGGCCAGGTAGGGCGCCCAGCCGGCGGTGTCGGCCAGGTCACCGGGGTCGTCGATGGCGCTGACCGAGTCGATGACCTGCCAGGCCTCGCGGCGCTGGAGCACGGTCACCACCAGCTGCTTGTACTCGGCGGCGAGCTCGCGGGCGTGCTCGGTCGGGGCGACGGCGGGGACCGGTTCGGCCTCGACCCACAGGGCCGCGCCGGGGCCGGTGACCCCGCTGCCGATGCGGGCGCGCAGGCCCGTACGCAGGACGGCGGCGGGCGTGCCGCCGCGGGACTTACCGACCTGCCGCAGGCTTGCCACGACGCCGTGGGAGGCGTAGCGGTCCTCGAGCCGGGGCGCGATGAGCAGCTCGGAGCCGGCCGATGTGCGGGCCGCGTCCACGGCGGCCTGGGCCGCCTCGTCGAGCTCGACCGGCACGACCATGCCCGGCAGCAGCACGATGTCGTCCAGGAACAACACGGGAAGTCGCTTGGTGGACACCCGGCACCTCCGAAAAGTTGAGTATGAGCCGCTCAACCTCGGACCCCGTCAACATCTTCCGGCGTTCACTGCCAGCGAACATCGCCTGAAAGAAGACTGAGAAGCACCCCGTCCACGAACGCGCCGTCGACCCAGGCCGAGCCGCGGCGGATGCCCTCCTCGGCGAAGCCGGCCCGGATCGCGGTGGCCCACATGGCCACGTCCGACTCGATGCGGGCCCGCAGCCCGACCTTTTCCCCGCGAAGCATGTGCCCTGTCTATCACCGCCGCGAGTGGCACAAACAGGTGATTCGTCCGGAGTGGGGGTGGGTAGACGATCGAACGACGAAGATCACAACCCCTGGAGGTTCCTCCCGTGCGTCGCTCCGCAACCCTTGCCACTTTGACCGGCCTCGCGCTGGGCCTGTCGGCGTGCAGCACGCCTACGCCCAGCCCCACTCCGGTTGCGGCCGCGCCGACGTCCTCAGCCGCGTCGCCGGCGTCGTCATCGCCGGGCGCGACCGCCACCACGGAGACCACCAAGGTCGATCCTGTCGCGGCGACCAAGCAGATCCTGGCCGGTGAGCGGCAGGCGCTGATCCACATCACCGAGGACGACAAGGACTGGAGCGCCACCTACGAGGGCCCGATCGCCATCGGCCCCGGCACCGACGACGGCGCCCGCTTCCGGCTCGTCCCGTCCGGCGGCGATGGCCTGTTCCTGATCGAGGCGCTGCGGGCCCGCGAGGAGGGCGGCCGCTGGTGCGTGAACGCCGACACCCGCGACGAGCCGGTCAGCCTGGGCACGGTCAAGTGTGCCGAGAACGAGAAGACCCTGTTCCGGGTCAGTGCCACCGGCAAGAAGGACGACCAGGGCCGCCCCACGCACTGGATCAACAACGAGAAGTACGGCACCGTCCAGGTCAAGAACGACGGCTCGGCCCTCTACATCCAGGAGGTCGGCGACGGCGGCAGCCGCGGCACCTTCAGCTTCGTCGACCGCGGCGCCGTCGAGGGATAGACGCGGACGCTCGCGACGCCGTTGATGGACAGGGGAGCAGGCGCTCGCGGCGCCGCTCAGGGGTAGGCGAGCAGGCGCTCCCGGCGCGAGTCGTCGTCACGCAGGGGGCAGGTGTCGCAGCGGTTCTCGGCCGGCGGCCCGGGCTCGCACGTGCTGCGGTAATAGAGGCAGCACGTGCCCCGAACCTGGTGCAACCGCTCGCCCACCGGGAACGGCCGGCTCCGCAGGAAGCGGATCGGGGCGTGCCGGGCCAGGGCGTCGAGCAGCCGCTGGGCCCTCGTCCAGGCGGCCTGCTGGTCGCGCCCGGCCAGTTCGGCCAGCCACAAAGAAGTGGCGGTGACGTCGTCGGCGGCCAGCCCCCACAGGTTGCGCAGGCCGAACGGGGCCCGCGTGCGCACCGCCTCGAACAGCGGGGTCAGCGTGGCCGCGACCCCCACCGCCCACCATTCATCAAGGGCTTTTTCGTCGGGCAGCACGACGCTGTCCGGATGGGCGGCCGCCGGGTCGACGGCCAGAACCGCAATTCTTCCCGTACGAACCCCGCGCGCGTCGAACTCGCCCGTGCCCGACGGCAGCGCGGTCAGGTTGGCCGGCGCCGGATCGGGGCAGCGCCGGTCGAGCAGCATCGAGCCCACGGTCGGCCCGATCACGGCGGCGGCCAGGGCGGAGCCGAGGGTGCTGCCGGCAACGTTACGACCGCCGTGCTCGGCGATCAGCAGGGCGAGCCACCGGTCGAGGAAACCGTCGGCGGCGGCCAGCGACACCCAGCCCGCTCCCGGTCGTACGGAAAAGCCCGCGTAGTCGTCGAGCGCCGCCAGCCGAGCGGCGGTCTCGTCGACCGGGGCAGGCGTCATGCGGTAAGGCTAACCTAACCGCGGACCGAGGCCGACGGGGAAGCGCTTCCCCTCGTAAAGCGCTTGTTTCTGCACATAGTGTTGATCGCCGAGCGTCAATATTGAGAGAGCGCTTCCCCGAGCCTGATACTGCCTGGCATCCCCGTCCCTCCCCCGAAGGGAATCCCCGATGCGCAGGTACTTAGCGGCGATACTGCTCGCCGCGGCCACCGTCCTCGTGGCCTCCGCGCCCGCCGGCGCCGCCACAACGACGGTGCAGGCCGAGGCGTACGCCGCTCAATCCGGCAGCCAGGTCGAGCCCACTGCCGACACGGGCGGCGGCCAGAACGTCGCCTACCTCGGCGAGGGCGACTGGCTCCGGTACGACAACGTCATACTGACCGGCGTCACCAGCGTCTCGGCCCGGGTCGCCTCCGCGGTCGGCACCGGCCGGGTCGAGCTGCGCACCGGCTCGGCCACCGGACCCCTGCTGGCCCAGTTCACGATCACGGCGACCGGCGGCTGGCAGACCTGGACCACGCTGACCGCCGCCGCGACAGCCAACCATCCGGTTGGTTCGCAAACCGTCTTCGCAGTGCTGCGCAACACCACCGGCGGCGACTTCGTCAACCTCAACTGGTTCACGTTCGGCGACGGCACGCCACCCGCCCAGGACGGCTGGGTGCCGATCGACACCGCGGCCTGGAACGCGCAACTCGCCGAGTTCCGCGCACTGACCCCACGGCCCGTGCCGGCCGGCACGGTGCGCGTACCCGAATTCAACGCGACCTGTGCCTACAGCCACTCGCACCCGGACGACCCGATCATCTTCCCGGGCCTGCCGGGCGCCTCGCACATGCACTCGTTCCTCGGCAACACCAGCACCAACGCGTACACCACGACCCGCACCCTGCTGGCCAACGCGGGCACCACCTGCCGCCCCGCGCCGGACCTGTCGGCGTACTGGATCCCGACCCTGTACCAGGGCGACCGGGTCATCGAGCCCAAGGACGTGGTCGTCTATTACGGCTCGCGCCTGACCGACCCCTCGGCCACGGTGCCCTTCCCCCAGGGCTTCCGCATGATCGCCGGCGACGCCAAACTGCAGACGCCGACGCCCGCGGGCTCGGTCAACGCGTTCTACTGCGCCGGGCCGGGTGGCGAGATCGGGCGCAGCGCCGACGGCAACTGGCCGGTCTGCGCACCGACCGCGGTGCTCATGTTCCACCTGGTCTTCCAGGACTGCTGGGACGGCCGCAACCTCGACAGCCCCACCCACAAAGCACACGTGTCGTACAGCTACGACGGCACCTGCCGCGGTGACTACCCGGTGGCCATCCCCAACCTATCGTTCCTCATCGCCTACCCCACCAGCGGCAGCTCGAGCGGCCTCCGGCTGGCGTCGGGGATGGCCTCGTCGATGCACGGCGACGCGTTCATGGCCTGGGAGAACCGGGCGCTCGGCGAGCGGGTGAAGAACTGCGTCGTCCAAAAAGCGAAGTGCAACACCAACGGCGACTTCTAAACCGGGTCCACCGTTCGCCGATCATGCCCGGGTCAGAACACTGGGCAGGGGGTACGCGGTGGGCAGATGGCGCCGGCCGGCGGCCTGGCAGGCCTACCTCGCCCTGTGCGCGTTGGCCTCCGGGGTCTACTACGCGTTTCCGTACGAAATCGTGCAGTCGGTCGTCGTCGCCGTGCTCGGCATGTCGGCGGCCGGCGCCATCGTGGCCGGCGTCAAAATCAACAAGCCGGCCGTACGCTGGCCCTGGTACCTGCTGGCGGCCGCGCGCGCCTGTTTCGCGCTGGCCGAGGTCGTCTACTGGTTACAACACTTCTCGACCGGGGGCGACGTCTTCCCCGGGTACGCCGACTGGTTGTACCTGGCCTTCGCGGTCATGCTGGCGGTGGCGGTGGTCGGCCTCGTCCGGGCCCGCCGCCCCGGCAAAGATCTGCCCGGCCTGATCGACGCCCTGGTGCTGTCCACCGGTGCCGCCATGCTGGCCTGGGTCTTCCTGCTGGTTCCTTATGTACGGGCCGAGGACCTGAGCGCTCTGGGCCGGGCGGTCTCCCTGGCCTATCCCGTCTCCGACCTGCTCGTCCTGGCCGTGCTGTCCCGCCTGGTGACCGGCCGCGGCGACCGCCCGCCGGCCTATTGGCTGTTCGTCGGCAGCGTGATCGCCCTGCTCATCGCCGACGTCGGCTACGCCCTGCTCGAGCTGAGCATCGGCTACACAGCGGGCAACATCGTCGACCTGGGCTGGCTGGCCATGCAGGCCCTGGGTGGCACGGCCGCGCTGCACCCGTCGGTGGCCGCGCTGTCGAGACGCAGCGCCCCCGTGGCCGCCCAGGCCACCGCCCCGCGCCGCCGCGTCATCATGCTGGCCGCGGCCAGCCTGACCGCGCCGGCCGTGCTGGCCATCGAGTGGCTACGCGGCATGCCCATCGACGTCCCGGTCATCGTGGCCGGCAGCACCATCCTGTTCCTGCTGGTCATCGCCCGCATGGACGGCCTGGTCCGCCAGCTGGCGGGCGCGCTGCACGCGGTCGAACGCCAGGCCAGCACCGACCAGCTGACCGGCCTGGCCAACCGCCGCCGGTTCTACGACCGCTGGTCCACCACACTGACCACGTCCACCGGCCCGACCGCGCTGCTCTATCTCGACCTGGACGGCTTCAAACCGGTCAACGACACGTACGGCCACGAGGCCGGGGACGCCGTGCTGGTCGAGGTGGCGGCCCGCATCAACGCCGCGATCCGCGTGGGCGACGTCGTGGCCCGCCTCGGCGGCGACGAGTTCGCCGTGATCCTGCCCGACACCGACGACGAGCTGGCCGGCACGGTCGCCGAGCGCATCCTGAAGTCGCTCTCGGAGCCCTTCGACGCCCTCTCCCACGAGGTCTGCGTAGGCGCCAGCATCGGCGTCATCACGGCCACCCCCGACGCCAACCCCGAAGCCGAACTCCGCCGAGCCGACCAGGCCATGTACACCGCCAAAAACAGCGGCCGCAACCGCGTGCACCACAGCTTCCCGGTAACGTCCGCCGTCTAGGCTCTCCCGAGGGCGAACGGGGCGCTCGGCATCTTCCTGCGATCACGACGGGAACGGGTCACCCCCGAGGCGGTCGGCCTGGCCCCCGGGCCCCGGCGTCGCACACCCGGCCTGCGCCGGGAAGAGGTGGCGCTGTCGGCCGGTCTGACAGGAACTCCGGATTCCACGGTCCGGTGTCCTACCGCCCCGATCGCGGGCGAGCCTACGGTCGGCGTCATGCGGGTTCTGGTCACAGGCGGTACAGGATTCATCGGTTCGGCCGTCACCACGGCGCTGCTGCGGGACGGCCACGAGGTCGTGGCGCTGGTCCGCGACACCTCCCGGCCGCTGACGGCCGGGGTCACCGCGCGCCCGGGAGACATGACCCGACCCGAAACGTACGCACCGCTGGTAGCCGACGTCGACGCAGTGATCCACGCCGCGCAACTGTCGGCCGGCGGCCGGCTGACCCGCGGCCGCGCCCGCGCGGTCTTCGCCGCCGACCGCCTGATGACCAGGACCTTGGCCGAGGCCTGCCTGACCCACGGCCGCCGGCTGATCTACACCGGAGGCTGCTTCGACTGGGGCGACCACGGCCACGACTGGATCGACGAGGACACGCCCCGGCACCCTCACCGACAGGCGCCGGCCACGCCGAACAAGCGACCCGGCTGGACGAGCGGCATCGGACGGAGGGGCTCGACCTCGGCTTCTGCGGTTGCTCCTGGCCCCGCCGGCCGTCGCGGACGAGATTCGCAACACCGTGTGCGGACGCGGCCGCTCTCACGCGCGTACGAAGGGGCGAGAGCGGCCGCGTGTGACTGTCAGCGGTCGATGATCCGCAGTTCGGTTCTACAGGTCCGTCCGGGGGCCGCCGGGAGCGTCGACCCACTCCCGCCAGTGGAACGAGTACTGCTGGACGCGGTTGACGACCCGGTAGATGATTTCGACGTAAGCGTTGCCGTATTGCCCTTGCCACGCGATCATGCGGTTGTAGGCGTCAGTGTGACTGCCGTACCAGATGCCCCAGTCGAACCAGGGGGACCAGTAGGCGGGCTCGACGTCTCCCGACGAGGCATTCACGGTGACACCGGCCGGCGGGGAATCAGCCGGTGCAGCTTGAGCCGGTACGGCAGTCGCGGTGAGACCCACAGCAATTGCCGTGGCCACCATGCCGAATTTCACGGCACCCAATTTTCTCACTCGTACTCCTTGGATCTCGACACTTCGGGCTCGCCGAACGGCGGACCACGACTTTCACTGTCCACGCTAGACAATCCGAGTGGAGATCTTCTTTACCAGTTCGGCGAAGTCGTATGGCGGAAGTAAAGAACGGGCCTTCCCTGCTGGTCGACCGACGAGTTACTTCAATGAAGTCAGTATCAAGTCTTTTTTCACAGCAACTTGGAACACTCAACTCCGCCAGAATTGAGGACTACCGTGGGGGGTTCATGCGAACGCGACGGGCATTGTTGATCGGGATAGCGACTGCGTTGATCGCGGGTGGAGCCGCGGCCGGCACTCAATCCGAGGGCTTGACGGCATCGACCGGTTCGGAGTTGTCGCGAGGAGTCGCGGTGACCGTTTGGCGCGCCGTCTACTGGTCACAGAGATACGAGCAAGCCTATCAGCTTTACGCCCTTCTCTCCGAAGAGCACTATGGCGATAAAGAATACAAACTGAATTACTCGAATGGCGCTTGGACCGTCTGGGAACGGAACATCTACGCTGATCCCGGAACAGGAACGGGCCGCATCCGGCAGTCGCGTTCGGTAGCGCTGTAGGCCCGTCGGGCGCCGCGCACCAGCCACCTGGAGGTTGTCAGGCGCTGGCGATGGCCTTGTCCAGCAGGGCGTGCAGTTGCTTTTGCTCTGTTTTGTCGAGGCCGGCCAGTGGTGAATGCCGCGCGACGAGTTCGATCAGTTCCTCGCGTACTCGCCGGCCGTCGGCTGTCAGTACCAGGGTGCGGACCCGGCCGTCGCGGGGGTGGGGGCGGCGTTCGGCGAGGCCGCGTTCTTCGAGTTTGGCGCTCAGCAGGGTGACGTTGGACGGGTCGCAGTGCAGCTGGGCTGCGAGCTTGCGCAGGGGTAGCGGGTCGGTGTCGGGGCGCAGCAGCCAGACCAGGTTGGCCACCGACTCGGTGAGGTCGAGGCGTTCGAGGCCGGCCCGCATGCGTTCGGTCACCTGGCCGGACAAGGTCATCACCTGCCCCAGCAGGGCCACCGCGATCTCGTCCGCCACGAAGCCGACAATAGCCTGCGCCTCGTTCAAGGGATCAGGACGAGCTTGCCCTGGACTTCCCGGTTCTCCAGCCGCCGGTGCGCTTCTGCGGCTTCGGCGAGCGGGAGTGTCGTCACCTCGGGCGCGATGCTCCCGTCGGCCAGCAGGTCGATCAGCGCCGTCATGTCGGCCCGGAACGCGGCCGGATCCTTGCGCACCATATTCAGTACGGTGTGGACTGCCAGCCGAGGGCCGGGAGTCAGTTTCGCTCGGGCGATGGCGGCGAGAGTGCGCGCGAGAGCGCCGGCCTTCGAGTACCCGGCGTCGGCGGTGAAGCTGAACCCGTACGAAATAACCACGCCTTCGCGAGATGTCGCCCGCCGGGACACCGCTAGCGAGGGACCACCGACGGGATCGAAGGTGGCCGCCACCGGCGCGGGAAGCGCGGTGGGGTCCGCGACCCAGGTCGCACCGAGCGATTTCACCCGTTCGCGGCGGGCCGGGCTGGAGGTGCCGTAGACCTCGACGCCGGCCGCGCGGGCGATCTGCGTCAGCGCCGAGCCCACTCCCCCGGCCGCACCGAGCACGAGCACCGACTGCCCCGGGCGGGGTTTCGCGACGTGATGGAACATCTGCCACGCGGTCAGGTAGTTGAGCAGCAGCGCGTCCAGGACGGCCGCGTCGAGCCCGTCCGGCATCGGCACGACCTGGGTCGTGGGCGCGAGCACATGGGTGGCGTAACCGCCCGTCCCGACCAGGGCGCCGACCCGGTCCCCGACGGCGAACCCCGTCACCTGCGGCCCCAGCTCGAGCACGTGGCCGACGACGTCGAATCCCAGCACCTCGGGCAGCGCGCCGGGGCTCAGCCCCCGGCGGGTGGCGATGTCGTGGAAAGCGACGCCCGCCGCTTCGGCCCGGATCAGCACCTGCCCCGGACCGGGTGCCGGCCAGGGAGCGGTCTCGGCCACCAGCACTTCTGGCCCACCGGGAGAGGTCAGTCGTACCCGGGTCATGCTCACGTCGCTCATGCTTGAGACAATACATGAGTTACTCAAGCTTCTAGGATGCCCGCGAGTGTCAGCGAGACTCCTGGAGCAGCCGCACGTAGGTGATCACGTTCTGGGCGGCATGGAAGATCGGGGACTGCGGATGACGGCCCTTGCCCAGGTCATTCTCGGGGGCCCGCAGCGCATGCTCGCCGCTGTAGGCCAGGGCGCGCAGGACAACCTCGCCCGCCGGCGGGAGGGAGGCGTCGATCGAGGGCGACAGGTGGTCGAGATGTTCTTCGACGACGCGCAGGGCGTCGCGGGTGGCCTCGGCCACCTGGGGGTGCTCCCCGCAACCGATGAAGCCGCCGCCGGTGCTCGTATAGAGGCTGGTGGTGCCATCGGCGAGAGCGACCAGCGTGTAGCCGCCCTTCTTCCAAGTCGTGTCCATCACCAGGCCCCACACGCGCGGCAGCTCAGAAGTCGGGGCGACGCCGACCTCGGCCGGGGTGGTGCGCAGGATCATGCCGCGCAGTTCGAGGTACTGGTCGTCGGGCTTCGGGGCCGGGTTCCGCCGGAATCTATCGAACACGGCTCATATCTTGGCCGGAACGTGTGACGTAAGCAACTGTTTACTTATGGCGGGAGGGGATCATAATAAGTCAGCAGGCGTTTACTTCTAGCTGTTGGGAACACCCATGACGCAAACCGTCGAAAAGACCGAGGCCAAGAGCGGCGGATCGCTGCTGGTGCTGTATCTGGCGCTGGGCGGCCTGGCTTTCGCCGTGCTCCAGTCGCTGGTGTCGCCGGCGTTGTCGACCATCGGGCGCGAGCTTCAGGTGTCGACCAGCGACGTCAGTTGGGTCGTCACGGCGTACCTGCTGTCGGCCTCGGTCCTGACGCCGATCCTCGGCCGGCTCGGTGACATGCGGGGCAAGCGCAAGGTGCTGATCGGCGTGCTGGCGATCCTCGCCGCGGGCACGATCGTCGCCGCGCTGGCGCCCAACCTGACCGTGCTGATCATCGGGCGCGTGCTGCAGGGCGCGGCCGGTGCGATCCTGCCGCTGTCGATCGGCATGGTGCGGGACGAGCTTCCCCGCGAGCGCGTGGCCACCACGGTCGGCCTGATCTCGGCGATCTTCGGCGTCGGCGCCGGTATCGGCATCGTGGCGGCCGGGCCGATCGTCGAGCACCTGTCGTGGCACTGGCTGTTCTGGCTGCCGCTGGTGCTGGTCGTGGTCGCGCTGCTCGGGGCGATCTTCGGCATGAAGGAGTCGGCCGTCCGTACGCCGGGCAAGCTGGATGTGCTCGGCGCGACCATCCTCTCCGTCTCGCTGGTGTCGCTGCTGCTGGCGATCAGCAAGGGCCAGGCCTGGGGCTGGGGTGACGGCAAGACCGTCGGGCTGCTCGCGCTGGGCGTCGTCGGCCTGATCGGGTTCGTGTTCGTCGAGCTGCGGGTCAAGGAGCCGCTGATCGACATGCGGCTCATGAAGATCCGCGGTGTGTGGGCCACCGACCTGGTCGCGCTGATCCTCGGCTTCGCCATGTTCGGCACGTTCCTGCTGGTCCCGACGCTGCTGCAGCTGCCCGCGATCACCGGCTACGGCTTCGGCAAGTCGGTCTCGCAGGCCGGTCTGTTCCTGCTGCCGACCGTCGTCATGATGGTGGTGTTCGGGCCGCTGGCCGGCATCCTGAACCGCAAGTACGGGCCGAAGCTGCCGATGTTCCTCGGCGCGCTCTTCGTGGTCGCCGCGTTCACCCTGCCCGCCATCGCGCACGGCCAGATCTGGCAGGTTCTCGCCTCCGGCATCCTGACCGGCGCCGGCATCGGCTTCGCCTTCGCGGCGATGTCCAACGCCATCATCGAAAGCGTCCCGGCCGCCCAGACCGGCGAGGCGACAAGCGTCAACACCATTGCCCGTACGATCGGCAGCAGCATCGGCACGGCCGTCGTCGCCGCCGTGATCACCTCGAACACGACGCCGCAGGGCCTGCCCACCGACGCCGCGTTCACCAACGGCTTCTGGGTCTGCGCCGCCGTGGCCGCGCTCGCGGTTGTCGCCGCCCTGGCCCTCCCCCGAGCCCACAAGCGCCACGAGGAAGCGGTCGAGACCGGCGTGGACGACCTGCCGCCCGAGCCCGACGAGATCCACGTGCTGCACCGCACCAACGCCTGAGCAATTCCCGACGGGGTGCGACCGCGCGACAGCGGCCGCACCCCGTCGCGCTACCAGCAGAGAGGACGGCGGATGACAACCGAGCGGCGCCGGCGCGACTCCGCGCAGACCCGGCAGGACCTGCTCGACGTGGCGCGGAACCGGTTCGCGCGCCACGGCTACGCCGCCACCACGGTCCGCGACATCGCCGACGAGGCCCGGGTCAACGTCGCCCTCATCAACCGGTACTTCACCTCGAAGGAAGGCCTGTTCCGGGCGTGCCTGACCTTCGCCGCGTCCGACGTGAGCCGGGAGGAGACCGCGACCGGGCCGGCCGAGATCGCCGCCCGGCTCGCACACCGGCTGGGCAGTTCGCTGGACGACCGGCGGCAACTCGACGCGCTCCTGCTGCTGATCCGGACGTCGGGCGACGAACGCATCGACGACCTGCGGCGCTCGGTGCTGCGGTCGCTGAGCGAGAAGCTGGCCCCGGGCGGTTCCGGCGAGGCGTTGCTGCGGTCCCAGATCGTGCTGGCCGCGGCGGTCGGCATCAGCCTGATGAGGGCCGCGCTCGACCTGCAGCCGATCGCCTCGGCGACCGAGGACGATCTGCGCGAACCACTTACCGATCTGATCCAGTCGTTGTTGCGCTGACCGGAGCCGGCGGCCCGCGATAGCAGAAGCTTCAACCACGACTTCGTCACCGGCCCCACCGGCGGTTGGCGGCCGCATGGTTCGATGTGCGACGTCATGCGCGTCCCCATCATTGCCGTCGCCACCCTGGTCGCTCTCGCCGGCGTTGTTCTTCCGCTCCGGGAGACCGCGGCTGTTCCGCCACGAGCGGCCGAGAAGCCGGCCGCCATGTTCCTGCGGCACGGCGCGGGCGCGCCCGTCATGGTGGTCGCGCACCGCGGCTACTGGCGGGGCGCCCCGGAGAACTCGCTCGACGCGGTCACCAAGGCTGTCGCGCACGGGGCGCAGGTGGTCGAACTCGACATCCGGCGCACCAGGGACGGCGAGCTCGTGCTCATGCACGACGACAGCGTCGACCGGACGACCGACGGCAAGGGACGGGTCGCCGACCTCACGCTGGCCGAGGTGCAGACGCTGCGGCTGCGCGAAGGACTGGGCGGCAAGTACGCACCGATCACCGGCGTGCGCGTGCCGACCTTGCGGGACGCGATGCTGGCCCTGCGCGACAGCGGCGCCCTGGTCAACCTGGACCGCGGGTGGGCCTACCGCGACCAGATCTACGACCTGCTGGTCGAGCTGGGCCAGGTGGAGCAGGGCATCTTCAAGAGCGGCGCGCCGATCGACGAGGTGACCGCCTTCCTCGACCGGGATCCGCGGATCGTCTACAACCACGTGGTCGGCGACGCCAACGCCATGGACATCGGCGCCTTCCCGCCGGGGCGCCCGCCGCAGGCGTACGAGCTGGTCTTCGACCGCCTGACCGACCCCCAGATCCAGCCGGCGGCGGTGGCCCGGGCCAAGACCACGAGCCGGGTCTGGGTCAGCACCATGTGGTACGGGATGGCGGCCGGATACACCGACGAGGCGTCGCTGCGGGACCCGGCGCTCGGCTGGGGCTCGCTGGTCGACCGGCACGGCGCCGACATGATCCAGACCGACGACCCCGACGACCTGACCGCGTGGCTGACCGCCCGCGAGCTCGGCCAGCCGTGGCCGCGGCTGCCCGGCGGCACCGTGCGGGTGCAGGCCGAGGACTACTCCCCCGCCGGCCAGGGCACGGGCTATTACGACCTGGACGACATCAACCGCGGCGGCGCGGCCCGCCCGTTCGAGGGCGTGGACGTCGGCGACACCGCGGGCGCGATCGTCGTCGGCTGGATCCGGGCCGGCGAGTGGATCCGCTACGACATCACCGTGCCCCGTACCGGCAACTACCGCGTCTCGGCCCGGGTGGCGTCGCCCTACCGCCCCGCCGGCCGGTTCACCCTCACCTTCGACGGCAATCGCACCACGCCGCCGGTCGAGGTCGTCACGACCACGTCCCATTACGCCTTCACCTCCCAGGTCGTCGCCGACTCCTGGCCCCTGACCAAGGGCACGCACTCGGTCGTCTTCCGGGCCGACGCCGCCGTCTACCAGAACTTCAACCTCGACCATCTGGACTTCCTGCTGCTCCGCTGAGCTTCAGCCGGGCCAGACGCAGGCCGCGCTCGCATCCGGCCACCAGCCGCGCCGGGTCGACGGCCAGTTCGAGCAGAAGCCCGGCCGCGAAGACGTCACCGGCCCCCGTGGCATCGACGATCTCGCTCTCGGTCAGCGGTGTCTGCGCGATGAAGGTGCCGTTGACGTCGATGCCGTCCGGCTGCTTGACGACCAGGACGGCCTGGGCCGGCGGGTCGGTCAGCTCGCGCCGCTCACGCCGGTTGAGCAGCAGATAGTCACTCAACCGCAGCATGCCGTCGATCTCGTCCGTGCGATCGACGCACCACACATGACCGGGGTCGCACGAGATCAGGGTCTGCGGGCTGGTCGCTTTCACGGCCCTCAGCACGGCCAGCAAGCGGCCCGGCGTGCGCTCGTCGAGAAACGACGTGACGTGGATCAGCCGCGCCGAGCCCAGATAGGCGACCACCTCGTCGAAATGGGCATCCAGATGATCGGCAAGGGCGGTGTTGGCCCCGGCATGGGTCAACAGGGTGCGCTCCCCCTCGTGCATCACGGAGACGCACACGCCACCCATCCGATCGTCCGAGAACACAAAGCGACGATCCGTCCCGTACGCGTCGAGGGCCGCCACCGCCGACAACCCACCCGGAGGCACCCACCCCGCCACCCCCACATACCCGAGGCGCAGCCCGCTGCCGGCCCGAGCCATCGTGTGGATCGTGGTGAACGCCGACCCACCGAGCGCCACCTCGTAGTCGGTCGAGCCCAGCACGTCCGCGACAGTCCCCGCGCCAACGCTGTGCTCGACCCCCCGCTCCAGCGCGGGCGGCAACACCACCCGCGCCAGGTAGTCGAGGTTGAGCGCACCGACACCGACAACATCCGGACCAGTCATGTCCCTGATCCTGCATCTCGGTCCGCGGGGCCGGCGAGGCACATAATCACTGCATGGTCCGGATACGAGTGGCACTCGTCATCCTCGTGGTGCTGGCCCTGATCCTGGCCGCGATCTGGTTTCTGCAACGACGTTTGATCTATTTCCCCGACCCGGCCGACCCACCGCTGGTGACCGGGGCCGAGCGGGTCACGCTGTACACGAGCGACGGGCTGGAACTCGGTTCCTGGCTGTTCCGGCCCCCTTCCGGTGCGCCGGATCAGCGCATGTCGGTGCTGGTGGCACCCGGCAACGCGGGCAACCGGTCCGGACGCGCCCCGCTGGCCGCCGCGCTGGCCGCCGAAGGCTTCACCGTCCTGCTGATCGACTACCGCGGCTACGGCGGCAACCCCGGCCGCCCATCAGAACAAGGGCTGGCCCGCGACGCCGAAGCCGCATGGCAATTCCTTACCGCTGACTTCGGCGACAGGCTCATCTATTTCGGCGAAAGCCTGGGCGCGGCGGTCGTGACCGGCTTGGCTACGCGGCACCCGCCACAGATGCTCGTGTTGCGCTCACCATTCATCGACCTGGCCTCGGCGGGTCGTGAGCACTATCCGTTCCTCCCGGTCGACCTGATGCTCCGCGACAAGTTCCCGGTCGCCGCACCGATCAGCAAAATCACCGCACCCACGCTGGTCATCTATGGCACCGCCGACAGGGTCGTCCCGCCCCGGCAGAGCACGACGGTGGCCGACAACGCCGCCGGCCTCCTCCGCGTCATGTCCGTCGAAAACGCAGGTCACAACGACGACTACCGCAAACAGCTGGTCGAAGGACTCGCCGAGCGAGACTGGTCGTAAGCCTGGCAACACAGGCAGTGATGGCTCGGCGTACTCGCCGTCGGAGCTTCCGGCAGTTGGTCAGGCGAAGCTGGTTGTGGCGAGCGCAGCCGCGACAAGCAGGCCCAGGCCGTTGGTGGCCCAGTGCAGGGCGGCTGCGGCCAGCAGGCTGCCGCTTCGGCGGCGGAGCTCGCAGAGCAGCACACCAGCCAACGCCGTGAAGGCCACCGCCCCCAGCACGGCCAGGATGCGACCGGTGGCGCCCGAGCCGAAGACCGAGCCGACGGCGGCATTGGCGCTGTTGAGGCGCAGCGAGGGCAGGATGTGCCACAGGCCGAACAGGACCGAGGACGTGATGCTGGCCCAGACCGCACCCCGGTGACGGTTGACCAGGCCCAGCAGGACGCCGCGGAAGGCGATCTCTTCGAGCAGCACCGTGCCCAGCGGCACGATGATGAACGCGGTCATCAGGGCGGCGCCGGGGTGCAGATGGTAGCGGACGTCGTGGAACGCCGGCCTGGTCAAGGGCAGGGCCACGCCGATCCCGTAGACGACGGCGACGGCCAGGACGGCGCCCACCGCGTACTTGAGGCCGGGCACGAACGTGCGGCGTGAGAGCCCGAGATCGTGCCAGCTCAGACCGGCCCGGCGGGCCAGGAGGACGAGCAGCACGGCGACGACCGGACCGGCCACCAGACCGGTGTGGTGCGGGCCGAACTTGTCGGCGACGTTCACCGCGGCGAGGATCAGGACGACGGCGCCGAGGAGGAGGAACAACCTGCGGCGGGACTGAGGTTTGACGGCAACTGAAGACATGACCGGCCGAAGCGTACCCGCGAACGCGGAACTCACACGCCGGCCGGGAACTCTTGGAGACCGAGCACACGCAGCAGCTCGAACCGCTCTCTGGTGTCGTCGTCGGCCGGGGTGAGCACCAGCAGCATCTGGCCCAGGTCGGGCGTGACCAGGGTTTCACAATCCATGAGCAGCGGCCCGACCCGCGAGTTCACGAAGGTCTTGCGGTCGAAGCGCCGGACCGCCACCTCGTGCTCGGCCCAGAGCCGGCGGAAGTCGTCACTCTCCGCGGACAGCCGCGCGATCAGGTCGGCCAGCGCCGGGTCGTCGTGCCGGCGCCCGGCCACCGCCCGCAGGTCGGCCACGATCACCCGGGAGTGACGGTCTTCGTCCTCCGAAGGGTGGACGGCGCGGGCCGACGGGTCGGTGAACCACCGGTAGGCGTGGTAGCGCCGGTGGCCGGTGAGGCCGACCTGGTTGCCCGAGAGCAGCAGGGCGCCCCGGTTCTGAGCGAGCGTCTCCCCGAGATCCGACAGCACGACCGCGGGGGTGTCGCCGAGAAGGTCGAGCATGCGCAGCAAACCGGCGCGGGCCAGCCGGGCCGGGCCCTCGGCCGGGGGCGGCTGATGGCCGGCGAGGTGGAACAGGTGGTCGCGCTCGTCGTCGGACAGCCGCAGCGCCCGCGCCAGCGACGCCAGCAGCTGGGTGGACGGCTGGCTGCTGCGGCCCTGTTCCAGCCGGACGACGTAGTCGACCGACATGCCGGCCAGCATCGCCACCTCTTCGCGCCGCAGCCCCGCCGTGCGGCGCGGGCGACCGTCGCCCAGACCGACCTCGGCCGGGCGGATCGCCTGGCGCCGGCGACGCAGGAAGTCGGCCAGCTCATCCCTTTGCATGCGTCCATGCTGCCTCGATCGGCAGTCATGTAGCCAGGGAGCGCCGATCCCACGATGAACGCTCCGCTGCCGCCCGGCTCGCATCGGGGGCATGGTCGGTGAGAACAACGACGAAGGAGCACACGATGCAGACAGTCACTCTCGGCAAGACCGGTCCGACCGTGAGCAAGCTCGGCCTCGGCGCGATGGGCATGTCCCACGGCGTCTACGGCCCGGCCGACCGGTCCGAGAGCATCGCCACCGTGCACGCCGCCCTCGACGCCGGCGTCACGCTGATCGACACGGGCGACTTCTACGGCATGGGCCACAACGAGCTGCTGCTGGCCGAGGCCCTGCGCGGCCGTCCCCGCGACAGCTACGTGCTGAGCGTCAAGTTCGGCGGCCTGCGCGGCCCCGACATGTCCTGGAACGGTCAGGACGGTCGCCCCGAGGCGGTCAAGAACTTTCTGGCCTACACGCTGACCAGGCTCGGCACCGACCACATCGACATCTACCGCCCCGCCCGTCTCGACCCCGCGGTGCCGATCGAAGAGACCGTCGGGGCGATCAAAGAGATGATCGAAGCCGGCTTCGTGCGTCACGTCGGCCTGTCCGAGGTCGGCCCCGACACGATCCGCCGGGCCGCCGCGGTCCACCCGATCGCCGACCTGCAGATCGAATACTCGCTGATCTCCCGGGCGATCGAGGCCGACGTCCTGCCCACTCTGCGCGAGCTGGGCATCGGCCTCACGGCGTACGGCGTGCTGAGCCGCGGCCTGATCTCCGGCCACTGGAACGCCGACCGCGGCGGCGACCCGGGCGACTTCCGCGGCCACACCCCGCGCTTCTCCGGCGACAACCTCGACCACAACCTGTCCCTGGTCGAGGCCCTGCGCCGCGTCGCCACCACCAAGGGCTGCACGGTGGCCCAACTGGCCATCGCCTGGGTGGCCGCCCGGGGCGACGACATCGTCCCGCTGATCGGCGCCCGCACCCGCGACCGCCTGTCCGAGGCCCTGCCCGCCCTCGACGTCGACCTGACCGCCGACGACCTGGCCGAGATCGAAAAGGCCGTCCCGGCCGGCGCCGCCAAGGGCGACCGCTACCCCACCGCGATGATGAACACCCTCGGCGCCGGCAACTAACTTGTCCGACGGGGCGCCCACTCATCGCGGCTGTTACTCGAACCTAGACTTCATACAACAACCCAGATGAGGGGTACTCCGGCTGCTTTCAGGAACGGCGATGAGCGCGCGCTACCACCTCGTCCTCTCGTAACGGACCACCGTCATGGCTCAAACACAGCGGTGCTTGGATCTTTGTAAACGAAGTGCCTTCACCAGCTCCATAAAACATGCCTACGCTCAGGCTGCTGAGATCCTCCAGCGAGGTGTTCCGCAATTCAGCTGTGTGCTGGGCTGCGGCGATCTGGGCGGGTGCAGTCAGCCGCCCGAAGAATTGGTTGGCCGTGTTGCCAAAAACCTGGTTGTGGATTCCTTTAGGCGCTTGCGACGCGAGGACGACGCCGAGTCCGTATTTGCGAACCTGACGAATAATTTCGATCGTGCTGTTCGTACTCGTGTTTGCCCCGACTGCCGGAACAAAATTCTGAGCCTCGTCCATGACCAGCAGACCGCCGAGCCTACCGACGCCCGCCGGATGCGCCTTGAACCACGAGAAAAGCGTTGCCTGGAGGCGGGCGACGAAGCGGGTCCCCTCCTCCTTTGAGAGCCCGACGAAGTTGATGACCGAAATTCTGGAGGACATGCCCTCGGCTGGGGTCAGCAGCATGCCGGGATCAGCGGCGGGGATCGACTCGTCGAACAGGCGGTCGGTCTCCGCCACTGCCTCCAGGGTGTCCGCGATCTGCATGGCGATGCGCCTCGTGCGGCTGTTGAACAGGCCGTCTGGCGGCTCATTGAGATAATCGACAAAGCCGGTCAGTGTGCGCTCGCCGCTCCTGACGTAGGTGGCGAGCGCACGCTGCAGAACACCCTGCTGCTGCAACGCCCGAGAGCCGTTCCCTCGGATTCCAGCCTGGGGCCCGAGACTGGCCACGGTAGATGCGATGAGGCGTTGGAAGTCGTCCTCATCCGTTAGGACCGGTCCGAAATCGGGTAGGGGATGGAAGGAGAGCGGGCGGCCCCGCTTGAGGCCCGGGGTCCATACCAGCACCTCGGTTTTCCCGAAGTAGCGCTCCGCTTGCTCCTCCTGCTCCGGCGTCCACCCGTCCGGCGGCTGAGGCCAACGGTCTCCCAGCCGGGCCAGATCGTCATTTGGATCAAGGACGATGGCCGACACACCACGGAGAGCGCATTGCTCGATGAGCCGCTTCACCAGAACGGTCTTGCCGGAACCCGCAGCGCCTACCACTACCGTGTGTTTGGTGAGCTGGCTGGTTGCCACAAGGAATGGAGCACCCCCTCGGGCTTTCACGCCGACTATGATGTCCGCCGGCGCCGTTGCCTCGACTGATTCCTGGTCAGTTGGTCCGTTGAGGTACTGCCGCAGATCGTCAGCAACGACAGCAAACAGCTCGGTCCGGCTGGACGGTTTCGCGGTGCGCAACCAGGCTTCCAGCCCCGGTGGTCGCTGGTTGAGCATTGTTCGCAAGGCGGCCAGCGTGCGCAGGTCGCCCCCGCTGATCGGGACCGGCAACCCGCCGCGAGCGACGAAATCCTCCCGAATCTCAGTCATCCTCTGACCGCTCGGATAGCCCGTATTACGGAGTAAGGTCAGGCGGCGGGTCGGAAGGCCTTTGGCCAACCCTGCTTCGGCAACCGCGTCACGAATCCGGTTCTGCGCCGCGATCGGGTTTTCACTTGCGATCCCGCGGAACGACCAATGCGCCTCTCTGTCGGTCCGCTCGGTGATTTGATAACGCAGCCGGGCGTGCAGAGCGTGCTTTCCACCGAAGTCCGCGTCGATTGTGAACTTGGCTTGGTCCACCTCTAGTTCATGTATGAGGCTCAGCAGCCCGGCTTCGAGTAGCGCGGGCATCACGCTGTCCTCGGTCGCTTTGTCGAGCGGTGTCGTAGCGTCTGCTTCGTCCCGTAGCTTGTCGAACAGGTCGTTGAGAACTTCACTGTCGACCGTGGCCACTGGACGCGTCAGCGCCGGCGATGCAACCCTGTCCTCCAGGGATTCCAGTTCGGTGACCACACCGCTTTGGACGCATGTGGCGATATGTTCGGCCACACGAACGAGCAGCCGTCGTGCGGTATATCGAGACGGCACTTCAGCGAAAGCCCTATCGGCGATCGGCCACGTGGCATACGGCGGCTCGAACTGCACAGACTCATAAGCCAATCGAAGCCGTCGGCTGACAATCGCGGTGGCGGTCACCTTGTCGGGAATCTCCCCCAGAGCCGGCAGCACCTCGAAGCGATCCAGAGCGCTTCTCACCACTGCTGCCCGTGAGATCTTCTGCCAGGAATCCTCCTGACACGCGACGATCATCAGCGTGCGACGAGTTTCCTCTCGCAGATCCATGAGTCCGGACGCGATGTCTCCGCTCATACGCTGCGCGATGCGGCTCTCCCGATTGGCCGGGCTCGCAAGCGAGGTATCTGAGGCGCGTACAAGGTCGTCAAGCTGGTCGAACGCGAACACCAGCGGTCCGGCGAGAGCGAAGAGGCGCGTCAAGTCACGCAGGAGAAGCTGGGCCGGTCGCCGTCGACCTGAAAGGCCCCATTCAGCCCGAGTCTCGACAGCGCCGGGGTCGTCGGCCAGATATGCCTTGCCGTGTTCAACGGCATCGCCGTAGGACGCCAGTAGTGCAAGTGCACGAGCCGTGTCGGCGGCTTCGTTGCCGACCTGCCGGTCCAGGCGCCGGATTCCGTCGACGAACGCATCGACAGCAGCACGCGTCAGCGTCAGTTCACCCAGAATGGCAGCGCGATGCTGAACATCGATACCGGCGTCCCTTGTCAGCACGCCGAGAAGGTAAAGAAGCTGGTCCTGACCGCCGTCCTCCTTCCGGTATAAGCTGTCGATCAAGCTTCCGGTAGCACTGGTCCAGAAATCCTGACCGGCCACCAACTTCATGTAGAAAAAGAAGCCTCCCTGCCGCTGGATCTCTTGCCGGGCCCAGCCCAAGAGGTGGGTCTTGCCGGACCCGCGGTCGCCCTGCAGTACAGAGATCGTCGGAGTGTTCCTTTGGGCCAGCAAGGTAATCGACCGGGACAAACGCCTGGACACCGTCGAATGGAGACTTCCCACGTGGTGCGGTTCCAACGATGCCCACACCTCCTCCGAGGTGAGGACCGGGCTGAGGTTCACCGCGTCGAGGGCTGCGAGCTCCCGGCTCACACCGACGCCTCGATCTTGAGCAGGTGCCTGTCCTCTCCTCCGATCCTCAGCGATGCCTCCCGGTCAGCATCGGTGAGGGCAGACTGGTTGAGCTCACTCTTCAAATGGAATCCGGGGAGCTCGATCATCCGGTCGAGCGCGGCATCCACCATGTCGCGTGACGTGGTGCCAAGCCTCGGCCGCAGCGACGACAGCTTCACCCACGATCCGGGACGCCGAGACGTGAGGTCGGCGTACGCTGCGTAGATCCACGTCTCGAGGTCGGGCTGAAAGAATTCCTTGAACTTCGTGCCGGACCGCGCCAAATGCTGCCCGACTCTTTCCAGAACCGCGTAGAGGACACCAGAAGGGAACTTCGCATCATCCGGTGGTCCATCGAGTAAGGCCGACTCACACCAAGCTAATCCTCGGGCCGACAGCGAGTAGGTGTGTATTCCGCGCTCGCTGACCTTAATGATGGGCTCATCCTCGGAAGGGCTCGAACGGAGAATCTTACTGTCGGCGCAGCGCCGGACGTCTGCCGTGATTTCCAAGCCGGCAAGCTCCCGGAGCTCCCTGTTCGTTATTGGGCGAGCCACCACCATCAGTGCAAACATCGAAGCTTGCCACCGGGTTGTCGACACATTGGTCACGGCAATCCTCCTGGGTTTTACGTCAGCTCAGAGCCCGGCGAGTTGGCCGGGCACCAGTTCCACTCGACCGGCGGGGCTGGTCAGCTCACCGGAGACAGTGATCTCGCGATGCTCGCGATGTGCCGTGATGGCTCGGTCGTACGATGCTTGGTCAGCAAGACGAACCCAGACCGCACGTCGTGCGCTCTCCACTCGGTCGGTCCGAAGCCAGCCACGTACCTTGATCCGCCACCGGTCCGCACCGACGACATCGTCGTGCAAGCTCTCGACGATCCCGGTCACCGTCGCCGCACCTGAAGCGACCAACTTCCGCAGCCGACTTCCAGCCGCCTGTAGTAACGGACCAGATCCAGCCGGAAACGGCAGGACATGGCTCGACGCCCCGTCCAGCGGCATGGCACGAGCCCAGCGGAATGTGATTTCGAAGGCGTCCCTGCGCTCGGTTCCGCACAGATCGCCGAGCGCCTGGCACAGATTCGCGGAAACACCCTCAGTCACCGCGTCGTCGAAGGCGGCCGGAGTTCCGGTCATCACGGCGGATTGAGCCGCCGCTGCTGACTCCAGCATCTGGGTGAGAACGGCTCGGCCGGTCAACTCCTCGTCGACGGCTGTCCGCGCCACGGCGCCGATGGCCAAGCGCATCTCCACGATATAGCTGCCCGCACGGGTTGGCCCTAATTCCGCCGCCCGCAGTATCCCGCGCAGCCCCGGCGCGGCTCTTCCTACGAACGCGTAGTGCGGTCCTTCGGCGATCGTCCGGGTGGCGACGTCCAGTAGGTTGCGAATGGCGTTGATAGTCTGGACGCCGCCGAGCAACGAGGCATAGCCAGGATCGTGACCGGAAGCGAATGCCTTGAAGTACTGCCTGTCCAGCTTCGGTAACGCGATCTCGGAAGCGATGTCCGTCGCAGGCCGGTCCTCGAGATCAGCCAGGCAGCGGAGAATTTCCCGGATTCGCCGCGCGGAATCACCCATGATGTCGCTGGCCGGGACCAGAACTTCGAAGTTGTCCGGGTGGTGCCACATCGTCGCTCGCTCGCCGCCGGGACCGTTCCTGAGCGCGGGTTGCCAGCCTGTGTTGGTCAAATAGTCGACGATATCGGCCACCTTTAGAACATCCATCGTGGCGGTCACCGGTCCAGCTCCGTCTCCGTGAGCCGGCGGAGGGTAGCTGCCGTCAAGACGTTGGCGATCGGAACCCGCACCGCGCGTTTGCGGGAACGGTCGGGCGCAGCGATCGGTTGCTCGGTCTCAAGTGACAGGTAGTAGCCGAGATGCCGGAGCAGAACACCGTCAGTAAGCGACGAAGCGTACAGGTGACTTTCGGCCGGCACTGTGATCAGGAAGAGGTAACGACGTATGGAGAAGTTCGGCCCGGCTAGCCTGTTGAACTGCCACTCGTCAAGGCCCCGATAGTTCAGATAGCCCGCGGATACCGACGGCGTCGACCAGGTTTTTACCTGCGCCTCGATGGTGGGCGAGTATGTCCGAGCACGACCTGCGACGGACTTCAACCCGAGATCGACGCCGTCGGCATCGATGTCTTCTTTGGTGACAACAAGCCCGGCTGCCGAGGCCAAGACGCGTACGTAGTCTTCACCGAACTTGCCCTGGTGCTGTCTCGCGTCGAGCATCAAACTTCCCTCCGCGAGCCTTGCTCACCGTAGCGGGAAGCTTACTGCCGGCTATGCGTCAAAGTCAGACCCTGGCTTGTCGGCATTGAGATTGCGCCTGCGATCCGCATTCTGCTAGTGCGTTGTCCATGAACGTTTGCTGGGTTGGTGACACGCCGGGCGGCGTTCGTCGTGGCCAGAGATGTTGGGCTCACTCTCGACGGTGATGTTCGCTGTCGAGAGTGAGGTGGGCCGGTGGCCGAGCCGGTACGGGCACGGCGGTTGACTCAGGACGAGGGCCGCAGGCTGCAGCAACTGGTGCGCCGTGGGAAGCATGATTCGGTCCGTGTCCGCCGGGCGTTGATCATCATGGCGTCGGCGTCCGGGACGCCGGTGCCCTCGATCGCCAGGCTGGTTGCGGCGCATGAAGACACGGTGCGCGACGTGATCCACCTGTTCAACGAGATCGGTCTTCGCGCGTTGGACCCTCAGTGGGCGGGAGGCCGTCCCCGCCGGATCAATGACGACGATGAAGCGTTCATCGTCGCGACGGCCACCACGCGCCCGAGCAAACTCGGTCGCCCGTTCACCCGCTGGAGCCTGCGCAAACTCGCCGACTACCTGGCCACCAACCCGGTGCGCCAGGTGACCGTCGGACGGGAACGGCTGCCGGCAGCTGCTGCGCGACAACGACGTCAGCTGGCAGCGCACCCGGACCTGGAAAGAATCCAAGGACCCCGACTTCGACGCCAAGCTGGACCGCATCGAAGAGGTGACAACCCGGTTCCCGCAGCGGTGTTTCGCGTTCGACCAGTTCGGGCCGCTGTCGATCCGCCCGCACCACGGTGGCGGCTGGGCGCCGCGAACGCATCCCGACCGGTTGCCGGCGACCTACAAACGCACCCATGGGATCCGCTACTTCCACGGCTGCTACAGCTTCGCCGACGACCAGCTCTGGGGTGTGATGCGCTGCCGCAAAGGCGGCGACCACACCCTGTCCGCGCTCAAATCCATCCGCAAGGCCCGGCCGGACGGCGCCCCGATCTACGTCATCCTCGACAACCTGTCAGCGAACAAGACGCCGACGATCCGGGCCTGGGCGGCCCGGGCTGAGCAGGCGGCGCGACACGGTTCGGCACTCGGGTGGCAGGTCTCGGGGCTGGATGGCGCCGCTTCGGCAGTGTTGGACGATGTTGCGCAGCACCTGCCACAACTGTTCGATGTTGCCGGGCCAGCTCGATCTGCTCAGCATCTGCAGGGCCGGTGGGGAGCACTCCAGGCGGCCGTCCGGCACCAGTTTGGCGAGGAAGAACGGGACCAGCGCCTGCACGTCCTCGGGGTGGTAGCGCAGCGGCGGCAGTTCGACCGTGCTGGCGAAGAAGCGCAGCAGACCCGCGAGCTCCCCACTGTCGTGGCGCGGGCTGAGGGTGAGCGCGACCCACGGCGCGGCCGAAGCGGTGCGGGCCTGTTCGAGCAGGCGGCACAGGGTTTCCAGCAGGGCCCCGGCCGCGCGGTCGGCGTGCTGGATGAGCAGGGCGCCGCCGGATCCCTGCAGCTCGCGACGCACGTCGTCGAGCCAGGCGCGGCCGGGGGTGGCCGCGTCGGCCACGGCGAAGTGCGCGCCGGGGTGGTCGTGCTGGTGGATGGCGCGCAGCACGGCCAGTTTCCCCACGCCGGCCTCGCCTTCGAGCACGAGCCACTCGCCGGATGCGTACGCCGCCTTCGCCTGCAGGCAGCCGCGTAGCCACAGGCCGCCCGAGCCGGCCAGGCCGGGCAGGAAGGCGCGCGGCTCATGGACCCGGCGCCCGAGACGTACAACCCGTGGACCGTCGTCAATGTGGTCTTCCACCACTTGGCTGCTCAGGGCCTGCATCCCGTGCTGGGCGGCGCCGACCCAGGTGGCCCGGCGGCTGACCTGCTGCGCGCGTTCGGCATCGAACCGGCGGCCGAGGGCGACCGCCAGGTCGGGGAAAGAGTCAAAAAGCACCTGGCCGACATCCGCGCCGCGGTTTTCGAAGAACGCCCTGACTCAATGTGAGACCGCCGCTCACCGGCAGTTGAGTTCTGATGCGTCGGGTAGGACGCAGACAAGGATGAGGAGTGACTCATGAGTCGGCAGAGTGTGGCCAAGGCTCATCAGAAGATCCAGGAGCTGTCCTGGGAACCGCAGTACCACCAGCCGGTCTCGCACTACGGAACCGACTACACGTTCCGCAAGGCGCAGAAGAAGGACCCGCTCAAGCAGGTGCTGCGCTCGTACTTCCCGATGCAGGAGGAGAAGGACCACCGGGTCTACGGCGCGTCGGACGGCGCCATCCGCGGCAACATGTTCCGCCAGGTGCAGGAACGCTGGCTGGAATGGCAGAAGCTGTTCCTGTCGATCATCCCGTTGCCGGAGATCGCTGGTCGCCGAGGAGCAGACGCCGTGGGGTGGCAGCCCCGCCCTGACGAGCGAGATCGGCGAGCTGGACGAGGGTCTGCCCCAGGATCACCGCCACCTTGCCGGTCAGGGCGCCGATCCGCGACCTGCCGAGCTGTGCCGCGAGCACTTCCCCAAGCCGGTGTCGCGCGGGCTGTGGGTGCAGGCCGAGATCATCGCGATGGCGACCGACCTGGCCGAGTTCCTGGGCGCTGCGGTCGGCCTCTACCTGCTCTTCGGCGTGCCGCTGTTCCCGGCCGGGCTGATCACGGCGGTCGTCGCGTTCGGCATCCTGGCCCTGGAACAGCGCGGCTACCGCCGCTTCGAGCTGGCCATCGCGGGCCTGCTCGGCATTGTCTTCCTCGGTTTCCTGTACGACCTGATCGTCGTCGGCGCCGACCCCGGTGGACTCGCGGCCGGGCTCGTCCCCCGGCTGGCCGGCGGCGACAGCCTGCTGCTGGTGTGCGGCATCATCGGGGCCACGGTCATGCCCCACGTCGTCTATCTGCACTCGGCGCTGACCAAGTCCCGGGTCGCCTGCCGCGACGACGGCGAGAAACGCGAACTGCTGCGCTTCCAGCGGATCGACGTGCTGATCGGGCTGGGCGCGGCCGGTCTGATCAACCTGTCGATGCTGGTCATCGCGGCCTCGCTGTTCCACGGCACCGCGTTCGCGACCGGCGACGCGATCCAGTCGGCCCACGACGGGCTGGGCCGGCTGGTCGGTGGCGGCGCGGCCCTGGCCTTCGCGGTGGCGTTGCTGGCCTCCGGCCTGTCGTCGTCCAGCGTCGGGACGTACGCCGGTCAGATCGTGATGCAGGGTTTCATCCGCCGCCGCATCCCGCTGTTCGTGCGCCGCGCGGTGACCATGACGCCCGCCCTGGTCGTGCTCGCGCTCGGCCTGCCGCTGACCGACAGCCTGGTGATCTCGCAGGTGGTGCTCTCGTTCGGGATCCCGTTCGCCCTGGTGCCGTTGCTGATGCTCACCCGTCGCCGGGACATCATGGGCACCTTCGTCAACAAGCCCCTCACCAACGCCGTGGCTGCCGCCATCGCCACGCTCATCATCGGCCTCAACGCTTTCCTGCTCTACGACACTTTTCTGGCCTGAGTGGCGCTCTGCTACCGGTTAGCAACCGGAAGTGGGTCAACCGGGAACCGGGGCGTCCGATGCTCGGTCTAGCGGGACTTCTCCCGCACCGATCCGAGGACGGACGAGGAGGCCGGCGTGTCGTTGTCCCGTGTCCGTCCCGCCCGCGCGCTCACCGTGCTGTTCGCCCTGCTGCTGGCCGGCCTGGCCGGCTACGCCGTGGTGGCCAACTGGCAGCAGGCGGCGCTGGTGCGCGAGGTGGCGGCCGCCGGCTCCGACACCGACGCGTACCAGAAGGCGGCCTTCGAGCTGACCACCGAGATGGCGGTGCTGCAGGGCACCATGCTGGAGCACGACGGCGAGGAACGCGACGAGCTGCTCGCCGCCAACCAGCGGGCCGACGACGCGATGGCCCGCATGGCCATGATCGACGAGGAGCACAGCGGCGAGGCCACCGACGTGGCCACCCGGCACCGCAACCTGCGCATGGTCGTCGTGGGCTTCCTGGCCCAGGTCGACCGGGGTGACATGGGCGCGGCCAAGGTGACCGTCGAAGAGGTGCTCGAGCCCGAGTACACGGCGATGATGAACGAACTGCTGGCCGAGCAGGACCACCACCTGGCCGACTACGACCGCAAGCAGGCCCAGGCCCTGCAGGAGTCGCGCAACTCGGTGATCGCCGTCCTGGTCGTCTTCGTGGCCGGGCTGGTCGTGCTGGGCGCCCTGGGCCTGTCCCGCCGCGCCTACCGCCGGCAGGTCGAGGCCATGGCCGGCACCGACCCGCTGACCGGGCTGCGCAGCCGGGCCGCCTTCGCCGAGCACGTCGCCGAGGCGCTGCCTGGCGAGCCGACCGTGCTGGTCATCAACGTGGACGGGTTCCGCGACGTCAACGAGCAGCTCGGGCACCGCGTCGGCGACCTGCTGCTGGTCGAGACCGGCCGCCGGCTGGCCTCGCTGGTCCGCGGCGCCGACGTGGTCGCCCGGCTCGGCGGCGACGAGTTCGCCGTGCTGCTGCGCGACCCCGAGCCCCGGATCGGCGAGACGATCGCGGCCCGCCTGACCGAGGCCTTCGACCGCTCGTTCGTGCTCGACGAGATCACCATCGACCTCGAGGTCAGCATCGGCGCCGCCACCGCGGCGCCCGGCGAGGACGTCGTCACCGTGCTGCGGCACGCCGACGCCGCCATGCACGAGGCCAAGCAGAACCGCACCGGCTTCTGCCGCTTCCAGGGCGAGAACCGGCAGGACGCCGCGGCCCGGCTCTCGCTGCTGGGCGACCTGCGCCGCGCCGTCGAGGACCCGGAACAGCTGACCCTGCACTACCAGCCCAAGGTCGCGGTCGACACGGGCGAGCTGGTCGGCGTCGAGGCCCTGGCCCGCTGGCACCACCCGGAGCGCGGCCCGGTCTCACCGGCCGACTTCATCCCGGTCCTCGAGGTCACCAACCTCATGCACCGCTTCACCGAGCGGGTGCTGACGATGGCGCTGCGACAGGCCCGGACCTGGCTCGACGCCGGCCACCGGGTGCCCATCGCCGTCAACGTGTCGGCCCGCAGCCTGCTCGATCCGCAGTTCCCCGACCGAGTGGCGACGCTGCTGGCCGACAGCGGTGTGCCGGGCGATCTGCTGTCGATCGAGGTCACCGAGTACGCCCTGATGAGCGACCCCGACACGGCCATCCGCGCGCTGCACCGGCTGCGCGAGTCCGGCGTCAAGGCGTCCATCGACGACTACGGCACCGGCTACTCGTCGATGACGTACCTGAAGCTGCTCCCGATCGCCGAGCTGAAGATCGACCGCTCGTTCGTGCTGGACATGGCCGACGACAACAGCAGCCGGGCCCTGGTCGCCTCGACCGTCGAGCTGGGCCACCGCCTCGGCCTGACCGTCGTGGCCGAGGGCGTCGAGGACGAGGCCGCGGTGCAGGCCCTGCGCGAGATCGGCTGCGACACCGCCCAGGGCTACCACTTCGCCAAGCCGATGACGGCCGAGGCGCTGACCACCCAGCTGCGCGAGACGCTGCAGGTCGCCTAGCCGGCTGTCCCCGCCACGCGGGCGACCAGGCGGCTGTTGTGCAGGGCGTGGGCGAACCCGGGCGTGTGGTGGGTGCCGTTCTCGATGTCGCGGGCCAGGCTCGCGTACACCTCGCCCACGTTGATGGCCGCTCCCGTCCAGATCCCGGCCACGGCCGGGCCGGCCCCGGTGGCCACGGGACGGTCGGGCGCGGCGAAACCCACGCTCGAGGTGAGCGTGAGATCACCGACCTGAACTCCGGCGGGGTGATCGCCGGTCAGCCGCAGCCAGCCGTCCGACCCGCGCACGTCGAACTGGAAGAACGCCTCGCCGGCGGGCACACCGGCCAGGATCTGCACGTTCGCCGGGGCGCCGGACGCCGTACCGACGATGGCGTCGAGGTGGTCCGGCACCTCCCGCACCGAGATCCCGCCGGTGTCGGCCAGCTTCACCTCGGGCCACAGCAGCCGCGTGCGCGCGTCGATCTCGGTGATGTCACCCAGGACCGCCTCGATCACGTCGAGCACGTGGGCGGCCGCGATCGGCAGGAACCCGGCGCCCGCGGCCGCCTGGTCGAAGTATTGGTAGGCGCTGGTCGACTCCGGCCCGTTGCCGAAGGTGGTGGCGCCGACGCGCGCCGAGAGCAGCCGCCCGAGCTGTCCGTCGGCGATGATCTCGGCCGCGCGGCGTACGGCCGGGTTGTGCCGCCCCTGCAGGCCGATCGCGGTATGCAGCGAACCGGCGGCGTCGGCCATCTCCCGGGTCTGCTCGACGGACGTGCCCAGCGGCGATTCCGAGTAGACGGCCTTGTTCGCGGCCAGGGCGGCGAGCACGAGGTCGCGGTGGGCCGGCACCTTGACGGCCACGGTGACGAGGTCGATCGACGGATCGGCGATCAGCTCGAACGGGTCGGCGTACCAGCGTTCGGCGCCGAAGGTCTCGGCCGCGAGCCGGGCGCTCGGCTCACGGCGGGTCGCCACGGCCGCCAGCGTGAACCGCGGCTGGGCGGCCAGCGCCGGAATGTGCGACGCCCCGGCCCAGCTGGCCCGGGTGTCGGCGCCGATGACACCGACGCGGATCGTGTTGCTCGACATGATGGTGACTCCCGTTCTTCGTGACTTCAGAGGTTGACGACGGCCATGTCGGACTCGGCATGGCGTTCACCCGTGGCCGGCGGCAGGGCGTTCAGGCGGGCGACCTGGTCGGCGGTGAGCCGCAGATCGTCGGCGGCGCTGTTCTCCTCGAGCCGGTCGATCCGGGTGGTGCCCGGGATCGGCGCGACGGCGTCGCCGGTTGCCAGCAGCCAGGCCAGCGCGACCTGGGCCGGCGTGGCCCCGGCCTCGGCCGCGACCTCGCGCACCTCATCGACGATGCGCAGGTTGCGCGCGAGATTGCCGCCGGTGAACCGGGGGTTGGTCCGGCGCCAGTCGCCCTCGTCCAGCCCGTCCAGCGAGCGGACCTGGCCGGTGAGAAAACCGTGCCCCAACGGCGAGTACGGGACCAGGCCGATGCCCAGCTCGTGCAGGGTGGGCCGGATCTCGGCCTCCACGGCGCGCGTCCACAGCGAGTACTCGGTCTGCACAGCGGCGATCGGATGCACCGCGTGGGCCCGGCGGATGGTCGCCGCCGACGCCTCGGACAGCCCGAGGTGGCCGACTTTGCCTGCGGTCACGAGCTCGCTCAGCGCGCCGACCGTCTCCTCGATGGGCGTGCCCGTGTCGACCCGGTGCTGGTAGTAGAGGTCGATGCGGTCGGTGCCGAGCCGGCGCAACGACCCCTCGACGGCGGCGCGGATGTTGGCCGGGGTGCTGTCCATCCCGGGCCGCCCGGTGTGGGACACGAGCCCGAACTTGGTGGCCAGGACGACCCCGTCCCGGCGGCCCCGGAGCGCGCGACCCAGCAGTTCCTCGTTGACGAAGGGCCCGTACACCTCAGCGGTGTCGAGATGGGTGACGCCGAGGTCGAGGGCGCGGTGGATGGTGCGGATCGACGCGGTGTCGTCGCGGCCCGCCCCGGTGTAGAACGCCGACATCCCCATGACACCGAGGCCGACGCGAGAGACCTCGAGCCCGCCCAGGAAAGTGCTTCGCATGCCGTGGCCTCTCATCGTTCGAACTTGACGCATCAAGAAGTACACGGTCGAACTTGATGCGTCAACAAGGGGCGCTAGGATGGGTGTCATGACACGCTGGCTGAGCCCCGACGAACTGGCGGCCTGGCTCGCCAACTCCGCGATCATGATCAGCCTGCCGGCCGCGCTCGACGCCCGGATGCAGCGCGAATCGCAGATGACGTTCTTCGAATACATGGTGTTGTCGGTGCTCTCCGAGGAGCCGGATCGCACCATGCAGATGAGCGACCTGGCCGCGCGCACGGCCGCGTCGCTCTCCCGCCTGTCGCACGTCGTCGGGCGGCTGGAGAACCGGGGACTGCTCACCCGGGCTCGGGTTCCCGGCTCCGGCCGGCGCACCAATGCCACGCTGACCGACGCCGGCTACGACCAGGTCGTGGCCGCGGCCCCCGGGCACGTCGCGGCGGTCCGCGAGTATCTGATCGACGGCCTCGAGCCCGGCGACCTGGCCGCGCTGCGCCGCATCGGCACCTCGGTCGAGGCCGCCATCAAGGGCGGCAATCTTTATTAGTGCATTGACCGTCGCGGATGGGCTCGGGAAGCATCGGCCTCATGGTCACCCGCCGCGCCCTGCTCGCCCTGGCCGGTTCGGCCGGCGGTGCGCTCGTTCTGCCGACACCCGCCCGGGCCCGCGCCGCCGACCCGGTCGCCGACGAATACCACCGGCTGCTGCTGGTGCACACCCGCTGGGTCGAGCAACAGTGGGACGCGGGGACCGGGGCCTACCGCCTCGCCGATTTCCGGTTCGCCGCCGTACTGGGAAACGCTGTTCTTCTGACGGTTGACGGCTATGACGCCGAGCCGGCCGGAATCGACGCGGCCACGCTGCGGCAGCACACGCTGGCCACGATCAAGCGGTTCGCGGCCACCAACCGGCTCGCCGGGGGCGCCGAATGGGGGCAGCGGCTGTTCTGGGACTCGACGTTCGAGCTGTACTTCGTCCTCGCCGCCCGGCTGTTGTGGACCGAGCTGGACGACGCCACCCGCGCGAACGTCGACGCCATTGCCCGCGGGCAGGCCGAATACGCGTACGGGCTGGGCACCGGGAACGACCCGCTCAGCGGCTCGTGGACGCCCAACGGCAGTGCGGGCGGCTACCGGGGCGACACCAAATTGGAAGAGATGGGCGTCTACGCGCAGGCCATCGCGCCCGGCCTGGCCTGGTCGCTGGTCGAGGACACCGGCCGGTTCGGCTTCTGGGCGGCCAACGCGAGCGGGCTGCCCGCGGCCGACCGGGCCAACCCGGCCGTCGTGGACGGTCGCGCGGTTCGGGAGTGGAACGTCGCCCACAATCTGCACGACACGTTCGTGGTGGAGAACCACGAGTCGGTCAACCCGCACTACCAGGCCGAGTTGTGGCGCACCGCGGGCCGGGCGGCCGCGCATTTCCTGGCCGCCGGGCGCCCGGTGCCGCAGGTGCTCACCCACCAGCCCAACGGCCGCGAGCTGTGGGCCACGCTGCGGTTGCTGGCCTCCGACGCCGGCGAGCCCGTGATGCCGATGGTCGCCGACCGCTACCACCTGTACGGGCGCGACGTGCTGCCGCTCGCCTTCCTGGCCCAGGTGCAGGGCGATCGGCACGCGGCCCGGGCCGAGGCCGACTTGGCCGCGCGGCTCATGCCCTATCTGCGCTACTCCCCCGGGAACAGACTGACGAAGTTCAGCGGCGAGGAGAAGTACGAGCCGGAGGCGCGGGCCGAGCTGGCCATCTCGTACCTGTTCCACCGCTGGCGCCAGACGCCGGTGCAGCCGGTGACCAGCGCCGAGTTCTTCGCGGCGGCCTCGGGCACCCGCGACTTCGGCTCGGCCGTCGGGCTGACCGCGCACCAGACCCCGGCCGGGTTCGCGGCCGCCGTGACCAAGGCCGGTTACACGCGGTTCCTGTGGCAGCCCGGGCACGACAACTGGCTGATCGACACGCGGGCGTCGGCCTTCCTGCCGCCGGCGCCGGCCGCACCGGCCCAGCAGTGGACGGCCGCGTACACCCGGGTCCGCGACGGGATCGACGCCACCGCAACGGTGTTGCGGACCGCCGCCGGATGGGCCGGATATGCGACCTTGCCGACCGGAACGGTGATCTACGCGGGTCCGGGCCCGTCCACGCTGAGCCTGTTCACCCTGGACATGCCCGGGGTGCCCGGCCTTGACGGCAGCCGCACGTTCACGGGCCAGGGTGGCGCGGTGACGCCCCCGCCGGGCCTCGGCGACGGCGGCACCGATCACATTCTGTTTCCCGTACGGACGGTCCGGCACATTCGCTTCGTGGGCCGGGCCCCCGCCACCCAGTACGGCTATTCGCTGTACGCCATCGAAGCGCTCGACGCGACGGGTGCCGACCGGGCCCGCGGCCGCCCGGTGACGGTGTCGTCGGCCGATCCCGCCTATCCGGCCGCGAACGCGGTCGACGGGAACGCCGCCACCCGGTGGGCGGTCGCCCGCGCCGAGCGGGGCCGCGCCGACAGCCGGCTCGCCGTCGACCTGGGCGCGGCCGTCGAGCTGACCGGCGTGCGGTTGAGCTGGGAGGCCGCGTACGGCGTGGAGTACGTCATCGAGACCTCGACCGACGGCGCCACGTGGACCACGGCGGCGACCGTGCCGGTCACGGCGGCGCTGGGCGCGTGGGCCGGCATCGACGGGCGGGCCGGGGTGGTCGCCCACGGCGCCGGCGGCCCGATCACCGCGTCGTCGGCGCGCGTGACGATTCCGGCGGCCCGGCTCATCGAGGGCTACCCCGGCGACCGCACCGACCTGGCAGCCCTGTCCCGCCGTCCGTTGCCCGTCGGCGGGCCGGACACCCTGCGGCTCAGCGACGCCGACGGCTGCCTGACCGCACTCAATCTCTCCGGCACCGCGCTGACCGACGTCGCGGTGACGCTGCCGCGCGGCGACCGGCTCTATCGTGGGGTGTCGGTCGTACGCCCGGACCAGCGGCTCGATCTGGCCGTTTCCGTCACCGCGGGCGGCGGCGCGGTCGAACCGGTCCGCTTCACGGTGACCGGCCGCGCGCCCGCCGGCACCCGCTTCACCGTCACCGACTCCCACCACATCACCGTCACCGCCCCGGCGACCTCGGCCGTCGACATCCGCCTGACCGCCGCTGCGGCCGGCGTCGATGGCAGTGCTCCGGCTGCGCGCTCCGCCGCCGTCAATCGGCCGGTGGCGGTTCGCGTGCCGGCCGGGGCGAGCCGCAGTTACGCCGTGCCGGTGGAGGGGCCGGTCACCCCGACCGCCGACCTGGCCCGGGGGCGCCCCACGTTCCCGACCTCGCCGCTGCCCGCGGGCATGGGCGAGCCGTCCCGAGCCGTCGACGGCGACCCGGGCACGGCCTGGCGACCCGGCCCGGACGGGCGGATGGTCGTCGACCTGGGCTCGGCCCATGCCGTGCGGACAGTCGCGCTGACCTGGACGGAAGGCCGGCGCCCACCGGTGGTCATCGAGACCTCGGCGGACGGGGCGACTTACGTGCCGTTCACCGCGCCCGCCACCGTTCGCTATGTCGCCGTGGCCGTTCCCGGCTGGCTCGACAACGGCCCCGAGCTCATCGCGCTCACCGTGGACTAGCGCACCTGGAACGTGGTCAGGACGGCCGCGTGGTCGGACGTCCACTGGTTTCCGGTGTGGTCGGGGATGGGCTGGGGCGTGCCGGCGACCAGCGTGCGTGAGCCGAGCACCGGCCAGGCGCCCTTGGCGTAGACGAAGTCGATCCGGTCCTGGGGCTCGGGCTGCCCGGCGAACTGGTCGTAGCCGTACCCGCCGGCGAACGTGCGGGTGATCGGCGACCAGGTGTGACCGGGCACCGCGACCGGGTCGGGGTGGGCGCGGCGGAAGGTGTCGACCAGCCCGGCCTGGGTGGGCAGGGTCGACGTCGGCCACGGGACAGTCTGCTGGTAGCCGCACCGGGCGGTCGCCGCGGTCCAGTCGAGGTGCGAGGCGGCGTTGAAGTCGCCGGTCAGCAGCACCGGGGTGGTGGCGGACTGGTTGAGCGGCGCCTGCATCCGCTGCAGGACGGTGGTGATCTGGCCGGTGCGACCGGAATCCGCTTCTCGTTGCAGCAGCCGCGGGACGGTGAGGCGGCCGAAACAGGCGTCGTACGGCCCGTACGGGGTGTAGCCGAGGTGGGCGTTCCACAGCGCCACGTCGTCGCCGAACTGGTCGTCGAGGCTGATCACGACGTCGTTGACCTTGGGGCCGCCGGCCGTGGGCGCGGTGCCGCGGCGCACGATCGGATAGCGGCTGAGGATGCCGAGGTCCGCTCCCACGTCATGGAAGTTCCAGCCCAGGGCCGCGCCGAGAGCGGCCGCCGCGCCGTCGTTCTCCTGGATGCCGACTACGTCCACGTCCTGTTCGAGCAGGAAGCGCAGCTGCTTGGCGCGGTAGTTGGTGACCCGGGTGCCGCCGTGCCACAGGTTCCAGCTCATCACGTTGAGCGTGGGCACCAGCCGGTCGGCGGCTCGGCTCACGTCCAGCGCGACTCGCGTGCGGGCGGTCTGGCCGGCGGTGTTGGTGGCCTGCACGGTGGCCGAGGCGGTGGCGCCGCCCGCGGTCTCGGGTGGGGTGCCGCCGATCGCGCCGTCCCGGCCGACGGTCAGCCAGGCCGGGCCGTCGACCTTGGTGAAGGCGGCGCCCCGGGTGTCGCCGGTGAGCAGACCGGCGACCGAGGCCTGATAGCCGCGCCCGGCCTTGGCGTTGCGCAGCGGCGTGGTCGCGGCGACGAACTGCAGCTCCTGGGCGCTGCGGACGGTGAACCGGACCGGCTCGGCGAACCAGGCGTATCCGTCGCGGGCCAGCCCGTACGCGATGTAGGCGCCGGGCGTCCAGTTGCCGGTGGCGAAGGTCAGCGTGCCGGTGGCCGCGGTGGCGTACTGCCACTGGAACGACGGCCCGACGAACTGCTGGTTCACGGGCCCGTTGCCGGGGTCGGTGTAGATGCCGATCCAGTTGGTGGCATGCGGCGCGTCGGCCCGGTATTCGACCTGCAGGGCCTCGCCCGGAACGACCGAGGGCGTACGGATGGTCAGGTTTCCGCTCGGGGCGGCGATGGCCGGTGAGGGCAGGACGACGATGCCGACGAGGACGACAAGGGCCACCAGGGCTCGCTTGAACATGCTCCGGACTCAACCCGACCCAACGATCGTGGTCAATATCAGTCGGTGAAGTTGGTGAACTGTTTGCCGCACGATCAACAGAAAGGCCGCCCACGGCGCGGAGAGCGTCGTGAGCGGCCTCGAACATCTGGATACGTGTTGACGTGTTGATTCAACACGTCAACACGTCGTCACCATGAGGTCAGGCGCGGGACCACTTCTGGTTGGGCTGGCCGGAGCAGTCCCAGAGCTGCAGCTGGGCGCCGTTGGCCGTATTGCGGTCCTTGATGTCCACGCACTTGTTGGCGGAGACGTTCACCAGGTCGCCCTGGGCCGACAGGGTGAACCGCTGCACCGGGTTGGTGTTGCACTGGACCAGCTGGATCGGGGTGCCGTTGGTCAGCGCCCCGCCGGCCGGGTCCATGCACTTGCCCATGGCGCGGATCGTACCGTCGCCGTTCTGGGTCCACTGCTGGGCGGCGGTGTTGTTGCAGTCGTACATCTGCAGCCGGGCCCCATCCACCGGGTTGGCGCCGGGGATGTCGATGCAGCGGCCGCTCAGGCTCGACTTGAGCGCGTTGCCGTTGCCGGTCGGCGGCGGCGTCGTGGTCGAGGTGCTGACGTGCACGTAGTCGACCAGCATCTTGCTCTCGGCGGGCAGGCTGCCGGGGTTGCCCTGGCCGAAGTTGCCGCCGATGGCCAGGTTCAGGATGATGAAGAACCCGTGGTTGAAGACCCAGTTGACGTTGCCCTTGGCCGCGCGCAGCGAGTCGGGGGTGGCGCGGAAGAACTCCCGGCCGTCGACGGTCCAGACGACCAGGTTGGGCGACCAGTCCACGGCGTACGTGTGGAAGGCCTGGTGCCACGGGGTGCTCGAGGTCGTGATGGCGCCGAACGAGTTGCCACCCGAGTAGCCGGGGCCGTGCAGCGTGCCGAAGAGCTGGTTGGGCTCGCGGCCGACGACCTCCATGATGTCGATCTCGCCGTCGGTCGGCCAGTTGCTGCCGCCGAGCATCCAGAACGCGGGCCACAGACCCGAGCCGTTGGGGACCTGGATGCGGGCCTCGATGTGCCCGTACTGCTGGGTGAACTTGCCGGCGGTCTGGATGCGGCCCGAGGTGAACTGGCAGGGGCCGTTCCAGCAGTTGTTGCCGCCGCTGCCCTTGCGGGCGGTGATGACCAACTGGCCCTGCCCGTTCATGGCGACGTTGCTGGTGCCCTGGGTGTAGTACTGGAGCTCCTGGTTGCCCCAGCCGCCGCCACCGACGTCGAAGTTCCACTTCGACGAGTCGACGCCGCTGCCGGCCGGGCCGTTGAAGTCTTCGTTCCAGACGACCGCCGCCTCGGCGGTGTCACTGCGGGAGCCGACGGCAAGGCCGGCGCCCAGGGCCACCATCATGACGGTGGCCGCGATGAAAAACCTGGACTTGCGCATGGGGGATTTCCTCCGGGGAGAGGACATGGATAATACGAAACAGTCTTAATAATTGATCCCCGCGAGTCAAGGCAAGCCGGGCATTGGCGGAACTTCAGTGCCCGAATGTCGGGGCCCGAACTGCTCGAACCTCGGCCAGCCGCCGCTTCGAGAAGTCGTCGTCCCAGCACACGGCGGCCTCCCAGGCGGCCGAGGCCTGCGCGGCGACGTCGTACGCCTCGTCGTCGAGGCCGGCGGCGTTGCCGGGCAGCACCAGGTCGAGGTCGGGCATGTCGACGTGCGACTCGTCCCAGTCGATCAGCGCGACCCGGTCCGCGGTCAGGCGGATGTTGCCCGGATTGAGATCACCGTGCACGACGCAGGTGGGCCGGCCGGCCAGCCGCGCCCAGGCGGCCCGGCAGCGGGCGACACCCTCCGGCGGCATCGCGCCCAGGTCGACCCTGGTGCCGGTCTCGGCCCGCAGCAGGTCGGTGCACGATCGCCAACCCGGGCGCTGCGGCCACCCGCTCGTCAGTCGATGCAGCTCACGCACCGTTTCGGCCACGCGTCGCCAGTCGCCCGGCGTCTCGGGCGGCCCGCCTTCGAGGTAGGTCATCACGACCAGGCCGTCGACGAACAACCGGCCGTCGGTGGCCGGGACGGGCCGCGGCACGGTCAGGCCCTCACGGTCGAGGTGTTGCAGGAGACCCGTCTCCCAGGCGAGATCGGCGTCGCGGCGGCGGCCGAGACGACCGATCGCGAGCTGCCCGCCGACCCGCACGCGCCACACGTCGTTGGCGACGCCGGCGGTGATCTTCTCGAGGCGGACGGCGTCCTCGCCCCACTGCCCGAGCGCTTCCCAGCTCATCAACCAAATGTTAAGGATGATCCGGTGCCGGGGGCGAACGGCTTTCAGCGGATGGTGAGCGCGGCCAGGCCGGCCACCGCGACAAGCGTGCTGGCGGTCAGGAACGCGGTGTTGTGGGCTGTCCACCAGCGGATGCGGCCGCGGACGTAGGCCGGGCAGTCGTCGGGCCGCACCACCCGCAGCGCGACGACGGTGAGGGCGGCCAGGACCATGCCGGCCACACCCAGCAGCGCCACCAGGGTGGCGAGCTCGGGTCGGGCCGGGTCCATGGCGTCATCTCACCGCGCCGCGGCGGGTGCTGGTGTCTCAGCTTGAGACGCGAGCCGTCGCCGGCCGGCTCGAGACGCGGGGGTCGTCGCCGATGTGACGGGTCGTATTGCGATCGACGTCGACGGCAGCGCGGGCAGCGACCCGGCCGTCGGGAGTCAGCACTGACAGGTGCAGGCGCCCTGAAGGCCAGCCGTCGGGCAGCACGGCCTCGATCGCGGTCGCGGCGCTCAACTCGTACGGCTTGGCCTCGACCGACGGGCCGTCCACCGGCGCACCGACGGGACCGGTGGAGTAGACCGGTCCCCAGGCGTGGGTCAGGCGGCCGGTGAACAGGTCGGGGCCGTGGTGCGAGAGGTGCACGCCGATGGTGGCGGTGGCACCGACGATGTCGCGGCCGGGAGCGACCGGGGCGACGTCGAGCACCAGCGTGGTCGGGGCGTTGACCGCGGCCGGGTCGGCGCCGCCCAGATCCTTGGGTTCGCGGTCGAAGGTGAGCAGGCCGGCCGACTCGTGCTCGATGTCGTACAGCTCGGTGTAGACATAACCCGAGAGCCGGTCGTGGCGGCGCAGCTCCTGGGTCTGCCAGCGCAGGTGCCAGGCCCGCTCGACACTGGTGAAGCCGCCGCCGTACTCGCTGTTGAGGTTGGGCAGTCCGCGCAGCGGTTGCGAAGGCACGGCGAGCGCCTTGTCGACCACGAAATCCGGCCCGAGCTTGACCGGGAAACTGTCGCGCTCGCCGCTGACCAGCGCGGCCAGGGTCTGCTGCCAGCCGATGGCGCTCTCGTCGTAGTAGTGCCAGTCGAGCAGGTCGGTGCGAACGTGGGTCCACCCCGAGTTATCCACAATGGGACGGGTGCGGTCGAGAGAAGCCAATTTTTCGTACGCGGCGACGACTGCCTCCTGTTTGGCGGTGTCCCCGGGGATGTCCCAATCGAGGCCCCACTCCTCGTTGTAGAGCCCCCACACGACGATGGCCGGCGAGTTGCCGTCCCGGGCGACCATGGGCTCGATCTGCGCCTCGAACGCGGCCGTGGACGCCGCGGTGAACGTGCCGGTCGAGGCCGGCTCGCACCACAGCAACAGACCCAGCCGGTCGGCGTGGTGGATGAAGCGGGGATCCTCGAGCTTGAGGTGCTTGCGCACGAGGGTGTAGCCGAGCTCGCGCGCCAGCTCCAGGTCGCGGATCATGGCGGCGTCGCTGGGCGGGGTGATGCCGGTCCGCGGCCAGTAGCCCTGGTCGAGCACGCCCTTGATGAAGAGCCGCTCGCCGTTGAAGAGGATCTCCTCGCCGCGCACTTCGACCTTGCGCAGCCCGGTATAGCCGGTGACGCGGTCGATGCCGTCGGAGGTCTCCAGCTCGACATCGACGTAGTAGAGGTGTGGATCGGCCGGGCTCCACAATGCGGGTTCCGCGATTGCCACAACGGTCTCCGTGACACCCGAATGCGCCCCGACGAAGTCGAATGCGCTCGACGCGCCACCCGACACGGCAGGCGCGGCACTCGACACGGCGGGCGCGGCACTCGACACGGCAGGCGCGGCGCTGAAAGCAGTCGAGTCGTTGGTCGTGGACGGAACGGATCGGATCGCGAGACGAACCGTTGCGTCGGCCGAGTGGGGGCCGGCGGTGTGGATCCGCACGGTGACGCCGTCGAGGTTCTCGGTCGGGCGCAGCGTCAATGCCGTGATGTGGGTGGCCGGGCGGGCCTCGAGCCACACGCTCTGCCAGATGCCGGAGGACGGGGTGAAGCAGACGCCGTCGTAGTCCGTGCGAGGAACGCTTCGCTGCTTGCCGTGGGCGATCTCGCGCTTGTCGGCCGGCGCGTCCACCCGCACCACCACCTCGCACTCCCCCGCCGCCGCGACGAGACGATCCGTTCCGTCTTGCGAGAGCACGAGACGATCCGTTCCGTCCTGCGAAAGCGCGAGACGATCCGTTTCGTCTCGGGAGGACACTGGGGGCGTCGGGGGTGCAGCGGGCGAGGCGAGCGCGTCGGTGATGTCGGCCTCGAACGGGGTGTAGCCGCCCTCGTGGCGCACCACCTCGGTGCCGTTGACCCAGACGGTGGCAGCGTGGTGGACGGCGCCGAAGTGCAGGACGACCCGCTGGCCGGTCCAGTCGGCGGGGACGGTCACGGTGCGGCGGTACCAGCCAGTGGGGCGCCAATGCTGCGCTTGGCCCGAGGCGGGCGTCTCCCACGCGTACGGGACCTGGATCCGGGAGTCGAAGGCGCGCTCACCGAAAGAGAAGTCCCAGGTGCCGTTCAGGCTGAGCCAGCTGTGGGAGCGGTCGAAATGCGGCCGCGGATATTCTGCCATTTTGTTGCTCCTATGCGGACTGACGGGATCAGCCTTTGACGTTGCCGGTTGACGAAAGGAATTCAGCCTTTGACGCTGCCGGCGAGGATGCCGTTGATGAAGTGGCGTTGGAGGAGGACGAAGACGACAAGCAGCGGGATCATCGCGATGCTGCTGGCCGCCAGCAGTTCGCTCCAGACGGTGGCGAAGTCGGCGCCGATCCGGTTGCCGCTGATGTTCTGGGCCAGGGTCGAGAGCACCACCTGCAATGTCTGATGCTTCTCGTCATTGACGGCGACCACCGGCCAGACGAAGTCGTTGTAGACGTTCATCATGGTGAGCACGGCCAGTCCGGCCAGGCCGGGGCGGATCACCGGCACCACGATCCGGCGGAAGACTCCGAATTCGCCAGCGCCGTCGACCCGGCCCGCGTCCAGCAGTTCGTCGGGGATGGCCGCGATGACCTGGCGCATCCAGAAGATGCTGAACGCGTCGATGCTGCCCGGCAGGATCAGCGCCTTGTACGTGTTGACCCAGCCCAGCGCGCTCATTTCGAGCAGCAACGGAATGATGAGCACGAGGGTCGGCAGCATCAGGGTCAGCAGCACGATCCCGAAGAGCAGATCCTTGCCGGGGAATTTGTACTTGGCGAACGCGTAGCCGGCCAACGGACAGAAGAACAGCGTCATTCCGCCCTTGATGACGAGCACCAGCGCCGTATTGGCGAAACCGGTGCCGATCGGCACGTCGGCGAACATCGCCCGGTAGCCGTCGAGCGTGACGTCGGCCAGGGAGAAACCGAGGGGGTCGCTGATGATTTCGGCGGCCGGCTTGAGCGAGGAGCTGATCGCCCACCAGATCGGGTAGAGGAACAGCAGCGCCAGTACGCCCAACAGCGCGTACGTGGGAAGGCTTGGTCTTTTGTCATTCATCACGCGCTCGCAGGAGCCGGACGGAGAGCAGGGACAACGCGAACACGAGGATCACCAGCAGGAACGAGTTGGCCGCCCCGGTGCCCAGGTCGGAGGCGGTGATGTGGTCGTAGAGGTAGAGCCCGGCGGTGGTGGTCGACCCGTACGGGCCGCCCTGGGTCACCACGAACGGTTCGGCGAACATCTGGAACACCGCCAGGGTCTGGATGACCAGCAGGAACGACAGGCTGCGGCGCATCAGCGGCACGGTCATCGACCAGAACTGGCGCGCCCGGGACGCACCGTCGAGGTCGGCCGCCTCGTACACGTGTGAAGGCACTGCCTGCAGCCCGGCCAGCAGGATGATGATGGCGAAGCCGGTGGTCTTCCACAGGAACAGCAGGGCCAGCGTCGGTTTGGACCACGCGGTGCTGGTCAGCCAGCCCACGTCGGGCAGGCCGATCAGGTTGAGCGCATGGTTGACCAGGCCGTAGTCGCGGTCGAAGACGACGATCCAGACCTGGGCCATGGCGACCAGCGGCGTCACGAACGGTGCGATGAACGCCACCCGGAACAGCCCGCGCAGCCGCAGTTTCGCGTTGGAGAGCAGCACCGCCGCGCCGAGACCGGCCACCAGCTGGATCGGCACGACGAGCAACCACATGATCGAGCTGTTGCCCAGCGACGCCCAGAACTCGGGGCTGGTCAGCAGGTAGGTGTAGTTGTCGAGGCCGATCCAGCGGGCCTCGCCGGCCCCGGTCCACTTCGTGAAGCTCAACCTCAGGGCGTACGCCAGCGGGTACGCACCGAAGGCGGCGAACACCACGAAGAAGGGCAGGACGAAGACGTACGGCGCCGCTCTCTTGCGAAGGAGCAGAGACATCAGGCCCGGTCCACCAGGTTCCGCTGGATCTGCTTGGTCGACTCGGCGATCACGTCGTCCACCGACAGCTGGCCCTGGATGAGGCGCTGCAGGTTGTTGCCGAGGTAGTCGACGGACTTGGCCCACCAGGCCGGGATGGGCGCGGCGGCCGGGATGGTCTTGCTGGCGTCGACGGCGACCTTCCACAGGTCCTGGCCGCCGAGCGCCTCGAGCGGCTGGAACAGGGGCTTGGCCGCGTCGAGGGCGGGCAGGAAGGCCGGGACCGAGGTGTTGAGACCGCCCGGATAGGTGTCGCTGGGCCCGTACACGGCCTTGATGCCCTCGTCCTGGACGGTCAGGAACTCGTACAGCCGCCAGGCCAGCTCGGGGTTCTTGGCCTTGGCCGGGATGACAAAACTGCTGCCGCCCATCGCGCCGCTGCGGGCCCCGCCCGGGGTCCAGGCCGGCAGCGGGGCCGCGCGCCACTTGCCCTTGGTCCGGCTGAGCAGGGTCTGCGGGGCGAAGTCGAACCAGATCGCCCACGGCACGAACGCCTGGGTGCCGTCCTCGAGGGCGGCGATGTCGGCCGGCTTCAGGTACGGGGTGTGGGTGACCAGCTTGTCGTCGACGGCCGACTTGATCCAGGTGAAGATGCGCCGGTACTCCTCGGAGTCGAGCCGCAGCTTGCCCTGGTCGTCGCTGAGGCTGGTGCCCTGCTGATTGGCCAGCATCTCGAGCCAGAGCTGACCCAGGAACGGGTCGGCGTCGAGGTGGATGGGCTTGGCCTTGGCGTTGCGCTCGCGCAGCTTCCGCGAGGCGGCCAGCAGGTCGTCGTAGGTGGCCAGGCCGGCCGGGTCGATGCTCGCGTCCTGCAGCAGATCCTCGCGGTAGTAGAGCAGGCCCGGGTTGAGGTCCCAGGGCACGCCGTAGACCTTGCCGCCGACCGTGTTCACGCTCAGCTTCTGGGGCGCGATCCGGTCGCGGTAGGGGGCGATGAGCGCGGTCAGGTCGTACAGGTGCTCGGCCTGGCCGGCGATCTTGGCGTCGTCCCAGAACGAGCCGTCGGGCACGCCGGCCCCGCTGATCAGCGTGTTGGCCAGCTTGGCGTCGATGTCGACGGCCTGGTGGTCGACGGTGACGCCGGGGTTGGCCGCGGTGAACTTCTTGATGGCGGCGTCGAAGACCTTGAACAAGTCGCCCGAGCGGCTCCAGATCGTGAGCGACCCGGTCAGAGGTCCGGCGCTGGAGGAGGCGGTGAGCGGCTGGGAGGTGGTGGTGTCGTCGCCACCGCCGCAGGCGGCGAGGGCGGTCAGGGCACCGGCGCCGGCGGCACCGGCCAACAGGGAACGGCGAGTGGTCATGTCTGCTCCTTCGAGCTGGTGGCAGCTCTGCAACGATGCAGACATCGTGCACGTAGCTCTGCAACGATGCAAGACCTAGGATGGGCGCGTTGCCGTAAGCTGTCGTTTGTTTTTTCGGGGAGGTCGGGATGCGCGAGGCGACGCTGAAGGATGTGGCGACCCGGGCCGGGGTGTCGATCCGCACGGTGTCGAACGTGGTGAACGGCTACGCGCCGGTCTCGGACGCGTTGCGGGCCAAGGTCGAGACGGCGCTGGGCGAGCTCGACTACCGGCCCAACGTGATCGCCCGCAACCTCAAGCAGGGGCGCAGCGGGCTGCTCGGCCTGGTCGTGCCCGAGCTCGACGTGCCGTACTTCGCCGAGCTGGCCCGGGCCACGATCGCCGCCGGGCGCCGGCACGGTTACACGGTCATGGTCGACCAGACCGACGCCGACCCCGAACGCGAGCGCGAGCTGCTGACCCGCAACTCACGGCTGGCGCTGTTCGACGGTCTGATCCTGAGCCCACTGACCTTGACCGTGCAAGACCTTCGTGTACGGGGAAACCGCGCCCCCATAGTGCTGCTGGGTGAGCACTTGTTCGACGGCAGCTTCTCGCACGTGGCGATCGACAACGTGGCCGCCGCCCGCGAGGCCACGGAACACCTCATCGCGCTCGGCCGCACCCGCATCGCGGCGATCGGCGACCAGCCCTACCAGACCGGCGAGACGGCCCAGCTGCGGACGGCGGGTTATCGGCAGGCGCTGGAAAGAGCCGGCATTGCGTACGATCCCCGGCTCGTGCGGCCCACCGAGCGTTTCCACCGCCGCCTCGGGGCCGCGGCCGCCACCGAGCTGATGGCGCTGCCGTCACCGCCCGACGCGATCTTCTGCTACAACGACCTGCTCGCCTTGGGCGCCCTGCGGTCCCTGGTGCGCGCGGGCGTGCGGGTGCCCGACGACGTGGCGGTCATCGGCATCGACGGCATCGAGGAGGGCGAGTTCTCGATGCCGAGCCTGAGCACTGTCGCCCCCGACAAGCAGCAGATCGCCACCCTGGCCGTCGAGAGCCTGGTCGCGCTGATCGAGGGCACCGCCGCCCCGGCCCCGGCCGAGGTGCGGGCCGCCCACACTCTGCTCCCCCGCGAGAGCACGCTCGGTATCAGTGGGCTCGGTGTCAGTGGGCTCGGTATCAGTGGGTGAGCTCGCGCAAGACCCGCTTCTGGTGCACGGCCAGCTCGTCGTCGATGCGGGCGATGTCGCTCTCGGCCACGGTCACCGCGGCGGCCTGACGCGGGGTGCGCTCGAGCATCGCGGCCCGCAGACCGGCCGGCGGGTGCGAGGCGAACAGGGACACGTCGGTGTGCCGGCTCAGGCGGCGCAACGTGGGCATGTTCGGGGCGAGGTTGACCCGCGCCACCCGGGCGGCGTCCAGCCAGGCTGACATGCCGTTACCGGCGCGGGCCTCGCGGCGGACGACGGTGTCGATCGACTCCAGGATCACCAGGTGGTCGGCCAGCGCGACCGCGGCGTCGGTGCCACCGGCCCGGGCTGCCAGCTCGTCGGCCCGGTACTCGGCGCGTTGCGAGTCGCGCTGGCTCGTCCACACGATCAGCAGTTGCAGCGCCCGGGCGACGGTGGCGACGATCCAGCCGAGGAACCGGGTGATGATCGCGGTGAGGTAGCCGATGATTCCCTCGCCGGTCGCTTCCGGCTGGTCGAAGAGGTGAGCGACACGGTCCAGGGTCGTCTCGGCGACCTGAGTCAGCGGGCCGCGACGGATGTCACCGTTGACGAAGTGCCCCAACTCGTGGCCCAGCAGCGCCACCCGCTCCTGCGGTTCGAGCGTCGCCCACAGCGGCAGGCCGATGTTCAGGACCCGGGTGCGGCGCACACCGACCGCGGTGGTGAACGCGTTGAGGTCGTACCCGATCATGAGAACTTGCGGCCGGGGCGCCCCGACTGCGGTGGCGACCCGCTCGATCAGCGCGAACAGTTGCGGCGCCTGCTCCGGCTTCAGCTCGATGCCCTGCCCGGCCAGGTCGGCGACCCGGCCCAGCCGCGGCCGTAGCAGGAAGGCGACGCCGACCAGCACCAGCCCGAGCACGACGCGAGCGGTCGCCAGGGCGGTCGAAGCCCAGCCCTTCGGCCACGTCCGGTGGGCACAGCGGCACCCACCAGAGCGCGGTCAGCGCCAGGTCGAACTCGCGCGTGGACGGGCCCGCGGTGTCCCAGTCGAAGAAGCCGGCCAGCCGGTCGCCGTCGAGGACGGCCGCGTTGTGGGGAGCCGCATCCTGATGCCCGACGATCTGGCCCGGCTCCAGCGTGTGCCCGGCGAACCAGCACTCGTCCAGCGGCGGGACGAAGCCCGCGGTCACGTCGTGAACCCGCCGCATCCACCGGCCGACCTGGGCCGGCATCCTGTCGGTGAACGTCCACGCGGGCCACGGGAACCGGCCCGCGGCCGTCGCGCCGGGCAGGAACGTGAGCATCTCGCGCCCCGTCACGGTGCCGCACGGCTGGACGCCTCGCGCCCGAGCCACCTCAACGCAGCCAGGTGACGCCGTCCGGCCCGGGCAATTCGCCCGCTGTCAGCAGTTCGTCGAGTGCTTCGGCCATGCGCTGGAGCCCGGCGCCGGTACGAGGAAAGCGCCGGCCCAGGACAAAGACGATGCCGTGATGCCCGAAGCCCTGCTGTGCCAACCGAGCGAAGTCGCTGATGTTCTCGGTAACTACACAGCGACGACTCCGGCTCGCCCAAGCCAGGACATCCTCGTCCGTCTTGGCCGCCAGACCGACCTCGATCTCCAGGACGGTGACCGCATCGTGGCCGGCTTGCCGCAGTTGTTGTGCGATCAGGTCGTGTTCGGTCAGCGTCAGCTCGTCGCCGTGCCAGCGGTACCGCAGCACGTCGCGGGCCCGGTCGCGGTCCTGGTGGACGGCCGGATGGTCGCCCTCGAGCACCCGCTCACCGAAGTAGGTGGCGACGATGTGCCGGCGCACCGGCGGCCCGAAGCCCAGGTCGGCGTCGCTGACCACGGTGAAGTCGTTCTTGGCGAGGTCGTCCCAGTGGTCCTTCACGCGCGGGCCGCCGCCCGGATCAGGTCGACGGAGGCCTGCGTGCTCAGCGAGCGCCGCTGCAGTTCGTCGAAGTAGCGGCGGTATTGCGCGAGGCTGTCGGCCGTCTCGAGCAGCCGGTAGCCGGCGGGCCGCGCTCACCCAGCGCATCATCCGGTCGGCCGGCGCGCCCTCGACCCGGTATTCCCGGATCAGGTCGCGCACGTCCCGGGCCTGTGGGCTGCCCGCTTGCAGTGGCCCTGAGACAAGGGAGACAGCCATGAAGGTCCTGTCCGACTTCTCGGTCCTCGTCAAGATCGCCCTGACCGGCCTCCTGCTGGGCTTCGCCCTCGGCCTGTGCGCGACGGGCATGTCCTGGACGCCACCGATGAGCCCGGCCGAACCGGCGCCTACGAGCCCGGCCGACCAGCCCCTGCATTGACCGGCGCCAGCCGGAACGCGGTCCACGAGACCGCGGGCAGACGCAACCGTGCGGAGCCGTCGGCGAGCGCCAATTCGGCGGCCCGCGGCGCGACCCGGTCCGGGTGCAGCTGAGTGTTGGTGGCGGTCAGATCCGGGTCGTGCAGCGTCCACGCCTCGACGACCTCGAGCCCCGCGCCGAAGGCGGCCAGCGGCACGGTGAGCTCGACCGGATCGGTCCGGTGACGGTTCACCGCGAAGACGGTCAGGTCGCCGGTGGCGGGGTCGTGGGTGGCCACCGCGTCGAGCACCGGCACCTCGCCGAAGCGCTCGGTGTCGTACGTGGGGGAAGTGATCCCGATGTCGAGCACCTCACCGCGGGCCAGGCGTGAGGTGAGCGCGAACGGGTGGAACGTGGTCTGCCGCCAGGCCGGGCCGGTCGGCTCGGCGCGGATGGGCGCGATCACGTTGACCAGCTGGGCCTGGCAGGCCGCAGTGACCCGGTCGCTGTGGCGCAGCAACGAGATGAGCAAATTGCCGACCACCACGGCGTCGGCCACGGTGTAGCAGTCCTCGATCACGCGGGGCGCCACCGCCCAGTCAACCGGAGTGGGTCGCGCCTGGAACTCCGAGAGATACCAGACGTTCCATTCGTCGAAGGAAATGTTGATGCGCTTCTTCGACTTCAGCCTGGCCCCGACGCTGTCGGCGGTGGCGGTCACGCTGGTGATGAAGTGGTCCATATCGACGGCCGAGGCCAGAAAGCTCGGCAGGTCACCGTCGACCGGCTCGTAATAGGCGTGGGCCGAGATGGCGTCGACCTGGTCGTAGGCCAGCTCGAGCACGGTCGCCTCCCACGCGCCGAACGTGGGCATCGACGAATGGGAACTGCCGCAGGCGATCAGCTCCAGGCCCGGTTCGGCCGAGCGCAACGCCCGGGCTGTCTCGGCGGCCAGCCGGCCGTACTCGTGGGCGGTTTTGTGACCGGTCTGCCAGGGTCCGTCCATCTCGTTGCCCAGACAGAACATGCCGATCCCGTACGGCTTCCCGCCGCGCCGGTCGGCCAGCGCCGTGCCCTCGGGCTGATTCAGGTATTCGTGGACGTCGAGCGCCTCCTGCACGCCGCGGGTGCCCAGATTCAGCGCGTACATCACCTCGACGTCGGCCTTGGCCGCCCAGCGCATGAATTCGTCCACGCCGACCTCGTTGGTCTCCAGGCTGTGCCAGGCCAGATCGCGCCGCACCGGCCGGTTCGCGACCGGGCCGATCCCGTCCTCCCAGCGGTATCCGGAGACGAAATTGCCGCCCGGATACCGCACCACCGAAACCCCCATTTCCCGTACGAGGGCCAGCACGTCCTGCCGGAAGCCGTCGGCATCGGCCGCCGGATGGGCCGGTTCGTAGATGCCGCCGTAGACGCACCGGCCCATGTGTTCGACGAAGGAACCGAACGTCCGGCGCGAGACGGGGGCGACGACGCGCGCCGGGTCCAGGTTCAGCGAGGCGAACAGGGTCACTTGAGACTCCCTACGGCCAGCCCACCCTGCCAGTACTTCTGCAAAGTCAGGAAGGCGACGATCAGCGGCACGATCGAGACGAGGGAACCCACGATGATGAGGTTCCACAGGGATTGACCGCCGGCATTGTTGGAGCTGGCCAGTTGCGTCCACAGGCCGATGCCGACGGGGAGCGGGAACAATTTCGAACTCGACAACATGGTCAGCGGCAGGAAGAAGTTGTTCCAGGTCGAGACGACCGACAACAGCAGCACGGTGATCACCCCGGGCCGCATCAGGGGCAGCGCCACCCGGACGAATGTCCGCAGCTCACCGGCCCCGTCGATGCGGGCCGCGTCGAGCAGTTCGTCGGGCACCGACGCCGCCGCGTAGACGCGCATCAGATAGACCGCGAACGGGCTGAGCAACGACGGCAGGATCACCGCCCAGATCGTGTCGGTCAGCCCGACGTTCGACATCAGCACGAATGTCGGGATGACCAGCGCCGTCAACGGCACCATCACCGAGCCCAGCACGAGCGCGAAGACCGCGTTCCGGCCCCGGAAGGTGAACTTGGCGAACCCGTAGCCGGCCAGCACCGAGATGACGGTGCAACCGGCCCCACCGGCGAACGCATAGAGAACGCTGTTGCCGAGCCAGCGCAGGAACTCGCCGTTGTTGAACGAGAACAGGTCGCCCAGGTTCTCGAACAGGTGGAAACCGTTGAACCACAACGCCCCCGAGCCCGAGAACAGGCCTTCGGCGTTCTTCGTGCTGGCCACCAGCAGCCACCACACCGGCACCAGGAAATAGGCGCACATCGCGAGGAGCAACAGTTTCGCCCCGACGTGCCGAGGTCTCATGTGAAGATGCTCCCCCGCTTGCGAGTGGCGACCATGAAGATGGCCACGGCCAGGAACACCACGAAGCCGAGCGAGAACGAGATGGCCGAGGCGTAGTTGAACTGGGCGTAGCGGAACGCCAGGTTGAACGCGTAGATGTTGGGCGTGAAGTCGGGCGTCACCGAGCCGTTGGCGATCGGGCCCAGGATCTGCGGCTCGGTGAAGAACTGCAACGTGCCGATCAGCGAGAAGATGAGGATCAGCACCAGCGCCGACGACACCATCGGCACCTTGATGCGAAAGGCGATCTGGCGGGCGCCGGCCCCGTCGATCCGGGCCGCCTCATAGATCGACGAGTCGATGCTGCGCAGGGCGGCATAAATGATGATCATGTAGTAGCCGGACCATTGCCAGGTCACCACGTTCAGCAGCCCGTAGAAGATGTTGCCCTGGCTGAGCAGGAAAGGCGCCCGCACGTCGAACGCGGTGGCGATCTGCTCGATCGGGCCGAAGCTCGGACTGTAGAGAAAGCCCCACATGAGGGCGCCGAGAACGACCGGGACCGCGTACGGGAGGAAGATCACCAACCGCGAGAAGCGGGCCAGCCGGCCGGTCACCTCGTCGAGCACCAACGCGGCGACCAGCGCGACGATGATCTGGAGTGGAATCACGACCAGGCTGAACTTGAGGACGAACCACAGCCCTTTGCGGAACGACGGGTCGCCGAACGCGCGGGTGTAGTTGTCGAACCCGGCGAACGTGGTTCCCGTGGCCAGCCCCTTCGTCCACAGGCTCAGATAACCGGCATAGAGCAGCGGGGCGAGCAGGAACGCGACGAACACGACCAGGAACGGCAGGATGAAGAGCCAGCCCTTCGAGGGCGCCCGCTTTGTCCGTCTCACAACCGTGGCGGCCGGCGCGGCGGAATGCGTGTCGATCATCAGCGCACCGTGAAGCCCTGGCTCTTGGCGTACTCGACGATCTGGTTGTGCAGATCGGTGGCCGCCTGCGCCCCCGTCGTCTCACCCGCGTTGATCTTCACGATCTGGGCCTGCAACTGAGCGTAGTAGTACACGGTGAACGGGCTGTAGACCGCGCCCTTGTACGCGTTCTCGGCCGGCACGTAGATGTCCTTGTTCGCCGTCTGCCCGCCGAAGAACTCGACCTTCGCGTTGACGAACTCGTCGGACTTCAGCACGCCCTGGTTGAGCGGGAAGATCGTCTGCGTCTTCCAGCCGTCCTCGAGCGACGCCTCGTCGGCGTAGATGCCCATCGCGACCTTGGCCGCCAGCGCCTTGTCGGCGGCCTGGCTGGTGACCGCGAACGCCGACCCGCCCCAGTTCACCGACACCGGGTTGGCCACGTCCCACTGCGGCAGCGGAGCCACCGCGAACTTGCCCTTGTCCTTGCCCGCACCCACCCCGGAACCGGTGAGATAGCCGGGCGCCCACGCCGGCCGACACGTACGTCGCGTACTTGCCGCCGACCATGCCCGCGATGTAGTCGGTGGTGAACTGGTCCTCCTTGCCGACCAAGCCCTTCTTCACCAGGTCGCCCCAGAAGCTCAGCACGTCCTTGGTCGCCTGGTCGTCCAGCTTCACGGTGATGTTCTGCTTGTCCGACAGGTCGTAGACGAACGGCTGCGCGCCCTTCTGGATCATCAGCGCGGTCGTCACGGCGGGCACGTTGCTGCCGAAGTCGCCGAACACCGGGCCGCCGGCCGACTTCACCTTCGCGGCCGACTCGGCGTACTCGGCCCAGGTCTTCGGGGGTTTGATCTTGTATTTGTCGAAGATGTCGGTGCGGTAGATCAACGCCATCGGGCCGCCGTCGACCGGGATCGCGTAGACCGCCTCGCCCTGCGAGACGTCCTTCCACGCGCCCTCGCTGAAGTTCTTCTTGACGTCGTTGGCGCCGAACGGGGCCAGGTCGACCAGCGCGTCCTGGATCTCGAACCCGACCAGCTGATCGGCCTCGAGCATGATGACGTCGGGCGCGCCCTTCTTGGCGGCGATCGCGGTCTGGAACTTCTCGTACTCGGGCTGGCCCTGACCGGCGTTCGTCCAGCACACCTGGACGTCGGTGTGCTGGTTGTTGAAGTTGTCGACGACCTTGGCCATGTTCGGGTACCAGGCCCACACCAGCACCCGGGGCGCCTCTTCGTGGACGACCTTGTTGGTGCAGTTGGTGGGCTTGGCGGCGGTTCCGCCACCCCCGCTGTCGTCATCGCCGCCGGAACAGGCGGACAGCCCGAGGGCGACGGTCAGCGTGGTGACTAGGGCAATGGGGAATCTGCGCATGATCCTGGCCTCCTGAAGCACGCCTTCATACGCAGCGTCACCTTCCTAGGGATGACGCCGTGCGGTGGCACGCTATGGGTGGATGCCGAGGAGCGTGAGGGGAGAGCACCGCTCGCCGGGTGACAAGGGGGTTAAAGTCTGATTGCAGCGCTGCAAAAGACTATGCGCCAGCCGACGCGGCCGTGGCAAGAGGACATTCATGATCGGGAGTGATCGATGCGGGAAACTACGCTGCGCGACGTCGCCGAGCTGGCCGGCGTCTCGCCGCGCACCGTCTCCAACGTGGTCAACGGCTACGCCCGGGTCACCGACGCCACCCGCGAAAAGGTCGAACGGGCCATCGCCGAGCTCGGCTACCAGCCCAACGTGCTCGCCCGGAACCTGGCCACCGGCCGCTCCGGGCAGATCGTCGTGGTCGTGCCCTATCTGGACACCCCGTACTTCGCCGAACTGCTGCAGGCGATCATCCCGGCCGCCCGCCAGGCCGGGTACAACGTGCTGGTCGACCAGACCGACGGCGACCCGGCCCACGAGGCGTCGCTGGTCTCGCGCGGGGCGAGGCGGCTGCTGTTCGACGGCATGATCTTCAGTCCGCTCGGCCTCTCCCAACAAGATCTTTCCGTACGGGACCCGGCCCTGCCCCTGGTCGTGCTGGGCGAACGCACCTCGGACGGCACCTTCGACCACGTCGGCATCGACGACGTGGCCGCGTCCTCGGACGCCGTCGCCCACCTGATCAAAATCGGCCGTACGCGCATCGCCGCCATCGGCGACCAGCCGTACCCCACGGGCGAGGCGGCCCAGCTGCGCACCCGCGGCTTCCGGGCCGCCCACGCCGCCGCCGGCCGCCCGGTCGACGAGACGCTGATCGTCGGCACGGCCCGCTTCAACCGCCTCGACGGGGCGCAGGCGATGGCCACCCTGCTCGACCGGGCCGACCCCCCGGACGCGGTCTTCTGCTACAGCGACCTGGTGGCCTCGGGCGCCATCCACACCCTGCTGCAACGCGGCCTGCGCGTCCCCGAGGACGTGGCCGTCATCGGCTACGACGACATCGAGGACGGCCGCTACGGACGACCCACGATCAGCACCATCTCCCCCGACAAGAAGGCGATCGCCCAAACCGCCGTGGACCGCCTCATGCTGCGTATCAGCAGCTCAGAGCCGGTGCCAGGCGTCGAACTACGCGCCGCCCACCGGCTCATCCCCCGCGAGAGCACACTCGGCCGCTGACCGCTTGCGGGTCGCGGTGGCGCACCCCGCTTCGCGTAAAGCGTCCTAGGAACCTAGGTGTGATGGTGGATAACTGCGGTAGGCAGTCGTTTGCCGCTGTGGACAAGTTGGCGCTCGAAGTTGACTCGCGCTCTACGGTCTACCTCATTCCCCGGGCGGGAGGGGGAGGCGGTGGTCAGGGGCTGCAAAAGTCGACGATCATGAAGCAGATTTGCGACGCAGGGCGCCGATCAGCAGCGGCCATACTGCGGTGTGGTCGCCGTAGACCCGGGTTGCCGTGTCGATTTCGGACAACCAGTCGTCGCGCTGGGATTCGGTGATCAGTGACTTGGCCACCGCCAGCGGGGCGATGCTGCGGTAGGTCGCGGCCAGCATCCCGGCCGAGTCGGCCATCGTGCCCAGGCGGCCGGTCACGTCGGTCGCGTCCGGGGCGCCGATGCCGGCCTCGGCGAACAGCGCCGGCAACCGGGTGCCCAGCCGGACGTCCCGGCCCGCGGCCGCGTACGCGCCCAGGAAGACCCGCCGCCACTCGTCGACCACCCCCAGCGGTGGGTACGAGTCGACCGACCGCATGTCGTAGTCCTGCACCACGAGCACGCCGCCGGGCGCCACCCACCGCCACATCCGGCGCAGCGCCGCCACCGGATCGGCCACGTGCAACAGGATCAGCCGGCCGAAGACCAGATCAAAACCTTCCACCGGTACGGCGTCGTCGTCGGTTTCCACGTCGGCCCGGACGAACGCGCCGTCGACGGCCGCCCCGAGCGTCGCGTCGACGTCGATCCCGGTGACCACTCCCCCGCGGGCCGCCATCAGCTCCATCACCGCGCCGGTGCCGCAGCCCACGTCGAGGCAGCGGTCCCCCGGCGACAGCCCGGCCCGGTCGAGCAGCCGGGCCGTGGCCACCGACCACACCTCGGCCTGCCGGCGCAGCCGCTCGTACTCCTCGGCCGTCCGGCCCATCACGTAGTCGCTCACGATTCCCCCTCGAGCTGTCGGGCATGTGCCCTCAGGCTGGCCCGGGACGCCGCGCGGGAGCATCGTGGAGGCGCTACCGAGATTTGGACGCCGGGACCATGACCGAACTGTGCGGACGCGACCGGGAACTGGCCGACCTGGCCGGGCGGATCACCGTGCCCGCGGGCGGTCCGGGCCGGTTGGTGGTGCTCGAGGGGCCGGCCGGGATCGGCAAGACCGCCCTGGCCGTCGCCGCCCTGACCCGCGTCCGCGGAACGACCGTGCTGCGGGCCCGGGGCAGCCCGCTCGACCAGGACTACGCCTTCGGCATCGCACGCCAGGCCTTCACCGGCGTGGCCTCCGAGCACCGGGCCTTGACCGACGGCGAGCCGGCCCGGGCCAGCACGGCCGATGCGACCCACGCGGCGATCCACGACCTCGTCGCGCTGACCGCGAAGGTCGCCGCCCGCCGTCCGACCTTGCTGTTCGTCGACGACCTGCAATGGGCCGACCCGCCGTCGCAGCGCTGGCTGGCCGCCGTGGCCCGCCGCCTCGACGAGTTGCCGCTCGCCCTGTTCCTCTGTGTCCGCACCGGCGAGCGCGTCCTGGACGATCTGCTGGCCGGAACGGTCATCCCGTTGGGCCCGCTCGACCGGGCTGCCGCCGAAGCCCTCGACCCGACCCGGGCCCCGACCGCGGGCGGCATCCCGTTCCTCCTGGTCCACGACTCGGCCGAGATCGGCCGTTGGATCACCCGCCTGCTGCACGAGTTGCCGAAAGGCTGCGCCCCACTGGCCACCGCGCTGTCCGTTCTCGGCCCGGCCGCCCGCCTCCACGAAGCCGCCGAACTGGCCGGGCTGACCCTCGCCGAGGCCGCCCCCGGCGCCGACGCGCTGCGGGCCGCGGGTCTGCTCGCGCCCGGCGAATGGACGCTGGCCACTCCGCTGATCGCCACGGCCGTCGGCGAACGGCTGGGCGCGGGCGAACGTGGCCTGTGGCACGAGCGGGCGGCCGCCCTGACCGGGCACGACCCCGAACGCGCGGCGGTGCACCTGCTGCGGACCGAGCCCGCCGCCCGTACCGAAGTGGTGTCTCTGCTGCATCTGGCGGCCACCCGCGTCGCCGCCCGGGGCGCGCCCGAGACCGCCGCCCGCTACCTGTGCCGCGCCCTCGAGGAATCACCGACCGACCCGGCCCCGCTCCAACTCGATCTGGCCCTCGCCCTGGCCGCCGAGCGCCGCGAGGGCGCAGCCGCCCTGGCCCACGAGGCCGTCGTCCACATCGCCGACCCGGCCGCGCGGGCCGAGGCCGCCCTGCGCTGCGGCCGCGCCCTGGCCATCACCCCGCTCAGCACGGCCGCGATCGCCGTGCTGCGGATCGGCCTGGCCGCCGCGCCCACCCCCGAGACCCGCGCCCGCCTGGAGGCCGAACTCGCCGGCGCGGCCGGCAGCGACAGCCGCACCATGCCACTGACCCGCGAGTACGTCGCTCGCAGCGGCACGCAGCCGCTGGCGCCGGTGATCGCCGCCGTGAACGCGACCTTCGACGGCGAGCCCGCCCCGCGCACCCTGGCCCGGCTGCACCCGGCCCTGCCCGGCCTGGCCGCCGAGACCGACTCGGTGCTACCCACGGTGGCCGCGCTGACCCTGATCGCCAACGGCGACCTGACCACCGCCGCCCGCATGGCCCAGTCCCTGATCGACGAGGCCGCCCCGCGCGGCTGGCTGAGCACCGTCGCCCATGGGCAGTTCCTGCGCTCGCTCACGCTGCTCCCGGCCGGCCGCATCACCGAGGCCCTGGCCGACGCCCGCGCCGCCACCGACTTCAAGCTGACCAGCAGCACCCCGCCCGAGGGCCTGCTGTTCGCGCTCGTCCCGTTGCTCGACGCCCTGATCGAAGCCGACCGCCTGCCCGAGGCCGAGGACGCGCTGCGCCAGTCGTTCCCCGGCGAGCCGCCACCGCACGCGCTGAGCAGCCCGATGCTGCTGCAGAGCCGGGCCCGCCTGCGCTGGGCCCAGAACCGTCCGGCCGACGCGATCACCGACCTGCGCACGGCCGCCGGCCGTTGGGCCGAACTGGGCGTACGCCACCCCGCGTTCGCCAGTTGGCGGGCCGACCTGGTCGCGCCGCTGATCGCCGCCGGCGACCACCCCGCCGACCTGGCCGCCGCCCACCTGAAGCTGGCCGAAGCAGCCGAGGCCCCCGGCCCCCTGAGCGCCGCCCTACGCACGGCCGCCCTGGTCGCACCCCGCGACCAGCGACTGTCCCTGCTGTCCCGAGCGGTCGACGTCTGCGCCGGAACATCGGAACACCTGGCCTCGGCCCACGCCGCAACCGTCTACGGCGCCGCCCTGCGCCGGGCCGGCCGCCGCGACGAAGCCCGCCACTTCCTGCGTACGGCCTGGGAAGCCGCCGCCGCAGGCGGAGCTCACCGCCTGGCCACCCGAGCCATGACCGAACTGCACGCGACCGGCGCCCGCCCCCGCCGCCCCGCCACCCACGGCCCCGACGCCCTGACCGACGCCGAGAAACAGATCACCGCCCTGGCCGCCGACGGCCTGACCAACCGCGAGATAGCCCAGCACCTGACCCTGAGCCGCCGCACCGTCGAGACCCACCTGGCCCACGCCTACGCCAAGCTGGCCATAACCTCCCGCCGCGACCTAGGTGCGGCCCTGAACCGGGGCTAGGCAGGCGAGAATCAGCTCCTGCGCCGAGCGGACGGTGGCCGCGTAGGCCGTCGCTTCGCGGCCGATGTGTTCGGCGCCTGCTCGCATGGCGCCGGAGAGCAGTTCCACTGTGAGGGCCACGTCGCCGACGTCGCGGAATTCGCCTCGGGTGATGCCTTCGCGGACGACGTTCTCCACCTCGGACACGACCGCGGTGAACGGGTTGTCCGGGCCTTTGGGCACTTCGGCGACCAGCGGGCCGGATCCGGGGCGGAACATCGGCTGCAACGCCTGATCGGTCGACGCCTCCAGGACGGCCTCGACGATCCGGGCCAGCCGGTCGGCGGCCGGGGTCGCAGGTTGCGCGGCGATGGCGGCCACTCGTTCGCGCATCGGGCGGCTGGCCCGCTCGGTGAGGGCCCGGATCAGGGCCGGCTTGTCGGCGGCGTAGTTGTAGAGCGTGTTGCGGGCCAGGCCGGCCCGGGCCGCGATATGCCCCATCGTGATCTCGTCGTAGCCGCGTTCCAGCAGCAGCTGCCGCACCGCCTCGGCCAGGTCGGCCCACACCAGCTCGTGGTGCTCCTCGATGCTGGCTCCCCGGATGCGCGGCATCCTGTCATCCTGCCTGAGGCGCCAGGTGCCCGTTCTGCTGGTGGGCGACCGTCAGCCGCACGCTGCTCAGGCGCCAGCCCTGGGGTGTGCGCACCGCTTCGTTGTCGTAGAAGCCGACCACCAGCCAGCACTCGCCGGACGGCACCCAGTGCTCGGCCCGCACGTGGGCGTGCACGGTGGCCCGGTCGCCGTCGATCTCGACGGTGTGGCCGGTGATGACGTGGTGGGTCGCCGCGAAGGAGGCGAACGAGCCGCGGAGGATCTCCACGTACTCCGGCAGCGGCATGGTCATCGGCGGAATGTCACCGACCGACGAGAAGTCGAGGGTCACCGGGTCGGTGAGGACCCGCGCGGGCAGCTCGGCGAACTCTTTCAGATCGGCGATGTCGGCGTAGCGGCCCAGAAGTTCGATGAGTGCGGCGTGATCGTCCATGCGCCAAAGATTACGACAGACTGTCGTGAAAATCCAGGAGAGAGCGGGCGACCAGCACGCGCACGTCGTCCGGGGCGACCTGTTCCTGCAGGAAGACGACGCTGTAGACGGCGGCTACATCGCCCGCTGAGCCTCAGAAGACCAGCAGGGCCTCGTTGTTGAGGAACAGCGGGATCACCCGCGCGGGCTGCGGCACCGCGTAGTGGAAGCCCATCCCCTGCCGATAGCCGAGGTCATGGAGCATGGCCGCCTGCGGAGCGCCCTCCACGGCCTTGGCCACCGGGGTGATGCCCAGGTCGCGGGCCAGCACGACGATGGCCCGGGCCACGGTGGCCTGGCGGGGCGAGGTGATGATCTGCTCGGTGATCGAGCCGTGCAGCTTGATGATGTCGATGGGCGCCGACCCCAGTGCCCGCAGCGAGGCCGGCCCGGCCCCGAAGTCGTCCAGACTCACCCGTACGCCGGACTCGCGGACGGCCCGCAACGTGCGCACCACCGTCTCCTCGGCCAGGGCATCCTCGGTGACCTCGAGGATCAGCCGGTCGGGCGCGGTGACCGTGCGTGCCACCTCGTCGGCGAAGCCGGGTTCGCGCAGCTGGTGGGCCGAGACGTTGACGTAGGTCTCGGGCCAGTCGGCCTCCTGCTGGCGGCACGCCTCGGCCAGCATCCACCGGCCCAGCGGCCCGATGAGCCCGCTGCGCTCGGCGATCGGGATGAAGTCGCCCGGCATGATCGGGCCGCGGGCCGGGTGCTGCCACCGGGCCAGCGCCTCGAGGCCGGTCAGCGTGCCCTCGCCGAGCCGGACGATCGGCTGGTAGACCAGTTCGAGCTGCCCGCCCTCGACCGCGTCGTGCAGGCCTTCGAGCAGGGCCGCCTGGTCGAGGAAGCGGACCTTCATCCCCGACTCGTAGGGCACGGGCCGGCCGTGGCCGCGGGTCTTGGCCGTCCGCAGCGCCATCTCGGCCTTGCCGAGCAGGTCGGTCCCGCGGTCGCCGGGCGCGCCGTGGGCCACGCCGATGCCGGCCCGGGCCGAGACGGGACGTCCGCCGGCGTCGACCGGGCGGGCCAGCGCGACCCGGATCCGCTCGCTCAACTGTTCCAGCTCGGGCCCGGTGATCCGGGGCACGAGCACGGCGAACTGGTCGCCGCCGAGCCGGCCCACCACCCCGTCCGCGCCGGCGCTGTCACCCAGCGCGCGGGCCACGCCGGCCAGGATCTGGTCCCCGGCCTCGTAGCCGAGCACGTCGTTGACGCTCGCGAAGTCGTCGAGGTCGACGACCAGCACACCCGGCGCGTCACCCCGTTGGAGCCCTTCGGTGGCCTCGTCGAGACGGTGCAGGAACGCCGCCCGGTTCGCCAGTTCGGTGCCGGTCACAAGACTCCGATCGGCACCCGTCCCCGTTGACTTAGGCCGCGGCCGGGTCGAGCAGGGCGGCCTCGATCTCGGCGGCCGGGACGGGGCGGCCGAACAGGTAGCCCTGGGCCAGCGAGTAGCCGGCCGCGTGCAGGCGGCGGGCCTGGTCCTCGGTCTCGACGCCCTCGGCCACGGCCTCCATCCGCAGGCCGTTGGTGAAGCCGATCAGGTGCTCGACGATGACCGCCCCGGCCTGGTCGGCGGCGGCCCCGCTGACGAACGACTTGTCGACCTTGAGCACGTCGACCGGCACGGTCAGCAGCAGCGACAGCGAGCTCTGGCCGGTGCCGAAGTCGTCCAGGGCCACGCGCAGGCCCCGCTCGCGCAGCTCGCGCACGGCCTCGAGCGCGGCGCCGGCCTCGAGCACGGCCGTCTCGGTGACCTCCAGCAGCAGGCGGGTGCGGTCGACGCCCGTACGGGAGAGAATGTCCTCGACCTCGGCCACGAACCCCGGCTCGGCGAGCTGACGGGCCGAGACGTTGATGCTGACCTTGCCCGGGGCCCGCTCCCCGTGCCGGTGCTGCCACACCGCGGCCTGCCGGCAGGCGTTCTCGAGCACCCAGCGTCCGATCTCGACGATCACTCCGCTGCGCTCGGCCAGCGGCACGAACACGTCCGGCGCCACCAGCCCGAGTTCAGGGTGGCGCCAGCGCAGCAGCACCTCGACCCCGGTCCGGCGCCCGCTCGGCAGCTCGACGATCGGCTGGTAGAGCAGGAACAGCTCGTCGCGCAGCAGGGCCTGGGCCAGGTCGTCGGTGAGCCGGGCCGCTTCCCCGGCCTGGTCGTCGAGGGCCGCGTCGAACCACTGCCATCGGTCGCCGCCGGCCGCCTTGGCCGCGTACATGGCCACGTCGGCCCGTCGCAGCAGGTCGACCGGGGTGTCACCGGGGCGGGCGGTGGTGACGCCGATGCTGGCCGAGCTGCGGCCGGGGGCGCCGGTCGGCTCGCGCAGCGCGGTCACCATCCGGCCCAGGATCTCCTCGACGTGCACCGGGTCGAGGTCGCGCAGCAGGATCGCGAACTCGTCGCCGCCGAGCCGCACGACGATGCCCTGGGGGCCGGTGACCGCGCGCAGACGACGGCTGACCAGCACCAGCAGCGAGTCGCCGGCGTGGTGGCCGTGCCGGTCGTTGACGTTCTTGAAGTCGTCCATGTCGAGCAGGGCCACGTGCAGGCGGGCCCGGGTCGCGACCAGCAGCTCGGCCGTCTGCTCGAACAGGGCCCGGTTGCCGACCCCGGTCAGCGGGTCGTGGGTGGCCTGGTGGGACAGCTGGTCCTGGTAGTCGCGCAGCTGGGACAGGTTGGCGTCGACGGTGCTCAGCAGGCGGCGGTTCTCGCGCAACGCGTACACCTGACGGGCCATGACGAGCACCGTGAGCAGGGCGGCGCTGATGCGCACGGCCGGGTCACCGCCGCCGGTCGAGAGCAGCAGCCCGTCCAGGGCGACGACCGCGACGTACGGAAGGACGCTCAGCCGCCGCCGCGGGCGGGGCTTACGGATGGCTCCGTCCCCGTGCAGCTGCTGGTTCGCGGCCAGGATCATGCCGAGCGCGCCGATCGGCACGGCGGCGAAGCTCGACGACAGGTAGGGACGGTCGCCGAGGAACGGCGACAGGCCGCCGAAGACGACACTGAGTGCCCCGCCCGCCGCCAGCAGGTGCAGCGACCGGCGGTCGATCCAGCCCGCGCCGGCAAAGGCGACCTTGAGGAACGTGACCACCGCGACCAGGCCGACCGCGACGATCACCAGCACCGCGCCGGTCGAGCCGGATTGCTCGACCCACTCCTGGTTGCCGCGGATCGAGAACTGCCAGACGAAGGCGGCCCCGGCCACCAGCACCACGCACGAGTCGAGGGCGAACCGGACCCGATCGCCGTGGGTGCGCTGCCAGGACGGCAGCCGCAGCAGGGCGAAGATGACCACACCCATGACCGCCAGGTACAGGGCCATGGCGACCGGGCCGATCCGCTGCGACGGCTGCGGGCCGCCGACCGCGTCGACGGCGTTGGCGACCGTGGCCGCCCCGAACAGCAGGCCGGCGACGGTCAGGCTGCGCCAGAACCGCCGGGTGGCCGGGTCGAACCGCTCCGAGCGCACGACCCGCAGGGACGCGAGCGCGGCCAGGCCGCTGATCACCGGCAACGGAAGCCATCCGAGCACGGGGTGAGCCCATTCATGCCCGAGCCCGGCCACCAGCCAGACGGCGTCGAGCAGCACGAGGGCCACCCCGGCGAGCGCGAGGGCGTTCCGCTTCCGAATCATGCCCGCTCTCATCGGCACGCGACCCCGGCCGTCAAGGCAAAGTTGTTTGAAGGTTGAAGAGAACTCACCTGGACCGGCCGGCTGCCGATCTCCAGGACCGTGGAACTACGGCGCAGGCTGACCCCCGACCCCGTGCTGGCCGGGCTGTCCCTGTTCAGCCTGGCCCTGGTCGGGTGGTTCCTCACCGGCCCGGGCGGGGCCACCGTCTCGTGGGCGGTGCAGACCGCCCTCGACGTCACCATCGCCGTCGGCGCCTGGCGGCTGGCCCGGCTGAACACGGGTCACCGGCATGCCCGGCGCTTCTGGCTGGCCGTTCTCGCCACCGGGGTGTGCTGCACGCTCGGCGACGGCTTCCAGACCGTGCTCACCCTGTTCGACCAGGCGGCCGGGCACCAGCCGCACGTGGTCCAGACCGGCCTCGTCGTGCTCGGCATGCTGATCGTGGTCGTCGCGATGGTGTTCCACCCGTTGGGCGGCACCGGGCGGCAGCGGCTGCGACTGTGGCTGGACGCGGCGACCGTGCTGGCCGGCGTGGCCGTCTTCCTCTGGTACTTCCTGCTGGCCGGGGTCGTCACCCACGGCAACCGGACCGACCTGGCCGGCGCCGCGGCCACCTCGGCCGTCATGCTGCTGATCACGGTCGGGCTGCTCAAGCTGATGCTGGGCGGCACCGCGCCGTTCGCCCGCATCCCCGGCCTCGTGGCCGCCCTCGGGGTGGCCGGCACCGCGGTCGCCGCCTCCACCGTGACGCTGGTGACCGGCAACGACGACCCGGGCGTCATCTACGTCTCGCAGCTGCTGCCGTGCCTGCTCATGCCGGTCAGCATGCGGCTGCAGTCGCTGCACATGCGCCGCGCCGCCACCCGCCCGGCCGCGCCGGCCCGCCGCCGCTCGAGCCGCCTGCCCTACGCGGCCGTCGTGGCCGTGCAGCTGCTGCTGCTCGCGGCCCTGCTCGGGCACAGCGGCGACCTGCGGATCTGGGGCGTCGCGGTGGGCGCGGTGACGATCACCGGCCTGGTCCTGTCCCGGCAGACGGCGGCGTTCACCGACAACGAGCGGCTGCTGTCCGAGCTCGACTCCCGGATGGCCGAGGTGCACGAGCTGCACGACGAGCTGCACCACCGGGCCACCCACGACGCCCTGACCGGGCTGGCCAACCGCAGCCTGTTCGAGCAGCGGCTGGGTGAGCTGCCGGCCGGCGCCGAGGTCGGCCTGCTGCTGATCGACCTCGACGGGTTCAAGCCGGTCAACGACTCGTACGGCCACCACGCCGGCGACCAGGTGCTGGTGGCCGTGGCCGAGCGACTGGCCGCGTGGACCCCGCCGGACGGGCTGGCCGTACGCCTGGGGGGCGACGAGTTCGCCGTCCTGCTGCCCGGCCCGGCCCCGGCCGACGGGCTCGTGGCCGCGCTGGAACGGCCGATCATGCTGCCGGGCACGGCCGAGGTGACCGTCGGCGCCAGCGTCGGCCGGGCCACCGGCTCGCCCGCCGACGCCACCCACCTGCTGCGCGAGGCCGACGCGGCCATGTACCGGACCAAGGCGGAAAGGAAGAGCGCGAAACCGCTAAGTTTCTCGATGTGACACACGACGCGCGGCTCGTCGCGGGCCGGTACCGGCTGGGCCGGGCGCTCGGCCGCGGCGGGATGGGCGCGGTCCGGCAGGCCCACGACGACGTCTCGACCGACACGTACGAGCGGGTCAGCCGCACTCCCTGAACCGCATAATCAGCCTTTCGGAGGGGCTGCGCGCGACGATCTTCGGAGTAACTTACGGGCAGTGTTCCTCTCCGTGCTGGGTCCGTTGCGCGCCACCGTCCGGGGCGTGACGGCCGATCTCGGTGGGCCGCGGCAGCGCGCTGTGCTCGCACGTCTCGCTGTCGCGGCCGGCGAGGTCGTGTCGGCCGACCGGCTCGTCGACGACCTGTGGGGCGACACGCTGCCGGCCAAGGCGCTGGCCACCCTGCAGGTGCACATCTCGCATCTGCGCCGCGCGCTCGAACCGGGCCGGGCCCCCCGCACCCCGGCCACCGTCCTGGTCAGCGCCCCACCCGGGTACGCGCTGCGCCTGCCGCCGGAGGCGGTCGACGCCTGGCACTTCGACGCCCTGGTGCGCACGGCCGCCACGGCCGCGCCGGCTGAGCAACTGCGGCTGCTGACCGAGGCCCTCGACTGCTGGCAGGGCGACGCGTACGCCGAGATGGCGGCCGAGCCGTGGGCCGGGCCCGAAGTGGCCCGCCTGACCGAGCTGCGCCTGCTGGCCGTCGAGTCCCGGGCCGAGGCGCAACTGGCGCTCGGCCGCTCGGCCGTGGTGGTGGCCGAACTCGAACGCCACCGGCACGACAACCCGGGCCGCGAGGCCGCCGTCCGGCTGCTCGCGCTCGCCCTCTATCGCTGCGGCCGCCAGGGGGACGCCCTGGCCGTGCTGCGCCGCACCCGCGACCACCTGGCCGACGAGCTGGGCGTCGACCCCGGCCCGGTGCTGCGCGCGCTCGAATCGGCCATCCTGGCCCAGGCCCCCGCGCTCGACCCGCCACCGGCGGCCGCCGCCCCGGTGCTGGGCGCCCCCGCGCTGGGCGTCCCCGTGCCGGGCGCCCCGATGATCGCCGCGCCGGTCGCCTCCGGTCGCGAAGCCGAGCTCGCCACCATCGCCGCCGCCGCCGACGAGGCCGCCCAGCACGGCGCCCGGGTCGTGATGATCGGGGGCGAGGCCGGCGCCGGCAAGACCACCCTGGCCGAGGCCGCCCTGGTCACGTTGGCCGGGGCGGGCTGGGTCACCCGCCGGGGCCGCTGCCCCGAGGTGGCCGGCGCTCCGCCCGGCTGGGCCTGGACCGAGGCCCTGAACGGATCCGATCCGGCGGCAACCGGCCCGCCCCACCCGGCCGAGGGGCCCGCCCGGGCCGCCGCGGCCTCGGCCCACCTGTTCGAGAAGCCCGCCCCCGCCGCGGCCCCACCCAGCCCGTTCGAGAAGCCCGCCCTCGTGGCCGCCTCACCCAACCCGTTCGAGCTGGGGCGCCGGATCGCCGGCGGGCTCGACACCGGGCCGACGGCCGTGCTGCTCGACGACGTGCACCGGGCCGACGACCTGACCCTGCAACTGCTGCGGCAGGTGGTCGCGCAGCAGGCCACGCGCCCCCTGCTGGTGCTGGTCACCTATCGCACGACCGACCGCGGCGACGAGCTCGACGCGACGGTGGCCGCGCTGCTCGGGTCGACCGCGGCCCACCTGGTGCTGCGCGGCCTGGCCCCGGCCGCGGTGGCCGAGCTGGCCCGCCGGCACGGGCTGGCCGAGGCCGGTCCGGAGCTGCTGGCCCTGGTGGCCGAGCGCACCAACGGCAACCCGCTGTTCGTGCGCGAGCTGGCCCGGCTGATCGCGGCCGAGGGCGCGGGCGCGGCCGGGTCGGGCATCCCGGCCGGCGTCCGCGAGGTGCTGCGGCGCCGGATCGCCCGCCTGCCCGACGCCGTGGCCACCACGCTGCGCCAGGTGGCCGTGCTCGGGCGCGAGGCCGACCTGGACACGCTGGCCGCGGTGGCCGGGCGCGACCCCGACGACCTGCTCGACCTGCTCGAGGCGGCGGTGCTGGCCGGGCTGCTCGACGAGCCCGCGCCGGGCCAGGTGCGGTTCACCCACGCGCTGGTGCGCGACACGCTCTACGAGGACACCCCGCTGCTGCGCCGGGCCCGGCTGCACACCCGGGCCCTGACCGCGCTCGACGGGCAGGCGGACGCGGCCACGCTGGCCCGGCACGCCGCGGCGGCGGCCGGCCCGGCGACGGCGCGAGAGGCCATCCCGTACGCGGTGACGGCGGCCCGGGCC
>NZ_JAMYJR010000054.1 GCF_024137025.1 Paractinoplanes aksuensis
GAAGGCCGAGCGGCGCGCAGAAGGCCGAGCGGCGCGCAGAAGGCCGAGCGGCGCGCAGAAGGCCGAGCGGCGCGCAGAAGGCCGAGCGGCGCGCAGGGCGGTTGACCGGCGCCGCACAACGCGCGGACGACAGCGGCGCGACCGCGGGCGGCCGGTGTGAGCGACAGCGCGACCGCAGAAAAGCGCCCGCCCCGTCGGAGGACGGGGCGGGCGCTTCGAGTGATCGTGCGTTACTAGTCGTCGCCGCCTTGGAGGAAGCTCAGCAGGCGCAGGATCTCGATGTAGAGCCAGACCAGGCTGACCAGGATGCCGAACGCGGCCACCCAGGAGTAGCGCTGCGGCAGGCCCATGCGGACGCCCTCTTCGACCTCGTTGAAGCTGAGGATGAAGCTGAGCGCGGCCACCACGATGCAGACGATGCTGAAGATGTAGCCGAGCGGGCCGTTGTCGCGCAGGCCGGTGTTGAAGCCGAACAGCGAGAGCACCAGGTTGATCAGGATGACCGCGAACAGGCCGCCCATCACGATGATCATGCCGCGCTGGAACTTCGGCGTGGCCCGGATGACCTTGGCCTTGTAGAGGAAGGCCGTCAGGAAGAAGACGCCGAAGGTGGCGACCACCGCCTGCAGCACGACGCCCTGATAGCCGGCGATCACCGAGAAGACCTTGGAGGCCATGCCGACGAAGACGCCCTCGACGACCGCGTAGCCCACGATGAGCGCGGGGTTGGCGATCCGCATGAACGAGATGACCAGGCCCAGGACGAGGCCGATCACGGCCGCGCCGATCCAGGCGGCGCCGGTCATCGAGTCGGGGATCACGTTCCACGCCACGACGGCCGAGACGCCGGTGATGCCGAGCAGGGTGACCGTCTTGACGACCACGTCGTCGACCGTCATGGGACGGACGGCGGGAGGGGCGGCAGGGTAGTCCGACGCACCGGGATACGGCTGACCGTAACCCGGGGCGGCACCGGCAGGGCCGTACGCCCCGTACCCGGCCGTACGCTCCCGCTCGGCCGCCTGGCCGAGGCGCGAGAGCACCGGGTTGGAAGTCTTCACTGTGTCCAGCCTCCCTTTGAGGTTGAGGCACGTCTGGCGTGCCCTACCAGCGTACGGGGTCCGGCTGATCAAGAAAGCCTCGGAATGCTGTGAACAGGCTGAATGTAAGCCCGTCTAAGCGAAACGGAGGCCGCGACAGGACAGGTGCCCGGGGCGGGTCTCGAACCCGCACGCCTGCGTGAGGCAGCCGCTTTTAAGGCGGCCGTGTCTGCCGTTCCACCACCCGGGCGGGCCTGGGCGCGCTACCGTGCGCGGCAACGCTCCCAGGACACCTTATAAGCCCGGGGCCGTCTCAGCGTGACCCGGCACCGACCTTGTCGCGGTCGGCTTTCCCGGCCACCGGCGGGGTCACTTCGGTGAACTCCTCGCGCGGGGCGTGCAGCTGGTTGAGGGCCACCGTCTCGCGCTTGAACAGCATGGCCAGCGTCCAGTCGGCGACCACCCGCGCTTTGCGGTGGAACGACGGGATGTGGCTCACGTGGTACGAGCGGTGCATGAACCACGCGGGCCAGCCCTTGACCTTGATGCCGTAGACGTGCGCGACACCCTTGCCCAGGCCCAGACCGGCGACACTGCCGATGTACTTGTGCTTGTACTCCTTGGGCTCGCCGCCGAGGACGACCTGCCGGATGTTGTCGGCCAGCACCCGGGCCTGCCGCACGGCGTGCTGGGCGCTCGGCGAGCACCAGCCGCCGGGGTTGGTCAGGTCGGGCACCTGGGCGCTGTCGCCGGCGCTCCACGCGCCCTCGAGCACGTTGCCGTCGCTGTCGGCCACCTGCAGCGTGGGCAGGCAGTTGACGTGACCCTTGGGGCCGCGGGGCAGGTCGGTGTGGTCGAGCATGGGCGACGGCTTGACGCCGGCCGTCCAGACCAGGGTCTCGGCCCGGAACTTGTCGCCGTCGGAGAGCTCGATCTCGCCGTCGACGCACGAGTTGAGGAAGGTGTCCAGACGCAGCGAGATGCCGCGCTTGTCGAGCTCGCGGGCCGCGTACGCGCCCATCTTGGGGCCGACCTCGGGCAGGATCCGGTTGGTGGCCTCGACCAGGACGAACTTGATCTCGTTCTTGTCGAGTTCCGGGTAGTACTGCATGGCGTCGCGGACGACGTCCTCCATCTCGGCCAGGGCCTCGATGCCGGCGAAGCCACCGCCGACGAAGACGAAGGTCAGCGCGGCCTTGCGGACCTCGGGGTCGGGCGTGACGGCCGCGACGTCGAGCTGGTCGAGGATGTGGTTACGCAGGTAGATGGCCTCACCGATGGTCTTGAGGCCGATGCCGCGCTCGCTCAGGCCGGGGATCGGCAGCGTCCGCGAGACCGAGCCCGGGGCCACGATGATGTGGTCGTAGCTCATCTCGGTGGCCGGGCCCTCGATGGGCTGGATGGTCACCGTCTTGCGTGCGTGCTCCACCTTGGTGACCTCACCGGCCACCACGCGACACTTCTTGAGCTCGCGGCGGAGCGGCACGACGCTGTGCCGCGGGGAGATGTTGCCGGCCGCCGCCTCGGGGAGGAACGGCTGGTACGTCATGTGCGGCTGCGGGTCGATGACAACGACCTCGGCCCGGCGCCGGTTGAGCTTCTTCGACAGGCGCAGGGCGGCGTATAGACCGACGTGCCCTGCACCGACGACGACGATGCGCTGCGGATTCACATGAGCCATTCTCGCGCGTGACGACCCTCCAGCGCCTCCTGGTGTGATCCTCGTCAAAGCGATTTGTCAAGTGCTATGACACACAAATTACCGGGATATTTCACGGTCTATGAATGAGCCGTGCTATCAGCAGCGTGGCGGCTGCGGCACCGGCCAGTCCGACCACGGTGGCGAGCAGGAACGGGCCCCCGGCCAACTGGGCGCTGAGGGCCAGAACGAGCACCGTGAGCACGGCCGAGACAAGGATCACGGCCAGCGCCCGGGCCACCCAGAGCCCCGGCACGTCGATGTTGACCACCGAGTCGTACGGCAGAACGGCGGCCAGGGCCGTGAGCGAATGACCCAGGTAGAGAGCCGACGCGATGGTCAGCACCCGCCACAGCTCGATCGAGGCGTCCTGGAAGGCGGTGTCGAGCACCCACCCGGTGATCACGGTCAGCGCGGCGAAGGTGGCGCCCCGCCCGCGCGGCGCGAACGCCGGATAAAGGGCGACCGCCACCAGCGGCACGGAGTATTGCGTGCCGAACAGCTCGATCGGCCAGGCCACCGACATGGCGATGATGCCGCTCACGCCGATGGCGCAGCGCACCAGGAACGGCAGCACGGTGGCCCGGGAGAAGACCCGCCGCGCGTTCCCGGCCCGTCGGGTGATCATCGCCAGCATCAGCGCCCCCTCGGCGCCGAGGCGAGCCGGGACACGTCGCGCAGCACCAGGTCGAGGCTGCCGGCCCCGGCCCAGTCGACGACCGGCACACCGTGTTCCTGCAGCCGGCCCAGCACGTTGCCCCGCTCGAGCTGCCACAGCCGGGTCGCGACCGGTGTCCACGGGCCACGCACCTCGGGCGCCGCACCGGCCGGCAACGTGTCGACGGCGACCACGTACCGGCCGAACTGGGCCAGCGAGGCCAGCATGTCGGCCGACCGTGGGTCGATCAGCGGGGTCAGCACCATGACCAGCGCGTCCGACGACACGTGGTGGGCGCCGAAGTCGTGCTCGTGCTCGAGCGGGTCGGCCCGCACGTCGAGCAGCCATTCCAGGACGGTGAGGTATTGCCGGCGGCCGGTGGCCGGGCGCAGGCGGCGGGCCGAGGCGCCGAACTCGAGCAGCGAGACCCGGTCGCCGCGCTGCAGGTAGTGCTCGGCGATGGCGGCCGCGGCCCGGACGGTCGTGTCGAGCACCGAGGCGCTGCCGCCGACCCCGCCCGACAGGCCGACCTCGCCCAGCACGTCGAGCAGCAGCACGACCTCGGCGTCCCGGTCGGACAGGGTCGAAGCGACGTGCAGATCCCGCGTACGCAGGGAAACCCGCCAGTCGATGCGGCGCAACCGGTCCCCGGGGGCGAAGGGCCGCACCCCGGCCAGCTCGCCGCCCTCGCCCATGCGGCGGGACCGGTGGGCGCCGACCAGGCCCGCCGCGGCCGGCATGGCCTCGATCGCGTTGAACGGGTCGGTGACCGGATAGACCCGCACGCCGTGGGCCGGGGTGAGCACCGGACGGCAGGCCAGCAGTCCACCGCAGGCGGCGACCCGGGCCGCGGCCGGGCCGACGTCCTGCCGGCCCCAGCGCAGCGCGTCGCCGGCCAGGTCGACCGCGGCCCACCCGTCGGCCGCCACGGCCACCGCGAAGGGCCGGTCGGCCTGCTCCAGCTTGAGCCAGCGCGAGGTGCGGGCCCGCACGACCACCAGGTCGTACGGGATGCGGTCGGGGTTGGTGACGGTCACCGAGGCGCTGACCTGGCCCCCCTCGACCAGCAGCTCCTCGTCGGCGTCGATCGTGAGCTCGGGGGTGGCCCGGGGCATCCGGCGCAGGTGGACGGCGGCGCCGATCGCGAACGGCGCGGCCAGCAGCACGAGGTCGACCCGGCCCAGCGCGACGCCGAGCACCAGCAGCAGGCCGGTGAGCAGCACGGCCCGGCCCAGGGCCCGGGTCGGCGCCCAGGCCGGACCGCCGCCGGCCTCGGCCACGGCCGGGGGCACGGCTCGGCGCAGCAGCGGCTCGGGCACGGTCACGCCGTGGTGTGGCCGGTGGCGTACGTGGGCAGGGCCCCGCTGGCCGGCGCCGGCGTGGCCTGCAGCACCTCGTCGACCACGAACGACGGGTCGACGCGGCGCAGCCACATCTCGGGGCGCAGCGTGATGCGGTGGGCCAGCGCGGGACCGGCCACGTCCTTCACGTCCTCGGGGACCACGAAGTCGCGCCCGGCCATCGCGGCCCGGGCCCGGGCCAGCAGCAGCAGGGCCAGCGAGCCGCGCGGGGACGAGCCCACCAGCACCGACGGGTGCTCGCGGGTGGCCGCGGTCAGCGCCACGATGTAGCGGCCGATCGAGTCCTCGACAGTGACCTCTTCGAGCGCGGCCTGCATCGACTGCAGCGTGCGGGCGTCGACCACCGGGGTCAGGAACGTCTCTTCCTGGCGGCGGCTCATGCGGCGCTGCAGGACCTCCCACTCCTCCTCGGCGGTCGGATAGCCGAACGAGACGCGCAGCATGAACCGGTCGAGCTGGGCCTCGGGCAGGGGGTACGTGCCCTCGTACTCGATGGGGTTGGCGGTGGCCAGGACGTGGAAGGGCGGGTCGAGACGGTAGGTGACGCCCTCGACCGACACCTGCTTCTCCTGCATGGCCTCGAGCAGCGCGGACTGGGTCTTGGGCGGCGTCCGGTTGATCTCGTCGGCCAGCAGCATGTTGGTGAAGACCGGGCCGGCCCGGAAGGCGAAGTCGCCCTTGCGCTGGTCGTACAGGAAAGAGCCGGTCACGTCGGCCGGAAGCAGGTCGGGGGTGAACTGCAGGCGGCGGAAGTCGAGACCGAGCGCCTGCGCGAACGAGCGGGCGGTCAGCGTCTTGCCCAGGCCCGGCAGGTCTTCGAGCAGCACGTGACCGCCCGCGAGGATGCCGGCCAGCACCAGCTCGAGCGAGTCGCGCTTGCCGACCACGACGCTGCCCACCGTATCGAGCACCGCACCGGCCAGCCGGCCCACCTCGTACGGGGGTAGGGCCTGCACGCCTGACTCCGTCACCATTGCACCCTTCTCACAGTCGTTCCAGGACGTCCACGTAGGACTCCAGGTCACGCGTCTTCAGCCGGGGTCGCCCCCGGTCGTGCAGCGCGGCCCAGAGCGGGTCACCGAGCAGTTCACGGGCCCGGCGGGGGTCGGTCTCGCGGGTGATGCCGTGGCGCAGCCGCAGCCGTTCGTCGGCCATCTCGGCCAGCACCGGCAGAACGTTACGCGCATACGATTCGTCGTCGGCCTGGGCCCGTTCGAGGCTGCGCTCCCACCGGCGGACGGCGGCGCGCATCGAGTCGGTGCCGGCCGTGTTGTCGGAGCTGCCGCGCCGGTCGGACCGTTTCGGCGCCGGTGGCGGGCGGACCTCGGCCACGGCCAGCAGCACCAGCCGCAGCCCGGTCAGCGCGGCCACCACGAACAGGATCGAGATCTCGGTGTCGGCCACCCGCAGCGCCGCCACCACGACCGCGGTGGACAAGCCGATCAGCAGCAGGTTGCGCAGCACCCAGGCCACCCACGAGCGCCGCCGCGGCGGCGGTGCGGGCTCGTCGGCCACCACGACCTGCTCACGGCCGCCGCCGAACAGGTCGTCGAGACCGCCGGTGGTCACGCGCTCACCCCCGCGCCGAGGTCGGCCCGCAGCCGTTCCAGGGCCGACCGGGCCTGGCTGCGCATCTGGTCGTCGACCGTGTGGGTGGCGTAGCGGGCCTGGCGGTAGACCTCGAGCAGCGCGGCCAGCACCCGCGCGTCGACCTGTTGCTCGCGCAGCAGGCGGCCGACCAGGTCGGTCGGGCTGTCGCCGGGGTGGCGCGGGGTTCCGGCCGCGGCGGCCGCCTGTTCGAGCCGGACCCAGCAGGCGATCACGGCCCGGCGCGGGTCGCGGTCGGTGTCGGAGAGCTCCTCGAGGCCGGCGTCGAGCGCGGCCACCAGCTCTTCGGCCGTGCGGGGCTGGTTGTCGCGGCGCTTGCGGCGGTCGTTCCGGCCCGAGCGCCGCCGCCGATCGCGCACCAGCGAATAGATGAGCAGGCCGACCACGACCAGCACGATCAGGCCGACGACGGCCAGGGCCACCTTGTCGATCCAGTCGGGCAGGCCCTGCGCGGCCTCGGGCGGCGGGGGCGGCGACTGGAACGAGGGCCGGGCGGTGGGCAGCAGCGGCGCCTGCGAGGCCGGCTCGTCCCGGGCGATCTGGTCGAGCTGGGGCTCGGAGCGGGTGGCGGCCAGCGCGGTGCCCGAGAGCAGCACGAGGACGGCGGCCAAGGGCCACCACCGTCGCACCAGTGCGAGCGCCATCCGCTTCTTTCCCTAGATTCCGGCCCGCTGCTTCGCTTCGGTGAAGACGTCGTCGAGCATGGCCGGGGTGAGCTTACCGGTGAAGGTGTTCTGCTGGCTGACATGGAAGCAGCCGAGCAGATCGGGCACACCCGGTTGGCTGACCAGCCGCCCGTGGCCGAACTTCGGCCGGGGTACGGGCGGCTTCACGCCGTACACGTGGGTCATCGCCGGCCACCACGCCTGCCAGGCGAAAGCGCCCAGCGCGACCACCACCCGCACGGTCGGGCGGATCAGTTCCAGCTCGCGGTGCACCCACGGGGCGCAGGTGTCGCGCTCGATCGGCAGCGGTTTGTTGTCGGGCGGGGCGCACCGGACGGCGGCGAAGATCCGCAGGTCGGTCAGCGCCAGCCCGTCGTCGGCCGACACGCTGGTGGGCTGGTTGGCCAGCCCGGCCCGGTGCAGCGCGGCGAAGAGCACGTCGCCCGAGCGGTCGCCGGTGAAGATGCGGCCGGTGCGGTTGCCGCCGTGCGCGGCCGGGGCCAGCCCGAGGATGGCGATCCGGGCGTCGGCCGGGCCGAAGCCGGGCACCGGGCGGCCCCAGTAGTCCTGGTCGCGGAAGGCGGCCCGCTTGGTGACGGCGACCTCCTCACGCCAGGCGACCAGGCGCGGGCAGGCGAAACAGTCCGCTATGCCGGCGTCCAGCACGCTGAGCGAGGCGGCCCCGGCCGCGGCGGCCGAGACCTCTTCGGGCGTACGGGAAAGGCCCACCCCGGTCAGGCCTTGGGGCGCAGGCACAGCACGTAGCCGTCGTCCTTGCTGTTGGCGAAGACGTAGAACACTTCCTCGGCCTTGAAGAACTTGTCGCAGGCCTTGCTCTGGGTCGAGCCCTCGCCGTCGACCCGGGCCACGACGGCGAACTTCGCCTCGTCCGAGGAGCAGTCGACGACCTCGGCCCCCGTCTCGGTCGTGCCCTCGTTCTTCACTTCCTGGTCCGAGGCGATGCAGTCACCGGCCTTGGCGTCGCTCGCGCCGTCGCCGCCGAGCAGCAGGGACGACAGCGCGTAGACCCCGAGCGCCACGATGATCGCGACGACGACCGCCCCGACCACCTTGAGCACGTTGGTCTTCTTCGACGGCAGTTCGGGCGGCCGGACGTCGGTGGCGAGCGGGAAGCCGGGACGGTCAACCGGGTTGGTCACAGCAGGTGTTCCTCTCGAGTGCCGGCCGGGGGGGGTGGGGCCGGTCGCCGGAGGAACAGTAACGATTCTGTCTGCGCCTACTTCGAGGGGGACGCGCTCGTCGGGGCCGGGTCGGGCTTCGGCTCCTCGGCCGGCTCGCTCGGATCGGCGGTGACCGTCGCGTCCGGGGCCGGTGACGCGAAGGGCGCGGCCTCGGGGCAGTACGGATAACCCATGCTGCGAGTGTGCGAGACCTCGCCGGTCGATTCGTCGCTGCAGTACGCGTTGCCCATCTGGATCGGCTGGCCGTCCTGGTCGAACAGCCGCGCCCCCGGCACGAGCCGGCCCTGGTTGTCGTAGACGAAGACGTCCTGGATGTAGTCGTACGGGTTACCGCCGCCCGAGTAGCCGACGTCGTTGTAGCCGGGGTCGCGTACGTCGCTGTCGGCGCTGAAGAAGCCGCCGATCGCGAAGAAGATCAGCACGGTCGTGCCGCCGTACAGCGCCACCCGCTTCCACTGGTTCAGCTCGAAGCGGCGCCGGCCGAGCGCGATCGAGGCGACGATGCAGCCGGCCAGCAGCACCAGCGCGATCAGCGTGCTGTTGCCGATGCGGGGCAGCAGGCCGACGGTCGACTGGGCGTCGAGGAAGTAGGCCACAGCCATGGCGGCCAGGTAGCCGCGCAGCACCCACCACGCCGGGCGCAGCAGCCGCAGGAAGTCGCTGGCCTTGGGGTAGCCGAGCACCGGGCCGACCTTGACGTCGGCGGTGCCGAGCACCTTCATCACGTCGGCCCGGGCCGCCTGCAGCGGTTCGAACCGGCGCTTGGGCGGGTCGGGGAAGCCCCCGACGAACCCGGCCGCGGTAGCCCGCAGCTCGGCCGCGTACGCCTCGGGGGTGCCCAACCGGTCGGTCAGGGTGACCGTGTCCTCGGCCCGGATCTCGGCCAGGTGTTCCGGCAGATCCTCGAGCAACTCGGCCCGGGTCGCCTCGGGCAGGTCGGCCAGCGCCGCGCGCACGCGCTCGACGTACTCGGTGATCTCGTCTTGTGCCGTGGAGTTCACGCCGTCTCCCGCTCGCGAAGCAGATCGTCCATGGTGGATGCGAAGCCCTGCCACACTTTGCCCGACCGCTGCAACTCGGCATGGCCGGCGGCGTTGAGGCCGTAGTACTTGCGGTGGGGGCCCTCGTCGCTGGGTACCACATAGGTGTTCAGGAAGCCGCCGGCGAACAGGCGCCGCAGGGTGCCGTAGACCGAGGCGTCGCCGACCTCGTCGAGCCCGGCGGCCCGCAGTCGGCGCAGGATGTCGTAGCCGTAGCCGTCCCCGTCGCGCAGGGCGGCGAGCACGGCCAGGTCCAGGACACCCTTGAGCAGCTGGGTGGTATCCACGGATGGGACAGTACTGCGCAATGCGAAATACCGTCAAGAGCGCGGTACTGCCGCCTGCCTTTTCCGGAATCAGGCGAGGCTGTAGGCGATGCCGTCGAGGATGTCGTGCTCCGAGGCGACCACCTCGTCGTGACCCGACCGCTCCATGATGATGCGCAGGATCAAGGCGCCGGCCCCGATGACGTCGGCCCGGCCCGGGTGCATCACCGGGAGGGCCCGCCGCTGCTCGACCGTCATGGCCAGCAGCTCGGCGGTCACCCGCGACACGTCGGCCCGGGTGACCCGGGCGTGGTGGATGCGCGTGGCGTCGTACTCGGTCAGTTCTTTCGCCAATGCCGTGACCGTGGTGACCGAGCCGGCCAGACCGACCAACGTCTTGGCGTCACGGCCGGGCACCGCGGTCAGAGCGATGTCGACGGCGGCCGTGATGTCCCGTTCCGCATTGTGGATCTCGGCCGGACTCGGCGGGTCGCTGTGGAAGTGCCGCTCGGTCATCCGCACGCAGCCGATGTCCATCGAGATCGCGTGGTCGACCGCGGTCGTGCCGGTGACGAACTCGGTCGAGCCGCCGCCGATGTCGACCACCAGGTGCGGCGGCTCGGCGCTCAAGCCGGCCAGCGCGCCGGTGAACGAGAGCGCCGCCTCCTCGGTGCCGCTGATCACCTCGGGGTCGATGCCCAGCACCCCGCGGACCATGTCGCGGAACTCCTGCGCGTTCTCGGCGTCGCGCGAGGCCGAGGTGGCACACATGCGCACCCGGGTCACGCCCAGCTCGGCGATCTCGGCGGCATAACCCACAAGAGCTTTTTTCGTACGCGCCATAGCTCCCTCGGAGAGGCGGCCCGTGCGGTCGACCCCCTCCCCCAGGCGCACGATCTGCATGCGCCGCGCGACGTCGGTCAACTTCCCGTCGCCGACCTCGGCGATCAACAGGCGGATCGAGTTGGTGCCGCAGTCGATCCCGGCCACCCGCGTCATAGGTGCAGCAGCATTCTCGTGTTCCCCAGGGTGTTGGGCTTGACCCGTTCCAGGTCGAGGAATTCGGCTACACCTTCGTCGTACGACCGCAGCAGTTGCTCGTAGACCGCGTGCGGCACGGGCGCGCCGTCGATCTCGGTGAACCCGAACGAGCCGAAGAACCGGGTCTCGAAGGTCAGGCAGAAGACCCGGGCCACCCCCAGCTCGCGGGCCACGTCGAGCAGGCGGTCGACGATCCGGTGCCCGATCTTCTGCCCGCGGCAGGCCGGGTCGACCGCGACCGTGCGGATCTCGGCCAGGTCTTCCCACATCACGTGCAGGGCGCCGCAGCCGACCACCCGGTCCCGCTCGTCGACGGCCACCCAGAATTCCTGCACCGACTCGTACAGGGTGACGGTCGCCTTGCTGAGCAGCCGGCGGTCGGCCGTGTACTCGTCGACCAGGGACCGGATCGCCCGGATGTCGGTGGTGCGCGCGCGGCGGATCTCCACTTATTCGGCTCTTCCCACGCAGGGGCCATCGGCCCACCACGGTTCGACCGCGTCGCGGACCTCGTCCCCGAAAGGATTCACGCCCCGGCCCACAGCCAGCGCGTGCCCGAGGTGGACATGCAGACATTTCACTCGATCGGGCATGCCGCCCGCCGCCACGTGGGCGATCTCGGGCACGTCGTCGATCGCCTTGCGCCGGGACAGGTAGTCCTCGGTGGCCTTTTCGTACTGCGCGGCCAGCTCGGGGTCGGTCGAGAGGCGCTCCTGCATGTCGCGCATGACGCCCGCCGACTCGAGGCGGCTGCACGCGGCGGTGGCATGCGGGCAGGTCAGGTAGTACAGCGTGGGGAACGGGGTGCCGTCGTCGAGGCGGGGCGACGTCTCCACCACGTCCGGGTTGCCGCAGGGGCAGCGGTGCGCGACCGCACGGGTGCCACGCGGACGGCGACCCAGTTGGGCCTCCACGATGTCGAGGTCGGCCTCTGTGGGTTTCTCACTCACTAGTTCGGGGACTCCGCGTCGGCGGCTCGGACGCTGCTCCACAGCGTGTCGTACCAGCGGTCGGGTGCGGCCGCCGGCTTGTTCTGACCGGCCTCGGCTGCCGCGCCGGCCGGGTCGTTGCGCACGAGCAGCGGGATCTCGTCCTCCCGGACGTAGAAGAGCCGCTCGCGGGCCTGGGCCCGCAGGTATTCCGGGTCTTTCCACTTCTGCAGCTCTTGCGACTTCTGGGCGATGAGCTGGCGTTCCTCGGCCTGCTCGGCCTCGAGCTGGGCCAGCTGCGACTCCTGCGCGAGATAGACCCGCAGCGGGTAGGTGTAGGCCAGGGCCAGCGCGACGAAGACGACGATCAGCACCATCGCGCGGCCGGTCAGGGCCCGGGGCCGTGGGGCCGGGGTGCGCTTGGCGGTCGATCGGCCGCCGGTGGTCGTCCGCCGGTTGCGGCTGGTCTTCTTGGGCACCGAGCCGGTGTTGCGCACGGCCCGGGTGCGGACGGCGCCCGTGGTGCGGGTGCGCGACGAACCGGGGCGGCGGGCCGGGCCCTGACCGCTCGGTGCTCGTCGCTGTGTCACTTCTACCCCTCCATGTGCCGTGGCGCCCGCTCGAAACCTATGCCCGTTCCGGCGGGCGCCACAACTCCATGATTAGCGGGCGTTCGTCACGCCGTGCGGTAACGCGGGAAAGCGCCCGCACCGGCGTACCGGGCCGCGCTCTCGAGCTGCTCCTCGATGCGCAGCAGCTGGTTGTACTTCGCGACCCGGTCGGACCGGGCCGGGGCGCCGGTCTTGATCTGGCCGCTGCCCACCGCGACGGCCAGGTCGGCGATCGTGGTGTCCTCGGTCTCGCCGGAACGGTGGCTCATCATCGTCTTGAAGCCGGCCCGGTGGGCCAGGTCGACGGCGTCCAGCGTCTCGGTCAGCGAGCCGATCTGATTCACCTTGACCAGCACGGCGTTGGCCGCGCTCTCGGCGATGCCCCGGCCGATGCGGGTCGGGTTGGTGACGAACAGGTCGTCGCCGACGATCTGGATCTTGTTGCCGAGCTCGGCCGTCATCGCGCTCCAGCCGGCCCAGTCCTCCTCGTCCAGCGGGTCCTCGATCGAGACGATCGGGTATTCGGCGGCGAGCTTGGCGTAGTACGCGATCATCTCGTCGGTCGACTTCGGGGCGCCCTCGAAGACGTACGCGCCGTCCTTGTGGAACTCGGTCGCCGCCACGTCCATGGCCAGCACGATGTCGCTGCCCAGGGTGAAGCCGGCGGCCTGCACGGCCTCGGCGATCAGGTCGAGGGCCGACGCGTTGGACGGCAGGCTCGGCGCGAAGCCGCCCTCGTCGCCCAGGCCGGTCGACAGGCCCTTCTTCTTGAGCACCGACTTCAGCGCGTGGTAGACCTCGGCGCCGGTGCGCAGGGCCTCGCGGAACGACGGGGCGCCGATCGGCGCGATCATGAATTCCTGCACGTCGACGTTCGAGTCGGCGTGGGCGCCACCGTTGAGGATGTTCATCATCGGCACCGGCAGCACGGCGGCGTTGGGGCCACCGACGTAGCGGAACAGCGGCAGCTCGGCGCTCAGCGCGGCCGCCTTGGCCACCGCCAGCGAGACGCCGAGGATGGCGTTGGCGCCCAGCACGCTCTTGTCGGCCGTGCCGTCCAGGTCGAGCATCTTCTGGTCGATCAGGCGCTGCTCGCTCGCCTCGTAACCGACGAGCTCGTCGGCGATCTTGTCTTCGACGTTGGCGACGGCGTTCTCGACGCCCTTGCCCAGGTAGCGGCCCTTGTCGCCGTCACGCAGCTCGATCGCCTCGAAAGCACCGGTGGAGGCGCCCGACGGTACCGCGGCGCGGCCGACCGTGCCGTCGTCGAGCCCGACCTCGACCTCGACGGTCGGGTTGCCCCGGGAGTCGAGAATCTCGCGGGCGACGATCGCTTCGATGGTGGCCATGTGTCGTGTCGCTCCCTCTGTTAAGGCTGCAGTTCACTCTCTTGAGGCTGCAGTTCACCGACCGCGACCCTGCGGCCGACCACGGCACTGAGCGTATCGACCCGCGATGTCGGTCGTACGCGCGGCCGGTGAACTTTCCCTCAACCCGCCCCGCCGGCGGCCGATCTCCTCGTCACTATGAGCACACCCATGCTTCCCGCCGACGGGTCGTACATCGAGATGACCGCGTACGGCCAAACGCTGCCAGACGTGCGAGTCGTGCAGGCCACGGCCGAGATGATCACGCTGTCGCTGGCCCTGGACGACCGGCCTCCGTCCGACGCCGAGGTGACACTGCGCTGGGCCGCCGCGCCCCGCGGCCGGTACGCCGTGAAGGGCAACGTGGCCGTGATCGACGAGAATCGGGTGAAGGTGACGCTGACCGCGGAGCCGGCCGTCGAGCAGAGCCGGGACTACGTACGCGGAGGCGGCGGCGAGGCGATCGTGCTGATCCTGCCCGGTCAGGCCGCCGCCGAGGGCACGATCCACGACCTCAGCGAGGGCGCGGTGCGGGCCCACTTCACCGACGTCGAGGTGTCCTCCGGCGACGAGATCACTCTGCGTATGCAGGTGGGCGACGTAATCGTCGAATTCCCGGCCCGTGCGGTCAAGGTGAGTTCGGTGCGCCAGCAGATCCCCCGCCGCGGCCCGCTGATCGTCGAGCTGGTGGCCGTGTTCACGGCGGCCGACGAGCACCAGGCCCGGATCATCCGGCGCTACATCTTCGCGCAGCAGCTGCGGTCCCGGGCCGCGTCCCGCAGTACCTGAGCCGGAATCTGGTTTGCTCAGGGTTGCGCCCATGGGCTTAGGTGTCAGGCGTGCCTTCTGTTTCGCGCCTGACACTCGCCGGCCTGGCCGTCGCGGGTGCGGTGCTGCTCGGCACCTCCGGCTGCGGCGACCTCGACGAGGCCAGCGCGGCCCCGCTGACCAGGGAAAACTTGATCACCGAGACGGCCGACCAGCTGGCCGCGGGCTCGGCCCTCACCTACAGCGCGAAATACCAGGTGGCCGGCGGCGAGACGGCGACGGTGAGCCGGGCCCAGCGCCCGGGCCGGGCCGCGTACGTCTACCCCGGCGGCCGCCTGATCACGACAACCACGGTGACGATCCGCTGCGAAGGCAACTCCTGCACGTCAGCGACCGTCGACCCGGCCGCCGCGGCCGGCTTGGACGAAGCACCGCTCGTCTCCCCCGAGGCGGCCCAGGCGATGCTGGCCACAGCCGCGCTCGACCCAGCCGTCGAAACAGAACAGCACGACACGACGATCACAGGCCGCCACGCCACCTGTCTGAAGGTGCTCAGCAGCCCGGCCCGCACGTTCGACGTGTGCGTGACCAATGAGGGCATCCTGGCCAGCTTCACCGCCACCATCGACGGCCAACGCATCGATCAGGCCCTGACGTCGTACTCAGAAACCGTGCCTCCGGACGCCTTCCTGGTCCCCACCGGCGCCGAACTGATCGACAAGTCCGCCAAGTAGCGAACCTTTTCCCCGCCCCGCCCGACTGAACAGTGCGGAGGAGGGCGGATGAGTGACGAGCTGATGGTCGTCCGGTGCCAGTTGGGTGAGCGGGATGCCTTCGCCGAGCTGGTGCGGGCCTGGCACGGGCGGGTCGAGCGGTACGTCGCGCGGATGCTCGGGCGCCGCGACGACGACGTGGTGCAGGAAGTGTGGCTGGCGGTCGTGCGGGGCCTGCCGAAACTGCGACAGCCGGATCGCTTCGGGCCGTGGCTGTACGCGATCGCCCGGCGGGCCGTGATGAACCGGCTGCGCGACGCGTACGCGATCCCCGAACCGCCGCCGGTCGATGAGCTGCCGGACGAGGCGTCGGCCGTTGTCGACCGGGAGCTGGTGGCCGGGGCTCTGGCCGCCCTGCCGGCCCGGGAGCGGGAGGTCCTGCTCCTGTTTCATCTCGAGGACCTGTCGCTCGACGTGTGCGCCCAGATCTGCGCGGTGCCGGTGGGGACGGTCAAATCGCGGCTCAACCGGGGCCGTCGACTGCTGCGCGACGAGTTGCTGCGGAAGGGGTACGAGGCATGACGCCGGAGGATCTGCTCGGCCGGCTGGGAACCCGGCTGTCGTTGCGCAGGCGAATGACGTACGCCGGAGTGGGTCTGACCGGGCTGGCCGGCAGCGCGCTGATCGGGGTGCTGTGGGCGACCGAACCCGGCCTGCCCGCGCGCACCCAGGCGGCGTTCGGGGTGCTGGTGCTCATCGGGCTGGCCTGGGCGACGTTCGGCGGCTGGGTGGTCACACGCCGGATGCCGCTGTTCGCCCGCGACCGGGTGGTGGCCGGCTGGCTCGGCCTGATCGCGTGGACGATCTTTGCCGTGGGAGCCGTGGTGATCGCGCCCGTCGTGCCGACCTGGCTGATCGTCGTGGTCGGCGCGCTGGGCGTGGTGGCAGCCGCCAACCTGGGTGTGGCGCTGCGGGCGCGGGCTGCTCTGCTGCGGCGCCGGGCCGAACTGGGTGGGTAGGCTCGGCGACCGTGACGTACTCCCCGGTGCCCGAGCTCAACCTGCTGAAGGCGTTCCAGGACGAGGCCGGCTACGGCCAGCACTCCGACGGCGTCGGCCTGGACGACTACGACGACAAGTCGGGCCTGTCCGCCGAACAGTTCGCCGCCTGGGCCGGGGGGTTCCTCGCGTGACCGCGCGCATCGTTCTGCTCGTCACCTCGCCGCGGCTGCCCGCGGGGCTGCTCACGGCCGCAGCCTGGGACGCTCTGCGGGCGTACCCGGTCTTCGCCGCCGGTGATTCGGAGCAGGCGGAGGCGTTGCGCCGCAGCGGCGTGCCGGTCACGGTCATCGCGAGCGACCCCGAGCTGCTGCTGGCCGAGCTGGCCGGAAACGGCGAGGCCGTGATCTGGCTGGCCGGGCCGACCGGCGACGAGGGCTTCGCCCGCACGCTCGGCCTGCGGCTGGCCCGCGAACCCGCGCTGGCCGAGCTCGAGCTGATGTACGGCTCGTGGGATCCGCCCGGCGCCCGCCTGCTCGACGCCGTCGCGGTGATGGACCAGCTGGTCTCACCCGGCGGCGACCCTTGGAAGAGGGCCCAGAGCCACCGTAGCCTCGCGCCCTACCTGCTCGAGGAGAGCTACGAGGCGTACGACGCGATCGAGGCCGGCGACACCGACGCGCTGCGCGAGGAGCTGGGCGACGTGCTGCTGCAGATCGTGCTGCACTCGCGGCTGGCCGAGGAGCTGCCCGAGGACGAGGCGTGGAACGTCGACGACGTGGCGGCCGGGCTCGTCGACAAGATGGTGCGCCGCAACCCGCACGTGTTCGCGGGGGCCCGGGTGACCGACCTCGAAGAGATCACCGAGAACTGGGACCGCATCAAGAAGGCCGAGAAGTCTCGCGACTCGGCGCTCGACGGCATCGCCCTGAGCCAGCCCGCCCTGGCCCTGGCCGCCAAGATCCTTCAGCGTACGCACCGGGCCGGTCTCGACGTGGCCCTGCCCACGGACGACGGGCTGGGGGCCCGCCTGCTGCGGATCGTGGCCGAGGGCGGCGACCCCGAGCAGGAGCTTCGCCGGGCGGCGCTGCGGTACGCCGACGACGTGCGAGCGGCGGAGCCGAAAAATGTCGGTGGGGACGAGTAACTTTCACGGCATGCCGGAGTTCGTACCCCTCGCCGAGAGCATCGTCGACGCCGTCCTCGAGAGCTCGCCCGGGCTGGCCACCTACACCGGTGACCACCGGTTCGACGACCGCCTGCCCGACCTGTCGCCCGCCGCGACCCAGGCCCGTCTGGCCATGCTGCGCGACGCGACCGACGCCTTGGCCGGTGTCGACGCCGAGGCGCTGCCACCCGAGGATCAGGTCGACCACGCCATCCTCAGCGCCCTGGCCGAGCGCGGCCTGTTCGAGCTGAGCGACGTCCGCGAACACGAGTGGAACCCGCTCGACCACAACCCCGGCCCGCTGCTGCACGCGTTGATGGCCCGCCCGTTCGCCCCCGCCGCCGAACGCCTGACCAGCCTGGCCGGTCGTCTCGCGGCCATCCCCGACGCGCTGGCCACGGCCCGGGCGGTGCTGCGCGACGTGCCCCGCATCCACGCCGAGACGGCGATCGGCCAGTTCGCCGGCACGGCCGCGCTGATCCGCGACGAGGTGCCCGCGTTGCTCGCGCACGAGCCCGGCCTGCGCGCCACGGTCGAGCCGGCCTCGGCCGCCGCGCTGAGCGCGCTCACCGAGTTCGACGGCTGGCTGCGCGCCCGGGTCGACAGCGGCGAACCCGGTCGCGACCCGCGTCTGGGCCGCCGCCTGTGGGAGGCCCGCCTCTGGCACACGCTCGACACGGAACTGCCGGCGGCCGAGGTGCTCTCCCGGGCCCGGGCCAACCTGGAAAGCGTCGGCGAACGCCTGCGCCAGGCCGCGGCCGAGCTCATCGAGGGGCCCGCCACCGACGAAACGGTCCGCCGCGCCCTCGACACGCTGGGCGCGCAGCATCCCACCGACGACACCATCGTCGAGCTGGCCCGCACCACCATGGACGAGGCAACCGAGTTCGTCCGCAAACACGACCTGGTCACCCTGCTCGACGACCCGTGCGTCATCGAAGAGATGCCGGAGTTCGCCCGCGGCGTGGCCGTGGCCTACTGCGACCCGCCGGGCCCGCTCGAGACGGCCGACCTGCCCACGTTCTATTGCATCGCGCCCACTCCGGGCGACTGGTCGCCCGAGCGCGTCGAGTCGTTCTACCGCGAATACAACAACCACATGCTGCGCGACCTCACCATCCACGAGGCGATGCCTGGCCACTTCCTGCAGCTGGCCCACAGCCGCCGCTTCCGCGCCGCGACCCGGGTGCGCGCGCTGGGCTGGTCGGGCCCGTTCGTCGAGGGCTGGGCCGTCTACACCGAAGAGGCGATGGCCGACCTGGGCTTCGGCGGCCTTCCGGTGCGGCTGCAGCAGCTCAAGATGCAGCTGCGCATGAGCCTGAACGCCATCATCGACCAACTGGTCCACTGCGAAGACCTGCCGGAACACGAGGCCATGGCCCTGATGACCGGCCCCGGCTTCCAAGAGGAGGGCGAGGCCGCCGGCAAGTGGCGCCGGGCCCTGCTGACGTCGACCCAGCTCTCCACGTATTTCGTCGGCTACACCGAGGTCGCCGCCATCGCCGCCGCCCGCCCCTTCGGCGCCACCCCGAAGGCCTGGCACGACGCGATGCTCGCCCACGGCTCCCCGCCCCCACGCCACCTCCGCACCCTCCTCGGCGTCTGAGGGGTCGCCCCCGCGCCGCAGAGTGCCGCCCGGCGGCACACCGCTTCATTTGACGCCGTTCGGGAGCGCAGCTTCATAGCGTCCGTTTCGTGGCGCTCGACCTGGCGGCCCGGGCGGCTTGGCGGCGCGCAGCTTGGTGGTTCCCGCTACGTGGCGGCGCGCAGCTTGGTGGTTCCCGCCAGGTAGCGAGGCGCAGCTTGGTGGTTCCCGCCAGCTGGCGGGGCGCAGCTTGGTGGTGTCCACTTCGTGGCACCGGGCGGTTTGGCGGCGGGCCGCCAGGCAGGGCGCGGCGGTATTGACGCTCGCCGCCCCGATTTCGCCCCGTCCGCGGTGGCACGTTCGCTGCGCGGCGGGTTGTGGAGTCGCTGCCGGCGGGGCGGGAGGAGGTAGGCGTTGTTCGCGACGCGGCCCTCATGGCGGGATGCGCCGGCTGAGCTGGCGGCCGGCGTGCAGCGGGTGTGTGGAGCTTCGATTGTCGGCAGCCGGGACGTGCACGGCGGGATGTCACCGGGGCCGGCTGCAGTTCTGCGACTGGCGGACGGGCGGCGGGTCTTCGTCAAGGCCGTGTCGCGGGCGGTCAGCGAGCCCTCGCACCGGTTCTATCAGCGCGAGGCGGTCGCCCTGGCAGCACTGCCGGTGGAGACGCCGGCACCGGTGCTGCTGGGCTCGATCGAGGTCACGACCGAGGGCGTGATCAGGATCGCGGCCGCCGCCAAGGGCGCCCGCGAAGCTGCGGGCGCGGCCAGACCCGAGACCGGGGGCGAAGGTGCGGGCGCGGCTGATATCGCGTGCGGGGCTGACGGTTGGTTTGCGCTGGTGATGTCGGTGGCCGAGGGGGTTCCGGCCGGGCCGCCGTGGACTGGTGACGGGGTCGGGCTGGTCAGGGACGCCTGCGAGGTGATCGGGGCGTTGCCGGCGCCGGATGTGGTGCCGCCGATCGGGCAGATCCTCACCGACCTCGACGGGTGGGAGTTGCTGGCTGCGGGCGATCCCGCATTGCTCGACGGGTGGGAGCGGCAGAACGTCGCGGCCCTGGCCGAACTCGCCGCGAGGTGGCAGGGGTGGACGGCTGGTACCGCCCTCGTTCACCAGGACGTCCGAGCCGACAACGCGATCGTGGATCTGGTCGCCCGGCGCGCTGTGCTCGTCGACTGGAGCTTCGGCTGCGCCGGCGCGCCCTGGCTCGACCGGGCCCGGCTCGCCGCCGACATCGTCGGTGCCGGTCACCGTGACGGGCCGGCCGCCGCGCTGCGAGCCGCCACGAAAATACTCGACGCGCTGCCCGGCGACGCCGCGCGCTTCGTGGCCGCGCTGGGCGGCATGTGGCGCTACCGCTCGACCCTGGCCGCCCCGCCCGGCCACCCCACGCTGCGCCCCTGGCAACGAGAACGCGCCCGCCTGATCCGCCCGCTCCTCGCCACCCTGCTCTGATCGGGTCGAGCCAGACCCATCCCTACGGCTCCGGCTGACCACCGTGAGCTGGACCGACCCACCCGGTCCCCGCGACTTTCGCAGATCGAGACCCACCGGCCGCTTCCCATGAGCAGGCGAGACCGCCGCGAGAACGATTCCAGCACACCCGCTTCCCGCGAACCCGCGAGGACCGTCACGAAGACGACTCCAGCACACCCGCTTCCCGCGAACCCGCGAGGACCGTCACGAAGACGACTCCAGCACACCCGCTCGCCGCGAGCAGGACCTCGCGCCGGCCGCGCTCTCAGTTCTGAACTGACCGGGACGAGGGTCCAGCCGGCCGCGGGAGCAACGAGGCGACGTCCGAAATCTTCAAGCAGGCCGCCAGCCACCGCCTCCCCCGCCCGCCCGGGAAACAGGAAAGGAGGCTATCGCTTGTCAAGCGGAGAACGTCGCGTTATCCACAGGCAGGGGCTCCACGAAGCACGTCGGCGGTCACGAAGGTAGCGGCACACCTGACAGGCGGCGGCCACGCCACAGCGTCGGCATCAGCAACAGCGACCGGGCTCAAACAGGCATCCCCCGCCTCTGCCGCCTCGTTCAGAGCCGTCAAGAAGCGGCGGTCATGCCCCGAGCAAAAGCCACCGGCTGCCAGGTGCGGCGGCCGGTGGCTTCGGAAGGTGAGTCGACGCTATGAGACGTCGGTCACCAGGTTGCTTTCCGGGGACCCGCCGAGGGGGACGTTGACCAGGGGCTTCAGGGCGCCGTCCTGGGTCTGGAACTCCAGGACCGGGATCACCAGGGGCTGGTAGCGCGGGTTCACCGTGATCTTCATGGAGTCGGTGGTCTCGGCGACCTCTTTGCGTACCGCCGCGGCCGTTTTCACCAGGGCCAGGTTTTCGGCGGGGAGCTGGGTCTTGAACTGTTCGAACGTTGTGCCCTCGGGGACCTCTTTGGCCTCGATCAGCACGTCGAAGACCTCGCGCAGGTCGTCGTCGGTGACGTCGGCCGCGGCCGCCTGGACCTTGGTGCGCAGGGCGCGGATCAGCGCGTCCGACTCGGCGTAGAGGCGCACGTACTCGGCGTCCTGGGGCAGGCGCAGCTGGGTTGCGTAGTCGCCCAGCGGCAGCTCGGTGGGGGCCGTCACGGATTCGCGCTTGGCCACCTCGGTCAGGACGTTGTTGCTGACCAGGGTGCGGACGACGTCGGACCTGGTGATGGACAGGGCCGCGGGCGGCGCGCTGGCCTCGGCCTCGGCGTTCGTCTTCTGCAGCGCGGCGAAGGCGTCGTCCCAGACCTCTTGCACCCGCTTCTCGGTGATGCGGGTGTCGTTGCCGACGTAGGCGGCCACGGACGGCTCGGAGCGGCAGGCGGTGAGGCCGGCCAGGCCGAGGGACGCAACGACGGCGATGGATGCGAGACGGCGGGCACGCTGCATGACGTTGACTCTCTCACGTGGCATATGAGCGAGATCACCCGACCCCGGTCGAAGCGGGGGCCGGAACCTCGCCCAGAACGTCCTTGAGCAGCTGGGCGCACCACTCGAGCAGGGCCTGGTCGCGCAGCGCCTCGCCGCCGACCCGGCGAGTGCTGGGGCGGGGCACGCTGACCTGGTCGGTGGCGTGCTTGTAGACCGAGTCGGGGTGGTAGCGCTTGAGCCGCATTTGCTTCGAGTCGGGCAGCGGCAGCGGACTGAACCGGATGTGCTTGCCCTGCATCGACACGTCGGTGAGGCCGTAGGCCCGGGCCACCTGGCGGAACCGGGCCACCGCGATCAGGTTGGCCACCTGGGCCGGGGGCTCGCCGTAGCGGTCGGTCATCTCGGCCACGACCTCGTCGAGTTTCGCGTTGTCGCGGGACTCGGCCAGTTTGCGGTACATCTCGAGGCGCAGGCGTTCGACCGAGATGTAGTCGACCGGCAGGTGCGCGTCGACCGGCAGGTCGATCTTGACCTCGGGCTCCTCCTCGGGGCGTTCGCCCTTGAACGCCTGGACGGCCTCGCCGACCATCCGCACGTACAAATCGAAGCCCACGCCCTCGATGTGGCCGGACTGCTCGCCGCCGAGCAGGTTGCCGGCGCCGCGGATCTCGAGGTCTTTCATGGCCACGTACATGCCGGCGCCCAGTTCGGTGTGCTGGGCGATGGTGGCCAGCCGCTCGTGGGCCTGCTCGGTCAGCGGCTTCTCGCGGGGGTACAGGAAGTACGCGTACGCCCGCTCGCGCCCCCGGCCGACCCGGCCCCGGATCTGGTGCAGCTGGGCCAGGCCGAGCAGGTCGGCCCGCTCGACGATCAGCGTGTTGGCGTTGGGGATGTCGATGCCGGACTCGACGATCGTGGTGCAGACCAGGACGTCGAACTCCTTCTCCCAGAAGCCGACCATCACCTTCTCGAGCTGTTCCTCGCTCATCTGGCCGTGGGCCACCGCGACCCGCGCCTCGGGCACCAGCTCGCGCAGCTTGCGGGCCGCCTTGTCGATCGACTCGACCCGGTTGTGCAGGTAGAACACCTGTCCGTCGCGCAGCAGCTCGCGGTGGATGGCCGCGGCCACCTGCTTGTCGTCCTGGGCGCCGACGAACGTGAGCACGGGGTGCCGTTCCTCGGGCGGGGTGGCGATGGTCGACATCTCGCGGATGCCGGTGATAGCCATTTCGAGCGTACGAGGAATCGGGGTGGCCGACATGGTCAGCACGTCGACCGAGGCGCGCAGGGCCTTGAGCTGCTCCTTGTGCTCGACGCCGAACCGCTGCTCCTCGTCGACGATGATCAGGCCGACGTTCTTGAACTTGGTCGAATTGGACAGCAGCCGGTGGGTGCCGATCACGATGTCGGCCGTGCCGTTGGCCGCCTCTTCGAGCGTCTGCTTAGCCTCGGACGGGGTCTGGAAGCGGGACAGCTGCTTGATCGTGATGGGGAACTGGCCCATCCGGTCGGTGAACGTGTTGAAGTGCTGCTGGGCCAGCAGCGTGGTCGGCACGAGCACGGCGACCTGCTTGCCGTCCTGCACCGCCTTGAACGCGGCCCGGACGGCGATCTCGGTCTTGCCGTAGCCGACGTCGCCGCAGATCAGGCGGTCCATCGGGACCTGCAGCTCCATGTCGTGCTTGACCTCGGAGATGGCGGACAGCTGGTCGGGCGTCTCCTGGTAGGGGAACGCGTCTTCGAGTTCGCGCTGCCACGGCGTGTCGGGGCCGAACGAGTGGCCCTTGCTGGCCTGGCGGGCCGCGTACAGCTGGATGAGCTGGGCCGCGATCTCGCGCACGGCCTTGCGGGCCCGGGCCTTGCTCTTCTGCCAGTCGGCGCCGCCCATCTTGTGCAGCGTGGGCGACTCGCCGCCGACGTAGCGGGAGAGCTGGTCGAGCTGGTCGGTGGGGACGTAGAGCCGGTCGCCGGGCTGGCCCCGCTTGGACGCGGCGTACTCGAGCACGATGTATTCGCGGTCGGCGCCGTTGACCGTGCGCTGCACGAGCTCGACGTAGCGGCCGATGCCGTGCTGCTCGTGCACCACGAAGTCGCCCGGCTTGAGCTCGAGCGGGTCGATCGTGTTGCGCCGCCGCGACGGCATCTTGCGCATGTCCTTGGTGGACGCGCCCCGGCCGCCGGTGATGTCGTTACCGGTGATCACGGCGAGCCGCGAGCCGGCGTCGATGAAGCCGTGGTTGAGCCCGCCACAGGTGACCAGCAGCTGGCCCGATTCGGGGGCGGTCTCGATGGAGTCGGCCGGGGTGATGCCGAGACCGGCGTCGCGCAGCACCTCGGTCGCCCGCTGGGCGGTGCCGTGGCCCTCGAAGACCAGCGCGATGGCCCAGCCGGCGGCGGCCCAGTCGTGCAGGTCGGCGGCGAGCTTGGCCGTGTCGCCGTGGTAGAGCGGCACGGGCTGGGCCGCCAGCGCCACGGCGTCACCGAGGTCAGGCGACACCTCGACCTCTGGCTTCTCGAGCCACGGTTGATCATCTTCCGCCGGCGCATCGGTGGCGGCGAGGCCGAACGGCGACACCGTCCACCACGGCTGCTTCAGGGTGGCGGCGTGGGCCCGTACGTCGGCCAGGGTCTTGAACGCGGCGGCGCCGACATCGATCGGGGCTTGACCACCGACCGCGGCCGCCGCCCACGACGCCTCGAGGAACTCGTCGGAGGTGCGGGTGAGGTCGTGGGCCCGGGTGCGGATGCGCTCGGGGTCGCACAGCAGCACGTGAGTGCCGGCCGGCATGGTGTCGATCAGCAGTTCCATGCTGTCGGTGCCGTCGAGCAGCGCGGGGGCCAGCGATTCCATGCCCTCGACCGGAATACCCTCGGCCAATTTGTCCAGGATTTCGGCAATTTCCGGGTGCTCTTGCGCAAGCGAGGCAGCGCGAGCACGTACGGACGGGGTCAGCAGCAACTCGCGGCAGGGCGGCGCCCACAGGGAAGACACCGGGTCGATCGTGCGCTGGTCGGCCACGGCGAAGGTGCGGATCTCTTCGACCTCGTCGCCCCAGAACTCGACGCGCGACGGGTGCTCGTCGGTCGGCGGGAAGACGTCGAGGATGCCGCCGCGCACCGCGAACTCGCCCCGCTTGGTCACGAGGTCGACCCGGGCGTAGGCCATGTCGGTGAGCCGTCGCGACACCTCTTCCAGCTCGGCCGAGCCACCCGTGGTGAGCTCGACCGGCTCGAGGTCGCCGAGACCCTTGAGCTGCGGCTGCAGCAGAGAACGGACGGGCGCGACGACGACCTGGATCTCGTCGCCGGCCGCGGGGTGGGCCAGCCGGCGCAGCACGGCCAGCCGGCGGCCGACCGTGTCGGAGCGCGGCGACAGGCGCTCGTGGGGCAGCGTCTCCCACGACGGGAAGACGGCCACCCGGGACGGGCTGACCAGGCAGCCCAGCGCGTCGGCCAGGTCGTCGGCCTCGCGGCTGGTGGCGGTGACGGCGAGCACCGGCTTGCCGGCCCCGCCGACCTCGGCCGCCCCGGCCACGGAGGCCACGATGAACGGCCGCAGCGAGGCGGGCGCGGTGAGGTCGAGCGCGTCGGACTCGACGAAGCCCTGACGGGCCAGGTCGCGGGCCCGCGCGAGACCACGGTCGCGAAGAGCGGCGGGAATGAGGCCGGACAGCTGCATGAAACACCCCGAACACGTCAAAAAGCCCCAGTCGCCCTGAGGGGGCGGGGGTACGAGTTCGAGTTTAGTCCGACCCACCGACATTTAGCGGCGACGCACAAATCGTCCGACATATGCGTCGATACCGGGGCAATAGTGGGCAGCAGCAGAAAGCATTCCCTGGGGAGGCAACGTGCGAATCCTGCTGCTCGTTACGGCGTTCAACGGTCTGAGCCAGCGCGCCTGGTGCGCGTTGCGCGAGGCCGGGCACGACGTCGGAGTGCAGGTGGCCTCCGATGACCTGGTCGAGGCGGTGCGGGCCACGAACCCCGACCTCATCCTGTGCCCGTTCCTGAAGCACCGGGTGCCGTCCGAGGTCTGGCAGAAGTGGCGCACGGTGATCATCCACCCCGGTCCGGTCGGCGACCGCGGTCCGTCCTCACTGGACTGGGCCATCGCCGACGGTGCGCGCACGTGGGGTGTCACGGCGCTGCAGGCGGTCGAAGAGATGGATGCGGGTCCGATCTGGGCCACCCGCACGTTCCCGCTGCCCGCGTCTCCCCCGCGCAAGTCGTCGCTGTACAACGGGCCGGTCGCCGACGCCGCGATGGAGTGCATCTTCGAGACGGTGGCCAAGGCGGCCGACAAGAAGTTCAAGCCGGTGCCGGCCGAACAGGCCCCGACCGCGGCGCCCGGGGCCGGCCCGCGTCCGCTGATGAAGCAGGCCGACCGCGCCTTCGACTGGGCCGATCCGACCGAGCTGATCCTGCGGAAGATCCGGGCGGCCGACGGCGCGCCCGGGGTCCGCACCGAGATCGCCGGGCTCCCGGTCTTCGCGTACGACGCCACGCCCGGCCTGACCCGCAAGGTGCGCCCGGGCACGGTGGTGAGCCGGCGGCAGGGCGCGGTGCTGGTCGGCACGGGCGACGGCAGCCTGTGGATCGGGCATCTGCGGGCCGCGGACGCCGGGATCAAGCTGCCCGCGACCACGTTGCTGGGCGCGCGCCTGCGCGGCGTACCTAATTCTCCCTTGCCCGTCGGCACCGAACCCGAGTGGCCGTCGGCCTATCGCCAGGTGCGCTACCGCCGGACGGGCCGGATCGGCTGGCTGACCTTCGACTTCCACAACGGCGCGATGGCCCCGGGACACTGCCGGCGGCTGCTGGCCGGGCTGCGCCACGCGACCGGCCAGGACACCGAGGTGCTGGTGCTGCGCGGGGGCACCGACACGTTCAGCAACGGGATCCACCTCAACGTGATCGAGGCGTCGAGCGACCCGGCCGGCAGCGCCTGGGCCAACATCCGGGCCATCAACGACGTCTGCCGCGAGATCATCACCTGCACGAAGCAGGTGGTCGTGGCGGCGTACGCCGGTAGTGCGGGCGCGGGTGGCGTGATGCTCGGTCTGGGTGCCGACCTGGTGGCGGCGCGCGCGGGCATCGTGCTCAACCCGTACTACGAGATGGGTCTGTACGGCTCCGAGTTGCACACGTTCACGCTGCCCCGGCGGGTCGGCGCGGACGAGGCGCAGCGTCTGGTCGACGACAAGTTGCCGGTGAGCGCCGAGCAGGCGGCCTCGATCGGGCTGGTCGACGCGGTCGGGCCGCGGCACCCCGAGGCGTACGCGCAGTGGCTGACCGCCCTGGCCGAGCGCGAGAGCGACCCGCGGACGGCCCGGGGCCGCCGTCAGGACAAGGCCCGGCGGCTGGCCGGCGAGCGCCTTCCACTCGAGGTGTACGAGGCCCGCGAGCTGGCCGAGATGAGCCGGGACATGTTCGGCGACCGCAACGGGTTCGCCGCCGCGCGCCACGCCTTCGTCACCAAGGCGCAACCGGCCGCCACGCCCGAGCGCCTGCGGTTGACCCCGGCCAACGTCAGCCGGATCACGCGCAAGGAACAACGGCCGCCGAAGGTGCGCCCCGCTGTGCCCCTTTCCGCCTGATGGGCACGATCGAGAAGAAGGTCCCCACCGGTCGCGTCCGGGTCAGCGCCGCACTTCAGGCAGCCACGATGCTGCTGCCGGCGCGCTACAACTACAGCGCGTACAGCGTGCTCGCCGGTCCGGCTGATCCACCGCCGGCGGCGGGTGAGGCCTATTCCGTACGCATGAAGCGCCTGGCCCGGCGCCGGCCCGTGCTCGCCGTCCTGATCACGCTGTTCGCGTTCGCCTTCGAGAGCACGTTCTTCGGCTGGCTGATCCTCTCGATCGAGATCCCGGACCGCCGGCTCAACCCGGTGCTCTACGGCGGGGCCATCGTGATGATCGGCGCGACCGCCGCGATCGAGCTGTTCCGCCTGGTCAACGTGGTCACGCTCTGCCTCGCCACGTTGTGGGCGCGCGATCCGGTGCCGGTCGTGCCGGACACCACGCTGCGGGTGGCCTTCCTGACCACGATCGTGCCCGGCAAGGAGCCGGTGGCCATGGTGGAACGGACGCTGCGCGCGGCCCGCAACGTGCGCTACGGCGGCCCGTACGCCGTTTGGTTGCTCGACGAGGGGGACGACCCCGAGGTCAAGGCCATGTGTGAACGGATCGGCGTGCGCCACTTCAGCCGGCGCGGCATCGAGAAGTTCAACACCCGCACCGGTCAGTTCAAGGCGAAGACCAAGCACGGCAACTACAACTCGTGGGTCGACGTGCACGGCGACGACTACGACGTGTTCGTGTCGGTCGATCCGGATCACGTGCCGCTGCCGAACTTCTGCGAGCGTCTGCTGGGCTACTTCCGCGATCCGTCAGTCGGATTTGTGGTGGGCCCGCAGATCTATGGCAACTACGACAACCTGGTCACGCGCTGGGCCGAGTCGCAGCAGTACCTCTTCCACTCGCTGCTGCAGCGGGCCGGCAACCGGCGCGGGATCGCGATGCTGGTGGGAACCAACAACGCCGTACGCATCTCGGCCCTGCGGGAGATCGGCGGCCTGCAGGATTCGATCACCGAGGACATGGCGACCAGCCTGGCCCTGCACGCGGCGAACTGGCGGTCGGTCTACACCCCGGACGTGCTGGCCGTGGGCGAGGGCCCGTCGTCCTGGACCGATTACTTCACGCAGCAGCACCGCTGGTCGCGCGGCACCGACGAGGTGATGCTGAAGAAGTTCGCCGGGCTGATCCGCAAGCTCGGGCCGGGTCGCGCCCTCCACTATGGCCTGTTGATGTCGTATTACCCGCTGACCGCGCTGGCCTGGTTGCTCGGCGCCCTGAACGCGTTCTGCTATCTCGCGCTGGGGGCCCAGGGCGTGCACGTGCCGCAAGAGGTGTGGCTGATGCTCTACATCGACGCCGCGCTGTTCCAGGTCGGGCTGTACGTGTTCAACCGGCGGCACAACACCAGCCCGCACGAGGAGGCCGGCTCGTCCGGGCTGACCGGCATGGTCGCCTCGACGCTCTCGACGCCGATCTACGTCTCGTCGTTCGTGGGGGCGGTGTTGCGGCGCAAGGCCGGCTTCGTGGTCACGCCCAAGGGCGACTCGACCAGCCCGGACCGGCTGGCGACGTTCGCGCCGGGGCTGCGCTGGGCCGTCTTCTTCGTCGCGCTGCTGATCGTCGCCGAGGTCACCGGGCACGTGGACAACGCGATGTTCGTGTGGCCCGCGCTCAACCTGCTCATCTGCCTGACGCCACCGGCGCTCTGGTACTTCCTGCGCCGCCGACAATCCACCAAGGAGCTCACTGTATGAAGCCCCGCCCCCGCCCCAGTCTCGCGCGCCGGATGGCCAGCGGAACAGTCGCGGTGGTGGTGCTCGCCGTGGTCGCATTCGCGAACCGCCCGGTCCTCGCGGCCGGATCCGAGGCGCTGCACAACTACTCGATCAACCGGCAGTCGTACAAGGAGAAGTTCGGCCACTGGGCCGGGCTGCCGGTGCCGTCCGGATTCAAGGTCAACGCCATTCACGCCGCCCTGCTCAGCACGGGCAAGGTGCTGATCGTGGCGGGCAGCGGCAACAACCGCGACCAGTTCGAGGCGGGCACGTTCCGGACCGTGCTCTACGACCCGCGTACGGAAAAGTTCAGTGAGGTGCCGACGCCGACCGACGTGTTCTGCGCCGGGCACAGCTTCCTGCCCAACGGCAACCTGCTGATCGCGGGCGGCACCAAGTCGTACGAGGTGCTCGAGAAGGACGTCAAGCGGGCCGGCGGCGTCATGAAGGTCAAGAACGAGTCGCCCGACCACGGCCCGCGCGTGTTCGCCAAGGGCACCAGGTTCCGCTCGGCGGCCGGGCACGAGTACACCAGCCGGACCGCGTTCACGGTTCCGCCCGCCCGCAAGGTCGTGCATGGTCCGCACGTCGCGGTCACGGCGGGCGAGGTCGAGGTCTGGGTCGACGCCGCGCGGCCGGGCGACCAGGCCGTCGTCCGCGAGGGTGCGCAATATCGAATCACCGGTCTGACCGGCCCCGACGCCAATAACGTCTACGGCGTGGCCGACAAGATCACCCGGGAGAAGCAGGAGTACGGCGGGGACAAGACGTCGTACGAGTTCGACCCGCGGACCGAGCGCTACCACAAGACCGGCGACCTGACCGAGCACCGCTGGTACCCGACGCTGGTCACGATGACCGACGGTGACGTGCTCGCGGTCTCGGGTCTGGACGAGTTCGGCCGGATCATCCCGGGCCGCAACGAGGTGTACGACGCCAAGAAGCGCACCTGGTCGGCCGCGCCCCAGTTCCAGCGGTACTTCCCGACCTATCCGAGCCTGCACGGGATGGCCGACGGCCGGCTGTTCTACTCGGGCGCGAACAGCGGCTACGGCTCCGACCAGGAGGGCCGTACGCCCGGGGTCTGGAACTTGAACGGCAACCGCTTCCAGCCCGTGCCGGGGCTGCGACAGCCGGAACTCAACGAGACGGCCAGTTCGGTCATGCTGCCGCCGGTGCAGAACCAGCAGGTGATGATCTTCGGGGGCGGTGGGGTCGGTGACTCGCCCGTCTCGACCGCTCGCACCGACATCGTCGACCTGCGCGACCGGAAGCCGGTCTATCGCCCCGGGCCCGACCTGCCCAAGCCGGCCCGCTACCTGTCGACCGTCGTGCTGCCCGACGACACTGTCTTCACCAGTGGCGGCTCGTCCGGTTACCGCGGTGGGCCGTACCGCGGGGCGAAGCAGAGCGACCTGTTCAACGCGCAGTTCTATGTGCCCTCGTCCAACTCGTTCCGCACCGCGGCCGAGTCGACGGTCGGGCGCAACTACCACTCCGAGGCGATCCTGCTGCCCGACGGCCGGGTCATCACGATGGGCAGCGATCCGCTGTACGACCGTACGGGCCGGGCCCCGGGCACGTTCGAGCAGCGCATCGAGGTCTACAGCCCGCCCTACCTGTTCCGCGGTCAGCGACCGGCCATCGCCTCGGCGCCGGGCGAGATCGCGCGCGGCGGCCTCTTCCCGGTGAACACGCCGGACGCGGCCCGGGTGGCCTCGGCCCGCCTCGTGCGGCCCAGCTCGGTCACCCACGGCACCGACACCGACCAGCGGTCGGTCGCGCTGGGCCTGACCCGCAAGGACGGCCGGGTCGAGCTGCGCGTGCCCAAGCAGGCGGGCGTGGCCCCCTCGGGCTGGTACATGCTCTTCCTGGTCGACGACCGGGGGCTGCCGTCGGTGGCCCGCTGGGTCCGGGTCCGGTGATGGCCCGTCGCGTCCGGCTGTCTCTGATCGTCTCGGCCGCGCTGGTCGGCCTGGGCACCGTCGCCGTCGCCGCCGGGGCCCGCGAGCGCGACCCCGAGCTGCTGACCCCGTCCCCGCCCCGGGCGGTCAGTCCGCACCTGTACGTGGACCCGTCGGGGGCGGCGGTGGCGGCGGCGCGCGCCCTGGAGCGGGCGGGCAAGCGGTCGGAGGCGACGATCATCCGCCGCATCGCCGATCAGCCGGCCGCGGTCTGGTTCACCGACGCCGCGCCGGGCTACGCCGACCGGGCGCGCCGGTTGGCCGCGGCGGGCACGGCGGCTCGGCGGATGCCGGTCATGGCGCTCTACTTCATTCCGTACCGGGACTGCTCGGGGCACTCGGCCGGTGGAGCGGCCGACGCGGCGGCGTACCGGAGATGGGTGAGCGCGCTGGCCGGGGCCCTGCGCGGTCACCGGGCCATCGTCGTGCTCGAACCCGACGCGGTGGCCCAGGCCGTGCGCGGGTGCCTCACCCCGGCCCGCCGCACCGAGCGCCTGGCCCTGCTGCGGTACGCCATCGCGACCCTGCGGACGGCGCCCGGGGTGCGCGTCTATCTGGACGCGGGCAACCCGACCTGGATCCCGGCCGCCGAGATCGGGCCCGCGCTGCGGACGGCCGGGGTCGGCGCGGCGGCCGGGTTCGCGCTCAACGTGGCCAACTTCGAGACCACGGGGGACAACGTGCGGTACGGCCTGGCCGTCTCGCGGACCGTCGGCGGCAAGCACTTCGTGGTCGACACCAGCCGCAACGGCCGCGGGCCGGCCCAGCGCGGGGCCGGTGACCGGCACTGGTGCAACCCGCCCGGGCGCAAGCTGGGGCCGGTGCCGACGCTGTCGACGGGGTTCTCACTGGTCGACGCGTACTTGTGGGTGAAACGTCCCGGAGAGTCCGATGGCGCCTGCGCCCCGGGGCACCCGGCCGCGGGCCGATGGTTCCCGGCGTATGCCCTGGGGTTAGCGCGTTGAGTGCGGTGGGTGAGACTTAACTCAAATCCCCCCTCGATGGGGGTCCGCCGATACGATCGGCGGAGTCGGGACAGCGCTGTCCTGGAGCACCTTTGAGGCGAAGGAGCGCCCCCCGATGACTGACCAGCATGGCCAGCTCGACCCCGACGGCCCATCCAACCACCCCGCCGCCGCCCTGAGCCTGACTGAAGACCATCCTGATGCAGCTCTCCGCGCCGATATCCGGCGAATCGGAACGCTGCTCGGGCAGACGCTGGCCCGCCAGGAAGGCCGCCCCCTCCTCGACCTGGTCGAGGAGATCCGCGCCCTGGTCCGGCAGGATCCCCAGGCCGCGGCCGACCGCCTGGCCGCCATGGACGTCACGACCGGCACCAAGCTGGCCCGCGCGTTCTCCACCTATTTCCAGCTGGCCAACATCACCGAGCAGGTGCACCGCTCGCGTGACCTGCGCCGGCGCCGGGCCCACGACGGCGGCTGGCTCGACCAGGCGGCCAAGCGGATCGCCGAGCGGGGGGTGCCGGCCGACGAGATCGCCGCCGCCGCCCGCCGCCTCGCCGTCCGCCCGGTCTTCACGGCCCACCCGACCGAGGCCTCCCGCCGCTCGATCCTGTCGAAGCTGCGCCAGCTGGCCGACGCGCTCGACGCCGAGGCCGCGGCCGCCGTGCTCTACGGGCAGACCGACACCACCGCCTCGACGCGCAAGTTCGCCGAGCTCATCGACCTGCTGTGGCAGACCGACGAACTGCGGCTGGACCGGCCGGAACCGACCGACGAGGCCCGCAACGCCGTCTATTACCTGCGTGACCTGTACGCCGAGGCCGCCCCGCAGGTGCTGGCCGACCTGGCCGAGACGCTGCGCCAGCTCGGGGTCGAGACGGCGCCGACGGCCCGGCCGCTGACCTTCGGGTCGTGGATCGGCGGCGACCGCGACGGCAACCCGTTCGTCACGCCCGCCGTCACCCGCGACGTGCTGATGATCCAGCACGAGCACGGCATCCAGGCCACCGAGGCCGCGATGGACCAGCTGATCGACATGCTGTCGGTGTCGCGGCGGCTGCGTGGGGTCTCGCTCGACCTGTCGGCCTCGCTGGCCAAAGACCTGGACAGCCTGCCCGAGGTGGCGCCCCGGTTCCGCCGGACCAACGCCGAGGAGCCCTACCGGCTCAAGGTGCGGGCGATCAAGGCGAAGCTGGCCAACACCCGCTCCCGGCTGCGCAACGGCACCGCGCACGTGCCCGGCCGCGACTACCTGGGCAGCGACGAGCTGATCAGCGACCTCGAGCTGATCCGGGCCTCGCTGGCCCGCAACTCGGGGCAGCTCACGGCCGTCGGCGTGGTGGCCACGGCCATCCGTACGGTGTCGGCCTTCGGTCTGCAGCTGGCCACGCTGGACGTCCGCGAGCACGCCGAGAAGCACCACGAGGTGCTGCAGCAGATGTACACGCAGGTCGGCGAGGTGGACGACTACGCCACGCTCGACCGGGCCGACCGCACCAAGCTGCTGGCCACCGAGCTGACCGGGCGGCGCCCGCTGAGCAGCGCCGACACCCCGCTCACGGACTCGGCCCGCAAGACGTTCGACGTGTTCAACACGATCCGCGACGTGCAGGACCGCTTCGGCGCCGACGTCATCGAGACCTACATCATCTCGATGACCCTGGGTGTCGACGACGTGCTGGCGGCGGCCGTGCTGGCCCGCGAGGCCGGCCTGGTCGACATCCACACCGGCCGGGCCCGGGTCAACATCGTGCCCCTGCTCGAGACGCCGGCCGAGCTCGACGCGGGCGGTGACCTGCTCGACGAGATGCTGTCGCTGCCGGCCTACCGCGAGATCGTGCGAGCCCGAGGTGACGTGCAAGAGGTGATGCTGGGCTACTCCGACTCCAACAAGGAGGGCGGCATCACCACCAGCCAGTGGGGCATCCACAAGGCGCAGCGCTCGCTGCGTGACGTGGCGGCCCGGCACGGCGTACGGCTGCGGCTCTTCCACGGCCGCGGCGGCACCGTCGGCCGAGGTGGCGGCCCCACCCACGAGGCGATCCTGGCCCAGCCCTACGGCACGCTGGACGGCGCGATCAAGGTGACCGAGCAGGGCGAGGTCATCAGCGACAAGTACACGCTGCCCGCCCTGGCCCGCGAGAACCTGGAGCTCACGGTGGCCGCGGTGCTGCAGGCGACGCTGCTGCACACCTCGCCCTCGGTCGACCTGGAACGGCTGGCCCGCTGGGACGACACGATGGACGCGGCGTCGGACGCGGCGTTCACGGCCTACCGCTCGCTGGTCGAGAACCCGGACCTGCCCGCGTACTTCTGGGCGGCCACCCCGACCGAACTGCTGGGCGCGCTCAACATCGGCTCGCGGCCGGCCAAGCGGCCCAACGCGGACGCCGGCCTGGGCGGGCTGCGGGCGATCCCGTGGGTGTTCGGCTGGACCCAGACCCGGCAGATCGTGCCCGGCTGGTTCGGCGTCGGCACCGGCCTCAAGGCGGCCCGCGAGGCCGGCCACACCGAGACCCTGCAAGAGATGTACGGCAACTGGCAGTTCTTCCAGACGTTCGTGTCCAACGTCGAGATGATGCTGACCAAGACCGACCTGACCATCGCCCGGCGCTACGTCGAGACGCTGGTGCCCGAGCACCTGCGCCCGATCTTCGCCACGATCGAGGCCGAGTACGAGCTGACCGTGCGCGAGATCCTGGCCATCACCGGCGAGGCCTCGCTGCTCGAGAACCAGCCCGAGCTCAAGCGCACGTTGGACGTGCGCGACACGTACCTCGAGCCGCTGCACCACCTGCAGGTGGCGCTGCTGCGGCAGTACCGCGAGGCGGGCGAGGCCGACCGGCAGACCGTGGTCGCGCCCGGGTCGCGGCGGGTGCCGTCCGACTCGACGGCGCTCGAGCGGGCCCTGCTGACCTCGGTCAACGGCATCGCGGCGGGGATGCGCAACACCGGCTGATTTGCCGGATTTTGGACGGGCCCGGGATCTGATCCCGGGCCCGTTCCTGTTTGCGGAGCCATCGAGGGGCGGCTATGGTGCGTCGTGGGAGCGCTCCCAAACCCCCGTCCCTTCCCCGATGGAGCCCCGATCCCCATGCGCAGATGGAGACTTGCCGCCGGCGTCGCAGTCGCGGTCGCCGCCGCCACGGCCGTCACGGTCACCGCCCTGCCCGCCGGCGCCGAGACCACCGCCTTCACCGTGACCAGCTCGTGGAGCACCGGTTACCAGGGCCAGGTCGAGGTCCGGAACAACACGTCGTCCCCGATCAGCACCTGGCGGGTGCAGCTGTCCCTGCCCGCCGGCACCACGATCGTCAACTCGTGGAACGCCACCCAGTCGGCCTCGGGCCAGAACTACACGTTCACGCCCGCGGGCTGGAACGCCACGCTGGCCGCGGGCGCGTCGACCTCGTTCGGCTTCATCGCCAACGGCACCGGGCGGCCGACCTTCTCGACCACGCCGACCACTCCTCCCACCACGCCGCCCACCACCACTCCCCCGCCGACCGGCACCACGCCGGTCGCGCAGAACGGGCAGTTGCGGGTGTGCGGCGTGAAGCTGTGCAACGCGGCCGGGCGGCCGGTGCAGCTGCAGGGCATGAGCACGCACGGCCTGCAGTGGTTCGCCGACTGCTACAACGACGCCTCGATCGACGCGCTGGCCGACGACTGGAAGGCCGACCTGCTGCGGGTCTCGATGTACGTGCAGGAGGGTGGCTACGAGACCAACCCGGCCGGCTTCACCGCGCAGGTCAACAACCTGGTCGAACAGGCCACCCAGCGCGGGCTGTACTCCATCATCGACTTCCACACGCTGACCCCCGGTGACCCGAACTACAACCTGGCCCGGGCCAAGACGTTCTTCAACGAGGTGTCGGCCCGCCACGCGGCCAAGAACAACGTCATCTACGAGATCGCCAACGAGCCCAACGGCGTCAGCTGGGCCGGCATCAAGAGCTACGCCGAGCAGGTCATCCCCGTGATCCGGGCCAACGACCCGGACGCCGTGGTCATCGTCGGCTCCCGCGGCTGGTCGTCGCTGGGCGTCTCCGAGGGCGCGAGCTCCAGTGAAATCACCGCCAACCCGGTCAACGCGTCCAACATCATGTACGCGTTCCACTTCTACGCCGCTTCGCACAAGGACAACTACCGCGCCGAGGTGGAACGGGCGGCGGCTTCGCTCCCGCTGTTCGTCACCGAGTTCGGCACGGTGACCTACACCGGCGGCGGCCAGGTCGACCTGGCCAGCACGGCGGCCTGGCTCGACCTGCTCGACCGCCTGCAGATCGGTTACGCCAACTGGACGTACTCCGACGCCGACGAGAGCAGCGCGGCCTTCCGGCCGGGCACGTGCGGCGGCCCGACCTACGCCGGCACCTCGGTCCTGACCGAGTCCGGCACCTTCATGCGCAACCGGATCCGCGCCTAGGCGCTAAATACCCACGCGTGCCCCGGGCTTCCCACCAGGCCCGGGGTGCGCGTGTTCGCGCATCAGCTTCTCGCCGATGACCAGGGACGGGCGGGCCCAGGCGGCCCGCAGGGCGTCCAGGTCGGGGGACTCGGTCAGGAACCAGCCCGAATAGAACGTGCCGGTCGGCCACTCCCGCACCTGGGACAGCCGGGCCACCTGGTTGAGCCGGGCGCCCAGACCGAGCCGCCGCGACACGTACACGTCGGTGCCGATCGGGCGGCCGGCGGCGAGCGCGGCCGGTGTCGGCGTCGAACCCTCGGAGTGCAGGACGGCGTACGCCGGGTCGAGGGCCGCGCAGCAGGCCTCGAAGTAGCGCAGCACGGCCTCCTCGCGCACCTCGGCCGCGGCCCGCTCGCGCTCGTCCCACAGCGAGCGCGGCAGGGCGAACGCCCCGGCCTCGACCGTCACGTCGACCGGGTGCCGCTCGGCGGGAAGCTCCTTACCGGGCGTCGCCTCGAACGACACGGCCGCCTGGCCCACCCCGGGCAGGGCCATGGCCACCCGGTACGCGCACCCGTCGCGCAGCCCGCGGCGGACATCCCGGACCGACCGTCCCCCGACGTACGAGATGCCCGGCGCCTCCGGCACCCGCGAGAACGCCAGCCCGGCCGCCCCGAAGAACATCGACCCGCTGTACGTCCCGCCGCACTGCTCCAGAACGTCACCGACGGCGGCCAGGGCAGGCTCTTCCAGCTCCCGCCCCGGCCACAGCCCGAACGACAGGAAGACCCCGCCCGGCCACATAGACGATTGCCTCATGCCTGTGGAACGCGCCGACCACCATCCAGGGTGCGGCCATCGCCAGTCATCAGCCGATCGTTCGCCAAAGTGCTCGACGGGACTGTGGCTTACCGAGGAGTTCGATCCGGCCCTTCCCCCGAAGAGTCTGCAGCCCGTAGTGCACCTGATCCTTGTTCAAGCCGGTGGCCGCCTCGAGGTCGAGTCGCGAAAGTGGTCCATCAGCCAGAGCAGCCAAAATCCTCTTCTCGTTCCCGCTGAGGCGCGGGTTGCCCCGCGTCGCCTCGGGTGCCGGCCGCACTACCTGGTAGGCCGTCGAGCCTCGGGTGCCGGTTTGCTCGACGACACCGGCATCCACGAGCTCCTTAAGCTCGCGGGTTGCCGTCCGGCTGTCGAGCACACCCGTCGCGGCCCGGTAGCTGCTGTTGGTGAACACGACGCCGTTCCGCATCATCGCCAGGGCTGTCATCTGAGAGCGCGACAACGGAGGTACCGGCAAGGAGGTCAGCCAGACCAGTGTCTCCTCGTCCAGCAGGGCATGGTTCGGGAACTCGACAGTGAACAGCGCTATGTCGTCGGTGAATCGGGGCGGCTCCATGCCCGCTTCGGTGAGCGCGACGAGCATCCGCGCGATGCCGGTTCCGCGGTTCTCGCAGACCATGTGCCCGTCGCCGAACGGTGTGTCCTCGAGAATTTTGAGCAAGGCCTTGTTCCGAGACGAGGAACCCGTGTTCGCCCCGAGCGAGCCGACCTCCACCGGCCCGTACAGACCACCGGGATTGCGGATCACCAGTCGATCCGGGTACATCTCGACCTGCACCTGCGTCCCTCGCGCGAATTCGGAGTAGTCGCGGTGAACGAGGGCGTTGACCAAGGCCTCGCGAAGTACCTCTTCGGGGTACTCCCACTCGTCTACCCGGTAGATGCCCGAAATGATGCTGCGCCGTCGCATGTTGCGCTTGAGCACGCGAATGCTCTCGGCCACGATCAGCGGAATCGGGCCGTCGATCGATCGATTCTCGATGAAGCGCTCACCGAAGCGGCCCGGCACTCCAGCCTCGGTGGTGGGGTACGCGACGATCGTGACGTCGAGTTGCGGCTGGAAGGTCTGTGGATAGATGCCGAAGACCAGCAATCCGGCCAGGGTCGGCACCACGTGCTCCTCATGCGTTGTCAGCACGTTGAGCATCATGAGCGCCCGCTGATCGTCGACACGCTGAAAGATGTCGCCCCTGGTCTCTCGGATTCTCCGTAGGAACGCGCTGATCAGCTCGGCATCCAGGTCTTCGAATCGCGCCTCCCGCACGGGGGAGACATCGCAACGCGGCTCCGTCCGGTTGGCCAGAAGGACGGCCACTTCGTAGTCGGTCAACTTCCGGTCGCCGTCAGCGACCCGGACTCTTGACCCGGCCCACGGGCCCAGCGCTCGCCGGTGACAAGGTCGCTGCTCGCGTGGCACCGGCGGCACCGTACAGCAGACGACTTGCTGGCCCTCGATCGAAAAGGTCTGGATCTCCGCCCGCACCGGAGGCTCCATCTCGGAGCAGACCGCCCCGATGTGCGACTCCATCGCCGCTGGATCGTCCACACCCGTCACCGCAAAATCGCTCTTCTCGTCGACTCCGAGAAGAAGGGTGCCGCCAGCGGCGTTGGAAAAGGCGCTGATCGACTCCCAGAGGGTCACCGGCATGCCGCCCTTGGACTTCTTCACTTCACAGGTGAAGTGGTCGGCGCCGTGGGCACGAAGCGCTTCGATCAGTTGTGACAGCTCGCCTGAATCCACCCGCGCCACCCTCTGTCGGATCCCAGTTCCCACAGAGATTGCCACAGAGCGCCGCTATTTCCAACAGAGGTTGGAGAAATTCCCACACAGAAATCTGAGAGAGAGCTGAGAGGGCCCGAGAGGGTCTCAGGGTTTTGCCGGATCCGGTCAGGTGCGTCGGTTTCCTAGGCTGACTGCCGTGACCATCATCGCGACACAGTCGCTCACGAAGACGTACGGCGGCGGGGTGACCGCTCTCAGCGAGCTCACCGTCGACGTCGAAGCGGGCGTGATCGGGCTGGTCGGCGCCAATGGGGCCGGCAAGAGCACGTTTATCAAGATCATGCTGGGGTTGACGGCGCCCACCAGCGGCGACGTGCGGGTGTTCGGCCTCGACCCGGTGACCGAGACGGACCAGGTGCGGGCGCGGGTGGGCTACATGCCCGAGAACGACTGCCTGCCGCCGGACGTGTCGGCCGCCGAGTTCGTGACCCACCTGGGCCGGCTCAGCGGGCTGCCCAGGACGGCCGCGCGCGAGCGGGCCTCCGAGGCCCTGCGCCACGTCGGCCTCTACGAGGAGCGCTACCGCCAGATCGGCGGCTACTCGACCGGCATGAAACAGCGTGTGAAGCTCGCTCAGGCCCTGGTGCACGACCCCGACCTGCTGCTGCTGGACGAGCCGACCAACGGCCTCGACCCGGCCGGCCGCGACGCCATGCTCAACCTGGTGCACCGCATCGGCAACGAGTTCGGCATCTCCGTGGTCGTCTGCTCCCACCTGCTCGGCGAGGTCGAGCGGATCTGCGATTCGCTGATCGCGATCGAGGGCGGCCGCCTGCTGCGGGCCGACCGGATCTCGGCCATGACCGCTGCCTCCGACGTGCTGGCGGTCGAGGTCAGCGAGGGGACGGACGAGCTGGCCGAGGCGCTGGCCCAGCTCCAGCTCACGGTGAGCCGTGAGGGCCGGCTGCTGCTGGTGCCGCTGTCCGCGGAGTCCGACTACGACGCGGTCGTGCGGGCCGTGGCCGAGCTCGATCTGCCCCTGCACCGCCTCGACCAGCGACGCCACCGGGTGGCCGAGCTCTTCACCGCGAAGGAGAAGGCCGATGTCTGACGCCGGCGTCATCCATGACATCGGATACCAGCGGTACGAGGGGCCCCGGCTGGGGCGCACCGCGGTGTTCGGCGCGATCTACCAGCACGGTCTGCGGGCCTCGTTCGGGCTGGGCCGCTCGGCCAAGGCCAAGATCTTCCCGTGGCTGGTGGCGGGCATCGTCCTGCTGGTCGCGGTGATCAACGCCGCGGTCAAGGCCCAGGCCAACATCGTACTGTTCGACTACTTCTCGTTCGACGACACGATGAGCTGGCTGGTGATCTTCTTCGTCGCCATCGTGGCGCCGGAACTGGTCTCGCGGGACATGCGCTCGGGTGTCCTGCCGCTGTACTTCAGCCGGCCGTTGCGCGCCTTCGACTACATCGGGGCCAAGTTCGCCGCGCTGGCCACGGCGGTGTTTCTGCTGCTCGGCGTGCCGCAGCTGATCATGTTCCTGGGCGGGGCGTTCACCACCAAGAAGGGCGCCTCGGGGGTCTGGAACGAGTTCCTCGACCTGCTCCCCGGCTGGGGTTACAGCGTGCTCTGGGCGGTGTTGTTCGCGTCGATCAGTCTGCTGGTCGCCTCGATCACCGGCAAGCGCGCGTTCGCGGCGGGCGGCATCGTGGCCGTCTTCCTGATGACCACGCCGGTCGTCGGCGTGCTGAGCATCCTGCCGTCGTCCACCTCCCAGCACCTGGCCGGCCTGGCCAGCCCGATGTCGCTACTGGCCGGCGTGCAGGGGTGGCTGCGCGGCCAGAACAGCATGGACCTCGACATCGGCGACTTCGGCGTGATCTACGGGATCGAGCTGTTCTGCCTGGTCGCCGCGGCCATGCTGCTGTTGCTGGCCCGCTACCGGAAGGTGGCTTCGCTGTGAGCGTCGTCCAACTCGAGAACGTCTCCCGCTGGTACGGCAACGTCGTCGCCGTCAACGACATCAGCATGACCCTGCAGCCGGGCGTGACCGGCCTGCTCGGCCCGAACGGCGCCGGCAAGACCACGGTGCTGCACATGATGGCCGGCTTCCTGGCCCCGTCCAAGGGCACGGTCACCATCGACAACGCGCCGACCTGGCGCAACCCGGGCATCTATCGCAGTCTGGGCCTGGTCGCCGAACGCGAGGCGGTGCACGGCTTCCTCACCGCGAAAGAGTTCGTGCTGGCCTGCGCCAAGATGCAGAAGCTGCCCGACCCGGCCGCCGCCACGAAGCGGGCCCTCGAGCTGGTCGAGATGACCAGCGCGCAGGACAGGCGGATCGACACCTTCAGCAAGGGCATGCGCCAGCGCACCCGGGTCGCCGCCTCGCTGGTCCACGAGCCGCAGGTGCTGCTGCTCGACGAGCCGTTCAACGGCATGGACCCGCGACAGCGCGTGCACATGATGGAGCTGCTGCACCGCCTCGGCGACGAGGGCCACACGATCCTGTTCAGCTCGCACATCCTCGAAGAGGTCGAGCAGCTGTCCGGTCTGGTCCAGGTGATCGTGGCCGGTCGGCTGGCCGCCTCGGGCGACTACCGGCGCATTCGGCGGCTGATGACCAACCGGCCGCACGTGTTCGCCGTGCAGAGCTCGGACGACCGCCGGCTCGCGGTCGCGCTGATCGGCGAGAAGTCGGTGAGCGGCATCGAGGTCGAGGCCGACGGATTGACCGTACGCGCGTCCGACTACGGCAGTTTCACCCGTGTGCTGCCGCGCATCGCCCTCGGCGAGGGCATCCGGCTGCGCAAGCTGCTGCCGTCCGACGAGTCCCTGGAGAGCGTCTTCTCCTACCTGCTGGAGGCATGATGTCCACGGTCGCCTACATCACCGCGCGTGGCCTGTTCGGCCGCCGGCGGGTGCTCCTGCTGCTGCCGCTGCCGTTGCTGCTGATCGGCCTGGCCGCGATCTGCAAGGCGTACGACGTCAGTCCCGACCAGTGGGGCCAGCCGGTCGTCGTCGGGCTCGGCCTGGCCGTCGTGCTGCCGGTCATCTCGCTGATCGTCGGCACCGGCGTGCTCGGCTCCGAGGTCGACGACGGCACGATCGTGCACATCCTGACCAAGCCGCTGGCCCGCCGCGACATCATCCTGGCCAAACTGCTGGTGGCGGCCGGGGTCAGCGCGGTCACGGCCGCGGTGCCGCTGTTCATCGTCGGGGCCCTGGCCAATTCCGTACGCTTCGGCCTGGCCCTCGTGGTCGGCGCGGTGGCCGGCGCCATCGCCTACTCGGCCCTGTTCCTGCTGCTGAGCCTGGTCTCCCGGCGCCCGGTGCTGCTCGGGCTGGCGTACATCCTGGTCTGGGAGGGTCTGCTGGGCCGGTTCGTCAGCGGCACCCGGGTGCTCTCGATCGAGCAGTACGTCATCACGATCGCCGACAAGATCGCGCCGACCGGCATGCTCGACGGCAAGGTCTCGGTGCCGGTCGCCGTGGTCATGAGCGTGCTCTTCGCCCTCGGCGGGACGATCTACGCGATCAACCGGCTGGGCTCGTTCAGCGTGGCCGGGGAAACCAGCTGACGGGCCCAGTCACTTCTGGCCGATCGGCCTGCTGCGGACAGTGACCGGGGTGGCTTGGATCACTTCATGACGCAGCCCGCGCAGGCCCCGATCGACGAAACGCCGGTCCCCGCACGGCCCAGTCGATGGCCGTGGGTGGCCGGCGTTCTTGTCGTCCTGCTGGCCGGGGCGGGGGTCTACTGGTTCGTGCTGCGCGACGACGCCGGCGTCCCGCAGACCGTGACGACCTCGGGCGGCCAGCTCAACCAGGCGGTCGAGGACGGCGAGTTCGTCTTCACCGTCTCGGCCGTGCGCTGCGGCCTGCCCCGGGTCGGCGACGAGTTCGTCGACCTCGAGCCGCAGGGCTCCTACTGCCTGGTCGACGTACTGGTGAAGAACGGCGGGACGACGCCCGAGTACTTCGACAGCACGTCCCAGAAGGCGTACGACGCGGCGGGGGCCGAGTTCGGCACGGACATGCAGGCCGAGGTCTTCGTCAACACCGACGCCCAGAACTTCCTCGATCAGATCAATCCGGGCCGCCAGGTCAAGGGAACGCTGGTCTTCGACGTGCCGGCGACGACCAGTCTCGTGTCGGTGGTGCTGCACGAGTCGTTCTCCTCGCCCGGCGCCCGGATCGCGGTGCGCTAGCGCCGCGGCGTGACCGCCACCTGGAAGATGGGCAGCCGGCCGAGCTGGCGGTAGGCGTGCAGGGCGGCCGGCGTGCTGTCGACCGACGAGTCCTGCCCCTTCTGGTTGCTCGGCGTCTCGAACTGCACCATCGCCTTGATCCGCGGGAACTGCCGGATGTCGGTGCCCAGCCGGCGGTAGAACTCGGCCTTGTACCTCGGGTTGCGCTTGGACGACCAGACGCCCCACTCGGCCAGCATCAACGGCTTGCGCGGGTGCCGGGCGGTGGCCCAGTTGTAGAAGCCGGGCCAGGCCCGCTTGCCCTCGAGCCGCCGGTTGAAGACCTCGGAGAACCGGCCGTGGCCGTACCCGGGGTCGCTGTAGGCGTACGTGTCGAGGCCGATCCAGTCGACCACGTCGTCGCCCGGGTACATCTGGGTGAACCAGCTCTTCTGGGCGTGCGGCACGTAGGTCATGTGCACCAGCACGCTCACCACGTTGTCGGCGCCCTTGGCCCGCAGCCGCTTGATGACGTGCCGGTACATGGCGGCGTAGTCGCGCGCGGTGTAGCCGGAGCCGGCCTTCTCGCGGACGTCGTTCTCACCCTCGTGGTGGACGGCGAAGAAGAACTGCTCGGGGAAGTTCTTCTTGATGTGCACGGCCAGCCGGTCGATGAAGGCGTCGGTCCGCCGGTCGCCGCGGGCGATCTTGGCCCACGAGGCCGACTCGGGCTTCCAGTTGAGGAACAGGATGCGCCGCTGACCGGGCTGGTGCGCGATCTTGATCTCTTGCTCGGTCGGGAAGAGCTGACGCGTGCCGCCGTGGTACGCGTGGTAGATCGCCTGGTGCCGGCCGGTCTTGCGCTCGAACCGGGCCAGGGCCGAGGCGCCACGGCTCTCGGTGTGCGCGCCCGGGGCCACTCCCCACAGGATGCCGCAGGTGGGCACCAGGTTGTGGCCGGTGTGGCACCGCCCGCCCCGGTGCGGCGGCGCGACCGCCAGGTCAGGCAATTGGGCGACCGGCGCCCGGCGGGCCAGGGCCGCCGGATCGTTCGGCCCGGCCGAGGTCGCCGTGGGCGGCAACGCGACCCCGCCGGCCCGCGCAGCGGCCGCCGCCGACGACGCTGCGGCCGAGGCCGAGGTCGCTGCGGACGACGCCGACGAGCCGGGCGCCGCGGAGGAGCCGGCCGCCGAGGGCGGCTGCCCCGGGGCGAGGGCGCCGGGGACACCGGGCTGCTCGGCCGCCGGCGTCAGGAAGGGCAGAGAGACAGTCGGGTCGCCGGATGTATCGACCGGCTGAGCGATCTGACTCACGCCGCCGGTCCAGGCCCAGGCGAGCGTGGCGGCGACAAAAAGGGCGAGGGCCGTGGGGACGGCCGCCAGGGAAACTAGCCGGTTACGGCGGGGACGACGACTCACGATCAGCCAGTATTGTGACAAAGGTCCGTTTTGTCTAATACCTGATGGGAATTGGCGAGGGAGACCCGTCTCGACCACGATCAGCGGGGCTGAGAAACTGTCCCCTAATCGGCCGCAGGGGGATACGGAAGTGAATGGTTCGGTGCTGCCCGAGGACGTGCTGCGCGACGCTCCGTCGTACACCCCGCACCCGCATGAGCTGGCGGATCTGGAACTCCTGCTCTCCGGCGCCTACGCGCCGCTGACCGGATTCCTGGGCCGCGACGATCTGCATGCGCTGCGGCGACGGGGACGACTCGCCGACGGCACTCCGTGGCCGGTCGCGGTCACCTTGGAGATTCCCGACGACATCGCCACGCGGCTGGTCCTGGCGGACCCGCTGCACCGCACGATCATCCTGACCGACCCCGAGGGCGCGCCGGTGGCCGCGCTCGAGGTCACCGACGCCTGGCCCACGGCCGAGCGCCGCTACGGCGTGGGCGGCACGGTGCGCCGGATGGGCGACGGCGGGCACGGCCCGTTCCAGCGCCTTCGCCGTACGCCCGAAGAGGTCCGGGCCCTGCTGCCCCCGGGCCGGGTGCTCGGGGTGATCGCCGACCGCCCGCTGCACCGCCCGCAGCTGGCCCAGATCGCGCACGCGGCCCGCACCCTGGGCGCCCACCTGCTGATCATGATTCCGGTCAGCGGTCCCGGCCCCGACGGCCTGCCGCCCGAGGCGCTGGTGCGGGCGGTCTTCGCGGCCCGCGACCGGATGCCCCCGGCCACGATCGTCGCCGTCCCGCTGCTGACCCGGGGCGACGAGATGCGCGACGCCCTGCTGCGGGCCCGGGTCGCCGGCTCCTACGGCGTCACCCACGTGCTGTCCACGGGCGACATGCTGTCGGGCGGGAACGTCCGCGTGCTCGTGCCGCGCGATCTCGCGTACGACAACCGTGACGGTCAGTGGCGCGGGCGCGACGACATCCCGCACCGCAACCGCCGCCTGGCCATGACCCCGGCCGAGATCGACGACCTGCTCGACCGCGGCTTCCCGCTGCCCGAGTGGCACACTCCCCCGGCCGTGGCCAAAGAGCTGGTCCGGGCCCGACCGCCGCGCCGCCACCGCGGCCTGGTCGTCTTCTTCACCGGCTTCTCGGGCTCGGGCAAGTCGACGATCGCCCGCGGGCTGGCCGACTCCCTGCGCGAGTCCGGCGAGCGCACGATCACGCTGCTCGACGGCGACGTGGTGCGGCGCGAGCTCTCGGCCGGGCTCGGCTTCAGCAAGGCCGACCGGGACGCCAACGTCCGCCGGATCGGCTGGGTCGCGGCCGAGGTCGGCCGGCACCGGGGCATGGCCGTGGCCTGCCCGATCGCCCCCTACGAGAGCGCCCGGGCGGCCGTCCGGGCCATGGCCGTCGAGGCCGGGGCCGGCTTCGTGCTGGTGCACGTCAACACGCCGCTCGAGGTGTGCGAGCAGCGCGACCGCAAGGGCCTCTACGCCCGCGCCCGGGCCGGTCAGCTGCGCGGCATGACCGGCATCGACGACCCGTACGAGGAGCCGGCCGACGCCGAACTGGCCATCGACACCACGACCATCACGGTGCCCGAGGCCATCGAAATCGTCGTCGCCTATCTGATCGAGCACGGATGGGTGGAGCCGAAAATGCAGTAAGCCATCACGTCGGCGGGAGTGAGCCGTTTACCCCCTCGGGGGCGAAACGCCCGATAAGAAGCACGTTCTCACTCCACCCCCGAAAGGGCCGCCAACCGATGGAAGCGTCTCGCCCGGCCGATGTCACGCACTATCTCGGCGTGTTCCGCCGCCACTGGTGGATCGCGCTGCTCGCGACGGGCGCCGGGCTGGGGGCGGGCGCCGGCCTGACCTCGGCCATGCCGAAGGTCTACCAGTCCTCCACGGCCGTGCTCGTGTCGGCCGTCGACCAGGACACCAACGCCCAGGGTGGTCGCACCAAGGGCATGGTCAACCTGGACACCGAGGCCCAGCTGGTCGGCTCGGGCACGGTCGCGGCCAAGGCGGCAGCTCTGCTGCGCAGCTCGCGCTCGCCGGTCGAGCTGGCCCGCGACGTATCGGTCGAGGTGCCGGCCAACACCACGGTCCTCATGGTCACGTTCAAGGCCGGGGTGCCCGCGGAGGCCCAGGCCGGTTCGCACGCGTTCGCCGAGGCGTACCTGCGCAACCGCGAGGAGACCGCCCAGAACGGCCTGAACCAGCAGATCAGGACGCTGTCGGCCAAGATCCGCCAGCTGACCACGACGCTCGGCGGGATCAACGCCCGGCTGGCCCGCGCGACCCGGGGCAGCTCGGACGAGAGCAACCTGATGAGCCTGCGGCAGAACTCGCAGAACCAGCTCAACGGCATGACCGGCAAGCTCAACGAGCTGACCACGACCACGATCGGCGCGGGCAGCATCATCGACGACGCCCGCCTGCCCGACCAGCCGGTCAGCCCGAACCCGATGATCAACCTGGCCACCGGCGGCATGCTCGGCCTGCTGCTCGGTCTCGGCCTGGCCTTCGTGCGGGAACGGTACGACCGCCGCCTGCGCTCGGCCGCCGACGTGCGCGACCGCGGCCGCATGCACGTGCTGGCCGCCCTCGACGAGCGCACCACCCCGCACTTCGACGACGTGCTGCAGCCCTACGGCGCCGGCGGCCGGATCTTCAACCGGCTCCGCAACGAGGTGCTGGCCACCCTGCCCCAGGGCGATCAGGTCATCGTGGTCACCGGAGCCAGCCGGGGCTCGGCCAGCACGCTGGTCGCGGCCAACCTGGCCGCGGCCCTGGCCCGTACCGGAAGCGACGTCGTGCTCATCGGCGCTCACCTGCCGGACAGCGTCGTGGACGCCGCGCCGCTGGCCCGCATGCTCGGCGTGTCGGCCGTGCCGGGCCTGTCCGACCTGCTGGCGGGCCGGGTCGGCCTGGCCCGGGCGTTGCAGCGGACCCCGCGCATCCCGTCGCTGCGGGTCATCACCACCGGCGGCGCCGCCACCGCGGCCGGGCTGATGCAGTCGCAGCGGCTGCGGGACACGCTCGACGCGCTGCGCCGGCAGGGCGGCTACGTCGTGATCGAGGCGCCGTCCACGGCCAGCAGCGCCGACGCGCAGAGCCTGGCCAGCCTGGCCGACGCGGCCATCCTCGCCGTCGAGCTGCGCCGGGCCCGCCGCCCCGCCCTGCTCGACGCGGCCGAGCAGCTGCGCCGGGTCGGCACCCCGCTGCTGGGCGCGGTCGTGCTGCCGCGGCTGTCGAACCTGCGCGTGGCCGAACCGATGGGCCCGGCCGTGACGCTGAGCCCGCCGGCGCCGGCCCGGACCCCGTCGCCCGGGCCGCGGCCGGACGAGACCGCTGTGCTCGACCGCGACCTGATGCAGCCCCAGCGCTTCCCGACCAACACCATCTCGACCGGTGACAAGTCGGCCCAGCAGGTGCGCCAGCGGGTCGCCGACAGCGCCGAGGAGATCACCGCGGTGATCGACATGTCGGCCGTGGACAGCTCCGAGGTGACCCGGACGCAGGACGGCGACACGAAGTGACGGCCGTGCCTCAGGCCCCAGCCCCCGTGGCTGGCGGCCCGGCACACGGCGCCCATCGGAACGTGAGCCTGCCGGCCTGGCCGGTGGCGAGCATCCTGGCCTTCTATCCGATCTGGTGGGCGCTCGGCCTGGGCGTGCTGATCTTCGCGCTGATGGCCGTGCCGATGCTGTTCCTGCTGATCCGCCGGCGCGCCGCCGGTCGCCCTCTGCGCCTCCCACCCGGTTTCGCGTGGTGGGTGATCTTCCTGGTGGCCGTCGTGGTCAGCATCGGCGCGCTCGGGGCCGACCCGGCCGGCACGGTGGCCGGGCACGCCACGGGCCGCCTGCTGCCGGCCGGTTACAAGGCCCTGATGTACGCCGCCCTGACCGTGCTGCTGGTCTATGCCGGCAACCTGACCGAGGCCGAGCTGCCCAAGCGCCGCCTGGTCAAGTTGCTCGGCTGGCTGTTCGTGGTGACCGTCCTCGGCGGCCTGCTGGGCATGGTGGCCGGTAACTTCGAGTTCACCTCGCCGGTCGAGTGGCTGCTGCCCGGCAGCATCCGGAACAAGGGCTTCGTCCAGTCGCTGGTCCACCCGTACGCCGCCCAGATCATGGACATCGTCGGCGACAGCCAGCCCCGCCCGGCCGCGCCCTGGGGTTACACGAACACCTGGGGCAACAACTTCTGCCTGCTCGCGGGCTGGCTCGTCGTGGCCGCCTGGCAATACGGCGGGGGCAAGGCCAGGTTCTGGGCCGTCGTCTGCCTCGTCGTCTCGATCGCGCCCGCGGTGTTCTCGCTCAACCGCGGCCTGTGGATCGGCGTCGGCGTGCTCGTCGTCTACGTCGCCGTCCGCTACGTGCTGGCCGGCAAGCTGTGGATCCTGGGCGCGGTCGTGCTGGCCGGGGCCATGCTGGCCGTGTCGCTGGTGGCCACGCCGCTCGGCACGGTGGTCGGCGCCCGGCTCGACAACGGCAAGTCCAACGGTGTGCGCTCGTTCCTGATCGAGCGCGCCCTGGACGGCTTCCAGGGCTCACCGGTGATCGGCTACGGCGGCACCCGCAACACGCTGGGCGGCCGCAACTCGATCACGGTGGGTGAGAGCGCGGGCTGCGAGCGCTGCGGCAACTTCACCGTCGGGGGCAACGGCCAGTTGTGGCAGCTGCTCTTCGCCCACGGCACGGTGGGCACGGCCGGATATCTGGGCTTCTTCGCGTACGGCCTGTGGCGGTTCCGCCGTGACCGGAGCGCCATCGGGGTGGCCGCGTCGGGAGCGATCGTCACCTCGTTCTCGGCCATGCTCTGGTACAACTCGCTGGTCACCCCCCTGGCCTTCATGGTTCTGGCGTTTGCGCTGCTCTGGCGCAACTCAACCGAGGGGGAAACGACATGAGTCCGGTGCGGACAGCGCCCGCCGAACTGACCGCGAAGGACGCCGAACTGCGCACGCGGTACCTGACCGAGGTGCTCGAGCTGCTCTATCCCGCGCCGTGCCGCACCGACGGTTCGGCCGGCACCCCCATCGCCGAATACCTGGTGGTGCCGGACGCGCGCCGGCCCCGCCTGCTGGTGCCGTCGGGCTCACGCCGGGTGGCCGCGGCCGCCGTCCGCCGGTATGCCGAACCCCAGTCCCTGTCGGCCAAGCTCAAGCGCGAGGCCGTGGTGGCCGCCGTCCGCACCGGCGCCGCCGGCGTGCTGCTGCGCGACCGGGTCCGCGTCACCGGCCCGTTCTCGCAGAGCATCGACGGGTACCTGAGCGAGGCGCTGGGCCGCGAGCTGTCGATCAGCGTCCACATCGGACCGGCCCGGGCCAACCGCAAGCCGGTGCTGCAGCTGATCGGGCCGGACGGGGACACGTTCGGCTTCGGCAAGCTCGGCACCGGGCCGCTGACCCGCCAGCTCGTGCGGGCCGAGACGGCGGCGCTGGTCTCGCTGGCCGGCAGCGGGCTGACCAAGCTGACCGTGCCCCGGGTGCTGTACTCCGGCCAGTGGCGCGGGCTCGAGGTGCTGGTGCAGTCGGCCCTGCCGGTCTGGCTGCCCCGGGCGCCCCTGAACCGGCGCCGGCTGGTGGCCGCGATGCTCGACGTCGCCGGCTGCTGCGGCTACCGCACGGGCTCGCTGGCCGGCAGCACGTACTGGCAAGAGTTGCAGAGCCGGCTGTCCGCGGTCACCGACCGGGCCGAGGGGGCCGGGCTCGCCGCCGCGGCCGAGCTGCTGGTCCGCCGGGCCGGCGACATCGTCTTCCGGTACGGCTCGTGGCACGGCGACTGGGCCCCCTGGAACATGGCCAACCTGACCGACGCGCTGCTGGTCTGGGACTGGGAGCGCTTCTCGAGCGGGGTGCCGCTGGGCTTCGACGCCGTGCACCACGAGCTGCAGCGGCGCATCCAGGAGACGGCCGACGCCAAGGAGGCGGTCGAGGCGACCGTGCGGGGCGCGGCCGAGCTGCTGGCCCCGTTCGGCGTACCGGTGGCCGGCCGCGAGGTGACCGCCCTGCTCTACCTGGTCGATCTGGCCACCCGATACCTGACCGACCGCCAGGCCGAGGCGGGCGCCCGCCTGGGCGTGCTCGGCACCTGGCTGCTGCCGGTGCTGATCCGGCGGGTCGAGGAGCTCTGAGGAGACCAACCATGGACGTACGCAAGCTGCCGGCGCCGATGAAACGCGTCGTGCACCTGGGTTCCCGCTCCTACGGCCGGCTGACCGCGCCGGGCCGGATGACGCCGGCCTTCCTGATCTGCGGCGGTCAGCGCTGCGGCACCACGTCGCTCTACCGCGCGATGGCCGGGCATCCGGTCGTGCTCAAGGCCGTGCTGCACAAGGGCGTGCACTATTTCGACACGAACTACCAGCGCGGGATGGCCTGGTACAAGGGCCACTTCCCGCTGGTGCGCAGCGCCGAGAAGGTCGGCGAGCGGTACGGGGTGACCCCCCAGACGTTCGAGTCGGCGCCCTACTACATGTACCACCCGCAGGCCGCGGCCCGGATCGCCCGCGACCTGCCCGAGGCCAAGCTGGTCGTGCTCGTGCGCGACCCGGTCGAGCGGGCCTACTCGCAGCACCACCACGAGGTCGCCCGCGGCTTCGAGACCGAGCGCGACTTCGGGGCCGCGCTGGCCCTCGAACCGGCCCGCCTGCACAAGCAGGAGGACAAGCTGGCCGAGAACCCGGAGTACTACAGCTTCAGCCACCAGCACCACGCCTACCGGGCCCGTGGCGAGTACGCGCGCTACCTGAGCGTGATGGCCCAGCACGTCGGCCGCGAGCGCATCCACGTGGTCGAGAGTGAGCGGTTCTTCAGCGACCCCGAGCCGGTCTACGACGAGATCTGCGAGTTCCTCGGCCTGCCCAGCTATCTGGAACGGCCCGCGTTCGAGCGGCACAACGCCCGCCCCCGGCAGAGCGACATGGATCCCGGCCTGCGCCGCGACCTGACCGATTACTACCTGCCGCACGACGAGGCGCTCGCGCCCTGGCTGAGCCGCATGCCGGTATGGCGCTCCTAGAAAAGCCCGTCGCCGGCACCCGCGGCGCGGCCCGGGGCGGGCTGGCCAACATGGCCGGGTCGGTCCTGGCCGGCGGGGCCGGGGTGGTGGTCACCTGGGTCGTGGCCCGCTCGCTGGGGGCCGAGCAGGCGGGCGCGTTCTTCGCCGCCACCGCGGCCTTCGTGCTGGCCGGCGGGCTGGCCAAGCTGGGCACCCAGACCGGGCTGGTCTACTGGCCGGCCCGGCTGCGCGCCACCGGCCGCGAACACCTGCTCGGCGCCTGCCTGCGGACCGGGCTGGGCCCGGTCGCCGTGCTGTCGGTGGTGCTGGCCGTCGTGATGTGGTTCGCGGCGCCGGCCATCGCCCACGTCACCGCCCGCGAGGCGGCCCACGTGGTCGACGCCCACACCGCGGGGTTGCGGGTGCTGGCCGTCTTCCTGCCGTTGCAGGCGATGACCGACGCGCTGCTGACCGCTACTCGCGGCTACCGGGCAATGCGGCCGACAGTGATGTTCGACCGGATCCTGCGCAGTGCTCTGCAAGTGCTGCTGGTGGTCGGGGCACTGTGGACGACCGCCTCGCTGCCCGAGTTCGCGTTCGCCTGGGCGGTGCCCTACCTGCCGGTGACGGTGCTGTCGGCGTACGCGCTGCGCAAGGTCTATCGCGAGACCAAGCCACGCGGCGTGCGGACGCATCGGGCCGAACGCCACGAGATGCGACGCGAGTTCTGGCGGTTCACCGGTCCGCGCGCCCTGGCCAGTGTCGCCCAGCTCGCCCTGCAGCGGATCGACGTGCTGCTGGTGGCCGCGCTCGGCGGTCTCGTGCCGGCTGCCGTCTATGCCGTGGCGGGCCGGTTCGTCATCCTGATCCAGTTCGCCAACCAGGGCATCTCGCAGTCGGTGCAGCCGCGGCTGGCCGAGGCCCTGGCGGTCGGCGAGCGGGCCGCGGCCAACCACCTCTACCGGACCGCGACCGGCTGGCTCGTGCTCGTGACCTGGCCGGTCAACCTGCTGGTGATCTTCTTCGCGCCGGTCTGGCTGCGGCTGTTCGGCGAGCGGTACGCGGCCGAGGGCGTGCCCGTCGTGGCCGTGCTGGCCGCCGCGATGCTGGTCGCCACCGGCTGCGGCATGGTCGACATGGTGCTGGCGATGGCCGGGCGCACCAGCTGGAACCTGGTCAACGTGCTGGTCGCGCTGACCGTAACCGTGGTTCTCGACCTGCTGCTCATCCCCGCCTACGGGGCGCTCGGCGCGGCGATCGGGCTGGCCTGCTCGATGGTCGTCAACAACTTGCTGCCGCTGATCCAGGTCGGGCGGTCGGCCGGGCTGCACCCGTTCGGGCCCGGCACCCGGGCCGCCGCGCTGCTGTCGGTCGTCTGTTTCGGCGTACTCCCCTGGGCTGTCATGCCCGTCACCGGCCGCACTTTCGCCATGTTCGCCGCCGTGCCCGCCTTTCTGGCCGGCGCCTGGCTGTTGCGCGTTCCGCTCGCACTGGGCGCGTTCAAACCGAAGAGGAGGACGAGTTGACCACCGACTACACCAAGGTGTTCCAGGACAGCGACGCCGTGGAGAAGTACGAGACCATCACGTACGCCCCGGACAGCTACGCCTCGCAGATCAACGAACGGCAGCAGGACTACCTGCGGACGCTGGTCCGGCGCGAGTTCGGGCCGCTGGCCCCGGTGCAGCACGACTTCGCCTGCGGCACCGGGCGGGCCATCCGCACCCTGCACGGCCTGGTGCGCGAGGCCCACGGCTACGACACGTCGGCCGAGATGATGGCCAAGGCGGCCGAGGTCGGATCCCGGGCCAACTGGCACCAGGTGGCCGCGGACGGGCCGGTGCCGCACCCGGAGCCGGCCGGCTTCCCGGCCATCGTGACGATGTTCCGCCTGCTGCTCAACGTGGACGAGACCGTACGGGACCGGGCGCTGGCCTTCGCCGCCCGCGCGCTGCCCACGGCCGACTCCGGCATCCTGGTCGTCGAGAACCACGGCAACGCCGGATCCGTACGCCACCTGCGGGCCCGCAAGCACAAGGGCGAGCGCTGGTTCGCGGAGCTCTCCCACGAGGAGGTGGCCACCCTGCTCGACCGGCACGGCTTCGTGATCGTCGAGCGCCGCGGCTTCTCGATGATCACCCCGTCGCTGCACGGCAACCCGGTCGCCCGCGCGGCCGACGCGGCCATGCGGCGGATGCCGGGCAGCGACGCCTACGCCGTCAACGTTCTCTACACCGCGCGTCGTGTCCACGCGTAAGCGCCTCGCGGCCGCGCTGGTCGCCTCCGTGCTGCTGCTGGCCGGCTGCTCGTTCGGCAAGGACGACGAGAAGCCGGCGCCACCGCCCGCGCCCGACCTGACCCGGGCGCCCGGGGCGGTGGCCGTCAAGAAGGGCCCGTTCAAGGCGGGCCCGGTCAAGGCGCCCAAACGCGGGGCGCTGTTCGGGGCCTGGATCAAACCGGACGAGCTGACCCACGTCGGCCGGCTGGCCGCGGTCGACAGCCTGCAGGCCGACCTCGGCCGATCACTGACCATCGTCAACACGTACCGCCGGTTCGAGCAGATGGTGGGCACCCCGTCGGACAAGGAGTTCCTGGCCCGGGGAGCCACCCTGATGGTCAGCTGGGCCACCGGCGACAACCGATCCATCCTGGACGGTAACCACGACGACCTCATTCGTAAGCAGGCCCGGGCCATCCGCAAGACCAAAGTTCCGGTGATGCTGCGGATGCGCTGGGAGATGGATCGGCCCAACCTGCGCGCGACGATGTGGTCGGGGCCCGACTACATCGCGGCCTGGAAGTACGTACGGGAAATCTTCCGCCAGGAACGGGCGAACAACGTCTCGTGGGTGTGGTGCCCGACCGCCGAGGGGTTCATCCGCGGCGACGCGCCCGGCTTCTATCCCGGCGACGACCAGGTCGACTGGACGTGCGTGGACGTCTACGCCGGCGAACGCTTCGAGCCCATCGGCACCCTGATGGGCCCGTTCCTGACCTGGGCCGCGCAACGCCCCAAACCGATCGTCATCGGCGAGTTCGGGGTGGCCCGGGCCTGGGGTTCGGCCGGCCGGGCGGCCTGGCTCAGGGACGCTCGACGCACGTTCAAGGTGAACCCGCAGATCAAGGCGATCACCTATTTCGAGTCGAACCCCGAGGGCAACGGCCCGAAGAAGCAGTTCCAGCTGACCGGCGACCCGCCGGCCTTCAAGGAGTTCGAGTCGATGGTGAAGGACCCGTACTTCAATCCGTGACCGGCTCCAGGAACTCGAGCCGATTGCCGTGGTCGTCCCGCGAATAGAACCGCCGGTGGCCCGGGAAGTGGGGATCCCACTGCACCGGGCGACCGGCGGTTTCCAACATCTCGGCCAGAAGGTCAAGACCCTTCACCAGTACGCCGGGATGGGCGCGACTTTGTGGCACGAAGCCCTCGACCGGGCTGACGTGCACCTCCCAGCCCCCACCCCGGAACCAGCACCCGCCCCGCCGGGCCAGCTCGGCCGGCTTGGGCAACTCGGCCATCCCCAGCACCCCGCCGTAGAAGGCACGGGCCGCCTCTTCCCCGCCCGGCGGGCACAGCACCTGAACGTGATGCAGTCGCTCGAACATGAGCCTTATTAAACCGTACGTACGGTTTGCTAGCTAGCCCCGCACTCGGGCGCGCTGGGCGGGGGCCTGGGCCAGCAGGCGCAGGGCGTACGGGGCGTCGTGGCGCAGGTAGCGGCCGGCCAGGCGGCGTGGTTCGGTGCCGAGGCGGTGGGCCCACTCGAGGCCGGTGCGTTGCATCCAGCGCGGCGCCCGTTCGATGTCACCGGCCACGAAGTTGACCGCGGCGCCGCAGCCCAGGAACCAGGACTGGGGCAGGCCGGCCCGCAGGCGGGTGATCATGCGTTCCTGCTTCGGATAGCCCAGCCCCACGAACACCAGATCGGGGCCGGCGTCGATCACCTTCGCGCAGAGGTCGTCGTGGACGAGCGGGTCCTCGTCGAACCCGAACGGCGGGCAGGCGGTGCCGGCCAGTCGCAGGCCGGGGCAGGTCTCCAGCAGCCTGGCGGCGGCCCGGGCGGCGCCGTCCGGAGTGGAGTCGTCGGTGGCCGGGGTGCCGCCCAGCACGAAGATCGAGCGGCCGTCCAGGCCCAGGCCGGCCGACAGCGAGTGGATCAGGCTGCTGCCCGCCACCCGTTCCGGCAGGGGTGATCCGCTCAGCCTGCTGGCCCAGACCAGCGGCATGCCGTCGGCCACGATCAGGTCGGCGTCGGCCAGGTGGCGGCGGCACTCGTCGTCGCGCTGGGCCCGGCGCAGGATGTCGATGTTCGGGGTGAGGATGCGCCCGCCCCGGCCGTGGGCGAGCGCGTCCCGGACCACGGCCACCACCTCGGCTTCAGTGATCCGGTCGATGCCGGTTCCGTCGAGCTGAACTCGGTCGAATGCCTCGACTGGCACGGCGACGCCTCCTTGGTTGTTGACTCGTTATAGGAGCGAAACGAGCGAAGGTGGGCCAAAGTGGCACGAGTGCTATTTCTGGGTGGATTAGGACGAAGCGGCACAACGCTCGTCGAACGCCTGCTAGGCGAACTGCCCGGGGTGTGCGCACTCGGCGAGATCGTCCATCTGTGGCAGCGCGACATCCGCGACGACGAGCGCTGCGGCTGCGGCTCCCGCTTCTCGGCCTGCACGTTCTGGCACCGGGTGGGGCAGTACGCGTTCGGCGGCTGGCAGAACGTCGACGTCGACCGGGTGCACGCGCTGCGCGACGCCGTCGAGCGGACCCGGCACATCCCCCGCCTGGCCACCGCGGTCGAGGCGCCCGACGAGGTGCACGAATACGCGCATTTCTACGCACGGGTCTACGCGGCCGCGGCCGAGATCGCCGGGGCCCGGGTGGTGGTCGACTCGTCCAAGCACTCGGCGCTGGCCCACGTGCTGCGCTGGGCCCCCGACATCGACCTGCGCGTGGTGCACGTGGTGCGGGACGCGCGCGGGGTGGCGTACTCGTGGACCAAAACGGTGGCCCGGCCCGAGACCGACGGCGCCGAGGAGATGACCCGTTACTCCCCCGGGCGCTCGGCACTGTTGTGGAACGCTCACAACGCCGCTTTCGGACTGCTCGCCAAGCGCGGCGTGGCCGTGCACCGGCTGCGCTACGAGGAGTTCCTGGCCCACCCGCGCGCGGCCCTGTTGTCGGTCGGCGACTTCGCCGGGCTGCGGCTGATGCCCGAAGACCTGAACTTCCTGGGCGACGGCTACGCCGACCTCAAGGTCGGGCACAGCGCGGCCGGCAACCCCATGCGCTTCACCGTCGGCCGGCTGCCGTTGCGCCGCGACGACGCCTGGAAGCGTTCCCTGCCCCGCAACCAGCGGCGCCTTGTCGGCACGGTCTGCGCTCCCATGCTGCGGGCCTACGGATACCCGCTCTCAGTAGAGGAGTCACGATGAACTGGCCGTCCGTCGGCGTCGTCATCCCCACCCGCAACCGGCCCGAACTGGTCCGCAAGGCGATCGCCGCGGTCCGCGACCAGCGTTACCCGGGCGAGGTCAGGGTGCTGGTGGTCTATGACCAGACCGAGCCCGACTACCTGCTCGCCTCGACCGAGGGCGTGCCGGTGCTGGTGCTCACGAACTGGCGCACCTCGGGTCTGGCCGGCGCCCGCAACACCGGCATCCTGGCCCTGGACACCGAGTTCGTGGCGTTCTGCGACGACGACGACCAGTGGCAGCCGGACAAGCTCCGCCGCCAGGTGGCCGCGCTCATGGCCGAGCCGGATGCCGAGTTCGCGACGTGTGCGATCGAGGTCGAGTACGAGGGCAAGTGCACCCCCCGGCTGGCCGGGCGCCCGCGCGTGACCGTCGACGAGCTGGCCGCGTCGCGAATGTCCATGTTGCACTCGTCGTCGTTCCTGATCCGCCGTGCGGCGCTCGACAACGACGCCATCGGCCTGGTCGCCGAGGACGCCCCGGGCAGCCAGAACGAGGACTGGGACCTGCTGCTGCGGGCCGCCCGCCGGACGCCGATCGTGCACCTGGACGAGCCGCTCGTGCGGGTGCTGTGGGGCCGCACCTCGCACTACGCGTACGAGTACGCCACCAAGATCAGCTCACTGCGCTGGATGATGCAACGGCACCCCGAGATCAGCGGCTGCAAGCCGGGCGCGGCCCGCGTCTACGGCCAGTTGGCGTGCTGGTCGGCCGCCACCGGCAACCGCAGTCAGGCGTGGCAGTTCAGCAAGGAGGCCGTACGCGCGAATTGGAAGGAACCCCGTACGGCGATCGCCTTGGCCGCGATGACCGGAGCGGTAAAAGTTGAGAACGTTCTCTCGGCCCTTCATAAGCGGGGGCGAGGTATCTAACTCCCATCCGACCACCCCGCCCGCCGCCCAAAAAAGGACTAAAGTCTCCGCCCTTTCCGTCACGCCCACTCACAAGGTAGTGTTCGGGCGTGTTCGAATTAGTGCGGTTCCCGGCGGCGGTCCGCTGATGCTCGCGCAGCAGCGGCAGGCCGCGATTCTCGACCGTGTCCGGGCCGCCGGCGGCGTCCGGGTCAGCGAGCTCGCCTCGGAATACGGCGTCTCCGACATGACCATCCGCCGCGACCTCGAGTCCCTGGCCGACCGGGGCTTGCTGGCGAAGGTACACGGCGGGGCCACCACCGTGAGCCCGGGCTCGGCCCACGAGCCCGGCTTCGCGGCCAAGAGTGTGCGCCAACGCGGCGAGAAGGCGGCCATGGCCATGCGCGCGGCCGCGCTCGTCTCCCCCGGCGACGCCATCGCGCTCTCGGCCGGCACGACCACCGCCGGGCTGGCCCAGCGCCTGGTCGACGTGCCCTCGCTGACCGTGGTGACCAACTCGATCCCGGTCGCCGACATCTTCTACCGGGCCGGCCGCCCCGACCAGACCGTGGTGCTGACCGGCGGCACCCGCACGCCCTCCGACGCCCTCGTCGGCCCGGTCGCCGTGGCCGCGATCGGCACGCTGCACCTCGACATGCTCTTCCTCGGTGTGCACGGCATGAGCGAGCGCGCCGGCTACACGACCCCCAACCTGATGGAGGCCGACGTCAACCGGGCCCTCGTCGAGGCGGCCGAGCGCCTCGTCGTGCTGGCCGACCACACCAAGTGGGGCACGGTCGGCATCTCCTCGATCGTCCCGCTCGACCGTGCGGACGTCCTGATCACCGACGACGGGCTGGACGAGCCGGCCCGCGCCCTCCTGTCCGAGACGGTCCGAGACCTTGTTGTGGTGACTGCGCAATGACCTTCAAGAGCCGCGAGGCGATCCGCCTGTCCGACGGGCGCGAGCTGATCTATTTCAACGAGGAGGCGAACGACTGGTCGTCCTATCCGGACACCCGGCAGCTGCCCCCTCCGCCGCCCACCTCGCAGCTTCGCTACGACCCGCTGATCGACGAGTGGGTGGCCGTGGCCGCGCACCGCCAGACCCGGACGTTCATGCCGCCGGCCGACTCGTGCCCGCTCTGCCCGAGCAAGCCCGCGTTCGCCAGTGAGATCCCCGCGCCCGACTACGACGTGGTCACCTTCGAGAACCAGTTCCCCTCGTTCAGCGACCGGGTCCTGCCCGGCGAGATCACCGAGGTCACCGGTCTGGTCCCGGTGCGGCCGGGCGTCGGCCGGTGCGAGGTCGTCTGTTTCACCAGCGACCACACCAGCGCCTTCGTCGAGTTGCCACCCTCCCGCGTACGCACCGTCGTCGACGCGTTGGCCGACCGCACGGGCGAGATGTCGCGGATGCCCGGCGTCGAGCAGGTGTTCCCGTTCGAGAACCGTGGTGTCGAGATCGGCGTGACCCTGCAGCACCCGCACGGGCAGATCTACGCGTTCCCGACCGTGCCGCCCCGCACCAAGCTGATGCTGGCCGCGGCGGCCAAGCACAAGGCGCGCACGGGCGGGGATCTCTACACCGACGTGCTGGCGGCCGAGCGGGCCGACGGCGCCCGGGTGATCGGGTCCAACGAGCACTGGACGGCGTACGTGCCGGCCGCCGCGCGCTGGCCCTTCGAGGTGCACCTGGCCCCGCACCGCAAGCTGCCCGACCTGCCGGCACTGTCCGATCAGGAGCGGGACGCGTTCGGGCCGCTCTACCTCGACATCCTGCGCCGCTTCGACGGCCTGTTCGGCCGGCCGATGCCGTACATCTCGGCCTGGCACCAGGCGGTGGTGGGTGAAGGCCGCGAGCTGGGCCACCTGCACCTGCAGCTGTTCAGCATCCGGCGCGCGGCCGACAAGCTGAAGTACCTGGCCGGCTCCGAGTCCGCGATGGGCTTCTTCGTCAACGACATCGTTCCTGAGAAAGCCGCCCAGCTGCTACGCGACGCCGCCTGACGTTGGGGGCGGGGGGCCCCGAGAGAGCCCCCCGCGGGAAGGGACGGCAGGCGCTGAGAGAACCGGTCGGCGCCCGGGACAAGGCAGCCGGACCGGTGGGCGACCCCTCGACGCCGCATCCGTTCTGCCAAGAAGAACGACGCGCGAATCCGCTGGTTACGGAAACAGCAAAAGGCCGCCGATCCTCCGATCGGCGGCCTTTACCTGAGAATCAGGCGGCGAGCTTGCGGGCCAGGTTCTCGTCGAGCGCGTTCATGAACTCGTCGGTCGACAGCCACGGGGCGTCGCGCGAGATCAGCAGCGCGAGGTCCTTGGTCATCTGGCCGCCCTCGACGGTCTCGACACAGACCTTCTCGAGCGTCTCGGCGAACTCGGTCACCGCGGGGGTGCCGTCGAGCACGCCGCGGTGCTTGAGGCCACCGGTCCAGGCGAAGATCGACGCGATCGGGTTGGTCGACGTCTTCTCGCCCTTCTGCCACTGGCGGTAGTGCCGGGTGACCGTGCCGTGCGCGGCCTCGGCCTCGACGGTCTTGCCGTCGGGCGTCATCAGCACCGAGGTCATCAGGCCGAGCGAGCCGAAGCCCTGGGCCACGGTGTCGGACTGCACGTCACCGTCGTAGTTCTTGCAGGCCCAGACGTAGCCGCCCTCCCACTTCATGGCCGCGGCGACCATGTCGTCGATCAGGCGGTGCTCGTAGGTGAGGCCGGCCGACTTGAACTGGTCGGCGAACTCCGACTCGAAGACCTCGGCGAACAGGTCCTTGAACCGGCCGTCGTACGCCTTGAGGATCGTGTTCTTGGTCGACAGGTAGACCGGGTAGTTACGGGCCAGGCCGTACCGGAACGACGCCCGCGCGAAGTCGCGGATCGACTCGTCGTAGTTGTACATCGCCATCGCGACGCCGCCACCCGGGTAGTCGGCGACGTGGAACTCCATCGGCGCCGAGCCGTCCTCGGGGGTGAACGTGACGGTCAGCTTGCCCGCGCTCGGGACCACGAAGTCGGTCGCCTTGTACTGGTCGCCGTGGGCGTGGCGGCCGATGATGATCGGCTTGGTCCAGCCCGGCACCAGGCGCGGCACGTTCTGCATGATGATGGGCTCGCGGAAGACGACGCCACCGAGGATGTTGCGGATGGTGCCGTTGGGCGACCGCCACATCTTCTTGAGGCCGAACTCCTCGACGCGGGCCTCGTCCGGGGTGATCGTGGCGCACTTGACGCCGACGCCGTGCTGCTTGATGGCGTTGGCCGCGTCGATCGTCACCTGGTCGTCGGTCTCGTCGCGGTACTGGATCGACAGGTCGTAGTACTCGAGCGGGACGTCCAGGTAGGGCAGGATCAGCTGCTCCCGGATCTGCTTCCAGATGATCCGGGTCATCTCGTCGCCGTCGAGCTCCACGACCGGGTTTGTGACCTTGATTTTCGCCATGCGGCCGGCGCTCCTCTCCCGAAAACCATGCTTAGCAGTACGAGCGTACTGCAGGACTGTTCGTGTTCGCCGGGCGACCCCGGGCCGTGCCGCACTCAGTCTGGCCGTTCGCGGGTGGCGTGTGACCGGAACCGGCGGTCCCGCCGACCGCTCGGCCCCTGTTTAGGCTCGAGGCCCGGTGGCAAAATGTGAGACGGCGGGTGCGACGAAAGGACTGTGAGCGGCTCGATGGGTGATCTGCTCAACTCTGCCCTGATCAGCCTGACCCGGCTCAACGCACTGGGGCGTACGGGCCTGGACGCCATCGCCGACCCGGCTTTCGACCGGTTCGCCGCAATGGTCCGGCTCGTGATGCGGGTGCCGGTGGCCCTGGTGACGCTGGTCGGGCCCGACCGGCAGTATTTCCCGGGCGCCTGCGGTCTGGGCGAACCCTGGCTGGGCCGGCGGCAGACCCCGTTGTCGCACTCCTTCTGCCAGCACGTCGTGGCCACGGCCGAACCCCTGATCGTCACCGATGCCCGGCTCGACCCCCGGGTCCGCGACAACCTGGCCATCGAAGACCTCGGCGTGGTCGGTTACGCCGGGATCCCGCTGACCGACGCCAACGGCGAGGTGCTGGGCTCACTCTGCGCCATCGACACCGAGCCCCGGGCCTGGACCCAGGCCGAGCTGAGCCTGCTCGCCGACCTGGCCGCGAGCTGCTCGGACAGCCTGCGGCTGCGGATCGCCACGCATCGCAGCGACCTGGCCTTCGACCGCAGCCAACTGCTGCTGCGGGCCAGCACAGCGCTGGGCGCGACACTCACCCCGGACGAGGTCGTCGAGACGGTACGCGACCTGGTCAGCGGCACCCTGGACCCGGCCTACGTCGGCTTCTCGGTGCTCGACGACACCGGGCACCTCCTGCTCGCCTCGGGCCGGTTGCTCCCGGCGACGACGGCCGAGCGGTGGCGGCACTACGGCCGGCTCCGCACCACGCCGTCGGCCCTGGCCGCGACCACGGCCAAACCGGTCCTGCTGGCCGATCGCGCAGCGGTGGGGGCGGTGACGCCGGACGCTGCGGAGACCTTCGACGAGATGGGCTGGCAGTCCGCGGCCAGCGTGCCGCTGCTCGGGCCGGCCGGGCCGATCGGCGCACTCACCTTCACCTGGAAGGTGCCGCACACGGTCGACGACGGCGAGCAGGCCGTCCTGGTGGCGCTGGCCGGCTACGTAGCGCAGACCCTGGCCCGGCTGCGGCTGCTCGAAGACCGGCGCACCGCCGCCGCCACCATGCAGAAGGCCCTGCTCACGCCGCTGCCGCGGCACCATCACATCCGGATGGCCGCGCGCTACCAGCCCGCCCACCACGAGGACCACGTCGGCGGCGACTGGTACGACGCGGTCAGCCTGGACGGCGGCCGGCTCGCGCTCGTGATCGGCGACGTGGCCGGGCACAGCATCGACGCCGCGGCCAAGATGAGCGAATACCGCAGCATGCTGCGCACCCTGCTGATCGACCGGCACGAGCCGCCCTCGGCCCTGCTGCGCCGGCTCGAACACACGGGCCACGCGCTGGGCCTGGACGGCATCGCGACGGTGGTGCTGGCCTACCTCGACCCGGGCCCGACCGGCGAACACATCCTGACCTGGTCCAACGCCGGGCACCCACCGCCGTCGCTGCTCGTCGGCAATGAGGTTTCGATGCTCGAGGGCCGCGATCCGCTGCTGGGGGCCGGACGCCGCATCTCCCGACGCAACCACACGGTCCGCCTGCCCGCCGGGGCCACGCTCGTGCTGCACACAGACGGGCTGGTCGAGACCCGTACGGCCACCATCGACGACGGGTACCGCCGGCTGCACGCGGCCCTGGTCGCCCACGGCGGTGACGCGCCCGACAAGCTGGCCGACGCGCTGCTGGCCGACAGCATCACGGCCACGGCCCGCGAGGACGACGTCGCGCTGCTGGTGGTGTCCGTCCCGGACTGATCGAGCGGCCACAATGGGCCCCATGCCAGTGACACATCAGGTCGGGCCGCTCACCGTCGTCGCCGTCGAGGACGCGGCCGGGCCCTTCTTCGCGCCCCGGGCCGAGGCGTTCCCGACGGCCACGACCGAGCAGTGGGCTGCGGCCGACGCTTTCGATCCCGCCGCCCGGACGGCCGACGGTGAGTGGCTGCTGAGGTTCCGGAGCTATGCCGTACGGGTCGGAACCGGCCCGGTCGTCCTGGTGGACGCGGGCATCGGGCCGGCCGGGTCGCTCGCCGCGGACTGGGCGCCGGTGCCGGGGCGGCTGCCCGACGCGCTGGCCGAGGCCGGGATCGCGCCCGGCGACGTGGCCGCCATCGTGCTGACCCACCTGCACAACGACCACATGGGGTGGGCCGTGCCGCGGGACTCACCGTTCACGTCAGCGCGCGTGGTGGTGCAGCGGGCCGACGTCGACGCGTATGCGGCCCGGCGGGATCAGGCCGGGCAGTACGACCTGCTGATCGAGCCGCTGCGCGCGGCCGGGCGGCTCGAGGTGCTCGACGGTGATCGGGTGCTGGCGCCGGGCGTGCGCGTGGTGCCGACTCCGGGCCACACCCCGGGTCACCAGTCGGTCTGGGTCGAGTCGGGCGACGACAGCCTGCTCGTGACCGGTGATCTGCTCGTGCACGCGATCCAGCTGCTGCACCCTGAACTGCCCTACGACAGCGATATGGATCCCGCGGCCGCCCAGCTGAGCCGGCGATCGCTCTTGCAAGAGGCGAGGTCCAGAGGGGCGATCACCGCGGTGTCACACCTGGGGATGCCGTTCGTGCGGCGCTGAACGAACAGGTCTGTCTGCCCTGTCTGCGAGCACGGCCTGCGCCGATCGGCGGTCATGGCGCGTACAAAAAGAAAGGCCGGGACAAACGCCCCGGCCTTTCCCCTCACAAGGACTCAGAGGTTGGCGACGTCCGCCTGCTTGGCCCGGACCGCCTCGGCGGCCTCCTTGAGGCCGGCCAGCTCGGTGTCGGTCAGCTTGTCCTCGACGACCTTCTTGATGCCCTCGGCGCCGATCTGGGCCTCGACACCCAGGTAGACGCCGTTGATGCCGTACTCGCCGTCGACCCAGGCGCAGACCGGCAGCACAGCGCCGGAGTCCTCGACCACGGCCTTGGCCATGCGGGCGGCCGCGGCCGACGGCGCGTAGTAGGCCGAACCGGTCTTGAGCAGCGCGACCACCTCGGCGCCGCCGTTACGGGTACGGACGACGAGCTCCTCGATCTTCTCGGCCGGCAGCAGGTCGGACAGCGGCTTGCCGTCGACGGTGCAGCGCGAGGGAACCGGGACCATGGTGTCGCCGTGCGAGCCCAGCGTGAGCGCCTTGACGCTCTTGACCGGCACCGCGAGGGTCTCGGCGATCGAGTTGGTGAAGCGCGCGGTGTCCAGCACCCCGGCCTGGCCGAACACCCGGTTCTTAGGGAACTGGGTGGCCAGCTGGGCCAGCGCGGTCATCTCGTCGACCGGGTTCGAGACCACGATGACGACGGCGTTGGGCGCGTACTTGGCGATGTTCTCGGCCACCTGGCGCACGATCTTGGCGTTGACCTCGAGCAGGTCCATGCGGCTCATGCCCGGCTTGCGGGGCAGACCCGCGGTCACCACGACCACGTCGGAGCCCTCGATGGCCTCGTAGCCCTCACCGTTGGTGCCGGTGGTGACGCCGACGATCTTGGTCTCGAAGCCCTCGATCGGCCGGGACTGGTTCATGTCGAGCGCGAGACCAGCCGGCTTGCCGTCGATGATGTCGGTCAGCACGACGGTGTCGAAGATGTCGTACTCGGCCAGGCGCTGCGCGGTCGTCGAGCCGTAGAAACCGGCACCTACGACGGTTACCTTCTTGCCCATAGCTCTATCCACTCCCAGTCTCCGGGACGTTTTTCCGGACGCTATCAGTCGGTTACAGAGGTATTACCGGCCGGTCGCCTCAACGCGAGTTAAGCCACTGTCGCACCGTGAGCGGTGGCGAACCGGACCGCTTGATCCATGTCGATGGTGGCCCCGGTGAGGTCGACCCCGCGCAGTTCCACCCCGTCGAGGTCGGCGCCGCGCAGGTCGGCCCCCTTGAGGGTCGCGTCGGTGAGCCGGGCGTTGGACAGATCGGCGTCGCGCAGGTCGGCTCGGCTGAGATCGGCCCCGAGCAGGTCGGCCTCGCGCAGCCGCAGGCCGGAGAGCCGGGCCCCGGTCAGGTTCTGCCCGCGCAGCGACACGAAACCCCAGTCGCCGCCCTCGACCGTGATCGGCCGCAACCCGCAGTCGATGAACTGGGTGCCAGTCAGCTTGCAGTCGCTCAACGTGGCGTCGAAGAACGAGCACCGCTGCAGGGTCGACTGCATGACGGCCACCCGTTCCAGCGTGGCCGCGTTGAACCGGACGTTGCCGAACGTGCAGTTGGTGAAGACGCAGCCGGTCAGCCGCGCCTCCGACCAGTCGACGTCGTGGAACGCGCAGTCCTCGTAGCGCACGCCGGTGACCTCTTCCAGCGCCCAGTCCCGGCCGCGGAAGGTCTCGTCCTGGACGAGGTCGGTCATCAGCCGTGGTAGAAGTGCCGGGTGCCGGTGAGGTAGACGGTCAGGCCGGCCTTCGCGGCCGCCTCGATCACCTTGTCGTCGCGGATCGAGCCGCCCGGCTGCACGACCGCCTTGACGCCGGCCGCGATCAGCACCTCGAGCCCGTCGGGGAACGGGAAGAACGCGTCGGACGCGGCCACGCTGCCCTTGGCCCGGTCGGCGCCGGCCCGGTTGACGGCCAGGTGGGCCGAGTCGACCCGGTTGACCTGGCCCATGCCGACGCCGACGGTGGCGCCGCCCGAGGCCAGCAGGATCGCGTTGCTCTTGACGCTGCGGATTGCCCGCCAGGCGAAGGCCAGGTCGGCCAGCTCGTCGGCGGTGGCGGCCTCGCCCGTGGCCAGCGTCCAGGTGGCCGGGTCGTCGCCGGGGGCGTCGATGCGGTCGGCCAGCTGGATGAGGGCGCCGCCGCCGATCTGCTTCACCTCGGCCGCGGCCGGGTTCCAGGCCGGGGCGACCAGCACGCGCAGCTTCTTCTTGGCCCGGAAGATCTCGAGCGCGCCCGCCTCGTACGACGGGGCGACGATGACCTCGGTGAAGATGCCGTCGAGCTGCTTGGCCATCGCCTGCGTGACCTCGCGGTTGACCGCGATGACACCGCCGAAGGCCGAGACCGGGTCGCACTCGTTGGCCTTGCGGTGAGCCTCGGCCACGTCGGCCCCGATGGCGATGCCGCACGGGTTGGCGTGCTTGATGATCGCGACGCAGGGCTGGTCGAAGTCGTTGGCGCTGCGCCAGGCGGCGTCGGCGTCGACGTAGTTGTTGAACGACAGCTCGCCGCCGTGCACCAGCTCGGCCTGGGCCAGCCCGGCCGGGGCGCCCGGGTCGGCGTAGAGCGCGGCCTGCTGGTGCGGGTTCTCGCCGTAGCGCAAGTTGTTCTTCTTCGTCAGCGCGATGCCGGCGAACGCGGGCCAGCCCGCCTCCTCGACCAGCGTCGTCGCCGACCAGTTGGCCACCGCGACGTCGTACTCGGCGATGTCGGCGAAGGCGCGGGCCGCGAGCGCCTTGCGCTGGGTCAGCGTGAAGCCACCGTTCTTGACGGCGTCCAGGATCAGCCCGTACGCCTCGACGGTCGTGACCACGGCGACCGAGGGGTGGTTCTTGGCCGCCGAGCGGACCATGGCCGGGCCGCCGATGTCGATCTGCTCGACGCACTCGTCGACGCTCGCGCCCGACGCCACCGTCTGCGTGAACGGGTAGAGGTTGCTGACCAGCAGGTCGAACGGCTGGACCTCGAGCTCGGCCAGCTGGGCGGCGTGACTCTCGAGCCGCAGGTCGGCCAGCAGCCCGGCGTGCACGCGCGGGTGCAGCGTCTTGACCCGGCCGTCGAGGGACTCGGGGAAGCCGGTGAGCTCTTCGACCCGGGTGACCGGCACGCCCGCGGCCTCGACCGTGGCGGCGGTCGAACCGGTGGAGACGATCTCGACACCGGCCGCGGCCAGGGCCTGGGCCAGCTCGACGAGGCCGGTCTTGTCGTAGACGCTCAGCAGGGCCCGCTTGATCGGGCGACGGCCCTCGTCGGACGTGCTCATGGAATGCGTACCTTCCTGTTCTTGATGGTCCAGCCCGCGCGCACCAGACGGCCGACCTGGTCGACCAGCTGGGCCCGCTCGGCCACCTTGATCCGCTCGGTCAGCGTGTCCTCCGTGTCGTCGTCGAGCACGGGCACAGCGACCTGGGCGATGATCGGTCCGGTGTCGACGCCGGCGTCGACGAAGAAGAGGGTCGCCCCGGCGATCTTGACGCCGTAGGCGAGCGCGTCGCGCGGGCCGTGCATGCCGGGGAAGGCCGGCAGCAGCGCGTTGTGCGTGTTGATGTAGCGGTCGCCGAACGCGGCCAGGAACTGCGGCCCGACGAGCTTGAGGAAGCCGGCCGAGACGACCAGATCGGGCTTGAACTCGGCGACGTGGGCGGCGAGGGCGGCGTCCCAGTCGTCCCGGGTCTCGTACGCCTTGACCGAGTCGACAAAGGTCGGCACACCGGCCGCGGCGGCCCGGTCGAGGCCGGCGATGCCGTCACGGTCGGCGCCGACGGCCACGACCTGCGCGCCGTAGGCGGGGTCGGCGGACGCGTCGAGCAGGGCCTGCAGGTTGCTGCCCGAACCGGAGACGAGGACGACCAGGCGGGCGGGCGCGGGGTCGGTCACCCGACAACCCTATCGCCGCAGGGTGGGACGACCGACAACGGGGCGGCTCGGCAGGCACGCAAAACCGCTGATCATCGGATACGCTGCCGGTCCTCATCATTTAGCCCTCAACTGGAGGACAGCCCGTGACTACCCCACCCCCTTACTACGGCCCCCCGGGTGGCGAGCCGGGTGGCATGCCGGCCGCCCCGCAGAACACCCAGGGCCTCGTCGGCATGATCCTCGGCATCGTCTCGATCCCGCTGGTCTGCTGCTTCTACCTCGGCATCCCGCTGGGCATCGCGGCCGCGGTCGTCAGCTACCTCGGCCTGCAGAAGGCCAACGCCGGGCGGGCCACCAACCGCAGCCAGGCGATGGCCGGTCTGATCACCGGTGCTGTCGGCGCCGTGCTGGGTATCGCGCTGCTGATCTGGGCGGTCACCGCCGGCCAGAACATCAACTGGGAAGACATCACCAACAACTCGGGTAACTGAGTCGTCTTCGGTCTTCCGCGAGGGGGCACCCCGCTGGGGTGTCCCCTTCAGGCTTTCGGCGTACGGAATTGCCGCGCGGCGGCCGCGCCCAGGGCGGCCGAGACGCCGAGAACGGCCATGGCCAGCAGGGCGACCGCCCACGGGTCGGGGCCGATGGTGGCCATCCGACCGTCGCCGAGCGGGCCGCCGGAGAACGCCGCGGCCAGGCCGAGCACGAGGCCGGCCACCGGGCCCGCGATCAGGCCGCCGCCGAGCACGAGCGACCAGGGAATCTCCCACGGCTTGGCTTCCTTGTCCTTGCCCTCGCCTTTTTCGCCGGCCGCCCGTTTTTCGGCGGCTTCCCGGTTGAGGCGCACGGTCAGCAACCAGCCGGCGGCGCCACCGGCCAGCACGGGCAGGGCCAGCAGCAGGGTGCCGGCCGCGCCCATCGGGCCGTTGGGCAGCCCGGCCAGCAGCGGGACGGTGGGCAGCGGACCGACCGTGACCTCGGTCAGCCGTACGATCGAGCCGGTGCCGAGGGCGAAGCCGGGGCCCAGCAGATAGGCCGCCGCCCACACCGAGCCGTTCACCCCGTAGGCCAGGCTGACCAGCGTGATGCCGGCCTGACCGGCCACCCCGGTGCGGTAAGCGGAGATCATGTCGGCCGCCTGGCCGCCGCCCAGGGCGATCGAGAGGCCGGTGACCGCGGCCCCGGCGGCCAGCACGAACAGGGCCGCCATGACCCCGGTGCGCATACCGTGGCGCAGCGGAGCCGGCAGCCGGCCGGCCCAGACCCGGAGTGCGTCGGTGCCGCGCAGCGACCCGGCCAGCGCCCCGGCCAGCCCGATGACGAAGAAGTGGAGCGCGGCCCGGCCCGCGGTGACCTCGGTGCCCTTGCCGTCGACGACCAGGGCCAGGATCGAGCCCAGCAGCGAATAGGTCAGGGCGATGGCGAAGGCCACCGACAGCGCGCGCACGGTGGAGCCGGTGCGGCGGGCGCCGACGGCCCGGGTGACGTGCAGGCCAGCCCGGTTGAGCCGCCACACGATGAGCATGCTGAGCAGCAGCGGGGCCAGCCCGAGGGCCCCGATCGAGGTGCCGATGGGCACGCCGTGGCCGAGCATCCAGCCCGCCAGCCCGGCGTGGGCGGCGCCGCCCAGACCACCGCTGCCCTCGAGCGTGCGGGCGAGACCGACGACGGCCGCCACCGGGACGTACGACAGCAGGGCGGCCCACAACGTGGCGAACGCGGCCGCCACCGGTAGCGGGGCCCGGCTCTGCGGGCGCGGCGGCGGGCGGCGCTGGGTCGGCAGCCGAACGGTCTCGCGGTTGGCCTGCACCTTGTCGTCGACCAGGACGGTGCGTTGCTCCCGGCCGGTCGCCACGGCCTCGGTGGGCCGGCCGACCTCCATCGCCTCGGTGTCGTGGGCGACCCGAACCGCCTCGGTGTCGTGGGCGACCTGAACCGCCTCGGCGACCGTCAGGTCGTCCGAGTCGTCGGGACGCTCGGGTGTGCTCGGCATTGCCGACTACTTTTCCACGCCGGAGCCGGGTCGGCGATGCAAAAACAACGGCGCGCCGCCGTTCGGGTCGCGGGGACCCGAGCGGCGGCGCGCCGAATGCTGCTGCGTGGTCAGCTCATGACCTCGCGCATGAGGCGGGCGGTCTCGCTCGGCGTCTTGCCGACCTTGACCCCCGCGGCCTCGAGCGCTTCCTTCTTGGCGTCCGCGGTGCCCGCGGAGCCCGAGATGATCGCGCCGGCGTGACCCATGGTCTTGCCGGGCGGGGCGGTGAAGCCGGCGATGTAGCCGACCACCGGCTTGGTGACGTTGGCCTTGATGAACTCGGCCGCCCGCTCCTCGGCGTCGCCGCCGATCTCACCGATCATCACGATGGCGTCGGTGTCCGGGTCGTCCTGGAACGCCTTCAGCGCGTCGATGTGCGTGGTGCCGATGACCGGGTCGCCGCCGATGCCGACCGCGGTCGAGAAACCGAAGTCGCGCAGCTCGTACATCAGCTGGTAGGTCAGCGTGCCGCTCTTGCTGACCAGGCCGATGCGGCCGCCCGGGGTGATGTCGGCCGGGATGATGCCGGCGTTGCTGGCCCCCGGCGACGCGATGCCCGGGCAGTTCGGGCCGATGATCCGGGTCTTCTGACCGCGGTCCACGTTGTAGGCCCAGAAGTGCGCCGAGTCCTGCACCGGAACGCCTTCGGTGATGACCACGGCCAGCGGGATCTCGGCGTCGATGGCCTCGATCACGGCCGCCTTGGTGAACGCCGGCGGCACGAAGATGACCGACACGTCGGCGCCGGTCTCCTTCATGGCCTCGCCGACGCTCGCGAAGACCGGGAGCTCCTTGCCGTCGAAGTCGACGGTCGTGCCGGCCTTGCGCGGGTTCACACCGCCGACCACGTTGGTACCCGCGGCCAGCATGCGCCGGGTGTGCTTGGAGCCTTCGGAGCCGGTCATGCCCTGGACGATGACCTTGGAGTCCTTGGTGAGCCAGATAGCCATGATTACTTCCCCGCAGCCGCAAGCTCGGCGGCCCGAGCGGCCGCTCCGTCCATCGTGTCCACCCGCTCGACCAGCGGGTTGTTGGCGCCGTCGAGGATGGCCCGGCCCGCCTCGGCGTTGTTGCCGTCGAGGCGCACCACGAGCGGCTTGGTCACCGTCTCGCCGCGCTCACCGAGCAGGGCGAGGGCCTGGATGATGCCGTTGGCGACCTCGTCACAGGCGGTGATGCCGCCGAAGACGTTGACGAAGACCGACTTCACGGCCGGGTCGCCGAGCACGATCTCGAGGCCGTTGGCCATCACCTGGGCGCTGGCGCCACCGCCGATGTCGAGGAAGTTGGCCGGCTTGACGTTGCCGTGCTGCTCGCCCGCGTAGGCCACCACGTCCAGAGTGGACATGACCAGGCCCGCGCCGTTGCCGATGATGCCGACCTCGCCGTCGAGCTTGACGTAGTTGAGGTTCTTGGCCTTGGCCGCCTGCTCCAGCGGGTCGACCGCGGACTGGTCGATCAGCGCCTCGTGGTCGGGGTGACGGAACGCCGCGTTCTCGTCCAGCGTGATCTTGGCGTCCAGCAGGAGCACCCGGCCGTCGCCGACCTTGGCCAGCGGGTTGACCTCGACCAGGGTGGCGTCCTCGGCCACGAAGGCCTGCCACAGCTTGACCGCGATGTCGACGATCTGCTCGGCGACCTCGGCCGGGTACTGCGCCGCGGCGACGATCTCGCGGGCCTTGGCCTCGTCCACGCCCTTGACGGCGTCGATGGCGATCTTGGCGACCCGGTCCGGCTGCTCCTCGGCGACCGTCTCGATCTCCATGCCGCCGGCCACGCTGGCGATGCACAGGAACGTGCGGTTGGCCCTGTCCAGCAGGTAGGAGAAGTAGTACTCCTCCTTGATGTCGGCCGTCTCGGCCAGCATCACCTTGTGGACCGTGTGGCCTTTGATGTCCATGCCCAGGATGTCGGTCGCGCGGGCCTCGGCCTCGTCGGCGCCGTCGGCCAGCTTGACGCCGCCCGCCTTGCCCCGGCCCCCGACCTTGACCTGCGCCTTGACCACGACCTTGCCGCCGAGACGCTCGGCGATCGCCCGGGCCTCCTGCGGGGTCTCGGCGACGCCACCGCCCAGCACGGGCAGCCCGTGCCGTTCGAAGAGGTCGCGCCCCTGATATTCGAACAGGTCCACGTGTCTCCTTTCGCTCGCGACGCCATGCGCCGGCAAGCCGCACCGATGCGTCCCGACCTGTGTGCGCGGCGGCCTAGCGGCGTCGCCGGCGATAAGAATGTCCGGCCCTTCGGGCCATCATTCGCAGACTAGCGACCGGGACGGCCGGTCCGGAGGCGCGGGTGCACGGTGTGCAAGACCGCACACCCTTCGGTACGTGTTCCGGCCGCGCCACGCGGGGCCGGAGTGACCCGGAAACTCCCGGCGTTCTTCGCGTAACCGTCCCCCGGAGGCCTCGTTGAGTGTGGTGTCGGAACGCTGTGGCGAACCGGCACGAAGGCGGCCGATGCCCTGTCGGTCGAGGGGTGGCGGCGGGGCATCGTGCATAGAGGGGCCGGACGTGTGAGGGGTGCGTCCGGCCTCTCCCCCTGCCTTTTATTTCTCGCGTTCCGGCAGGTCACGCCACCGGCGACGAGACATTGGCGCGTACCCATTCGATGATGGATGCGGTAGTGGCGCCCGGGGTGAAAATGCGGGCCACCCCGAGCTTTTCCAATTCCGCGATGTCGTCGGCCGGGATGATGCCGCCGCCGAATACGACGATGTCACTGGCGTCTCGTTCCGCGAGCAGTTGGATGACGCGCCGGAACAATGTCATGTGCGCCCCGGACAGAACGGACAAACCGATCGCGTTGGCGTCCTCCTGGACGGCGGTCTCGACAATCTGTTCCGGCGTCTGGTGCAGGCCGGTGTAGACGACCTCCATGCCGGCGTCGCGCAGCGCCCGGGCCACCACCTTGGCCCCGCGGTCGTGGCCGTCGAGCCCCGGCTTCGCGACCACCACTCTGATCCGTGCTTCCATGCTGCCCCTCCGACTGACCGCGTTGTCACCTGAACGAACGGTAACCTGCCGGACCGCCGCGAGGTAGCCGCCGCCCCGGACCGGAGATCACCACCGGTGACCGAAAATGTATTCTGCGTCACCTCACTTTCTGTTTTTAGAGCAATTACTCCGCGTGCGCGAACACTTCTTCCAAAAAGGCCGCCAATTCGGACATTCGCTGAGCAATACGGACCAGGAACTGTCAGCGATTTGGCGCTGCGACTTGTGACCGGGGAGACGTTTGGCTACCGTGGCTCCCGGCTGTCAAGCAGTTAACCCTGATCTGACAGCGCGGTTGCCTCTCGAATCACCGATAACTCGGCCTCGGAGCCCCGCACCTTTGCCACCGACGGAGGGTTGTTCGTGCGCCAGCGCTTGTCGTCTGAGCCCGATCGTTATCGGGGTCGTCGCCGCGTACCCACCCCTCCGCGCAGCCGCTACGCCATCGCCGTCACCGCCGCTTTCGCCGGGGCCGGGGTTGTCGCCCTGGGCGCCTCGAACATGCCCGACGCCAAGACCGTCGACCCGCAGGCTCTGCAAGGCCTCGGTGGCAACCAGGTCGCGGCCGAGGCACTGGCCGAGCGTGATGCCGACACCGACGCTGCCTCGCGTAGCAACAGCCGCGAGTCGGCCGCCAAGACCAAGGTGAGCGCCGAAGAGGCCGCGCGCGACGTCTGGCTCCTCCCCCTCGACGACTACACCTTCACGTCGGGCTACGGCATGCGGTGGGAGAAGCTGCACGCCGGCATCGACCTGGCCGCCCCCGAGGGCATGCCCTACAAGGCGATCCACGCGGGCAAGGTCACCCAGGCGGGCTACTTCGGCGCCTACGGCTATGCGATCACCGTCGAGGACGACAAGGGCAACGAGGTCATCTACGCCCACTCGCGGCGGGTACTCGTCAAGAAGGGCGACACCGTCAAGGCCGGGCAGGTCATCGGCCAGGTCGGCAACACGGGCGCCTCGTACGGCACCCACCTGCACATCGAGATCCACGTCAAGGGCACACCGACCGACCCGATCCCCTACCTGCGTCAGCGCGGAGTCGACGTCAAGCTCCAGGTCGAGTCGGTGTACGCCGCCGGCCTGGCCGCCGCTTCCTGATCTCCCTCCCCAGGGCCCGCTGAGAAAAACCTACCCCTCAGCCGCCGCCCAACCTCCTCGATCCAGTGGTCCACCCCACCGGCGTTCGCGACGGCTCAGCGGCATCTGCCCGGCCTCCGCGTGACTCAGCGGCCCAGCTTTCACAGCGGTCCAGCTTTCACAGCGGTCCAGCGGCATCTGCCCAACTCGGCCCTCACGGCAGCCCGGCTTTCACGGGGCTCAGCGGCATCTACCCGACCCGGCCCACGGCAGCTCAGCTGCTTCTGCCCGACCCGGTCTTCGCGGCGGCTCAGCAGCGCTCGGTTGCAAGTCGGGTGAACCGGGGCGCATCTCTCTCAAGATCTCTTCAGGCGGGCCGACAGGCAGATGTCGGTGAGTCGTTCTGCCTGGGAGGTTGTGCCGCGTGGTGTTCCAAGCCGAGACCCGTTCCGCCGGGCAGCACCGCCGGGAACAGGCCGGGCGGCACCGCGCCCCGCGCACGCTGACCTCCGCCGACCTGGAGTCGGGTGCCCGCTCTTCCACGAGCCCTCTGCGCGGCGCCGCTTCTCTCACCAGTCCCCTGCGCAGCTTTCCTCCCTTCGCCAACCTCCTGCACAGCTTTTCCTCCGTCACCAATCCCCTGCGCAGTGATCGTGGCCGAGCCGTTCTGCTGACCGCCGCGCTCGCCAGCGCACTGGTCACCGGTGTGGCCGGTGGGACCGCGGCAGCAGCCGTCCGCTCGGCTGAGCCCGTCGCCGTCGTCGTGGCTACCCCCGCGCCCGAGCCCGAGACCACCGTCGAGGCCCCGGTCGCGCCGTGGAAGCCGCCGGCCTCGGGCGCCGCCGCCGGCGCCCCGCGCAAGGTCAAGCCGCGCGCCCTGGCCCCGGTCAAGGCCAAGGCGAAGACCCAGTCGGCCACGGGCTGGGTCAACCCGATGCCGTCGGGCCGGGTCACCTCGTGTTACGGACAGCGCTGGGGCCGCCTGCACGCGGGCGTCGACATCGCCGCCCCGCACGGCACCCCGATCCTGGCCGCGGGCCACGGCGTCGTCGTCCGGGCCGGTGAGGCCCAGGGCTACGGCCTCGCGGTGCTGATCGACCACGGCAACGGTTACCTCACCCACTACGGGCACATGTCCGCCATCGCCGTCCAGGAGGGCCAGCACGTCGAGGCCGGCGAGCAGATCGGCGACGAGGGCTCGACCGGCCACTCCACCGGACCTCACCTGCACTTCGAGGTCCACCAGGGCTTCTACAAGAACCCCATCGAGCCCACAGCCTGGCTGCGCGAGCGCGGCGTCCCCGTCCCCGGCTGCGACTGACCCGAACCGGCCACGTTCGCTCCACCCGCCCGGGCCGACCACCCGCCCGGGCCCACCACCCGCCCGGGCCCACCACCCGCCGTTCCGCCCGGCCGGGCCGACCACCCGGCCGGGCCGACCACCCGCCGTTCCACCCGGCCCGGCTGTTTTCGGCTCGACGCGGTTGGCTAGATCTTTTCGATCGGGGCGTGGCGCAGGATCAGCCACATCACCTGGTCGCCGAAGTCGACCTGGGCCCGGGCGCCCGGGCCCTGGCCCTCGACGGCCACCACGCGGCCCAGACCGTAGCGCTGGTGGTTGACGCGATCGCCCGCCGCCACCTTGGGCGCCTGCTGGCGCAGCTCGCTCGCGGTCGACAACTTGCTGGCGTCGATGCCGAGGCGGCTCGCCAGTTGCTGGGCCTTGGGCGTACCCCCGGAAAAACCGCCGCCGCGGGACCGGTCGCCGCCACCGCGCCCGCCCACGCCGCCGCCCGTGCCCGACCACGAGGTGTAGGAACCGGCCGTGCGCTCCCAGCGGACCAGTTCGGTCGGCAGCTCGTCGGTGAACCGTGAGGGCGGGTTGTACTGCGGCTGGCCCCAGGCAGCCCGGGTCACCGCGCGGGACAGGTAGAGCCGCTGGCGGGCGCGGGTGATGCCCACGTAGGCCAGGCGGCGCTCCTCTTCCAGCTCGTTGTTGTCGCCGAGGGCGCGGGTGTGCGGGAAGACGCCGTCCTCGAGGCCGGTCAGGAAGACCACCGGGAACTCGAGGCCCTTGGCCGTGTGCAGCGTCATCAGCGTGACCACACCCTGGTGGTCGGGGTCGTCGTCGGGCAGCTGGTCGGCGTCGGCCACCAGCGCCACCTGTTCGAGGAAGCCGGCCAGGGTGGCCGCGGGGGCCTCGTCGTTCTCGTCGGCCTGGGCCTCGACCCGCTCGGTGTACTCGCGGGCGACGCTCACGAGCTCTTGCAGGTTCTCGACGCGGCCCTGGTCTTGCGGGTCGAGGCTCTCTTCGAGCTCGGAGAGCAGACCGGAACGCTGGAGCGCGACCTCGAGCACCTCTTCCGGCGGGGCCGTGGCGGACATCTCGCGCAGGTCGTCGAGCAGCTGGACGAAGTCGCCGATGCTGTTGGCGGCCCGGGTCGAGATGCCGGGCGCGTCCTTGGCGTGGCGCAGGGCCTGGCCGAACGAGATGCGGTCGCGGCTCGACAGCGCCTCGACGCAGGCCTCGGCCCGATCGCCGATGCCGCGCTTGGGGGTGTTGAGCACGCGGCGGATGCTCACCGTGTCGTCGTCGTTGACCACCGACCGCAGATAGGCCAGCGCGTCGCGGACCTCTTTGCGCTCGTAGAACCGGACGCCGCCGACCACCTTGTAGGGCAGGCCGACCCGGATGAACACCTCTTCGAAGACGCGGGACTGCGCGTTGGTGCGGTAGAAGACCGCAACATCACCCGGGCGTACGCCGTCCCGGTCACCCAGCCGGTCGATCTCGCGGGCCACCCAGTCGGCCTCGGCGTGCTCGGTGTCGGCCACGTAGCCGACGATCTGCTCACCGGCGCCCTGATCGCTCCAGAGCCGCTTGGGCTTGCGGGAGGTGTTGCGGTCGATCACGGCGTTGGCCGCGGACAGGATCGTCTGGGTCGAGCGGTAGTTCTGCTCGAGCAGGATCGTGCGCGCGTCGGGGTAGTCGCGCTCGAACTCGAGGATGTTGCGGATGGTGGCGCCGCGGAACGCGTAGATCGACTGGTCGGCGTCACCCACCACACACAGCTCGGCCGGCTCGACCTCCCCGCCCTTCACACCCACCAGCTCCTTCACCAGCATGTACTGCGCGTGGTTGGTGTCCTGGTATTCGTCGACCATGACGTGGCGGAAGCGGCGACGATAAGCCTCGGCAACGTGCGGGTGCGACTGGAACAGGTGGACGGTGGCCATGATGATGTCGTCGAAGTCGAGCGCGTGGGCCTCGCGGAGGCGGCGCTGATACAACTCGTACGCCTCGGCGACTGCCCGTTCGTTGGGGCCCTTGGCCTTGTCCTTGAACTCTTCCGGCTCGACCAGCTCGTTCTTGAGGTTGGAGACCTGGGCGGCCAGGCTGCGCGCGGAGTACCGCTTGGGGTCGAGGTCGAGCTCGCGGATCACCAACGTCATCAGGCGGCGCGAGTCGTCGGCGTCGTAGATCGAGAAAGTGCTCTTGAGCCCGGCATGCTCGTGTTCGGCGCGCAGGATGCGTACGCAAGCCGAGTGGAACGTCGAAACCCACATGAGCCGGGCCCGCGGGCCGACGAGCTGGGCCACCCGCTCTTTCATCTCGCCCGCGGCCTTGTTGGTGAACGTGATCGCGATGATCTGGCCCGGGTGGACGTCGCGCTCGGCCAGCAGATAGGCGATGCGATGGGTGAGCACCCGCGTCTTGCCCGAGCCGGCGCCGGCCACGATGAGCAGCGGCGTGCCGGCATGGGTGACGGCGTCGCGCTGGGGGCCGTTGAGACCGGTCAGCAGCGCCTCGGGATCCCGCTTCGGGCGGGGCCGGGCCTCGGCGGGCGGACGGGTGGCAGGCACCGCGAACAGGGTGCCGTCGGGGGTTTCGGAAGTAGGTCGCATCGCGGGCGCAAGTCTATGCCGACCCACCGACAAGAATCCTCCGCCGCACAGACGCCCACTGGTTATCCACAGGGCATAGCGCCCACCAGCATCTATGCATCAGGCTGTCGGAGTTGACCGGACACTCGATCGAGGGAAAGAACATCATGGATCGTTCCCGTCGCCGGACCGTGCTGCGTCACCTCGCGGCACCGGCCCTGGCCCTGGCCGTGGTCGCTGCCCTGCCGCTGGCCTCCAGCCCCGCGCAACCGGCGGCCGCCGCGCCGCCCGAGTTCCAGTCCGTAAGCGTCAACTACGGGCTGCCCAAGGGCACGACCGTCAAAGGTCAGTTCCTCAGTTACAACGACTTCCACGGCGCGATCGACCCGCCGTCGGGCAGCGGGGCGGTCGTCAACGCCTCCGGCACGTCGACCCCGGCCGGTGGCGTGGAGTACCTGGCCACGTACCTCAAGAAGCTGCGGGCCGAGGCCAAGGCCGAGGGTCGTCAGACGGTGACCGTCGGGGCCGGTGACCTCGTGGGGGCGACCCCGCTGGTCAGCGCCGCGTTCCACGACGAGCCCACGATCGAGCTCATGAACCAGGTCGGCCTGCAGGTCAGCTCCGTCGGCAACCACGAGTTCGACGAGGGCGTGGCCGAGCTGATCCGCCTGCAGCGCGGCGGCTGCCACCCGACCGACGGCTGCCAGGACGGCGACGGTTTCGGCGGGGCGAAGTTCACCTACCTCGCCGCCAACACGATCAACAAGAAGACCGGCCTGCCGATCCTGCCCCCGATCGACATCAAGATCATCAACGGCGTGCCGGTCGGTTTCGTCGGCCTGACGCTCGAGGGCACCGCGGCCATCGTCAACCCGGCCGGCATCCAGAACGTGCGTTTCGCCGACGAGATCGAGACGGCCAACAAGTGGGGCAACGTGCTCAAGCTGCTCGGCGTCAAGGCGCAGGTGCTGCTCGTGCACGAGGGCGGCTCGCAGGCCACGGCCACCCCGACGCCCGGGGTCAGCGACTGCACCGGCTTCACCGGCCCCATCGTGCCGATCGTGGCCGGGCTCAACCCCGAGTTCGGGCTGGTCGTCAGCGGCCACACCCACCGGTTCTACTCGTGCTCGCTGCCCAACAAGAAGGGCACGTCGGTCGTCACCAGCGCCGGCACCAACGGCCAGCTCATCACCGACACCGACTGGTCGATCGACCGGCGCACCGGCCGGTTCGCCGAGATCACGGCCAAGAACGTGATCGTCGAGAACGGTGTGCCCGACGGCAACGGCGGCTGGCAGCGCGACGCGAACGGCGTCTTCCTGAAGAACCCGGCCACGGTCGACGCCGGGGCCAAGAAGGTCGCCGACAAATACCGTACGGCGGTCGCGCCGATCGCCAACCGGGTCGTCGGCCGCATCACCGCCGACATCACCCGCACCGCCACCCCGGCCGGCGAGAGTCCGCTGGGTGACGTGATCGCCGACGCCCAACTGGCCCGCACCACGGGCGAGGGCGCTCAGATCGCGCTGATGAACCCGGGCGGCATCCGGGCCGACTTCGACGCCGAGGCCTCGGCCGGCGGCGAGGCCAACGGCGAGATCACGTATGGCGAGGCGTTCACCGTCCAGCCGTTCAACAACCTGGTGGTCACCCAGACCTTCACCGGCGCGCAGCTCAAAGAGGCGCTCGAGCAGCAGTTCGTCGGCTACAACGGCCAGACCACGACGAAGATCCTGCAGGTCTCGGCCGGTTTCACCTACACGTGGAGCGCCTCGGCCCCGCTCGGCTCCAAGATCTCGAACCTGGCCCTGAACGGCACCCCCATCGACCCGGCCGCCTCCTACAAGGTGACAACCAACGACTTCCTGGCCAACGGCGGTGACGGCTTCTCGGCCCTGACCGCCGGCACGGGCCGCGTCACCGCCCCCGGCTTCGACATCGACGCCCTGGTCGCCTACCTGGGCGCCGGCGACCCGGTCGCCCCCGGCCCCGCCAACCGCATCAGCACCATCGCCTAGTCACTCCGTGGAGCGGCCTGCTGCGCAGGCCGTCCCACAGATCGGGCGGTTTTCTTGCGTCGCTGTTCCGAGCGGGGGCATACTCGGCAGCGTGATCCAGCAGGCGCGATTTTATGGCTACGGCACCGGGGCTCCGGCGACCGTAGGCTGCGTCTGAACGACAGACCTACGTCAAGCCCCGGGCCTTCCCGCCCGGGGCTTGATGCTGCCCGGGCCGGCTCGACCGGAGCGCCAGCACCCGAGGAGCACGACATGAGCGCCGACACGACGACGAAGACGGACCAGAACACCGGCACCGCCGAGCCCCTGGCCGCCGAGGAGATCCGCGCCATCCGCGAACGCATCGACGAGATCGACCAGCAGCTCATCGACCTCTGGCAGGAACGGGCCCGCCTCTCCCAAACCGTCGGCAAGACCCGCATGGCCAGCGGCGGCACCCGCCTGGTCCTCTCCCGCGAACGCGAGATCGTCGAACGCTTCCGCGAGGCCCTGGGCCCCGACGGCGCCCAGGTCGCCCTGATGATCCTCCGCGCCGGCCGCGGCCCCCTCTAGATCTAGAGAAAGAGCCGGGCCAACGCCACGGCCCGACGTGATCGTCGAGGTCAGCGCGATCGAGCTGCTCAGAAACGGTACTCATTGGATCGCCCGCCCGCTGCTAAGAATTCGCCGTCGCGCCGTTACCAACCAGCCCGTCAGAAGCGGCGCATCACGTGGCGGACTTCGGCGTAGTGGCAGGCGCTGGGGTGGGAGCTGCGTTGGCGAATCTCGAGCAGGGGCTCGTGGTCGGCGCAGCCTGGTTGGGCCTTCCAGCAGCGGGTGCGGAAGCGGCAACCCGAAGGTGGGTCGGCTGGGGACGGCACGTCGCCTTCGAGCATGATGTGGTCGCGGCGGCCTCGTAGGCGGGGGTCGGGGACGGGGACTGCCGACAGCAGGGCCTGCGTGTACGGGTGGGTGGGCTGTTCGTAGATCGCGGCGTGGTTGCCGGTTTCGACGATTTTTCCCAGGTACATGACGGCCACCCGGTCGGAGATGTGGCGGACCACCGACAGGTCGTGGGCGATGAAGACGTACGCCAGTCCCAGTTCTCTTTGCAGTCCTTCCAGCAGGTTGATGACCTGGGCCTGGATGGAGACGTCCAATGCGGACACCGGCTCGTCGCAGACGATGATTTCGGGGCGCAGGGCCAGGGCCCTCGCTATGCCGATGCGCTGGCGTTGGCCGCCGGAGAACTGGTGCGGGTAGCGGTTGATGTGGTCGGGATTCAGGCCGACGATGTCCAGCAGCTCTTGCACCGCGCGGGCCTTGCCGTACTGCGGTACCGCGTCGCGGTGGATGTCGTACGGTTCGCCGATGATGTCGCCGACCGTCATCCGGGGGTTGAGTGACGTGTACGGGTCTTGCAGCACCATCTGGATGTTGCGGCGGGACCGGCGCAGGGCCGCGCCGCCGAGGCGGGTGAGGTCCTCACCGCGTACGCGAATTTCGCCCTGGGTCGGTTTTTCCAGGCCGACCAGCAGTTTGGCCAGCGTCGACTTGCCGCAGCCGGATTCGCCGACGATGCCCAGGGTCTCGCCTCGGCGCAGTTGCAGGTCGACGCCGTCGACCGCCCGCACCGCGCCCTTGCGGGCCTTGAAGTGTTTGACCAGGCCCCGCGTCTCGAGCACGACGTCAGACACCGAGGGCCTCCCGGACGAAAAAGGCGAGGAGGACGAAGAGAACGAGTCAGACACCGAGGACCTCGCGGACGAAGTGGCAGCTCGTGACCCGGTGCGGGGCGATCTGGTAGGCCGGCGGCGGCTCGAGGCGGCAGATCTCCCGGGCGTACGCACATCGGGGGTGGAACGCGCAGCCGGTCGGGATGTCGGTGAGCGCCGGCGGCAGCCCGCGGATCACGTTGAGCGCCTGCCCCTTGTGGTCGAGGCGCGGGATCGATTCGAGCAACGCCTTCGTATAGGCATGGGCGGGGTGGGCGTAGATGTCGTACACCGGTGCCTCTTCGACGACCTTGCCCGCGTACATGACGGCGATCCGGTCGGCCACGTCGGCCACCACGCCCATGTCGTGGGTGATCAGCATCAGGCCCATGTTGCGCTCGCGTTGCAGGTCGGCCAGCAGGCTCATGATCTGGGCCTGGACCGTGACGTCGAGGGCGGTGGTGGGCTCGTCGGCGATCAGCACCTCGGGGTCGAGGGCGAGGGCCATGGCGATCATGACGCGTTGCCGCATGCCGCCGGAGAACTCGTGCGGGTAGTCGTCGACGCGGCGGCGGGCGTCCGGGATGCGGACCTGGTCGAGCAGCTCGATCGCGCGGCGCTTGGCCTCCCGGCGGGACGTGCCGCGGTGCACCCGGAAGAGCTCGGCCAGCTGGAATCCGACGGTGTAGACCGGGTTCAGCGCACTCAACGCGTCCTGGAAGATCATCGCGATGCGGTTGGCCCGCACCTTGCGGCGCTCGCTCTCGGGCAGGCGCAGCAGGTCGACGCCGCGGTAGAGCACCCGCCCGCCGGTGACGTGGCCGGGCGGGGTGTCGAGGATGCCCATGATCGCCTGCGCGGTGACCGATTTGCCGCAGCCCGATTCGCCCAGCACGGCCAGCGTCTCGCCCGGGTTGAGCCACAGGTTGACGCCGTTGACCGCGCGGGCCACGCCGTCGCGGGTACGGAACTCGACGTGCAGATCCTCCACGTGCAGAAGCGGCGCCCGCGGGTCGAGGCCGGGCAGCGCATCGACGTGAGCCGTAATCTCGTTCATCGGCGCCTCACCGCAGTTTCGGGTCGAAGGCGTCGCGGATCGCGTCGCCGAGCATGATGAAGGCGAGCACGGTGGCCGCCAGGAAGACCGACGGCCAGACCAGCGGGGCGGCCGCGGTCCGGGCGAACGGGCCGGCCTCGGCGATGGCCAGGCCCCAGCTGACCGCGTCGCCCTTGAGCCCCACCCCCAGGTACGACAGGGTGGCCTCGCCCGCGATGTTGACCCCGAGCAACACGGTCAGCACGACGATGAACGGGCTGACCGCGTTGGGCAGGATGTGCCGCAACATGAGCCGGGCCGGGCTCGCGCCGAGCATCCGGGCCGCGGCCACGTAGTCCTGGTTCTTGGCCGAGATCACCGCCGAGCGCATGACCCGGGCCGCGGTGGTCCAGCCGAGCACACCGAGGGTGACGATCACGGCGAACACCCCGTTGCTCTCGGGGTCGGACGACAGGCGCCGGGCCAGCACGATCGCGCCCAGGATGAACGGGATGGCCAGCACGATGTCGACGAAGCGGGACAGCACCGCGTCCACCCAGCGTCCGAAGTAGCCGGCCAGCAGCCCGACGACCAGGCCGATCACGCCGGCGATGAGCGTGGCGGCGACCCCGACGAGGATCGAGTCCCGGGCCCCGTACACGGTCTTGGCATAGACGTCGCAGCCCTGGAAGTCGTAGCCGAAGGGCGCGCCGCCACCGGCCCCGGCGTTCTTGCGGGCGAGCAGGCAGTCCTTCGGGTCGGCCGAGGTGAACAGAGAGGGCCAGGCCGCCATCAGCAGCACGACGACGACCAGCACCGCCGCGATCCAGAAGATCTTGCGGGTACGCAGGTCGAGCCAGGCATCACCGGCCAGGCTGCGCGGTTTGCCGCCCGTCGGCTTCGGCGCCTCGACGGTGGCGTTGCGGTCACTCATAGCGGATCCGGGGGTCGAGGGCGGCGTAGAGCAGGTCGACGATCAGGTTGATCACCAAGAAGACGATCACGAGGACGCTGACGAAGCTGACCACGAGCGGGCCGTCCTCGGTCCGGATGCCGCGGAGCAGGTTGAAGCCGACCCCGGGGATGTTGAACACGCCCTCGGTCACCACCGCGCCCGACATCAGCACACCGAAGTCGACGCCGATCAACGTGATCACCGGGATCAGCGAGTTGCGCAGCACATGCACCCCGACCACTCGCTTGGGGGCGAGGCCCTTGGCCCGGGCCGTACGCACGTAGTCGGACCGCAGGTTCTCGGCCACCGCGGCCCGGGTCACCCGCAGCTCGGTCGCGACGACCAGCGTGCCCAGCACCAGGGCCGGCAGCAGCAGTTGGTAGAGGTTGGCGTCGCGGGTCGCGGTCGGCGGGAACCAGCCGAGCTGGATGCCGAACACCAGCTGGGCCAGCGGGGCCAGCACCACGATCGGCATGGCCAGCACGAGCAACGTCAGCACCAGGGTCACGGTGTCGAACGCGCCGCCGCGCCGCAGCCCCGAGAGCACACCGGCCCCGACCGCGACGACGGCCGCGATGACGATCGCCAGCAGGGCCAGCCGCAGGGTGACCGGCCAGGCCTGGGCCAGCATCTCGCCGATCGGCCGACCGGTGAGCGAGCGCCCGAGGTCGCCGGTGAGCAGGCCGGTCACGTAGTGCCAGTACTGCGTGAAGAAGCCGTCGTCCAGGTGGTACTGCGCGTTCAGCGCCGACCGCTGGGTGTCGGTGAGGGGACGGTCACCGACCAGCGCCTGGAGCGGGTCGTCGATGTTGGCGAACATCAACGCGTAGACGACAAAGGTGGCCCCGAAGAAGGTCAGGACCATCTGCAGCAGTCGCCGCACGATGTAGCGGAACATGGAGAAGCCTTTTGGGCGCGGAGGGGACGGACAGACAGCGGTGGGGGGGGGGGGGGGGGGCCCCCCCGGGGGGCCCCCCCCCCCCCGGCCCCCCCCCGCCTCCGACCTGGGCGAGCTGATGCACGACCAGCTTCGCCGGCTGCCCCGGGGACGGCCGTGGCGCATCGCTGTCG
>NZ_JAMYJR010000055.1 GCF_024137025.1 Paractinoplanes aksuensis
GACGCCGCCGGACTCAACGTGAACAGTAGGCCCACCCCATGCGGGGTGGGCCTACTGCCGTTTACGCGGCATTTTCAAGGCGGAAAGTCGAAGAGGCGGGGCGCTCGGCCCGCGAATGCGGCGGACCGGCTGACTGCCCTGGAAGTGCCTGCGGAGCCCCACAGCGGGATTCGTAGGGAATGGCTAGGCCGCGAGGTGTGGTGTCGCGGCGGAGCGCACATGTTTCAGCTGGTCGACGAAGTGACCGATCAGATGGTCGGCCAGGACGTCAGCCGGGTAGGCGACGACCAGGGGGTCGGCGCCACTCAGGGAGAGCCGGGCCGGCGTGCGCGTGGTTTCGGAAGAGCGTGGTAGGTCGGCGGTTGAAGGCCCGATGCCGGCCTGTTCGAGCCTTGCGTGGAACAGTAGATACGAGAATGGGCGCCCTTTGGAGGGCGCCCATTTGCGTTCGGGAAATGCGGTGATCAGCGGGATTCGGTGGCGTTGCGGAGGGCCAGCATCAACGGGGCCGCTTCGGCGGGGGTTCGGTTGTTGAACATGGCCAGGGCCAGGCTGCCGTGGTCGGCCCAGCCGCACACGGTGAGGTCGCCGTCGCTCGACTTGGTTATGCCGCACTTCATCGTGCCGTCCAAGGGGCCGGGGTCGACCGTTTTGAGCTCGGTCACCGCGCCTTCGCCGTCGGAGATGAGGTTCATGGCGGCGTCCAGGTCTTTGCCCGGGGTCCATAGCAGGCCGGTGCCGGCCAGGAACAGGACGTTCTTGTCAGGGGCCTCTTGGTACACGGCGCCGTAGGTGCGGTCGAGTTCCACCTCGGCGGCCAGGGCCGTGCGCAGGTAGTCGGCCGTGGAGGCGCCCTCTCGCGAGTAGTCGAGGCTCAGGGGACCCACGCTCGGCTGGATCTCGAGCTCCGCGTGCCGCTGGGCGATTATGCGCCAACTGGTGAACCCCAGCATCGCCACCGCCGCCGTCGCGACCGCCAGCAGAATCGCGATCAACACCCGCCGTACGGGACGCTTGGATTTGGTCTTGGAATCAGCGTCGGTGTCCGGGTCCTCGTCGGAGGAGGCGGGGGGCGGTGTGCCGATGTCAATCGGTTCCCCGAGGTCGATCGGGTTGGGGCCGGGTTCGGGCATTGCAGGAGCGTAGCAACGCGAGGCGATGCGAATTCGGGGTTCCGGCGTGGCATCCGTAGACTTGTCGGGTGACCGAGACGACCCAGCCCCGCACCCCCGACAGCCGGCCCACCGGTGGCCTCTCCGCCCAGTACCAGCCGGGCGAGGTAGAGCAGCGGCGGTACGAGAACTGGGTATCGCAGGGCTACTTCACGGCCGACCCGGCCAGCGACAAGCCCGCGTTCTCGATCGTGATCCCGCCGCCCAACGTGACCGGCTCGCTGCACGTCGGCCACGCGCTCGACCACACCATCCAGGATGCTCTGTCCCGTCTCAAGCGGATGCAGGGTTTCGAGGTGCTGTGGCTGCCGGGCATGGACCACGCGGGCATCGCCACCCAGAACGTCGTCGAGCGCCAGCTCGCCGCCGAGCAGCTGTCCCGCCACGACCTCGGCCGCGAGAAGTTCGTCGAGAAGGTGTGGGAGTGGAAGGCGCAGTCCGGCGGGGCCATCCTCGGGCAGATGCGCCGGCTGGGCGACTCCGTGGACTGGTCGCGCGAGCGGTTCACGATGGACGAGGGCCTGTCCCGGGCCGTCCAGACGATCTTCAAGCGGCTGTACGAGGACGAGCTGATCTACCGGGCCAACCGGATCATCAACTGGTGCCCGCGCTGCCTGACCGCGCTCAGCGACATCGAGGTAGAGCACACCGACGACGAGGGTGAGCTGGTCTCGATCCGCTACGGCGAGGGCGAGAACTCGATCGTCGTCGCCACCACCCGGGCCGAGACGATGCTGGGCGACACCGCCGTGGCCGTCCACCCCGACGACGAGCGCTACCAGCACCTGATCGGCACCGAGATCGAGCTGCCGCTGACCGGGCGGCGCATCCCGATCGTGGCCGACGAGCACGTCGACCCGGCGTTCGGCACCGGCGCGGTCAAGGTGACCCCGGCCCACGACCCCAACGACTTCGAGATCGGCCAGCGGCACGACCTGCCCAGCATCACCATGATGAACGAGCGGGCCGTGGTCACCACGCACGGTCCGTTCGAGGGGCTCGACCGGTACGAGGCCCGGCCGGCCATCGTCGCCGCGCTGCGCGAGCAGGGCCGGATCGTCGCCGAGAAGCGGCCGTACCTGCACTCGGTCGGCCACTGCTCGCGCTGCAAGACGACAGTCGAGCCGCGGCTCTCACTGCAGTGGTTCGTGAAGACCGGCCCCCTGGCCAAGGCGGCCGGTGACGCCGTACGCGATGGTCGTGTCGCCATCGAGCCGGTCGAGCTGTCCAAGCGCTACTTCGCCTGGGTCGACAACATGCATGACTGGTGCATCTCGCGTCAGCTGTGGTGGGGTCACCGCATCCCGGTCTGGTACGGGCCGGACGGCGAGGTCGTCTGCGTCGGTCCCGACGAGGAGCCGCCCGCCGGCTTCACCCAGGACGAGGACGTGCTGGACACCTGGTTCTCGTCGGGGCTGTGGCCCTTCTCGACCATGGGCTGGCCCGACCGTACGCCGGAACTCGAGAAGTTCTATCCGACCAGCGTGCTCGTCACCGGCTACGACATCCTGTTCTTCTGGGTCGCCCGGATGATGATGTTCGGCCTGTACGCGATGGACGGCGTGCAGCCGTTCAACGTGGTCAACCTGCACGGCATGGTCCGCGACGGGCTCGGCAAGAAGATGTCGAAGTCGTTCGGCAACGTCGTCGACCCGCTCGACTGGATCGACCGCTACGGCGCCGACGCCACCCGCTTCACGCTGACCCGCGGGGCCAACCCGGGTTCGGACGTGCCGATCAGCGAGGAGTGGTGCCAGGGCTCCCGCAACTTCTGCAACAAGCTCTGGAACGCCACCCGCTTCGCGCTGATGAACGGCGCGACCGTCGAGGGCGACCTGCCGCCGGTCGAGGATCTGTCGGCGATCGACAAGTGGATCCTCTCCCGCCTGCAGCACGTGATCGGCGAGGTCGACGAGCAGTTCAAGGCCTATGAGTACGCCAAGGTCTGCGACACGCTCTACCACTTCGCCTGGGACGACGTCTGCGACTGGTACCTGGAGCTGTCGAAGCCGGTCCTGGCCGGCGACAACAGCGGCCCCTCGAAGAGGGTGCTCGGCCACGTGCTCGACCAGCTGCTGCGCCTGCTGCACCCGGTGATCCCGTTCGTCACCGAAGAGCTGTGGGTCGCGCTGACCGGCGGCGAGACGCTGGTCCGGGCGGCCTGGCCGGCGGCCGACAAGGGGCTGATCGACGACGCCGCCGAGGAAGAGCTGGCCGCCCTGCAAAAGGTGGTCACCGAGGTGCGGCGGTTCCGGTCCGACCAGGGCCTCAAGCCGAGCCAGCGGGTGTCGGCGGCGCTCACCGGCCTGGGCAACGTCGGCATCGACACGCACGAGCCGCTGATCCGCTCGCTGGCCCGGCTCGACGCGCCCGGCGCCGACTTCACGGCCACGGCGACGCTGGCCGTGTCCGGGGCGATCACGGTCGACCTCGACACCCGCGGCACGATCGACGTCGCGGCCGAGCGGGCCCGGCTCGAGAAGGACCGCGCGGCGGCCGAGAAAGAGGCGGCGCAGTGCCGGGCCAAGCTCGGCAACGAGTCGTTCATCGGCAAGGCGCCCGAACAGGTCGTCACCAAGATCAAAGACCGGCTCGCGACCGCCGAGGCGGATCTCACGCGAATTGCCACGGCCCTGGAAGCGTTGCCATCAGCATGAGCACTTATGAAGAGGTTGTCACCGCGCTCGACGGGCGCGGTTTCACCCGCATGGCGTTCGACATGCAGAAGATCCGCGACCTCATGGACGTGCTCGGCAGCCCGCAGCGTGCCTACCCGGCGATCCACCTGACCGGCACCAACGGCAAGACCAGCACGGCTCGGATGATCGACTCGCTGCTGCGGGCGCACGGCCTGCACACCGGCCGGTACACCAGCCCGCACCTCGAGACGGTCCGCGAGCGGATCAGCCTCGACGGCCAGCCGGTCTCCGAGGAGCAGCTGGCGGCCACCTACGACGAGGTCGCGCCGCTGGCCGAGCTGATCGACGCCCGCAATTCGGAGCCGCTCACCTACTTCGACATGACGACCGCCATGGCGTACGCGGCCTTCGCCGACGCCCCGGTCGACATCGCCGTCGTCGAGGTGGGTCTGGGCGGCGAGGAGGACGCGACCAACGTCATCGACGCCGGCATCGCGGTGATGACCCCGATCGGGCTCGACCACACCGAGTGGCTGGGCGACACGATCGAGGACATCGCCTGGGCCAAGGCCGGCATCATCCACAAGGGCGCCACGGTGATCTCGGCACTGCAGACCGAGGAGGCCATGCGGCCGATCCTCGAGCGCTGCGCCGAGATGGGCGCGACCCTGGCCCGGGAGGGCAGCGAGTTCGGGGTGGTCGAGCGGACCCAGGCCGTCGGCGGCCAGGTGCTGCGGCTGCAGGGGCTCGGCGGGGTGTACGACGAGGTGTTCCTGCCGCTCTTCGGGGCGCACCAGGCCCAGAACGCGGCGCTCGCGCTCGCGGCCGTCGAAGCGTTCCTCGGCGCGGGCACGGACCGAATGCTCGAGATCGACCTCGTACGTGAAGGGTTTGCGCAGGTCGATTCGCCGGGCCGGCTGGAAAGGGTGCGCAGCGCCCCGGCCATTCTGCTCGACGGCGCCCACAATCCGCACGGCATGGCGGCCACGGTGGCCGCGCTCGAGGAAGAGTTCGCGTTCCGGCACCTGGTCGCGGTGGTGGCCGTGCTCGGCGACAAGGACGTGTCCGGGCTGCTCGACCTGCTCGAGCCGGTGGCGGCCCGGATCGTGGTCACGCAGAACAGCTCGCCGCGCTCGATGCCGGTGGAAGAGCTGGCCCAGCTGGCGACGGACATCTTCGGCGAGGACAGGGTGACGGTCACCCACAACATGCCGGACGCGATCGAGGAGGCCGTGGTGATCGCCGAGGAGGACGCGTCCGGCGAGCTCAGCGGCGTCGGCGTGATCATCACGGGGTCGGTCGTCACGGTGGCCGACGCGCGGAAGCTGCTGAAGCGATGACCGAGCCCGAACCGGGCGAACCGGCACCCCCACGGTCCGGGCTCCGCAATCCGCAGGCGGCCGTGCGCGGGCTGGGGGCGGGTGCGCTGGTTCTCGAGGCCATCGTTCTGCTGCTCGCCATCCAGCCCATTCGGATCATGGGCGGCGACCTCAGCGGGTGGGGCGTCGCGTCGGTGATCGCGCTGGCGGTCGTGGCGATCGCGCTGTCCGGGATGATGCGCCGCGCCTGGGCCTGGAACGCGGGCACCGCTGTGCAGGTGCTGCTGCTGGCCAGCGGCCTGTTCCACTGGTCGCTGGCCGCCCTCGGCCTGATCTTCGGCGGGGCCTGGGTCTACGCCCTCTACGTGCGGCGCACGATCCTCGGCTAGTCGCCGGCCGACGTCCTCTCCGTGCGGCGCACGATCCTCGGCCAGCCGTCGGCCGACGTCTTTGAAAGGCGCCGGCCGGCGTCATGTGGTCAGCGGATGGCGCGCCACTGGGTGATGGCGATGTTGTGGTCGTCGGGGTCGCGGAACGTGGCCGACCAGAGTTCGAGGCGGTCGCCGCGGTTGACCGGGCGCGGAGGGTGGACGAACTCCACGCCCTTGGTCTGGAGTTCCTGGTAGACGGCTTCGACGTCGCCGACCTCGAGGTTGAGGTAGATCAGGCGGCCGGCTTCGCTGGAGAGGTCGTTGACCGTCCGCAGCACCAGGCGGGTGTCGCCGGAGGCCAGCACGGCGCTCCCTTCGCCACTGTCGATCTCGAAGAAGCCCAGCGTGTCGCGATAGAACGCGGCTGACCGGGCCAGATCGGTGACCAGCACGGTGATGCCGACGCCGTGGATCGCCCCGGCCGGTCCGGGCCGCGCGCTGGGGTACGCGGTGATCACGTCGGCGGTGCCCTCGTCCGGGTCGGACGGGCCCGCGAGGTCGCCCCACGGTCCGCGGTCCTGGGCGGCAGCGGCCGCAGCCGCCTCCGCGAGCGCGGCCGCAGCGGGCGACGGCTTGGCCTGGCCCGGACCGGGCGGGGCCGAAACGCTCGGCCCGGGGGCCGAACTGCCGGCAGGCGGGGCCGCCTGGCTTGAGGCGCTGGTGGGCGCGGCGGGCGGTGGAGTCGCTGGGCTTGAAGCAGCAGCGGCTGGCGGTTCCGGGTGGCGTGCCGCGCTGACTGTTGTCGCGGGCGGCGGGGCCTCGTAGGAAGTGCTCGAGGATGGGTCCGCCGGAGGGTTGGGGGCGTCGGCCGTCGGCGGTGCTGCTTGGGCCGCCGCGGTGGTGGGGCGGGGTGCGGGGGTGGAGGTTTCCTCGTCGATGGGGGCCTGCCGGCGGGGCGGGGGGTCGTTGCGGCCGACCTTCTTGACGGCAGCCGCGGCTGCTGCGACGACGCCGATTGCTCCGGCCAGCAGACCGCCGCTGCCCCCCTTGTCGGAGGGGGCGGCGGCCGCGGCAGTGGCGTCGTGGGCTGCGTTGGACATGAAGCGGGTCGACGGGCGTGCCGGGGGCTCGTCGACCGGCGGTGGAGCGATCAAGTCTTCCCGCCGGGCCTCGGCGGCCATGGGGGCGTCCTCCGGGGCCCGGTCGGGGTCGCCCTCGAGCGGAAGGTCGATCTCGTCGTCCGGGACAGGGCGAGGTGCGGGCGGTGCCTCGGACCGGGCGGCCGCAGGTGGTGGCGAATCGGGTTCGGGCGCGGTCGGCGGTGGGGTCGACGGCGGCGGCGCCGTGGGGAACGAGCCGACCGGTGACGGCGTGGCCGGGGTCGACGTCGCCGTGGGCTCGGGACGCCGGTGCGGCGTCGGCGGCTCGTCGAGCGGGATGTCGGTGTCGAGCGTGTCGTCCGGGTGTGGCTCACGCTGCGAGGGGGCCGGTGGCTCAGCAGTGGCGGTCGCCGCGCCACCCCCAGGGCGGGGCCGGGGTCGAGGGCTGGGTCGCCGACCAACCGCAGCGGCGCCGGCGGCAGCTCCGGCAGCTGCTCCGACCGTCGCGGCCGCGGCCGCTCCGAGCCCGCCGCTTTCAGCGGCCCGCCGCGACTCCTCATCACGCCGCGAGTCGGAGTCGAACGGCGAGTCCGAATCCGCGGAATCACCGGTCCGTGGCGAGCCGGCGGCGTAGGCAGAACCACCGGCGGGCGGCGAGCCTGCCCCATGCGGCGAATCGTCGGCGTAAGGCGAGTCTTCACCGCGGGGCGGGCCGGAGGCGTACGGCGAGTCTTCACCGCGACCTGAGTCGGAGGCGTGCGGCGGGTCCGAGTCGTAGGGGGAGCCGGGGCGGGGTGGGTCGGTGGCGTAGGGCGAGCTCGCCGCCCGCCGGGGCAGTGGTGACGGGCTCTCGTCGTGGTCGACGAACTCGCCCTCGACCACCTTGCCGGCCGGGGTGTCGCGGACGACCACCGGGTTCTCCGAGTACTCCTCGGAGTCGAGGTTGGACGGCCCGGGCGCGCCCCCACCCGCCGGCCCCGGCGGCGGGGCGGGTGGCGGCGGCGAGCTGCCCGGCGGCGGCGGGGGCGGCGGCTCGTCCGGCCCGCGGCCCCACGTGCGGTCGCGGCCCGCCCACGGCGGTGGTTCGACGTCGCCCAGCAGGTCGGCGTCGAGGTCGGCGTCCGGCTCGTCGTCGAAGTCGGTGACGGTCGGGGGCGGCAGGTCGGCGCTCCGGTCGCGCGGGGCCGCCTCGTCCCAGTTGATTTTGACTCGGCGCAGGTCGTCGACGTCGACCGTGATGGGCAGGGTGTCGCCGGGCTCGGGCCACTTGACCAGGGGGATGCGGGACTCGTTGATCTCGATCTCGCGGGTCGGCAGGCCGGGGGCGACGATCACCGCCTGGATGCGGGCCCGGGCGTAGACCGCGGTGGTCATCGGGCGTGGCGTGATCGCCGAGACCTCGGCCGTGCCGGCCACCCAGGCCCGGGCCCCACGGCGTACGACGTTGACGAGGCCGAGGGCAACCGCCAGGCCGAGCAGGGCCACCCCGAAGATGACCACCCCCAGGTTGGACATGCCGAATCCCAGCGCGACCACGAAGACCGCGATCGTGCCCGCGACCGCCGCGACCAGCTTCCGTGCCGGCGCGATCGGACGTCCGGTCTGGTTTGCCAATGTGGACCTCCCGCTCGTACCCGTCAGGTTATTGCCCGGCACATTGTGAGCGAAAGTGCGGTAGTCCCGGCGTTGGCGCTCGGCGCATTCCCGGTACCGATAGGCTGAAACCGAATCCCTCACCTGTCCTGGAGGAACGTCGTGCCCAGCCCCACCGAGCGCTCGCTCGTGCTCGTCAAGCCCGATGCGGTCCGTCGCGGACTTCTCGGCGAGATCCTCTCCCGCTTCGAGCGCAAGGGTCTGGTGATCGAGGCGCTCGAGCTGCGCACGATGGATGCCGCGCTGGCCGACCAGCATTACGCCGACCACGTCGAGAAGGCGTTCTACCCGCCGCTCAAAGAGTTCATGACCTCCGGCCCGCTGGCCGCCCTGGTGCTCTCGGGCGACGAGGTGATCGAGGTGGTCCGCGCGATGATCGGCGCGACCGACGGGCGCAAGGCCGCCGCGGGGACGATTCGCGGCGACCTGTCGCTTTCCAACCGGGAGAACCTGGTGCACGCGTCCGACTCGCCCGAGAGCGCGCAGCGGGAACTCGCCCTCTGGTTCCCCAAGCTCTGATCTAGAGCGCGTCGAGCGAAGCGCGGCGGCGTGACTCGACCTCGAAGATCTTCAGCAGGACCACGGCCGCGGCCGCGTACCCCGCTCCGACCAGCAGTTCCTGGCCGAGGGGGGACGCGGCCGCGGCCAGTCCGTCGCCGGCCGCGATCCGCCGGGCCGCTTCGGCCGCGTGCGTGATGGGCAGCCACTCGCCGACGGCCCGCATCCAGCCGGGCAGGCCGGAGGCCGGCACGTTGACCCCCGTGAGCAGCAGCAACAGGGCGACCGAGACGTTCGAGACCACCCACACGTCGCGGAAGCGCAGCCCCAGCGCGCCCAGCGTCAGCCCGAAGAAGCCGCAGGTGAGCGACCCTGCGGCCATCGCCAGCAGCAGCCCCGGCACAGCGCGGACCGGAACGCGCAGGCCCAGCAGCAGCGCGCCCACGGTGAGGGTGACAACGGCGATCAGAAGACCGTTTCCCGCGTACGGAAGAACTCGCCCCCAAAAGATGGCCGTCCGGCTCCGCGCAGACAGCAACACGTGTCCGAGCGTCCCGAAGCGGCGCTCGTTGGCGACGGCCATCGTGCCGCCGAACACGCAGGCCAGCGAGGCGGTGAGCACGGCGTTGCCGACGATGTAGAACCGGTCGTCGGCCACCTGCAACTGCCGTCCGAGGTAGGCGAAGAACAGCAGTTGGAACAGCGGCCCGACGAGCAGCGTCCCGATGAACATGCCCGGCGTCGTCCAGTTGAACAGGGCACGGTAGGCGATCACGCCCCCGACGGTCATCAGGCGGAGGGTCTTCATGAAGTGGCGCCCTTTCGGCCTGCGAGGCGGTGCGCAGGGAGTGGCCGGCGGCCGGGAGAGCGCCGGCCCGAGGGGGTGGAAGCCGGGCCGGCTCATGCCAGGGCCAGGGTGGCGGCGGCGCGGGCGCGGCGTTCGACGTGGGTCAGGGCCAGCGCGCCGACGGTCAGGCAGAGCAGGCTGATGGCCAGGCAGACGGCGACCGAGGGCCAGACCGGCCCGCCGCTGGTGGCCTCGCGCAGCGCCCGGGCACCCCACGTGGTGGGCAGCACGGCCGCGATCGGGCTGGTCCACGACGGCAGCACGGTGATCGGCACGAGCATGCCCGAGACCAGCCAGACCGGGTACTCGAGGGTGTTGGCCAGCGCGTTGGCGTTGCGCATGAGCACGAACGTCGCCGCCAGCAGCAGGCCGAACAGGCCGAGGGCGACCACACAGACCGCCGCGGCCACGACGAAGGCCACCGGGTGGGCGAAGTCCAACCTGATCCCGTACAGAAAATGGCCCCAGACCAGGGTCGCCAGCAACGCGTAGATGCCGGTGAGCCCGGTGGCGACGGTGATGGGCAGGATCACGAGCACCGGGCGCCGGGGCGCCAGCATGATCATTTCGAGGGTGCCCTGCCAGCGCTGGTTCTGGATGGCGCCGCCCGAGCCGAAGAGCACGGACGACCAGACGCCCATCACCCCGGCGCCGACCGCGGCCTCGAGCAGGCGGTGCTGCTCGCCGCCGGAACGGAACAGGTAGACCGCGAGGGTGGCCTGCACGACCGGCACGACCAGCGCCAGCACGACCTCGAAGGGCGACCGGCTCATCTGCTTGGCGTGCAGCAGGGTGCCGACGGCCAGCATCCGCAGGGTGTTCACGCGGCGGCGCTCACGATCGCCACGTACGCGTCCTCGAGTGTCGGCTCCCGGCTGTCGACCCGGCCCAGGCGGATGCCCGCGAGCTCCCGCAGCACGTCACCCTGCACATCCACGTGGGCGTCGGAGTGGACGGTCAGCAGTTGCAGCGCGCCGCGGGCCTCGACTGCGGTTTCCCGTACGCCCGGAAGGTCGCGCAAGGCCGAGACCGCGCTCTCCGGCACCCCGTACGCCTCGACCTCGACCACCCGCCGGCCGTCGGCCCGCCGCCGCAGCTCGGACGGCGTGCCCAGGGCCTGGATGGTCCCGTCGGCGATCACCGCGATCCGGTCGCACAACTCGTCGGCCTCGGCCATGTAGTGGGTCGTGAGCAGCACCGTCGTGCCCGCCGCGGCCAGGTCGGCGACCGTGCGGCGCAGCTCGCGGGCGGCCACCGGGTCGACCCCGATCGACGGCTCGTCGAGGAACAGCACGTCCGGCGCGTGCAGCAGCCCGCGGGCGATGTGCAGGCGCTGCCGCATGCCGCGCGAGTAGCCCTCGACCCGTTCGCGCTCGCGCCCGGCCAGGCCGACCAGGTCGAGCAGCTCGGCGATGCGCCGCTTCTGCTCGCGCGGCGGCACCCCGTACAGCTCGGCGAAGTACCGCAGGTTGTCCAGGCCGGACAGCCGGTCGTAGAGCCCGCGGTCGCCGCCGAAGACGTAGCCGATCCGCCGGCGTACGGCCCGGGTCTCGCGCTCGACGTCGTGGCCGCACACGCGGGCCGTGCCGGAGGTGGGGATCAGCAGCGTGTTCAGCAGTTTGATGGTGGTGGTCTTGCCGGCGCCGTTCGGTCCGAGCAGGCCGAACAGCTCGCCGCGGCCGACCGTGAAGCTGACCCCGCGGACCGCCTCGACCTCGGTGCGCTTCGGCTTGAGCCAGCCCGTGCGGGCCCGGTAGGTGCGGCGCAGATCGTTCGCCTCGATGGCGTAGGTGCTCCCCATGGCCGCCAACGGTAGGGAGCGGCGCCCGGCTACGAAACGAATTCGGTGCGGGCCGAATCCTCACCGATGAGCGTGACCAGAGCCGTGCCCGCGGGCTCCAGGCCGTAGAGAACGCGGCGTCCGGCCCGTCGCCGGTGGACGACCCCGGCCGCGAGCAGGCCGGCCAGATGTTCCGAGACGGTGCTGGGGGCGAGGCCCAGGGCCGTGGACAGTCCGGTCGTGGTGGCCGGCACGGTCAGCGCGCGCAGCACGGCGGCCCGGCCCCGGCCGACCAGGATGGCCAGGCGGTCGTCGGCGGCGGGCGGCGCCGGGGTGTCGGCCAGCACGGCCGAGCCCCGCGCCTGGTAGGTGACCATGACCAGGTCGGGCTGGTCGCCCGAGCACAGCAGCGCGCCCCGCGAGAAGATCAGCGGGACGAGCAGCAGCCGCTGATTGACCGCGACGAACGACTGCTCGAGCGGCTTGACCAGGGTGAGCACGGGTCGTTCCCAGCGGATCCGGTCGTGCAGCCGGGCCAGCAGCGCGTCCGGCCCGTCGGCGGCCAGGGCCCGGGCCCGCAGCAGCACCTCTTCGTCGAGCGCGGCCCGCATGGCCGGCCAGAAGGGCGCGATGGCCGCGTCCCAGTACGCCTGCACCCCCTCGGCGAGCCGGTCGAGGGCGCCCTGGCGGTCGTCGCGGAAGGGCCGCATCGACTCGGGCAGCGAGCCGTCCGGGTAGTGCTTGGCGAACTCGGCCGCGATGACCTCGGGCGGCGTCGCCCGCAGCTGGTCGAGCTGCTCGGCCAGCGTGGGCACGGAACTCTCGGGGGGCGGACCGAGGAAGTCGGGCGAGACCGACGGCAGGTTCAGATAGAGCGAGACCGGGCCGGTGGCGGGGTCGGTGCGCAGGATCTCGCGGGTGCGGCGGGCCCACCCGTCATAGGGCCACGGCACCTCACCCAGGTTGCGCTGCAGCAGGAAACAACTGCACATGACCTCGGCCAACGGGCTGATCGCGATCCGCGTCCGCGACAGCGTCGGTTCATCGATCTCGATCCGGATCACACCCGAATTCTAGGGGCCGGCGGAAACGACTTTCGGGGCCGGAGTTCGCCGGTGCGTCTGTCGCCGGGCCGCGGGTCTAGGATTCGGGCGCGTATGGAGATTTCGCGGCGGGGGCTGTTCGGCCTCGGTGTTGTGGGCGGTGTGGGAATGCTGGCGGGCAGCGCGCCCGCGCTGTCCCGGGCTCGTGACCGGCCCGAGCTGACGCACGGGGTGCAGAGCGGCGACCCGACCGGCGACACGGCCGTGATCTGGAGCCGGGCCGACCGACCGGCCCGGCTCTGGGTGCGGATCGGCGCCCGGGACGTCCGCGGTCCCGTCGTGACCCCGGAGACCGGCTTCACCGGCAAGCTGAGGCTGGGCGGGCTGCCCGCGGGGGAGCGGCTCCACTACCAGGTGCGGGCCGAGAGCCTGGACCGGCCGGGTCTGTTCGGCGCGCCGGTCGACGGGTCGGTGCGGCTGGCCCACGGCGGGGACGTCCGGTTCGTCTGGACGGGTGATGTGGTCGGCCAGGGGTGGGGCATCGATCCGGCGTACGGCGGGCTGAAGCTCTTCGAGTCGATGCGGCGCCGCCGTCCCGACTTCCTGCTGCACAGCGGGGACACGGTCTATGCCGACGAGCCGCTGGCGCCGGTGGTGACGCTGCCCGGCGGCCGGGTGTGGCGGAACCTGGTCACCGACGCGAAGGCCAAGGTCGCCGAGACGCTGCGGGAACACCGGGGGCAGTACGCCTACAACCTGCTCGACGACGTGTACCGGCGGTTCGTGGCCGAGGTGCCGCAGATCAATCAGTGGGACGACCACGAGGTCGCCGACAACTGGTACCCGGGCGAGATCCTCGACGACGACCGGTACGCCGAGAAGCGGGTGGACGTGCTGGCCGCGCGGGCCCGGCAGGCGTACCACGAGTGGGTGCCGACGTCGTCGACAAAGGTCTACCGCAAGCTCTCGTACGGGCCGCTCCTCGATCTTTTCGTTCTCGACATGCGGACGTTCAAGGACGCGAACAGCAGCAACCGGTACGCCGACCTGCGCCGCGGGCTGCTCGGCGCGGCGCAACGGGCCTGGCTGATCGACGGGCTGACCCGCTCCCGGGCGACCTGGAAGGTGATCGCCAACGACACGCCGCTCGGGCTCGTGGTGCCGGACGAGCCGGGGGCGTACGAGGGCGTGGCCCAGCGCGACCACGGCCGGCCCAAGGGCCGCGAGCTCGAGTTCGCCGACGTGTTGCAGAGGGCGCACCGGCACGGGGTGACCGGGATCGTCTTCCTGACCGCGGACGTGCACTACGCCGCGGCCCACCACTACGACCCGGCCCGGGCGGCGATCCAGGACTTCACGCCGTTCTGGGAGTTCGTCGCCGGCCCGGCCCACGCGGGCGCGTTCGGCCCGTTCCCGCTGGACCGCACGTTCGGGCCGCGCGCGGTCTTCGTGCACGCCCCGCCGGTGCCCTTCACCTCGCCCGCCGACGGCTTCCAGCACTTCGGCGAGGTCGAGATCGACGCCGAGACCAAGGCGTTCACCGTGCACCTGCGCGACCGCGACGGCGTGAGCCTGTGGTCGACGACATTGCGGCCATGACGGGCCGGTATCCTCGGCAGTAGGCTTCGGGCTCGTCCTCGCAGTCCGACACGACTGCGAGGAGCACCACCGATGGCCTATCCGCAGCACACCGACGCCACGGGCGTGCCGGCCAGCCCCGACCTGCCCGCCGTCGAGCGCGCGGTGCTCGAGCACTGGACGGCCGACAAGACCTTCGAGGCGTCCGTCGAGCAGCGCCCGGCCGGGGCCGACGGCAGCAACGAGTACGTGTTCTACGACGGCCCGCCGTTCGCCAACGGGCTGCCGCACTACGGCCACCTGTTCACCGGCTATGTGAAAGACCTGGTGCCGCGCTACCAGAGCATGCGCGGCAAGCGGGTCGAGCGCCGGTTCGGCTGGGACACCCACGGGCTGCCGGCCGAGGTCGAGGCCGAGAAGCAGCTGGGGATCACGACCAAGGCGCAGATCGTCGAGCTCGGCATCGACAAGTTCAACGAGGCCTGCCGGACGTCGGTGCTCGCCTACACCAAGGACTGGGAGCGCTACGTCACCCGGCAGGCCCGCTGGGTCGACTTCGCCGACGACTACAAGACCCTCGACCCCAGTTACATGGAGTCGGTCATGTGGGCGTTCAAGACGCTGCATGAGAAGGGGCTGGTCTACGAGGGCTTCCGGGTTCTGGCCTACTGCTTCCGGTGCGAGACGCCGTTGTCGAACACCGAGACCCGGATGGACGACGTCTATCGGGACCGCACCGATCCGGCCCTGACGGTCACGTTCCGGCTGAAGACGGGCGAGGACATCGCGGTGTGGACGACCACGCCGTGGACGCTGCCGTCCAACCTGGCGCTGGCGGTCGGCCCGGAGATCGAATACGCGGTGCTCGAGAAGGATGGCCGCAAGATCATCCTCGGGGCGGGGCGCGTTGCCGCGTACGGGAAAGAGCTTGAAGGTTTTGTGCACGTCGGCACGGTGCGAGGTAGCGAGCTGGCCGGCCGCCGGTACACGCCGATGTTCGACTTCCTGGTCGAGCAGGGCGGCCCGAACGCGTTCCAGGTGCTCGCGGCCGACTACGTCAGCGACGAGGACGGCACCGGCGTCGTCCACCAGGCCCCGGCCTTCGGCGAGGACGACCAGAACGTCTGCAAAGCGGCCGGCATCCCGACCGTGGTCACCGTCGACGAGCACACCCGCTTCACCGCGCTCGTGCCGGACTGGCAGGGCACCCAGGTCTTCGAGGCCAACAAGCCGATCATCGCCCGCCTCAAGGAGGAGCGGAAGGTGCTGCGGCACGAGGGCTACACGCACTCGTACCCGCACTGCTGGCGCTGCGACACCCCGCTGGTCTACAAGGCGGTGTCGTCGTGGTTCGTGGCCGTGACCAGGTTCCGTGACCGCATGGTCGAGCTCAACCAGCAGATCTCGTGGACCCCGGCCCACATCAAGGACGGCTCGTTCGGCAAGTGGCTGGCCAACGCCCGCGACTGGTCGATCTCGCGCAACCGGTTCTGGGGCTCGCCGATCCCGGTCTGGAAGTCGGACGACCCGAACTACCCGCGGGTCGACGTCTACGGCTCCTTCGAGGATCTCGAACGCGACTTCGGGGTCAAGATCGAAGACCTTCATCGGCCGTACGTCGATGAGCTCACCCGGCCGAACCCGGACGACCCGACCGGCCGGTCGACCATGCGGCGCGTGCCCGAGGTGCTCGACTGCTGGTTCGAGTCGGGGTCGATGCCGTTCGCCCAGGTCCACTACCCGTTCGAGAACAAGGACTGGTTCGAGCACCACTACCCGGGCGACTTCATCGTCGAGTACATCGGCCAGACCCGCGGCTGGTTCTACACCATGCACGTGCTGGCCACGGCGCTGTTCGACCGGCCCGCGTTCCGCAACTGCCTGAGCCACGGCATCCTGCTCGGCGAGGACGGGCGCAAGATGTCCAAGTCGCTGCGCAACTACCCGGACGTCTACCAGGTCTTCGACACGCACGGCTCGGACGCGATGCGCTGGATGCTGATGTCGTCGCCGGTGCTGCGGGGCGGGGACATGCCGGTGACCGAGGTCGCGATCCGCGACTCGGTGCGCCAGGTGCTGCTGCCGCTGTGGAACGTCTGGTACTTCTTCAGCCTGTACGCGAACGCGTCCGGTCACGAGGCGCGGCTGCGCACCGACTCCGGGCACCTGCTCGACCGCTACCTCCTGGCCAAGACCGGCGAGCTGGTCACCGACGTCCAGAACCAGATGGACGAGTACGATATCTCGGGCGCGGCGGCCTCGGTCCGGTCCTACCTCGACGCGTTGACCAACTGGTACGTACGCCGTTCGCGCGACCGCTTCTGGCAGGGCGACGCCGACGCGTTCGACACCCTGGCCACGGTGCTCGAGACGCTGTGCCGGGTGGTGGCGCCGCTCGCGCCGCTGACCACCGAGGAGATCTGGCGCGGCCTGACCGGCGGCCGCTCGGTGCACCTGACCGACTGGCCCGAGGCGGCCTCGTTCCCGGCCGACCACGAGCTGGTCGCCTCGATGGACGCGATCCGGGACGTGGCCTCGGCCGCGCTCTCGCTGCGCAAGGCGCGGGCCCTGCGGGTGCGGCTGCCGCTGGCCAAGCTCACCGTGGCCACCACCGACGCGGTGAAGTTGCGGAGCCTGAGCGACCTGGTGGCCGACGAGGTCAACGTCAAGGAGGTCGTCTTCACCGACGACGTCGCCGCCTCGTCCCAGCAGGTGCTCACCGTCGTGCCGCGGGCGCTCGGCCCGCGCGTCGGCAAGCAGGTGCAGCAGGTCATCAAGGCGGTCAAGGCCGGCGAGTGGCAGCTGGTCGACGGCGCCCCGGTGGCCGCGGGCGTCACCCTGCAGGACGGCGAGTACGAGCTCAAGCTGGTCGCGGCCGACGTCGAGAACTCGGCCCCGCTGCCCGGCGGCGCGGGCGTCGTCGTGCTCGACACGGCGGTCACCCCCGAGCTCGCGGCCGAGGGCCTGGCCCGCGACGTGATCCGGGTCGTGCAGCAGGCCCGGCGCGAGGCCGGCCTCGACGTCTCGGACCGGATCACGCTCGTCGTGTCGGCCGCCGGCGCGGTGCGGGACGCGGTCGAGGCGCACCGCGAGTTCGTCGGCGGCGAGACGCTGGCGACCTCGGTGACGCTGGCCGAGGCGGGCGCCGAGGGCTTCGCGGGCGAGGCCGGCGACGGAGATCAGGTAACAGTTCAGGTCGCGAAGACGGTCTGAAAACGGCGGCCGGTCCGGATAATCCACGCATCTGTGATGAATGTCCGGGCCGGTCGGCCGGATCGGCAGGGACTTCCGAGATGGCGTCCGATAACCTGACCGACGCTCCCCACATTTTCCGTGCGCACGCCTGTCCCCGGAGGAACCTCAGTTGCCGCTGCTCTACACGATCGGCAAGTTCACGGTCGGCAACGCGATGATGCTCGGCTGGCGTCCCCACGTCGAGGGCCTCGAGCACATCCCCCGCTCGGGCGGCGTGATCTTCGCCGGCAACCACCTCTCGGTCGCCGACGAGCTCTTCCTCGGCTCGGTGGTGCCCCGGCACCTCGCGTTCTGGGCCAAGGAGGAGTACTTCGACGGCACCGGTGTCAAGGGCTGGTTCAACCGCCGGCTGATGCACGGGCTGGGCGCCATCCGGGTCGCCCGCGGCGGCGGCCGGGACGCGCTGACCGCGTTCGACGGCGCCATCCCGGTGCTCAAGGCCGGTGACGCCATCGCGCTCTACCCCGAGGGCACGCGCTCGCCCGACGGCCGGCTCTACCGGGGGCGTACGGGGGTGGCCCGGCTCTCGGTCGCGGCCGGGGTCCCCGTCGTGCCGGTCGGCATGCTCGGCACCGACAAGGTGCAGCCCATCGGCCAGCTCATCCCCAAGCCGGCCCGCGGCGTCGTCACCGTGAAGTTCGGCGCGCCGATCCCGACCGTGGGCCGGGCCGACGACCGCACCTCGCTGCGCCAGCTCACCGACGAGGTCATGGCCGAGATCCAGAAGCTGACCGGTCAGGAGTACGTCGGGCGCTACGCCCCGGCCAAGCCACCCAAGGAATAGCTATGGCGCGCGCGAGCCGCGCGCTTTCTCCTGCTCGACCAGGGCGTCGAGGTCGCTGAGCCGGCCCAGGCCGTTCAGGGGCTGCCGCATGCGGTAGTTGCCGTTCAGCTGCGGTTCGTTGCGGGCCAGGAAGGCCCAGTAACCGGCGGTGAACGGGCACGCGTGGTCGCCGACCCGCACCTTGGGGTCGTAGCGGCAGCCGCCGCAGTAGTCGCTCATCCGGTTGATGTAGGCGCCGCCCGAGGCGTACGGCTTGGTGCTCATCCGGCCGGCGTCGGCGTACTGGCTCATCCCGATCACGTTGGCCGTCATCACCCACTCGTAGCCGTCGACGAACGAGCGGTGGAACCAGTCGGCCACCGCGCCGGGCCGCCAGCCGCGCTGCATGGCGTAGTTGCCCAGCACCATCAGCCGCGGGATGTGATGCACCCACCCGCGGTCGCGCACCCCGGCCAGCACGTCGGACAGGCACCGGGCCTCGACGGCGTCGGCGTCCAGCTCGGCGAACCAGCGCGGCAGCTGCTTGCGGGCGCCGAGCTCGTTCGAGGCGCGGTAACCGGGCTCGAAATACCAGTACAAGTGCCAGATGAAATCCCGCCAGCCGATGATCTGCCGCACGAAACCCTCCACGCTCGCCAGCGGGGCTTCGCCTTTCCGGTACGCCTGTTCGGCCCGCTCGACGACCTCGAGCGGATCGAGCAGGCCGAGGTTGATCGCGGCGCTGAGCAGGCTGTGGCTCATCACCGGGTCGCCGGTGAGCATGGCGTCCTCGTACGGGCCGAAGGTGGGCAGCCGGTGGGTCACAAAATGCCGGAGGCGAGCCAGAGCTTCCGTACGGGTGGCGGGGAACATCCGCGGGCCGTCGCGGCCGACGAACTCGATGCCGTCCTCGCGCTCCCACCGATCGAGGTCGGCCCGCACCCGCTCGTCGATCTCGTCCTCGACGATCGCCGGGGGAGCGGGCACGTCGAGCCGCTCGGCGCCGCGCGGCGGAGGTTCCCGGTTGTCGGCGTCGAGGTTCCACCGGCCGCCGGCCGGCTCGTCGTCCTCCATGAGGATGCCGTGGCGCTGCCGGGCGTCGCGGTAGAAGTCCTCCATCCGCAGGTGTTCACGCCCGTGCGCCCACGCCGTGAAGTCGCCCGGCGCGGTCACGAAGCCCCGCGGCGGCAACACCTCGGTGACCTGCTTCAGCCGCTGGACCAGGGCGCGCGCGGCCCGCGAAGTGGGGTGGCAGACGGTGACGTCCTCGGTCAGAGCTTCGGCGTACGTGTCGGCCCGGATCAGCCGTACGCCGTCGTCCTGGGCCCGATGGCGCAGCGCGGACAGGATCAGATGCGCCTTCTGGCGGTGGAACACCCGCCGCCGGAACACCGCCTTGGACTCCACGAGCAGCACCGGCTGGTCCGGGGTGTCGACGAAGTGCGGGCCGAGTTGATCGGCGAACAGCCAGCGGCGGGTCATCCCGCCATCGTGCCCGGGCCGGGGCCGGTCAACCGGGACTCAGCACTTCTTCCCGCAGCCGGGCGACCAGGTCGGCGCTGTCGGTGACCGAGCGGCGGGTGAGCAGCACGGTGGCCAGGCTGCCGTGGTCGGCCCAGGCACAGACCACGACCGACGTGCCGTTGTCGCGGCCCACCCCGCAGCTCTGGTGGGCGCCGGTCTCGCCGAGGTCGAAGGTCTGCACGTTCTTGAGGCTGTACTCGGAGGTGGCCTGGTCGAGGCGGCCGCGGACGTCGGAGCCCGGGGTGAGCCGGAAGCCGGTCTCGCCGATGACCGTGACCCGCTTGCCGCGGGCGTCGCGGTAGACGCCGGCGAAGCCGTTCGGGCCGGCCTGCTCGGTGTCGCGCAGCTTCAGGTCGGCGAACGACTCGGGGAGGGCGGCGCTGACCGGGTACTGCCGGGCGCTCGGCCACTGGAACCAGGCGAAGGGCAGGCCGCAGCAGCAGACCACGCCGAGCAGGCTGAGCAGGGCCAGGCGGCGGCCCCAGCGCCGCCTGCGGCGGGGCGGGGGGAGCGGGCGCTTCGGCTGGGGCTGGGCCCAGGGCGGCGGGGCCGGGAGCCGGCGGCCGTGGACGATCGGGCCGGGCGGGGGTGCGGGCGGCGCCGGCGGGCGGGCCTGTACCGGCAGGCGGTTGGCCGTCGCTGCCTTCTCGAGGCGCTTGCGCTCCTTCTTCGAGAGCTTGGGCGCGGGTTCGGGCTTCGGCGCGGGCGGGGGCTCGATGCGGGTCGGGGGCGGCGGGGGCGCGGCCGGTTGTTCGACGCGGGTCGAGGGCGGCGGGGGCGCGGCCGGTTGTTCGACGCGGGTCGGCGGCGGTGGGGGCGCCTCGGCCGGAAGTGGGGTCGCGGTCTCGAAGGTGAGCGGGTCCCACGGCGTGTCCTGGTCGGCCCACGGGTCGACGGCCGGCGTGGTCGCCCAGTGCTCCTCCTCGACCGGCGGCGGTTCGGTGTCGCGGCGCCACCACGACTTCTTGGGCGACGGGTCGGGCACGACCGCGGAGCCGCTCCAGCGAGCCGGCGCGTCCACGGTGGAGGGTTCGGAACCGTTGTCGAGCCGGGTCGGGTCGGGCACCCCGGCCGCCGGCTGAGTTTCCTCCGGCTGCTCCTCGGCCATCCGTCGATCTCCTTCACTGCCGGCAAGATTCCCGGCGAGGCGGTCAACTCCCAGGTTAGAGGCGGTGTGCCACCTCCAGCCTCTGTCTTGAGGCCGGTTTCGGCGTACAAATGCCGGACAACCAGGGCGATGTGCAAGACGCTCTGGAGCCGTATGGTTACCGGGACATGAGAACGACACAGAGAAACGCCGTCACTCTGACCGGAAACCCCACCGGTCAGCCGATGGTCTTCGCCCACGGTTACGGCTGCGACCAGAACATGTGGCGCCTGGTCGCCCCGGCCTTCGTGGACTCTCATCGGCTCGTCCTTTTCGACCACGTCGGTAACGGCAAGTCCGATCTGTCGGCCTACGACGACGCCCGCCATTCAACGCTGGGCGGCTACGCCGACGACATCCTCGAGATCCTGCACGAGCACGACCTGTGGGACGTCGTCTTCGTCGGCCACTCGGTCAGCGCCATGATCGGTGTGCTGGCCGCGATCAAGGAGCCCGAGCGGTTCGCCCGCCTGGTGCTCGTCGGCCCGTCCCCGCGCTACATCAACGAGCCCGGCGAGGGTTACGTGGGTGGCTTCAACAAGGGCGACATCGATTCGCTGCTGGTCTCGCTCGACAGCAACTATCTCGGCTGGTCGAGCACGATGGCGCCGGTGATCATGGGCAACCCCGAGCGGCCCGAGCTCGGTGACGAGCTGACCAACAGCTTCTGCCGCACCGATCCCGAGATCGCCAAGAAGTTCGCGCGGGTCACGTTCCTGTCCGACAACCGCGACGACCTTCTCAAGTTGCGGACGCCCGCGTTGATCCTCCAGTGTTCCGATGATGTGATCGCTCCGACCGCGGTCGGCGACTACGTTCACAAGCACACCGCCGGGAGCACTCTGGTGCACCTCAACGCGACGGGGCACTGCCCCAACCTGAGCGCCCCGGAGGAAACCATCGACGCCATGAAGGCCTGGCTTTAGAAGCGGCGGACCGTGAGTGACTCTGGTGGGCCGGACGTGACGCAGGACCTGCGGCCGCCCTGGGACGAAGACCCCGACGACCTGTACGAGCACGCGCCGTGCGGGTACCTGACCACGCTTCCCGACGGCACGATCGTCCGGGTCAACCAGACGTTCCTGAGCTGGACCGGGTACGCCCGGGGCGAGCTGGTCGGGCACCGCCGGTTCCGTGACCTGCTCACCTCCGGTGGGCAGATCTATCACGAGACCCACTACGCCCCGCTGCTGCGCATGCAGGACGAGGTGCACGAGCTGGCCTTCGACCTGGTCTGCGCGGACGGGCGCCAGCTGCCCCTGCTGGTCAACTCGGTGCTGGCCCGCGGTGACACCGGTCAGCCCCGGGCCATCCGCACCACCGTCTTCAACGCCACCGAGCGCCGGCAGTACGAGAAAGAGCTGCTGCTGGCCCGGCAGATCGCCGAGGCGTCCGAGCGCCGGGTCCGGGTGCTGCAGCAGATCGTGGCCGACCTGGCCGCCGCGCCGACCGAGGCCGAGGTGGCCGAGGCGGTCGTGCGGGCTCCCGAGTCGGCGTTCGGCGCGGCCAGCAGCAGCATCTATCTGGTCGACGACGAGCGTGACGTCATCTACGCGGTGGCCTCGACCGACCCCACCACCGGCAACTGGGACGACATGCCCCGCACGTCCGAGCGGGCCGTGGCCCGGGTCGCCGAGCGCGGCGACCTGCACGTGGTCGGCTCGGTCGCCGAGGCCCGCAAACACTTCCCCGACCTGGTCGAGAACATGCGCCGCTCGGGCCGCAACACCGTGGTGCTGCTGCCGCTGACCACCGGCCCGACCGACGAGCACTCCACCCTCGAGACGCTCGGCGTGCTGGCCTTCAGCTTCAAGGGCGAGCGCAAGCTGACCGACGGTGAGCTGCGGGTCGTCCGGCTGCTGGGCCAGCAGTCGGGCCAGGCGCTCGACCGGGCCCGGCTCTACGACGAGCTGCGCCGCCGGGAGGACCGGGCCAGATTCCTGGCCGAGACCACCCGGTCGCTCGACGAGCTGCACCGGCTGCTGCCGCGCACCCGCCGGCTGATCGACCGGGTCGTGCCCGAGATCGCCGACTGGGCCGAGATCCGCCTCCAGGTGGGCACGCCACCGCTGGTCGAGCAGGGCGGCGGTCCCCGCCCCGACGAAGAGCTGCTGACCCAGCGGCTGGGCAAGGTCGCGGCCAGCGGCGAGCCCGTGTTCGCGGCCGAGGGCGACCAGCTCGACTGCTCGGTGCTGCCGCTGACCGCTCGCGGGCTGGTGCTCGGCACGCTGGCCCTGCGGATGACCACCAACCGGCGCGGCATCGCGGCCGAGCAGGCCTTCCTGGTCGAGCTGGCCGACCGGGCCGGGCTCGCGCTCGAGAACGCCCGGCTCTACGAGCAGGAAAGGCAGATCGCCCGCACCCTCCAGCGCAGCCTGCTGGCCGGCGACCTGCCCGGTGGCGACAGCCGGTTCGCGGTCGAGACCCATTACCAGGCGGCCGCGCACGACCTCGAGGTCGGCGGCGACTGGTTCGACGCTTTCATGATCACCAAGGACAAGCTGGCCGTCGTGGTCGGTGACGTGGTCGGCCGGGGCATAGAGGCCGCGACCACGATGGGTCAGCTGCGCAGCGCGGTCCGCGCCCTCGCCTCCAACGCGACCGGCCCGGCCGAGCTCATCGGGGGGCTCGACCGGTTCGTCGAGCGGGTCGAGTCGGCCCGCATGGCCACCGTGGCCTACGTCGAGGTCGACCTGGCCGACGGTGAAATCGTCTATTCGTGCGCGGGGCACCTGCCACCGCTGCTGCAAGAGCCGGCCGGCTCGCCGGAATACCTGCTGCAGGGCCGCTCGGCGCCGCTGGGCTCCAAGGCCGGCGACAAGGTACGCACCGAGCACCGCCGCCGCCTGCCCGCGGGCAGCCGCATGCTGCTCTACACCGACGGGCTGATCGAGCGCCGTACCCGCCCGATCGACAAGGGCTTCGAGCTGCTGGCCCGCGAGTACGCGCGCCGGCGGGACGCGCCGCTGCAGGGGCTGGCGGCCACCCTGGCCGACACCCTGGTCGGCCGCGACCACAGCGACGACGTGTGCATGCTCTGCCTGACGCTCGGCACCGAGGAGCGCATCGAGCGCACGATCGGCGCCGACCGCATGCAGATCGCCCTGCTCCGGGCCGATCTGCGGGCCTGGCTGGTGGCCCACGAGATCGAGCCCGAGTGCCGCGACGCGGTGCTGCTGGCCTGCTCCGAGGCGGTTGCCAACGCGATCGAGCACGGCTACCGTGACGACCCGTTCGGCATGATCGACGTGGTCGCCACCGCGACCGCCGACGCCGTGGAGGTGCGGGTGACCGACCGGGGCACGTGGCGGGGCGCGGTCAGCGACGTGGCCCGCGGCCGTGGTCTGCAGCTGATCCGCGAGTCGATGGACCAGGTGCTGTTCGACCGCAGCGACGGCACCACGGTCACCATGCGGCGCAGCCGGCGGGAGGCCGGCTGATGGAATACACCCGGGGCGGCCGGCCCGTGCCGCGCGGCGACCTGGAGCGCTGGGTCACCTTCTCGAAGTTCGGCGACGCCGAGCTGGTCTCGCTGACCGGCGAGATCGACCTGGCCAACGCGCCCGAGATAGGCAAGGCGATCGTCCAGCGGATCGAGAAGGCGGGCAAGGTGCTGATCGACCTGACCACCGTCTCGTTCCTCGACAGCGCCGGGGTCCGCCTGCTCGACGCCCTGATCGGTGATCTCAACGACCACGGGACGCCGACCCGGCTGGTGGTCGGGGCGACCGGCGCGGCCCGCATGACGCTCCAGCTGTGCGCCTTCCGTGAGGACGTGCTGGCCACCGACCTCGACCGGGCCGCGGCCGAGATAAGTAGTTGAGCCGCGTACCCTAGAGGCCCATGAGCGTTGCTTCCGTCTTTCCTCAGCTCGAGCAGCTGCTGCCCCGGGTCAGCAAGCCGATCCAGTACGTGGGGGGCGAGCTCGGCGCCGTCGTCAAGGACTGGGACGCGACGACGGTCCGCTGGGCGCTGATGTATCCCGACGCCTACGAGGTCGGCCTGCCCAACCAGGGCGTCCAGATCCTCTACGAGGTGCTCAACGAGCAAGAGGACGTGCTGGCCGAGCGCACCTACGCGGTCTGGCCCGACCTCGAGGCGCTGATGAAAGAGAACGGCGTCCCGCAGTTCACGGTCGACGCCCACCGCCCGGTCAAGGCCTTCGACGTCCTCGGTCTGTCGTTCGCGACCGAGCTCGGCTACACCAACATGCTCTCCGCGCTCGACCTCGCGCAGATCCCGCTGACCAGCGCCGACCGCGACGAGACGCACCCGATCGTGCTGGCCGGCGGTCACGCCAGCTTCAACCCCGAGCCGATCGCCGACTTCATCGACGCCGCCGTGCTCGGCGACGGCGAAGAGGCCGTCCTCGAGATCACCGGCATCATCCGGGAGTGGAAGGCCGAGGGCTGTCCCGGCGGCCGCGACGAGCTGCTGCTGCGCCTGGCCCGCACCGAGAGCATCTACGTCCCCCGCTTCTACGACGTCGACTACCTGGCCGACGGCCGCATCCAGCGCGTCGTGCCCAACCGCCCCGACGTGCCGTTCCGGGTGGCCAAGCGCACGACGATGGACCTCGACGCCTGGCCCTACCCCAAGAAGCCCCTGGTCCCGCTGGCCGAGACGGTCCACGAGCGGTACGCGGTCGAGATCTTCCGCGGCTGCACCCGGGGCTGCCGGTTCTGCCAGGCCGGCATGATCACGCGCCCGGTGCGCGAGCGCTCGATCACCACGGTCGGCCAGATGATCAAGGAAGGCCTCGAGTACTCCGGCTTCAGCGAGGTCGGCCTGCTCTCGCTGTCGAGCGCCGACCACTCCGAGATCGGTGACATGTGCTCCGGCCTGGCCGAGCAGTACGAGGGCACCAACGTCTCGCTCTCGCTGCCCTCGACCCGGGTCGACGCCTTCAACATCGACCTGGCCCAGGAGCTGTCCAAGAACGGCCGCCGCACCGGCCTGACCTTCGCCCCCGAGGGCGGCTCGGAGCGCATCCGCAAGGTCATCAACAAGATGGTGACCGAGGACGACCTGCTCCGCACCGTCGTCACCGCGTATTCGAACGGCTGGCGCCAGGTCAAGCTCTACTTCATGTGCGGCCTGCCGACCGAGACCGACGAGGACGTGCTGCAGATCGGCCGCATGGCCCACGAGGTGATCAAGGCGGGTCGCATCGCCGCCGGCACCAAGGACATCCGCTGCACGGTGTCGATCGGCGGGTTCGTGCCCAAGCCGCACACCCCGTTCCAGTGGGCCGCGATGGAGCGCCCCGAGGTCATCGACGCCCGGCTCCAGCTGCTCAAGCAAGAGATCAACAGCGACCGGTCGCTGGGCCGGGCCATCGGCTACCGCTACCACGACGGCGAGCCCTCGCTGATCGAGGGCCTGCTCTCGCGGGGCGACCGCCGGGTCGGCGCGGTCATCCGCCGCGTCTGGGAGAAGGGCGGCCGCTTCGACGGCTGGAGCGAGCACTTCTCGTACGCCCGCTGGGTCGAGGCCTGCGCCGAGACGCTCCCGCAGTTCGGGGTCGACCTCGACTGGTTCACCACCCGCGAGCGCGAGCAGGCCGAGGTGCTGCCCTGGGACCACCTCGACTCGGGCCTCGACAAGGACTGGCTGTGGCAGGACTGGCAGGACTCGCTGACCGAGTACGAGCAGCCCGACTGCCGCTGGACCCCGTGCTTCGACTGCGGCGTCTGCCCGTCGATGGACACCGAGATCCAGATCGGCCCCACCGGCAAGAAGCTGCTGCCCCTGACGCCCGTGAACTCGCTGCGGGTGCCGGTCTGACATGGCGCCCCCCAAGAATCAGCCCGTCGGCGGTCAGGCGCCGATCGTCCAGCGCATCCGCGTCCGCTACGCCAAGCGGGGGCCGCTGCGCTTCACCTCCCACCGCGACTTCGCCCGCGCGTTCGAGCGGGCGTTGCGCCGGGCTGCCGTCCCCATCGCCTTTTCCCAGGGCTTCAGCCCGCACCCCAAGATCTCGTACGCGAGCGCGGCGCCGACCGGCGTGGGCAGCGAGGCCGAGTACCTCGAGATCGGGCTGCAGGCCGAGATCGACCCCGCGCAGCTGGTGATCGCGTTGGACGCCGCGCTCTCCCCGGGACTCGACATCCTGGACGCGGTGATCGCCGGGCCGGGCAGCCTGGCCGACCGGATCGACGCCTCGCAGTGGCTGATCGAGCTGCCCGGCATCGACCCGGCCGACGCCGCGGCGGCCGTCACAGCGTTCCTCGCGCTCGACGAAGTGCTGGTCGAGCGCATGACGAAGCAGGGACGGCGGTCGTTCGACGCCCGTCAGGCGGTGACCCACATCGCTGTGACGGACCAGTCCGCCGTACCTTCCGAGGCGGACGGCGCACCGTGTGCGATAATCGACCTTGTCGTACGACAGGTGACACCCGCCGTGCGACCCGATGACGTCCTTTCCGGCCTGCGCGTGGCGGCTGGTCTGGAGCCGCCGGTGCCCCCGAGGGTTACCCGGCTGGCCCAGGGCACGCTCACCGCACAGGGGGATATCGTCGATCCGTTGGACGCGGATCGCGAGCCCGCCCTTCCGGGGTGAGGATCGCTCCATCGGAGGCGCTGGCTGCAACCGGCGCCTGTTGACAGACTTCGGCAGCCTGTCCGCTCACCCGGCGGGACCGAAATACTTGCGGCGACCCTGCGTGGCAGCGCTCAAACGCGCCCGGGGCCGCCAGAACTGGAGAGCGCCCCATGCTCGATAACGAGCCCCAGGACAACTTGGGAGACCAGGGCGGTGACGGGGCCGGAGCAGCTGCTTCGCCCGAGACCGCCGCACCTGCTACCCCCGCGCGCAAGCGTGCGCCCCGCAAGAAGGCGGCGGCGCCCGCCGCGAGCCCGGCCGACCCCGTGGCCGAGGATCCGACGCCGGCCGACGTGCCGGCCGGTGAGCCTCCGGCCGACGAGGCCCCGGTCAAGCCGGTCAAGGCCACCCGCAGCCGCCGCAAGGCCGCCGCGCCGGCCGCAACCGCCGAGCCCGAGGCTGAGGGCAGCGCCGAGGTCGCGCCCCCGGTCAAGGCCACCCGTTCCCGGGCCCGCAAGAAGGCCGCCCCGCCCGCCCCGGTGGAGGAGCCCGTCGCCGTCGAGGCGCCGCCGGCCGAGACGCCGGTCGAACCGGTGCGGATCGAACCCCTGATCGAGGGGGAGGAGCCGGTCGTCGAGGACGAGGCCGCGGTGACCGCCGAGGGCACACCGATCATCGGCGTGATCCCGCTCGACGCCGACTTCGTCGAGGCCGAGGAGCCGAAGCCGCGCCGTGGCCGCCGGGCCGCCGCCCTGCCGCCGGCCGTGCTGTTCATGCCGCCCGAGGCGACCGAGACCACCCCCGCGCCGGCCCGGCGCACCCGCCGCGGCGCGGCCGTTCCGCCCGTGGTGGCCGAGACGCCCGAGGCGCCCGCGACTACTGAGGTCCCCGAGGCCGAGGCGGCCGTGGCCGAGGTGCCGCCGGTCGTCGCCGAGGAGCCGGCCGAGGGCGCCCGCCGCAGCCGGCGTCGCCGTCGCGGCGCTGCCGACGAGCCTGCCGAGGCCCCCGCGGCCGAGGTCACGGCCCCGCCCGCCGACGAGGTGGTCGACGAGGCCGACGAGAGCGCCGACGACGTCGAGGACGGCGACGACGACAGCGACGATGACGACGACACCGCGGCCGGCCGCCGCCGGCGTCGCCGGGGACGCCGTGGCCGTGGCCGTGGCAAGGGCCCGGCCGAGGACGGCGAGCAGGACGAGTCCGAGGACGACACCGAGGCGTCGGCCGAGGAGGAGTCCGAGGACGAAGAGGGCGACGAGGGTGACGGCGTGACCCGCCGGCGCCGTCGCCGGCGCCGCAAGGGCTCGGGCGGCGACGCCGAGACCGGCGGCATCGAGGACGGCGTGCACACCGTCGTGCGGGTGCGCGAGCCCCGCCGCAACGCCGACGAGGTGCAGGGCGTCTCGGGCTCGACCCGGCTCGAGGCCAAGCGCCAGCGCCGCCGGGACGGCCGCGAGCAGCGCCGCACCCGCCCGCCGATCCTGAGCGAGTCGGAGTTCCTGGCCCGCCGCGAGGCGGTCGACCGGGTCATGGTCGTGCGGCAGAAGCCCGACCGCACCCAGATCGCGGTCATGGAAGACGGCATCCTGGTCGAGCACTACGTCTCGCGCAGCACCTCGGGCACGATGGTGGGCAACGTCTACCTCGGCAAGGTGCAGAACGTGCTGCCCAGCATGGAGGCGGCGTTCGTCGACATCGGCCGGGGCCGCAACGCGGTGCTCTACGCGGGCGAGGTCAACTGGGACGCCACCGGGCTCGAGGGCCGGGCCCGCTCGATCGAGCAGGCGCTGCGCTCCGGCGACTCGGTGCTGGTGCAGGTGACCAAGGACCCGATCGGGCACAAGGGCGCACGGCTGAGCAGCCACATCGCGCTCTCCGGCCGGCACCTGGTCTACGTGCCCAACGGCAACGCCTCGGGGATCAGCCGCAAGCTGCCCGACAACGAGCGCAAGCGCCTGCGGGACGTACTGAAGAAGCTCGTTCCCGACGGCGCCGGCGTGATCGTGCGGACGGCGGCCGAGGGGGCCAGCGAGGACGACCTGGCCCGGGACGTCAAGCGGCTGCAGGCGCAGTGGGAGGAGATCCAGCGCAAGTCGGCCGAGGGCCACGCGCCGGTCGCCCTCTCCGAGGAGCCCGACCTGGTCATCCGGGTCGTCCGCGACCTCTTCAACGAGGACTTCCGCGAGCTGATCGTGCAGGGCGACTCGGCGTACGGCGAGCTCGAGAACTACCTGAACTCGGTCTCGCCCGACCTGCTGGAGCGGATGCACCGCTACACCGGCACCGGGGACGTCTTCGCCGACAAGCGGATCGACGAGCAGATCCTCAAGGGTCTGGACCGCAAGGTGTTCCTGCCCTCGGGCGGTCACCTGGTGTTCGACCGCACCGAGGCGATGACCGTGGTCGACGTCAACACCGGTAAGTACACCGGCGCCGGCGGCAACCTGGAAGAGACGGTCACCCGCAACAACCTCGAGGCGGCCGAGGAGATCGTGCGTCAGCTGCGGCTGCGCGACCTCGGCGGCATCGTGGTCATCGACTTCATCGACATGGTGCTCGAGAGCAACCGCGAGCTGGTGCTGCGTCGGCTCACCGAGTGCCTGGGCCGCGACCGCACCAAGCACCAGGTCACCGAGATCACCTCGCTCGGCCTGGTCCAGATGACCCGCAAGCGGATCGGCTCGGGCCTGCTCGAGGCGTTCAGCGAGACCTGCGAGCACTGCAAGGGCCGCGGCGTGCTGATCCACACCGAGCCGGTGCCGGAGAAGCGCTCCAACGGCGGCGGTGGCGGCAACGGCGGTGGCGGCGGCGCCGGGAACCAGGTCAAGGCGGTCGCCGCGGCGGCCCGCACCGAGACCGCCCCGGCCCAGCAGCAGTCGCAGCAGCCGGCGAGCGGCAAGTCCCGGCGGCGCCGGAGCGGGGGCGGCGACAACGTCGTGGCCGAGCCGATCACCGAGGCGGTCGTCCCGGACCCGGTCCGCGACGAGCTGCCGGCGGCCGTGGTGGTCGAGGTCGACGAGCCGATCGAGATCGTGACCGACGCGGCGCCCGGCGTGGTGCGGCGTGAGGGGGACGACCCGGCGGCCGAGACCGCGGGCCTGCCCCCGGTGGTGGGCTCGGGCATCGTGACCGGCCGGGCGCCGCTCACGAAGGCGGACCCCGAGGACGACTACGACATCAGCGGGTACGACCTGTCGCGCTACGAGGCGCCTGCCGCCGAGGCCGAGCCGCTGCAGCTCACCGGGTCCGACGACCCGGACGCGGCCGACGAAGAGGACGAGGACGACGACGAGCCGGTGGGGGCGGGCGCCGGGCGGCGCCGCTCGCGGCGGGGTGGCACGCGGAGGCGTACGCGACCCTGATCCTGCCCTTTCGGCTCTACCGGGCATCGACAAGAGCGGTTTGGTAAAGAAAGTTAACTGCCAAGCCGCTCTTGTCCGTCTCCGTCGGTTACCCTCGCGGGATCGATCAGCCTTCCCCCGAGGAGACCGAGCCCCCATGTCCCGAATCCCCCTGCTCCGAGGCCTCGCCGTGGGCGTGGCCCTGGGTGCGCTCGCGGCCACGGCCGCCTGTTCCTCGTCCGCCGGCGACGTCCCGGCCTCGGCCCCCAGCGTGGCGCCGCCGGTGGTGGTGCCGCCCGCCTCGGTCGACCCGTCCGTGGCGGCCGAGGCCGACGCCGAGCTCACCGGCAACACGAAAGAGATCTGCGCCCAGGCCGAGCGGGCGAGCACCAGTTTCGGCGAGCTCTTCATCGCCGGGCTCAAGCTGCAGATCGACGCCGCGGGCAAGGGTGAGCAGGCCAAGAAGCAGGCCGCCGACAAGGTCTCGCGTGACGTGCAGAACTACTCGTTCGCGCTGGCCGACATGGCCGGGCTGACCACCGACCCGACCCTCAAGAAGGCGTTGACCGAGATGAGTGCGCAGGTCAAGGCGTTGAAGGGCGATGTCACCAAGATCAATGGTGAGAAGATGTCGGCGCTGTCGGCCCGGCTCGACAAGGCCTGCGGCCGGGGCTGACCCGGCCCCGGTTTGGGATCGGCACGCCTGATGAAGTACTCTTTCTGCTGGCGCTTTTCCACGCGCCGTGCTTCCGTGCCCGCTCGTTCACACTAGGGCGAGAGCCGGAATCTCAGCATCATCCGCCAAGCAGCGGTTAACGCTGCGTAAGTCTCAGGGAGTCCGCGTCGATGTACGCGATCGTCAAGACCGGCGGCAAGCAGTACAAGGTTGCCGAGGGCGACGTGATCGAGGTCGAGAAGCTCGCGGGTGTGCCCGGCGATTCTCTGAAGCTCGCCGCGGTGCTCCTCGTCGACGGTGACAACCTGGTGACCGATGCGGCCAAGCTTGCCAAGGTGACGGTGTCCGGCGAGATCGCCGAGCACACCAAGGGTCCGAAGATCCGGATCCACAAGTTCAAGAACAAGACCGGGTACCACAAGCGCCAGGGGCACCGTCAGCCGCTGACGAAGATCAAGGTCACCGGCATCAAGAGCGGGAAGTAGGACCACTCATGGCTCACAAAAAGGGTGCCTCCAGCTCCCGTAACGGTCGCGATTCCGCCGCCCAGCGACTGGGCGTCAAGCGGTTCGGCGGCCAGGTGGTCAGCGCCGGCGAGATCCTGATCCGTCAGCGTGGCACCAAGTTCCACCCGGGCGACCTGGTCGGCCGCGGCGGCGACGACACGCTGTTCGCCCTGGCGGACGGCAGTGTGCTGTTCGGCACGAAGCGCGGTCGCAAGACCGTCAGCATCGTCCCGGCGGCGCAGTAAAGTTTTTCTCAGCGGGCCGCGGACCTCTCGAGGTCCGTGGCCCGCTTTGCATTTGTCCCACGGGGAACACGGGCCTCACGGCCCTCGTTGGTTCCATGGGACGTCCAGCATCAAGGAGTTGAGCAGTGACCACGTTCGTCGACCGCGTCGTGCTGCACCTGCAAGCGGGTGACGGTGGGCACGGCTGCGTCTCGGTCCGCCGCGAGAAGTTCAAGCCGCTCGGCGGCCCCGACGGTGGCAACGGTGGGCACGGCGGCGGCGTCACGCTGGTCGTCGACCCGCAGATCCACACACTGCTCGATTTCCACTTCCACCCGCACGTCAAGGCGTCCAACGGCGGCGGTGGCGCGGGCGCCAACCGCGACGGCGCCAACGGCAAAGATCTGGTGCTCAAGGTGCCCGACGGCACGGTCGTGCTGACCGCCGACGGCGAGGTGCTGGCCGACCTGATCGGCGAGGGCACCACCTTCGAGGTGGCCCGCGGCGGTCGCGGCGGCCGGGGCAACGCCTCGCTGGCCAACACCCGTCGCAAGGTGCCGGGCTTCGCCGAGCTGGGCGAGCCGGGCGACAGCCTCGACGCGGTGCTCGAGCTCAAGAGCGTGGCCGACGTGGGCCTGGTCGGCTTCCCGTCGGCCGGCAAGTCGTCGCTGATCTCGGTCATCTCCGCGGCCAAGCCCAAGATCGCCGACTACCCGTTCACCACGCTGGTGCCCAACCTCGGCGTGGTCCAGGCCGGCGACCAGACCTTCACCGTGGCCGACGTGCCCGGCCTGATCCCGGGCGCGGCCACCGGCAAGGGCCTCGGCATGCAGTTCCTGCGGCACATCGAGCGCACCTCGGTGCTGGTGCACGTGCTCGACTCGGCCGCGCTCGAGATCGAACGTGACCCGCTGGCCGACCTCGACGCCATCGAGGCCGAGCTGTCGGCGTACGGCGGCCTCGACGACCGGCCGCGACTCGTCGTCCTCAACAAGATCGACATCCCGGACGGGCGCGACCTGGCCGAGATGGTCCGGCCCGACATCGAGGCCCGCGGCTACCGCGTCTTCGAGGTCAGCGCGGTCACCCGCGAGGGCCTCAAGGAGCTGACCTACGCGCTGTCCGAGACGGTCGCCCAGCACCGCCTCGAGAAGCCGGCCCCCGAGCCCAGCCGGGCCGTCGTGCGCCCGCGTGCGGTCGACGAGTCGGGCTTCACCGTCGAGCAGGACGCCGAGGGCGTCTTCGTGGTCAGCGGGGCCAAGGTCGAGCGCTGGGTCCGCCAGACCAACTTCGACAACGACGAGGCCGTGGGCTACCTGGCCGACCGGCTCGACCGGCTCGGCGTCGAGGACACGCTGGGCAAGAAGGGCGCCCGCCCCGGCGACCCGGTGCGCATCGGCGACCGCGAGTTCGACTGGCAGCCCAACGCCGGCGAGTTCGTGTCGGGCCCGCGCGGCACCGACTCCCGCCTCGAGGACGAGGGTGGCCGCGCCGGCGCGGCCGAGCGCCTGGCCGCCCGCAAGGCCCGCCGGGTCCGCTCCGACGACGAGCTGCTGCACATGGCGGCCGACGGCACGGTCACGAGCGTGGCCAACGCCAACCGGCCCGTGCTCGTGACAGATGACGACGACACCGACGAATAGGGCGTAGGCCAGCTCGGCGCAACCCTGCGGCAAGGGTGGTCGCCTAGGGTCACGACGTGCTGATCGAAGCCAGGCCCGCCCTGGACCCCGAGCTGGCCGCCCTCGTCGCGGCCCAGCGGCACGAGGGCGGCCAGGTCTTCGCGCCGGACGACCGCGCCGCGTACTTCGTGGCGGTGGTCGACGGCCGGGCCGTGGCCTGCGGCGCGTGGCAGCCCCTGCCCGAGGTCGGTGTGGCCGAGATCAAGCGGATGTACGTGCGCCCGGCCTTCCGCGGCCGCGGTATCGCCCGCCAGATGATCGTCACCCTCGAGGAGGAGGCGCTCGTCGCGGGCCGGCCGGTGATCCGGCTGACCACCGGGGTCACCTCGCCCGCGGCGATCGCCCTCTACCGCACTTCGGGGTACGAACGCGTCCCGCTCTGCGAACCAGCCATGTACTGCTACGAGAAGCGGCTGATCGCCTCAGTCCAGTAGGCCCAGGGCGGTCCGGGCGCGCCGCACGGTCTCGGCCGCCCGGGGCTGCACCCGGGCCCGGCCGTCGGCCAGGATCTTGCGTACGTGACCCGGGTCTTCCGACAGCTCGGCGTAACGCGCCCGGATCGGCCCCAGCACCGCCTCGACCGCATCGGTGACCTCCCGTTTCAGCGCGCCGTAGGACGTGAGCGGACCCGGCTCCCGGTCCGCGCAGGCACGCAGGATCGCCAGCAGGTTGGTGACCCCGGGCTGGTTCCCGGCGTCGTCGCGCACGACGCCGACCGTGTCGGTGACCGCCCGGGTGATGGTCCGCCGGATCACCTCGGGCGGGTCGAGCAGCCCGATCCGGCCCGCCGCCGAGGGCGCGCTCTTGCTCATCTTGCGGGCCGGGTCGGAGAGATCCATGATCCGCGCGGCGTTCTCGGGCCGGATGCCCTCGGGCACCGTGAAGGTCTCGCCGTAGCGCGCGTTGAACCTGGTCGCGACGGTGCGGGCGAGCTCGAGATGCTGGTTCTGGTCGTCACCCACGGGCACCTGATCGATGTCGTGGACGAGGATGTCGGCCGCCATCAGCACGGGGTAAGTGAGCAGGCTGAGCCGTACGCCTTTGTTGCCTGCGGATTTTTCCTTGAACTGGATCATGCGGGCGGCCTCGCCGTAGCCGGTCGCGCTCTCGAGCAGGTAGTGCAGTTCGGCGTGCTCGGGCACCTGGGAGTTGGCGATGATCGCGGTGCGCTCCGGGTCGACGCCGGCCGCGAGCAGCACGGTCGCCACCTGCAGGGTGTTCGCCCGTAATTGTTGCGGGTCGTGTTCCACGGTGAGGGCGTGCAGGTCGGCGATCATGGCGATCGAGGGTCTGTCCTGGGCGGCCACCAGCGGGCGCATGGCGCCGATCAGGTTGCCGAGGTGCAGGTGGCCGGTCGGCTGGAAGCCGGTGAGGCGGCGGGTCATGGTGGGTCCTTCCGGGTCGGGACCGCCCTGACCCGGACATGACAACGGCCGCCCGGGCAGGGGCGGCCGCAAGAGGAATGCGCGTGGGAGAGCCGCCCGTCAGGGCAGCCACCAACCGAGGTTCGCGAAGCGCATGGGCCCACGATAGCAGCGGAGGACCCGTACCGGATGATGGTCGAATGCCGAGCCTGACCCGCGCCGAGGCTACCGCCCGGGCCGCCACCGTCGATGTCCGCGAATACGAGGTCGACCTTGACCTGACCGCCGAGGGCGACACCTTCGGTTCCCGAACGGTGGTGCGCTTCGACGCCCAGGAAGGCGCCTCGACGTTTCTCGAGTTCGAGCCGGTGAGCGTGGTCAAGATGACGCTGAACGGCTCGCCGCTGCCCGACTCGGTGCTGGCCGGTGGCCGGCTGCTGCTGACCGACCTGGCCGGCGCCAACGAGCTGGCCGTCGAAGCCGTCATGCGCTACTCGAACACCGGCGAGGGCCTGCACAAGTACGTCGACCCGGCGGACGGCTCGATCTACATCTACCAGCACATGTTCATCAACAACGCGGGCCGGATCCTGCCCGCGTTCGACCAGCCCGACCTCAAGGCCTCGTTCCGGATCAGCGTGACCGCGCCGGCGAGCTGGCGGGTCGCGGCCAACGGGCCCCTGCTGTCCGGGGTCGGCGGGCGCTGGGAGTTCGCGGCCACCAAGCCGATCTCGACCTACCTGTGCTCGCTCATCGCCGGGCCGTACCACGAGGTCTCCGACTCGCACGACGGCATCCCGCTGGCCCTGTACGCCCGGGCCGCGCTGGCCGGCGCGCTCGAGGCCGAGGCGGCCGAGATCTTCGAGGTCACCAAGCAGTGCTTCGACCGCTACCACGAGATCTTCGACATCAGGTACCCGTTCGGCCACTACCAGCAGGCGTTCGCCCCCGAGTTCAACTTCGGCGCGATGGAGTACCCGGGCCTGGTCGTCTTCCGTGACGAGTTCATCTACCGCTCGGCGGTGACCGAGAGCGAGCGCGAGCACCGGGCCAACGTGATCGCCCACGAGATGGCCCACATGTGGTTCGGCGACCTGGTCACCATGGCCTGGTGGGACGACCTGTGGCTGAACGAGTCGTTCGCCGAGTACATGGGCACCCGGATCGCGGCCGAGGCCACCCGCTTCGAGGGCACGTGGACGACCTTCGCCATGCAGCGCAAGGCGTGGGGCCTGCGCGCCGACCAGCACCCGTCGACCCATCCGGTGGCCCCGGCCGAGGTCACCGACACCGACCAGGCGCTGCTGAACTTCGACGGCATCTCGTACGCCAAGGGCGCGGCCGTGCTGCGGCAGCTGGTCGCCTTCGTGGGCGACGAGGCGTTCCGGGCCGGCGTCAACGCGCACTTCGCGGCGCACGCCTACGGCAACGCGACGCTGGCCGACCTGCTCGGGGCGCTGTCGGCGGCCAGTGGGCGCGACCTCACCGCCTGGGCCGACGTCTGGCTGCGACAGGCTCAGGTCAACACGCTCCGTACCTCGTTCGTCCGGGACGGGTCCGCGTACGCCTCGGTGGTCATCGAGCAGACCGCGCCCGACGCGTATCCCACGCTGCGCCCGCACCGGCTCGGGATCGGTCTGTGGGACCGCGCCGGCGGTTCTCTCGTGCGGCGCAAGTTGATCGAGGTCGAGGTGGACGCCACCGGCCGTACCGAGGTGCCCGAGCTCGTCGGTGAGCCGGTGGCCGACCTGCTGCTGCTCAACGACGGTGACCTCACGTACGCCAAGATCCGGCTGGACGAGGCGTCGACCGCCGCCGTCCCGTCCGTGCTCCCGCTGATCGGCGACTCGCTGGCCCGCGCCGTGCTGTGGGCGGCCACGCTGGACGCCGTGGTCGACGGCGAGCGCCCGGTGGCCGAGCTGGTCACGCTGGCCCTGGCCGCGCTGCCGGTGGAGTCCGAGGTGGTGATCGTCGAGGACGTGCTGCGGGCCACCCGCAGCCTGGTCGACCGCTACTCCACCCCGGAGACCCGCCCGGCCGCCCTCGAACTGGTCGCGCAGGCCGCCGACCGGCTGCTCGCCGTGTCCGAGCCGGGTGGCTCGCGCCAGCTGGCCGCGGCCCGCGGGCTGATCGGGGCCACCGTCGACACCGCCCGCCTGCACGACTGGCTGGCCGGCGAGAACGTGCCGGCCGGTCTGCCGGTCGACGCCGACCTGCGCTGGCTGATCGTTTATCGCCTGGCCGTGCTGGGTGCGGCCGGCCTCGACGTGATCGACGCCGAGTTCGAGCGTGACCGCAGCGCCACCGGCGAGCAGTGGGCCGCCCGCTGCCGGGCCGCCCGGCCCGACGCCGAGGCCAAGGCGCAGGCCTGGGCCGCGATCATCGGGGACGCCGCGCTCTCGAACCGGCTGGTCGAGATGACCGCGTCCGGGTTCTGGCAGGCCGAGCAGCTCGACCTGGTGCGCGACTACGTGCCGCGGTACTTCGCCGAGATGCCGGCCATGATGCGGTTGCGCAGCGGGATGAGCGCCGAGCGCACGGCGGCGGCGGCCTACCCGGGGCTGGTGGTCGAGCCGCGTACGCGGGACCTGGCCGCGGCCCTGCTGGCCGACGACGACCTGGACCCGATCCTGCGCCGCGTGGTCCTGGACGCCGACGACGACCTTCGACGGGCACTTGCCGCCCGTTGATCCCGTCCGACCACCCCGCCCACCACCCCTGACCGGAAAGAGATCTAGCCTTTGGGGATGGCAGGTCGGCGCATCGGGATCATGGGTGGGACGTTCGATCCCATCCACCACGGTCACTTGGTGGCGGCGAGCGAGGTGCAGGCCCGGTTCGACCTGGACGAGGTCGTCTTCGTGCCCACCGGCTCGCCGTACGAGAAGGGGCGGGTCTCGCCGGCTGAGGACCGCTACCTGATGACGGTGATCGCCACCGCCTCCAATCCCCGCTTCCACGTGAGCCGGGCCGACATCGACCGCGACGGTCCCACGTACACCATCGACACCCTGCGTGACATGCGCGCGGTCTTCGGCGCTGACGCCTCGCTGTTCTTCATCACCGGGGCGGACGCGCTGAACCGCATCCTGAGCTGGAAGGACGCGCTCGAGATGCTGGCCGCCGCGCATTTCGTGGGCGTCACCCGGCCCGGCTTCGAGCTCACCGACGACCACCTGCCCGACCACAGCGTCACGCTGGTCGAGGTGCCGGCCATGGCGATCTCGTCCACCGCCTGCCGCGACCGGGTGGCGGCCGGCGAACCCGTCTGGTATCTGGTGCCCGACGGTGTCGTGCAATACATCAACAAGCGGGGCCTCTATCGGGGGTCGGGAAATGTCACACCGGTGTGAGACGCTTGACCGACCAGATTCTCAGACCGAGAGGACTCTCTTGCCCGTCAGCGAACGCGCTCTTGAACTGGCGATGACGGCCGCGCAGGCCGCCGCCGACAAGAAGGCGCAAGACATCGTCGTGATCGATGTCGGCGACCAGCTCTACATCACCGACGCCTTCCTGATCGCTTCCGCGTCCAACGAACGTCAGGTCGCCGCGGTCGTCGACGCCGTCGAAGAGGCCCTGCTCAACCTGCCCGAGAAGGCCAAGCCCGTGCGCCGCGAGGGCGAACGCCAGGGGCGGTGGGTGCTGCTCGACTACGTCGACATCGTCGTCCACATCCAGCACGCCGAGGAACGCGAGTTCTACGCCCTCGACAAGCTCTGGAAGGACTGCCCGACGATCCCGTTCGTGGATCGCGACATGGTCGACGCCGAAGCCTCGTGACCCGCCTGATCGTCTGGCGCCACGGCAACACCGACTGGAACGCGGGCGGCCGCGTCCAGGGGCAGACCGACGTGCCCCTCAACGACCTCGGCCGCCAGCAGGCTGTCGATGCCGCCGAGCTCCTGGTCAAGCTGAAACCCGACGCCATCGTGGCCAGCGACCTGCGCCGGGCGGCCGACACCGCGGCCGCACTGGCCGCGCTGACCGGCCGGTCGGTGGGCCACGACCAGCGGCTGCGCGAGCGTTACTTCGGCGCCTGGCAGGGCCACACCATGACCGAGGTCGCCGCGCTCTTCCCCGACCAGCATGCCCGCTGGCAGGCCGGGCAGGAGGTCGGCGGCGACGTCGAGTCCCTCGACGACATGGGCAAGCGCATGGCCGAGGCCCTGCTCGACGCGGCCGCTCTCGCCCCGCCCGGCGGCACGGTCGTGGTCGCGACGCACGGCGCGGTCGCCCGTCAGGGCGTCGGTCACCTGCTGGGCTGGCGTCTCGAGCAGTTGCGCACCCTGCGGGCCCTGCAGAACTGCCACTGGATCGAGCTGACCCGCGACGACAAACGGGGCTGGCAGCTCGCGGCGTACAACGTCGGCCCGTTCAGCGAACGCCCGGTGCCGCCGCCGGTCTGATCGCCTCGGGAACCGTCGATGATCCGGTACCGTCCAACCATCATGATGGTGACCCGGATCGTTCCCGCCCTGCTGCTCCTCGTGCTCGCCGCCGGCTGCGCCAACAACGCGACCGACTCCGGCGCCGCGGCACCGGTGGCCTCGCCCGCCCCATCCGCCTCGGACGTGGTCGACCTGCCCCTGCCCACGGCCAAGACCAGTGGCCCGGTGGGCGAGCCGACGTCCGGGCGCCCGGTGGCCGGCGGTCAGACGATCACCGGCACGGTGACCGCCGGCGTCGAGCCCAACTGCCTGCTGCTCAGCGATGACAAGGGCTCCCACCTGCTGATCTTCGACGACCCGGCGATGCGGGCCGACGCGGCCGTGGGCAGCAAGGTCAAGATCGTCGGCAACGCCCAGCCCAACATGATGTCGACCTGCCAGCAGGGCGTGCCGTTCATCGTCGTCTCGGTCGAGAAGGGCTGATTCACCAGGGCCGGGGCCGATCGGTTACCGTGCCCGCATGCCCGTCGCGGTCGTCACCGACTCCACCGCGTACCTGCCCGCCGAACTCAGCGGCTCGTATGACCTCACCGTTGTTCCCCTCACGGTCGTCATCAACGGTGACGAGGGGCTCGAAGGGCTCGAGGTCCAGCCGGCCGAGGTGGCGCGGGCGCTGGGTGGGCGGCGCGCATCGGTCAGCACCTCACGGCCCGCGCCGTCGCAGTTCGCGGCGGCCTACCAGCGACTTCTCGACGCCGGGGCCGACGGCATCGTCTCGATCCACATCTCGGCCAAGCTGTCCGGCACTTTCGAGGCAGCCGGTCTGGCCGCGCTCGAACTGGGGCCGAAGGTCGAGGTGGTCGACAGCGGGACGACCGGCATGGGGCTGGGGTTCGCGGCCCTGGCAGCGGCGGCTGCGGCCCGCGAAGGGCAAGACCTGGATTCCGTACGGCGGGTGGCGGTCGACCACGTGTCGCGGGTGAGCACGCTGTTCTACGTCGACACGCTCGAGTTCCTGCGCCGCGGCGGCCGGATCGGGGCGGCGTCGGCGCTGGTCGGCACGGCCCTGTCGGTCAAGCCGATCCTGCACGTGGCCGACGGCACGATCGTGGTCAAGGACAGGGTGCGGACGGCCGGGCGGGCGCTGGCCAAACTCGTCGACCTGGCCGTGGAGGCGGCCGGGGACGGGGAGGTCGACATCGCCGTACACCATCTGGAACAGCCGGATCGGGCGGCGGCGCTGGCTGACGCGATCGCGATGCGCCTGGGCGACCGGCTGCGCGACTGTTACCTGACCGAGGTCGGCGCTGTGGTCACCGCGCACGTGGGGCCAGGGCTGGCCGGCGTGGTCGTGCACCGGCGCTAGCCGCGCTGCCACCGGATCGGGTTGAGGCCGGCCACGGGCTCCAGGCGGGGGGCGAGTTCGGGCCAGGGGAGCGTACGGTCGCCGATGATCACCTCGTCGGCCGTGGGGAGCAGGGACTTCTCGTCCCAGACGGCCCGGGTGCGCCAGCCGGTGGCGTCGTCGCCCACCACCTCGAGCTCGGCGGCGGGCTCGGTGAGATGGGTGGCCTGCCGGGCGTACTCCTGCACGGCGAGGATGGCCTGGGCCCGCTGAACCACGTGGTGCAGGGGATGCTCGGGGCCGGCGGTGTAGGGCACGGTGCAGCCGTCGGGATCACTGACGTACGCCATGGGGGTGATCGGCCGGGCCGAGCGCGCGTAGAGCTCCTCGGCCTGGGCGAACAGGGCCCGCAGGTGGGGGCTGCCGGCCGAGGTGACCAGCAGGGTGCCGCGCTCGGGGGCGAACGCCAGCGGCGGGCCGTCGACCTGGGGCGCTAGGCGTTCCAACCAGTGCTCGAGCAGCAGGTGGGAGCTCCAGTACGCGTCGCCGTTGTCGACGAAACGGACGACCTCGGTGGGCGCGCTCTTGAGGGTGGCGCCCGACAGGTTGGCCCGGGCCGCGGCGAAGACCTCGTCCGGGCGTACGGCCCAGGTCTTGATCTGTTCGTCGGTCACGTAGGTCATCGCCTCGGGGTGGTCGATGACGACGTACTCGAAGAGGTGGGGCAGGGCGGGGCGGCTCAGCGGGGCGCCCGGGGTGGTGCCGCGCAGGACGGGCCGGAGCAGTGGCCGGGCCAGCTGCCAGGTCGGCGGGATCGGGTCGGTGGTCAGGCCGCACAGGTAGGTCTTGACCTGTTTGCGGCTTTGGGTGAGCAGGGGAGTCAGGTCGACTATGGAAGGTTCCTGCTCGGCATTTGGTGCGAATCGGACGGAGAAGGCCCGCGCGTCGTACCGTACGGCCTTGAAGCCGGCCTTGCGCAGCTGCCGGACCACCTGGGTGGCCAGCCTGACCCGCGCGAACCTTCGCATCGTCTCTAGACCTTCCGGGCCCTGATCACTCGGGCATCGAGATCTTCGTCCCAGATCACCTCGCCGTCCAGACCCGAATCGTGCAGGGCCTCGAGCGCCGGCGATTCCTGGGCCTCGGTGATCTCGGAGAGCAGGATGCCGGTGTCGGAGAGCCATCTGGGAGCGCTCCCGGCGACGCGGCGAAAGATATCAAGCCCGTCGGGGCCGCCGTCGAGGGCCATGCGGGGTTCGTGATCGCGGGCCTCGGGCGGCAGGAAAGGGATGTGGGCGGTGGCTACGTAGGGGACGTTGGCCAGCAGGACGTCGATCCGCTGTTCGAGATCGCGGGGGAGCGGCGCGAAGAGGTCGCCCTGGTGGACGTGGGGGACGCCGTTGTCGCGGGCGCAGGCAGTGGCGGTGGGGTCGAGGTCGGCGGCGTGCAGCTCGACGGCGGGGTGGCGGCGAAGAACGGCCAGGCCGAGGGCGCCGGAGCCGCAGCAGAGATCGAGTACGACCTCGGGGTGGTGGGTGACGGCCAGCTCCACCAGTAGGTGGCTGCGGACTCGGGGGACAAAAACGCCGGGGCGCAGGCGTACGCGGAGACCGGCGAAATCAGCGTGGCCGACCACCTGCTCCAGGGGTTCGCCGGTGGCGCGGCGGTCGACCAGAGCGTGGAGGCCGGCGTCGTCGGGGGCGGCCTCGCGCAGGACGGCGGCCTCCTCCTCGGCGAAGACGCAGCCGGCTGCCCGCAGCTGGATTATGGCTGTGGCCAGGGCATTCTCGGTCGTCGTCACGCTCATCCCATATCACAGGTCGGTGGGGCCGCCGGGTTATCCACAATGTCCGGCTGTCCACAGGGGTGGGGTCGGTCGGGCCGGGATTTCCCTAACGTGCGGGGCGTGCGAGAGCGGAAGGCAACCGATGATGCCGTGGCCCGGAGGCTTCGGTCGGTGCTGGGCGGCCCGGGTGCTCCATCCTTGCCTACGCCTGCCAGCCCCGGGACCGGGGCGTCCGGGCCTGTGCTGCCTGATGCTGATCCCAGGTCCGTTCGGCCAGGGGCTGACGCTTCGGAACCCTTGTCGTCTCGGGGTGCGTCTGACGGTGGCGCTTCCAGAGTTCTTCCATCCGACGCCGTTCCTTTCGCGGTTGTCTCTGGGGCTGACGGCGACGGGCTGGCCGAACTGGCCGAGGTGCGGGAGCCGTTGCAGTGGTCCGACATCATCTCGGGCTGGCCCGACGACGTAAACCTGGAGGCGGCGCCCAGCGCCGTATTTCACCCAGCCCGACCAGACCCGCTTCCAGCTGCTGCTGAGCCGGTTCCTGCGTCCGTGGCGGAGGAATACCGGCCGGGGACGCCGTGGGCCACGCCACCGGCTTCGCGCCATCCCGCGACCCCGCCCGCCGAGCCGCGGGTGATCCCGGCCGCCTCGGAGCGCGCCGAGGCGTTACCGGCCGCGATGCCCCAAGGGCCTGACCTGGCGGTTGATCATGTTGAGTCGGCGGGGCCGGTCGCGGTGGGTGCGGGTGTTGTGTCGCCGCCGCCGGTTGTTGTCGCCGTCCGGGGCGGGACGGGGGCCTATCCCGTGCTCGGGGGTGGCGATCTTCGGAACTCGCACTTGGGAGACCTGATGCCTGAGTCGGAGCCGTTCGGCAGCCCCGGCGACGTGCGTTCGCCTGCACCGGCGGACCGTCGGATGCCACCGGCCGCGCCCGCGGAGCGTCGGATGCCGCTGGACGACTGGACGCCGTCGGGGAGCTTTTACGCGCCCGGCCATCCACTCCACCGCTCTGCTGCTGGGGACTTGGCGGAACCGGCTGGGCCTTATGGCGCTTCTGGTGGTCCGCAGCGACGACCTGCCTCTGAGGATCCTGCGGATCAGTTGTCGCCGGGGAGCTACACGTTTGACCCGGCGGCGGAGCGGTTCCAGGCCGGCGACACCGACGAGGGTGAGGGGCTGACCGGGGCGGGTGCTTTCGGGGGCCAGGACGGTGGTGGTCGCCGCTTCGGGATGGGTGCCTTCGATCCTGGTCGGCGCGGTGTGCGGGCCCTGGCTGCGGTGGCGGGCGTGGTGATCCTGATCGCGGCCGTGCTGGCCTGGCGGGCCCGGCCGCAGGTTGATCCGGTCGCGCCGCCTCCGCTCGGGGTCGTCGAGTCGGAGGGCGGCGAGGCCCCGCCCGTCGGCGTCCGTGGATCGGCCTCCGCGGCCACCGAAGTGGTCGTGGCCGTGGGCGGCAAGGTCCGCAAGCCGGGTCTCGTCCGGCTGGCGCCGGGCGCTCGGGTGGCCGACGCCCTGACCGCGGCGGGCGGCGCGGAACCCGGCGTCGACGTGGCCGTCCTCAACCTCGCCCGCAAGGTGGTCGACGGTGAGCTCATCATGGTCGGCGTGACCCCGCCTCCGGGCGCGGTGCCGCCCGCCGGGCCCGGTGCGCCCGCTCCCGGCCCGGGCGCACCGGTCAACCTCAACACGGCCACGCTCGCCGACCTGGACGGGTTGCCCGGCGTCGGCCCGGTGCTGGCCCAGCGCATTCTCGACGCCCGGGACGCCCAGGGCGGCTTCCGCGCGGTCAGCGACCTCCGCAAGGTCGACGGCATCGGCGACGCCCGCTACGAACAACTCAAAGACCTGGTGACGGTGTGACCACCCACCCCAAAGGTCGCGACCGACCCGGCCCGGGTACCGGCGAGCGGGCGGTCCCTGGCGTGGTCACCTCCCATCCCGACGTGCGCGATGCGGGTGGCTCGGGGAGCGGTGGTCGTGGGGACGCTGCTGGGCGGGGCTTTGCGGGTGTGGTGGATCTGCGGCTGGCTGGGTTTGCCGTGGCGGTGTGGATGTCGGCGCTGGCGGCCCTCTATCTGTCGGCTCGGGTTGGGCTGGTGGTTGGTGCGAGTGCGTTGGTGCTCGCGGCGGTACTGGTCGGGGTCGGCCGCCGGGCGCGTAGAGCGGGGTCCAGGGTCGGGTGGGGTCGGGCTGGGCGGCGGGTGCGAGGTGCGGGGTCGGGGGTGGGGTGGGTTCGGGCTGGGCGGTGGGTGGGGGTCGCTGTTTTGTTGGGGGTGGCCTGTGGGGCGGTGGCTACGGCGGCGCGGGTGAGTGTGCGGGAAGCCGGTGAGTTGGTCGCTCTGGTCGAGGCGGGGGATCCGGTGTGGATGCGGATGGTGGTTCGCGACGATCCTCGGGCCGCTCGGGGGGTGGTGGGGCGGCCGCCGACGTACATCGTGGCGGTTGATCTCGAGGCGGTGCGGGCCGAAGGGACGCCGGGACTTCGGCTGTCGGCGCGGGCGCTCGTGCTGGGTAGCGATCCGGGATGGCGGGGGCTTCTGCCGGGGCAGCGGGTGACGGCCCAGGGGAAGTTGCTGCCTCCCCGGGGCGGGGACCTGCGGGCCGTGGTGGCCTCCGTGCGGCAGGCGCCGACGCTGGTCGGGCAGCCGTCGTGGGCCCAGCGGGGAGCGGGTGTGTTGCGGGCGGGACTTCAGCGAGCCTGCGAGCCGTTGCCCGATCGGCCCGGCGGACTGCTGCCGGGGCTGGTGGTGGGCGACACCAGCCGACTTGACCCGGCTCTTGAGGAAGATTTTCGAACGACCGGAATGACCCATTTGAATGCGGTTTCTGGGGCCAACGTGGCGATCTTGCTGGGCGTCGTGCTCTTCGCCGTGCGGCGGACGCGGGCCGGGCCGGTGGTCACTGCGGTGATCTGTGCGGTGGCGCTCGTCGGGTTCGTCATTCTTGCGCGGCCGTCGCCGAGTGTGGTCCGGGCGGCCGCGATGGGGGCGATCGGGTTGATCGGGCTGGCCTCGGGGCGCCGGCGGGCGGCGCTGCCCGCACTGGCGGCGGGGGTGGCGGTGCTGATCGTGGTCGACCCGGAGCTGGCGTCCGATGTCGGCTTCGCGCTGTCGGTGCTGGCCACCTCGGGGTTGTTGCTGCTGGCACCGGTCTGGCGGGACGGGCTGCGCCGCCGGGGCTGTCCGGCCGGGTTGGCCGAGGCGCTCGCGGTGCCCGCGGCGGCCCAGGTGGCGTGCGGGCCGGTGGTCGCGGGACTCTCCGGCACGATCAGCGTTGTTGCCATTCCTGCCAATCTTCTTGCTGTCCCGGCAATTGCTCCGGCGACGCTGTTCGGGGTCACGGCGGCGGTCGTCTCGCCGGTCTGGCCCGCGGGGGCCGAGTTCGCGGCCTGGCTCGGGCACTGGCCGGCGCAGTGGCTGGTGCTGATCGCGACCTACGGCGCGCGGGTGCCGGCCGGAGCGTTGCCGTGGCCGGGTGGGCTGATCGGGGCGCTGCTGCTCGCGGTGATCACCGTCGGCCTGCTGATCGCCACGCGCCGGCCGCTGATCCGGAAGCTGGTCACGGTGGTGGCGCTCGGCGGGGTGCTGGGCGCGTTGCCCGTACGGCTGCTGGCCTCGGGCTGGCCGCCGCCGGGCTGGCTCGTGGTCGCGTGCGCGGTGGGCCAGGGCGACGCGATCGTGTTACCGGCCGGGGCGGGGCGCGCGGTGGTCGTCGACGCCGGTCCCGAGCCGAACCCGGTCGATCATTGCCTGCGGCGCCTCGGCGTACGCCAGATCGTGTTGTTCGTGGTCAGCCATTTCCACGCCGATCACATCGGGGGTGTGTCGGGCGTGTTCCGGGGCCGGGACCTGCGTGGGGTGGTCGGCCCGGACTGGCCCGAGCCACCCGCCGGGCGGGCCGCGGTCGCCGAGGCTGCGGGGCGGGTGCCTCTGCACGCGGTGCGCGCCGGATGGACGTACGCGGTGGGTGATCTTCGGCTGACGGTGCTCGGGCCGGTGGAGCCACTGCGGGGCACCAACTCCGACCCCAACAACAACTCGCTCGTGCTGCGGGCCGAAGTGGACGGCCGGACGATCCTGCTGCCCGGCGACGCCGAGACCGAGGAGCAGGAGGACATGCTCGACCACCTGGGCGCGGGCGCCGTGCGGGCCGACGTGCTGAAGGTGTCGCACCACGGGTCGAGTTACCAGTCGCCGCGGTTCATCGACGAGATCCGGCCGTCGGTGGCGTTGGTGTCGGTCGGGTCGGGCAACGACTACGGGCACCCGAACGGGCCGCTCCTGGCGCGGTTGGCCCGGGGTGGTGCGCGCGTTCTGCGTACGGATCAATCGGGTGACCTGGCCGCGGTGACCGCGAGGGGAGGGTTGGCGGTGGTCGCGCGCGGGGATCCGCCGGCGCCCTGAGCGGTGGCGCACAATGCCGGGGTGGAGCGAGAAGTGATCACCGCTGGTGAGATTCGTCTGCGGCCGTTCGAGGAAGCGGACATTCCCTGGGTGTACGAGGTGTCGCTGGATCCGCTCGTGCAGAAGTACCTGCAGATCCCCGTTCCGTACCACCGGAGCGATGCTGAGTTCTTCGTCCGCCGGATGTGTGTGGCGGGGTGGGACGCCGGTCAGCGGGCCGAGTTCGTCGTCGAGCCGGCCGGTGCGGGGGAGCGGCTCGGGCGCGTCGGGCTCGGGCTGGACGGGAGCGGGGCGGGGCAGGTCGGGTACTGGATGGATCCGGCGGCGCGCGGGCGTGGGGTGGCCACAGCGGCGGTGCGGGCGTTGTGCGGGTGGGCGTTCGGGACGCTCGGGCTGGGGCTGGTCGAATGGCGGGCCGAGGTGGGCAACACGGCGTCGCGCCGGGTGGCCGAGAAGTCCGGGTTCACCGTCGAGGGCGTGCTGCGGCAGCGGCTCGTGCACCGGGGCGTCCGCGTGGACGCCTGGGTCGGGTCGATGCTTCCGTCCGAGGCGCCGCAGTTGACGGAATGATCATGCGACGCGGTTCCGCCCGGGCTCCGGGGCGCTGATCGTCTGGTTGGTGTTGCTGCCTTCGGTCGCTCGTCTCGTCGGATCGATCCTGGACCACGGTTCAGCGTTCCGGGCCGTGGTTCCCGAGGCTTCGACGTGACTGCATCGGCCGCTGACCTCGCCGATGGCGACTGGGCACGCCGACACGCCCGGGTTAGTCCGTTCAGGTGGGACTTGGGACTAACGATGGGGGTTGATGACCGATCGCCGTGAGTGGGTGTCTCTCGGAGACATTCAGCCTGATCGAGCATCGGATGGACGGGTTGCGGCATGGCTGGGCGCCGATATGTCTGGTTTCGCATTCCCTGATCCACGAGTCTGCGCTAAGGAGTGAGGCTCGCGGAAACGTCAGCCCTTCGTGCAACGATGTTGGGCGTGAACACCGCCCCTCCCGCCCCGTTGCTGCTCGTCCAAGGCGATGAGGAGCTCCTCTCCGCTCGCGCGGTCACCGCTGCCGTCGATGCCGCCCGGGCGGCTGAACCCGGGGCCGACGTGCGGGAGTACGAGGCGGGCGCGCTCGCGGCCGGTGAAGTGGCCGAGATGCTGAGCCCGTCGCTGTTCGGCGGGCGGCGGGTGCTCGTGATCCGCAGTGGGCAGGATGCGCGGAAGGATTTGATTGCGGCCCTGCTGGCGTATGCGAAGAACCCTGACCCCGAGGTCTCGCTGATCGTCACCCATCTGGGCGGGGCCAAGGGCAAGGCGCTGGCCGACGGGCTGCGCTCGGCCGGCGCCACCGTCGTGCCGGCCGCGAAGCTCAAGGGCGACCGGGAACGCATCGCGTTCGTGCGCGACGAGTTCCGGCGCAACGGCGGCAAGTGTGACGAGGCGGCCGCGTCGGCGCTGCTCGCGTCCGTGGGCAACGACCTGCGCGAGATCGCGGCGGCCTGTTCGCAGCTACTGGCCGACACCGACGGCAAGATCACCGAGGCCGTCGTGGCCCGCTACTACAAGGGGCGGGCCGAGGTCAGCGGCTTCACGGTGGCCGACGCGGTGATGATCGGCGACGTGCCGGGGGCGCTCGAGGCGCTGCGGTGGGCGCTGCACGTGGGCGTCGACCCGGTGCCGATCGCCGACGCGATCGCCGACGGGGTGCGCACGGTGGCCAAGGTCGCCTCGGCCGGGCGCGGGAATCCGTACCAGATGGCCAGCTCGCTCGGCATGCCCGCATGGAAGATCCAGCGGGCCCAGGAACGCAGTCGCGGCTGGACGCCCGAGGGCCTGGTCGACGCCATGCGCGCGGCGGCCGACTGCAATGCCGCGGTCAAGGGCGGCGCCGAAGACCGCGGTTACGCTCTGGAACGGGCCGTCTTCGCGGTGGCCGCGGCCCGCTCGGGCGGTGCGCGATGAGCCGGCCGCACGACTCCGAGCTGGTCGGGCATCGGCCGCTCTACGCCCGCATGCTGCGTCTGCGGTTCCTCACGCCCAGCGGGTTCCTCTGCTTCGTGTTTCTCGAGGGCGCGGTGGCGCTGGGCATCCTGCTCGCGCTGGCCGAGCTGGTGAGCTGGTGGGGTGTGCTGGTGTTGCCGGCCACCGTGGCCATCATGGTCAAACTCAACGATGTGATCGCCGGTTCGCTGACCCCGCCGGCTCCGGTCGGGGTGGCCCCCAGCTCGGGTCTCGGTGCGGCGGCTCGCTCGGCCGGTGCGGGTGCCTTCGCCGAGCACACTTCGCCTCTGCGGCCGGCAAGCTTCACGCACGAAGCTGCGGGCGTCGGCTTCGCGGCGCACGAGAACGCGGGCGTCGGCTTCGCGGCGCACGACGCTGCCGGCGTCGGCTTCGCGGCGCACGAGTCTGCGTTCGCGGCCAATGAGGGCAGGTCCGCGGGTCGCGTCGGTGAGGACGCGACGACCCGCCTGCCCGGCGTGATCGACCGGGGGCGCGGCGCCCCGATCAAGCGCCCCTGGGCGGAACGGGCCGAGGCCCAGCAGCAGTGGATCCGCCAGTCGGCCACACGTCGCTACGAATAGCCCCGATGGCCTCCCGCCACGACGCGAGATAGCCCTCGAACCCGGCGAAGAACTCCCGCAGAGCAGGCTCGGCCTCGGCTGACAGCGCCGTGAGCTCGTAGCGCACGGTCACCACAGTTCCGAGTGAGCGTTCCTCGGCCGCGACGATGCCGTCCCTGACGCCGCCGGCCGAGCGCATACGGGCTTCGGTGGGGCTCGTGCCGCCTGGGGTGAGGGTGGCTGGGTGCAGGTCGACGCGGACTGTGCCGGCTGTGGTGTCGGGGGCTACTCGGGCGTAGCGGATCATCTGGCCGGGGCGGCGGTCGATGACTACCCAGGTTGTGGCGTGGTCGGCGGCGGTGGTGAGAAAGACCGTGCCGGGTTCGGTGTCGTCGGGGGTGGGGGACGGGAAGTGGGGGTTCCAGCCCTCGGCCCACAGTTGCTCGCCGCGCGGGGTGAACAGGTGGAACGCCTGCTGCGGGGGGGAACGGGAGAATGAACGTGCCGGTGGCGACGGTCACTGCCGCTCCTCGAGGCGGTGGGCGTCAGCAGCGGTGAGGCTCAGCCCGTACACGGAACGCAGTTGATCGATTTTGGCCAGGGTCTGCGGCGTGAACGGGGCCTTGCCCTCGAAGGCGTGCAACGTGATGCCCTCGAGCAGTTCGCCGAGGGACATGTCGAGGTATTCGGCCAGGCCCTTCAGGACCTTCAGCGTGTTGCGCTCGAGGCGTACGCCCGTCTGCGTTCTCTCGATGTTTACCACGGTACCAAGGTAACACCGGAGACGAAAGGAAGCCGGGCACCACGGCGCCCGGCTTGCAGCCCTTTTACAGGTGCGACCCGCGAAGAATCAGGCGGACAGCGCGGAGACGCGCTTGGCGATGGCCGACTTGCGGTTCGCCGCCTGGTTCTTGTGGATGACGCCCTTGCTCACTGCCTTGTCCAGCTGACGAGAGGCGTCACGCAGCAGCGTCGTTGCGGTCTGCGCGTCGCCGGCCTCGCTCGCCTCGTTGAGCTTGCGGATCACGGTCTTCAGCGACGACTTGACCGACTTGTTACGCAGCCGGGCCTTCTCGTTCTGCCGGTTGCGCTTGATCTGGGACTTGATGTTCGCCACGCGACAGCCTTGTCCTGACTAGGTGTTCGGAAAACGGTCTCAGCGGGATGATCGCCGGTGTCGCCGGAAAGCAGCGAACAATGGCGCGTCATCACACGCGAAAAGCAAGACTACCAGTCGCCCGGCGAGCTACCAAAACGCCCTCACCAGCCCCGGCGGTCGGCCAGCCAGGCCAGCGCCTGCTCGCCGCTGAAGCGTTGGTGCTGGCGGCTGTGCGGGGACGCACTGCTGGGCCCGCCGTCGGCGCGCACCAGCCAGTAGCCGGCCAGCGCGGCCAAAGCGCCGTCGACGCCCTCGGCCGGGGCGTTCCAGCCCGACAGGTACGCGTCCGCGTCGAGCCCGCTGGCGAACGCGGTGACCAGCAGCGTCACCGTGTCGAACCAGGGTGCGCCGAGGCAGGGCCAGGTCCAGTCGCAGAGCCGGGCCCGGCCGTCGCGGTCGATGAGCACGTTGTCGACGCGCAGGTCGCCGTGCATGAGAGCGTCGCCGGTGACCAGGTCGGGCAGCTCTTGCTCGAGCCGGGCCAGGTGGGCCAGCCGGGTCGGCGCGACGGTGCCGTGCGCGGTGCGGGGCATCGGCTCCCGGCCGGCCGCGATCTCGGTCCACCAGCTCATCTCGCCGCGCAGGATGTCGGCCAGGGCGGGCACACCGGCCTCGAGCAGCTCACGGCTCGGGACGGTCAGGGCCTCGGCGGCCGTGGACCAGGCCGCGAGGGCCGCTTGCAGTTCGGGCGGCGACCACGGCAGCGCCGGCACGTGGCCGTCGACCGGATCGAGGCACAGCACGAAATAGTCGGACTCGACCATCGTCCAGAGCGGCCGGGGCGCGGCCACCGCGGCGGGCAGGCGCGACGTGATGAACGCCTCACGGGCGTACCAGTCGGCGATGGGGTCGGGGCGGGGCGCGGCCTTGACGAAGCCGGTCACCCCGTCGGCCGTCGTCACCAGCGCCGCGAAGGCCCGGGTGAAGCCGCCACCGGCACTGCGCACGGTGACGACCGGGCCGTCCAGGCGGGCGGCGACGGCTTGGCGGACGCCTTCCGGCAGGTCGGACCAGTCCGGGCGGTCGGCGGTGGCCCCGTAGGGCACGTCAGGGAGCGAAATCGTTCGCACGACCCCCATCCTGCCCGACGCGTTTTGTCGTACCCGGCTGGCAGGATTCCGGGCATGAGAACCGACGACTTCTGGGCGGTCATCAGCCGCGCCACCGCCGACCGGCCCGCCTCGCCCGCCGATGTGGCCAAGCGCGCCGTGGCCGACCTGGCCACCCGCGAGCCGGACGAGATCGTGGCCTGGGGCCGCCATCTCGACAAGGTCATGGTCGCCTCCGGCACGCAGGATCTGTGGGCGGCGGCCTACCTGATCAACGGCGGTTGCTCCGAGGACGGGTTCGACAACTTCCGCGGCTGGCTGATCGCTCACGGGCGTGACGCGGTGGCCCGGTCGGTGAAATCGCCCGATTCGCTGGCCGACGTGGCTGTGGTGCGCTCGGCGGCCGACTCGGGCGCGGTGTTCGAGGCCGAAGAGGTGCTGTCGATCGCGGCCGAGGCCTATGTCCAGGCGACCGGTGAGGAGTTGCCCGCGGCCGACCGTCCGGTCACCCGGCCCGACGCCGCCGACCTGTGGGATTTCGACAACGAGGAGGAGATGCAGCGCCGCCTGCCGAAACTGTCCGAGCTCTTCCTGGCCGAACCCGAATGAGGCCGCCCGCGTCGTGAGAAACAGGGTCGAGGTGGGTTTGGCGGCTGAGCAAGACTGCGGGCATGGAGACTGCGCAAGGGGAAGTGGCCTCGGTCAGCCGGAACGGCGTCTACTCGTTCACCAAGCCTGCCCGCGACGAGATCGTGCTGGTGGCCGGCCTGGGTGTCGAGGGTGACATGCACGCGGGCGTCCACGTGCGGCACAAGAGCCGGGTCAAGATCGATCCGACCCAGCCCAACCTGCGCCAGGTCCACCTGATCCACGCGGAGCTGTTGGCCGACGTCGCGTCGAAAGGCTACGACGTCCAGCCGGGCAACCTCGGCGAGAACGTCACGACCCGCGGGATCGACCTGCTCGGCCTCCCGCTGGGCGCTGTCCTGCGCTTCGGCCCCCGAACCAGGCCTGAGACCGGTTCGGATGCCGGTTCCGGCTCAGCGGCGGGCGCGTTCGATCCTTCGGTGCTCGACGGCGTGCTGGGCGCGGCGGACGCCGCGAAGCTGAACGAGCCGGCCGCGCGGGCGGCCGAGGCGGTGCGGGCCGCGGTGGCCCGGGAAGGCGACGATTCGCGGCCGGCCCTGGTCGTGGCGGGCCTCCGCAACCCGTGCCAGCAGATCAACAACTTCCGGCCGGGCCTGCTGAAAGAGGTCATCGGCCACGACGACAACGGCGATCTCGTGCGCAAGGGCGGCGTCATGGCGGTCGTGCTGCGCGGCGGCGTAGTCCGCCCCGGCGATGTCGTGACGGTCGAGTTCCCGCCCGCCCCGCACACCCGCCTGGAGCCGGTGTGAGCGAGTTCAGCACCCGCCTGGAGTCGATGAGAGCGAGTTCCCGTCCGCCCGCTTGGAGCCGGGGTGAGCGAGTTGTCGACTGCCCCGCACGCCTCGTCTCGAGGTGGGGTGAGCGGGTGTGAGTGGGCGTTCCACGCGGACGTGGGACGATAGAACGCGCCGGCACCTCGCCGGACGACCACTCGGACGATAAGAACGGAAGATCGTGCCTGGACCGCTCGACCCCGGCGTGAACGTGATCGGCGCGACCGATCCCGCTCGCATCCGTAACTTCTGCATCATCGCTCACATCGACCACGGCAAGTCGACGCTGGCCGACCGCATGTTGCAGATCACCGGTGTGGTCGACCCGCGGCAGATGCGTGCGCAATATCTCGACCGCATGGACATCGAGCGCGAACGCGGCATCACGATCAAGTCGCAGGCCGTCCGCATGCCGTGGACGGTGCGCGAGGGCGACCAGCAGGGCGACACCGCCGTGCTCAACATGATCGACACTCCGGGCCACGTCGACTTCACGTACGAGGTCTCCCGGTCGCTCGCCGCCTGCGAGGGCGCGGTGCTGCTGGTCGACGCCGCGCAGGGCATCGAGGCGCAGACCCTCGCCAACCTGTACCTGGCGATGGAGAACGACCTCCACATCATCCCGGTGCTCAACAAGATCGACCTGCCCGCTGCGCAGCCCGAGAAGTATGCCGAGGAACTGGCCAAGCTGATCGGCGTCGAGCCCGACGACGTGCTGCGGGTCTCCGGCAAGACCGGTGTCGGCGTCGACCACCTGCTCGACGAGATCGTCCGCCAGTTCCAGGCACCCGTCGGCGACGCCACGGCCCCGGCCCGCGCGATGATCTTCGACTCCGTCTACGACGTGTACCGCGGCGTCGTGACGTACGTCCGGGTCATCGACGGCCGCATCGAGGCCCGCGACCGCATCAAGATGATGTCGACCGGCGCCGTGCACGAGCTGCTCGAGATCGGCGTCGTCTCGCCCGAGATGGAGAAGGCCGGCGCGCTCGGCGTGGGCGAGGTCGGCTACCTGATCACCGGGGTCAAGGACGTGCGGCAGTCCCGCGTCGGCGACACCGTGACCGGCAACAACCGTCCGGCCAAAGAGGCCCTGGGCGGCTACAAAGATCCGAAGCCGATGGTCTATTCGGGTCTCTACCCGATCGACGGCTCCGACTACCCGGCCCTGCGTGACGCGCTCGACAAGCTCAAGCTCAACGACGCCGCGCTCACCTACGAGCCCGAGACGTCGGCCGCGCTCGGCTTCGGCTTCCGCGTCGGCTACCTCGGCCTGCTCCACCTCGAGATCATCGGCGAGCGGCTGGAACGCGAGTTCGGCCTCGACCTGATCTCCACGGCGCCCAACGTGGTCTACCGCGTCTACACCGAGGACGCCGAGGAACGGGTCGTCACCAACCCCAGCGAGTTCCCCGACGGCAAGATCTCGGAGATCCACGAGCCGGTCGTACGGGCCACGGTGCTGGTGCCCAACGACTACGTCGGCGCCGTCATGGAGCTCTGCCAGAGCCGCCGCGGCAGCCTGCTCGGCATGGAGTACCTCTCATCGGAGCGGGTCGAGCTGCGCTACACGCTGCCCCTGGCCGAGATCATCTTCGACTTCTTCGACCAGCTGAAGAGCAAGACCAAGGGCTACGCGTCGCTCGACTACGAGCCCTCCGGCGAGCAGGTGGCCGACCTGGTCAAGGTGGACATTCTGCTGCACGGCGAGCCGGTCGACGCGTTCAGCGCGATCGTCCACAAGGACAAGGCGTACTCGTACGGGGTCAACATCGCCTCCAAGCTGCAGAAGCTCATCCCGCGGCAGCAGTTCGAGGTGCCGATCCAGGCCGCCATCGGCAGCCGCATCATCGCCCGCGAGACGATTCGCGCCATCCGCAAGGACGTGCTCGCCAAGTGCTACGGCGGCGACATCAGCCGTAAGCGCAAGCTGCTCGAGAAGCAGAAAGAGGGCAAGAAGCGGATGAAGATGGTCGGCCGCGTCGAGGTCCCGCAGGAGGCGTTCATCGCCGCCCTGTCGACCTCTGACGGTCCGGACACCAAGGGAGCAAACAAAAAATAAGGCGGTTTGGGTTCTCGGCCACTCGGGAACTCTGGGGCTCGACGGACGCAACAACTGCTTCACCCCGAGAGGAACCCCCCAATGACTGTCACCGGCATCATCACCGCCCTCGTCGTCGGTCTCATCATCGGCGCCCTGGGCCGCCTGGTCGTACCGGGCAAGCAGAACATCCCGATCTGGCTGACCCTGGTCATCGGTGTTGTCGCCGCGCTGCTGGGCACCGTCCTGGCCCGCGCGACCGGTGTTGCCGACACCAAGGGCTTCGACTGGATCGAGCTGCTGTTCCAGGTCGTCCTGGCCGCGATCGGTGTGGCTCTGGTGGCCGGTGTCGGCGGTCGTCGCCGCATTCACCGGTAATAAGCAATAGCACCACGAAGCGCCGGACAACTGTCCGGCGCTTCGTCGTGTCCAGGGCAAAGAATGCAGCGGCAGAGCAATTCCTCGAAAGTCGAGAACGAACTGTCGTAGCGGGCTTGAGGCCTTCAGTCCGGTCTTGGGTGGCGGGCGGGGAGGTTGGACGGGGGTTACAGGCCGCCGCTCCCGCCGAGGGCCCGGCCGAGCCGGGCAGGGCGCCGGCGCGCCCAGAACGCCCGGCCCGACCGGGCGACGTGAGTGAATGGTTGCGCTCGACGCTGGGGGTGATCGCGATGGGGACATGGCTCGCGACGGTGCGGTTTCCCGGTGGTGGGGTCAGGTACGCGCAGTACAGCACTGTGGTGGGGTCCGTGTTCGATCAGCTTTACGCGGCGGCCTGCTTCGAGGGCGGCACATTGCCGGACGGCTCGCGCTGTTACCGCGGGACTGTCGTCGGTGAGCCGGACGGGCACGATCGCTCGGCCCCGGTGTCCGTACCGAAGGAATTGGTGCTCGTCGGGATCGAGACCGAACCGGACGGCACTCGGTGGCATGCGCTCTACTGCCCGCGGCGGGCGATGATCCTCGGGCCTGCGTCCAGCTATCACCAGCAGCGTCTTCGGGAGGAGTTCGAGCTGTTTCGCGAGGAGGACGGGCAGCGGCATCTGAGCCGGGACGGCGGCGACCGCACGATTTGCGGCCGCCGCGTCGATGGGACGGCATCCGATGAGGAGGATGTCGACCTCTACGCCGGGTGGGGGCGCTCCGATCTGTGTCAGGAGTGTCTGGTGGCGGTCGCTCAGTAGCGGAATTTGTGCTGGGCGCTGCGCCGGTTGATCCAGGCCGGGAGCTCGTCGACGTGGTCGCGGTGGGGGAGGCGGTCGATCGGGTCCTGGGTGTCGCTGACCTTCTGCATGGTCACCACGAAGCCCTGGACCAGGCGGTCCTCGCGCAGGTCGCGATAGGTGGCCTCGACCAGCACCTGGCTGTGGTCGGGGCGGCGCAGGGCGCAGAACATCGTGCCGTCGCCGCCGGTGGCGAACGCGCGGCGGATCTGGCCGCGGTCGTCCGGGTGGACCAGGTCTTCCAGGGTGGCCAGCGGGGAGATCTTCTCGTCGCCCAGCACGTCGTGCAGGGCCGGGCTGGCGTAGCGGATGCGCTGGTCCTCGTCGAGCACCAGCATCAGGTCGGCGGTGTTGCTGATGACCGCGCGCAGGTACAGGTCGCTGTCGCGGCGGCCCACGGCCTCGACCAGGCTGATCCGGTCGAGAGCGAGCGCGGCCTGACCGGCCAGCACCTCGAGCGCGTCGTGGGCCGCGGTCAGCGCCTCGCGGCGCCCGGTCAGGATGAGCGCGCCGCCGCTGGGCCGGGCCACGGCCATCGGTTCCAGCCACAGCGGACAGACCAGCGTCGTGTCCTCGTGGGCCGACACAGTGCCGCTCGTGCTCAGCCAACGACCGAACCCGCCGGCCCGAACCCGCCCACCCGACGCCTTCCGGCGCCCGGCCCGTCTGGCGCCGCTCGCAACCGGGGACCGCATCCAGCCGAGTGATACGCCGAACCGGCGGGAGCCGTTGTCCGCGCCCGGCCGTACCGCGGAGGGTACGGGGCTGGTGGATGGAGGGACGCCGGGCTGGGGGCGGAGGACGCGGGTGGTGGTGAAGCGGAACACTCGGGTCAGCCGGCCGAAGCGGCCGGTGGCGGTGATCGCACGGCCGGCCGCGAGTGTGGTGGGCGGGACTTCGGTATCGCGGTGGGCTGGAATGCCGCTGGTCAACTCATCGGCGGGGTCGCCGCTCGTCAACTCGGCGGCCGGGCGGGAGTGATCGGTGGCCGGGCCGGGGGTGGCTTCGATGGTGGGGGTGGGGTCGGCCCACCAGCTGCGCGGGCGACGGCCGGCCGGGGCCGGTGGGAGCTGGGCCGCGGCCAGTTGGCGGTCGTCGGTGGCGAAGACGACGCGGCGCAGGGCGTCGGGTGGGATCAGGGCGGCCACCCCGGCCCGCACGGCCTCGTCGACGGCCGGGATGTCGACCGCGGACACCAGGTCGGCCGTGGCGCTGCGCAGGCCGCGCTCGCGGGCCAGGGCGTGGCTGTTCAAGGTCACCGAGTCGGCCAGGCGGGTGATCGTCAGGGTCAGCGTGATCGCGCCGGCGATGGCGATGGGCACGCCGTCGCGGACGGTGCCGTCCAGGGCCTCGATCAGCAGCACGATCGGCGGGGTGGCGACCGAGGCGCCCAGCAGCGCCGCCCAGCGGCCGTGCCACCGGGTCGTGCGGGGCGGCATGGGCTGGGTCAGCCACACCATCGACGGGTGCAGCGCGGCCAGGCCCCACGCGACGTAGAGCACGCGGAAACCGGACTCGGACGCCTCGCTCTGCAGGAGCGGGAACAGCACGTCCCCGGCCAGCAGGCCGACCGAGCCGGCCAGCATGAGCAGGGCCGAGACGTTGCGGCCGGTGGCCAGGTTGAGCCGCAGCGCGACCCCGACGAGCAGCAGCGAACCGATCACATCGGACGCCGAGATGCGCACCCAGGGGCCGTTGTCGGCGATCACGAAGACCCACACCACGAGCAGCGCCGAGCAGGCGAACGCGAGCAGGTCGATCAGGCGGGCCCGGTCGACCAGCACCGAACCGCCCTCGGTGAACCGCAGGAGCGCGCCCGCCACGAGCACGAACATCGCCAGATAACAGCCGGTAGCCGCCGACATCACATCGAAGGCGTAGAAAACGTCACCGACAGCTAACGCGAACACCGCACCGGCCAGCAGCAGCCACGGCCCCATGCGGGCGGGGCGGTGCCACCGCAGACCGACGATGATCGCCGTGCAACTGCCGGCACCCAGGAGAATCCACTCGATCGCCCTCGACACGTCCTACTTAGTACCAGGGCCGTAGCTGTCTGTCCATGTCGATGTATACGCAACGCAACTGCGTACCCAAGACGCTTGTCATTACTTGCAGTCACTGATTAGGTGGTCGAAACTTCCGGAACGGCGCCGAAACGCGACGTCAGCTGAAGACTTCGGCGACCACCCGGCCGGTGCCGGCGCCACCGTCCGCGCTCACCGCCTGCCACCGGCCGTCCGGGGCGTGCCATTCGAGATCGCCGAAACGTACCCGTTCGAGACCCGTGGCCGAGGCGTGCGCCACCAGCCAGTGCGCGTACCGCCAGCCCGCGCTCGCGCTGCCGACCTTGACCGTCAGCCGGGCCGCCTCGGTCGCCGTGGCCGATTCGGGCAGGCCCTTGCCCCAGTCGAGCCGCATGCCCTTGGCCAGCGCCGTCGCCGCGGAGGCCCCACGCAACGCCGGGGAGCCGCTCACGCTGCACTCCACGGCGCCGGTGGCCCGGCCGGTCAACGCGCGGGCGAGCACGGCCGACTCGTCGGCCCATTTCTCGTACGCATTGGGATAGGCCGACCGTTGCACCTTCTGCGCCGCGTCGGTGACCCGCATCCTCTCGTAGCCCTTGACCTTCTTGAGCGACGAGTAGAACTTGTTGGCCGCGTACCGCGGATCCTTGATCTGCTCGAACGTGCCCCAGCCCTGGCTGGGCCGCTGCTGGAACAGCCCGACCGAGTCACGGTCGCCGTCGTCGAGGTTCTCGAGCTTGGATTCCTGGAACGCGGTGGCCAGGGCGATCACCACGGCCTGCTCGGGCATGCCCTTGCGCAGCCCGACCGCCGTGATCGTGGCCGCGTTGGCCATCTGGACGTAGTCGAGGGTGACCTCGCCGTCGGCCCGTACGGTGCACTCCGGGCCGATCCGGGGCAGCTTGATGGAGCCGGAGAACGTGTTGACGACCGCGAAGACGCCGAGCGCACCGACGAGCGCGGCAATCGCGACCGCCACGACCGGTGTCTTGCGCACGCGCACCCCCAGCACTTGTTGTTCAGGCGACAAGAGTAGACAACGAGGTCACCCCGCCGACGTCACCCTGACGGTGTCGGAGCGGCGGGCACCCAGGTCGCGGGGCGTTTCTCGCGCAACGCGGCCATGCCCTCGCGCCCCTCGGCCGAGCGGAAGTAGCCCGCCGACCGGGTGGACAGCTCGGCCAGTTCGCCCCGGATCGCCGTACGCCGCAGAAGTTGTTTGGTCCCGGCCAGGGCGAGCGGCCCGCCGCGGACGAGGCTGTCGCAATAGCCGCGGACCCGGCCGTCGAGCTCTTCGGCCGTGACGGCCGCGGTGACCAGGCCGATCTCCGCCGCCCGGACGCCGTCGAAGACGTCACCGGTCAGGTAGAGCTCGGCCGCCGCACGGGGGGCCAGCCGGGGCAGCACGGTCGCGCTGATCACGGCCGGGATCACGCCCAGGCGAACCTCGGAGAAGGCGAACGTGGCCTCGCGGGTGCAGACCGCGATGTCGGCCGCCGCGATCAGCCCCAGGCCGCCGGCCCGGGCCGGACCGGCGACGCGGGCGACGACCGGCTTGGGGAACTCCCAGAGGGCGGCCAGCACGTCGGCGATCATCTCGGCCGGCACCTTGCCGTCCGGCGCGGCCGCAGCCGTCTCTTTGAGGTCGGCCCCTGAGCAGAAGACCGTGCCCGTGTGCGAAAGCACAACGGCGCGCACGCCGGTGTCGGTGAGGGCCTCGGCCAGAGCGTCCAGCAGCTCGCGCATCAGGGCGGTGGACAGGGCGTTGCGGTTGGCCGGGGAGTCCAGGGTCAGAGTGGTCACCCCGGCGTCGGTGGCGGTACGGACCAGAGCCATGGCGGAACATTATCGGCCGGCGTGCACACTTGACGGATGGCCGGCGCACTTCCCGATGGCGAACCCGTTCCCCAGGACGGGTCTCTGCCCGACTCCGCGACGGCGCACGTCGGAAAGGACGGGTTCGCCGTCTACGTTCACGTTCCGTTCTGTGCCAGCCGCTGCGGCTACTGCGACTTCAACACCTATACGGCCAGTGAGCTCGGCGGCGGGGTCAGCCGCGAGACGTACGCCGAGACGGTGCTGCAAGAGCTCGAGCTGGCCCGCCGCACGATCGACCCGGCCCGGGTCGACACCGTGTTCTTCGGCGGCGGCACCCCGACCCTGCTCGACGCGGACGACCTGGGCCGGATCCTGCACGGCATCGACGCGGCCTGGGGGCTGGCGCCGGGGGCCGAGATCACGACCGAGGCCAACCCCGAATCGGTCGACCCGGACTATCTGCGCCGTCTGCGCGGGCACGGCTTCAACCGGATCTCGCTGGGCATGCAGTCGGCGGCGCCGGGCGTGCTGCGGATCCTGGACCGCAAGCACACGGCGGGGCGGGCGCCCCAGGCCGCGATCGAGGCTCGGGAGGCCGGGTTCGAGCACGTCAACCTCGACCTGATCTACGGCACGCCGGGCGAGTCGGCCGACGACTTCGCCGGCTCGCTGGGCAAGGTGGTCGAGGCCGGGGTGGACCATGTCAGCGCGTACGCCCTGATCGTCGAGGACGGCACCCGGATGGCGGCCCGCATGCGGCGGGGCGAGATCCCGTACCCCTCGGACGATGTCGCGGCCGACCGCTACCTGGCCGCCGAGCAGGCGCTGAGCGAGGCCGGCTTCCAGTGGTACGAGGTCTCGAACTGGGCCACCTCGGAAGAGGCGCGCTGTAAGCACAACCTGCTCTACTGGACCGGCGCCGACTGGTGGGGCCTCGGGCCGGGCGCGCACAGCCACGTCGGCGGGGTGCGCTGGTGGAACGTCAAGCACCCCGCGGCGTACGGGAAAAGGCTGGTCGAGGGTCTTTCGCCGGGTCACGGGCGCGAGTTGCTGAGCGACGAGGACAGGCACGTCGAGGACGTGATGCTGCGGGTACGGCTGCGCGAGGGCATCGCGCTCGACCGGGTCGACCGGGTCGGCGCCAAGCAGGCCCTGGCCGACGGGTTGCTCGACCCCTCGGCGTACGAAAATGGCCGTCTGGTTCTCACCCTGCGTGGCCGCCTGCTGGCCGACGCCGTGATTCGCGACGTGGTGTAACGCGCCGGGCCCCGTCCCCGGCGCATTCCGCCAAATCGGCCCTACTTGATCAGGTTGATGGTCATCGGGTAGTTGTACGGCTCGTTGTTGACCGCCTTCAGCCCGGCGATGATGCCGAAGATGATGGAGATCAGCGCGGCGATCGGGATGATCACGAAGCCGATGACGGCGCAGGCGGTGGCCCAGCCGATGATGCCGACGATCGTCCAGACGATCTGGAAGTTGAGCGCCTTGACCGCCTCGGCCCGCACGACCGGGGACTGGTTGCCCTTGGCCAGCATGGCGATCAGCGGGGCGATCCAGCCACCGAGCCCACCGCCGATGAACGCGCCCAACGCGCCGCCGAAGTGGGCGATCAGGATCCAGGTCTTGTCGTCCTGACCGGGGCCGGGGCCGTATCCGCCGCCGTAGCCGGGCTGCTTGTAGTCACCACCACCGTAGGGCGGCGGCGGGGTGCCGTAACCGGGCGGCGGAGCGCCGTAGCCGGGACCGGAGGTGGGTGGTGGCGTGCCGTAGCCGGGACCGGAGGTGGGTGGTGGCGTGCCGTAGCCGGCGCCCGAGGTGGGCGGCGGGGCGCCGTACGGGGGTGGAGGAGGCGGTGTCGATCCGGAAGTCGGGTCGTTAGCCGCATAAGGGTTGAACGGCCGCGTCGGGTCGTTCGGGTTACCTTCACCGGGCGGGCGAGGTGGTTCAGTCATGGCTGACACCGTAGAGCCGCAGTTCAACGCGGTCGAGAGCGACATGCTGATCGAGTCGGTGAATAGACAGGCGACACGATCATCGCGTTGACGCCGGTGGCGACGTAGACTGGCACTCTGTCCGGGGGAGTGCCAAGCATCGGCCGAGGGGAGGGGTCATTGTGAGCCTGGATGACCGCAAGCTCGAGGTGCTGCGCGCGATCGTCGAGGACTACGTCGAGACGCAGGAGCCGGTGGGCTCCAAGGCCTTGGTCGAACGGCACGCCCTGGGCGTGTCGCCGGCTACCGTGCGTAACGACATGGCGGTGCTGGAGGAGGAAGGTTACATCCGGCAGCCGCACACCAGCGCCGGCCGCGTGCCGACCGACGCCGGCTACCGGCTCTTCGTCGACCGGCTCTCCAAGGTCAAGCCGCTCACCCCGGCCGAGCGCCGGGCCATCGAGCGCTTCCTGATCGGCGCGGTCGACCTCGACGACGTGGTGCACCGCACGGTGCGCCTGCTCGCCCAGCTGACCCGCCAGGTCGCGGTCGTGCAATACCCGTCGCTGGCCCGGTCCTCCGTGCGCCACCTCGAGCTCGTGCCGATCTCGACCACCCGCCTCATGCTCGTGATGATCGCCGACACCGGCCGGGTCGAGCAGCGGCTGGTCGAGCTGCCCGGGCCCGTCCCGGCCGACGACGTGACCGACCTGCGCCGCCGGGTCAACGAGAAACTCGCCGGTCAGCGGCTGTCCGACACGCCGCCGCTGGTGCAGGGCCTGGTCGACGAGTGCGCCCCGGGCAACCGGGCCACCATGGCCTGCCTGGCCTCGGTGCTGCTCGAGACGCTCGTCGAGCGCAGTGAGGAACGCCTCGCCTTGGCGGGCACGGCTAACCTGACTCGTGGCGGTGTGCTCGACTTCCAAGGCACGCTGCGCCCCGTCCTCGAAGCCCTCGAGGAAGAGGTCATCCTGCTGAAGTTGATCGGCGATCTCGAGCCCAGCAAGACCCGGGTGCGGATCGGCGACGAGAACAAGATCGACAACCTGCGGTCGGCGTCGGTGGTCAGCACTGGATACGGCCCCGGCGCGACGATCGTCGGTGGGCTCGGAGTGCTGGGTCCGACCCGGATGGATTACCCCGGCACCATCGCGACCGTGCGCGCGGTGGCACGCTACGTGGGCGACCTTCTAGCACAGAACTGACGAGGATTGCGGAGCCCGTGGCCAAGGACTACTACGGCATTCTCGGCGTGAGCCGGGAAGCCACCGACGACGAGATCAAGCGCGCCTACCGCAAACTGGCTCGGCAATATCACCCGGACGTCAACCCGGATCCGGAAGCGCACGAGAAGTTCAAGGACATCAACGCGGCGTACGAGGTCCTCTCGGACGACCAGAAGCGCCAGATCGTCGATCTCGGCGGCGACCCGCTCGCCCCCGGCGGCGGCATGGGCCCCGGCGGTCCCGGCGGCGCGGGCGGCCCGTTCGTCGGCTTCCAGGACATCATGGACGCGTTCTTCGGCTCGGCGGCCGGCGGCAACGCCCGCGGCCCGCGCCCGCGCACCCGTCCTGGCGCCGACGCGATCCTGCGCCTCGAACTCGACCTGGTCGAGACGGCGTTCGGCGTCGAGGCCCCGATCACCGTCGACACCGCCGTGCTGTGCACCCAGTGCACCGGCGCCGGCACCGCGCCCGGCACCCACCTGGCCACCTGCGAGACGTGTGGCGGCCGGGGCGAGGTGCAGAGCGTGCAGCGCACCTTCCTGGGCCAGGTCGTCTCGAGCCGCCCCTGCGCCACCTGCCAGGGCCACGGCACGGTCATCCCGCACCCCTGCCCCACCTGCGCCGGCGACGGCCGGGTCCGCACCCGCCGCTCGCTCACGGTCAAGATCCCGGCCGGCGTCGAGGACGGCATGCGCATCCGCCTGGCCCAGCAGGGCGAGGTCGGTCCGGGTGGGGGCACGCCGGGTGACCTCTACGTCGAGATCCACGAGCGCCCGCACGACGTCTACTCGCGCAAGGGCGACGACCTGCACTGCCGCGTCACGCTCCCGATGACCGCGGCCGCGCTCGGCACCCGCCTGACGATCAAGACGCTCGACAGCGAAGAGGGCATCGAGGTCAAGCAGGGGACGCAGCCGGCCAGCACGCTCCGCATCCGCGGCAAGGGCGTGCCGCACCTGCGCGGCCAGGGGCGGGGTGATCTTTTCGTCCACCTGGACGTGAAGACGCCGACCAAGCTCACCGCCGACCAGGAACGCATGCTGCGCGATTTCGCCAAGACCCGCGGCGAGGACGTCGCCGAGTTGAGCAAGCAGGGCGGATTCTTCAGCCGGATGCGGGACGCTTTCAACGGCCACTAGATGTGATTCGGCGGGCGTCGCAAGGCCAAGATCAATAAGGTCAAGAGCTGGATGTCGTGGCGGGGCGGTGGGTTTCAGACCGTCGCTCCCGCCGAGGGCCGCGGCGGGGTGAGCTGGCCGCTGGCGCGTCCAGGGCGCTCACCCCACCACGACGGCGTGCGTAAGTGGTTGCGCCCAAAAGCCAAGACCGAGGTCGCGCTACGTGAGCGCGGCCAAGGTGCTGGCTGCGGGGAGCCAGGTCGCTCTCTGAGGCGAGATCGGTCGCTCGCTATCGGCCGGGCCGCGTGTCAGATGGCTGTTCGGATGGACCAGCGGCGGGCGAGGGTGGTCGCGGCCAGGAAACCGCCAAGGACTATCGCCGCCTCCGCGCCCATGATCAGCGGGGTCAGCGGGAAGTCGAAGGACCAGCCCAGCGCGACCGCGGCCGCGATCGAGGCGGCCACGGCGGGCGGCAGCAGCAGGGCCATCCGAGCCGCCGTGTGCCGGATGCGCGGCGCGTCCCGCAGGCCGAAGCGCACTGCGAGCACCGCGCCGGTCACGGCGACCGCGGCCACGCCACCGTAGAAGACTCCGGCGGCCAGCCAGACCGGCACGCGCAGACCGGGCGGCAGGTCGAAAGCGGCCACCAGGATCTGATGCAGGCCGATCACCCCGAGGAAGCCCACGACGAGGGCGAGCAGCGCGCCCACGGTCGCGACGCCCAGCACCTGGCCGTACCGGGGTGGGGTTCGGCCCACCCCGGCCTCCTCGGCCACGCGCAGAGCGAACTCGCGCGGGCTCGCGCCGAGCAACTGCGCGGGATCCAGCCCATCGCCGGCCGCCGCCTCGAGGTCGGCGCGTAGGTCGGCCGCGAGCGCCGCCCGGTCGTCGCGCTGAACGCCGAGAGCGCGCCACTCGCGGTCGGCCGTGGCGAGCAGATCGTCAACGAGCGACGTCGACGTGCTCATGGTCGCCTCCTGGGTTCGATGGACGGGCGGCGAGGGTCGCGTTCACGACGCCGGCGAACTGGGCCCACTGCTCACTCCAGGCCCGCAACCGCTCGTGTCCGCTCTCGGTGAGCCGGTGGATCTTGCGGGGCGGGCCGCTCGGGCTGGGCTGCAGCGCGTTGGCGACGAGCCCCAGCCGATGCAAGCGAGTGATCAACGGGTAGACGGTGCCGTAGCTCACCGTTCCGAACCCGGCCGTGTCGAGGCGCCGGACAAGTTCGTACCCATGGGCGGGCTCTTCGGCCAGAAGCGCGAGCAGGCACATGTCGAGGCAGCCGCGCAGCAGTTGGGCCTGCCGCTCAGCCACGGCCTCCGGGCCGTCCTCCGCCGCTATCATGCGGCACATAATAGGGTCAGTATTATGCGCCGTCTATTACCGCCGGCCACGCCCTCTCGGCCCAGGCCCGGAACATGGCCGGCCGGCGCGAGGTGAGCTTCTCGACGTCCGGGGTGACGACGGCGTTGCCGCCCGCGCGAACCAGACGAGCGCCCGCCGTGGCGGCCTCGGCGATCTCGGACGGGAAGAGCTCCGGGGCCGGCTCCCGGTCGACTACTTCGAGCGGCCGGCCCAGGATCTCGGCCAGCACGGCCAGTTGCTCGGGCACGCTGATCAGCTCCGGTCCGGTCAATGTGTAGATGAGCTCGTGGTGGCCGTCGCCGGTGAGCACCTCGGCGGCGACCGCAGCGATGTCGGCCGGATCGATCACACCCTGCTTGCCGTCACCGAACGGGTTCACGATCGGCCGGCCGGCCCGGATGTCGGGCGCCCAGGCCAGTGAGTTCGTGGCGAACGTGGTCGGGCGCAGCACCGTCCACTCCAGTCCGCTGCGCCGCAGGGTCCGCTCGCCCCGGAAATGCCAGGCGCCGAGATGACCGGGCGGCAGGTCGTGGTCCTCGTCGGGAGTGCCGATCGCCGAGAGCCGGACCACCCGGGGGATGCCGGCCGCCTTCGCCGCGCGCAGCAGGTTCTCCTCGTGGTCGAGCGGCGTACGGGCGGCCGGTGGCAGCAGGTACATCGCGTCGGCCGGGACGACGACGGTGGTGGCGGTCAGGCCCGGCCGGTCCGGGACGCGGGCCGGGTCGCGGGTCATCGCGGCGACCTCCAAGCCGCGGTCGAGCAGGTCCCTCACCAGGGCGGAGCCAGTGGTGCCGGTGGCGCCGGTAACCAGAATCATGGATCCACGGTGGCCGCCCGTGCCGGTGGTCGTCTTGGAAGATCCGGCACTCCCCGGTGCTCGTGCGGCCCGGCTAGCCCAGCCGCTGGCTCGACGTCGACCACTTGGCCCGGACGCCGCCACCGGTCGACGCGCAGGTCGCGACGATGCGGGCCCGGATCACGGCCGAGCTCGAGCAGCGGAGCGCGGGCCGCGGCGGCAACGAGCTGGTCGAGTTCGCGCTCGGCGAGCTCACCGGGGCGGCCCGGCTGGGCGAGGTGGCGACGCGGGCCGGCGTGAGCGAGCGCCGGCTTCGTACCCTGTTCAGCCGCGACGTCGGGTTGTCCCCGAAGCACGTGGCGCGGATCAGCCGCCTGCGGACCGTACTGTCGCTGGCCGGCACCCGGGAGTGGGCGGCGGTGGCCGACGACGCCGGTTTCTTCGACCGGGCCCACATGATCAGCGACTTCCGGGACCTGATGGGCGTGCCGCCCGCCGCCTACCTGAGCGGCCGCCGGCCCGGCCCGGCCCCGTGCCTGCCGCTCTCGAGACCCTAGGGCGTATCTGGCGGATCACGCGGGGCTGCGGCGTGGCCCAGCCCGCGCCTCTCGGCGTCCGCAGAACGGCCCGATACAACACCGGTATTGGACCGCCCTGCGGCCGACGCCAGCCACGACCTGGACCTCGCCTCGCTCCCACGTGATCCGCCAGATACGCCCTAGTCGTCCGAGGGGAACAGCAGCATGTCGGCGATGAACGTGGTCACCCGGCCCGAGTGGTCGCGGCCGATCCACGTCGGGTAGGCGCCGTCGCCCCAGCCGCTCGACCAGGCGATCATGTCGCCGCCGGCCAGGGTGGCGAAGCGCGGGTCGCGCAGTTCCAGGCTCTGCCACTCGTCGGTCAGGCGCTCGCGGTTGTCCTCGTCGACGAAGCAGGCCAGGCCCGCGTCCACCCCGAACCCGAAGAACTCGCCGTAGCCCAGGTCGAGCAGATCCTGCCCGTCGCGCAGGGCCAGTTCCCAGCGCACCGGGTGCCGCTCGCTGACGTCCAGGCGCACGGCGGCCACGCGGGTGTGGCCGGGGTCGTCGGTGAAGGTGGCCAGGCTCACGGTCACCGGGTAGGTGCCGGGGGCGACCGTGGTCAGGAACGGTTCCTCGCCGTAGTCCAGGGAGGACGGGTCGGCGGCGATCAGGCGGCCCGACGGCAGGTTGAGCTTGCCGGCCGGGCGGGTGGCGATGCGCATCCGGCGGTCGCCGACGCTGCGCTCGGCGCCGTCACGGAACAGCGAGGCCAGGCCGCGGGGCTGCAGCGGACGCGGCGGGTGCCACGGGCGCTCGTCCGACGCGCGGGCGGGCAGGTCGTGGGGTTCGGCCACCGTGGCCAGGCGGAACGGCCCGTCGATGACCCGGGGAACCGCGCAGACCTCGGCGAACGGTCCCACGCAGGCCTCGACGTGGACCCGGCCCGCGCAGTCGAGCAGGGCCTTCCACCGGCCGAAGGTGGGGATCGGCAGACGCGGCGGCGTGAAGCCGCCGTCCGAGAAGGTGTGCCGGCCGCCGCGGTCACCGGCGGGCTCGATCGAGTCGTTGCGCCGGCCGCCGATCTGCCAGCTGATCCGGTGCCGGGCGCCGGCGCCGGCCGGGTCGTGCCAGGTGGTCGACTCGCGCAGGAACAGATCGCCCTCGGGGGCCCGGCGGAATTCGTGGACGGCGACCCGGCGCCCCTCGGCGTCGTAGCGGGTGACGGCGCAGTAGCCCTCGGCCCAGCTGACGTCGAGCACGCTGTGCGGGCGGCCGCCGGCGAGCAGCACCACGGAGTACGGCTCGCCGGCGGAGTCACGCGACTCGGCCTGATCCTGGGTGAGCGGGTTGACCAACCCGTCGTCCCAGCCCTCGCAGTACACCGCCGCCACAGTGGTTTCCATGGTCGGCGATCTTATTGAGCACGGCTCCGTTTCGCCGCCCCGCAGAAGCGACTTTTTGGGTCGTGTCGGGGTGACCGAGAGCCGGACGAGAGCGGAACGAGAGAGGTCAGCGCGAGGCCAGGGTGCGGCCGGCGTGGGTGGCGGCCTCGTGGGCGGCCTTCTTCAGCAGCTCCGCGGTGTCGCGCAGCGCGTCCATGGCCGGGTTGACGCCGGCCAGGGTCAGCTCGCGCTCGATCAGGGTGAGGTCGGCGCCCCAGATGTCCTCGACCACGCGGCGCAGGTACGAGGTGTTGTGGTCCCAGCCCTCGCGCGGGGTGCCGGGGCCGTAGCCGCCGCCGCGGGTGGTCAGCACGATGACCGGCTTGCCGTCGAGCAGCCGCTCGGTGGGGTCGGGGGTGCCGGCCATGACCAGGTCGATCCAGGTCTTGACGTGCTGCGAGACGCCGTAGTTGTAGAGCGGCAGGGCCAGGATCGCGGCGTCGGCGTCGCGCACCTCGGCGGTCAGCTGCTCGGCCAGGGTCAGCGCGTCGCGCTGCTCGGCGGTGCGCTGGTCGGCCGGCGAGAACTTGGCGTGGATGGCGTTCGCCCAGGCGTCGGCGGGCAGGGGCGCGGCGCCGAGGTGGCGGCGGACGAACGCGGTGCCGGGGCGGACGGTGGTCCACTCCGCTTCGGCGACGTCGGCCAGCTCACTCGAGGCCGAAACGGGGCCCTGGATGCTCGAGTCGATGCGCAGAACGGTCATTGCTAGCTCCCCACGGGATTGAATGTTCAAGTCGAACTGTGGCACTTCCGGCTTGAACATTCAAGTGCGCGGAGGCGGTATTCTTCCGGGGTGACTATTGACACGCCCCCCGAGGCGCCCTGGCTCGACAGCGAGGAGCGTGCGGCGTGGATGACCCTGATCACGATGCTGATGACGCTGCCCGCCGCCATAGATGCCCAGCTCAAGCGCGATTCCGGGCTCAATTTCTTCGAGTACTCGATCCTGTCTCACCTGTCCCAGCCGCAGGAGCACGCGGTGCAGATGAGCAATCTGGCCCACCTGGCCGGCGGCTCGCTGTCCCGGTTGTCGCACGCCGTGAGCCGGTTGGAGAAGCAGGGATTTGTGACGCGTCGCACGGGCAGCGACGGGGAGAGCCGGTGCGTCCAGGCGTTTCTGACCCCGGCCGGGTACGCGGCCCTCGTGAAGGCCGCGCCGGCCCACGTACGGGAAGCTCGTCGCCTGGTCTTCGACAACCTGTCGACGGCGCAGGTGCGTCAGATGCACAAGATCGCCCACGAGATCGCCGAGGCCGCCTCGCCCGATTCGGTGCGGCGGATCGACGATGCGATCGCTCAGGCCGAGCGGGCCGAGCGCGAGGGCCGGGCCGACCCGTGCGTCCCTGGCGGCTGCTGAGGATCAGCCGCTGAGCTGCGACCGCGCCCGGTCGATGAGGGTGGGCAGCAGCTCGGCCCGCCAGGTGTCGAGGTGGACGCTGCCGCTCGACAGGCCGCCGTGCGCGAACTCCTCGCGATAGACCCAGGGCGCGCTCTCGGCGGCCAGGTCGCAGGCGACGACGCGGTCGAAGGTCGCCTTGAGCAACCGCTCGACCTCACCGACCGAGGGCGGCAGGGCGAGAGTGACGAGCTGCTCCCGCATGGCCCGCCAGACCCAGGGGTCGCCCCGCAGGCCCCACCGCACCGGTTCCGGATCGAAGAGATCGGACATCATCCGCACCCGATCAGGGTGACACCACCGGGTCGCGGCCGCAGCGCTCAGACCGTGATCGCCGGGACCGCCCCGGCCAGCGACCAGTCGTGGCCGATGTCAGCGGCGGTGCGCAGCAACTTGGGCAGGTGGTCTTCGACGAGGGTCTCGAGCGAGGTCTCCGCCGCGTGCACGGTGACGTTGATCGCGGCCATCACCCGGCCGTCCCCGTCCCGCACGCCGGTCGCGACGGACCGGATGCCGGGCGCCAGGTCTTGATCGGCCAGCGCCCACCCCTTGGCCCGGACCTCGCGCAGGGACGTCTCGATCTCGCCCGGCGTCAGCTGCCGGCGCGGATCGATGCCCGAGCGGGACGGCTGGTCGAGCACGGCCGCGAGCTCGTCGGCGGGCAGCCCGGCCAGCAGCACCTTGCCCATCGAGGTGACGGGCGCGGGGAACCGGGTGCCGATGGTGACGGCCAAGGTGACGATCTTGGGAACCGCCACCCGGGCCACGTAGACGATGTCACTGCCGTCGAGCTGGGCCATGGAGGTCGACTCGTTGGTCTGGGCGACCAGCTTCTCCATGTGCGGGCGGGCGACGTCCCACATGCTCAGCGAATTCACGTACGCCATGCCGAGCTCGAGCACCCGCGGGGTCAGCGCGTAGCCGCGCCCGTCGGCCCGCACGTAGCTCAGCGCCTCGAGGGTGATCAGGATGCGGCGGACCGTGGGCCGGGCCAGCCCGGTGCGGTGGGCGATCTCGCTCAGCGTGATGGCGGGGGTGCCCGGGCGGAAGGAGCGCAGGACGTCGAGGCCACGGGCCAGGGCCTCGATGAAGTCGGGTCCCGCGCCCCTTCCGGTGTCGGTCATGGAACGGGACCCTACTTGGTGTACTGATACGGGTTGTGCAGCACGCGGGCCTCCGGGATGTCCGGGTTCATGCCCTGCTTCCAGGCGTCCTCGCCCAGCGTCGAGCGCAGGTGGTCGATGGTCGCCCCGACCTTGGCCCGGGCCGCGGCCAGATCCGCGTCGACCAGCCGGCCGTCGCGCTTGACCACCCGGCCACCCACGACCACCGTGTGGACGTCGCCCCGCTGGGCCTGGAAGGCCACATGCCCGTACGGGTTGAGCACGGGGAACATGACCGGCGAGGCGTCGTTCTTGAGGAGCACGATGTCGGCCTGACGCCCCGGGGTGAGCGCCCCGAGCGACGAGTCGAGACCCAGGGCCTTGGCCCCGCCGCGGGTGGCCCAGTCGACGACCTGCTCGGCCCGCAGGTGGTGATGGGTGACCGTCTCCTGCTTGCCGTGGGCCTCCATGTGCTCGCGGACGCGGTCGGCGCTGAGCGTGGTGCGCATCGCCGAGAACAGGTCGCCGCTCCACCACACGCTGGTGTCCATCGACAGCGACACCGGGATCCCGTGCCGCCGCAGCTGCCAGGTGGGCGGGTAGCCCTGACCGGCGCTCTGCTCGCTCTCGGTCGACACCGAGACCGAGCCACCGGTGGCCGCGATGCGGTGGTACGAGTCGCTGGACAGCGTGGCCGCGTGCACGTACACGTGGCCCGGGCTCATGAAACCACCGTCGTGCATGAGCCGGATGCCGTCGTCGTTGGTGGCGCCCCAGACGCCGGCGTGCGTGGTGACCGGCACGCCCAGTTCGCGGGCGACCTCGAAGGCCGCCTTCTCGGGGAACGCGGGGTCGCCGGTGACGTCGAACGCCATCTGGAAGCCGGCCAGCTTGCCGCCGTCGATGCGGCGGCGGTAGAAGTCCTGGAACTCCTTCGACGTCGACCACTCCCACGGACCCTGCTGGATGTTGCCGTAGGCGAGCACGAACCGGCCCGGCACGGCCTCGAGCGCGTCGACCGCGGCGTCGGCGTGGTCGGTGCTCTGCAGCCCGTGCGACCAGTCGACAGTGGTGGTGACGCCGGAGTCGATCGCCTCCAGGGCGCCGAGCAGGTTGCCGGCGTAGATGTCCTCGGGCCGGAAGTGCTTGCCGCTCTCGAGGTAGTACCAGACGAAGTACTGGGTGAGGGTCCAGTCGGCGCCGTAGCCGCGCATCGCGGTCTGCCACATGTGCCGGTGGGTGTCGACCATGCCGGGCATGAGGATGCCGCCGGTGGCGTCGACCTCCTCGTGCCCGTCGGGTGCGGTCAGGTTCGGCCCGATCTCGGCGATCTTGTCGTCGACGACGAGCACGTCGGCGTTCTCGAGCACGGTATGGGAGTCATCCATCGTGAGAACAAGGCCGTTACGGAAGATCATCGCCCGTCCTTTCTCGGATTGACGGACCGTCGTCCGCTCAGCGGGCAGTCCGGGTGGCATGAGTGTGCTCCCGGCCACTTGCGCGGTCAATAGTTTATTTCGGCCGTGTGAAACGGCCGTTGACACGGGGGGTGCACCGGAGCAAGCTGTTCGAGCGGACGAGTGTCCGCAGGACGGGCGGTTCGTATGTCTGTGAAGGGACCACTGGACGGCTTGCTGGTCGCCGACTTCTCCCGGATCCTCGCCGGGCCGTACGCGACCATGCTGCTGGCCGACCTCGGTGCTCGCGTGATCAAGGTGGAAGGCCCGGGCGGGGACGACACCCGCACCTGGATGCCACCGGTCCGCGACGACGTCTCGACGTACTACCTGGGCATCAACCGCAACAAGCGATCGATCGCGCTCGACCTCAAGAACGAGGCCGACCTGGCCGACGCGCAGGAGCTGGCCCGCCGGGCCGACATCATGATCGAGAACTTCCGCCCCGGCGGCCTGGCCCGCTTCGGGCTCGACTACGACACGGTGGCGGCGGCCAACGAGAAGATCGTGTACGCGAGCATCAGTGGCTTCGGCACCGGGGCCGGGGCCGGGCTGCCCGGCTACGACCTGATGGTCCAGGCCATCTCCGGGCTGATGAGCCTCACCGGCGACCCCGACGGCTCGCCCTACCGGGCCGGTATCTCGGTCTTCGACGTGATGGCCGGCCTGCACGCCAACATCGGCATCCTGGCCGCACTGCATCGCCGGGCCGAGACCGGCCGGGGTCAGCACGTCGAGGTCAACCTGCTCAGCTCGGCCCTGTCCGGCCTGGTCAACCACTCCAGCGGCTACGTCGCGGGTGGCACCGTTCCGTTCCGCATGGGCAATGCGCATCCCAGCCTCTTCCCGTACGAACCCCTGCCCACCGCCGACGGCGAGCTGATCGTCATCGCGGGCAACGACGGCCAGTTCCGCAAGTTGTGCCAGGTGCTCGGCCTGACCGAGTTGCCCGACGACCCGCGCTTCGGCCGCAACCAGGACCGCACGGCCAACCGGGAAGAGCTGCGCCCGATCCTGCTGGAGCGCCTGGCCACCCGGACGAAGGACGAGTGGTTCCGCGACCTCATCGCAGCCGGCGTGCCGTGCGCGCCGATCAACACCATCGACGGCGGCGTCGCGTTCGCCGAGGAACTGGGGCTCGACCCGGTGGTCACCACCGGCGGCATCCCCGGCATCCGCAACCCCATCACCTTCAGCGATTCGCAGGCGCGGTACGAGCTGCCGCCCCCCGGGCTGGACGAACACGGCGAGGAGATCCGCAAGTGGCTGAGGAGCTGAGCTTCCCGACCGGCATCGGCACGTCCACCCCCGACTCCATCTCGTTGCTCGGCCAGGACCTGGCGGCCGACCTGATGGGCCAGGTCGGGTTCGGCGAGCTGGCGTTCTGGCTGGTCACCCGGCGTCGTCCCACTTCCTCCGAGGTCCGGGTCTTCGAGGCGGTGCTGGTCGCGCTGGCCGACCACGGTTTCACGCCGACGGCGATCGCGGCCCGGCTCACGTACCTGTCGGCGCCCGAGGCCCTCCAAGGCGCCCTGGCCGCCGGACTGCTCGGCGGTGGATCACGCTTTCTCGGCGTGACCGAGGACTGTGGACGGTTCCTCGCCGACACTTTGGCGGCAACGTCCGGGGAAGATTACGACGCCATCGCCCTCGAGGCCGTCCGCCAGGCCAAGGCCGACAAGCGCTTTGTTCCCGGTCTGGGCCATCCGGTGCACAAAATCGAAGACCCGCGCACTCCCGTACTGATCCGGATCGCTGCCGAGGAGGGCCTGCGTGGCCCGCACTTGCAGCTGTTCGAGGCGATCGGGCGGGTGCATCCTGAGGTGCTCGGCCGCCGGCTGCCGTTGAACGGCGCCGGCGTGTGCGGGGCCGCCCTGGCCGACCTCGGCCTCCCCATCGATCTGCTGCGCGGCTTCGCGCTGCTGGCCCGCGCGGCCGGCCTGCTCGGGCACCTGGCCGAGGAACGCCGGCGCCCGCTCGGCATGGAGATCTATAAAACCGTCGATCGCAACGCCGTCTACGAACCCTAAGGAGAATCCGTGGCCAGCATTGTCGCGGTCATCGCCTCCACCCATCATCCGTTCTACTACAAGGCCAGCACGGCCACCGGTGAGGACCGGCCGCCGTTCGCCGACGAGTGGGAGCGCAAGATTCTCGCCTTCCGCGAGACGCTGACCCGCGCCAATCCGGACGTGCTGGTGATGGTCGGCTCCGACCACTTCCACCAGCTCTGGCTGGACAACATGCCGCAGTTCCTGGTGGGCAAGGCGCCCTTCTACGACGCCAACTGGTACAACGAGGAACGCGAGTTCGGCCTGCCCCGCATGCTGCTCAAGGGTCAGGAAGACCTGTCCGCGCACATCCTGCGCAACGGGCTCGACGAGGGCTTCGACCTGGCCTTCAGCAACGAGCTGCGGATCGACCACAGCATCACCTGCCCGATCATCACGCTGCGGCCCGAGGCCGACCTGCCGATCGTGCCGATCTACACGAACATCTTCGCGCCGCCCCTGCCGCAACCGTCGCGCTTCGTCAAGCTGGGCGAGACTATCCGCCAGATCGTCGAGCAGTGGCCGTCGCATCTGCGGGTGGCCATCATCGGCACGGGTCACCTGTCGCTCGAACTGGGCGGCCCGCGCCAGTTCGGCCCGCACGGCCCCGACCCCGAGTTCGACCGCAAGGCCGTCGAGTGGATCGCCACCGGCGACCTCGACAGCTGCCTGCGTGAGGTTTCGCTGGACAGTCTGCACTCACCGGGCAACGCCACCCACGGCTTCATGGACTTCATGCTGATGATGGGTGTGGCCGGCGCCGGGGCCAAGGCCGATTACGTCGACACCCTTGACCTGTTCCACACCATGGAGGCTTACTTCACCTGGTACCCCAACGGGTCGTCGGCTCTCGGAGGCGCGCGGTGAGCAAGTACCTGATCGACAAGTTCCTGTACACGGTCGACCGCGATCCGGACCTGGTCGAGCGCTACCGTTCCGAGCCGGCCGAACTGGTGACCTGGTGGGAGGCTGCCCGGGCGAACACCGTGCTCAACTGCATCACCGGCGAGTCGAGCACGTGGCTGCGCTTCACCGACGACGAGCGGCAGGCACTGATCGCCCACGACCACGTACGCCTCTTCGAACTGGGCGCCCACCCGTTCCTCACGCTGACGCTGTTCATCGCCATGTTCGAGCGTGACAACAAGGAGCCGCTCGAATACCAGAAGGCGTTCGGCGCCCGCCTGGCCCACTTCGACCTCCCGTACCCGGACATCGCGACATGACCGCGGCGGCCGTGCTGCGCGTATGCGGCCGGCCGCCGTCCATCGAGGAGCGGCGGCCGCCGATGCCCCACTCGGGCGAGGTGCCGATCCGGGTCGCCGCCGCGCCGATCACACCGCTCGACGTGCTCTGCGCGAGCGGCACCAGCTACTTCGGGCCACCGGCAACCCCGTACGTCCCCGGCGTCCAGGGCGTGGGCCGCCGCGACGACGGCACACCGGTCTGGTTCGCCACCTCGGCCGGCATGCGCCCCGGCGACGGCAGCATGGCCGCCGCGGTCTCCATCCCGTACGTCGATGTGGTACCCCTGCCGGCGGACGCGCCCCTCACCCTGATCGCCGCCCTGGGGTTGTCGGCGGTCGCCGCCCACGCCGCACTGACCCGCACCGGCGGTCTCGCCGAGGGCGAGGTCGTGCTGGTGCTGGGCGCGGGCGGGGTGGTCGGCCAGGCCGCGATCCAGCTGGCCCGGTTGTCCGGCGCCTCCCGGGTCATCGCGGTCAGCCGCTCGGCGCCGGCTCGGGAGCGCGCGCTGCAACTGGGCGCGGAACACGCCGTACCACTACTGCCGGACGACGACGCCGGCACGCTGGCCGACCGCCTGCGCGCTGTCTCAGGCCTGGTCGACCTCGTGCTCGACCCGGTCTTCGGCGTCCCCGCAGCGGCCGCGCTGCGCGTGCTGCGGCCGGGCGGACGCTTGGTCAACCTGGGCAGCTCGGCCGGCGCCACAGCCCCTCTGGACTCGGTGACGCTGCGCAGCGGCTCCCTGCAAATCCTCGGCTACACCAACAACGCCCTCTCGGTAGGGGAGCGAGCCGACTCCCTGGGCGTGGTAGCCACCCACGCCACCGCCGGCAACCTCACCGTCGCCCACGAGGTAGTCCCCATCACGGATGTCGCCGATGCGTGGCAGCGCCAGACCGCAGGCACCGCGGACGGCCGGATCGTGTTGGCTTTCTAGCTGTCCACACTGGCAAGTGTGCAGGCTTGGCAGCCCGCGCAGCGATAACGGGCCGCTCGTCGCCGAGCCACGACGTCGGTCAAGCCGCACCATCCCCAGGCGGTGATGAACAGCCTACAAAGGCAGAATCTCGATCTCCCGAAGCCGCGCAGGTTCCGTTATTGCCTCCAGGGCCACGATCTGTCCTTCGCGAACCGTCAGGGTGATGGCCAGCAGGGTGTCGCCTCCCGGGGCCACGCGGAATCCGAGCAGTCCGTTGACCAGGGCCGCTTCGGCGTTGCGGGCCTTGCCGTTGAAGAAGCGGGCCAAGCCGGCCGCCCCACGGGTCTCGGCCGGTATTCCCAATTGTTTCTGACCGTAGGCGTCGATCCGCAGCCGCACGTCGGGGTCGAGCAGGCTGAGCAGCTTCTCGAACTCGCCGTCGCGGGAGGCGGCCAGGAAGGCCGGGGTCAGCGTGTCCAGGACCACCAGCAGGGCCAGGCCGACCGAGTCGGCCAGCATGGTTGCGTCCTCGGGGCCGGGCGTGGTGGGCGTGTCGTGGTCGTCCCACGGTGTTTCTCGTCGGGAGCCTCGGGAGCGCAGCAGGTCCAAGCACACCCGGCCGACGACAGTGGTCAGCCACGCGTCGAGGTTGTCGATTCCGTCGGCGCCGATGCGGTTGAGGCGTAGCCAGGCTTCCTGCACCGCGTCGTCCGCCTCGGCCGTGGACCCGAGCATGCGGTAGGCCACCGCGCGCAGGCGGGGGCGGTTCTGTTCGAAGCGGTCCTGCACGTCCATGGCTCCCCCTTTGTGGTGTGTGTCACATCGGTCACACCTGGCCGGCTTCATCCGTCGCACCACCGACGGAGCAGAGCGCGCCGATGTGACGTGCCGCCGCGGAAACCTGGAGGAGAACATCATGCAGGCTCGGATGGACAACCCCGCCGCTCATCTGCCGGAGTCGGTTCAGGCGGTCAACATTCTGTACAAGTCGGCCCACTCGGCCGGGGTCGATCCGGCCACTCTGGAACTCGTGCATCTGCGGGCCAGCCAGATCAACGGGTGCGCGCCCTGCGTCGAGTCGGGGGCGCGCAACGCCCGCAAGAACGGGGAGACCGACGAGCGGCTGATGACGGTCGCGGTGTGGCGGGAGACGCCGTGGTTCACCGGGGCCGAGCGGGCCGCGCTGGCCCTGGCCGAGCACGCCACCCGGCTCGCCGACAGTCCGGACGCGGTCCCGGACGTCGTCTGGGACGAGGCGGCCCGGCACTTCGGCGAGAAGGAACTCGCGGCGCTCGTGCTGTGGATCGCGACGACGAACTTCTTCAACCGGATCAATGTCACGACCCGGCAGCAGGCGCCCCAGAATTGGGGATGATCGGAGGAACAGCGCACGCCCCGGCAGGTCTAACATCCGGGTCATGACGGGCGGAGAAGTGCCCCGGGGCGTGCGGGTGGCGACGCTGCTGGCCTGGCTGATGGTTCCGGCCGGCGCGCTGCTGCTCGCGGCCGGGATGCTCGACCTGGCCTACTGGGCCTCGCCCGAGGCGGGCCGGCTCACCACGCTGATGAACGACATCGAGACCGAGTACGGTGTCCCGGCGCCGGCGATGATCCGGGGCGGCTCGGGGGCGGTGCTACTGGTCGTCCTGGGCGCGGCCGGGGTGGCGTACGGGGGCCTGGCGCCCTTGATCGGCCGCGGCTCGCGCTGGGCCCGCAGCTGGGGCGTGGGCATCGGCTTCGCGGTCTTCCTGATCGGCCTGACGACGGTCGGGGCCGACGCGAGCCAGCCCGGCTATCTGCGCGACTACTTCACGGCGATGACCTGGCAGGGCATCGGCGACCGCATCCCGCGGGTCGAGGCCCTGCTCTACCCCCAGTGGTACGCCTGGCTCGAGGACATCGGCCAGGGCGCCGTCACGATGCTGGGCCTGGCGGTGTCGGTCGCGCTGATCTGGGCCGCGATCTCGCACGCCGAGCACTTCATGGCCCGCGGCGACGGCGGCCAACCCGACGAGTGGGACAACACGATCGCCCGTATGCGAGCCAACCGCCGCCCCAGTGACCAGGGTTAGGGTCTCCGCAGCTCGTCGATGCGCTCGCGCAGCAGGTCGGGGCGCCGGTGCAGGCCCGAGACGAGCAGCCCGACCAGCAAGCGCACGTGCGGGCCGGAATCGGGCAGCCGCATCCGGCCGACCAGTGCCCGTTCGAAGAGCTGGTCAAGTTCCTCGGCCGGCAGTCCGAGCCGGTCCTGGATCTCGGCGTCGGTGCGGCCCTCGGCGCAGAGCCGCAGGGCGTGGCGTTCCGGCTCGGTCATCCCCATGTCCTCGGGCAGCTCGCCGTGGCCGAGGCGGCTGAGGGCGGCCCGCAGCTCGCGCAGCTCGTGCTCGTACCGCTCGTAGGTCAGGCCCGTGATCTGCAGGGCCGCGGTGAGCCGGCGGCCGTGCCGGAGCAGGACGAGCAGGTCGCGCAACGCGGGGGAGGCGGGGATCCCGTGCTGGTCGAGCGCGGCCACAATGGCCTGGGCCAACGTCGGGCCGACCCGGAAGGGACGGTTCACCGCCTCGCACAGGGTGTCGGCGAGGGGCCAGCGGCCGAGGCCCTTGGTCACCACGTCGTTGGCGCCGTTGACCCAGACCGCGACCTGGGCCCGCGGGTCGGCCCCGGCCGTGTGCACGACCGTCGGCACGGGGTCGGCCAGCAGGGCCCGGATCTCGTCGACCGGGCCCACGTTGGCCGGGTCGAGCAGGCGTACGTCGTGGCGGAGCCGGGTGAGGCCGGCCACCGTGCCGACGGGGGTGAGGATGCGGAGCCGGGGATCGTCGCGAAGCAGCTCGGTGACGCCCCGGCAGGTCGGGTCATGGTCGTCGATCACAGCCACGTGCAGGACCACCGGGAAGCTCCTCGGGAAGTCGTTGCCGATCGATCCGAGGCTAACAGCGTGTCCTCCACAGCCGACCCCCTCGAAAGAGGGTCATCCCGGCGACGGCCCGGCCGAGCTCCCTGCGACCGGGCGGGGGAGTGGTTGGGTAGCGTGCGGGGGTGTCCGCACCGCTGTTCCTCGTCGAGTCGCTGCCCGTCACCGCCCACCACACGCTGGACGGGCCCGAGGGGCATCACGCCGCCGACGTCCAGCGGCTGCGGGCCGGCGAGACGCTGATCCTGGCCGACGGCCGGGGCGGCAGCGCCGTGGCGAAGGTGACCGCGGTGCGCAAGGGCAGCGTCGACGTCGAGGTGCTCGACCGCGAGTACGGGCCGGCAGCCGATCCGCGGCTGGTCGTGGTGCAGGGCATCGCCAAGGGGGACCGGGGCGAGCTGGCCGTGCAGGCGATGACCGAGATCGGCGTGGACGAGATCCTGCCCTGGGCCGCCGCCCGTTCGGTGGCGCAGTGGCGCGGCGACCGGGGCGCACGGGCCCGCGACAAGTGGGCGGCCACGGCGCGTGAGGCGGCCAAGCAGGCCCGCCGCGCGTGGTTGCCGGTGGTCGGCGGCGACCCGGACTGCTCGACCAAGCAGGTCGCGGCCCGGCTCGGCGCGGCCGACGCGGCTTTTGTGATGCACGAGGAGGCGACCGAGTCGCTGACGGCGGTCGGTCTGCCCTCGTCGGGCGAGATCGCGCTGGTGGTGGGCCCCGAGGGCGGCATCCGCGACGCGGAGCTCGAGGTGTTCGTCGCCGCGGGGGCGACGGCCGTGCGGCTGGGGCGCGAGGTGCTGCGCACGTCGACGGCGGGCGTGGCGGCGTTGTCCGTCCTGTCGGCCCGGCTCGGCCGTTGGTAAAGGTCAGGGCGACAATTCCATCCACATATTCTTTGTTATGTTTTTGCCTTCGCGGAAAGGCTTTCATTCCATTCGGCTACCTCGGCGTGTTGCTCGGCCGTTATTTGCCCTACTGCATGCTTTGCTGATCTTGCAAGGCATCTGGTAACCACCGGAAAGGGCAAAGTAATGAACAAGTCGATGCGCGTTGTCGCGACGACCGGCCTGGCTGTGCTGGCCGGTCTCACGATGAGCGCTGCCCCGGCCCAGGCCACGGAGGCCAAGCCGGGCGCGGGTCAGACCCAGCAGCACCGTGACCGCGACGGGGTCGAAGGCTATTTCCGTACGCTGGGGGCCTGCGAATTTGCCGGCCGTGTGGGCGAGCGCTTCGGCCACTGGGACTACTACGACTGCGATCTGGTCCTCGTGGGATTCCGCCGCGGCGTCTGGGCGCTCGAGGTCGACCGGCTGGGCCGCTTCGATCACGGCCACCGTCCGTCGACCCTCCCCAAGCCCATCAAGGACGACAACGGCTACGGCGCCAAGGACGACGCCAAGGACAACGGCTACGGCACCAAGGACGACGCCAAGGACAACGGCTACGGCGCCAAGGACGATGACACCAAGGACGATGGTGTCAAGGATGCCGGGGCGAAGGACGACGGCTACGGCGCCAAGGGTTAGAAACCGCGTGATCTTGGCGGGGTAGAAACATCGAACGACACCAGCACCATGCGCGGGCACTGTTTCAAGGTGCCCATGCGGGGGCTGGTGCCGCCGGGCGATCGGGGTCGCCCGGCGGCACCCGGGAGTGACTAAGCGTCAGCCGCGGTAATCGTTCGATAACCCTCCACTTCCCGGCCGATCCGCGGCCCGTCGAGAGCATCCGGATCATCACTGACCCTGTATGACTTCACCGGATGCCCTCCAGGGGCCGTCGAGTCAGCGCCCGCGGTTCGGACCCTGGTGGCCGTTCTGACCCGGCTGACCCTGGTTGCCGCTCTGGCCGGGCTGTCCCTGGTTGCCGCTCTGACCTTGGTTGCCGCCCCGGCCGGGCTGACCTTGGTTGCCGCTCTGGCCGGGCTGTCCCTGGTTGCCGCTCTGACCTTGGTTGCCGCTCTGGCCGGGCTGACCTTGGTTGCCGCCCCGGCCCGGCTGACTCTGGTTGCCGCTCTGACCGCTCTGTCCCTGGTTGCCGCCCCGGCCGGGCTGACCCTGGTTGCCGCTCTGGCCCGGCTGGCCCTGGTGACCGCTCTGGCCCGGCTGGCCCTGGTGACCGCTCTGGCCCGGCTGGCCCTGGTTGCCGCTCTGGCCCGGCTGGCCCTGGTGACCGTTCTGGCCCTGGTTGCCGTTCCGGACCGGCCCCTGCTGGCCGCCGCGGACCGGCCCGTGCTGGCCGGGTCGGGTGCCCTGACGGCCGGGGCCGAAGTCATGGCGACCGTGGTGGCCGATGTGGCCCGGCCGGCCGGGGCGGACCTGGCCCCAGAAGCTCGGCCGGAACTGACCCGGGAAACCACGGACGACCTGGAAGGGGCGGCCGAAGCCGACCGGACCCCAGTTGTCGTCGTCGCCGACCTCGAGCGCCCACATGCCGCGGCGCGGGCCGATGCGGACCGGGCTGCAGTCGTGGTCGTCCCAGGCGCCGGCCCGCTCGCCGAACTGTCCGGCCATCGCACAGTCCCGCAGCGATCGGTAGTAGCCGACGACCTGGCCGTCGCCGCGCCAATCGGCGACGTGGGACGGCGTGGACCTGCTCTCCGGGGTGCCGGCCGAGCCCGCGGCCTGGGCCGGACCGGTTCCGACGGCCAGCGCCGCGAGAACACCGAAGCCTCCGAGGGTGAAGGCGCGGGTGAGCTTGTTCATCGCAATTCCTTTCGGGCTGTGCTGCGTCGAGTCTTACGGAGGGGAAAACCGCAATCCGTCCACGCCGGTTGTCGAACTCGCGTATCCCGGCCGATGACCGTTCGGCGGATGATTCCGGAGGATCGACCAGCGGTCCTGGCTGAAAGGTGGCCTACGACCGGCAGGCCGCTGGCTCCGGAGTGTTGCCGGATCGGGCCGGGCCGGATCTCACCGTGGGTGGAAAGGTAAGTGACCTTCAGTTGACGTGATGGCCGTCACAGAGGACATGGACAGGCGTCGTCCCGGAAAGATTGCCGCGACCCGTGAAAAGAGGCTTTGAGCTGGCCAAAGGCCTGCAGTGTGGTGGTGGTCGAGCCGGCTGTTGGAAGGATTTAGCACGGGTTTATTCCGGTGACTGCCCCGGCCCTCGGAGTGCTCGGCCGCCACTCGTCCGGAGTAGTCCTCGCGCACATCGGCGATGGGTCCTTCGGGTGGGTGGCCGCCTTTCGGGCCGGTCCGTGCGGCCGAAAGCCTGAGCGTCGCCCGGCCGACCGGGGGTCGCCTCCCGTTGGTTTAACCCGAAATGGTTGCGCCGGAGCAACTAAGCACTCTTGCCTCCCCGCCGATACGCTGATAAATAGTGGTGGACGGTGAGCCGGAATCCTTTTCTGCAAACATCAGACGCTTCTGGCACAATTATCTGGCACGCCCCCTCCGCGCTAATTCGAAGGCCATTCGGGAATGGTCTTCAGGGCCGCCACGATCGTATCCATGATGAGCGTTGCGATGCCGCTCCCGCCGCCGTCTCCGGTCGGAGCGGGTCGCCCCGGAAAGATCTACACCTGGCCGGGGATTGCCGCCGGCGGGGGCGGGTAGGGCCGTGGTCCAGCAATGACGATGAGCAAGGAAAAGATCCGATGGAGACAGACAAGGTTGTTCTTTCCGCCAAGTGGCGTGCGGCCTATCAGGCGGCCCTGGCGCTTCTGGAAAGCGATCAGCCGTACAGCGATCCGCATGACGCCACCGCCCGCGCCCGGGTCCAGCGGCTGCGGACAGACACCCGTCGCTGGATTCGGGAACAGAAGCGGCTGGCGTCCGCGGGGGCCCTGTCCCCGATCCAGACGCTGTTCATCGATCACATTCCGGATAACTGGCGCGAGATCGACCTACGGCGCCGCCGCCGGCGCCGGCTGCTGCAGAGCTGACGCCGGTCGGCAGGCACGAGGGCGGGCCCCCCCCCCCCCGGGGGGGGGGGGGGCCGGCGCGCCCGGCGCGCCCGACTGCGCCTGCAGCACGGCCGCGTCCAGGACCACCGCGGCCCGCTCCTCGGCGGTCCGCAGCAGGTCGCTGCGG
>NZ_JAMYJR010000056.1 GCF_024137025.1 Paractinoplanes aksuensis
CGGCCGGCGGCAGGCGGCAGGCGGCCGGCGGCAGGCGGCAGGCGGCCGGCGGCAGGCGGCAGGCGGCAGGCGGCAGGCGGCAGGCGGCAGGCGGCAGCATCGATAGTGATCTCTTGACGGCCCCCGAGGTGCTCCGGTAGACAGATCGTCAAATCGCCGAAACATGGACGACATGCTTGCCCGCCCGTGTCGAAGCGCTTCGATAATGTGGCTTCGTGGGTGGCCGCCGGAGTGCCTCGACGAAAACGCCGCCACGGATGTGAACCCCCATGAGCGACACCCCGCTGTTCCGCCGGTCGACCGCGCCCCTCGCGGAACGCGTAGAAGACCTGCTGGCCCGCCTCACCCTGCCCGAGAAGATCGCGATGCTGCACCAGCACCAGCCCGCGATCGACCGCCTCGGCCTGGCCGCCTTCACCACCGGCACCGAGGGCCTGCACGGCGTCGCCTGGCTCGGCGAGGCCACCGTCTTCCCACAGGCCGTCGGGCTGGCCACGAGCTGGGACCTCGGCCTGATGCGCCGGGTCGGGGCGGCCGTCGGCGACGAGGTCCGCGGCCTGCACAGCGAGGGCAAGTGCGGCCTCAACGTCTGGGCCCCGGTCGTCAACCCGCTGCGCGACCCGCGGTGGGGCCGCAACGAGGAGGGCTACGCCGAGGACCCGCTGCTCACCGGGCTCATGGGCGACGCGTACGCCCGGGGTCTGGCCGGCGACGACCCGCGCGTGCTGCGGACGGCGCCCACGCTCAAGCACTTCCTCGGCTACAACAACGAGACCGACCGGTGCCTCACCTCCAGCAACCTCGGCCCGCGGGTGCTGCGCGAGTACGAGCTGCCCGCCTACCGCCCGGCCATCGAGCGCGGCTCGGCCGTCGCCGTCATGGCCGCGTACAACCTGGTCAACGGACGACCGGCGCACGTCTCGCCCTATCTGGAGGACGAGCTGCGCACCTGGACCGGCGACGAGATCTTCGTGGTCTCCGACGCCTACGCCCCGACCAACCTGGCCGATCCCATGCAGCAGGCCTTCTTCGCCGACCACGCCGAGAGCCACGCGGCGGCGCTGCGGGCCGGCATCGACAGTTTCACCGACGCCGACAAGCGGAGCGAGGTCACCGTCGAGCGGATCACCGAGGCGATGCGCCGCGAGTTGATCAAGGAGGAGGACGTCGATCGGGCCGTCCGGCGCGCCCTGACCACGCGGGTGCGGCTCGGCGAATTCGATCAGGCGGGCGAGAACCCGTACGTGAAGATCGGTTCCGACGTGGTGAACTCGCCGGCCCACCGGGAGCTGGCGCGCGAGGCCACCCGCGAGTCGATCACGCTACTCAAGTCGGAGTGCTGCCTGCTGCCGCTCGACCCGGCCCGCCATCGCACGGTGGCGGTCGTCGGCACCCACGCCGATCGCGTGTTCACCGATTGGTACAGCGGTTCCCTGGCGTACGCGGTCACCGCGCGCGACGGACTGGCCGAGGTCATCGACACCGTGGTCCACGCCGAGGGGGTCGACCGGATCGCCCTGCGTCTGGGCGGGCTCTACCTGGCGGCCGACGCCGACGGGATCCGGCTGACGGTGGAGCCGGCCGCGTTCGACGTCTTCGACTGGGGCAACAACGTCGTCACGCTCCGTTCGACGCTCAACGGCCAGTTCCTGCGCGCGGCCGAGGGCCGGGTCGCTGCCGACTCCCCGGGTCCGTCCGAGTGGGTCGTCACCGAGATGTTCACCCTGGGTCAGCGGCCCGACGGTTCGACCACCGTGCACACCCACCCGGGGAAGGAGGCCATCACTACGCAGCTCAGCCTAGGACCACGCGCGGCCCGCTTCACCCTGGAAACTCTGGTCGACGGTGTGGCCGACGCCGCCGACCTGGCGGCCACGGCCGACGCGGTGGTCGTCGTCATCGGCAACCACCCGCTCGTGAACGGCCGGGAAACCGAGGACCGGGCCGACCTGCAACTGCCGCCCACCCAGGATCGGCTGCTGCGCGAGGTGCACGCGGCCAACCGGGAGACGGCGCTGGTGCTGGTCTCGAGTTACCCGTACGCCATCGGCTGGGCCGACGCCCACCTGCCGGCCGTCCTGTGGATGTCGCACGGTGGGCAGGAGCTCGGGCACGCGCTGGCCGACGTGCTCACCGGGAAGGCCGACCCGGGCGGACGCCTCACCCAGACCTGGTACCGCAGCGCGTGCGAACTACCGGACATCCTCGACTACGACATCATCACCAACGACGCGACCTATCAATACTACCGGGGAACGCCGCTGTATCCGTTCGGTCACGGACTCTCGTACGCCGGCTTCGACTATTCGAACCTGGACGTGTCGCAACCTACGGCGGCAGCGGGCGACGAGGTCACGATCACCGTATGGGTCACCAACATAGGAAAGCGCGCGGGCACCGAAGTCGTGCAGCTGTACACCCATCAGCAGGTGTCGCGGGTGAAGCAGCCGCTGCGTAGGCTGCGCGCGTTCGACAAGGTGCGTCTGTCCCCCGGCGAGTCCGAACTGGTCAGCTTCACCCTCCGCATCGACGACCTGTGTTTCTGGGACGTCACCTCGAACCGGTTCGTGGTCGAGACGGCCCGCCACAAGATCCTGGTCGGGCGCTCGGCCAGCGACATCCGGCTCACCGGCACGCTGGCCGTGCGCGGCACCCGGATCGGCGCCCAGCGCGTGCTCGACCGCACCGTCCGCGCCACCGACCACGACGAGTACAGCGGCATCACATTGGCCGCGACGGCCGACCCGGTCCGCGGCGAGGCGGTGCGCGCCACCGAGGACGGCGCGTGGTGCTGTTTCAACGGCGTCGACCTTTCCGGCGTACGCGAAGTGGCCGTGGACGGCGACGGGCCGCCTGTCCTGTTGCGCCTCGACGACCCGTACGCGGGACCGGAATTCGCCTCCGTCACGCCCGGCGCCGCGGCCGCCACGACCGAGACGGACGGCGTCCACGATCTGTACCTGGCCCTGGACGCGGGCAGCCGGGTCAGCGCACTCACCTTCCGACCGTGAGAACGAGCCCAGGCCGGATCGCCGGGTGAGCATGGACGAGAACATCATCGGAACCGACTGAGACGAATCCGGCCTGCTTGCACCCGTGCGGCGGAATACTGGCCGCGATGCCCTCTCAACTGGCGTGGCTCGACAGTTCTCGCTCCGAACAACAGCGGATGCGCGAGCTGATCAGCATGTTCAGCGACCACGAATCCCGGGATGAGCTGGGCCTGGGCCGGATCCGCGACACGTTCGGCGATCTGCTCTTCCCGGGGTCGTCGACGCAGCACACGCGTGCGCGCTACCTGCTCATCGTGCCGTGGTGCATTCAACATGCGGCTCGGCGGCGTACCCGCGACGAGGCGAGGGAACTCGACCGCATCGAGCGCAGAGTGATCGTGGTGCTGCGCGACGCCGGTGAGACAGAAGGGCTCATCGGTCGTACCGATCCGGCCGGGGTCACCACACTTCCCTCAGCGGTCTACCGGTCCGCGTTGCGGTGGCACGGGATCGACAGAGGTGTGGGGCCGGAGGTGGCCGACGATCCCACCGAGGAATTGAGCCGACGGGCCGTCCAGCGCTGGCCCGCCACGCTTCCCCAGCCGCCATCCGGTTTTCCCGACGGCCTGACGCGGCTGCGCCTGTCGCCGGCCGAAGCGAGCTGGCTGCGGGACCAGCTCCTGCTGAGCGCACCCGACTCGCTGCTGGCCCACCTGCTTCGGGCCGGAAATCGTCCGAACCGTTCCTCCACGACCCCTTGGCAGGACCCGGCCACAAGGAACGCCCCGCCTCAGATCGCGGGCGACCTCGCCCACGCCCGGCATTTCTCAACGTGCATGTACGGGGCGGTTCTGCTTTACAACCTGCTGCTGGCTGAGGACTGCGTGAGGCATGGGTTCAACGGGGTCGATCCGGCCGCGTATCAGGACCGGCTGGTGAAATGGGCCGACACCACGACCACGCTTCGGGGGTGGGATCCGTCGGCGATGTGGTACCGGCTGATCGATGTCAACCCTCGCATCGCGGCTGACGCCGGGGCGCGGCGTTTCGTCAATGCGTGGGCCAAAGCGGTGCTCAACGGGCGGGCCGGAGGGGCCGCCGTCGACAAGGACATGCGTGCGCTGGTCGCCGGCCGTGAGTTTGCTATGAAGGGCTCGCAGTCCCGTCTGGGCAACTCACGCCGGCTGGAAACGTGGACGGGAGCGTCCGGCACGGGACGGATGGTGTTCCGGTGGCCACAGGTCCGCCGAATGGTGATCGACATTCACGACGGGCTGGAGGCCCGAGATGCTGCTGCCACCGGATGACCGCGCGCTGCTGACCGACCTGCTGCGACCGCCGGCCAGGTGCACACTCGACCGGGCGATCGCGACGACCTTCACCCTCGACCTGGAAAGTCTGCTGAGCGCCCCGCTGGCCTTCGCCGCCCACGCGGTGCGCGACGAAGCGGATGACGAGTCGGTGATGGCCGCGGTGCTCCGCTGCGCCGATCGGATGGATGTCTTCTGCCAGGCGGGGGCGATCCAAGCACCGGCGGACGGATCGAGACTGCTGGCTCTGCTGGAAAAGATGGTCCACCCGGTCGCCCGCCCCCGGGCCGGCCACCTGTTCCATCCTAAGATCTGGCTGGTCCGTTACGCCGGGGACGAGGACCGGCACATGCGGCTGCTCGTCCTCAGCCGCAACCTGGCCCGGAGCCGGAGCTGGGACATCGGCCTTCGTCTCGACGGATGGATCGGGAATCAGGTACACGAGGGGAACCGCCCCCTGGAGAAGTTGCTCCGGCGAGCCATCGATCTTGCCGTCACTCCTCTCGCTCGTGACCGACGGGAAGCGGTCGACGCGCTGATCAACGACCTGGTCCGGACCGATTGGGACCCGCCCGAGGGTTTCAGCGAAATGCGATTGCACGCTCTCGGAATTGCGAAAGCCAAGAGCCCCTTCTTCGCCGGCACCCGCAGGCTGGTCATGTCGCCCTTCGTGCAGGAGCAGGGCCTCAAGTTCTGTCCACCCGACGGACGGACCACCCTGGTCGGGCGGCAGGAAGATCTCGACGGTCTGCCAGAAGGCGCCCTCGACGGGTACGCCACCTTCGTCCTGAACGATCTGGCCGTCCTCGACCGCGACGACGAGCCCGACCTGATGCGCCGGTCCGGCCTGCACGCCAAGGCCTACGTGATCGAACACGGGAACCGAGCCCACGTCTTTGTGGGATCCGCCAACGCCTCGGCCGGAGCCTTCGGCGGAAATCTGGAGTTGCTGGTCGAGCTGGTCGGATCACGTCGCGACTTCGGCCTCGAAACCCTCATGTCCTCCTTCGGACCGTTGCTGGAGGAGTACGAACCCGGCGACTCCGTGGAACTGGAGGACGACATCGGCCGGGAGCTCGAGAGCTACCTGTTCGACCTGGGTACGGCGCCGTTCCGGGCGGACGTGGTGACCGGCAAGGAGCCGCACACGATGCGGGTCGCGGTCCCCTCTTTGCCCGAGCCGCCGGGCGGGGCCGGACTGGGCGTGAGCCTGCATACGCGCCGGGGCGCCGTTGCCCCGGTCAAGCCGGGTAAGCCGGCCGAGGTCGTATTCGACGATCTCCGTACGACTTCGATCACCCGCTTTCTCATCGTCACGGTGACCGCCTGGGACGGTACGACTCGCAGGGCTGTTGTTGTCGCCGAGCTGAGCGGCGATCCGGCTGACCGCCTCGACCAGGTGCTCGCGGAGCAGATCGACACACCGGAGAAATTTCTGCGGTTCGTCGCCCTGCTGCTCGGCCTCGGCTTCGGGGATTCCGCGGAGTCCAGCGGCGGAGACGCGGAGACGCGTGGGCACCGCAGCCGGCGGGCCGGCGAGCTCGGGTTGCTGGAGCTATTGCTGGGAGCGCTGGCCGAGAGGCCCGCACAGCTCGAAGACCTCGCGCGCCTGATCAACCGGATGGCTGCGACGGAACAGGGCCGGGCGGTGTTGCCGGACGGCTTCCTCGAACTGTGGGATCTGGTCGAAGAAGCACGCCGGGGCCTGATCGGGGCGACGGCATGACGAAGCTCAAGGACTTTCAGCGCGACACCGTCGCGTACGTCATGGATCGCTGGTTCGGAGCGGGTCCGACCCGCCGGTTCCTCATCGCCGACGAGACCGGCATGGGCAAGAGTGTGGTCGCCGGCGGCATCATCGAGGAGCTGATCGAACGACTCCGGAGCGATGACAGAGTTCGTCGCATCGACATCGTCTACATCTGCTCGAACCATGAGATCGCCGGGCAGAACCTCGCCCGGCTCAGCCCACCGGGACAAGAGGCGCCGGCCGGGACGGGCCGGCTCACGCTTCTGGGACTCGAACCGCGACCACCACACCGGAAACGGGCGGGCGACAAGCCAGTCAATCTCGTGTCGTTCACGCCAGGCACATCGTTCGAGGCCGGGTGGCGGACCGGGACGGCCGAGGAAAGAGCCCTGATCTACTACCTGCTTCGCTCACACCTGCTGGCCAAGGATGCCTGGGACCGGTGGCGCGAAAAAGCCGCCCTGCGAATCCTGCAGTGCACTTCACGGTCCATGGAGTCTTTCGAAGTCGAGTGCCAGAGCATCCGCGAACGGCTGGACGAAACGCCGTTCCACCCCGGGGTCCTCAGAGCCTTCGGAAAGTACTCGCGGGAACGGAAGTTGCTCAACGACTTCCGGCAGTTCATGTCCGCGATCGGCCGGCGGACCGAACTCGATCGCGACGAGGGACAACGGGCCCGCCGGCTCGTGGCCGACCTGCGGTCCGCGCTGGCCAAGGCCGGTGTCGAGGCCCTCGAACCCGACCTCGTCATCCTCGACGAGTTCCAGCGGTTCCGCGGCTTGCTCGACCCGGACAACGGCGGGGAGGCGGCCGAGCTCGCCCACCATCTGTTCGACTACGAGCATGCCCGGGTGCTGTTGCTCTCGGCCACGCCGTACAAGCCCTTCACGTACGCGGAAGAGACCGACGACGACCATCAGGCCGACCTCTACGCGGTCCTGCGGTTCCTGAACCCGGACCCGAGGTGGAACGCCGATGTGCGCCGCCACCTGGCTGAGTACCGTGAAACCCTGCTCGCCGGAGAACCGACAGCAACTGCTCGTGGGGCCGTCCGGCAGCTGCTGCTCCAGGTGATGTGCCGCACCGAGCGGCCACCGTTGCACCAGCACATGCCGCTCACCGAACACGTGCTCCCGGCTGACAACCTCGATGCCGCCGAGATCCGATCCTGGGCCGCGATGAAGCAGCTCGGCCGTGAGCTCGACGCGCCGGTGACGCTCGAGTACTGGAAGTCGGCTCCGTACTTCCTGAACTTCGTCGAAGGCTATCTGCTGGGTCAGCACCTCAGGACGGCGCTGCGGGCGGGGCCGAGCGAGCGGGTTCGAGACCTGCTCCAAGTGGCCCGGCTGCTGGAGAAGAAGGACTTCGACTCCTGGAACCCGATCAACCTCGGGCACGGCAAGCTGCGGAGGCTGGCCGAACAGACCGTGGACCGCGGCTGGTGGAAGCTGCTGTGGATCCCGCCTTCGATGCCGTACTACCGCCTCGCCGAACCCTTCGCAAAGGTTGCCGGCGACGGCATCACCAAGAGGCTGATCTTCTCGTCCTGGAAGGCGACCCCGACCGCCGTCTCCGCCCTTCTCAGCTATGACGCCGAATGCCGGATCCGGCGCGACCGGCCGGAACCACCGCCACCGCGGTTGGACTACCGGTCGGTCGGTGGGCAGCCGGCCACCATGAGCACGCTGGCCCTGTTCTGGCCGCATCCCGGCCTGGCCGAGGCCTGCGATCCACAGGAGTACGCACGTTCGGCGCCCGACCGCCTCGTCACGGTGAAGCAGATCGAGAAGATGTGTCGGGCTCGCCTCCGTTCCACCGCGCCCCGGGAACTCCGGGCCACCGGACGCGGCGACCAGCAACCCTGGCGTAGTGTCCTGCGCTGGCCGGGGGCCTGGGCCGCGCCTGACTTCAGCGTGCGGGACGCGGCGGTCGTCATGCACGATCCGCAATCCGAAGATTCTCCCGTCGCGTTGTACGAGCATGTGCAGCTCGCACACGCCACGGCCACCATCGACAGCGATCTGATCCGGGCCGACGTGGATGACCTGGTCTCCATCGGCATGCATGCTCCGGGGAACATCGCCTGGCGGGCGGTGGGCCGGCTCGTCGACGAGCGCGACCACATCACTCCGCGCGGACAGTGGTTTGCGGCCGCCGTCATCGCGGACAGCCTGCGGATCCTCTTCAACCGGGCCGAGTCCATGCTCCTGCTGGATCGGATGAACCTCGGCGGGCACTATTGGCAAACCGTGCTCAAGTACTGTGCGGCCGGCGGTCTGCAATCGGTTCTCGACGAGTACCTGCACGTCCTACGGTCCGACTCGGCCGACCAGCCCCTCGACGACCACGGCCTGTGGCTCCTGGCCCTGAAGGTCGAAGCGGCTCTCACCCTCCGACCGGCGCCGTACACCGCCACGAATCCCCACGATCTCGACGAGCCCATCCGCATCATGAGCCGGTTCGCCCTGCGGTACGGGGGCAAGCACGCCGAGGACAGCAATCGGGCCGAAGACGTGCAGGGCGCCTTCAACAGTCCGTTCTGGCCGTTCGTCGTCACTACGACGAGCGCGGGCCAGGAGGGCATCGACTTCCACCGCTACTGCTCAGCGGTCGTGCATTGGAACGTGCCGCCCAACCCGGTCGACTTCGAGCAGCGTGAAGGCCGGGTACACCGGTTCGGTGGTCATGCCGTACGGCGCAATGTCGCACACCATCACCGGGCCGAAGCCTTGCGCTCACCCGAGAGGGACGTCTGGAAGGCCGCCTACGACGCCGCCCGTGAGACATCGGAGCTGGGCGACCTTATGCCGTACTGGCTCTATCCGGGCCCGGCTGCAGTCGAACGCCATGTGCTGCCGCTTCCGCTGAGCCGGGACCAGGATCGCTACGACCGGTTGAAGCGGGACCTGGCGCTCTACCGGCTCACCTTCGGCCAGCCCCGACAGGAGGACATGCTGGCCCTCCTGTCGAGGACCGGAGTCTCCGACCTCGACACCGAACCGATCGACCTCAGGCCTCTATCAGCCGATAGAGAGTGAGCGCAGCGAGGGACGGCGCATCCACGATCTGGCCCGCGCGGATCATCGTTACGATCTCGTCGTCGCTGAAGGGGCGGTGGATCATGTCCTGCTCGCTGGGCTCGCGGTCGGGTGCGCCCTCCTCGAGGTCAGAGGCCAGATAGACGTCGAAACCCTGGGTCGAATAGCCGTACGCCTCGAAGAGATGGCCGAGGTGGGCCAGGGACCCGGCGCGCAGGCCGGTCTCCTCGGCCAGCTCCTGACGGGCCAGCGCGGCCTGGTCGCCGTGGCCGTTGCGGCCCCAGCTGCCTTGCGGGAACTCCCAGGCCCGGCGGCCGATGGGATAGCGGAACTGCTCGACCATCCAGAAACCGCCGTCGCAGCGGGGCAGCACCAGCGCGAAGTCGGCCTTCTCGACCACGCCGTAGATGCCGGCGCTGCCGTCCGGTCGTCTGATCTCGTCTTCCCGCACAGTCATCCAAGGGTTGCGATAGACCACACGGCTGCTCACCTGTTCCATCCGGCGATGATGACAGTCGCCGGCCAGAAAATGCGGTGACGCCGGCATGGGGGCTTGGCAAGGATGGCTGGCATGGACGAAGTCGAGGTGGTCATCGCCCACGCGGAGCGGGCGACCCTGCGGGTCGGGGACGTGTTTCTGAAGGTCGACCCTGATCAGCGGCGGATCGACGTCGAGGTCGAGGCCATGACCCTGGTGCCGGTGCCGACGGCCGAGGTCTTGTGGCGGAAGCCGCCGGTGCTGGCTCTGGCGGCCGTCAAGGGGAAGGCCCTGGGGCGTACGGGTCATCCGTCCGTCGCGTCGCGGGCCGCGTGGGCTGCGGCGGGGGCTGCTGTCCGGGCTCTGCACGAGACTGCGCTTCCGCGCTGGGTCGGGCCGCCGGTCGAGCAGTACGCCGCGGAGCTCGAGAGCGAATGCGAGTGGCTGCTGGCCAACGACGTTCTGCCCGCGGCGGTCGTCGAGCGCAACCGTGAACGCGCCTCGGCTGCGCTCCGGCCCTGGAAGCCGGTGTTCGTGCACGGCGACCTCCATGCCAGCCACGTCTTTGTCGACGGGGACGCGGTCACCGGCATCATCGACTGGTCCGAGGCGGCCCAGGGCGACGCCCACCGCGACCTCGGCAGCCTCACGCTCGCGCACCCGGAGTTCCTCGACGATGTGCTGGCCGGCTACGGCCCGGGCGTCGACGTCGAGCTGATCCGGGCCTGGTGGTCGTTGCGCAGCCTGCTGGCGGGGCGATGGCTGGCCGAGCACGGCTTCGACCCGGACGCGCCGGGTTGCGAGTTCGACGTGCTCCGGGCCGCTTAGACCCGGAGCACGTCATCGGGCTACTCGCCGGACGGGGCGGTGAGGGTTACGCCCAGGCCGACCGGGGTGCCGAAGTTGGGGGTGCCGTCGGCGTTCCAGGTGAACTTCTGCGCTCTCGTGGAGCGGTTCAGGTCGCAGTTGCCGTTCGGGTTGGTGGTGCCGTGGTAGACGATCCAGTCCTCGGTGCCGTCGGGTGATTTGAAGAAGCCGTTGTGGCCGGGGCCGTAGACGCCGGCCGCATTGTTGCGCTGGAAGACCGGCGTCGACGACTTCACCCACGAGGACGAGAGCAGCGGGTCGCCGCCGTTGTAGGTGAGCAGGCCCAGTTTGTAGTCGGGCGTGGAGCAGTGCGAAGCGGAGAACACGATGAACGTCTTTCCGTTGCGCTGCAGCACTTCGGCACCCTCGTTCACCGCGCCGCCGACCGTTTCCCAGTTGTACGTGGGGGTGGAGAGGATCCGCCGGGTGCCGGCGGCCGTCCACGGGTTGGACAGTTCACGGATGAAGTTGGGCTGGGAACCGTTGTAGAACGTGCCGAGCAGGTACAGCTTGCCGTTCAGCTGCAAAATGCTGGCGTCGAGTTCCCACGTGTTGTCGGCCGTGGGGTCGAGCAGGTCGGCCTTGAACGAGTACGGGCCCATCGGGTCGGTGCCGGACGACTCGAGCACGTGGATCCGCTGCGTCCCGAGGTTGTACGGCTCCTGGCCGGCGGTGTAGTAGAAGTACCACCGGCCGTTGATCAGGTGGAACTCGGGCGCCCACATCGTGCCCGCGCCGTTGGGGCGGGTCAGGTTGAAGATGACCTGGTCGGTGGCGGTGGCCAGACCGGCCAGGGTGGTCGCCTTGCGCATCGTGATGGTGCGGTTCCACGTCGTCGTGGCCAGGTAGTAGTTGCCGTTGTAGTACGTCAGCCACGGGTCGGGGCCCTGTGCCTTGAGTGGGTTGGTGAAGGTCTTGCCGCCGGGGTTTGTCGGATAGCCCGACAATCGCCAGACCCGAGCGGCCGCTGTCGTGCACGGCAGTTGGATCAGACCGGCCGCCGTGCCGTTGGCCGCGATGCACTTGCTCGAGTGCACGGCCGCCAACTGGAACGTGTTGGTGCCGATCGGACGGAGTTGGAAGCGCTGGTTGTTCTGGCTGTTGCACGGCCACTGGATGATCTGCGCGTTGTCGGCCGTGCTCACGCCGTTCACGTCGACGCAGTTGGCGCCGCCGGGGGTGGCGATCGTGTAGGTGTCGGCGCTGCTGCCGACCGGGGTCAGCGTGAACGCCGGGCCGCACGCGGCCTGGGTCAGTTGGAGGGCGGGGGTGGTGGCGCCGCCGGGCACGGTCACGCAGTTGTTGGTACTGGTGTTGGCGATCGTGCTGGTGAACGTGACGGCGGCCGAAGCGCGGCCGGGGACGAGCAGCACCAGTAGGAGAGACGCGGCGGATACTGCCGCGGCCGCCCGCCGGAGCGGACCGAAGTTCCGGTTCATGGTGGGCACTCCTCAGGAGCCGTTGGTGTAGAGCGAGTTGACTTCGGTCGCCGACAGCGCCCGGCTGTAGAGCCGCACGTTGTCGAGCGCGCCATCGAGGTACGGATCGGCGTACTGGGACCGGCCGAGCCAGTTGCGCGTCGTGGCGCCGAGCGCTGACGGCCCGAGCGTGAGCGCTGTGTTCGTGCCGGCCGAAGCACCGTTCACATAGAGCGTGCCTGTGTTGCCGCTACGGGTGACAGCCACGTGGGTCCAGGCCCCCGCGATCAGGGCCGGCCCTTCTATCCGTTGCTCTGCGCCGGATCCCCCCGTGGTGATGGCGAACCGCAGCGTCCCGGCGCTCGACCGCGGAGTCAGGAACAGGTATGCCCCCGTACCCGTGCCGAAGTCGACGAGCCGGCTCCACGTGGTGACGGTGTCGAGGCGTACCCACAGAGCGATCGTGAAGTTGCTCGCCCCGGCCAGGATGCCCGACGGCAGGGCCGCATATCCGGCCGTCCCGTCGAGATTCACAGCATTTCCCGTACGACCGGCGACGTACCCGGCACTGAAGATGCTCGCCGTCCGGCCGTTGCCGCTCGCGTCGGCCGGTGACCCGTCGAACGGATAGTGCGCGACGAACGGCGACCCCGTGACCGACCAGTAGACGCTGTAGCGCTGCCCGTGCACCTTGTAGAACGGCTGCAGGGCAACACTTCCGTCCGACGTCGGCGTGAGCGTGGCCGGATCCAGGGCGGGCAACGCGCTCAAATTCGAGTTGCCGAACAACCCGGCCAGCACGATCGGCCCCAGCTTGACCGCCTGGACAGTGCTGTTGTCGTTCGTCGCCTCCCGCGTCAACGCCATCGGCAGGCTCACGTCCACGACGTCACCCGAGGCCCACGTACGGCTGACCGCCGCGTACGCCCCGGCCGGCGGCGACGAGAAGACCGTGCCGTTGACGCGGATCTGTGCTCCCGACGCCCAGCCCGGAATGCGGATCCGCATCGTGAACGGGCCCGCACCGGTGACGGTCAACTTCGTCGACCCGGCCTCGGGGAAGCTCGTCTCCTGCCGTACGGAAAAGGCCCCCCACGTGAGGATCGACGGGATGAACAGGTTGACGTACAGCGTGCTCCCGCCGTCGTGAAAATAGATCGTGTCACCGAACTTGGTGTTGCTCTCCATTCCGGTGCCGTGGCAGCAGACGAAACTGTTGTAGTCGTTGCTGTACGTCTTGATGCCCCCGGCCCGCAGCGGCACGTAGTAGCACTGGAAGCCGTGCGACGAGTTCGGATCTTGCGAGGCCAGGATGTGGTTGTAGAGCGCCTTCTCGTAGTAGTCGAGGTAATCCGTACGCGTCGGGTTCGTGAAGAACAACTGCCGGGTCAGCTTCAGCATGTTGTAGCTGTTGCAGCACTCGGCTGTCGTGTCCGACAGTTCGCTGGCGATCCGGTCGGGCGCCTTGAAGTACTCGCCGTTGGAATTGCCACCGATCGCGTACGTGTGGCGCCGCGTCACGATGTCCCAGAAGTTGACCGCGATGTCGCGGTACCGGGTCGTTCCCGTCGCGTGGTATTCCCGGATCGCGCCCAGCACCTTCGGGATCTGCGTATTGGCGTGATAGTTGTTCAAGCTGTCCTGATTGGCGGCCAGCGGATCGAACACCTCGGCGTGGTCGAACTGCTGGGCCGCGGCCAGGTGCGCGGCGTCCCCGGTCAGCTGATAGAGGTTGGTCAGCACCTCGTTCATGCCGCCGAACTCGGTGTCGAGCATGTTCTGGCGCTGGGTCTGGGTCAGCCGGTCGTTGCGGAACTTCACCCACGACGCCATGCCGAGCAACACGGTCAACGCCTGCGCATTGCCCGCCAGCAGATGCATGTCGAGCAGCCCAGCCATGATTTTGTGCAGCGTGTAATAGGGCGCCCACACGCTCTGCCGCGCCTCGACCCGGTCGATGAAGCTTTCCGGAAAAGCGCTCAGATAACCCGTGTTATAACCGGCCGTCGCCGCGCGGGCCTGACATTGGGCCAACACGGCGACGATCTGATCGCCCTTCGTTTTGTACGCCGTGTCGCCCGTACTCGCATAGGCCTGAGCCAGCCCGGTCAGCAGATGACCGGTGGAGTGCCCGCGCAGTTCGGTGCTGGGCGATTCCCAGCCACCACAAGCGGTCGCCGACGACGAGAGCCCCACGTTGAGCCGGAAGGTGTGCAACAGCCGGTCGTTGTTGAGGAACAGCAGATACGACTGGATGCGGGCCGCGTTCGCGGTGAACGGACTGGACAACAGCCGCACGGCGGTCAGCGGAAACGCGTACGCCGAGACACCGGTGTCCGGCCGAGCGGCCGCGGACGCCTTGGCGCCCACGGACAGAACGGTGGCGGCAGCGGCCGATCCCACGAGCAAGGTACGCCGGGTCAAGTTCATGCGAACGCCTTGATCTCGAGGAGGCCGACCGAGCCGGCGCCACTGGTGAGCACGACCCGCAACCGGGTGGTGCTCGTCGAGGTGAACGTCACGTGGTTGTACTGGTTGGCGGCGACCGGATACCCCGAAGCCCCACCCACATCGACGTAGGCGGACCCGTTCCAGGCCTGGAGCTTCCAGGACGCCGGCACCCGCACCCCGCCGTTGTCATCGAAGAAGTAGACGTCGGCACTGCTCAGCGTCTGGGCACTCGGCCACGTCAGCTCGGCCCACTGCTGCCCGGTCTGCGGCCACGTACCCCATCGTGGGTTCGTCGTATCGTTGGACGACGGCGGATCGATGCCGTCGTTCAACGCCGCCACGCTCTCCCACGACGACGTGTAACTGGCCGTCGGCGTCGCGCTCGTGGCCAGGTTCCCGGTCGGCGGTTGGACGACCCCGCCCCCACGGTTGTAGACCTTTACTTCCGTGAGCCCGGTCTTGAACCCGGATGCGTGCGTGACCTGGACCCGCAGCCGGGTCGCGCTCACCGCGCCGAACCGGACCACGTTGTAGTTCGCCTGCGGGCCGGCCGGCGTCTTGACCGCCGACGCGACATTCGTCCACGTGCTGCCGTTCAGATACTGGATCTGGTACGAAGCGGGCGCTCGATAGCGGTTGGTGGCCCGGTCGTTGCGGAACCACAGCCGCACCTCGTCGACCGTGCGGGCCTGACCCAGGTTGAGCTCGAGCCAGTCGGTGGCGTTGGCCGACCCGTACGTGCCCCACAGCGGCTCGTTGATCGGGAACCCGTCGACCGCGTTGGCCCCGGCCGTCCCGCTCGCCGTGTACGACGCCGACGTGCCCGCGCCCTGCGCGTAGTTGGTCAGATTGCCGGTCAGGTCGACACCGGCCTTGTTGAACATGTCCACCATCTGCGCGCTGTTCTGCGTGACCGCCGAAGGCGTCTGCATCCCGGCGTACGCCTGGTTGTAGAGCACCGTGCCGCCACCGGCCGGGAACGTGACCGCACCGGTGTCCGGGTTCCAGACGAAGCGCACGAGCTTGTCGACCGTGGCCACCCGGGTGCCGTTGACGAAGATCGAGTAGCCCTGCGGGATCCCGCTGTAGCGGGTCACGCCGTCGGCCGGGTCGTCCCACACGATGCTCAGGTCGGCGTTGCGGTAGCGCAGGTTGTTGGCCGCGAAGTGGGTCCAGCCGATGCCGATCGGGCTCAGCTCGACCTGCTTGTCGGTGCGCGGGCGCAGGCCCATCACGTCCTCGATGACGGTCCAGTTGCTGCTGCCGAGGATGTTGTGGTGGATCCACGACCGATAGTCGATGGTCGAGGTGCCGGCGTTCCAGTCGGCCCAGAACTCGTTGGCGTCGGGCCACTGCGTGTTGCCGCCGACGTACTGCGCCCAAGTGTTCCAGTACAGGAGCTTCTTGTAGTCCTCGGCGCTCATCCACGAGTTCGGATAGTTGCGCAGCACAGACGAGTACAGCCGGAACTGCACGGTCGAGTTGATGGTCGAGAAGTTGTTGCTGCCGGGCTGACCGGCTGCGGCCGCCGCGGCTTTGTCTTTCTGGTTGGCGGTGAAGAACGGGAAGACCGGGTATTCGGCCGGGTCGGCGAACAGCCGCAGGGCCTGGCGGTACTCGTCCGTGTTGGGCATCGCGCCCACCGCGTACGGGTAATAGTTGTTGATTTCCTTCCAGGGCACGAGCGCGTTGGTCGAGACGTGCCGGTGCTTGATGAGCTTGTTCGTCGAGTCCCACAAGACCGTGCTGATCGCGTTCTTGATGCGGTCGGCGATCTGCTGCATCTCGGTCGCCTTGGCGGTGTTGCCGATCGACGCGTAGGCCTGGGACGCCGCGAGGGCGCCGCTGTAGACGTAGGCCGATTCGGCGCGGTCGAGGTTGCCGGCCCGCCAGTGGAACGACACCGCGTCGGCGTCGTTGCCGGTCAGCGCACCCCAGTCGTACTCGATCAGGCCGTTGTTGTCGTGGTCGTAGTACGACAACTGGCCCTTGACGTCACCTTCGGCGTATTTGGCGAGGTTGGCCGCGATACCGGGTTGTCCACCGTGGATCTGATAGCTGCGCCACGCCGCCTCGGCGATGTATTGCGTGTAGCTGTTGGACCAGTTCTCGGGGTCACCGGGGTTGTCCATGAACCGGCCGCCCTTGGACGACTGCCCCACCGACAACCATGGCCCGTACGACCAGGCGGGGTTGCGCAGGTATTTCAGGTCGTCGATGTGCATGGGCTGGGTCAGCGCGATCGCGTTGTTGTAGCCCAGCGCGCCCTCGACGCTGACCGGGAACTGGAAGTCCTGCCCCGGGATGTTGGCGTCGAGATAGTTGAACCGCATCAGCCACCAGCGGTAGTAGATCTCTTTCTTGATGGCCGGCTCGGGCACGTCGAGATAGGGCACGTTGACGGCCCACCAGCGGTTGTACTCGCGCACGTGGCCGGCGAAAGCGGTGGCGGCCGCGGCGGCCCGGACAGTGTTGTATTCCGTGAGCGAGTCCGGGATCTCGGGCGCTGTGAAGCCCATCTGCACCTTGACGGTGGTGGTCGCCCCGGCCGCGACCGTGACGCTGCGGGTCAGCGCGCCACTCGCGGCGGTGAAACTGTCGCCGGAGAGCCGCAGACCCAGCGTGGTCAGGTTGTTCTTGACCGCCCGCGAGCCGGTCAACTCGGTGCCGCTGACCGTCGTCGCGTACGGCGAGGTGACCCGCAACGCGACCGTCTGCGACGCCGTGCCCGTGTTGGTGATGGCCAGGTTGTCGACCGCGACGTTGTTCTGGGTGATGAACTTCGTCTGGTTGATCCGCAGCGAGCCGTTGGTGTGGACGCTCCTCCAGTGGCTGGGCGCCTGCCAGCGCTGCGATACCTGCTCGCTCCACGTGCCCGAGCCGGCGGTGACGGTGAACGCGGCCTGGTCGCTGATGCTTTCCCAGTAGGCGACGGTGCCGCCGAAGCCCAGCGTGGCCGGTGTGTGCGTCTTCATGAACACGGCCCGGCCCCGGCTCATCAGCCAGGTGCCGGCCGGGTCGTTGCCCGGTCGGGCGAGCAGCCGGTCCATCCAGAAGTCGGTGCCGCCGGCCTCGGCGTCGTAGATCGCCTGCATGGTGTTGCCGGTGGTCAGGGCGACCGGCGGCGCGGGGATGGACGGCCCCGAGAAGCTCGGGTAGCCGATGGTCTGTGCGGCCTGCGCGGGCGAGGCCGCGACGACGAGTAGGGAGCTGGTCAGGACTGCGATTGTCGCGATGGCCAGTGGGGGACGTGGCACCGCGGCACCTCCTTAGGTCATTCGGGCGGAGGAGGCGCAACACCACACGGCCAGGCACGGCCGGCGGCGCAGGGGGAGAAACGCCGAAAACCTTTTCGGGAATGCTTCCATCGGGTTACTTCGATGTCAACGACCGGTTGAGGCAGAGGAAACGGACTGCAAGTCCGAAACAAGTTTCGGGCTCGCAGTCCGGCCGAAGGGTCAAATGTCGCGTCGGCGCACCACTGCCACCGCTATCAGCGAGGCGCTCACGGCGTAGCCGATCAAGGCGAGAGCGGGCGCCCACGGTTGTGTCGGCTCCGGTCCCATCAAGGTGGCCGCGGCGCTGCCGGGCAGCCACGGCAGGACGGTCGCGGCCGCCGCGGCCGGCAGGAGGAACCCCAGAACCGGCAGGACGTAGTAGAGGCCGAGGACCGCGGCCACGGCGGCCACCGCGCTGCGCAGAAGCCAGCCGGCGGCGACGGCCAGCGCGGCCACCACGGTCAGGTGCAGAACCGCTCCGGCGAGCGCGCGGGCCACGCCCGGCGCGGTCAGCGACAGGTCCACCCCGGCCGACCCGAGCAGGACGTGGACCACCGCGAACGTGCCGAGGACAAGGGCCGAGGCGACGGCCAGGACGGCGGTCGCGACCACGACGGCGCGGGCGAGAACGACCGTCGCCCGCCGTGGCACGGCGGTGAAGACCGGCAACGGCGCCTCGGCGGTGACCGTGCGAACGGCGAAGACGGCGACCAGGATCTCGGCCACCGAGATACCCCCGAGCACTCCGGCCAGCGTCTCCACCTCACTGCCGGGCAGGGCGCCGACCAGCACCCCGACGGCGGGGAAGACCCCGATGCCGACGGTCAGGACGACCGCCGCGGCCGCGAACCACCAGGTGGAGCGGACGGTGCGCAGGCGGCGCCGGTCCGCGGCCAGCACGCGGGAGAAGGTCAGGGCGGGACGGGTCGTGAGCGCGCTCATCGGTGGGACTCCCCTTCCAGGGTGTAGTCGCGGGTCAGGTCGAAGTAGGCGTCCTCGAGGGACTGGTGGCCGGCGGTCAGCTCGGCCATGGTCACGTCGGCCACGAGCCGGCCGCGGCCGATGACGATCAGGCGGTCGGCCGTCATCTCCATCTCGCTCATCAGATGGGAGGAGAGGAAAACCGTGCGGCCCTCGGCGGCGAGACTGCGCAGCAGCGTGCGGACCCAGCGGATGCCCTCCGGGTCGAGACCGTTGACCGGCTCGTCGAGGATGACGACGCCGGGATCGCCCAGCAGGGCGGCGGCGATGCCGAGACGCTGGGACATGCCGAGCGAGAACCCGCCCGGGCGGCGGCCGGCCACCCCGGACAGCCCGACCAGGCCCAGCACCTCGTCGACCCGGCGCAACGGGATGCCGTGGGTGGTCGCGAGCACGGCCAGGTGCTGGTAGGCGCTGCGGCGCGGATGCACGGCACGGGCATCGAGCAGAACTCCGGCCTCATGCAGCGGCGCGGCCAACCGGTCGTACGGAAGGCCGTTGATCAGAATTCGGCCGGAGTCGGGTCGGGTCAGGCCGACGGCGATGCGCATGGTCGTCGACTTGCCGGCGCCGTTGGGGCCGAGGAAGCCGGTGACGGCCCCCGGTCGTACGGTGAAGGAAAGGTCTTGGACCGCCGTGTGCCGGCCGAAGTTCTTGGTGACAGCGCGGACGTCGAGCATGGCATCTACTTCCTTCCGAGAGCGAGAACGGCGAGGCCGACCACGGCGTACGCCAACAGGTGCAGGAATCCGGCGGTCATCGCCTCGCCGGGGTAGAGCGTGCGGAGCAGGCCGTCGCCGAAGCCGCTGCCCGGGCCCGCGGCGTTGCCGGCCGCGTGCACCAGACCGAGGATCAGCAGGCTGCCGGTGCGGTTCCAGATCCGGCCGGTCAGAATTCGGTACGGGACCATCAGCACCGCCAGGAAGGCCAGCATCGCCACCGCCACCGGCAACGGGTTGCCGACCGCCAGTGACACGTGTTGCAGGGCGAAGACCGGTGCGACCAGGAGCGCGGCCATCACCAACGAGTGCCGCTGTTGCAGGCGGGCCTGGAAGAACCCCGACCAGGCGCCCTCCTCGGCCCAGTTGTTGGGGATCAGAGTGAGCACAAGGGACAGTGCGAAACCGGAGACGAGCGCGTCGGTCCAGGATCCGGTGGGCGCGCCCAGCAGCGGCCGGGCCAGCCCGACGGCGACGACCGGCACGACGGCCAGGGCCAGCGCGTACCAGCGCCAGGCGACCCGCCAGTCGACGAACCGGCGCAGGAACCGGCCGGCGGCCGCCGGCCCGTCGGCGATCCAGGTGATCGCCACCGCGGGCAGCAGCAGCCCGAGCAGCGACGTGGCCACGATGAACACCTGGTGGGGCACGGGAACGTCGACGAGCAGCGGGAAGAAGGCGATGCCCTGGCCGACGGTGAACAACCAGGCCAGGAAGGCGGTCAGCGGGTGGCCGGCGATCCAGCGGGAGATCCCGGACCGGACGGGCCCGGCCGGCGTGACGAGCGTGGACTGCATGGTGGTGTCCCTTCAGAACCGTACGAGAAGGTGCGGGCCGACGTGCTCGAAGTCCTCGCAGCACAGGCCGGCGAGCACCTGAGGCTCGTCCGCGGGCAGCTCGAGCGCGGTCGCGCCGGTGCGGCGCAGCGCGGCCACCAGCTCGCAAACGAGCTCGGACAGCGGTGGGGTCAGTTCGAGGAGCCGGGTGACGCCGTCGGCGCCGGTGCGCGTGACGGCGGTGCCGAGGGCCGGGGTTCCCGGCGGGGCGGCGATGTCGGCGAGTTCCCAGCGGGTGGTGTTCCCGGCCGGTGTCCGCCGCAGCACTGTGGTCATGCCCCGACGATGCGGCTCAGGGCTTGCGCGATCCTTGCACGCCGTTTGCGGTCAGCCGCGGAACCCGGCACACGTCGCCCAGCACGGCGCTGCGGGTCGCGGCCTCGGCGACCAGCTCGGCGGCCCGGCCGGCGTCACCCACGCGCCGATGGGCCTCGGCCCGCAGCAACAGATAGAACGGCAGGAACAGCAACACCCCGGAAGCAGCAACCCGTTGGTACGCCTCGTCGGCCCGACCCGGCGCGGCCGGGTCGCCCCGCATCGCCTCGGCCCAGGCCACGAGCACACGGGCGTGCGCGCCGAAGAGTGAGTCCTCGTGATCGGCGCACGCCGTGGCCCGCCGGTGGCAGGCGTCGGCATCGCCCCGCATGGCGTGCAGCCACGCCGCGTACAGGTCGGTCTCCATCGTGAGGGTCGCGTCGCCGGCCGCCCGATCGTGGGCCAGCCGGACGGCCCGGTCGGCGGCCGGGTCATCGCCGCGGCAGTGCGCGACGATCGCGGTGTAGGCGGGCACCGCGATCTGAATCGCGGGCACGCCGATCTCATGTTCCGCGGCCGCGCGCAGGTGCTCGGCCGCCTCGTCCAGCTGACCGCGGACCGTCTGCCCCCAGCCGGCGACGAAGTGCGCGGCGGCCCGGGCGGCCGGGTCCAGATCGGTGGCCAGGGCCCGCTCGGCGATCGCCACGACCTCGCCGTAGCGGCCGCTCACGCCCCGGGTCACCAGCGCGTTGACCCAGCCGGCGATGCTCTCGATCAGGTCCGGTTCGCCGCCGCCGTCGCCCGTGGCCGGGCGCGCTCCCCCGCTCCAGACCCGCACGACGGCCAACCGGCCGCGCACCGACTGAACGAGTTGCGCGTCGACGGCCCGCTCGGCCAGGGCCAGCGCCTGTTCGAGCAGGCGTTCGGCCTCGCGGTAGGCGTTGCGGGTCACCGCGTCGTCGGCCGCGGCGGCCAGGAACGGCACGGCGGCGGCCCCGGTGACGGGCTCGGCCAGGGCGAGGTGCCGGGCCACCGCGACGACGTCCGGCGCGGCCAGCACCCCACGGGCGCGCACGGCCTCGGCCAGGCGGGCGTGCAGGCGTACCCGCCGGGCCTGGAACACCCCGCGTTCGAGGGTCTGCCGCACGAGGTCGTGCCGCAGCGCGAACCCCGGCCCCTGCTCGACCAGCAGCTCGGCCAGCAGGGCGCTCTCACCGGCATCGAGCACCGCGTCGGCGTCGAGCCCGGTCACCGCGGCCAGCGTCTCGACGTCGATCGGACGGCCGGCCAGCGCGGCCACCGTGAGCAGCGCGACCGTCGGCTGCGGCAGTCGTTCGAGACGCCGCCGCAGCACCTCCTCGACGCCGGCCGGCAGCGCCTCGCCCACCGCGTCGGGGTCGAGCCGCTGCTCACTGGCCAGCAACCGGGCCAGTTCGCCGACGAAGAACGGGTTCCCTTCGGTACGCCGATGCAGCGCCTCGGCCACGCCGGGCCCCGGCACCTGGCCCGAGACGCGGCGCACGACCTCGGCGATGTCGTCGACCCCGAGCCCGGGCAGGGGTAGCCGGACCACGGCGTCGCGGCGCAACGCGGCCACCACGGCCTCGGCGCCCGGCTCCCCGCTGCGGACCGCGACGGCGAAGAGCACACCGTGGTCGATCAACTGATCCACGGCCAGCGCGAGCAGGGTGCGGCTGTCCGGATCCACCCACTGCAGGTCGTCGAGGACCACGAGCAACGGCGCGACCCGATGCGCGGCCAGCAGCAGGTCGACGACCCCGCGGAAGAGCCGGGTCGGCGAGCCGCCCGCGGGCCCGCCCGCCACCATGAGCTCCAGCGCGTGCCCGGCCGCCTCGCCGGGCGCGCCGTCCGGCAGGCGTTCCGCGACCTCGCGCACGATGGTGACCCAGGGCCACAGCGCCGGCATGGCCCCTGTGCCCACTCCCGACCCGTGCACCACCGAGCCGCCGGCCGCGACGACCCGCTCGGCCACCGCTTGCAGCAGGGTCGTCTTGCCCGCCCCGGCCGACGCCTCCAGCACCAGCAACGCGCCTCGCCCCCGCCCGGCGGCGGCCCGAGCCTGATCGACCACGGCGAGCGCGGCCGCCCGTCCGAGCAGGGAGTCGGCCGCGTCGGCTTCCGGGGGGTCGCTCAGCTCGACGACAGCCGGGGCCGGCACCACTGTCAGGGCCGGGTCGTGGCGCAGGATGCCGGCCTCGAGCTCACGGGTGTCGTCGGCCGGGTCGAGCCCCAGCTCCTCGGCCAGCCCGCGCCGCAGCCGGGCCAGGACGGCCAGCGCGTCAGACTGGCGCCCGGTGCGGTACAGCCCGAGGGCGAGCGCCCGCCAGCCGCGCTCGCGGAACGGGTTGGCCGTCACGAACCGTCCGCCCGCGGCCACCACGGCCTCCGCGTCCCCGGCGAGCAGGGCCGCTTCGAGCGCGAACTCCTCGGCCGCCAGGCGTAGTTCGGCCAGCCGGGCTGCCTCGGCCCGCGCGAAGGGCACCGCCTGCAGATCGGCGAGCGCGTCCCCGCGCCAGAGCCCCAGCGCCTCGGCCAGCAGCGCGCGCGGATCGCCGGCCCGGCGGGCGTCGGTCAGCAGCTGTTCGAAACGGTTGACGTCCACATGGGCCGGGTCGAGGTCCAACATCCACCCCGGCGGCCGGGTCAGCAGGTGCGGCCCGTCGGCCGCCAACAGGCGACGCAGACGCGAAACGTACGACTGCAGTCCCAACGTGGCCCGCGCCGGCGGCTCCCGCGGCCACAACTCATCGACGAACCGGTCGAGCGGCACGACCCGGCGCGCATTGAGAGCCAGCAACGCGAACACCGCCCGCTGCTTGAGCCCACCGAGCCGCAGCGCCTCTCCCCCGGCCTCCGCCCCCACCGGCCCGAGCAGCACCACCCGCATGCCCGCGAGTCTCGCACGCGAACTCGCGGTCGCAGAACCGCACGTTCACAGCGTGGCGATCAGCCGTCGGGTCCGACGATTGCCTGATCGCCACACAATCGGCGCGCGGAACTCCCTCACCGCCGTAACCGCCGGGCACGCGGAACTCCGCAGCCGCCCGACTCAGGTTCGTCAGCGGCCGCCGAACCGTTCAGAGCTTGGCGATCGCCGAGGCCGGGTTCTCGATGGCGTCGGCGACACTGCGCATGAAGGCGGCGGCGGTGGCGCCGTCGGCCACGCGGTGGTCGAAGACGAAGCTCATCTGGCAGATCTTGCGAACGCAGAGCTGGCCGCCGATGACCCAGGGGCGGTCGATGATGCGTCCGAAACCCAGGATGGCCACCTGGGGGTGGTTGATGATGGCGGCGCTGCCGTCGACGTTGAAGCTGCCGTAGTTGTTGAGGGTGAAAGTGCCGTTGCCGGTCAACGTGCCGGCTCGGGCGGCCTCGGTGATACGGCGGATCTCCTCGTCCAGGCGGGTCGTGGTGAGCGAACCGGCATCGGTGACGGCCGGGACCACAAGACCGCGCGAGCCCTGGACTGCTACGCCCAGGTCAATACGATCGAGCTCGACTATCTCCTGGCGCTCGGTGTCCACGCGGGAGTTGAAGACGGGGTACTCGCGCAGCGCGGCCACCGTGAAGCGGGCGATGTAGGCCATCAGCCCGGGTCCGGGGCGGGTGGCCTCGCGCAGCTCCCACAGCCGGGTGGCGTCGAGGTCGACCCACACCGTGGCTTCCGGGATCTCGGCCCGGCTGCGCGTGAGCGCGGCCGATGTCGCCCGGCGGAAGGCACTCATCGGAGTGCGCCGCTCCCCCGGCGCCGCAAATGAACTCGCCGCCGCGAACGACCCCGAAGCCACGGCCGACCCCGACGCCGCAAGCGAACCGGGCGCCGCAAGCGAACCGGGCGCCGCAAGCGAACCGGGCGCTGCAAGTGGCCCCGAGGCTGCGATCGATCCCGGCGACGCGGACGAGTTCGGCGGCGCAAGGGGGCCCGCCGACGATGGCGCAGACGGCAGCGGTGCGGACGGCACGGCCAGCGCCCGGGTCACGTCGGAGCGGACGATCAGCCCGCCCGGCCCCGTGCCGTCGAGTGTGCGGAGGTCGACACCGCCCTCGCGGGCCAGCTTCCGCACCAGCGGCGAGACGACGAGCGGCACGCGCGAGACCGGCGCCGGCACCGCATGCGCCACCGCCGCTCGCGGCCGACGGCGACGCCCCGACGCGGCAGCGCCGCCCGAGGTGCCGTACCCGATGAGGACATTCCCCGAGCCCGCCCGTTCCTCTTCGCGATAAGTCTCGCCCGAGGCAGACGAAGCGGAAGCGCCCTCCGGCACAGGGGACGAAGCCGCCGCAGCATCCGACGCCGACGCAGCAACCGTGGCAGACGCACCATCCGAAGCCGGCGCAAGAACCGAAGCGGACGCACCATCTGAAGTCGACACGAGGAGCGGTGCCGGCGCAGAAAGCGGAGCCGACGCACCAGCCGAAAGCGGCGGAGGAGTCGAGCCGGCTGCAGCGACCGTCAGCAGCGGCTTGCCCACCTCCAGCACGCCCCCTTCCGGCGCGTGCCGGATGGCGACCTGACCTGCGAACGGTGACGGGACCTCGACCAGCGACTTGGCCGTCTCCACCTCGACCACCGGCTGATCGACTTCGACCACGTCGCCCTCGGCCACGAGCCACCGCACCACCTCGGCCTCGGTCAGCCCCTCGCCGAGATCCGGCAGCCGAAACACCTGGTCAAGCGACTCGGACCCCTGGTCAGCGCGCTCGGACACCTGGTCGGTCACGAGTCCTCCCACTGCAGGTCGTCGACCGCGTCGAGGACCCGGTCGACGCCGGGCAGGTGCAGGTGCTCGTATTTCGGCGGCGGGTACGGGATGTCGAAACCGGTAACCCGGCGGATCGGCGCGGCCAGCGAGTGGAAGCACCGCTCGGTCACCCGGGCCACGATCTCGGACGAGACGCTGGCGAAGCCCGACGCCTCGGCGACCACCACCGCGCGGCCGGTGGAGCGGACCGCCGCGCACACCGTCTCGTCGTCGAACGGCACGATCGAGCGCAGATCCACCACCTGCAGGCTGCGCCCCTCGCGGTCGGCCACCTCGGCCGCCTCCAGGGCGACGGGCACGCTCGGCCCGTACGCGATCAGCGTGGCGTCCGTGCCCTCGCGCCGCACCACGGCCCGCCCGATGGCCGGCGGGCGTGGGCCGAGTTCGACCTCTTCCTTGCTCCAGTACAGCTTCTTCGGTTCGAGGAACACGACCGGGTCGGGCGAGGCGATGGCCTCCCGCAACATGGCGTACGCGTCGGCCGGCGTCGACGGCGCCACCACGTGCAACCCGGGCGTGTGCGCGTAGTACGCCTCGGACGAGTCGCAGTGGTGCTCGACGCCACCGATCCCCCCGGCGTACGGGATCCGGATGACCATCGGCAGCGCCACCCGGCCGCGCGTGCGGTTCCGCATCTTGGCCACGTGGCTGACGATCTGCTCGAAGGCCGGGTAGGCGAACGCGTCGAACTGCATCTCGACCACCGGCCGCATGCCGTTCATGGCCATGCCGACCGCCACGCCGACGATCCCGGACTCGGCCAGGGGCGTGTCGAAGCAGCGGTCTTCGCCGAACTCGGCGGTCAGCCCGTCGGTGACGCGGAAGACGCCACCCAGCGGCCCGACATCCTCGCCGAATACTACGACCGTCGGATCGTCGGACAATGCGTCGCGCAGGGCCCGGTTCAGCGCCTGGGCCATCGACAACTTCTCGTGCCGGGTCATCGCGCCGCCACCTCCCGGTCCAGTTCGTCGGCCAGCTGAGCCGCCTGCTCCCGCAACTGCGGAGTCGGCGAGGAGTAGACGGAAGCGAACAGCTGGGCCGGATCGGGTTCGATGTCCCGGTTCAGCCCGTCGCGCACATGCTCGGCCACGCGCTCCGCCTCGGCGCGGAAGGCGGTCTCGTCGATCGACAGATAGGCCGACAGCCGGACAATCGGATCGCGCCCGGTCCACGCCTCGACGTCAGCGGCGGCGCGGTAGCGGGTCGCGTCGTCGGCGTTCGTGTGCGCCTGCATGCGGTAGGTGTGCGCCTCTATCAACTGCGGTCCCTCGCCGGCGCGGGCACGGATCACCGCGTTGCCCAGCACCGACAGCAGCGCGGCCACGTCGTTGCCGTCGACGCGCTCGCCCGGCAGGCCGTAGCCGACACCCTTGTGGGCCAGCGACGGCGCTGCGGTCTGCCGGGCCAGGGGCACACTGATCGCGTACTCGTTGTTCTGGATCAGGAAGACGACCGGGGCCTTGAGCACGGCGGCGAAGTTGAGCGCCTCGTGGAAGTCGCCCTCGCTGGTGCCGCCGTCGCCGCAGAGCGCCATCACCACGGTCGGTTCGCCCCGCAGCCGGGCCGCGTGGGCCACCCCGACCGCGTGCGGCAACTGGGTCGCCAGCGGCGTGGCATGCGGGGCGACCCGGTGCTCGTACGGGTCCCAGCCGCAGTGCCAGTCGCCCTTGAGCAGGGTCAGCGCCTCGACCGGGTCGACCCCGCGCTCGACCACGGCCGCCGTGTCGCGATAGGTCGGGAACAGCCAGTCGCCCTCGTCGAGCACCTGGGCCGCGGCGATCTGGCACGCCTCCTGCCCGTGCGACGACGGGTAGACGGCCAGCCGGCCCTGGCGGACCAGGGCGTACGCCTGATCGTTGAGCCGGCGGGCAGTGATCAGCGAGGCCAGGGCGCGGCGCAGCGCGGCATCGTCGGGGAGGGCGCGACCGGCATCGGCGACGGGGTGGCCGTGCGCGTCGATGAGGGTCACCGGGGTGTCGGAGGGCAGAAGGTGGTCTGCGTCACCTGTCATGGGCCCATGCTTCTCGCGTTGCCATCTGGATTCCACTACTGGCCCGGAACCGAGAAGATGTACGTTCGTACTGGCCGATCAACGACCAAACGTCCAGGCCGCGCGACGCCGGAGCCGGGAGGGTGAGACAGATGGCAGGCCCGCTCGACGACGTCGACCGCCTGATCCTGGCCGAGCTGACCCGCGACGGCCGGCTGTCGATGCGCACGCTGGCCGAGCGTCTGCACATCTCGCGGGCCAACGCCTACGCCCGGGTCGAGCGCCTGCGCACGACCGGGGTGATCAGGGGCTTCAAGGCCGACGTGGACCCGGTCGCGGCGGGTCTGGGCACCACGGCGTACGTGACGGTGAATCTCAATCAGGCCGAGTGGCGGGACGTGGCCGACCGGCTGCGCGCGCTGCCCGGCGTCGTGCACATCGCGCTGGTCGGCGGCGAGTTCGACGTCATCATGCTGGTGCGGGCCGAGGACAACGCCGCCCTGGGACGCCTGGTGCTCGACGCCATCCAGGGCATGCCGGGCGTGGTCAACACGCGCACCCTGCTCGTATTCGAGGAAGCCGAGCCCGGATGAGACACAGCCACGCCGGGGTGAGAAAGAGTCTGCCGGGCCGGGGCGAGGAGGATGAACGACACAGAGCCGGGAACAATGGTTCGATGAGATCGATCGTGCGCGTGGTGATGGCCGGCGGACTTCTGCTCGGCGCGGCGGCGTGTTCCACCGACGCCCCGGCCGAACCGAGAAAGACCGTGCACCCTTCGGCCGCGGTCGACACGGCCACGCTGGTCGCGACCGAGGTGCGCAACGGCGACGGCCAAACCGTCGAGGCCCCGCCCGGCTGGACGGTGAGCCGCTGGGCCAAGGTGCCCGGCGCGCGCCTGCTGGCCTGGACGCCCGACGACAAGCTGCTGGTCTCGCGGCCCGAGTCCGGTGACGTCCTGGTCCTCACCGACGGCGAGCAGCAGACCCTCGTCGAGGGCCTCAACCAGCCGCACGGCTTGGCCCTCGACGGCGACACCCTCTACGTGGCCGAGAGCAACCAGATCAACGCCTTCGCGTACGCCGCCGGCAAGGTCTCCGGCCGGCGCGTCGTGGTCGGCGGCCTGCCCGACAAGAAGAGCCCCGAGCTGGGCGGCAAGTACGCGCACGCCCTCAAGAGCGTCGCCGTCGGCCGCGACGGCGAGCTGTACGTCTCGATCGGATCGACCGGCAACATCTCGGCCGAGGACCGCGACACCGACCCCGAACGCGCGTCGATCCTGCGCTTTGAGGACGGCAAGCTCGAGACCTTCGCCCGCGGCGTCCGCAACGGCACCGGGCTGGCGGTGGCGCCCGACGGCGGCGTGTGGACGGCCGTCAACAACCGCGACAACATCCCCTTCCCGTACGACAGCAAGGACTACGGCAAGGTCGACACCACGTACGTCAACGACCACCCGCTCGAGCCGCTGGCCAAGCTCGAACAGGGCCGCGACCTGGGCTGGCCCTACTGCAACCCCGACCCCGACCTGCAGCCCGGGGAACAGGACTCGCCGCTCAGCTACACCGACCGGCCCTTCGTCCGCGACTTCGACACGAACCGCGACGGCTCGAAGCTGGACTGCGCGACCCTGCGCCCGGTCGAGCAGGGCATGGGCGCGCACTCGGCGCCGCTGGGGCTCAGCTTCGCGACCGAAGTGCCCGGGGCGTACGGGGCGGGCGCGCTGGTCGGCATCCACGGCTCGTGGAACCGCAAGCCCCCGCGGCCGCCGGAGGTGTCTTTCTTCGCCTGGCGCGACAACAAGCTCGGGCCGCAGCAGACGCTGCTCTCCGGCTTCCAGCGCGAGGACGGCTCCCGCTGGGGCCGCCCGGTCATGGCCGTCCAAGGCCCGGACCGCGCGATCTACGTCAGCGACGACTACGCCGGGGCGATCTATCAGGTGACCGCCCCCTGAGCAGGGCGCAGACCGAGCCGAGGACCGCTTCGAGCCGGACGTGATCGTCCGCCGGAGCGATTCCTGAGGCGGTACCGTCCGGTATGTGGCCTTTCTGATCAGCCCGGGCCACCGGGTCATGGCCGCCGGACTGACCGCGGCGCTGGCGGCCGGCTGGCCGTCGCGGGTGGGGCACGAGACGTACGGGCCGCCGCCACCACCGACCGAGCTCTATGTCGAGCGCACCGGCGCGGCCGTCGAGCAACTCATGGCGTACGAGAAGGAAGGCCGCACCGCCCAGGCCGCGCTCATCCGCAAGATCGCGACCCGGCCGGTGGCGACCTGGTTCGCCGACGGCGACACCGCCCGGGTCGGCCGCGTGCTGGTGGCCGCCCGGGGCTTCATCCCGGTGCTCACGCTGTACTTCATCCCGCACCGCGACTGCGCGAGCCACTCGGCCGGCGGGGCGGCGACCGGCCCGGCTTACGCGGCCTGGATCGACGCCGTCACCGCCGCGCTGACCGGCCGCCGCGCCATCGTGATCCTCGAACCGGACGCGGTGGCCCAGTCCCTGCAGGATTGTCTGACCGTCGGTCAACGGGCCGAGCGCTACCGCCTGCTGAGCCGGGCCATCACCAAGCTGACCGCGAACCCCGGCCTGACCGTCTATCTCGACGGCGGCAACCCGGCCTGGATCACCGACACCGCCACGATGGCTGCGGCCCTGAAGAAGGCCGGGATCGCGCGGGCCCGCGGCTTCGCCCTCAACGTGGCCAACTTCGAGACCACCAGTTCCAACATCCGGTACGGGACAGAGCTCTCGAAGCGGCTCGGCGGGGCGCCCTTCGTCATCGACACCAGCCGCAACGGCAACGGCCCGGCTCGCCAATCTTCCGGGCACCGCAACTGGTGCAATCCGCCCGGCCGCGCGCTGGGCCAGCCGCCCACTCTGAAGACGGGCCGCCCGCTGGTCGACGCCTATCTCTGGGTCAAGCGTCCCGGCGAGTCCGACGGCGCCTGCGGCCGCGGCGCCCCACCGGCCGGCCACTGGTGGCCCGCCTACGCCTTGGGCTTGGCGTCCGAAAACTGACGAAAATGCCCGTCATTACTTTATGTGTTCGTGAAGTTGATCACAAGTACTCAGACTCCACACAGGCGACGCATAGCCTGCACGTTCAGTTACTAGCTGCTGAGCAATATGCAGGTCAAACGTGTAGCCGCACGTGACCGCCATGACCCTCAGTGACTTTGCCCGATTTGGTTGGTCACTACTCAGGGTCACGGTGGTGAGAGGACGAGGAAGCTGTGATCCCCCCGCCCCGCTACGACTACGACGCCTACAGCGGGCTGGCCGGTCCGGCCGGGCCCCCGCCACCCACCCCGGGACCGATCGCCCTGCGCCGCCTGGCCGGCCGTCGCCCGATCGGCAACGTGGCCATCACGCTCTTCGCGTTCGTCTTCGAGGCCACGTTCGTCGCGTGGCTGTTGTCTTCGGTCGAGGTGCCGGACCGCGCCCTGCACCCGGTGCTGCACCTCGCCACCTGGTTCATGATCGGCGCGACCCTCCTGATCGAGGTGTTCCGCCTGGTCAACGTGGTGACGCTCTGCCTCGCCACCATCTGGGCCCGCGATCCCGAGCCGCTGACCCCCGACCCCGGCCTGCGGGTGGCCTTCCTGACCACGATCGTGCCCGGCAAGGAGCCGGTGGCCATGGTCGAGCGCACCCTGCGGGCCGCCCTCGAGGTGCGCCACGAGGGCCCGTACGCAGTCTGGCTCCTCGACGAGGGCGACGACCCCGAGGTCCGGGCCATGTGCGAGCGGATCGGCGTCCATCACTTCAGCCGCCACGGCATCGAGAAGTTCAACACGCGCACCGGCCAGTTCAAGACGAAGACCAAGCACGGCAACTACAACTCGTGGGTCGACGTCCACGGCGACGACTACGACGTGTTCGTCTCGGTCGACCCCGACCACGTGCCGCTGCCCAACTTCTGCGAGCGGCTGCTGGGCTACTTCCACGACCCGAAGGTCGCCTTCGTCGTCGGCCCCCAGATCTACGGCAACTACGACAACTTGATCACCCGCTGGGCCGAGTCGCAGCAATACCTGTTCCACTCTTTGCTGCAGCGGGCCGGCAACCGGTTCGGCGCGGCCATGCTCGTGGGCACCAACAACGCCGTACGCATCTCGGCCCTGCGCGAGATCGGCGGCATCCAGGACTCGATCACCGAGGACATGGCGACCAGCCTCACCCTGCACGCGGCCGGTTGGCGTTCGGTCTACACCCCTGACGTGCTCGCGGTCGGCGAGGGCCCGTCGACCTGGACCGACTACTTCAGCCAGCAGTACCGCTGGTCGCGTGGCACCGACGAGGTCGCCGTGACCTCGTTCGTGCGCACCGCCCGCCGGCTCGGCCCCCGCCGGTCGCTGTTCTACGGCCTGCTCATGTCGTACTACCCGCTGACCGCCCTGGCCTGGCTGCTCGGCGCGGTCAACGCGGTCGGCTATCTCGTGCTCGGGGCCAAGGGCGTGCAGGTGCCGCAGCAGGTGTGGCTGATGCTCTATGTGGACGCGGCGCTGTTCCAGTTCCTGCTCTACATGTGGAACCGGCGGCACAACGTCAGCCCGCACGAGGTGGCTGGGTCCTCGGGGCTGGCCGGCATGCTCGTGTCCACCCTGTCGACGCCGGTCTACGTGTCCGCGTTCGTGTCGGCGGTGCTGCGGCGCCCGGCCCGTTTCGTGGTCACGCCCAAGGGCGAGGCGGCCACGGCCGACCGGCCCGCGACCTTCAAGCACGGCCTGCGGTGGGCCGCCTTCTACGCCGTCCTGCTGGTCGTCGCGCCCGGGATCGGGCACGTGGACGGCTGGATGTGGCTGTGGCCCGCCCTCAACCTCGTCATCTGCCTGACGCCGCCCGCCATCGGCCTGCTCGGCGCGAAAGCCAGAGCGAAGCCCAAACCGAAGGCCGAGCCGAGTGAGCCCGCCCTGTCGATCGAAGAGCCCGTGGAGACGTACGCATGACCCCTCGTCCTCGTCCGAGTCTCGCCCGGCGACTGGGCACCGGCCTGGTCGCCCTGCTGGTGCTGACCGTGGTCGCGGTGGTCAACCGCCCGGTCGTCGCCTTCGGGGCCGACGCATTGCACACCTATAACATCAACCGACAGTCGTACAAAGAGCAGTTCGGCCACTGGTCGCGGCTGCCCGTCCCGGCCGGTTTCCAGGTCAACGCGATCCATGCCGCGCTGCTCAGCACGGGCAAGGTGCTGATCATCGCGGGCAGCGGCAACAACCGCGAGAACTTCGAGGCGGGCACGTTCCGCACGGTGCTCTACGACCCCGCGGCCGATGCGTTCTCCGAGGTGCCGACGCCGACCGACGTCTTCTGCGCCGGGCACACGTTCCTGCCCAACGGCAACCTGCTGATCGCCGGCGGCACCAAGAGCTACGAGGTGCTTGAGGGCGACATCACCAACGCGGCCGGCGTCATGAAGCTCAAGAACGAGTCGGCCACGGCCGGCCCCCGCTTCTTCGCCAAGGGCACCAAGCTGACCTCGAAGACCGGTTTCGAGTACGAGACCCGGGACGACGTGACCGTGCCGGCCGCTCACCAGATGATGCACGGCGGCCTCCCGATGCAGCACGCCGGCGAGGCCGAGGTGTGGGTCGACGCCGTGCTGCCCGGCAACTCCCCCGTCGTCGAGCAGCCCAGCCAGTACGCGATCACCGGCCTGAAGGGCGTCGACGCGAACAACCTGTACGGCGTGTCCGACAAGATCACGCGGGAGAAGCAGGAGTACGGCGGGGACAAGACCTCGTACGAGTTCGACCCGGTGGCCGAGCGCTACGTCCGCACCGGCGACATGGTGAAGAGCCGCTGGTACCCGACCCTGGCCGAGCTGCCCGACGGCGACGTGCTGGCCGTCTCCGGCCTCGACGAGTTCGGCCGCATCCTGCCCGGCGACAACGAGCGCTACGACCGCTCGGCCCGGCGCTGGGTCGACGCGCCCGAGCTGAAGCGCTACTTCCCGACCTATCCGGCGCTGCACCTGATGGCCGACGACCGGCTCTTCTACTCGGGGTCGAACTCGGGCTACGGCTCCGACACCGAAGGCCGTACGCCCGGGCTCTGGAACTTGACCGACAACAGCTTCGAGATCGTGCCCGGCCTGGAGCAGCCGCGCCTGACCGAGACCAGTTCGTCGGTGCTGCTGGCGCCGGCCCAGGAGCAAAAGGTGATGCTGTTCGGCGGGGGCGAGGTGGGCGAGTCCCCGGTCTCGACCACGCGCACGGCCATCGCCGACCTGGACACCAACAACCCGGTCTACCTGCCCGGACCCGACCTGCCCGAGCCCGCCCGCTACCTGAGCACGGTGCTGCTGCCGGACGACACCGTCTTCACCACCGGTGGCAGCTCCGGCTACCGCGGTGGCCCGTACCAGGGCCGCCCCCGCAGCGACCTGTTCAACTCGCAGATCTACCGGCCCGACGCCAACAAGTTCGCCACGGCGGCCGAGTCGACGGTCGGGCGCAACTACCACTCCGAGGCCATCCTGCTGCCCGACGGCCGGGTGATCACCCTGGGCAGCGACCCGCTGTACGACGAGACCGGCAAGAACCCCGGCAGCTTCGAGAAGCGGATCGAGGTCTACAGCCCGCCGTACCTCTTTCAGGGGACACGACCGGTAATCACCGGCGGGCCGACCCGGGTCGAGCGCGGGTCGACGGTAACTTTCACGACCGGCAGCGCCGACGTGAAGCGCGCCCGCCTGATGCGGCCCAGCGCGGTGACCCACGTCGTCGACGTCGACCAGCGCTCGGTCGCCGTCGGCGTCGAACGCGCGGAAGGCGGCCTGACCATCACTATTCCCGGCGAGAAAGGCCTGCTGCCGTCCGGCTGGTACATGCTCTTCCTGATCAACGACTCCGGCGTGCCGTCGATGGGCCGCTGGGTGCAGGTCGCCTAGTGGCCCGGCATCGAGCCTCCCGCCGCGGGAAGCTGCTGGCCCTCGCGGTGACCGTGGTTGTCGCGGTCACCGCTGTGGTCTGGCTGGCCCGCCCCGAGAACTCGGCCCCGGTGGCCACCCCCGCGCCCCCGCCGTCGTCGGCCCCGCCGGCCGCTTTGTACGTCGAACCGACAGGCCCGGCGGTCGACCAGGTCACCGCGTTCGAGGCCGCGGGCCGGACGGCCGACGCGGCGCTCATCCGCGAGATCGCCGACCGCCCGGTGGCGGCCTGGATCGCCGACCCCAACACCGCCCGGGCCGGCGAGGTAGCTGCGGCTGCCGCGGCCGCCGTCCAGATCCCGGTGCTGGTCCTCTACTACATCCCGCACCGCGACTGCTCGGGCGGCCACTCGGCCGGTGGCGCCGGCTCGGCGGCCGAGTACACGGCGTGGGTGGCCGCGGTCGCCTCGGCCCTGACCGACCGGCGGGCCATCGTGATCCTCGAACCCGACGCGGTGGCCCAGGCCGTCGAGGATTGTCTGACGAACACACAGCGGGCCGAGCGTTACCGGCTGCTGACCGAAGCGATCACCACTCTGACCGCGAACCCGCAGCTCAGCGTGTATCTGGACGGCGGCAACCCGACCTGGATCACCGACCCGGAACGGATGGCCGCCGGCCTGCGCCAGGCCGGCGTGGAGAAGGCCGCCGGCTTCGCCCTCAACGTGGCCAACTTCGAGACGACGGACGCGAACATCACCTACGGCACCGCGGTCTCCGGCCACCTGGAGGACGCGCGCTTCGTGATCGACACCAGCCGCAACGGCAACGGCCCGGCCGTCAAGTCAGCCGGCCACACCCACTGGTGCAACCCGGCCGGGCGCGCCCTGGGCGACCCGCCCACCCTGACCACCGGCCACTCCCTCGTAGACGCCTTCCTCTGGATCAAGCGCCCCGGCGAGTCCGACGGCGCCTGCGGCAACGACGCCCCCGAAGCCGGCCAGTGGTGGCCCGACTACGCCCTCCAACTGGCGGCCAACTGAGTCCAGCTGATCGGCGCGGGCACACCCACTGAGGGCGGCCTCACCGATGCAGCCACTCGACCAGGTCGGGTGGAGCGAGCCGGGCGATCTCGGAGTGGTACCAGGCCAACTCGTCGTCGGCGAGAACCTCGCGAGCGGCGCCCGAGGTTCCCCGGCGGAAGAACAGGCCGGTGTCGGCCCTGATCCCGGGTGGGGGCGGAACCAGCACGTCGTCGCGGGCCCGCATGCTCTCGAACGTCGCCGCCGCGGCCAGGGTGGGCCAGGACGGCTCGGCGACGGCGATCCCGAGCTCGTCCGCGAGCCGGCGCATCTGCCCCTCCAGGTCGGCCCGCAGGTCGTCGTAGTGGACCAGCACCACGTTCGGCTCGGCCCGCCGGGACCAGGCTTCGGCCAGGTGCTCCATGGTGGCCGGGAGCGAGTTCGGGGACCGAGCTGAGCTGCGGCCGGCCCCGATCCAGTCGAGGACGGCCCGGTGCACCTCGTGACGCGACACGGCCGGCGGCCGGGGCCCCCGACGCGGTGGCGGCCCCGTGTGCTGCTGGAGCAACGGCGAACCAGACGGTGAGGGTTCGACGAGCGATGGCGGTCCGAACGGCGGAGGCCCGCCCACCAGCGGCGGCCCGAGCGGCAGAGGCCCGCCCACCAGGGGCGGCCCGGGCGGCGGAGACCCACCCACCAGGGGCGGCCCGGGCGGCGGAGGCCCGATCATCCGGTCCTGGTGGTACATCGAGATGAACGCGTCGACCGGGTGCCGGGCCGTCACGACGTACGTGACCCGGGCGTCGAACGGGATGGCGGCCAGCGGCGCATGCGTCTTGATGAAGCGCCGATGCTGCTGCCGGGCCAACTGGGTGTCGACATGCGACGGCGGCACGTCCGGGGTGTCCAGCCACGGCGACAGGTGCCACAACGGGGCCGGAAGATCAGGTGTTTGGAAGATCAGTAATGCGCAGATCATTGCAACGCCGGGATCAACGGGCTGAATCCGCTCGTCCAATGGGTGCGGACGCATCCGGACGGAGTGGCGCTACTGGTCTGTTGTGAGATCAATTCCGCGATGTACGTAGTGGACCAGACACCGCGCACCGGCATCGTCAACAGTCTGTTCGGCGACGGCGCGGCCGCGGTCGTGCTGACCGGCCGGGCGAGGCCCACGGCCCGTACGCCAAGCGTGGTCGACTTCGAGAGTTTCTGCCTGCCCGAGCACTGGGCGGCCATGCGTTTCGACTGGAACGCCGACGCCGGGAAGTGGAGCTTCTACGTCGACCGCGACATCCCGTACGTGATCGGCGGCAACATCCGCGAGCCGGTCGAGACGCTGCTCAAGCGGAACGGGCTCGACCTCCCGGAGGTCCGGCACTGGATCGTGCACACCGGCGGCGGTCTGGTCATCGACGCCGTCCGGCGCGGACTCGATCTGTCCGACCACGACCTCCGGCACACGCGCTCCGTTCTGCGCGACCACGGAAACATCTCGAGCGGCAGCTTCCTGGTCAGCCTGCAGCGCCTGCTGGCCGAGGGCAGCGTCGCCGAGGGCGACCGGGGCGTGATGGTGACCATGGGCCCGGGCGCCCAGATAGAGACCGCGCTGCTCGAGTTCGGAAAGCCGGGCAAATCCTGAGGACAAGGAGCGGACATGTCGGATCGGAGTTCACCCTTCACAGGCACCGTTCTGCCCCGGGGCCGTCCGTTCTGGATCGTCGACGGCCGCGCCTACGACTTCACCGAATGGATGAAGCTGCACCCCGGTGGCGCGATGTGGTTCCGCCAGACCGAAGGCCGGGACATCAGCGCGCTGCTGCACACATACCACCGGGAACCGGCCCGCCTACAGAAGTTCCTGGCGAGATACGAAATCGAGGAGCTCATCGGAAAGACCGTGCTCCCCAAGGTGATTGTTCCCCCGCGGGCCAGTGAGACGCCGGCCGATCCGCCGCCGGTCACCGAGGGCGATCTGCTCCCGAAGCTGGGCATTCCCCCTTTCCTGCTCGCGCCGGATTTCGACGCGCGCACCGATCTGCCGAAGCTCGACCACCGCGACCAGGAAAGTCTGCTCGCCGACATCCGCACCCGGCTGCACACCACATTTTCGACGAAGGATCTGAAACGGTACGACCGCGCTTTCGACATCGTGACTCTGATCATCGGTGCCGTGCACGTGGCCGCGCTGGTGCTCCTGATCGCCGGCCCGCTGCCCGCCTGGGCCTTCGTCGCCGTCATGGTCGTGACCCGGACCTCGCTGGCCGGTTCCGGTCACTATCACCTGCACCGGAAATGGAAGGACCAGCGCCGCTGGACCATGCCGATCGGCAAGGCGCTGTTCGACATCAACTACGTCGGCACGAGCCTCATCGGATCCGACGGGCACGTACTGCTGCACCATCCCTATCTGGGTTCCGGGGCCGACGTCAAGAAGACCTTCTTCGACAGCATGCTGCGTCTGCACCCGGCGCTGCGCGTTCCGGGATACACGCTGCACAAACTGGGCATCGCCCTGACCGGTCTGCCGTTCCGCGCCCGCGAGATCGCCAAGTTCGAGCGCCCCCGGCGCGCCGAGTCCGGCGTGGCCGACGCCATCCGCACCGACTTCTGGTTCATCCGCGCCTGGATCCTGGTCGAATTCATCGCCTGCCTGGTGACCGGCCACATCGTGGCCTGGCTGGTGCAGTTCGTCATCACGCTCTGGTTCAACACGTTCCTGGTGGTCGCGAGCCACGACTTCGAGGAATCGGAGGAGGACGAACTCGCGGCGATCCCCGAGCCGCTCCGTCAGGACTGGGCGGCGCAGCAGATCGTCCTCAGCTACGACCTCACCGTCGTCGGCAACCGCTGGATCGACCTGTTTCTCAGCGCCGGCCTCAGCCCCCACCGCGTCCACCACGTCCTGCCGTGGCAGGGCTCCGGATTCGCCAACCTCGCCAGCGAACGGACCGTCCGCCATGTCTGCACCCAGGCCGGCATCGCCTGGGAACGCCCGCGCAACCTGCTGCTCGACCGCTTCCCGGCCGTGATGAAGCACTACCTGCTGTGCCCCGCGCAGGCCGCTCCCCCGCCCCTGCCACCCCCGGGCGCGCCCGCTCCGCCGCCGGCCCCACCGCCACCGCCGTCCGGCTCGAAGGCCCGGCACCAGGTCGGCACCCTGGTCCGTTACGCCGCCGACGGCTGGCGCGGAGTCGGAGTCTGAAACGGGCCCTCAAGGCCAGAGCGGCACGGCCCGCTCGGCCGCGTCCAGGATCGGCCCGGCGTCCATGTCGATCCGGGTCTCGGCGATGCCGTACGCCGGCCACTCGCAGACGAACGTCACCGGGCCCGGCGGCGGTAGCGGCCACACCCAGAAGCCCATGTCGTACCGCCGTCCACCCCCGCCGCCGCCGTTCTGCAGCAGCAGCGGCGCTGCTGGTTCGGCATCCGGGGGCAGCGCCGGGAATCCGAGGTTCGTGGCCACCCCGCCGTCCGCGAACTGCACGCCCACCCGGAAGAACTCGTCGGACACCGGCTCCTCGAAGAGCTCGCGGTGGAACCCCAGCCGGAAGACCCGCCCCCGCCGGTCCTCCTGGCGCAGCACAGCCGTGATCGAGAAGGTGAATCCGTTCGGGTACGCGGTGACCCGGCTCAACCCGACGGCCGCCTCACCGCCCCGGGCCAGCACAACTTCGACCGGCACGGCGGCCCCCAGCACCGTCTCGGGCTTGGCCCACGACGGCGGCGGCTGCTCCTCCGGCTCCGGTTCGTCGCGCTCCGGCGGCGGGAACTGCTCGAAGAATTTCATGCCATCTCTATACCCCAGGGCATAGGCCGATCTCCGGCTCGCGCCGGATCCGGGGGGCGCCGGCCGCTGACAGGATTTGCGGCATGAAGAACAGCCTCTGGCTCCGCCGCATCGTCCTCGGCCTGGCCTGCCTGCCGCTCGCCACCATCAGCGTCCTGCACACGATGGGCCGCACCGACGACTTCGGGATCCTCGGCGAGTGGTACGTGATGCTCCCGCTGGCCGCAGCCGGGTTCCTGGCCTGGACCTTGATCGAGAAGGCGTGGATTCGGGTCGACGAGGCCTCGGCCGAGGTGGCAGCATCCCCTGGTGCGACCGCTGCGGATCATCAAGGGTGACGCGACCAGCCCCCAGGCCAAGGGCCCGAAGCTGATCGCACACGTCGGCAACGACATCGGCGGCTGGGGCAAGGGTTTCGTCCTGGCCGTGTCGCGCCGCTGGCCGGAACCCGAGCGGGCCTACCGCCAGTGGCACCGCGCCCGGGCCGGCAACGACTTCGGGCTCGGCGCCACCCAACTGGTCCAGGTGCGTCCGGATGTCTGGGTCGCCAACATGGTGGCTCAGCGCGGCACCCGCACCGGCAGCAACGGCCCACCCATCCGGTACGACGCGGTCGAGCGCTGCCTGGCCACGCTGGCCCGGCACGCCGGCGACCTCAACGCCTCGGTCCACCTGCCGCGCATCGGCTGCGGTCTGGCCGGCGGCCGCTGGGAGCGCATCGAGCCGCTGGTCGTCGCCGCCCTCTGCGCCCGCGACATCGACACCACGGTCTACGACTACGACTGAGGCGCCGCCTTGGGCATGATCCGCCGTTCGCCGGTCTCGGCCATCGCGTGCAGTATGCCGCCGGCCAGCGGGATCAGGCGGGCCAGGCCCGGTTTCCCGTTGCGCCGGGCCAGTTCGGGGCCGAGCCGGTTCATCAACCGGGTCAGCGCGGGCAGCGGCCGGATGAACAGCGTGATCTCGGTGATCAGCCCGTCCTCGCCCAGGCGCAGCCGCTGGGCCTCGTGCAGGCGGGTCCCGCCGACAGTCGCCTCGTAGAAGAGCGCCACCGTGCGCCCCTCAGCGATCTGGTCGGTGTAGACGATGCCGTCGATCTCGGCCAGAGCGACCTCGAGCAGCTCCCGTACCTGGTCGCGCCCGCGGAAGGTGAACTGGTCGGTGATCGGCGAGATCAACTCGATGCCGGGGCTCAGGGCGGCGACCGCGGCGGCCGCGTCACCCGTCTCACCGGCGGCCCGCCAGGCGGCAATGGCTTCGTACGGCTCCGGCATGACTACTCCTCGTCGACAGGCGGGCGGGCTCCACTGTAGGGAGCCTCGTCACATCCCGCCCACCGGGAAGACAGGAAATTCGCAGGTCCGCAGGTCGAGGACCGCCCGGCGACGGGTTTCCCGAGAGTGGCCGATCAGTCAGACGTTTTCGGTTGATCGTTGATCTGCTGGGGTAGGGGCCTGATGATCCTGTAACGCGAAAGAGGGGTACGACGTGCCGGCCCAAACTCACGACATCGAGGACCTTCGGGTCAACAGCCGGATGTACGACGCCGTCATCGAGGAGATCGACGGGCGCCGGATCCGGATCGGCCAGGACTGGCTGGTGGACTGGGCGTCCTGCAACTATCTGGGCTTCGACCTCGACGAAGAGGTCATCCAGGCGGTCGAGCCGCAACTGCGCCGCTGGGGCACCCATCCCAGCTGGTCGCGCATGCTCGGCAGCCCCAAGCTGTATCCGCAGCTCGAGGAGCGGCTGAGCGAGCTGCTCGGCGCCGAGGACGTGCTGCTGCTGCCGACCATCTCGCAGATCCACCTCGGCGTGATCCCGGCCCTGATCGGGAAGGGCACGCTCATCATGGAGAGCCGCGCCCACCGCACCATCTACGACGGCTGCGTGTTCGCCCGCGGCCAGGGCGCGACGATGAAACGTTTCCGCAGCGGCGACCTCGACGAACTGGAACGCCTGCTCGGCGAGGCCACGGAACGGCCGATCATGGTCTGCATGGACGGCGTCAACAGCATGACCGGCGACATCCCCGACCTGGCCCGATACGCCAAGCTGTGCCGCGAGCACGACGCTCTGCTCTACGTCGACGACGCGCACGGCATGGGGGTCATCGGCGAGCGCACCGCGGACGAGACCTCGCCCTACGGCATGCGGGGCAACGCGATCGTCAAGCACGCGGGCGAGACCTACGACAACATCATCCTGGTCGGGGGCTTCAGCAAGGCGTACTCGTCGCTGCTGGCCTTCCTGGCCCTGCCGACCGCCGTCAAGAACCAGCTCAAGGTGGCCGCGCCGACCTATCTCTACTCGGGGCCATCGCCGGTGGCCTCGCTCGCCACCGTCATGGCCGGCCTCGACGTGAACGAGAAGCGCGGCGACGAACTGCGGGGGCATCTCTACCGCCTGACCGAGAAACTGCTTTCCCACGTACGGGGAATGAACGTCCACACTTTGAACGTGCATGACACCCCGGTCGTCGAGATCCCGATCTCGCCCGAGCACGACCTGATCGCGGTGTCCGAGCGCCTGTGGGCGGCCGGCCAGTACGTCACGCTCGCCCCCTACCCGGGTGTCCCGCGCGACGAGATCGGCTTCCGCATCCAGCTCACCGCCGCCCATACCGAAGCTCACGTCGACACCTTGAACGCCGTACTCACCGACCTCGCCCGCGACGGCGCGCTACGTCCCGCCCTCCCCCAGCAACGCCGTCCCATCGCCTGACCCCCGGCGCGCCCGGGCATCGTGGCAAAATCTGCGCGTGCAGATCGGGGTGCTCGGGCCGTTCGAGGTTCGTACGGAGGACGGCGGCGTCGCCGACGTGCCGGGCGCGCGGCTGCGGGCCCTGCTCGTAGTGCTCGCGCTTCATCCCGGGCGGGTGGTGCCGAAGGCGACGCTGGTCGACTGGATCTGGGGCGAGCAGCCGCCCGCCGACGCCACGAACTCGCTGCAACGGCTGGTCTCACGGCTGCGCAAGGCACTGCCGGTCGAGGGCCACCCGACGGGCTACCGGCTGGCCGTGGCGCCCGACGCCGTCGACGCCGTGCACTTCGAACGGCTCGTCGCCGAGGGCCGGCCGCGCGAGGCCCTGGCCCTGTGGCGCGGCGCCGCACTGCAGGACGTGGGGCTCGAGGGCAGCGCGGCCTTCGACGCGGCGGTCGGCCGGCTCGAGGAACTGCGGCTGACCGCGCTCGAGGCCGGCGGCGTCGAGCTGATCCCGGAGCTGACCGACCTGGTGGCCGCCCATCCGTTGCGCGAGCGGCTGGCCGGGACGCTGATGCGGGCGCTCGCGGCGGCGGGACGCGGCAGCGAGGCGCTGCTGGTCTATCAACGTACGCGGGAAGCTCTGGCCGACGAACTGGGCGCCGACCCCTCGGCCGAGCTGTCGAGCCTGCATGTCGCCCTGCTGCGGGGCGAGGGCGAACCACGCAAACCCGAGCGCCGGACCAACCTGCGGGCCGAGCTGACCAGCTACGTCGGCAAGAGCGACGACGTCGCCGCCGTGCGCGCGCTGGTGGCCGGAAACCGCCTCACCACGCTGATCGGGCCGGGCGGCACGGGCAAGACCCGGCTGGCCGGCGAGACCGCCCGCACCCTGGTCGACGACCAGCCGGACGGCGTGTGGCTGGTCGAGCTGGCCCCGATCGGCCCCGACGGCGATGTGGCCCAGGCGACCATCGTGGCCCTCGGGCTGCGCGACGCCCTGCTCGGCGGCACGACCTCGGCCGACCTGACCGACCGGCTCATCTCCGCGGTCCGCGACCGGCAGGCGCTGCTGATCCTGGACAACTGCGAGCACCTGATCGAAGCGGCCGCGACGTTCGCCCACCGGGTGCTCGGCGAGTGCCGCGGGCTGCGGATCCTGGCCACGAGCCGGGAGCCGCTCGGCATCACCGGCGAGGCGTTGTGGCCGGTGGAGCCGCTGGCCTCGGCCTCGGCGATCGCGCTGCTGCGCGACCGGGCCCGGGCCGTGCGCCCGGACTTCGTGGACGACGAGGCCACCATGGCCCGCGTCTGCTCGGCCCTCGACGGCATGCCGCTGGCCATCGAGCTGGCCGCGGCCCGGCTGCGAACCATGACGCTGGACCAGCTGGCCCGCCGGCTCGACGACCGGTTCCGCCTGCTCACCGGGGGCAGCCGCACCGCGCTGCCGCACCACCGGACGCTGCGCGCGGTGGTCGACTGGAGCTGGGAACTGCTCACCGAGGCCGAACGGACCGTGCTGCGGCGGCTGTCGGTGTTCGCCGGCGGCGCCACCCTCGACGCGGCCGAACGCGTCTGCGCCGACCCGGACGTGTTCGACCTGCTCACCTCGCTGACCGAGAAGTCGCTGCTGGTCGTCACCGACGACGCCACCCCGCGCTACCGCATGCTGGGCACCATTTACGAGTACGCCGTGCAGCGCCTGGCCGAGGCCGGCGAGACCGGGTCCACCCGCCGGGCCCACCTCGACTGGTGCACGGAACTGGCCGAGACCGCCGACCCGCACCTGCGCCGCTCCGAGCAGATCGAGTGGCTGGCCGTCCTGGCCGTCGAGCACGACAACCTCGGCGCGGCCGTGCGCGGCGCCATCGCGGCCGGCGAGGCCCAGGCGGCGATGCGGCTCGTGGCCGGGGCCGGCTGGTACTGGTGGCTGGCCGGGCACAAGGCCGAGGGTCTCGAGCTGCTCATCGCGGCCACCGAGACCCCGGGCGAGGTCACCGACGAGGTCCGGGCCCTCGTGTACGCCCTGGTCGTGCACTTCGTCAGCTCGGGCCGCAGCGTGGACAACCGGCTGTCGGAGTGGGTTCACCGGGCGTACGAGATCGGGGTGCGCAGCCGCATGGGCGGGCCCTGGCAGGCCATCGTGGCCGCGCTGGAGCGAATGGAACGCATGCCGCACGATTTGCTCGCGGCGTGGGAACCGCTGCTCGACAACGCCGATCCGTGGGTGCGGGCGCTGGCCCGGTTGCACCTCGGCAAGTCGCGCATCGTGCTCGGTCACGCGGGCCGGGTCGCCGACGAGTACCTCCAGGCCGCGCTGGCCGAGTACCAAGCGCTGGGGGAACGCTTCGGCATCTGGTTCGCCCTGACCGAATTGTCGGAGCGGATGACCGTACGCGGGAACGTGGCCCTGGCCGCCCGCATGCTGGAGGAAGCCATCGGCGCCGTCACCGAACTCGGCTCGGTCGAGGATGTCATCCGCATGCGGGGCCGGCAGGCCCAATTGTGGTGGCTGCTCGGCGACGAACAGGCGTGCGCGGCCGCCCTGGCCGACGCCGAACGGCAGGCGGAACGGGTCACCTGGCAGGACGCGCTGGGCGAACTGGCCTTCTCGAAAGCCGAGCTCGCGCGCTGGCGGGGCGACGCCACCGCGGCCCGGCAGCATCTGGCCGTCGCGATGACCCTGCTGGGCGAGAACGCGCAGGGCCTGGCCGACGACCAGCTGGCCTACCTGGCCGACGACCTGGACGAGGCCCGCACCCGGCGGACGGCGGCCTTCCGCGCGATGACCGCGGCGCCGTACGGTCCTCTGCTCGCGCAGGCGCTGGTCGGAGTGGCCGACCTGGCCCTGCGCCAGGGCGACCCCGCGCAGGCCGCGCGCCTGCTCGCGGCGGCCACCGCTGTCCGCGGCCTGGCCGACAGCTCCCACCCGGACGTGGCCCGCATCGAACACGCAGTGCGCGGCAGCCTCGGGTTCTCCGAGGCTGCCGCGGAAGGTCAGCCGGCCGACTGGCGCCGGCTGGCCGAGGTCACGCTCGCTTCTTGAACGTCGAGGTCGACCACAGGTAGCCGACCAGGGCGATGCCCACGCACCAGGCGACGGCGGCGATCGCGCTTCCCGCCGACGGCGTGCCGGCCAGCAGCCCGCGCATCGTCTCGATGATCGGCGTGAAGGGCTGGTACTCCGCGAACTGCTTGATGCCCGGCCCCATCTTGTCGGCCGGCACGATCGCGCTGCTGAAGAACGGCAGCATGATCAGCGGCACGGTGGCCATGCCCGCCCCCTCCACGGTCTTGGCCGCCAGCCCCAGGGCAACCGTGATCCAGGCCGTGGCGAAGCTGGTCAGCAGCACCAGACCGAGCACGCCCAGCCAGTCCAGGAAGCCGCCCGACGACCGGAACCCGAGCGCGAAGGCCACCCCGACGATGGCCGCCACCGCGACCAGGTTGGTGGCGATGGTGGTGCTGACGTGGCCCGCCAGCACCGCGCCCCGCCCGACGTCCATGGCCTTGAACCGGTTGATGATGCCCTTGGTCATGTCCGAGGCGACGGCCGTCGACGTGCCGGACAGCCCGTAACAGATGGCCAGGAGCATCAACCCTGGCGTCGCATAGTCCACATAGTTCTCGCCTACATTGAACGCGTCCCCGAGCACGTAGACGAACATCAACATGATGACGACCGGGAACAGCACGGCGTTGAAGACGGTCGTGGGGTTGCGCACGACGTGCTTGAAGTTGCGTCGCAGCATGATCACCGAGTCGGTCATTTCACTACCTCCGCGCTGGAACGTCCGGTCAGGGCCAGGAAAACGTCGTCGAGGTCCGGTGTGTGCACCGAGAAGTCCTCGGGGTGGATCGTGTTGTCGTGCAACAGGTTGAGCAGCACCCGCACCGACTCGGTGCCGCCGTCGCCGGGCACCCGCAGGGTCAGCGTCTCGTCGTCCCGGGTGGAATCCGGGAACAGCCCGGCCGCCCGGTCCAGGTCGGCCGGCCCCGCGAACCGCAGCCGCACGTGGCCACCGGGAACTTGCCGCTTCAGCTCGTCCGGCGTGCCCTGGGCCACGATGCGCCCCTGGTCGAGCACGGCGATGCGGTCGGCCAGTTGGTCGGCCTCCTCGAGGTACTGCGTGGTGAGGAAGATGGTGACCCCGTCGGCCAGCAGCTCCCGGATGATGTCCCACATCGTGCGGCGGCTGCGCGGGTCGAGCCCGGTCGTCGGCTCGTCCAGGAAGATGATGCGCGGGTCGCCGACCAGCGTCATGGCCAGGTCGAGCTTGCGCCGCATGCCCCCCGAGTAGCCGGCCACCATCTTCGGCGCCGCCTCGACCAGGTCGAACCGCTCCAGCAGCCGGTCAATGACCGGTCCGGCGTCGGAGACCCGGTGCAGGTCGGCCATCAGCTGCAGGTTCTCGCGCCCGGTGAGCAACTCGTCGACGGCGGCGAACTGCCCGGTGACCCCGATCGCGCTGCGCACCGCCTGGGTCTCGGCGTCGACGTCGTGCCCGGCCACCCGCGCCGAGCCGCCGTCCGCCTTCATCAGGGTTGACAGCACGTTCACGGTCGTCGTCTTGCCGGCCCCGTTCGGCCCCAGCAGCGAGAAGACCGTGCCCGACGCCACCACCAAATCGATGCCGTCGAGGACCACCTTGTCCCCGAAGGCCTTACGCAGCCCCGAAACCTCAATCGCTGAACTCATGCCCCATACGATCGGGCCGACCCCTGTCACCACCCTGACACGCCTCTGACACGCCCCCTGTCACAGCACCGCCCGTGTCACCTGCCCACCGCCACCGCCCCGCCCAGCCCGACGCGCACCGAGCCGACCCCCACCGTCGCGCAACCTGGCCGAGGTTCGGGAGCGGGGGATGACCCACGCAGGGACCAAGCCTGATCGCAAGGACCGCCGTCCGGCTGGGCGTCGGGGACGTGTACCTCGAGGTAGTCGTGGCCGTCCTCGGGCGGGCTCGTCTGGTAGAGCTCGTAACACCAGCAATCGTGATCGCCGAGGTGGAAGGAATGCACCTCGAACGTCCGATCCTCGAAGCTCCAGGTGTCGAGGGTGAGAGCGAGGTCTCCGGTTACCGCCGGCGTCTCGGCGTTGGAGCGGATGTCGCCGGTCTCCTCGACCAACTCGATGAAGCGGGTCAGCTCGGGCCACGACAACGACGACCCGTCAGCGACCGCCACCCGGGCGCGGCTCGCGTCCACGGGCGTGAACGGGCCGTCGCCGGGGGTGGCGTCCGGAATGATCACGGTGAGGCCGGGGCCTTCGTAGTGCCATGCCTGTCCCGGCACCGAATACATGGAGACGAACTGCGGATCGGACACCCGGGCAGGATCTCAGGACGGCTCGGGGGCACGCCACGGCAATAGTGCGATGCCGGTCAGCAGGATCGCGGCCAGGACGGTGATGGCGGTGCGGGCCGACGTCAGCGCGGCCAAGGCGCCGGCGGCGGCGATGCACAGCGGCTGGACGACCTTGTTGGTGATGGACCAAGCCATGACGACGCGGGACATGTGAGTGTCGTCGGTGGCGTTCATGCGGTAGGTGGCGAACGTCGGGCTGAACATGCCGGCGAACAGCACCATCAGGAACTCGGCCGCGGTGACCAGGGCGAACCCCGTTACCGAAGCCGCCGGGGCCAGCGGGATCAGGCCGAGCCACAGGTTGCGCCCGACCCCGCCCAGCAGCAGCAACCGGTGCTCGCCCAGGCGCCGGCGGATCGGGCCGGCCAGCAGCGACCCCAGCACGCCGGCCACCCCGGAGACCCCGCTGATCAGGCCGTACTGCCAGGCCGGCAGCCCCAGGTCGCGCAGCACGAACACGGCCAGCAGCGGCACGAGGGCCATGATGCAGCCGCCGAAGATCATCGAGTTCCAGAACAGCAGGGCCAGGCCGCGGTGGGCGAAGATGTAGCGCCAGCCGCCGGTGATCTCGCGCAGCCAGTGATGCTGGGGCTCGCGGGTCGGCGGCGCCGGTTCCGAGTCGCGCAGGCCGCGCAGGGTCAGGGCCGACACCAGGAAGCTGATCGCGTCGAGCACCATCGTCGCGGTGGCGCCCAGCCACGAGATCAGCACGCCCCCGACGGGCGGGCCGGCCGCGTTGGCCGTCCACATCGTCGTCTCGAACTTGCCGTTGGCCTCGGCCCGGTGCGGGGCGGGCACGAGCGTACGCAATTGGGCTGTCCCGGCCGAGTCGAAGGCCAGCCGGGCCGCCATCTGCGCCACCGCCACCACGCACAACTGCCAGTAGCTGAGCAGCCCGGCCACGGCCGCCACCGGCACCGACACCACGGCCGCGAAACGCACCAGGTCGGCCGCGACCATCACCGGCAGCTTGCGGTGGTGCTCGATCCACGGCCCGAGCGGCAGCGCCACCACCGCGCTGACCACCCCGGCCAGCACCGTCAGCAGCGACACCTGGAAGTCGGCCACCCCCAGCACCAGCACGGCGACGATCGGCAGCGCCGAATACCCCAGGGCGCTGCCGAACTCACTCGTCGCGTAGGCCGCCCACCGGCGCCGGAAATCCGCCCGCCAACCAGCCGCCGCCACGCGGGCAGGCTACCGGGTCAGCCGCCCGTGATCGACCAGTGCCACGGCTCGGAGGGCAGGTTCACGAAGCCGTACGCCTTGGCGTGCAGCACCAGCCACTTGTAGGCCGGGCTGGACCGGGTCAGGGTCTTGCCGCCCGACGTGATGTCGACGGCCATCCCGAGCTCGTGCAGCGACCGCCCCGGCACCGCCGTGGGAACCCGGCAGGACGAGCTCGGCGCGGTCCACACGTCCGGGCAGCCGTTGATCTTCCGCAGTTCGATCTGGCGTTCCTTGGTGCGGAAACCGCCGCCCGAGATGGCGATGCCGTTGGCCCGGGCGTCGTCGACCATGCGCTTGAAGGCGTACGCGACGCTCTTGTGCACGGTCGTGCCGTAGACCGTCATCGTGTCGGCCACGACGAACCCGGGCCGCGTCTGGTTGACGACGTCCTTGCTCATGGTGGCGGCCTTGGTCGCGTAGTCGCCCGCGGTGGGCAGGGTGGCGATGCGGTTCTGGGTGACGGCCAGCGCGGCCGCCAGCGCCTCCCGGGCGGTGGTGGCGGCGGTGAGCGTGCCGGCGGCCGTACGGGCCGTGGCCTGGGCGGTCACCAGCGTCGTGGCCGCCGTCTGGGTCTGCGTCCTGCGCACGGCCAGGGCCCGGCCCGCGGCGGCGACCGCGTTCTTGGCCTTGGTCACCGCGGCCTTGCTCACCGGGCGCTTCTTCTGGGCCTTGGTCAGGTTCTGCTGGGCGGTGGCCAGACCGGTCTGAGCGCCGGCCTGCCGCGCCCGGGCCGCCGTGAGGCCGGTGCCGGCGCTGGTCACCTGGTTCTGGGCAGCGGTCAGGGCCGTGGTCGCCGCGGCCACCTCGCGGTTGCGAGTCACGGCCGCGGTCTGCTGCATCGTCAGGTTCGAGCGCAGGGTAGCCAGGGTCTGCTGGCGGGTCAGGCTGCGATACATCAGCGACCCCCACTCCTGGGCCACCGCGGGCGGCGCGGCCTGGACCGGGACCGGGTTGGCGCCGACCGCCAGCCCGACGGCGAGCGCCGCGAAGATCGGAGCGGTGATGGCCCGGCGGGCTCGGGCGCGAATCCGCGGATTCGGTCGGAGTTCCTGTCGTGTCGTCACCCGGAAGAGACTCCGGCCCCTCGGGTGCCCCTTCCGGTGCCGCCGGGTTGCTAAACCAGTGCGCGGGCCGCGGCCGCAGCTCGGTCGGCCACGTCGTCGACGGTGTCTTTACTGAAGAAGTGCTGCTGGATCAGGGAGGCGTAGCCGTGGGCGACGGCCAGGGTGGCCTCGAGCAGGCGCACGTCGTGGCCGGTGAGGTCGAGCATCGTGGTCATCAGGGCCCGGGTCTGCTCGCGGCGCGCGTCGTCGGGCAGCGCGTACAGCTCGGTGGCGAAGATGACATGGATGCCGGCGCCGGTGCGAACCACATATCTCACGTACGCCCCGGCCGCCGCGGCCAGGCCGTCGTCCGGGTTCGCGGCGACGGCCGTGAGCATGGCCTCGCGCAGGTCACTCGCAGCGGCCGCCGAGACGGCGCTGAGCAGGTGGTCGCGGTCGGGAAAGTGCCGGTACGGCGCGGCCGAGCTCACCCCCAGGCGGCGGGCGACGGCGGCGACCGAGAACTTCGACAGCCCGCACTCGGCGAGCAGCTCGAAACTCGTCCGGATCAGCGCGGCCCGCAGATCACCGTGGTGGTAGCCCATGTCCCTCCCCTCCGCTCGAAGTAGCAAGGTTAGCCGTCGCATCGATAATCGTTTGCCGGCCTTCGCGCGCGCTGCCACCCTCGGTTTCATGCAGCCCAGCCGACTCCGCATGATGCGCCCCGCTCCGGGGCTGTTCGGCGTGCGCTAGCACGAATCTCGACGACCAGGTCCCCGCCGCGCGAGGGCCTGGTTTCTCATCCGCCACCGGCCTTGCTGCGCGGCCGGGCGGAGGAGGAACCATGTCGTTCTATGTCACAACCGCCATTCCGTACGTCAATGCTGCCCCACACCTGGGCCACGCGCTCGAGTTGGTGCAGGCCGACGTGCTGGCCCGGCACCGCCGACAGCGCGGTCAGCGGGTGCGTTTCCTGACCGGCACCGACGACAACGCCCTCAAGAACGTCAGCGCGGCCCGCGCCGCCGGCGTCGACACCGCGACTTTCGTGGCCGCCAATGCCGCCCGTTTCGCCGCGCTGCGCGAGCCCCTGGCGTTGTCGTTCGACGACTTCATCGCGACCAGCACCGACCCGCGCCACGCGGCCGGGGTGCGACGACTGTGGCACCGGAGCGCCGAGGCCGGCGACTTCTATCGCCACAGCTACACCGGGCTCTACTGCACCGGTTGCGAACAGTTCTATACCCCGGCCGAACTGCCCGGCGGGCTCTGCCCGGAGCACGGGCAGGAGCCGGACACCGTACGGGAAAGCAACTGGTTCTTCCGCCTCTCGCGCTACCAACAGAGGGTGCTCGAAGTGCTCGAATCCGGTCAGGTGCGGATCGCGCCGGCGGCCCGCCGCAACGAGGTCCTCGCGTTCGTGCGGGCCGGGCTGGCCGACATCAGCGTCTCCCGCCCGGCCGCGCGGGCCGGCGGCTGGGGCATCGAGGTGCCCGGCGACCCGGATCAGGTCGTCTACGTATGGTGGGACGCCCTGGCCAACTACGTGACCGCCCTGGGTTACGGCACGGGCGATCCGGCGTACGAGAAATGGTGGCCGGGCGCCGCGGAACGGGTGCACGTGATCGGCAAGGGCATCGTGCGGTTCCACGCCGTGCACTGGCTGGCCCTGCTGCTGTCAGCCGGGCAGCCGCTGCCGACGACCATTTTCGTGCACGACTACCTCACCGCCGAGGGCGTCAAGTTGTCGAAGAGCCTCGGCAACACCGTCGACCCCACCGCGCTGGTCGAGCGCCACGGCCCCGACGCGCTGCGGTGGTGGCTGCTGCGCGAGGTCCCACCGGTGGGCGACACGGACTTCACCGTCGAGCGACTGGTGCACTGCGCCAACCGCGACCTCGCGCACGCGCTGGGTAACCTGGTCCACCGCACCCTGGCCCTGGTCCACAAGCGCAGCGCCGGGCAGGTCGCGGCCCCGCCGAGCGACGAGCCGGCCGGCGATCTGCCGGCCCGCATCGATCGCGCTCTGGGCGACTTCGACTTCCGCGCGGCGACCGGTGCGATCATCGACGTCGTCGATCGGGCCAACCGGTACGTCGAGGCCGAGCAGCCCTGGCGACTGACCCGGGACTCCGGCCTGGACGAGGTTCTGGCCACCCTCGTACACACCTGCGGGGTCCTGGCCGACGAGCTCGAGCCCTTCATTCCCAGCGGCGCGCGCCGCCTCCGGGAACAGCTCGGCGGCGGTCCGACCGGTCCCGTCTTCCCCCGCTGGGACTGATGTGAGTAGGCTCTTACATTGGTTGCAGATCTTCCACGACAGGGGCAACAGTGACGATCCGGCTCGGCTATCAGATCCCGAACTTCACCTATCCCGGCGTCCCGAACGAGAACCTGTTCGAGACCGTGGCCGCCCAGGCCCGCGAGGCCGAGGCGTCCGGCTTCGACACCGTGCTGGTGATGGACCACTTCTATCAACTGCCCGGCATCGGCGACCCGTCCGACAACATGCTCGAGGCCTATACGACGCTCGGCGCGCTCGCCTCGGCCACGTCGACCGTGCAGTTGTCGACCTTGGTCACCGGAAACACGTACCGGAACCCGGCCCTGCTCGCCAAGACCGTGACCACGCTCGACGTCGTGTCGAAGGGCCGCGCCGTGCTGGGCCTCGGGGCCGGCTGGTTCGAGCGCGAGCACCACGACATGGGCTTCGAGTTCGGCACGTTCGGGCAGCGCTTCGAACGGCTCGAGGAGGCGCTCACGATCATCACGCCGATGCTGCGCGGCCAGGAGGGCACCCTCGACGGCCAGTGGTATCAGGCCCGCAATGCCATGAACAATCCCCGCGTACGCGACACCGTACCGATCATGCTGGGCGGCTCGGGCGAGCAGAAGACGTTCCGGCTGGCCGCCCGCTTCGCCGACCACATGAACATCATCTGCGACCTGGACGTGCTGCCCCACAAGATCTCGGTGCTGCGGCAGCGCTGCGAAGAGATCGGCCGCGACCCGGAGACCCTGGCCACCAGCTTCCTGATCATGGGCATGGTCGGCGAGACCGAGCAGGAGGCCAAGGAACTCGGCGAGACCATCCCCGACGACCGCCGCAACCGCGCCTTCCTCGGCACCCCCGACCAGGTCGCCGAACAGATCAAGGAACGCGTCCTCGACGCCGGCGTCGGCGGCGTCTGCATCAACCTGATCCGCAACGGCCACCGCCCCGGCGTGGTCGCCGCGGTCGGCGCCGCCCTCAAGCCCCTCGTGGCATAGCCACCTCGGCGCCGGGCGTGAGTCAGCTGCGCGCCCGGCCCGGGACGGCCTTCAGGGCGAAGTCGACGGTGGTGTGCAGGCTGGCCCGCTCGACCCCGGCCGCGGCATGCACGGCGTTGCCCTCACTGACGGTCATCACATAGCGCGCAAGCCCCGCCGGGTCGGTCCCCGCCGGCAGGTCCCCCTCGTCCACCGCCCGGGCCAGGCGGTCGGCCAGGGCCTGCTCCCCCGCCCGCCGGCTGGTCGCCAGGAACTCCGCGATCCGCCCGTCGTCACTGCCCGACGCGATACCACCCTGGATCGACAAACACCCGGCGGGCCGATCGGGCCGGGTCAGCGCCTCGACGTTGGCCCGCAGAAAGTCCTCGATCACCGCGTACGCCGTGGGCTGCGCCAGCGCCGACCGGACGTACGCCATGTCAACCTCGGCGTACCGAGTCACCGCCAGCCGAAACAGCTCCTCCTTGTTCCCGTACGCCGCATACAGGCTCGGCCGATTGATCCCCATGGCCGCCGTCAGATCGCCCAGTGACGCCCCTTCGTACCCGTGCCGCCAGAACACCACGATGGCCCGATCGAGCGCCGCCTCGGCATCGAACCCCCGCGGCCGCCCCCGCTCCCGCACCTGCGCCATCCCGCATCTCCCCACCCCGGCGACCCTCAACTGTAACCGATCAGTACAGAAAGGCGGCGGTGGAGCGCTACCGAGGTCCGGGCCAGGGTTTGAAAGCGTTGTCCGGCACGGCTGCCGCCAGCTCGGGACTGTGGCGCTGGATGAGTGATTTCATCGTGGTGCCGGCGATCCAGTCGAGCCCGAACCGGGTGTAGAGCTCGGGGCGGTAGTCGACAGTGAGGAACCGGTCGCTCTGCAAGCGCCGCGAGGCCATCAGGATGAAGACCCGGAAGGCGGTGTCGGAGAACGCGAACCCGTCCGGCGGCGTCTCGGCGAGCAGACCGACCATGGTGTCCACCTCGTCGACGCTGCGGTAGATCGAGCTCAGCTGCTGCACGATCGCCGGATCAGGGCTCATTTGCTCCCACCGCTCGATCCGCGGCATGTGCAAGGCCGCCCGGAAGTCGTTGTAGCGGGGCACTGCTCGGCGGCGGGTGCGGACCAGGTCGACCACGGACAGGTCGATCCGCTCGCCCCCACGTTCCAGGGTCAGCAGCGCCCGCGGGTAGTTGTGCAGCGTGATGGCGCCCGGGTGGGCCGTCCCGAACGAGTACAGGACGTTGCTCAACCCCATGGCGCGTAGTTCGTCGTCGGCGCGGGAGCCTTGCAGGTCGGTGAAGGTGCGGGGGCCCAGGTCGGCTCCGGCGGGGCTGTGGAAGGTGTAGTCGTCCGGGATCAGGGGGTGCATGCGGTAGACCGTGACGAAGTCCTCGGTCAGCGAGAACGGGGTGCCGTGGTGGTCGGGGATTGTTCCCGGGATGCCGCGCAGGGCGTTGGCATCGGTCAGCCACAGGGCGGCCCGGCTCAGCCAGTCCTTGGGTGGCACGCCGTTCCAGTTGCCGTTCATGGCTCGGTCGAGGACGTTCGTGGCCAGCATGGCCGGGGTCCACTCGACGGTGTGGATCTTCGCGATCAGGGCGGCCACGATCAGGCGGGCCGTCCGGTAGAGCCGTTCGTCGTCCCAGTCGGGGTTGCGGTCCTTCAGGTGGTCGCACAGCAGATTGTGTTCGCGGGCGAAGAGTGTGTGCATGGCGCTCAGGCCCAGCCACCACGCCTCGTTGAAGCCGGTGATCTCGGAACCGTTCACGTCCAGGGGCAGGTATCCCTCGGGGGTCAGCCGCAGTTTCGGGCCGTCGCTTAGCAGCAGGTCGGGGTCGGTGCCGTACACCTCGGAGCCGTCCCACCAGTGGGAGGCCACGTTGACCGAGGGCATTCTGTCGCCTGCGATGCGCATTTCGCGTTCCAGCGGGGCGCCGGGTGTGTTGGCCCAGCCGGGCGCGTTGTCGGGCAGGGGCACTCGTATGTCGTCGACGCCCAGGGGGTGGCGGGCGTGCACCACCCAGTCGTGCACCTGGAACTGGATCCAGGCTGCGGCCAGCACATTCAGGTTGGTCGCGGGTCGGAACGTCTCGCGGCGCAGCAGCTGTTCGCTCACCGTCACGGGGTTGGGCTCGTCGTCCAGGTCGGGCCGGCGGTCGGCGGGCACGTTGCGGCCGAAACCGGACCCGGCGGCGCCCATGCCGGGCTCGGACAGATCGTTGAAACGACCCTCGTGCGTACGGAATTCGCGCTGTTCATCGCGGATGGGCGGGGGCACCTGGCGTACGCGTGGGGGTGCCTCTTTCGCTTGCGTGTCCATGAGGTTGTGGCGGCGCAGGCCGTCTCGCAGCGCGGCCAGGTTGAGCAGGGCCAGCGCGTCGGGCAGGCGGTGCCACGGGCGGAAGCGGTTGACGGCCCCGAATGCCTGGCGCATGGCGGCGCTCGCCACACGGTTGCGGGTGGGCACCTCGGTCAGCCAGCGGTGGCGGTCGCGGTGGGCGGCACTGGCGTCGTACGCGGCCTTGCGTGACCGGTTGAGGTTGCCGAGCGGGCGGAAGTCGTCGGTGGTGTTCCACGGGTTGAAGCGGAGCCCGTGCACGACCGGGTTGTCGCACGAACCGGTGCGGATGGTGAGCACGGCCACCGGCTCGGGCGGGGCTCCGGGCGTACGCCAATCGACGGCGGCGTCCTCGATCGGGGTCTCTTCGGGGTTGCGGTAGCGCTGCACGCAGAGTTCGAACTGCACGTCGCCGCGGGACAAGCGGGCTTCCATCTCGGCGCTCAGGAAGTCGGGGCTGTCGCGTTCGCCGCCCTCGGGCGCATCGGGCACGGGGCGCAGCAGATATTGCACGGCCAGTTCGGCGCCCCACGTGATGGGGGTGCGGCTCCAGTACGTCTCGGTGGCCACGCTGGTGATGCGGCGGCGCGCAGCCACGACGTTGCGGACCATGCGGGCCGCCTCGGCCGGGCCCAGCACGAAGGCCAGTTTGACCAGGCCGGTGTAGCGGCCGACCCCGCCGCCCGCTGTGGCCAGCGCGAACTCGGCGAACTGGCGGGCGTCGCGGGCGTGCGAGACCGGCGCGTTGGTCATCAGCAGGTCGTGCTGCTCGTCCTCGGTGACGGTGATCCGCAGGGCGGCGCCGCGCAGGTCGGGTTCGCGGTCGTCGAGGATGCGGCCCTCGGCGTTGCTGAACCGGACCGAGGTGCGATAGGCCGCGCCGGGGCGGGCGAAGCCGACCTGCAGTTCGGGCGGCAGGTCGTCGACGAAGCGCAGGTGGGCGTCGTCGACCGCGTACGTGCCCTTGGCCTGGAAGCCGGCCACGATCGGCGCGCCCCGGGCCGGGCGGTTCCTCAGCTGGGTCAGCATGATCTGCTGGGCCACCCGGTCGAAGATCACCCGTTCGACCTCGGGCGAGCCGCCCAGGAAAGCCTCGTGCCACTGCGCTTTTGTCGCCGTCGTCATCCGCGCGCCTCCACTTCGGAGTGCGGCCGCGTCGCCGAGCTGTTCCCGATCGCGCGGGCCACCAGAAACCCTAGTGGCGCCGCGCAATCCCGGGGTGTCGTTTTACTTACCCATGAGCTTTTCGAGGTCGACGACGTCCTTCGCGGCCGGGGCCACGATGTCGGCGAACTCGGCGCCGAACTCGGTGAAGTCGAGGCCGCCCTCGGTCGCGTCCTTGCTCTCGATGCGCAGCGGGTAGGGCTCGCCGGTGGTGGCGATGTAGAGCGTGCCGCCGTCCTTCGAGTTGTCGACCAGGCCGATCGCGGGCTTGCCCTTGACGTCCTTGACCGTGCCCTTGGTGACCTTACCCTCGGCGTCGAGCATCGAGTCGATGTCGGAGAAGCCGAACATGTCGGCCGAGTCCTTGTCGCCCTGCTTGACCTCGACCCAGCGCTCGCCGACCAGCTTGGCCATCTGCTCGCCCTGCGCCTTGCCGCCGCCCATGCCCCAGAACTCGGCGTCGGGCCGGATGTAGCGTTTGCCGTCGACCTCGAGCAGCTCGACGCTCGGGCCGCCCATCGACAGCTTGCCCTTGATCTTGGTGCCGTCGGTCTTGAAGTCGAGGCCCATCTTGTCCCCGTCGGTGACGATGTCACCCTTCATGTGGAACGAGCCGGCCTTCTTGAGAGCGGCTTTCGCCTTGTCCAAGATCTGCTCGGCCTCGAGCGCCTCGACGCCGTTGGTGGCCGGCGCGGCCGAGGTGGCCTGGCCCGCGGGATTGCCCGCGCTGCCCTTGTCGTCGCTCTGACCAGCACATCCGGTAGCCAGCAGGGCGGCCGAGGCGAGCACGACCACCGCGCCGGTGAAGTTGACCTTCATGTTGATGTTTCCCCCGAATTGAGTCGCCCTGATCGACTCGTGCCGATCGGTGGCGGCGACGAAGATATCAGCGGGGTTCAAGCCGGTTCGGGCACCCCACCCGGTTCCGGCGCGGGCTCGACGTCAGGCTCCACGATCGGCTCGACGGGCGCCGGGGGCAGCGGGTCAGGACTGTCGGGCTCCAGCTCACCCGGGTCGTCGGGGATGGGCGCACCCGGGTCCAGAGGCGGGTACTTGTCCGGGTCGGTGGGCAGGCTGAGCTCGGGCATCACGTCTCCTTTTTGTCGCTTTCCGCCGACTACCCGCAAGATCCGCTGCCGAAACAACGGCGGGGCGGCCCCAGGGGTCACCACCACAACAGCTAGGGTGTACGCATGGTGACCGCGGCAGTGCTGACAGCGATCTTGACGATCGTCGCTGTCATCGCCGTCGTTGCTGCTCACCGCCGTCGCGGGCGGCTCGCCACGACGCTGGTCGCCGTGGTGGCTCAGCCGCTGCCGACCACTCGGACGGCCGGCCTCCGGCCCCAGTTCACCGCCGGCGTCCGCGGCTCGCGCGCGCCTCCGGCCGCTGCCTGACCGTCGCCTGACCGTCGCACTTCCGACGCTCGCCGCACCGGCTGTCGCAGTTCTGACGCTCGCCGCATCGGCCGTCGCAGTTCTGACGCTCACCGCGCCGGCCGTCGCGCTTCCGACGCTGGCTGCACCGGCCGTCGCCTTTCCGACGTTCCTCGCCTCAGCTCAGCCGCCGGCGGTCGTCGGTCCGGCCTGACCGTCACCGAAGTCGGCGGTCCCGGTCGCCGGCAATGCGCAGCGAAACGGATCGATGGGCCTTCGAGGCGACAGCCAGCCTGGCGGCCATGACCGCATCCAAGAACGACTGATCAACCGCTCGACCCGACCACCCCACCTGGACTGTTACGCGAACGGACGGACTCTCACACCATGAACGTGGTTGCGGAAATGCTGCTCACCCAGCCCACCCCCATGGCCATCTGGGCCCTGCTGATCCTGCTCACCTTCCCGGCCCTCCTGGTGCTGGGCAGCCCCGAGGCGATGCGCCGCCCCCGCCAGGCGGCCCAGGAGTTCGTCGCCGCCCTGCGCGGCCACCACACCACCACCGCCCGCGAGCAGATCGCCGAAGCAGCCCGATTCGCCGACGAGGTAAGGGTTGCCGCCGACCGGGCCGAGGCCGGTGCCCAGCGCCGGCAGGCGGCGTGGGAGCGGTCCGAGACGGAACTGAACGACGCGTACGCGGCCTGGCTCGACGCCGACGCCCGCCTGCGCACCGCCACCGCGGCCGCCGCCTGGGGCACGCCGTGGTCGGTGCGCACGTGCGACGAGTACGCGGCCCGCCAGCGCTACCTGCACGTCGAGGTGACCGCCGCGGCCGCCCGGGGCGACCTGCCCACCGCCGCGGTGGCCGACGCCCTGGCCGAGCGGGCCGGCTGGGACGCCCGCCTGCACCCGGTCGACCAGCACCTGGTCATCACCCGCGCCTCGGTCGCCTGGCTGCGGCAGCGCTACGAGCAGGCCGTCATCGCCGAGCGCACCGCCTGGCACGACGCCGACGCGGCCCGCCGCGCCAGCAACAGCCTGACCCGCGAGGCGCTCGCCGCCGAAGCCCGCGTCGTCCCCGTCCCCCACGCACGCCCGACCGCCCGCACCACCCGCCACACCGTGCCCGCACCCGCCATCTGACCGGTACCAGCCAGCACGACTCCCCCGAACTCGCCGTCCCCGCGCGTCAGACGCGCCCGACCATCCCGACCACCCGCCACGCCATGCCCACACCGGCCATCTGAACTGCACAGACCCGCGTGACTCCCCGAACTTCTCGACCCCGAGCCGCAGACGCGCCCCACCGCCCACCACGCCGAGGCCGCACCGGTCATGTGAGTCGGCGCGACGAGCGCAAAGCCGCGCACCGCGGATGACCTGCGGCGACAGGCACCGGAGAGAGCAGATGAGCACGAACTTAATACGCATTGGGCGGCGGTAGCTTTTCCCGGAGTCGAGACGACGACGGGAGGCGGCATGCCGGTTCTGATCGGGCGGGACAACGAGATCGAGACCCTGGGCCGGGTGCTCGACGAGACCACGGCCGGGCACGGTTCGGCCGTGCTGTTGTACGGCCCGGCCGGGGTAGGAAAGTCGGCCCTGCTGAGCCACCTCGGTGACGAGGCGCGCCGCCGCGGTTTCACCGTGCTGCCGCTGGCCGGGGTCGAGACCGAGCGGCTCTTCCCTTTCGCCGCGCTGCACCTGCTGCTTCAGCCGCTGGCCCGCGAGATCGAGCGGCAACCATCCGCCCACCGGCTCGCTCTGCTCGACACGTTCGCCGCGCCCACTCGGGAAGCCGCGGTCGAACGGGAAGCCGCGGTCGAACGGGAAGCCGCGGTCGAACGGGAAGCCGCGGTCGGCCGGGAACCCCAGGTCTACCGGGTCGCCCTCGGGCTGCTGGAGGTGCTGGCCGGCGCCACCGCGCGCGGTCCGGTGCTGGTGGCGGCCGACGACCTGCAGTGGATCGACGGGCTGAGCCGCGAGGTGCTCGGCTTCGTCGCCCGTCGGGCCGCCGGGCACCGCCTGCTCATCGTCGGGGCGGCCCGGACGAACCGCCCCGAGCTGTTCGGCTCGTACGCCGCTCTGGGTTTGCGGGCGTTGCCCGGCCCGGAGGCCGCCGAGCTCTTGGACGACCGCTCGCCGGGCCTGGCCCCCGCGCTGCGGGATCTGGTGCTGCGGCGGGCCGAGGGCAACCCGCTCGCCCTGGTCGAGCTGCCCAAGGCGGTGTCCCAGGAGTCGTACGGGCAGGAGGATCTGCCTTTGACCCGCCGCCTGGAGGCGTCGTTCGGCGCCCGCACCGCGCTGGCCACCCCGGCCTGCCGGGCCTTCCTGCTCATGCTCGCGGCCGAGCCCACCGCTCCCCTGGGTCGGTTGATCTCACTGGCCGAGCGACTGGCCGGGGTGCCGGTCACGATGGACGCGGTGCAGGAGGCGATCGACGCCGGGCTGATCGGGCTGACCGAGGGCCGTCCCCTGTTCGGGCATCCGCTCATGCGCTCGGCCATTTACGCCCAGGCCCGGCCGTACGACCGGGTGACCGCCCACCGCCTGCTGGCCGAGACTCTCGGCGACGACCCGGAACGCCGGCTGACGCACGAGGCCGCCGCCACCACCGGCCGCGACGACCGGCTGGCCGCGCGGCTCGAGGCGTTCGCCGACGAGGCGCTGGCCAACGGCCGGGCCGCCGCCGCGCTGCCGGCCCTGCGCCGCGCGGCCGAGCTGACCGGCGACGCCCGGCGCGGCACGATGCTGCTGGTGCGCGCGGCCGAGCTGGCCGGCCGCCTCAGCGAGCGTGAACGGGCCCGCAGCCTGCTCGAGCGGGCCGATCTGCGGGTGGCCGGTGTGGTCGAACGGGGACGGCTGATGCTGGTCTCGGACGGCGCGACGATCGAGACCAGCGAGGTGCCGCAGCGCATCGGCGAGATGGTCGGGGCGGCCCGGCGGGCCCGCGACGAGGGCGCGACCGAGGTGGCCGAGGAGCTGCTGTGGCGGGCCGCGATCCGGTGCAGCATCCAGGAACCGCCGGACCGTACCCGCACCGAGGTGACGGCCGAGCTGGACCGCTGGGCGCTGGGCCCGGACGACCCGGTGCGGCTGGCTGTGCTGGCCCACGCCGACCCGTTCGGGCGGGGCGCCGATCCGCTGGCCCGGCTGGCCGACGCCCGGCCCGAGCTGACCGACGACCACGCCCTGCACTACCTGGGCAGCGCCGCGCTGGCGCTCGGCGACCTCAGCCAGTGTGCCCGGTTCTTCGGCCGGGCCGCCGCCGTGCGCCGGCGCGAGGGCCGCCTGGGGCAGCTCGCACGGTCGCTGGTGGGCAGCTGGGTCCGCATCGACCTGGGCCGGCTGGACCAGGCCGAGTCCGAGTCGGCCGAGGGGCGCGAGCTGGCCGACCGGGCCGGCGACACCCCCATCTGGCAGGGCCTGACCGGTGCCGCGGCCCTGATCGCCGGGCTGCGGGGCGAGACCGAGACGGCGGCGCGGCGGCTGCTCGACCTTCGCACCCGCCCCGGGCTGGAGCAGTTGCCGCTGGCCGTCGCGCTCGAGCGGCAGGCGACCGGGTTGCTGGCGCTGCTGGACGGGCGGGCCGCCGAGGCGTACGACGCACTACGGACGGTGTTCGACGGCACCGGTGCCTATCCGATCACGAAGTGGCGGGCGGTGGCCGACCTGGCCGACGCCGCGGTGGCGGCCGGCGCCGTCGAGGACGCGCGGCACGTGCTGGCCGGGTTGCCCGAGCTGGCCCGGCAGCTGCCGTCGGAGATGATGGTGATCGCGGCTGTCTACAGTGCCGCGGTGCTGGCGTCGGACGACGAGGCCGAGCAGCGGTACGCGTGGGCGCTAGCGGAGCTTCCGGCCGCGGGCGCGCTGGCCCGGGCTCGGCTGCACCTGCACCATGGCCGATGGCTGCGCCGGCAGCGGCGCTACCTCGACTCGCGCGAGCCGCTGCGCACGGCCCGCGACGGGTTCGACCGGATGGGCGTACGCCCGTGGTCCGAGGCGGCCGAAGTAGCGCTCCGGGCGACCGGGGAGCCGGCCGCCCGCCGTACGTCAGTGCTGGACGACCTTTCGGCCCGCGAGCTCGAGATCGTCACGCTGGCCGCGCAGGGCCTCAGCAACCGCGACATCGGGCAGCGGCTGTTCCTGTCGCCCCGCACGGTCAGCTCGTGCCTCTACCGGCTCTTCCCGCGCCTCGGCGTCACCGGCCGCAACCAGCTGAGCGGCGTGCTCTCCGCAGCCAAACCGGAACCGGCCCGGTAGCGCGGCGGCCCAGGCGGCGTGGTCCTTGCCGTTGTCGGTGATGCCCATTTGTCCCTGATCGAGCCGGCGCCGTCACTGCCCGGCCGAGAAGTTGGGCTCGCCGGACGGCGTGGCCCGGCGGTTGCCAAGAGCGTAGGTGATCACGGAGACCACTGCCGATGCCAGGCCGACGCCCACGAAGATCAATGTCGCTCCGATGACGAACAGTCCGGTCTGGTCCGGCTGCTGGGCCGCCTGAATCGTCCAGGCCGCGGTGAATCCGATGGTCAGTGCCGTCGGCGCCAGCACCTTCCGAACTCCGGTCACCAGCGCGACGACCAGCAGGACCAGCAGGGAGATCGCGCAGCCGGCGACCTGCCACGCCTCGTAGGGACCGCTCTGCGAGCCGGTGACCGGGTCTACCTGATACTCGGTGTCCCACCCCATCCAGGCGAGCCAGACTGCGGCCGACAATGCCGCCACGAGCACAGCGGACAGTGCCTGAAAAATGGGTGCGCGTTTCGCCGGCATGACTGTCTCCTCGAGTTCGGCCCCGCGGATCATCAGGAGCGCACGGCAGTCTGACACGCACCGGGCCGCCGACGGATCTTGCTGCGGTCCGATCAGACCTGTATCGGAAGGCATATTCCGGTCGTCCACCTGGACTTGAAGGGTCTCGGCAGGCTCGGCGCCATGGTGGACTGGCATCGAGCGTTCGGCCGCGGCCCCGGCGACGCGGAGGCCCAGTTGCGGGCGGACGAGGCGGGCAGCGCCGAGGCCGCCTCGGCCTGGGTGTGCTGCTGTTCGGGCGCGGTGACGTCGACGCGGCTCGGGCCGCGCTCGCCCTCCGCGGCGTGCCACCCGAATGGGTCAGGGCCGGGGTGGCGCGGCCGTCGTGCCGCGGACGACCAGGCGGGGCGGGACGACGATCTCGCGCCGGTCGATCGGGGCGCCCTCGACGCGGTGGATGGCCCGGGTCACCGCCAGGCGGGTCAGGACGGCGACGTCCTGGGCGATCGTGGTCAGGTCGACGTGGGCCAGGCGGGCCAGGCTGCTGTCGTCGTAGCCGACGACGCTGAGGTCGTGCGGCACGCCGACGCCGGACCGGGCCACCACGTCGAGGACGCCCAGGGCGCAGCGGTCGTTGAAGACCGTCACCGCGGTCGGGGGGTTCTCGAGCAGTGTGCGGGCCGCGGCCGCGCCCTCGGACTCGGTCAGGCCGCCCGGGACGATCCGCTCGTGCTCGGTCAGGCCGTGCCGCCGCATCGCCGAGCGATAGCCGCGGCGGCGGTCGGCGGCGCCGGGGGCCCGGCCGCCGTCGATGTGCGTGATCTCGCGGTGGCCCAGCCCGATCAGGTGCTCGACGGCCAGGGCGAGCCCCTCGGCGTCGGCGCTGCGGATGACGTCGACCCCGTTGTCGCGGACGGGCCGGGCCAGCGCGACCACCGGCATCCGGGTCGCCAGCCGGGCCAGGCTCGCCGTGGACGACTGCGGGCCGAGCAGGATGAGGGCCTCGCAGCGGTCCTGGAGCAGGCCGGTGACGGCCTCGGATTCGCCCCGTCCGGGAGTGACCGCGCTCAGCGCGATCTCGTAGCCGGTCTCGCGGGCGGCCGCGTACAGACCCGTGACCAGATCGGCGTGGAACGGGTGCTGCAGGCCGAACACGACGCCGAGCAGGCGGCTGCGGCCGCTGCGCAGCAGGCGGGCCCGGCTGTCGGGCTGATAGCCGAGTTGCTCGGCGGCGTCCAGCACCCGGCGGCGGGTCTCGGCGCTGGCGCCGGGCTCGTCCCGCATGACCAGCGACACGAGGGACTTGGAGACACCGGCCCGGGTCGCCACGTCGGTCAGCGTGGCCCTGCGTTCGTCGCGCACCCGCCCAGCGTAATCGCACCATCTGGAACGTTCCAAAGGTGGACCTTGACCGGGCCTGCCTCGGCCTGGAACGTTCCAGGAAAAGGGAGGCGAGACGATGGCGCGAGTGGCGCTGATCGGGTCCGGCCGGATGGGCCTGTTCCACGGCGAGACCCTGAGCCGTCGGCTGCCGGGAGTGCGGCTGGTCGCGGTGGCCGACCCGGTGCCCGGCGCGGCCGAGCGGCTGGGGGCCGGCCGCGAGTACGCCGACCCGGATCCGGTGTGGGCCGACCCCGAGGTGGACGCGGTGGTCATCGCGGCCCCGGCCCGGTTCCACGCCGACCTGGCGGTGGCGGCGGCCCGGGCCGGCAAGCACGTCTTCTGCGAGAAGCCGATGGCGTTGAGCTCGGCCGACGCCGACCGGGTCATCGACGCCGCCCGCGAGGCCGGGGTGGTGCTTCAGGTCGGCTTCAACCGGCGGTTCGCGCCCGACTGGGTCGCGGCCCGGGCGCTGATCGACGACGCCCGCGCGGCCCTGGCCATCGCCCTGACCGCAGCCGACTCCGCCCGTACGGGAAGAGTCGTCGAGGTGGCGAAGTGAAGCTGGCCGTCTGCGCGGAGATGGTGTTCCTGGACCTTCCGGTCGAGGAGCGGGCCGTGGCCGGCGTGGAGCACTGGGCGGCCGGGGTCGTCGCTCTGGAGGGCTGGGCCTCGGCGTCGTCCGAGCAGGCGCCGGACCGCTTCCGCGCGGCGTTCAGCCCGGTCTGACGGGCGGTGGGCAGCAGCAGTCGGAGCACCAGCGGGGTTGGGGCAGGGTGAAGGCCAGGCAGCACGTCCGCCGCGTGACCGTGACGGCGCCGGCCGGGTCGGCGGTCCACTCGACCAGGTCGTCGAGGCCGAGCGCGGCCAGCAGCGTGCCGACCTCGCGGGTCGAGGCGCCCGGGACGGCCCGGGCCGCGTGCCGGGCCGCGTGGGCGATGTTGGCCGCGAGCGAGCCGAGCAGCGGGCGCCGGCCGATCCGGACCTTGCGCTGGACGGCGGCGAGCAGCGGCTCGGCGTGCTCGTCCAGGAGCACCCGGCGCAGCTCGGCCAGCAGCGCGTCGTCGTCCGCCGCCACCCGCACGCCCGGGCCGGCCAGCGGGTCGGAGGGCAGCACCGCGGCCGGCACCGCGCTGCGCAGGCCGAGACGGATCGGGCCCTGTGGGCTGTCGAGCTGGATCAGGACGTCGGCGGTGGTGAGGCGCGGTACCCGGCGGGCCGCCACCCAGCTGAAGGCGGCGGGCACGGCCAGCCAGTACGAATAAGCCTTCCACATGAGAGCGGCGGCGACGTGCGGCTGGGCCGGCCAGTGCCGCTCGGCTGCCGGGAGCAGCAGGTCGGCGTCGGGCTCGGCCCAGCCCGATGGGTCGCGTACGACCAGGTCGGGGGCCAGGCCGGCCAGCCGCGTGCTGGTGCCGAAGGCGCCCCTGATCGCGGCCAGGACCGGCCCGGCTTCGTCTTCCACCCCCGACCTATACCCAGAACGCCTGTCACAACGCGAGCCGCTCAACGGTCCTAGCGGGGTGAACAAAGAAATGAGCGACAAGCTGTCCGTGCGACACGTCACGACCGATGTGCTCGACGTCGCGTACCACGAGGCCGGGCCCTTGGACGGGACGCCGGTGCTGCTGTTGCACGGGTTCCCGTACGACATCCACAGCTACGTCGACGTGGCGCCGGACCTGGCCGCCTCGGGTCACCGGGTGATCGTGCCCTACCTGCGCGGGCACGGGCCGACCCGGTTCCTGAGCCCGGACACGCCGCGCTCGGGGCAGCAGGCCGCGCTCGGGGCCGACGTGGTCGCCCTGATGGACGCGCTCGGCATCGAACGGGCGGTCCTGGCCGGGTACGACTGGGGTGGCCGCGCCGCCTGCGTCGCGGCCGCCCTGCACCCGGAGCGGGTGGCCGGCATCGTGTCGGTCAACAGTTACCTGATCCAGGACATCAGCGCGGCCGAGCAGCCGTTGCGACCTGACCTGGAGGCCGGTTTCTGGTACTTCTTCTATTTCCTGACCGAGCGCGGGCGGGCCGGGCTGAGCACGGACGCCCGCGGGATCGCCGAGGTGATCTGGCGGCGCAACTCGCCCAAGTGGGCGTTCGGCGCGGCCGAGCTCGACCGGGCGGCCGAGGCCTTCACCAACCCCGATCATGTCGACGTCGTCATCCACTCGTACCGGCACCGGCTGGGCCGGGCCGAGGGAGATCCGGCCCACGCCCAGGCCGAGGCCGCGCTGAGCGCGTTGCCGGCGATCAGCGTGCCCGCGGTGACGCTGGACGGGACGGCCGACGGCAACTTCCCGGCCACCGACGGCAGCCCCACCGCGGCCCGCTTCACCGGCCCGCGGGTGCACCACCAGGTCGCCGACGCCGGGCACAACCTGCCGCGGGAAGCGCCGGCCGCGTTCGCCGACGCGGTGCGCGAGGTGATCGTCATGTGACTGTCATACGTTCGCCGGTCCTTTGCCACGCCACCCGCCGACCTTTGAACGAAAGGCCTGATCAGAGAGGGTGGGACATGCCGACACAAGAAGCCGTGGGGTCGCGGGTCGCCCGCCGGCTCGGTAGCGACATCATCCTCACGCCGATCGCGTTCGTGCTGCTCGGCGGCGTCTGGCTGGTGATCACCCCGGTCGTCATCGACCACGGCGTCTACCCGTGGTGGAACGACGTCGTGGCGGGCGCGGTGCTGATCGTGCTCAGCCTGGCCCAGGTCGTGCTGCCCCACCGGTCCCGGGCCCTGAGCGCGGTCGCCGCCCTGACCGGGGCCTGGATGGTGGCGGCGCCGTTCGTGCTGGGCTACCACGAGCAGCACGGGGTGGCCTGGAGCGGCATGCTGGTCGGCGCCCTGGTCGTGCTGCTGGCGTTCGTCAACGGGTTGACCGCCCGGCCGTTCCGGCGCTGAGAGTGGATCTGCTCGCCGGGCGCTACCGGCTCGGTGGGGCGCTCGGGCGGGGCGGCATGGCCGAGGTGCGCCGGGCCGACGACCGGGTGCTGGGGCGGCCGGTGGCGGTGAAGATGCTCGTGCCCGACCGGGCGGGCAGCGGCGCGCACCGGGCCGCGGTCCGCCGCGAGGCGATCACCGGCGCCCGGTTGCGCCACCCCAACATCGCCCGGGTCCTCGACTACGGCGAGACCGAGCGCGACGGCCTGCGCCAGCCCTACCTGGTGATGGAGCTGGTGCCCGGCCCCACGCTGGCCGAACGGATCCGGGCGCACGGGCCGATGCCGTGGCGGGAGGTGGCCCGTACGTGTGCTGATGTCGCCCGCGCACTGGCCGCGACCCACGCCCGGGACCTGGTCCACCGTGACGTCAAGCCGGGCAACATCATCCTCGGCCCGGACGGCGCGAAGCTGGTCGACTTCGGGTTCGCGGCGCGCCCGGGCGGCCCGTCCGTCGGCCCGGACGGACGGGTCTGGGGCACCCCGGCCTACCTGGCCCCGGAGCAGTTGTACGGGCGTCCGGCCACCGCGGCGACCGACGTCTACGCGCTCGGCCTGGTGCTGCACGCGGGCCTGACCGGCGGCCCGGCCTGGCCCGGCCCGAACCCGGCCGAGGTGGTCGCGGCCCGGGTCGAGCAGCCCGTCCCCGTGCTGCCGCACCCCAGCCGGCTGGCCGGTCTGTTCGAGGCGGCGGTGGCCCTGGAACCGGAGCAGCGCCCGACTGCTGAGCGTTTCGCTTATGTCGCTGCGGCTCTGAGCCATTCAGCGTCTCACTGAACGCCGCTGTACTGGGGAGCATGACACTTCTGATCGGCGGGACCGGCAAGACCGGACGGCGGGTCGCCGACCGCCTCACCGAGCAGGGCCACGACGTACGGGTGGCCTCGCGTCACAGCGACACCCGGTTCGACTGGGACGACGAGTCGACCTGGCCGGCCGCGCTCGACGGGCAGCGCGCCGCCTACATCACCTTCTATCCCGACCTCGGGCTGCCCGGCGCGGCCGACAAGGTGGGCGCCCTGGCCGACCTGGCCGTCAAGAGCGGCGTCGAGCACCTCGTGCTGCTGTCGGGCCGCGGCGAGCCCCTGGCCCAGGCGGCCGAGCAGCGGGTGAAGGACTCGGGGGCGGGCTGGACGATCGTCACGTGCAGCTGGTTCGCACAGAACTTCAGCGAGGACTTCCTGGCCGGAGCGGTCGCGAGCGGCGACATCCGGCTGCCCGCGGGCGACGTGTCCGAGCCGTTCGTGGACGCCGAAGACATCGCCGACGTGGTGGCCGCGGCGCTCGCGGATCCGGCTCGACACGACAAAAAGCACTACGAGCTGACCGGGCCCCGGGCCCTGACCTTCGCCGAGGTCGCGACCGAACTGAGCCGGGCCACCGGCCGCCACATCCGCTACACCGCGATCGACCACGAGGAGTACGAGGACGTGCTGCGCGAGGCCGGGCTGCCGGTCGAGCTGGGCGACATGTTCCGCGGCATCCTGGACGGCCGCAACGCGCGCCCGGCCGACGGGGTGCGCCAGGCCCTGGGTCGTCCGGCCCGTGATTTCGCGGACTACGCGACCCGGGCGGCGGCGGAGGGACAGCTAACCTGAGCGGATGGACGCGCTGACCGGACTGCTCGACGGGCCCCGGGCCCGCGGGGCGTTCCTGATGCGCTCGATCCTGGATCCGCCGTGGTCGCTGCGGATCCAGGACGGCTCGCCGCTGACGCTGATCACAATGGTCCGGGGCGACGCGTGGATCCTGAAGCAGGACGCGACCCCGGTCCGCATCGAGCCGGGGGACGTGGCCGTGGTGAACGGCACCGAGCCGTACACGGTGGCCGACTCCCCCGGCACCGCGCCCCGCAACGTCATCCACCCCGGCCAGCGCTGCGCGTCGGTCGACGGCACCGAGATGACGATGACCGGCCAGGGCGTCCGCTCCTGGGGCGCGGGCCCGGACGGCGCGTCCGTGATGATCAGCGGCACCTACCAGACCCACAGCGAGGTCAGCCGCCGGCTGCTCGACGCGCTGCCCGGCCTGCTGATCCGGCCGGCCGGCACCGGCGACCGGGCGCTGATCGACATGCTCGTGCGCGAGATGAGCGGCACCGAACCGGCCCAGGACCTGGTGCTCGACCGGCTGCTCGACCTGGTGCTGGTCTCGGTGCTGCGCTCGTGGCTGGCCACACCCGACGAGGACGCTCCGGGGTGGCAGCGGGCCCAGGTCGACACCGTGGTCGGGCCGGCCCTGCGGCTCATTCACGACGACCCGGCGTACGCGTGGACCGTGGCCTCCCTGGCCGCGCGCACGGGCGTCTCGAGGGCCTCGCTGGCCCGGCGGTTCACCGAGGTCGTGGGCGAGTCCCCGATGGCCTATCTCACCGGCTGGCGGCTCACCCTGGCCGCCGACCTGCTGCGGCAGGGCGACGCGACGCTGGAGGCGGTGGCCCGGCGCGTCGGTTACGGCAGCGCCTTCGCGCTGAGCACGGCGTTCAAGCGCGAACGCGGGGTCAGCCCGCAGGAGTACCGCCGCCGCCCGGCCCTCGCGCCCCTGGCGTCACCCCTGCCCCGCGTGGTGCGCCTCACGTAGGCGGATGGGGGCTGGACCCGATGGCAGGGCCCCTCCCGGCCAGGCAGGGTAGGGGGAAAGACGCTTCCCTGTCCCGGATCGGGTGATCTTGCGTGTCGCTGTTCTGGCGCATCTTCTCGTTGAACGCGGCGGTTCTCACCGTCGCGGCTCTCGTGCTGCTCTTCGCCCCGGTGACCGTGTCGGCGACGGCCCGGCTGGCCGAGGCGTTGATCATCCTGGCCGGCACCGCGGTCACACTGGTGGCCAACGCCGTGATGCTGCGCGTGGGGCTGTCGCCGCTGGCCCGGCTGACCCGGGTGATGACCACGATCGACCTGCTGCGTCCGGGCACCCGGCTGGTCGCCCGGGGCCAGGGCGAGATCGCGCAGCTGATCACGGCGTTCAACGCGATGCTGGACCGGCTCGAGACGGAACGGGCGTCCAGCGCCGGGCGCGCGCTGTCGGCCCAGGAGGCCGAGCGCCACCGGATCGCCCAGGAGTTGCACGACGAGATCGGCCAGACGCTGACCGCGGTGTTGCTCGATCTCAAGCGGGTGGCCAAAGCCTCCCCCGATCCCGTGCGCGACCAGCTGCTGCAGGTGCAGGAGAGCACCCGCAACAGCCTCGACGAGATCCGCCGCATCGCCCGCCGGCTGCGCCCCGGCGTACTGGATGAACTGGGTCTGGCCAGCGCCCTGCGTGCGCTGGCGGGCGAGTTCACCACGGCCGGTCTGGCCGTGCGCCGACAGGTCCACTCCGATCTGCCCGTCCTTCCGAAGGAGGTCGAACTGGTGCTCTACCGCGTCGCCCAGGAAAGCCTGACCAACGCCGCCCGGCACTCCGCCGCGCAGCACGTCGATCTCGTGCTGTCCGAGCAGAACGACGGCGGCGTACGCCTGTGCGTGCGCGACGACGGCCGCGGCCTGCGCGGAGCCCCGGAGGGGGCGGGCATCCGCGGCATGCGCGAACGCGCGCTGCTGATCGGGGCCGACCTCTCCGTCGAGTCCGGCGTCACCGGCGGCACCTCCGTCCAGTTGTCGGTGCCCGCATGATCCGCATCCTGCTGGCCGACGACCACGCCCTCGTGCGCCGCGGCGTCCGCCTGATCCTGGACAGCGAACCCGACCTCGAGGTGATCGGCGAGGCCGCCGACGGGTCCGAGGCGCTGGCGCTGGCCGCGGCCGACCCGCCCGACCTGGCCGTGCTCGACATCGCCATGCCCCGGATGACCGGCCTGCAGGCCGCCCGCGAGCTCAGCCGCAGCCATCCCGACCTGCGCATCCTCATCCTGACCATGTACGACAACGAGCAGTTCTTCTTCGAGGCGCTGCGCGTCGGCGCGGCCGGTTACGTGCTGAAGTCGGCCGCCGACCGCGACCTCGTCGAGGCCTGCCACGCGGCCATGCGGGACGAGCCGTTCCTGTACCCGGGGGCGGAGACCGCGCTGATCCGGGAGTACCTGGAGCGGGCCCGCACCGGCGCCGACATCCCGGACCGGGCCGTCACCGAACGCGAGGAGGAAGTGCTGAAACTGGTCGCCGAGGGTCACTCGACCAAGGACATCGCCGAGTTGCTCTACATCAGCGTCAAGACTGTCGAGCGCCACCGCTCCAACATCCTGGCCAAGCTGGGTCTGAAGGACCGCCAGGAACTGACCCGGTACGCGATCCGGGCGGGGCTGATCGAGCCGTGATGCTGGTCGTCCTGATCCTGCACGCCGCGGCCGCGCTCCTGGCCCCGGTGGCGATCCGATACGCCGGCAACCGTGCTCTCTACGGCCTCGCGCTCGTGCCGGCCGGGACCTTCGTCTGGGCCGCGGCCCAGTCGCCGCCGGTCGCCGAGACCTACCCCTGGGTGCCGCACCTGGGCATGGACCTGGCCCTGCGGATGGGCCCGCTGTCGTGGCTGATGCTGCTGATCGTCAGCGGCATCGGCGCGGTCGTGCTGGCCTACTGCGCCCGCTACTTCAAGGAGGGCGACCCGGGGCTGGGTCGCTTCGCCGGCATCTTCCTCGGCTTCGCCACCGCGATGACCGGCCTGGTCCTGACCGACGACCTGCTCCTGCTGTACGTGTTCTGGGAGCTCACCACGGTCTTCTCGTACCTGCTGATCGGGCACTCGGGCGAGCAGTCGGCCGGGCGACGGGCGGCCATGCAGGCGCTCGTCGTGACGACCGCGGGCGGGCTGGCCATGCTGGTCGGCTTCGTCATGCTCGGGCACGGCGCCGGCACGTACCGCTGGTCGGAGATCGTCGAGGGCCCGCTGCCGGCCCACAGCGCGGTCGCGGCCGTGCTGGTCCTGGCCGGGGCGCTGAGCAAGTCGGCCATCTTCCCGTTCAGCTTCTGGCTGCCGGCCGCGATGGCCGCGCCCACTCCGGCCTCGGCCTACCTGCACGCGGCGTCCATGGTCAAGGCCGGCGTCTTCCTGCTCGGCCTGCTCGGCCCGCTGCTCGCCCTGGCCGAGCCGTGGCGGCCGGTGGCGCTGGTGGCCGGGGTCATCACGCTGCTGCTCGGTGGCTGGAACGCCATGCGGCAGCACGATCTGAAACTGCTTCTGGCGTACGGCACGGTCAGTCAACTGGGTCTGCTGACCATCGCGCTCGGGGCCGGGGGCCGGGCCGCCGCGCTGGCCGGGGCCGCCCTGCTGCTGGCGCACGCGCTGTTCAAGGCGGCGCTGTTCCTCGTCGTGGGTATCGTCGACAAGCTGGCCGGGACGCGGGACCTGCGCGAGCTGAGCGGGCTGGGCAAGCGCGCGCCGGTGCTCGCGGGCATCGCCGCGCTGGCCGTGGCCTCGATGGCCGGGGTGCCGCCGCTGGCCGGGTTCGTCGGCAAGGAGACGCTGTTCGCGGCGTTCGAGCACGGCGGCACGACCGACCGGCTGGTGCTGCTGGCGCTCGTGGCCGGGTCGGCGCTGACCGTCGCGTACGGCCTGCGGTTCCTCTGGGGCGCCTTCGCGACCAAGCCGGGCGTGGCCGCGGTCGAGGCGCCGCGGGCCGGGTTCGCCTTCGCCGCGCCGGCCGGGCTGCTCGCGCTGGCGGGGCTCGCGGTGGGCATCGGCGCGTCGTGGCTCGACGGCGTCCTCGCCCCGTACGCGGAACTCTTCCCGGGCGAGACCGAACACCTCGCGCTGTGGCACGGCTTCGGACTGCCCCTGCTGCTGTCGGCGGCCGTCCTCGCCGCGGGTGGCACGATGTTCGCCGCCACCCTGCGCGGCCGGCCCTGGCCGGGACGCCGCCTGCCGTACGCCGAGACCGTCTACAAGTGGCTGATGTCCGCCGTCGACCGGGCCGCGGTCGAGGTCACCGGCTTCACCCAGCGCGGGTCGCTGCCGTTCTCGCTCGGCATCATCCTGGTCGTCCTGGTGCTGTTCGGCGCGGGCACGCTGGTGTTCGTCGCGCCCTGGCCCAGCGGGATCCGGCTCTGGGACACGCCGCTGCAGCTCGTGGCGGGCGCGGTCGTGGTCAGCTCGGCGTTGATCGCGGCCCGGTCCCGGCGGCGGCTGACCGCGATGATCCTGCTCGGCGTGTCCGGGTACGGCGTGGCCGTCATGTTCGTGCTGCACGGGGCGCCCGACCTGGCCCTGACCCAGTTCCTGGTCGAGACGGTCACCATCGTCATGTTCGTGCTGGTGCTGCGGCGCCTGCCGGTCCGGTTCTCGGCCCGGCCGCTGCGGGTCAGCCGGATCCTGCGGGCCACCCTGGCCGCGGCGACCGGGCTGGTGGCGGCGGGCATGGCCTACGTGGCCGTCGGCGGGCGGATCGCGACGCCGATCTCGGTCGACTTCGCCGAGCCCGCGGTGTCGTACGGCGGTGGCCACAACATCGTCAACGTGGCCCTGGTCGACATCCGGGCCTGGGACACCATGGGCGAGATCTCGGTGCTCGTGGTGGCCGCGACCGGCGTGGCGTCGCTGATCTTCCGGCGGTCCGGGGCGTTGCAACGGCGCAAGGCCGAACAAGGGACCATGTCCGCGCCGCAGGGCCCCTGGATGCGGGCCGGTGACAACCCCGAGGCCAAACGCCAGTCGATCATCCTGCAGGTGGTGGCCCGCCTGTTGTTCCACACGATCGTGATCTTCTCGATCTATCTGCTGTTCAGCGGGCACAACGCGCCCGGTGGCGGCTTCGCCGGTGGTCTGGTCGCCGGGCTGGCCCTGGTCACGCGGTATCTGGCCGGCGGGCGGCGCGAGCTCAACGCGGCCGCGCCGGTCGACGCCGGCCTGCTGCTCGGGGCGGGCCTGCTGATCGCGGTCGGCACCGGCGCGGCGGCCATGGTCGCCGGGGGTCAGGTGCTGCAGAGCGCGCTGCTCGACTTCCACCTGCCGCTGGTCGGCCACATCCACTTCGCCACGTCGGCCTTCTTCGACATCGGCGTCTACCTGATCGTGGTGGCGCTGGTGCTCGAGATCCTGCGCAGCCTCGGCGCCGAGCTGGACCGCCAGCACGAGGTCGCGGCGCGCTCGGAACGACGGGCCATCGAACGACAGAAGGAGCCGGTGTAAATGACTCCCAATCTGGTCTACGTCGTGGTGATCGGCGTGCTCTTCGCAGCCGGGGTCTCGATGGTGCTGGAGCGCAGCCTGACCCGCGTACTGATGGGAATGATCCTGCTCGGCAATGGTGTGAACCTGTTGATCCTGCTCGGCGGCAAGGCCGGCACGCCCCCGATCGTGGGCCTCGGCCCGGACGAGGAGATGGCCGACCCGCTGCCCCAGATCATGATCCTGACCGCGATCGTGATCACGCTGGGCATGACCGCGTTCCTGCTCGCCCTGGCCTACCGCAGCTGGGCCATGTCCGGCCACGACGAGGTGCAGGACGACGTCGAGGACCAGCGCATCATGCTGCTGGCCGAGAGGGACGAGGGTTCCGGTACGGACGACACCGACCACCACGAGGCCGCGCGATGAATTTCCTGGTTCCCCTGCCCGTCGTGATGCCCTTGTTCGGGGCCGCGCTGGCGCTGATGATGGCCGGCAAGCCGCGCGCCCAGCGGACGGTCAGCCTCACCGTGCTGACTGCCACCCTGCTCGTCTCGTGCGCCCTGCTCTTCCTCTCGACCGTCGACGGCCCGCTGGTCGTGGCCGTCGGGGGCTGGTCGGCGCCGCTGGGCATCGTGCTCGTGGCCGACCAGCTGGCCGCGCTGATGCTGGTCGTCTCGTCCGCCGTGACCCTGTGCGTGCTGGTCTATTCGATCGGGCAGGGCATGGCCGACGGCCACGAGGAGACGCCGCTGTCGGTCTACCACCCGACCTACCTGATCCTGACGGCCGGTGTCACTAACGCGTTCCTGGCCGGCGACCTGTTCAACCTGTACGTCGGGTTCGAGATCCTGCTGGTGGCCAGCTACGTGCTGCTCACCATCGGGGGCACGGAGAACAGGATCCGGGCCGGTTCGACGTACGTCGTGGTGTCTCTGCTCTCGTCGGTCGTCTTCCTGACCGCGATCGGCCTGATCTACGCGGCCACCGGCACCCTCAACCTGGCCCAGCTGGTCGAGCGGCTGGACGCGCTGCCCGACGGCCTGCGGCTGATCCTGCAGGGCATGCTGCTGCTGGCGTTCGGCATCAAGGCGGCCGTGTTCCCGCTGTCGTCCTGGCTGCCGGACAGCTATCCGACCGCGCCGGCCCCGGTCACGGCGGTGTTCGCGGGCCTGCTGACCAAGGTCGGCGTGTACGCGATCATCCGCACCGAGACCCTGCTGTTCCCTGGGGGACGGGCGGCCGCCGTACTGCTGATCCTGGGTCTGCTGACGATGGTGATAGGGATCCTGGGCGCAGTGGCGCAGTCCGACATCAAACGGTTGCTGTCGTTCACGCTGGTCAGCCATATCGGCTACCTGCTGTTCGGGGTCGGGCTGACGACCCAGCTCGGGTTGTCCAGCGCGATCTTCTACGTGGTCCACCACATCACCATCCAGACGACCCTGTTCCTCGCGGCCGGGCTGATAGAAAAACGAGGCGGCAGTACGGCCCTGGACAAGCTCGGTGGATTGGCCAAGCTCTCGCCCGTCCTCGCTGTGCTGTTCCTCGTGCCGGCGTTGAACCTGGCCGGGATCCCGCCGTTCAGCGGGTTCATCGGCAAGCTCGGCCTCGTGCAGGCCGGGGTGGCCGACGGCGGCGTGCTGGCCTGGCTGCTGGTCGGCGGCGGCATCCTGACCAGCCTGCTCACCCTGTACGCGGTGGCCCGGGTCTGGAACCTGGCCTTCTGGCGTACGCCGCCCTCGTCGTGCCCGCCCCGGTCGCGCTCGCTGCTGCCGCCGCTGATGGTGGCGCCGACGATGGCCCTGGTCGTCTTCGGCGTCGCGCTGACCGTCGTGGCCGGACCGCTGTTCGACGTGTCCGACCAGGCCGCCTCCTCGCTGATGGAACGGGCCTACTACGTGCAGGCCGTCTTCGGCGGAGGTGCGCCGTGAAGGGCGGACGCTGGCGCGACCGGTGCATCGCCGCCCTGGGGCTGACCGGCATCTGGGTGCTGCTGTGGGGATCGTTCAGCGCCCTGACGTTCGTGGGCGGACTGATCATCGCGGTCATCGTGCTGGTGGTGTTCCCGCTGCCCGCGGTCACCTACGCCGGGCGGATCCACCCGCTGGGCACGCTGCGGTTCCTCGGCCGGTTCCTGACCGACATGGTGGTGGCCAGTTTCCAGGTGGTGCGGCTGGCCTTCAGCTTCGGGCACGTGCCGACGAGCGCGATCGTCGCCGTGAAGCTGCGGGCGCCCTCGGACCTGGGCCTGACCATGACCGCCGAGGCGCTGTCGCTGGTGCCCGGCAGCCTGATCGTCGACGTCGACCGCAAGAAGGGCGTGCTCTACGTGCACGTGCTCGAGGTCAAGTCGGCCGAGCAGGCCGAGCAGTTCAAGGAGGACGTGCTGGAGCTGGAACGCCGGATCATCCGCGCCTTCGGCTCCCCGGCCGAACGCCGCATCATCGAGGAGGTGCCCGCATGACCGTCGTCGCGATCGTCATCACCACGCTGCTGGCCGGGGGCGCCGTCCTCGCCCTGGTCCGGATCGTCCGCGGCCCGTCCATCCTGGACCGTATCGTCGCCACCGACGTGCTGCTGGCCGTGATCGTCATGTCCATCGCCACCGAGGCCGCGTTCTCACGCGACGCGACCGCGCTGCCGGTGCTGGCGGTGCTGTCGATCCTGGGCTTCACCGGGGCGGTCAGCGTGGCCCGGTTCGCCATCCGCCGTCAGGCCCCGGCCGACCCGCCCAGCGGCCGCGACGCCGACCGGCCCAGCTCCGATTACCAGGCCGAGTCGATCGACCTGCCCGACTCGCTGGGCCTGCCGGCCGCCCTGGACCGGCGTCCGCCCGAGCCGCCGGACCGCGGCGATTCGCTGAGTCCGCCGGATCGGCTCGACCGTCCCACGGAGGAAGTGCGATGAGCGGCGTGCTGGACGTGATCGCATGGTTCCTGCTGGTGGTCGGGGCGCTGTTGAGCCTGTCGGCCGGGGTGGCGCTGATCCGCTTCCCCGACCTGCTCTCCCGGATGCACGCCGCAACAAAACCGCAGGTGCTCGGCCTGCTTCTGGTGCTGATCGGCTGCGCGCTGCGCCTGCGCGACGCCGTCGACATCACCACCCTGCTGCTGGTGGCCGTCTTCTCGATGGCCACGGCCCCGGTCGCCGCCCACATGATCGGCCGGGCCGCCTACCGCGCCGGCCAGGCCCGGGCCGACCTGCTCGTGGTCGACGAACTGGCCGACGCCGACGACAAACGCTGAGGAGGCACGCCATGGAGTCCGACGCCGACGGTGAACTCGCCCGCCGGATAGCCGAGGCGCTGGCCGCCGACGAGCGCTACCGGCGCCAGCCGCTGGCCGTCCAGGTGCAGAACCGCGTGGCCATCCTGACCGGCACGGTCGAGAGCCCCGAGGTCTACGACGCGGTCACGTCGTACGTCCGCGGAACCCCCGGCGTGCGCGACCTGTGCGACGGCATCATCGTGCAGGACGGCGAGGCCCGGATGCGCGACGCCCGCCACTTCGGCGAGCTGGCCGCCCGCTTGGCCGTGCAACCCGTCCAGGGCACCCGGCGCGGCCGCCCGGCTGCGGTCGTGGCCCGGTTGGTGATGCTCGCGGTGACCGCCCTCATCGTCATCATCGAGATCGCGGGCTGGCTGGCCGCGGTGTTCGGCGTGGGCCTGCTGGCCTGGACGGCCGACGTGCTGCTGCGGCGCCGCAAACGCTGACCTATGCCCTGGGGCAGGGATGGGTTTCCCTCCCCGGCCCGATGGCCCGGCCGCCCAAGTTCCCTACCTTGATCGTCATGACCTTCACCGTCGGCGACAAGCTGACCGAAACGCTGTCCCGGGCCCGCGCCGCCGCCGACGGCCCCATCGGTACCGGCCATCTGCTGTTCTCCCTGGCGTACGACAAAGAGGTCACACCCCTGCTCGACGCCTTCGACATCACGTCCACGGTCGTCCTCACGGTGCTGAGAAACCCCGGCCGCCCACCGGCCGGGCCGGACGCCGGCCCGGTCGTCGACCCCGACGCCGCCTCCGATCGCGGCCCGTCCGACGGCCACACCGTCGTCCGCGGCACGGACGACCGCGCCGCGCCGGTCTCGGCCCCGGCTGCCGCCGCCCTGCGCGACGCCGAGGACTCCCCCTCGGCCCTGCTGGCGGCCGTGCTGACCGACCCCACCGCCGAGGCCTGCGCCGTCCTGCGGGATTGCGGCCTCGACCCGGCCGAGGTCCGCCAGGCCGCGCTCGACAACCGCGTGCCCCAGCGCCCCGACAAGCTGGCCCCCGAACTCCGCCCCGCCCGCGACGCCCTGCTGGGCCGCGTCCGCTACCGCGGCCGGGGCTTCCGCGACCGTCTGCTCTTCTCCGTCCTGGCCCGCAAGGTCAACCACGCCGGCCGCCCCGTCCTGTGGACCCGCCTCGAGGCCGACGAACAGGCCCGCCGCCAGAACCGCCCCACCACCACCGACGACATCCTGCTGGCCCTGCTGGTCACCCACGAGGTAGCCACCGCCTACCCCCACCTGTCGGCCACGGCCACCCCCCTCTACACCGGCGCCGCCACCCTGCGGGCCGAAGGCATAACCCACACCCGAGTACGAGCCACCACCGTCGAAGGCCCCGACGCCGTCCCACCGAGCAAGATTCTCGTCCCCGGCCCCCACTGGACCGAAGACACCCAGACCCTGCTCGACCGCCTGACCGCCCACCCCGGCAACCGAGCCACCCGCCTGCTCACCACCCTCAGGCACTGACCTTTCTGGTGCGCCCCACCGCCGTCGGCCAGCGCTGAGTGCCTTCCCTCACGGTTCGGCCCGCGACGAAGGTTGGGCGGCGCACGATGGAGGCATGAGGTACTCGTCCGTTCCGACGGCCGTGCTGGTCCGGCTGGCGGTGCTCGCGGTGGCCGTACTCATCGTCCTGATCAGTGTCCTGGGCTGGCCGGTTGCCCTGCTCGGCGTCGCCGCCGCGGCCTGGTTCCTGGACGTACGTCACCGCGGCGTCTAGATCGGTTGCACGGTGACGCGCGGCCACCGCTGCGCCGGCTGGTGACGGGCCAGCCGTTCCCGGGAGCGGTCGCGCAGCGCGCCTGCGCCGACCCCGGCCTCGGGTACGGCCGCATCGCGCGCGGTCCGGAGAATGCGCATCCACCACGAGTTGGCACGAATGAGCCCGATCAGGTCCGATTCCACCGGGCCACTGTGGCACGGCGAACCCAGCGCAATCCGGCTGGCCCTACCAAGGATGCGGGGGTCAGCCTCATCTGGACGGCGCTGGTTACCGTCCTGGCGGTCAGTCGATCGGAGACAGAATCGAGGCCGTCATGGTCAAGATCAAAACAGCAGTGGCCGCGGTGGGGCTTGTCGGCGCGTTCGTGTTCGCGCCGCCCTGGCTGGCCGGGCTGTGGACTGGGAGCCACTTCGGGGGCGAGCGCAGCCTGGCCGAGGCCGGCCGCACCGCGTTGGCGGGCTTTCTCAGTTCGGGTGGCCGCGAGCTTCCACCCGATCTGCGGCGGATCGTCGACTACTGGCTCGCCTTCCACGTGGTCAAGGCGGTGGCCGCCGCGGCCCTGCTCGTGCTGTTCGGGTTCGTGTTCTACCGGGCCCGGAACAAGGTCGCCGCGGTCGGCGCGGGCGCGCTCGGGGTGTTCTCGCTGGCCGCGCTCATGGCCAACATCCAGGGCGCGGTGGCGCCTCTGTCCTCGCTGCTGTCGCTCGCCGCGACCGGCGCTCCCGGCCCGCCGGACTGGGAACCGGCCCGCCGGCAGCTGGCCGAGGCCCGGTTCACGCCCACCGTCGAGGTTCTCGTCGGTGACTTCGCCCTGTACCACGCGGCGATGGTCGTCGTCGCCGGTGTGCTGGCCGTCGCGCTCGGCGCGGCCAGCGTCGCGCTGTGGCGGCGGTTCGCGCGGACGAACCGGGACGGCCGTGTGTGGCAGGCCGTTTCCGCGTCGGTCGCGGTCGTGCTGACGTTGATCCTCGGCACGCTGACGGTGGCCAACGCGACCACCGCGGCCGATCCCGCGCCGGCCCTGCTGGCCTTCTTCAACGGGGGCTGGTGAGGCGGGCCGGCTTGGCCGCGGCGTTCGCGAGTTGCGTCTCGAGGTACACCTTGATCGCGGCCAGCTCGGTCGCCCGTTGCGCCGCCACCCGCTTCTGGTACGCGGTCTCCACGGCCAGCATCATTCCGGGCAGCTGGGTCTCGGTCTTGCAGGCCACGTCGGCCGTGGCCGCCTTGATCTCGGCCGGGTCGGCCCGGGCGGTCTGCCAGCGCTGGTCGCCGACCGCGGCGTACGGGTCGGGGTAGGAGTATCCCTTGGCCCGCATGCACGTGCTCCAGTCGGCGAAGACCTGGGCGACCCGGCTGTCGGCCTTCGTCTGGTTGTACGTCTCGAACTGGAGCTTCTCCGGGAGGCCGGGGTCAGCCTCGGGAGCGCCCTCGGCGAGTTGACGGACGGCTTCCCCGGCACAACCGCCGACCGGAACCGGCTGCCCCCGGAAAGTCTGTTCGCCCCGGCCCGCCCAGACATTCATCGCGTCGGCCGTCGGCTTCTTCTGATCGACGTTCGGCGGCGCCGTCTCGGGCGCGTGGTAGCCGATGGTCGCCGCTTTCCCGGCCTCGATGACCGCATATCGACGGGCGTTCCGGGGCGTCCCGTCGGGGGTCGGCAACTGATTCATGGGCCAGGACAGACCGAATCGCTTCAGGCAGTCACGACCCATCGAGGTTACCGCCGCGTCGATCTTCACCCGCTGTTCACCGGTCAGCAGATAAACGTCGAGCGGCAGCACGATATCGGCACCGGACCGTACCGTAAGAATGGCGCCGATCGACGGTTCTTCCGATTGCGCCTCGGCCGGCCCGGTAGTACAAGCGGCGAGAGTGGCGACGGCTGCGGTGAGACCGAGAGGAATGAGAACACGTTTCGCATTAATCATTGCGGCGGCTCCTCTGTCGGGGAACAGCCCGGCCGGCGGATGCTGGCCGGGCTGTTTTCATTCGTTAGTCCGCCGCGAGCCTCAGGGCCCGGCGACCCGGTGCGAGCTGAGCGCGTTGTCGAGAGTGCCCAGCGTGGAGTACGCGTAGCTCAGGGTCCCGATCGCTTGCCCGTAGGGCAGCAACTGGATGTAGGTGCCCGTGTAGTTGGCGTTGGCGTACGCCCGCACGTAGCTGTTGGAGTAGTTGACGATGCTGCTGCCGTTGTTGTCGATCGCCGTCGTGGTGGCCGGCGGGGTGCCGAAAGCAGGCAGGTTCTTGCAGTCCAGCTTGTACGTCACGCCCTGGAAGGTGACGTCGCTGACGACAGTCGTCACGGTTCCTGCCGGGTTGTTCGTGTAGCCGACGCCGAACCGAACGACGTTCTTGCTCTTCCCGGCCTGGGTCACCACAACGCTGGGGTCTACATCGTCGTAATAGCCCGGGTTGGGACGACTGGGCGGGACCGTCATCGACCACAATCCGGTGGCCGGGTCCCAGCGGAGCGTCCCGTACGAATCACTCGTCCCGCCGAACACCTCGACGGAGAAGAACGAGGGCTGGTCCGGGGTCGGCGATGCCGTGTAGGTCCCCGGGTCGAGGTCGTCCGTGCTGAGGGTGCCGGCGACGTTGCGGTGGATGAGGTCGGTGGAGTTGAACTCCAGACCGTTCGCGGTCGCCGTGGGCTTGCGGGCGGTCTCGTCGGGGTTCACGAACCACTTGTCGTTGTTGAGGTTGGGGCAGTTGTCGAAGTTCACCGCGGTCACCGACGGGTACGCCGGCACGGTGGTCCCGAAGTCGTAGAACTGCCCGGTGAGGTTCGCGTCCTTCCAGACGACGACCTCGCCGGTGTCGATGACCTTGTCCCCGTTGGCCGCGCTGGCCGGTGCGGCAACACCGACAGCGGCGATCGCACCGGCCGCAATGGCCAACGCGGTCCCAATTTTGCGGATCATTTCTTGACTCCTCATTGGAGAGAGCACGGAAGGGAGATCGTGCCGAGGAAGCCTGAATATCCGGCCACTGACCGTACCTTGCCGCCGTGCAAGCACCCGCGCGCTGGGCGTTACTCGGCAACCGCGATATCGATCATTGTCGAATACGGCTCCACTGAGCAGGAGTCTTGTCCGGCACCGGGGCCGACGTCAACGCATTCCATCCCCGGAATCCATGAGTGAATCGATCGACGAATGGTCCGCATTCGCATTCACGATCATCGTATCGACAGTTTCAAGGTCACGAGTGAAATGATTCTTCACGTCGATTCACAAGAACAACTGGCGACCGTAAACAGCGGCGAGCCGCACCCCCGAACGGGGATGCGGCTCGCTTCGGTGTTGCGACTGCCGATCAGGGAGACGTGGTGCCGGGGCCCGGAACGATCACCGGGTTGGCCGGCGTGGCGCCGACACCGTTGTTGAAGCGGCCACCGTGACCACGGCCGCCGTGACCACGGCCACCGTGACCCCGCCCGCCGTGACCCCAGTGTCCGCCGCGGTGGCGGAAGTCGTCACGGAAGTTGTTGCGGTGACCGCGGACGCCCCAGGGACCGAACCAGTTGCGGTCGTCCCAGTTGTTCCAGCCGCCCCAGGAGTCGAACTCGACCCGCAGGGCGTACCCGCCGCGGACGCGGTAGCAGTCGTAGTCGTCCCACGAGCCGCGACGCTCGCCCAGCCGGCCCGCGAAGTGGCACGCGGCGCGGCTGGAGTAGACGTCGATGACGCGGCTGCGGGAGGCGGCGCCCGCCGTCGTCTTGGCGGCCGAGCTCGCGGCCTGACCCTGAGCCTGGCTCGCACCCGTGGTCGCCATGGCCGGGCCGGCGCCGACCGAGGCAGCCACGAAGAGACCCATGCCGGTCACCGTGAGCATTCGAGTAAGTCGGTTCATATCTACCTTCTCTTGACACGTTATGTCGAGGAAGATAGAACCACGCGAACCGCGCAGAATCTGGTATTTCCCTGTGAGTTCCACGAAAGTGGCAGAGCGGACAAAATGTGCGGCGGGGCCCGCCCCCCCCCCCCGGGCCCCCCGCCCCCCCCCCCGCCCCGGGG
>NZ_JAMYJR010000057.1 GCF_024137025.1 Paractinoplanes aksuensis
TCGGAGTCGGCCGATCTGCGGATCAGCGAGGTCGTGTCGACCGCGAGCGGTGTGCGCTACTCGGCTGAGCTCGACGGCAAGCCGCTCGGCGAGATCCGGCTGTCGCTGCCGGGCCGGCACATGGGTCTCAACAGCGCGGCCGCGGTGCTGACCGCGCTGCGGCTCGGCCTGCCGCTCGACAAGATCGTCGAGGCGCTGGCGTCGTTCCCGGGGGTCCGCCGGCGTTTCGAGCGCAAGGGCATCGCGGCCGGTGTGCGGGTCTACGACGAGTACGCCTACCACCCGACCTCGGTCGAGGCCGCGCTGCGCACGCTGCGCGAGGTGGCGGGGGACGGCCGGCTGCTGGTGGTCTTCCAGCCGTACCGGGTCTATCGCACCCGCGACCTGCAGGCCGAGCTGGCCCACGGGCTGGGCCTGGCCGACCAGGTCATCTGCATGGAGGTCTTCGGCCCGGGCGAGGTGCGCGGCCCCGGTGAGGGCGGCGTGGCGCTGACCGCGGCCATCGACCTGCCGGCCGACCGCAAGGTCTTCGTGCCGGACTGGGAGGACGTGCCGGCCGAGGTCGTGCGGCGCAGCCGGCCGGGCGACGTCGTGGTGACCATGGGCGCCCCGCCGATCTCGCTGATGGGTGACGAGCTGCTGGCCGCACTCGACGCCGCCGACCGTCGTTAGATCGAGCTCTGGGGACACAGTATGAGCGGGCGTAACTGGCGGCTGGTGCGGGCGGACAAGGACGCGGTGCCGTCCTCGGCCCGGCGTTTCATGGCCCGGGCCCGCCAGCGCAAGATGCGCGCCGTGCTGCCCTGGGCGGTCGCGGCCGGTGTGCTGCTCGTGGCCGGGGGCGTGGTCTGGCTGGTCTACGGCACCGCGGTCCTCGGGGTGCGGCAGGTCCAAGTGGTCGGCGTCCAGCTGCTCGAGCCGGTGCAGGTCGAGCAGGCGGCCGCGGTCGCGCCGGACGAGCCGCTGGCCCGGGTCGACCTGGACGCGGTCCGCACCCGGGTGCGCGAACTGGCCCCGGTCGACCGGGTCGTGGTGCGCCGCAGCTGGCCGTCCACGCTGGTCGTCGAGGTCGTGGAGCGGACGCCGGTGGCCGTCGTGCCGCAGCACGGCCAGTTCTCGGTGATCGACCGGGCCGGGGTGTCCTACCGCCAGGTCAAGGAGGCGCCCGCGGGACTGCCGCTGGTGCGGGTCGACTTCCCCGGGCCATCCGACCCCAACACGCGGTCGGCGCTGACGGTGCTGGCCTCGCTCAGCGAAGAATTGCGTGAGCAGGTGCTGGCGGTCTCGGTCGCGACCCCGGCCCAGATCCGGCTCGAGCTGCGCAAGGATCGTACGGTCGTGTGGGGTGACGACACCCAGAGCGAGACCAAGAGTCAGGTCGCGACGGCCCTGTTGAAACAGGCCGGTCAGGAGATCGACGTCAGTGCGCCGTCGGTCGTGACAATCCGGTAGGTACCACTCTCAAGCGGACATCCGGGCGGAAACGGTATAATTCGCAGCAGGTTACGGCTCGGTCGGATTTTCGCCACGTAAGCGGACGCCGACACGCCGCGCCGGGTCTTTGGTTGCAGTCGGAACTCCGCTTACGTTGCCACGAGAGGCTGAGTGGTTGACATAACCCTAAGCCTCTAGTAGAGGGTGAGGGTTTCCTCGCCCTCCCTTGTCCGGCAGCGGGTGTCGAAGGTGCGGTCTGGCCGGACCGCACGGGGCCCACGACATCCACAACCCTGGAAGGGAAGGCTGAGCCCATGACACCTCCCCACAACTACCTGGCGGTCATCAAGGTCGTCGGTATCGGCGGCGGCGGCGTGAACGCCGTGAACCGCATGATCGAGGTCGGGCTCAAGGGCGTCGAGTTCATCGCGATCAACACCGATGCTCAGGCGCTGCTGATGAGCGACGCCGACGTCAAGCTCGACGTCGGCCGTGAGCTGACCCGGGGCCTCGGCGCCGGCGCGCAGCCCGAGGTCGGCAAGAACGCCGCCGAGGACCACCGCGACGAGATCGAAGAGGTGCTCAAGGGCGCCGACATGGTCTTCGTGACGTGCGGCGAGGGCGGCGGCACCGGCACCGGCGGCGCGCCCGTCGTGGCCAACATCGCCCGCAAGCTCGGCGCGCTCACCATCGGCGTGGTCACCCGGCCGTTCTCGTTCGAGGGCAAGCGCCGTCAGGTCCAGGCCGAGTCCGGCATCGACGAGCTGCGCAACCAGTGCGACACGCTCATCGTCATCCCGAACGACCGGCTGCTCGCGCTCGGCGACCGCGGCATCAGCATGATGGACGCGTTCCGTCAGGCCGACCAGGTGCTGCTCTCCGGCGTGCAGGGCATCACCGACCTGATCACCACCCCCGGTCTGATCAACCTCGACTTCGCCGACGTCAAGAGCGTCATGAGCGGCGCCGGCAGCGCGCTCATGGGCATCGGCAGCGCCCGCGGCGACAACCGCGCGGTCGAGGCGGCCGAGAAGGCGATCTCGAGCCCGCTGCTCGAGCAGAGCATGGACGGCGCCCGCGGCGTGCTGCTCTCCATCGCCGGCGGGTCCGACCTGGGCCTGTTCGAGATCAACGACGCCGCCCAGCTGGTCACCGACGCGGCCCACCCCGACGCCAACATCATCTTCGGCGCGGTCATCGACGACGCTCTGGGCGACGAGGTGCGGGTCACCGTGATCGCGGCCGGCTTCGACGGGGGCACGCCCTCGTACAAGCCGTCCGAGCCGGCCCGCAAGGTGGTTCAGCAGCCGGCCGAGCGTACGGCGACCACGCCGCCCGCCCCGGCCGGCACGGTCCCGGCCCCGGCCGCGGCCGCCACGCCGCCGCCGGCCACCACGCCGACCCCGCGCCGGGTGCTGTTCGACGACGTCGACGTGCCCGACTTCCTCAAGAACGGCTCCTGAGGCACCCGTGACCGACCGGCGGTCCGAGCTGGCCGCCGCCCTGCGCGAGGTGAACGGCCGGATCGCCCGCGCCTGCGAGGCGGCCGGCCGCGGGGCGGACGAGGTCAGCCTGGTCGCGGTCACCAAGACGTACCCGGCGAGCGACGTGGTGTTGCTCGCCGGGCTCGGCGTCACCGACGTCGGGGAGAATCGTGATCAAGAGGCCGCCCCCAAGGCCGCCGAGGTCCGCGCGGCGGGGGCGGCCCCGCGCTGGCACTTCATCGGTCAGCTACAGCGCAACAAGGCCCGCTCGGTCGCGGCGTACGCCGATGTCGTGGAATCGGTCGACTCGGTGCGCCTGGCCGAGGCGCTGGCCCGGGCCGCGCAGGGGCGGGCCGCTCCGCTCGAGATCCTGATCCAGGTGAGCATCGACGGCGACCCGGCGCGCGGGGGCGTGAGCGGGGACGATCTCTGGCGGGTATCCGACTCGATCACGGCCGCGGACAGCCTGCGACTCGGCGGCGTCATGGCCGTGGCCCCCGTCGACTGGGCCCCCGACCGCGCGTTCGAGCAGCTCCGCGGGGTGTCCGAGCAGTTGGCGAAGGCCCACTCGGGGGCGACCGCCATCTCGGCCGGAATGAGCGGGGACCTCGAGGCGGCCGTGCGGCACGGCGCGACACACGTCCGGATCGGCACTTCTTTGCTCGGAATGCGAAACCTGCTGCGGTAGCCTTGCGGCGGGCAGCAAACTACATGGGTGTTGTTTACGCGACAACCGTTTGTGGGAATGATTCATGATCATCTCCGGCGGTGTCGGGTCGACGGCGCGGCACGTCACGGGACGAGGGTCCGCATCGGAGCTTCCGACCGTGCAAAGGGGGAATGCGGTAACGCCGAGGGGGTGCGTTCCGCGCAGCGGACGAAGGTGGGGGCAGATGTCTGGTCGGGTCAACTCGCAGTGGCGGGACGGGGTGAAGGCATGAGCGCGCTTCGCAAGGCGGGCGTCTGGCTGGGCCTCGTCGAAGAGGACGACGACCGCGGCTACGACAACGGATACGAGGAGGGCCCCTACCGCTCTCGGAACCGGTACTCGGGAAGCCGGTACTCCGACGACGAGTTCGCCGACGACGAGGAGCTCGAGGACGAGCGTCCCGTACCGCGGGCGCGTTCGGAGCGCAGTCGGGTGTCCGACCGTCTGTCCTCGCATGCCGACGTGGACGACCACGATCGGGTGGAACGTCCGGAGCGTTCGGAGCGCGCGAGCGTCCGTTCGATCACCCGGCCCAGCACAGTCAGTGACAACTCGTCCGCGCTGAGCTACTCCACGCGTGAGAATCTGGCCCTGGCCCCGCAGGCCGTGCACCAGCCCGAGCCTCGCCCGCGCCCGGTCGAGGAGGAGCAGCGTTACCAGATCACGACGCTGCACCCGACCACCTACCGCGAGGCGCGCACCATCGGCGAGCACTTCCGCGACGGCGTGCCGGTCATCATCAATCTCACCGAAATGGATGAAGGGGACGCGCGCCGGCTGGTCGACTTCGCCGCCGGGCTGGCTTTCGGCCTTCGCGGTACGATCGAGCGCGTGACCAACCGGGTTTTCCTGCTCTCACCGGCAAATGTCCAGGTCACAGCTGAGGACAAAGCCAAGATCGCTGAGGGTGGGTTCTTCGGTCAGGCCTGAGGCGGGCGCCCGCGCGCCCGCCACCCAGATGGGGGATCCGCACGAGTGCTCTCGATCGTGTTCCAAATATTGTATTTAGTCGTTTACATCTTCTTCCTGGTCCTCCTTGCCAGGTTCGTGCTGGGTGCGGTACTCCAGTACGGGCGTCGGTGGCAACCCGGTCGTGGGGCGTCGGCGGGACTCGAAACGGTGTGGAGCGTCACTGATCCACCCCTCAAGGCGTTGAGGCGTGTGATCCCCCCGCTGCGCATTGGTAACGTGAGTTTGGACCTGGCTTCCATCGTGCTGCTGGTTATCCTGTTCGTGCTCATGAGGTTCGTGCTTCAAAGATTGATCCTGAACTTCAGCTAAACAGCAGCCCCAACCGCGGCCGCGACTGACCCGAGGAGTTTCGATGCCGCTGACCCCGGCCGACGTGCATAACGTCGCCTTCAAGAAACCCCCCATCGGCAAGCGGGGGTATGACGAGGAGGAGGTCGACGCCTTCCTGGACGAGGTCGAGCGTGAGCTCGCCCGTCTGATCGAGGAGAACAACGAGCTGCGCGCCCAGGTGGAGCGCGGCGGTCGGGGTGGCGCACCAGCCGGTCCGAGCGCCGACCCGCGCCTCGCGGCCGAGCTCAACGAGGTCAAGGCCCAGCTTGACCGTGTGCAGCGCGACAAGGCGCAGGCCGAGCAGGCCGCGCGTCAGATGCAGGCCGAGCTCGAGCAGGTCCGGGCCCAGGGTCCGGCCGGTGGTGGCGCCGCGAGCGCCGGCGCCGACGGCGAGCAGCAGGCTCTGCGGGTGCTCATGATGGCCCAGCGCACCGCCGACGACCACGTCGCCGACGCGCGCCGCGAGGCCGACAAGCTCCTCTCCGACGCCCGTTCCAAGGCGGAAGAGGTCACCCGCGAGGCCCGCGCCAAGGCCGACGCCCTCGAGCGCGACGCCCGTCAGCGTCACCAGGAGGCCATGGGCGGCCTCGACGCCAAGCGGTCCGCGCTGCAGAAGCACATCGAGGAGCTGAAGCAGTTCGAGCGGGAGTACCGCACGCGCCTCAAGGCCTACCTCGAGAGCCAGCTGCGCGACCTCGACGGCCGGGGCCAGGGCCTCGAGGCCGAGATGTCGCGGGCCGACTCCGGGCGGGCCGTGGGTGGCAGCGGTGGTCTCGCCGCGGCCGGCCTGGCCGGTTCCTACGGTGGCCGCAACGCCATCGAGTCCGGGCGCTGAGTTTCCTCTTCTGGCGGACCCGACGAATCTCCCTCCGGAACCCGACGAGGATGAGCCATGATCGTTGTTAGCCTGCTGCTCATCCTCGTCGCGGTGACGCTGCTCGTGCTGGGTCTCACCGGCGGATCGAGCGGCCTGCTCATCAGCTCCATCGTGGCCAGCCTGCTGGCCGCCGTCTTCCTGGTCATCGGGGCGCGCCAGGCCGCTGCCGTGCGGCGCGCGTCCCCCGCCACGCCCCCGCTCGTCGAGGACGACGCCGACGACAACGCGGTCTACGTGGCCGAGCCCGAGTTCGCAGCGGCCGCCGACGAGATGGCCGCCCGCCGGGCCGCTGACGACGATCAGCGCGACTTCGATCTGCGGGACACAGTTCAGTTCGACCCGGTCGATGTGGCCGCGGCCAAGCCCTCGGCCGGCCCCGACTTCGCCGATCAGGCCGGTGTCCCCGCGGGCGATTTGTCAGCAGATGGGCAGCACGGGGCCGAGGATCCGGATTACGACCGCGCGTCGGCCACCATCAACGCGGCCCGCAGCGAAGCGCCGGCTCCGGCCGACGAGGAGTTCGACGAGCCCGCCGACGACGACCCCGACGACGAGCCGCTGCCGCAGTCGGTGCAGCCGGCCGACGCTGTCCGGGTGGCCCGGCTCGACGCCGAGGTGCTCGTGGTCGACGGCCGGCCCCGCTACCACGTGGCCGAGTGCCCGAGCCTGGTCGGCCGCCTGACCGAGCCGATCCCGGTCCGCGAGGCGGTCGAGCTCGGCTTCAGCCCGTGCGGCCTGTGCCGCCCGGTCGACCAGTTGGTCGGTGCGACCGCCCGCGGCTGAATTTCGGACTCTCCCGGTGCCGGACGTTGATCGGCACAATGAGGCATGGTTGAGCGCCGTGTGCCCCCGCCCGACGAGAGCTTCCTCTCCGTGCCCGTACGGGTGCGGCCGGGCGCCGGACGTGACCGGGTCGGCGGACGGTACGAGGGGCCGCACGGTCCCGCCCTGATCATCGCCGTGGGGGCGCCCGCCGTGGACGGCAAGGCGACCGAGGCCGTGCGGCGGGCGCTGGCCGGCGCGCTCGGGGTGCGCCGGGCCGATGTGGAGCTGCGGCTGGGCGCCACGAGCCGCGACAAGGTGTTCACCGTCGCCGGGCCCGGGGCCGGGGTCGCCGGGCGCCTGACCGCGCTGCGGGACGGCGCGGCCACGTCGTGACCGGCGGGCTGGACTACGCGCTCCTCATCGGTTCCGCGGTCCTGCTGGTGGCGGTGGCCGCGGTCCGGGTGTCGACCCGGGTCGGCCTGCCCAGCCTGCTCGTCTACCTGGCCATCGGCATCCTCATCGGCGAGGCCGGGCTGGGCATCCGCTTCGACGACGCCGAACTGACCCGTACGCTCGGCTTCTGCGCGCTCATCGTGATCATTGCCGAGGGTGGGCTGACCGCCCGCTGGAGCACGTTGCGGCCGGTGCTCGGGCTGGCCAGCTCGCTGGCCACGGTGGGCGTGGCGGTCAGCATCGCGGTGGTCGGTCTCGTCGTCCACGTGCTGCTCGACCTGCCCTGGCCGCTGGCCCTGCTCTACGGCGCGGTGCTGTCGTCGACGGACGCCGCCGCGGTCTTCGCCACGCTGCGCCGGCTCCGGCTGCCACCCCGGCTGGTGGCCACGCTCGAGGCCGAGTCGGGCATGAACGACGCGCCGGTGGTGCTGCTGGTCGTGCTGCTCAGCGCCGACCTGTCGCAGATGCACCCGTGGTGGCACGAGCTGCTCATCCTCACCTACGAGCTGGCCGCGGGAGCGGCGATCGGCTACGCGGTGGGGGCGGCCGGGCGCTGGTTGCTGCGCAATGCGGCGCTGCCCTCGGCCGGTCTCTATCCGATCGCGGCAGTGGGTCTCACCGTTCTCGCGTACGCCGGTGGGGCCGTGGCCCACGCCTCCGGTTTCCTCGCTGTGTACGTCGCCGGCGTGGTGCTCGGCAACGGCCGGATCCCGCACCGGCGGGCCATCCTGGGGTTTGCCGACGGCCTGGCCTGGGTCGCCCAGATCGGCCTGTTCGTGCTGCTGGGCCTGCTCAGCTCGCCCGACCGGCTCGACGAGGCGCTGGTGCCGGCGCTGGTCGCCGGGGTGGCCCTGGTGCTGCTGGCCCGCCCGCTGTCGGTGGTGATCGCGGCCGTGCTGGCCCGGCCCCTGCGCGGCCCGCGTCGCCCCGGCAACCGGGTCGGCTGGCGGGGGAGCGCGTTCCTGTCCTGGGCCGGCCTGCGCGGCGCGGTGCCGATCGTGCTGGCCACCATCCCGCTCTCGGCCGGCACGCCGGGCGCCGAGGGTCTGTTCGACGCGGTGTTCGTGCTGGTCATCATCTTCACGCTCGTGCAGGCGAGCACGCTCGGGCCGGCCGCGCGGATGCTGGGCGTGACCGCCCCCGGCGAGGCGGCCGAGGTGCGGATCGAGACCGCGCCGCTGGAGCGGATGAACGCCGACCTGTTGCAGCTGGACGTCGCGGCCGGCTCGCGCCTGGCCGGCGTCCACATCGACGAGTTGCGCCTGCCCGCCGGCGCCTCGGTCACCCTGGTCGTGCGGGACGGGGCCGGGTTCGTGCCCGGCCCCGACACGCGGCTGCGCACCGGCGACGCGCTGCTGATCGTGGCCACGGCCGCGGCCCGCGACGTGGCCGAGCGCCGGCTGCGGGCGGTCAGCCGCCGGGGCCGTCTGGCCCGCTGGTTCGGCGAGGACGGCGACGAGGATCCGTAGGCGGTTTTGGTGGCTTTTCGGCGGAATTCATGGTCAAGATCCGGTACGGGCTGTTGTCGGTCCGGTACACGTTCCGTATCCTTGCCACCCACCGGAGTGCGTGGCCGCGGGTTCGGGCCGCGCCGTGGTGGCGGGTGGGGGAAGATCTACGGCGATGCCGGGCCGGGAGCGACCGGCCGGCGGGCAACGCCGACGGAAAGGGCCGGGCGCCTTCTGGGGGAGGCCGCGGCCCATGAGCTGATCGCCGCTCGGGCGGGTGAGGGAGCGACCATGGCCAAGGCAACCGGCACCAGGACGACCGCGACGGGCGACGCCAAGCGGACCCGCAGCGCCGCCGAGACCGAGAAGATCCGGGTCGCGCTGGTCGAGCGCCGCGACGAACTCCAGGACGAGTACGACACCTCGATCAGCGAGCTCACCGAGCTCCAGCGCGACCGGTTCGCCGACTCGGCCGGCGACGACCAGGCCGACACCGGCACCAAGACCTTCGAGCGTGAGCAAGAGATCACTCTCGCCAACAATCTGCTGGAGCGGATCACACAGGTGGAACGCGCCATCGACCGGCTCAGCGCGGGCAACTACGGTTGGTGCGAGCGGTGCGGCAACGCGATCCCGGTCGAGCGACTGGCGGCGTTCCCGTCCGCGACCCTCTGTGTGTCCTGCAAGCAGCTGGAGGAACGACGCTGAACGCCGACGAGGCTACGGACGCGACCGCGGTGAACGAGCCCGAGCCGGCGCCCAGGCCCCGGCTCAGTGGCCGGGCCGTGGCCGTTCTCGGGGTCACTGCCGTGGTCGCGGTCGTGATCGACCAGTGGACCAAGTGGCTCTCCACCGAGAACCTGGACGAGGGCAATCCCGTCCGAGTCCTCGGTGGCCTGATCTATCTGTCGCTGCTGCGCAACAGCGGGGCGGCTTTCAGCCTGGGCAGCGACTACACCTGGGTCTTCCCGGTGATCACCCTGGTCGTGATCGGCTGGATCGCCTACATGGCGACCCGGCTGCGTTCGCTGCCGTGGGGGCTGGCGCTGGGCCTGGTGCTCGGCGGCGCCCTGGGCAACCTGATCGACCGGCTGTTCCGGGCCCCGGGTTTCCTGCACGGGCACGTGGTCGACATGGTCAGCCTCTTCGGGCCGTACGCGGAATACTTCGCCGTCTTCAACGTCGCCGACAGCTGCCTCAGCGTGGGCGTCGTGCTCGCGGTGCTGCTCGAGCTCACCGGCCGGCAGCGGGACGGCACCCGGATCTCCGTACGGAAGAAGAAGGACGACCAGAAGTGAGCTCCCAGCGCTCCCTGCCGGTGCCCGACGGGCTCGACGGCATGCGGCTCGACCAGGCCGTCTCGCGGCTGTTCGGGCTGTCCCGCACGGCCGCGGCGACCCTCGTCGAATCGGGCGACGCCCTGGTCGACGGCATCCCCCGTCCCAAGTCCGACAAGGTCAGTGCGGGGGCCTGGCTCGAGGTCACGCTGCCGTCGCCGGCGAGCGCGCCGGTGCTGGTGGCCGAGCCCGTCCACGGCCTGCAGGTGATCTACAGCGACGACGACATCGTGGTGGTGAACAAGCCGGTCGGCGTGGCCGCCCACCCCAGCCCCGGCTGGACCGGCCCGACCGTGGTCAGCGGGCTGGCCGCCATGGGACAGAACGTCGCCACCACCGGCGCCGCCGAACGCCAGGGCATCGTGCACCGCCTCGACGTCGGCACCACCGGCATCATGGTCGTGGCCAAGAGCGAGATGGCCTACAGCGCGCTCAAGCGGGCGTTCAAGGAGCGCGAGGTCGACAAGCGCTACCACGCGGTCGTGCAGGGCCACCTCGACCCGCTGCGGGGCACCATCGACGCCCCGATCGACCGGCACCCGACGGCCGACTACCGGTTCGCGGTGATGTCGACCGGCAAGCCGAGCGTCACCCACTACGACACCGTCGAGGCGTTCCGCTCGGCCAGCCTGGTCGACGTGAAGCTCGAGACGGGCCGCACCCACCAGATCCGGGTGCACTTCTCGGCCCTGCGGCACCCGTGCGTCGGCGACACGCAGTACGGCGCCGACCCCACCCTGGCTGCCCGGCTCAAGCTCGACCGCCAGTGGCTGCATGCCCGCGAGCTGGCCTTCCTGCACCCGCGCACCAACGACGAGGTGCGTTTCGTCAGCGACTACCCGGACGACCTGAAGCACGCGCTGAGCGTGCTGCAGGACGCGAGCTGACCCGGCCGGCGGTCAGCGGTGGGGCCCGCGGGTCATCGGGTACGGGGGCACGCGGTGCGCGCTCCCTCGGCCCGCTTGGTGGTCGCGGTGGCGGTCGTCTCGGCCGGGGCCCTGCTGCTCGGCTCGCTGTGGCTGAGCCGGCCCGAGGTGGTGCCACCCGGTGGTGACCCGGGCGACGTCGTCCGGGTCGGGGTGGTGCAGGGCCAGGCCGTGCCCGGCTACCTCGACGCGACCCGGGACGAGCTCGACACCCTGACCGACCCGTCGGCGCCCGCCGCCGGTGAGACGTGGGCGCTGGTCAGTCTGGAGGACTACGTGGCGGCCGGGCTGCTGGCCGACCTGTTCGCGGGCACGGCGGTGGCCCAGGTGTACGCCCGGGTGCCGCTGACCGAGGCTCACACCCCGGTGGTCCGGATCCCGGTCTACCGGCTGCCCGCCGACGTTCTCACCGGCCTGCTCGACACGGCCCTGGAACGCGACCGTGAGCACGCCGAGTACCAGCAACTGGCCCGGCGCCTGACCGGGGACGACGAGAACCAGCGGCGGGCCCGGCGGGCGTACGCGGTGGCGGCCGCGACGGCGGCGGCCGAGGCCACGGCGTACCGCGCGGGGTGTGCCTGTGTCTTCGCGGCCGTGGTCCGGGCGGCGCCGGCCGCGCTGCGCGGGGTGGCCGACCGGCCCGGCGTCCGGGCCGTGGACCCGGCGCCCGAGGTGCGTCAGCTCGACCGCACCGAGTTCCGCCCGCCGCTGCCGGAGCAGAACGGCACAGTTCCGGCCGAACCGTCGCGCTCGCCCGCTGTGCCAACCGGGTCCGGGGGCATTGCCCCGCGCCCGTCCGCGCCGATAATGTCGTCGCCCGAGGCGCTTGTGACATCTGCCTCATCGATCGGCGTTGTCCGCACGACGCCGCCTTCCGTCCCAGCGCCCGAGGAGCGCTCTGCCGTACCCTCTGCTTCGGATGCGACTGCTGCTCACGATGTGACGAGCAGTTCATCAGCACCTCGAGCCGGGTCCGGGCGTTAGTTCTCTCGCCGGCCGGTTCGAGAGAAGAGGCAGTGGCCCGATCGGGGTTCGCTCCGTAGCCTGTCAGGGGCGAGGAGCCCGGGGTGTGATCACCGGCAGTCAAGCAGCGCAGGGAGGACGAGCCGTGGACGGGACCGAGACCGGCTGGGGCCGGCCTGCGGAACCAGCCCCGCGATGGCGGGCGCTGCTCGACCGCGCCCGGCACGGTTCCCGGCCGACCGAGGAGCAGACCGAGCCGGAGCGGGAGGCCCCGCCGCCCCAGTCGCAGCAGTACGGCCAGCCGCTGCCGACGCGCCGCCCGGTCAACCCGCTCGAGACCCGCGGGCAGTACGGCGCCGGTCGCTACGAGCAGCGTCCGCCCGAGCCGACGCCGCCCGAGCCGCGGCCGATGCCGCAGCGGCCGGTCAACCCGCTCGACCCGCGCTGGCAGACCCGCCCGGCCGAGACACCGCCGGCCCCGCGGCGGGCGGCCGCTCCGGCCCCGGCGCCGATGGCGCCACCGATGCCCCCGCCGATGTCTCCTCCGGCCGACGAGCAGCACAGCTTCTTCAACCCGGGGGCCCGGCCGCCGGCCGCGCCGCCTCCCGGTCGCGAATACCCGCAGGTCCGCGCCTCGGCCGCGGCGCCGGTCATGCCGGTCGCCCCGCCACCGCCGATGCCGGTGGCGCCCCAGCCGACCTCGCCCGCGCCCGCCCGCATCGAGTGGCGGCAGAGCCGCAGCGACGATCAGCTCGAGCGGGCCGTCTCGGTGATGCGCCGCAAGCTCGGCAAACCCCGGGTGCTGGCCTTCGCCAACCCCAAGGGCGGCGTGCACAAGACGACGGCCACGGTGCTGGCCGCCGCCACCATCGGCAGCGTCCGCGGCCGCGGCGTGCTGGCCTGGGACGACAACGAGCTGCGGGGCACCCTCGGCCTGCGGGCCGGCAGCGCCCGCCACGCCCGCACGATCAAGCACCTGCTGGCCGACCTGATGCAGATCGAGAACCTGCACGGCGACGGGCTGCTGCAAGAGCTCGACGGCTACCTGCGGCACGCGTCCGACGGCTCCTACGACGTGCTGGCGGGCGAAGAGAACCCGCGCTTCGCCCAGCGGCTCGACCAGGCCACCGTGCGCCGGGTGATGGACCTGCTGCGCCGCACCCACGACGTGATCTGCGTCGACACCGGCAACAACGTCGAGAGCGTCAACTGGCAGACCGTCATGCGCCAGGCCGACCAGCTGGTGATCACCACCGTGCCCCGCGAGGACGCCGCGTTCACCGCCGACTGGATGCTCGACGTGCTCGACGACAGCGGCATGGGCGACCTGGTCTCCAACGCGGTGACGCTGATCTCGTGCCCCTCGCCGGGCCCGCTGCCGCTGCTCGACGACTTCGCCAAGCACTTCGCCACCCGCACCCGGGCGGTCGCCATCGTGCCCTACGACCAGGCGCTCGAGGTCGGCTCCTCGATCGAGTACGGCGACCTCCAGCAAGAGACGCGCACGGCGTGGCTGAAGGCGGCCAGTGTGATGATCGAGCCATTCGCGGAATGACACGCGTGTAGCCCTCGAATCCTGTCGGGCCCTACGGCTAGAGTCGCTCGGGTCCAACAACTTAAGGGGGCCCCGGGTGTCTGACTCGTTCGTGCATCTCCATGTGCACACCGAGTATTCGATGCTCGACGGTGCCGCCCGTGTCAAAGAGCTGTTGGCCGAGGCCTCGCGCCTGGGCATGCCGGCCGCGGCGATCACCGACCACGGCAACATGCACGGGGCGTACGACTTCTACACCCAGGCCAAGTCGGCCGGCATCACCCCGGTGATCGGCGTCGAGGCCTACGTGGCGCCCGAGTCCCGCCTGACCAAGAGCCGCATCAAGTGGGGCCGCCCCGAGCAGAAGGGCGACGACGTCTCGGGCAACGGCGCCTACACCCACATGACCATGTGGGCCCGCAACGCCGTCGGCCTCAAGAACCTGTTCCGCCTCAACTCGCGCGGCTCGATCGAGGGCCAGCTCGGCAAGTACCCGCGCATGGACTTCGACATCATCGCGGAACACGCCGAGGGCATCATGGGCACCACCGGCTGCCCCTCGGGCACGGTGCAGACCCGCCTGCGGCTCGGCCAGTTCGACGAGGCCCTGAAGTCGGCCGCGATGTACCAAGAGGCCCTGGGCAAGGACAACTACTTCCTCGAGATCATGGACCACGGCCTGTCGATCGAGAGCCGGGTCCGTGACGGCCTGCTCGAGATCGGTAAGAAGCTCGGCATCAAGCCGCTGGTCACCAACGACTCCCACTACGTCTACGAGGCCCAGGCGGCCGCCCACGACGTTCTGCTGTGCGTGCAGACCGGCAGCAACGTGGCCGACCCCAACCGCTTCCGCTTCGACGGCAACGGCTACTTCGTCAAGTCGGCCGACCAGATGCGCGCGGTCGACTCGTCCGACGCCTGGCAGGAAGGCTGCCGCACCACGTTGCTGGTGGCCGAGCGGGTCGACACCGAGGGCATGTTCACCTTCAAGAACCTGATGCCCCGGTTCCCGATCCCCGACGGCTACACCGAAGAGGAATACTTCCGCCACGAGGCGTTCGAGGGCCTCAAGCGGCGCTTCCCCGACGGCATCCCCGAGACCCACATCAAGCAGGCCGAGTACGAGCTCGGCGTCATCATCTCGATGGGCTTCCCGGCCTACTTCCTGGTGGTCGCCGACTTCATCCAGTGGTCCAAGCGCAACGGCATCGCCGTCGGCCCGGGGCGCGGCTCGGCCGCGGGCTCCCTGATCGCGTACGCCATGGGCATCACCGACCTCGACCCGCTGCCGCACGGCCTGATCTTCGAGCGGTTCCTCAACCCCGAGCGCATCTCGATGCCCGATGTCGACATCGACTTCGACGAGCGCCGGCGCGGTGAGGTCATCCGCTACGTCACCGAGCGCTGGGGTGACGACAAGGTCGCCCAGATCGCCACCTTCGGCACGATCAAGGCCAAGGCCGCCATCAAGGACTCGGCGCGCGTCCTGGGCTACCCGTTCGCGGTCGGCGACCGGATCACCAAGGCGCTGCCGCCCGACGTCATGGGCAAGGGCATCCCGCTGTCCGGCATCTTCGACAAGGAGCACAAGCGCTACAGCGAGGCAGGCGAGGTCCGCACGCTGTACGAGACCGATCCCGACGTCAAAAAGGTGATCGACACCGCGCGCGGCATCGAGGGCCTGATCCGGCAGACCGGTGTCCACGCGGCCGGCGTGATCATGTCGGCCGAGCCGATCATCGACCACATCCCGCTGATGCGCCGGGCGGCCGACGGCGTGATCATCACGCAGTTCGACTACCCGACGTGCGAGACGCTCGGCCTGCTCAAGATGGACTTCCTGGGCCTGCGCAACCTGACGATCCTCGACGACGCGGTCAAGAACATCAAGCTCAACCACGGGCTCGACCTCGACCTGCTGGCGCTGCCGCTCGACGACAAACCGGCCTACGAGCTGCTGGCCCGGGGCGACACGCTCGGCGTGTTCCAGCTCGACGGCGGGCCGATGCGGTCGCTGCTGCGGTTGATGAAGCCCGACAACTTCGAGGACATCTCGGCCGTCCTGGCGCTCTACCGCCCGGGCCCGATGGGCGTCGAGTCGCACACCAACTACGCGCTGCGCAAGAACAAGCTGCAGGACATCACGCCGATCCACCCCGAGCTCGAGGAACCGCTGCGCGAGATCCTCGAGCCGACGTACGGCCTGATCGTCTATCAGGAGCAGGTGCAGCGCGCCGCCCAGATCCTCGCCGGCTACAGCCTCGGCCAGGCCGACCTGCTGCGCCGCGCGATGGGCAAGAAGAAGAAAGAGATCCTGGACAAGGAGTTCGGGCCGTTCCGCGACGGCTGCCGCTCGCACGGCTACTCCGACGAGGCGATCCAGGCGGTGTGGGACGTCCTGGTCCCGTTCGCCGGCTACGCCTTCAACAAGGCCCACTCCGCGGCGTACGGGCTGGTGTCGTACTGGACGGCCTACCTCAAGGCGCACTACCCGGCCGAGTACATGGGTGGTCTGCTCACCAGCGTCGGCGACGACAAGGACAAGATGGCCATGTACCTGGCCGAGTGCCGGCGCATGGGCATCCAGGTGCTGCCGCCCGACGTCAACGAGTCGGCGGGCCCGTTCACCCCGGTCGGCAAGGACATCCGGTTCGGCCTGGCCGCGGTGCGCAACGTCGGCAACAACGTGGTCGAGGCGATCGCCCGGTGCCGCGAGGAGAAGAGCAAGTACCAGGACTTCTACGACTTCCTGTCCAAGGTGGACGCGGTCGCCTGCAACAAGAAGACGATTGAATCGCTGATCAAGGCGGGCGCGTTCGACTCGATGGGGCACAGCCGCAAGGGTCTGCTCGCGGTGCACGCCGAGGCCATCGACGCCTACGCCGACGTCAAGCGCAACGAGGCGGCCGGCCAGTTCGACCTGTTCGGCGCGTTCGGCGACACCGACGGCGGCAGCTCGGCCACGGTGGCCATGCCGGTGATCGGCGACTCCGAGTGGGACAAGCGCGACAAGCTGGCGTTCGAGCGTGAGATGCTCGGCCTCTACGTCAGCGACCACCCGCTGGCCGGCCTCGAGCAGCTGCTGCAGAACTCGGCCGACACGACGATCGCCGCCCTCAACGAGGAGGGCACGGTTTCCGACGGCTCGGTCGTCACGCTGGCCGGCATCCTCACCGGTGTGCAGCGGCGCATCACCAAGCAGGGCCGGGCCTGGGCCTCGGCCACCCTCGAGGACCTGGCCGGCGGCGTCGAGGCGCTGTTCTTCCCCAACACCTACGAGGTGATCGGCCAGTTCATCGCCGAGGACGCGATCGTCGTGGTCAAGGGCCGGGTCGACCGGCGCGACGACACCCCGCGCATCATGGCCATGGACATGTCGCTGCCCGACGTCACCCACAACCCCGACAGCAAGCCGGTCACGCTGACCATGCCGATCACCCGCTGCACCCCGCCGCTGGTGTCCGAGCTGAAGGACATCCTGAAGAGCCATCCGGGCGAGGCCGAGGTGCACGTCCACCTGCAGAACGGCAGCCGCACGACGATCCTGCGGCTGGGCGCGGTGCGGGTCGCGCCGACCCCGGCGCTGCGGGCCGACCTCAAGATGATCCTCGGCCCGTCCGCGGTGGCCTGAGCGTCGTGACCGGGCACGCGGGACGCCACCGCACCGCACCTGGCAGGATCGTAGGGTGAACGCGAGTCAGGAACCGGCGCCGCCGGGTGAGCGCCCGGCCTTCGACTACGAGGCCCCGCCGCAGGGGTACGAGCTGGCCCACCCGTCCGGGCCGGCCCGCACGTTCTTCGGCCGGCCGTTCGACCTGCGCGGCTCGTCGTCCCGGCCGTGGCGGCGCACGGTCGTCGTGGCCGTGAGCACCCTGGCGGTGATCCTGCTGCTCGGGGGTCCGCTGGGGCTGCTTTGGCGCTGGCTCGCCCCGTCCGTGCCAGTGATCGACGCCGGCCAGGCCGGCGTGGTGGTCAACGACCCGTCGCCCGAGGAGTACATCGCCGCCGACGGCTGGTTCACGCTGCTCGGGCTGGGTTTCGGGCTGCTCGTGGCGATCGTCGCGTGGCTGGTGCTGCGCCGCGACCGCGGTCCTTTCCTGCTGCTCAGCGTCGTGCTGGGCACGCTGGGGGCGGGCTGGCTGGTGGCGCCGTGGGTCGGCGAGCTGGCAGGCCGGTCCGACTATGAGCGCTGGATCGAGACGGCCCAGCAGGGGGCGACGTACGCGGCGCCACCCGAGGTGCACTCGCTCGGGCCCATGTTGGTGCCGGCGTTCGCCGCCGCGATCGCGCTGACGTTGATGGCGGGCTGGTCCAACGACCCCGACCTCGACCAGCCGGGCGCCAAGCCTGGTTACGGCCCCAACAGCGAACAGTCGCCGTATGGGGACCACCCGCCTTCCGAACAACCGCGCGTCTAGGGCTTCTCGCCCGGTCGCAAGATCCACCGTTGAGCGGGGCCCACCCTCCACCGGGGGAGGCCCCCGCAGCCATTATCGCGAGATTGCGTGATCTTCGGTGGGCGCCCTGTGGACAGCCGGCGTCTGTGGAAAACGCTGAATCAGTTCGGGCTGGCCGGGCGGGCCAGGTCGCTGAGGGGGACGGGGACTGCGCGCACCTTGGCCAGCAGGCCGGACTCGCGGTTGAGCAGCTTGAGCTCGGTGCGCAGCCGGCTCGCGGTGTCGGGGGCCGAGAGCAGCAGCTGCCGCTCGTCGGTGGTGAGCTGGGCCGTCGCCGCGATCAGGTGGGAGAGCACTGTCGCGTCGCCGGGCACCGCCTCGAGCCCCTCGGAGTCGGGCCGCAGCAGCTCGAGGTAGCCCCGGAAGGCGGCCAGCGCCCGCGGCGCCAGCAGCTCGGCCAGTTCGTCGGCCGACTCGTCGGGCAGCCAGTCGACCTCGGCCGTGAGGTAGGGCTCGTCATCCTGGCGGATGTCCTTGACCGTGAACCGCCGCCGGCCGACCGTCATGATGTCGTAGCGCCCGTCGGGCAGCTCGGTGACCTGGCGCAACTCGGCCGTGCAGCCGGTCGGGTAGAGGTCGTCGACCTCGATCGGCGGATTCTGCGCCGTGGGCCCGTCGGCCCCCTCGGGAGCCGGGGCCTCGGCCCCGCGGCGCAGCGTCACCACGCCGAACTCGTGCGGGCCGTCCTCGGGACTGGTCACCAGCTCACGCACGAGCGTGCGGTATCTCTCCTCGAAGATGTGCAGGGGCAGCACCAGGCCGGGGAAGAGCACCGTACCCAGCGGGAACACCGGTAGCCGCTTGCTCACGGGTTCAGCCTATCGGTCACCCCATCATGGTCAACCCGTCACTCCCGCATCACCCGGGCGGCGCCCGCGCCGGGGTGACCGAGATCCCACGACCTGGGCCGGCCCGCCGCGGACGCGGTTCTGTCGGTCCGTCCGCCTAAACTTGGCGGCGTGCTGAACCGGATCGACCTGCGCGGCTCCCACCGGGACCCGCGAGGCCTGCTGCCCCGTGCCCAGCTCGACGTCTCCGTGGCCGTCGAGCAGATCCGCCCGGTCGTCGAGGCGGTCCATGCGCACGGCTTCTCGGCGATCCGCGAGGCCACCGAGCGGTTCGACGGCGTCACCCTCGACCGGCTGCGGGTGCCCGCGGCCGCCATCGCCGCCGCCGCCGAGACGCTCGAGCCCGACGTGCGGGCCGCCCTCGAGGTGGTGATCGAGCGGGCCCGCAAGGTGCACGCCGACCAGCGCCGCACCGACGTCACGACCAAGGTCGTGCCGGGCGGCACGGTCACCGAGCGCTGGATCCCGGTGCGCCGGGTCGGCCTCTACGTCCCCGGCGGCCTGGCCGTCTATCCGTCCACCGTGGTCATGAACGTGGTGCCGGCCCAGACGGCCGGGGTCGAGGCCCTGGTCGTGGCCAGCCCGCCCCAGAAAGAGAACGGCGGCCTGCCCGACGCCCGCGTCCTGGCCGCGTGCGCGCTGCTCGGCGTCGACGAGGTCTACGCGGTCGGCGGGGCCCAGGCCGTCGCCATGCTCGGCTACGGCGCCGACGGGGCCGACGAGGGCGACCGCTGCGAGCCGGTCGACATCATCACCGGCCCCGGCAACATCTGGGTCACCGCGGCCAAGCGCATGCTGCGCGGCACGGTCGGCATCGACGCCGAGGCCGGCCCGACCGAGATCGCGATCCTGGCCGACGACACGGCCGACCCCCGGCACGTCGCGGCCGACCTGATCAGCCAGGCCGAGCACGACCCGCTGGCCGCGAGCGTGCTGGTCACCGACTCGCCGGCGCTGGCCGACGCGGTCGACGCCGAGGTTCTGCGCCAGGTCGCGACGACCAAGCACGCGGCCCGGGTGCAGACGGCGCTGGCCGGCGAGCAGTCCGGCGTCGTGCTGGTCGACGATCTCGAGCAGGGGCTGCGCGTGGTCGACGCGTACGCGGCCGAGCACCTCGAGATCCAGACCCGCGACGCCCGCGAGTGGGCGCTGCGGGTGCGCAACGCCGGGGCGATCTTCGTCGGGGCCTGGTCGCCGGTGTCGCTGGGCGACTACGCGGCCGGCTCCAACCACGTGCTGCCGACCGGGGGCTGCGCGCGGCACTCGTCCGGCCTGTCGGTGCAGTCGTTCCTGCGCGGCGTCCACGTCGTCGAGTACGACGAGGCCGCCCTGCGCGACGTCGCCGGGCACGTGGTCGCGCTGGCCAACGCCGAGGACCTGCCGGCCCACGGCGACGCGGTCCGGGCTCGTTTCCCCGGGGGTGACGCGTGACCACGATCGACGACCTGCCCATCCGCGACGAGCTGCGAGGCCAGACACCGTACGGCGCCCCGCAGCTCGACGTGGCGGTCCGGCTCAACACCAACGAGAACTCGTACCCGCTGCCCGACGCGGTGGTCGACGCGATCGCCAAGGCCGTGCAGGCCGAGTTGCGCGATCTCAACCGTTACCCCGACCGGGACGCGGTGGCCCTGCGCACCGATCTGGCCGACTACCTGGGCCACGGCCTGACCAGCGCCAACACGTGGGCCGCGAACGGGTCCAACGAGGTCCAGCAGCAGCTGTTGCAGGCGTTCGCCGGGCCGGGGCGCACGGCGCTCGGCTTCGGCCCGTCGTACTCGATGCACCCGCTGCTGGCTCAGGGCACGGGCAGCCGGTGGGTGGGCGCGCTGCGGGATCCCGACTTCGGTCTGACGCCGGCCGCCGCGCTGGCCCAGATCGAGGAACACGACCCCGACCTGATCTTCCTGTGCTCGCCCAACAACCCGACCGGCACCGCGCTCGACCCCGAGGTGGTGACGGCCGTGCTCGAGGCGGCCCGGGGCATGGTGGTGGTCGACGAGGCGTACGCCGAATTCGCCCGTCCCGGCACGCCGAGCGCGCTCGCCCTGCTGCCCGGGCACCCGCGCCTGGTGGTGAGCCGCACGATGAGCAAGGCGTTCGGTTTCGCCGGGGGGCGGCTGGGCTATCTGGCCGCCGACCCGGCCGTGGTCGACGCCGTGCAGCTGGTCCGGCTGCCCTATCACCTGTCCGCGCTGACCCAGGCCGCGGCTCGCGCCGCCCTGGCGCAGCGGGCGGCCCTGCTCGACACCGTCGAGGTGATCAAGCAGCAGCGCGACCGCATCGTCACCACGCTGCGCGAGCGCGGCCTGCGGGTGGCCGACAGCGACGCCAACTTCGTGCTGTTCGAGGTGGGCGGGGATCAGAAAATCGTTTGGCAGCGCCTGCTCGACCGCGGTGTGCTGATCCGCGACGTCGGCCTGCCCGGCTGGTTGCGTGTTACCGCGGGTACGCCCGCCGAGACCGATGCATTCCTGGAGGCCCTGAAGTGAGCCGCACCGCGCGCATCGAGCGCGTCACCAACGAGACCAAGGTCCTCGTCGAGATCGACCTCGACGGCACCGGTAAGGGCGACCTGAGCACGGGTGTCGGCTTCTACGACCACATGCTCAACCAGCTGGCCCGGCACGGCGGTTTCGACCTGACCGTGCGCACCGAGGGCGACCTCGAGATCGACGCCCACCACACAATGGAGGACACGGCCATCGCGCTCGGTGACGCCTTCTCGCGTGCGCTGGGTGACAAGGCGGGCATCCGGCGCTACGGCTCGGCCACCATCCCGATGGACGAGGTGCTGGTGCGGGCCGCGGTCGACCTCTCCGGCCGGCCGTACATCGTGCACGACGAGCCCGAGCTCGCGCCGTACATCGGCCCGGTCTACCCGACCAGCATGACCCGGCACATCTTCGAGTCGTTCGGCCACGCGGCCAAGCTGACGCTGCACGTCAGCGTGCTGCGGGCCGCCCGCGACGGCGGCAAGCCGGACGCTCACCACGTCGTCGAGACCCAGTTCAAGGCGTTCTCGCGGGCGCTGCGCGAGGCCGTCGAGATCGACCCGCGCAACGCGGGTCAGCTGCCCTCGACCAAGGGCGTGCTCTGATGGCCATCGCGCTGTTCATCCTGGCCGGCTTTCTCGTCGGCGGGACGATCCAGCTGGTCAAGTCGGGCGCCACGAAGTTCAGCATCGGCCTGGTCGGGGTGCTCGCGGCCCTGGCCACGGCCGGCGGCATCCTGTGGTCGGTCTGATGACGAGCGTGGTGGTGCTCGACTACGGGTCGGGAAATCTGCGCTCGGCCGAGCGGGCCGTGGCCCGCACGGGCGTGAACGTCACCGTGACCAGCGACCTGAACGCCGCGGCCGAGGCCGACGGCCTGGTCGTGCCGGGCGTGGGGGCGTACGCGGCGTGCATGGCCGGCATCGAGGCGATCCAGGCCGGTCCGATGATCGCCGACCGGGTCGCGGCCGGCCGGCCGGTGCTCGGCATCTGCGTGGGCATGCAGATCCTGTTCGAGGCGGGTGTCGAGCACGGCGTCGAGACCAAGGGGCTGGGGCTGCTGCCCGGCACGGTCGACAAACTGTCGGCCGAGCGCATCCCGCACATGGGGTGGAACACGGTCGAGGCGCCGCCGGGGTCCCGGCTGCTGGCCGGGCTGGCGGGGGAGCGGTTCTACTTCGTCCACTCGTACGCCGCCAATGACCTTGACGCCTTGAAGGCGGCCGAGGTGACTACGGCCCGCCACGACCGGCCCTTCGCGGCGGCCGTCGAGCTGGGCCCGCTCAGCGCCGCCCAGTTCCATCCCGAGAAGTCCGGCGACGCCGGCTACGGGCTGCTGCGCAACTGGGTCGCCGGACTGTAGGCGATGTCGAAGGAGCGCGCGCGGCGGCGCGAGGAACGTCTCGCCGTGCTGGAGAAAGAGAAGGCCGCGCGCGCCCGCAAAGTGGCACGGCGGCAGCGCCGGCGCGAGGCGCTGAACCGGTTGCGCCCGAAACGGCGGAGCAGCTCGGGCCAGCTCTATCGCCGCAGCCGGGGCGAGCGGGTCGGCATTCTGCTCGTGCCGGCCGTGGCCATCGCTGCGGTCTGGCTGTTCGTGCCCGAGCTGTCGTTGCGGATCGTGCTCACCGCGGTGCTCGTCCTGGCCGCTCCGGCCCTCGTGGTCGTCGTCCTCGGCCGCAAGGCCGGCTGAACAAGCGGTCCCACCGCGGGGCCCGGAGCAACAACCTGGTTCCGGACGCGGGGCCGGCTGAACAACTTGGCGCCGCCGGTGGCGCCGGTTCACGACCTGGGTCGGCCGCGGGCCGGCCCACAACCTGGAGAACGAACATGACGCTTGAGTTGCTGCCTGCCGTCGACGTCGCGGACGGTCAGGCCGTCCGCCTCGTGCAGGGGGCCGCCGGTTCCGAGACGACCTACGGCGACCCGCTCGAGGCCGCGCTGGCCTGGCAGAACGACGGCGCCGAGTGGGTGCACCTGGTCGACCTGGACGCGGCCTTCGGGCGCGGCAGCAACGCCGAGCTGCTGGCGAGCGTGGTCGGCCGTCTCGACGTCAAGGTCGAGCTGTCCGGCGGCATCCGGGACGACGAGTCGCTGACCCGGGCCCTGGCCACCGGTTGCGCGCGGGTCAACATCGGCACCGCCGCCCTGGAGGACCCGGAGTGGTGCGACCGGGTCGTGGCCGAGTACGGCGACCGGGTGGCGATCGGCCTCGACGTGCGCGGCCGCACCCTGTCGGCCCGCGGCTGGACCCGGGACGGCGGCGACCTGTACGAGGTGCTGGCCCGGCTCGACAAGGCCGGCGCCGCGCGCTACGTGGTCACCGACATCACCAAGGACGGCATGATGCGCGGCCCGAACGTCGAGCTGCTGCGCGAGGTGTGCGCGGCCACCGACAAGCCGATCATCGCCAGCGGCGGCGTGTCCACCCTGGACGACCTGCGGGCGCTGGCCGCGCTCGAGCCGGTCGGCGTCGAGGGTGTCATCGCGGGCAAGTCGCTCTACGCGGGCGCGTTCACCGTGCGTCAGGCGCTGGACGCGCTGGCCGAGGCTCGGTCGTAAGCCAGGCGGCGCGGAGGGCCTCCACGGCTGCCCCCACCGCGGGGCGGGCCGCGGAGGCCTCGCGCCAGGCGACCACGACCCGGCGCTTCGGCTCGGGAGTCACCCGGACCACGCGTACGCCCGGGGGTAGGTCTTTCGACCGGGCCAGCCGCGGAATGACGGCGACGCCGAGCCCGGCCGCGATCAGCGTCAGCTGGGTCTCGAACTCGGTGACGTGGAAGTCGGGTCGCACCCCGGGCAGCACCCGCAGCAACCACTGGTGGCAGATGTCGTCGGACTTGGCCGCGATCCACCGCTCGTCCTTCAGCCGGGCCAGCGGCACTGTGCCGCCGAACCGGTGGCCGCTCGGCACGACGAGGTCGGCCACGTCCCAGCCGAGCTCGACGTGCGTGACGCCGCTGGGGTAACGCAGCGCGACCTCGGGCCAGTCGTCGAGCACCGCGAGGTCGACGTGCCCCCGGTGCAGCATCTCCAGCCCCTCGTGCGGATGGACCTCGACCAGGCCCGTGCCGAGCTGCGGATGGGCCACAGCCAGGCGGTGCAGGGCGGGCGGCAGCAGGGCGCGACAGGCTGTGGCGAACGCGGCCACCGTCAGCCGGCCGACCACCGTGTCGCGGTGCGCGGCCAGCGCCGCCTCGGCCTCGTCGACCGTCGCCAGCACCTTTTCGGCGTGCCGGGCCAGCACCTGACCGGCCTCGGTCAGCCGCAGCCGGCGTCCGTCCTTCTCGACCAGGACGGTGCCGGTCTCGCGCTCGAGCTTGGCCAGCTGCTGCGACACGGCCGACGGGGTGCAGTGCAACGCCTCGCCCGCTGCCAGCACCGTCTTGTAGCTGGCCACGGCGTGCAGAGCCCGCAGCCGCCCCAGGTCGATCATGCCGCCACGCTACAGCCTGGGGCGGGCCTGATCTTCGCCCTCGTTAGGCTGGGGACATGACGGTTGCGGTGCGCGTGATTCCCTGTCTCGACGTGGACGCGGGCCGGGTGGTCAAGGGGGTCAACTTCGTCGACCTGCGCGACGCCGGCGACCCGGTCGAGTTGGCCGCCGCGTACGACGCGCAGGGCGCCGACGAGCTGACCTTCCTCGACGTCACGGCCTCGTCCGACGACCGCGGCACCATGCTCGACGTCGTCCGGCGTACGGCCGAATCGGTTTTTATCCCGCTCACCGTGGGCGGCGGGGTGCGTTCGGTCGAGAACGTCGACGTGCTGCTGCGGGCCGGGGCCGACAAGGTCGGGGTCAACACGGCCGCCATCGCCCGCCCCGAGTTGATCGCCGAGATCGCCGAGCGCTTCGGCAACCAGGTGCTCGTGCTCTCGCTCGACGTGCGTCGCTCGGCCGAGCAGCCCAGCGGGTGGGAGGTCACCACCCACGGCGGCCGGCGCAGCGCGGGCCTCGACGCGATCGAGTGGGCGTCGCGGGTCGCCGAGCTGGGGGCGGGCGAGATCCTGCTCAACTCGATGGACGCCGACGGCACCAAGGCCGGCTTCGACCTCGAGCTGATCGCCGCCGTACGCCAGGTCGTCGACATCCCGGTCATCGCCAGTGGCGGCGCCGGCGCGGTCGAGCACTTCCCGCCCGCGGTCACGGCCGGGGCCGACGCCGTGCTGGCGGCCAGCGTGTTCCACTTCGGCGACCTGTCCATCGGCGAGGTCAAACAGTCGCTGCGCGAGGCGGGCAACCCCGTTCGCTGAGCCTGTCAATGTGCTGTGAATCGCCTGGTCGAAATGGGGCCCTACGAGCGTTTCACGTCGTGGGACGGCGAGGTGTGGCGGTCGATACACTTGCGGTGATGCTCACTGCTCGCTAGCGATGCCGGGGCGGCTCTGGCCCTCTCGCAGTCGTGCCAATACCCTTCGGTAACACGAAAGTTAACTCCCCCGGAAAACTGACCATAAGGCGGCGCCGATGGCTCTCGAGGTTCCCTACCGGTCGATCCCCGACATGTTCTTCAAGCGCGTGGCCGCGACCCCCAACGGACAGGCGTTCGCGGTGCCGAACGCCGACGACTCGGGCATGGTCTGGTACACGTGGGCGCAGGTGGGCGAGCGGGCCTCGGCCATCGCCGCGGGCCTCCGTGACCTCGGCGTCGGCCTGGAGGACAGGGTGGCCATCCTGTCCGGCACGCGGTACGAGTGGGTGCTGGCCGACCTCGGCATCAACGCCGCGGGCGCCGCGACCACCACGGTCTACCCGACCACCGAGCCCGAGGACGCCAGCTACATCGTGGCCAACTCCGGCTCCAAGGTGCTGATCGCCGAGAACGCGCAGCAGGCGCTGAAGATCGCCGGCGTCGAGACCGACGTGACCCACGTGGTGCTCATCGACGGCCTGGCCGACGCGAGCGCCACCCCGCCCCAGCTGACCCTGGCCGAGCTCGAGGAGCGCGGCGCCGCCGCCCTGCGTGAGCGGCCGACGCTGATCAGCGAGGTGGTCGAGTCGATCGGCCCCGACAACCTGGCCACGCTCATCTACACCTCGGGCACCACCGGCCGCCCCAAGGGCGTCCAGCTGCTGCACGCGGGCTGGACCTGGGAGGGCGTGGCCCAGCAGGGTCTCGGCCTGTTCGAGTCGACCGACCTGCAGTACCTGTGGCTGCCGCTGTCGCACTCGTTCGGCAAGACGCTGCTCTGCGGCATCATCCACGTCGGCGTGCCGACCTACGTCGACGGCCGCGTCGACAAGCTGGTCGACATGCTCTCGGTGGTCCAGCCGACGCTGATGTGCGCGGCGCCCCGCATCTTCGAGAAGGTCTACAACAAGACCGTCACCACGGCCCTGGCCGGCGGTGGCGCGAAAGCCAAGATCTTCCACTGGGCGGTCGCCACCGGCAAGCAGAAGGTCGCCCTCGAGCAGGCCGGCAAGCCGCTGCCGGGCGCGCTCAAGCTGAAGTTCGCCGTGGCCGAGAAGCTGGTCTTCTCCAAGCTGCAGACCCGGCTCGGCGGCCGGCTGCGCGTGCTGGTCAGCGGGTCGGCCCCGCTCAGCCGCGAGATCGCCGAGTTCTTCGCGGCGGCCAACCTGCCGATCATGGAGGGCTACGGCCTCACCGAGAGCAGCGCGGCCAACTTCGTCAACCGGCTCGAGAAGCTCAAGATCGGTACGGTCGGCCTGCCGCTGGGCGATCTCGAGTGCAAGATCGACACGGACGGCGAGGTGCTGCTGCGCGGCCGCCCGGTCATGCGCGGCTACCACAACCTGCCCAAGGAGACCGCGGAGTCGTTCACCGAGGACGGCTGGCTGCGCACCGGCGACATCGGCGAACTCGACGCCGACGGCTTCCTGTCGATCACCGACCGCAAGAAAGACCTGGTCAAGACGTCGGGCGGCAAGTACATCGCGCCCAGCGCGATCGAGGGCCAGTTCAAGGCGGTCTGCCCCTACACCTCGCAGGCGGTCGTGGTCGGTCAGGCCCGCAACTTCGTCACGATGCTGATCTCGCTCGACGAGGACGCGATCAAGGGCTGGGCGGCCGGCGGACCGCTCGAGGGCAAGAGCTACGAACAGATCGTGGCCGCCCCCGAGACCGAGAAGATGGTCGCGGGCTACATCGAAGAGCTCAACGGCAAGCTCAACCGCTGGGAGACGATCAAGAAGTTCGCGATCCTGCCCCGGGACCTGAGCATCGAGGCCGGCGAGATCACGCCCTCGATGAAGATCAAGCGGCGCTCGGTCGAGTCCAACTTCTCCGAGCAGATCGACAAGATGTACGCGGGTTCGCTCGCGCAGATCTGACGCAGCGTCACCAGAGGCGGCCGGGGCTTTTGTCCCGGCCGCTTTCTTGCGCCCACCTGCGCCGCGCGGGGCTGCTTGCTGCGGCGCGGGCGGCGGGGGTCGCGTGCTGTGGTGTGGGCGGTGGGGCCGCATGGCGCGGGCGGCGGGGGTCGCGTGCTGTGGTGTGGGCCGCGGGGTTGCGCTTGTGCGTCGTAGGCTGCGGCGATGGCGGAGGAACCGAGGTCGAAGGAACAGCGAAAAGCGGACGTGCTCGCGCGGCTGAGCGCGCCGGTGGCCGACGCCTGGGTGGCGACGGCCGGGGACGGCGGGCCCTACCTGGTGCCTCTCACGCTGGGCTGGTTCGGCGAGCGTCTGCTCGTCGCCACCGCCCGCAAGTCACCCACCGCCCGCAACATCACCGCCGGCGGCCGGGTTCGCATCGGCTTCGGCCCGACCCGCGACGTCATCCTGATCGAGGCAGACCTCGAGGCAACCCTCCCCGTCACCGAGGCCGAAGCGGAGGGCGCCGCCTACGCCGAGCAGAACGACTGGGACCCGCGCACAGCCGGCGACGCCTACGTCTTCCTCGTGCTGCGCCCGTCCCGCGTGCAGGCCTGGCGCGAGGAGAACGAACTCGCCGACCGCGAACTGATGCGCGACAGCACCTGGCTCGTCTGACCCGACTCCGTCTCGAGAAACGAGACGTCCCGTCTCGCCTCGAGCCACAGAAACGAGACGTACCGTCTTGCCTCGCGCTCGAGAACGATACGTATCGTCTCGCGTGAGGGCCGAAGACGATACGTATCGTCGCGCGCTGGGAAGTTCTGCGACGCCGCCGGCAAGGCACGCCCGAGCAGGCGATGCGTGCCGTCTTGGGCGGAGACGATACGTGTCGTCTTGCGGGTGCTGGGAGACGATACGTGTCGTCTTGCGGGTGCTGGGAGACGATACGTGTCGTCTCGTGGCGCTGGTGGACGAGACGTTTCGTCTCGCGCCGGGTCGGGCGGTCAGGCGATGACCGAAGGGGTGCGCCAGGACGGGGTTGTGGCTCGGTCGAGGTCGTGGCGGACTGAGGCTATGCGGCGGACGGCCTCGGTCAGTTGGTCGGTGGGTAGGGCGAACGGCAAGCGCAGGAAGCGTTCCAGTGTGCCGTCCAGGCCGAAGCGGGGGCCGGGGGCCAGGCGTACGCCGACGTCCTCGGCTGCGCGGGCCAGGGCGCTCGAGATCGGGCCGTCGAGTTCGGCCCAGATCGTCGCGCCGCCCGGGGGCAGCACGAAGCGCCACTCCGGCAGCAGTTCACGCACCTTGGCGGCCAGGGCGTCGCGCTGTTCCCGCAGTTCGGCTCGGCGGTCGCTCAGGATCTTGGGGGCGTGTTCGAGCAGGCGCACGGCCACCAGCTGCTCGAGCACGGGACTGGCCATGTCGACCCCGACCCGGATCGCCGCCAGTCGCTGCACCAGGGGAGCCGAGGCTCGGACCCAGCCGATCCGCAGGCCGCCCCAGTAGCCCTTGCTCATGCCGCCGATCGACACCACCCGCGAGTGCCGGTCGAACACGGCCACCGGCGGCGGCATCTCACCCCCGTCCAGACGAAGGTCGACCCACGATTCGTCGACGACCAGGTCGGTGCCGGTGCTGTGGGCCGTCGTGACCATGCGTTCGCGCAGGTCGGCGGGCATCAGGTGGCCGGTCGGGTTGTGAAATTCCGGGATTACGTACGACAGCCGGGGGCGGGTCTGCCGCAGCGCCCCCAGCAGCATCTCGCCGTCCCATCCGGTTGCCGTGTCGAGGCCGTGGGTGCTGATCCGGGCCCGGCGCGCCGAGAGCGCGGCCAGCGCGTTGGGATAGGTCGGGGCTTCCACCAGTACGGGTGATCCGGGCGGCGCCAGCAGCCGGAGCACCAGGTCGAGGGCCTGCTGGGTGCCCCCGGTGACGAGGATCTGCTCGGCCGAGGTGGCCACCCCGCGCGCCTGGTAGCCGGCCGCCACGGCCTCGCGCAGCTCGATCAGGCCGGTCGGGTGGTAGCCGGCGCTGCCCAGGTAGCGGGGCAGGTCGTCGGCGGCGGCGCGGGCGGCCGGCACCAGTTCGGGCGGGGCGGCCGAGGCGGCCACGCCCAAATCGATCACGTTGCGGTCGTCCTCGGGGGTCCACAGGCCCGAGGTAGCGACCCGGTGGCCGTTGGGCAGGGTGGTCCAGCTGCCGGCGCCGCGCCGGCTGGTGAGGTGGCCGGTCTCGCGCAGGGTGCGATAGGCGGCGCTGACCGTCGTCCGGCTCACGGCGAGCGCCTCGGCCAGTTCGCGTTCGGCCGGGAGTCGTACGCCCAGGGGAAGCCGCCCGTCGGAGAGCAGGCCCCGCACCGCGGCCGCCAGGGCCGCGTAGTCGGGACTGCGGTGACGGCCCGGAAGCGAATGCCACTGACCGAGCAGCCGAGCCAATTGGCCCCCGCGTATCGTCGTCGTCACGTCCACCTCCGGCGAATTGGCTCTTCAGCTTCGCACAATTGGCCTTCAGAGTGGCATTCATGGCCCTCAGTGACAACAGAGATCGTCGTCTCGTCCGGCGTACCGTGCAGCTCTTCGCCGGGCTGGTGCTGTACGGCGTCAGCATGGCCTTCATGGTCGAGTCGGCGCTGGGCCTCAACCCGTGGGACGTCTTCCACCAGGGGCTGTCCGAGGTCACCGGGATCAGCTTCGGGCTGGTCGTGATCCTGCTCGGCATCCCGATCCTGCTGCTGTGGATCCCGCTGCGCCAGCGCCCCGGCTTCGGCACGGTGGCCAATCTGGTCGTGGTCGGCTTCGCGGTCGACGCCGCGCTGCACGTGCTGCCGGCGGGCGGCACGATCCCGGCCCGGGTCGGCTATCTGGTCGGCGGCATCCTGCTCAACGGGCTGGCCACCGGGCTCTACATCGGCAGCCGGTTCGGGCCCGGCCCGCGCGACGGGCTGATGACCGGCATCGTCGGGCGGTTCCCGCGGCTGTCCATCCGGCTGGTCCGGACGTCGATCGAGTTGCTCGTCCTGGGAGTGGGATTCCTGCTCGGTGGCACGGTCGGGATCGGCACGGTCGCGTACGCTCTGGCCATCGGCCCGCTCGTGCAGGTGTTCCTGCCCTGGTGCACCGTCGGCGGCGCTCAACCGGCCGCGGTCACGTTCACTCACGCCCGGCCCGCGTCCACAAAGGACTGAGCGGTTTGCGGCACTGATTCGATTTAGCACGCAAGATCATCGGTCACAGCTTTGTGATCATCGCGACACATTCGCTTCCCGGGGCCCGGGTCGCACGGCATCATTGCCCCATGGGGGCTGGCGACTGGCAGTGGAACGACGCTTGGATCTTCGTGTCCGCGGTCATCGCCGAGCGCCTCGAGCGCGACCGGGCCCAGCACGCCGCCCTGCCCATGGTCGGGGCCAGCCTGGCCGACCTGCTCGCCGCGGCCGACTTCCTGCACCACGCCGTGCCCAGCCGGGCCGAGCTCGAGGAGTCGGTGCGCCGCCTGGCCGGGGCCGGGCTGCTGGTGGTTGAGGACGACCTGGTCGAGGTCGCGCCGGCCGGCGAGCAGCTGTGGCGGGGGCGGCCGTTCAGCGGGCTGTCGTCGGCCGTGATGACGCTGCAGACCCAGCTCAACCGGGGCGCGGGCGAGCCCGGCGACGCCGACTGGACCCTCGACGAGCAGACGTACGCGCTGGCCATGCGCGAATACCGCCACCGCCTGGCCGACGACCGCTGACAGCTCCCCGGGTCAGGAACAGCGGCACCTGCGACGGCGCCCGCAGCGCGATTCCAGATCGACCGGGCCCGAGCCACCGAGGCCGCGGCCCGCGAGGCGACCGTAGCGGGGCGCTTCCGAAGTGGCCGTCATGGCCCTCCGCGAGGCGAACGCCGTGACGTTCCGGGGGAATGAGCACCGTGGCGTTCCTAGGAACGAGGCCCGGCCTTCATTCCTAGGAACAAGGGCTGGGACTTCTCGGGGGAGCGAGGGCCGGGGTTTCTCGGGGGAGCGAGGGCCGGGGTTTCTCGGGGGAGCGAGGGCCGGGGTTTCTCGGGGGAGCGAGGGCCGGGGCTTCCCGGGGAACGAGAGCTGGGGCTCCCCCGGAACGAGGGTCGGGGCGTTCCTAGGGGCGGCGAAGGCTGAGGTGCTCTAGAGGCTGGCGGCCGAAGCGAGCGTCAAGGCGTGATGGTTTCGATCGGCTTCATGTCGCGGATCGCGGGGGCGACCGAGGCGGTCACGGCCGACACCGAGACCGCGGCGGCGAACAGGGCGATGCTGATAGGCGCGCTCCAGGCCGTGACGAAGATCCCGGCCAGCAGCGGCGCCGCCGTCGCGGCCGACATCGCGAACAGGAAGATCACGCTCAGCACCCGCCCCTGAAGGTGGTCGGGAGTGATCGCCGCCTGATAGCCGAACAGCGCCGCGTTGCAGGCCGGCCCGACGAAGATCGCCAGCGCGATCGGTGCGGCCGCGGCCACGCTGGTGGTGAAGAAGGCGCTGACCGCCAGGAACAGGGTCGCCGCCCAGCACAGCCCCCGGATCAGCACCGCGAACGACAGCCAGCGCTGCAGCAGGGGAGCGGCCAGCGCGCCCAGCAACCCGCCGACGCCGACGATGGTCTCGGTCAGCCCGATCACGCCCGGGGTCACGTCGTGCGCCTGCAACGTGACGATGATCGTGAACATCGACCCGTAGAGCGCGAGGTTGAGCGGCGCGGCGACGATCAGGACCGTACGCAGGAAGGGGTTGCGGAAGACGAACCGCAGCCCCTCCAGCAGGGCCGCGCGGTGACCCTCGTGCGAATGCGGCCGTTCCGCCTGCAGCGGTTTGCGGATCAACGCGATGCCGATGAGCGAGGCCAGATAGGACAGCGCGTTCCCGACGAACGGCAACGCCGGCGTGATGCCGAACAGGACGCCCCCGAGCGGCGGCCCGGCCAGCGAGGTGCCGTAGCTGCGGGCCTCGTTGTGGGCGACCGCGGCCGGCAGTTGGGTGGCCGGCACGATGCTGCGCAGCGCCGCGTGCTCGGTCGTGTTGAACAGCGACCCGCAGACGGCGTCGATGAGGGCGACCACGACGATCTCGGTCAGCCCGGCCCGCCCGGTCATGACGGCCAGCGCCAGCGCGGCGAACGCGACCAGCCGGATCACGTCACAGGTGAGCATGGCCCGGCGCCGGTTGAGCTGGTCGGCCAGCACGCCGGACGGCAACCGGCAGAGCAGCTTGGTCACCTGGGCCGCCGTCCCGACCGCGCCGGCCTGGAGGGCCGAATCTGTCAGGTCGAGGACGAGCAGCGGGAACGCCAGCAGGGCGATCGCCCCGCCTAGGTCCGACAAACTCTGACTTGTCCACAGCAGAGTGAATTCGCGGTTGCGCCATAGCGTGCTCATGGCGCGACCCCGGACAGGAACACTTTCCGCAGTCTCATGGTCACGCAATGGAGAATATGTACTGCATTCGATCCCCGCTCGTCGCGGAGATCGACGCGGCTCTGTCCAGGCTCAACCACGGGGACACCCGGTTCCGCGGGTGCGGAGCCGGGTGCCGCCGGATCGAGCCGAGACAGTTACTGGACGACGAAGAGCAGGCGGTTCGGGGAACCGGTGCCCGGGTTGGTGACGACGCCGGTGGTGGCGTTGTTGACCAGGCTGTCGCGCACCTGGGCCGGCGAGAAGCCGGTGTTGCGCGAAAGCACCAGCGCCGCCGCGCCGGCCACGTGCGGGCTGGCCATCGACGTGCCGCTGATCGAGCTGGTGGCCGAGTTCGAGTTGTACCAGGCCGACGTGATCGACGAGCCGGGGGCGAAGATGTCCAGGCAGGTGCCGTAGTTGGAGTAGCTGGCCCGGGCGTCCGTGCTGGTGGTCGCGCCGACCGTGATGGCGTTGGCCACGCGGGCGGGGGACGAGTTGCAGGCGTTCGCGGTCGAGTTGCCGGCGGCCAGGGCGAACGTGATGCCCTTGCCGATGGCCGTGTTCACCGCGTTGTCCAGCGTGGAGCTGACGCCGCCGCCGAGGCTCATGTTGGCCACCGCGGGCCGGGCCGTCTGGTTGCCGACCCAGTTGACGCCGGCGATGACGCCCGCCGTGGTGCCGCTGCCCGAGCAGTTCAGCACGCGCACGCCGACCAGCTTGACCTGCTTGGCCACGCCGTACGTGGTGCCGCCGACCGTGCCCGCCACGTGCGTGCCGTGGCCGTTGCAGTCGACCGCGCCGCTGCCGACCGCGTCGTACCCGGGGGTGGCCCGTCCGCCGCTGAACTCGTTGTGCGTGTAGCGGATGCCGGTGTCGATGATGTACGCGGTGACGTTCGAGGCCGTGACCGGGTAGGTGTACGTGGTGCTCAGCGGCCGGTTGCGCTGGTCGATGCGGTCGATGCCCCACGTCGCGTTGTTCTGCGTGGCCGACAGCGAGATGGTCTGGTTCTGCTCGACGTAGGCGACGCCGGCGCTGGCCGCGAGCCGCTTGGCCTGGGCCTGGCTCATCTTCGCCTCGTACCCGTTGATGATGCCGAGCTGCTGCCGGACCTGCCCGCCGACGCTGGCGGCCTGCGTCTTGGCGCCGGGCTTGAGGACCACGATGTAGCTGTCGGGGATCGCGGTGGCCGCGTCGGCCAGCCGGAGGTCCCCGGCGGGGGCGGCGGCCGCGGCGGGGGTGCCCACCGCGACGGCCACGGTGACCGCGGCGAACAGGCCGGCGGCCAGGGTGCGTCGAGTCGCCATACTGATCCTCTCCCGGAGCGTTCTTGAATTGACGGTTGTCACTTCAATAGGGAGAGCCTAGGCGGGTCGGCTCTAGATCGCCGCCATACCGATTGGGCCATAGTGCGGAGAATGACCAGGTGGACCTGATCATCCGGTTGGACGGCACGGACGGGAAGACCGCCGCGGTGTACCGGGCGCTGCGCACGGCGATCGTCGACGGGCGGCTCCCGGCCGGTGAGCGGCTGCCCGCGACCCGGACCCTCGCGGCCGACCTGGGCGTGGCCCGGGGGAGTGTCGCCGCCGCCTACGAACGTCTGGCCGCCGAGGGTTATCTGTCGTCGCGGGTGGGTGCGGGCACCTTCGTGGCCGCGGTGGCCCGGGGGCGGTCGCGGCGGCGGGCGGCGTCCGATCCGCTGCGGCCGCGTGACGACTGGTCGTGGGAGCCGCTCGTGACCAGCGGCGCCGTCGGCCGGCCGCGCTACGACTTCCGCACCGGCATTCCCGACGCGGGCCTTTTCCCCTTCGACGCCTGGCGGCGTCTGGTCACGGCCGAGTTGCGCTTGCGGGCCAACAACCCGGGTACGTACGGCGACCCGGCCGGCCACCCCGGCCTGCGCGAGGCGATAGCGCGTTACCTGGGTGTCTCGCGGGGAGTGCGGACCACCGCGGCCGACGTGGTCGTCACCAACGGCGCCCAGCACGCGTTCGACCTGCTGGCCCGCGTGCTGGTGAAGCCGGGTGACGCGGTCGCGGTCGAGGAGCCGGGCTATCCGCCGGCCCGCCGGATCCTGGCCGCGCTCGGCGCCCGGGTCACGTTCGTGCCGGTCGACGATCAGGGGCTCGTCGTCGCCGACCTGCCCGCGAACTGCCGGCTCGTCTACACCACGCCGTCCCACCAGTTCCCGCTCGGCCGCGCGATGAGCCTGGCCCGGCGGCGCGAGCTGCTCGACTGGGCCCGCTGCCGGCCGGCCGCGATCGTCGAGGACGACTACGACAGCGAGTTCCGTTTCTCGGCCCGTCCGCTCGAGCCGTTGCACAGCCTCGACACGGCCGGTCGGGTCCTCTACGTGGGCACGTTCTCGAAGAGCATGATCCCGGCCGTACGCACGGGGTTCGTGCTGGCCCCGCCCGGTCTGCGCGATGCCCTGACCGCCGCGCGGCAGCTCGGGGACGGGTACGGGCAGCCGGCCGTGCAGGCCGCGCTGGCCCGCTTTCTCGACGAGGGGCTGCTGGCCCGGCACGTCCGCAAGGCCGGGAAGGCGTACGGGGAAAGGCACGCCCGCATCGCGGCAAAGCTGGCAGATATGTCCGGTTTGAAGCTCATCCCGTCAGCGGCCGGGCTGCACCTGACCGTGTTGACCGAGGTCAACTCCACTGCCGTGTCGACCGCCGCCGCGCGTCAGGGGCTGGCGGTCGACGACCTGCGGGACTATTCCGCCTCCCCGACCAGGCAGGCGGGCTTCGTGTTCGGGTTCGGCGCGACCGACCCGGCGCTGATCGACGAGGGGATGGCGCTCTTCGCGACCCTCCTGGCCCGCCACGCCTGATAGGCCAGCGAGGCCGCCACGATCACCAGGCTGAGCAGCGCCGGCGCCCCGTTGAGCCAGAGCAGCCCGATCACCGACACGAGCCCGACCAGGGCCACGGCCCGGTAGCGGCCGCGCGGCAGCAGCCGGAGCGCGGCCGCCGTCCCGATCACGTAGACCAGCGTGAAGCAGCCGGTGACCAGCAGCAGCATGGTGTGCAGGTCGATCGGCAGCGCGGCCGAGACGAGGCTGCCGCCGAAGATCACGAGCAGTGACTTGCGCGGTGTGCCGGCCAGCCGGGCCGGCAGCGCGCCGTCGCGGGCCAGCGCCGCCCCGAGCTGGGACGCCCCGGCCAGGTACGCGTTGACCGCCCCCACGGTGAGCAGGACCGCCACCACCGCGGTGATCACCCGGACCGGCCCGCCGAAGCCGGACGCCAGCAGGTCGGCCAGCGGCGCCGTGCTGCCGCCGAGGGCCGGGCCCAGCACGAGCACGCTGACCGCCGCGACCGCGAGATACAGCCCGCCGACGGTGACGACGGCGATGGCCGTGGCCCGGGGCACGTCCCGGCGGGGGTTGCGGTACGAGCCGGCCAGTGACGAGACCGCCTCCCAGCCGGCGAACCCCCACACGAGCACGGCCGCCGCCGGCCCGACGGCCGACCAGCCGTGCGGGGCGAACGGAGTGAGGTTGTCCCAGCGGACGTGCGGCAGCGCGGCCACGACGGTGACCAGCAGCAGCGCGGCCAGCACGCCCGTCAGGACGAGCTGGACACGCCCCGTGACGCGCAGCCCGAACCAGTTCATGACGAAGACCGTGCCCACGATGACCACGAAGGTCAGCAGCACCGTGGCGCGGCCGCCGCCGAGCACGTCGGCCACGTAGCCGCCGGCGAAGGCGGTCGCGGCCGGTGCGCCGAGCGGCACCGCGAAGAAGAAGCACCAGCCGACAGCGGCCCCGAGACGCGGCCCGAAGGCCAGCCGGACGTAGGTCGAGACCCCGCCGCCGTCCGGGTGCCGCGCCCCGAGCGCGGCGAAGGTCAGGGCCAGCGGGGCCGAGAGCACGATCAGGGCGATCCAGGCGACCAGCGAGGCCGGGCCGGCGACCTCGGCCGCCAGGGCCGGCATCGAGATCACGCCGGTGCCGAGGACGGCCCCCACGCAGAGGGCCGCGCCCTGGGCCAGGGACAAGCCGGAGTCTTTCTGTGCCATGCGCCCACGCTAGGACGACATTGGCTCGCCCTTTGGTCCAATCAAGGGCGGATCAATTGGGCCAATCAGAGGCCCAGCTTCGCGTCCCCTAAACCGTCGCCCTCGATGGCCACGCGGGCGTGCTCCCGGCGGCCGGTGAGGAACAGGGCCAGTTCCCCGGGCGGCCCGGTCAGCGTGGTCGCCGGGTGGTCGCCCACGGTGAACGAACCGTACCCGGGGGCTTTGACCTCGACGGCCACCCCGGTCCGGCGCAGCACCAGCTTGCCGGTGAGCTTGACGTTGCGCCAGAGCGCGGCCTCGAAGCCGGGGTCGAGCTCGCGCGGCACCCAGCCGGGCTGGGCCCGGCGCGCGTCCTCGTGGTGCACGAAGAACTCGATCGTGTTGGCCGGCTCGTCGACCAGGGGATTGCTCACCGGGCTCCACCAGGGCGGCCGGCGGACCTCGGACACCACCTCGGCGTACGGCTGGGAAGCCTTTTGCTGCCGGACGCGTTCCCCGTAGGCCTGGAGCGGCCGGATCATGGCGCCGGCCGCGGCGTCGGGGCGGCGGTCCCGCACTACCAGGTGGGCCGCGAGATCGCGGGTGGCCCATCCCTCGCACAGGGTCGGCTCGTCCGGGCCGAGGCGCAGGAGCAGGTCAGCGAGCAGGCGTCGTTCGCGCTGGGCATAGGCGGTCACAAACGTGATCGTAGACACATGTTACGAAGGTGAACGTCAGCGACCCCGTTCGGCAGGATGGGTATGTAAGGCCGGAACACCCGGCGAACACTTACCAGTCAGGTAGGAATTTTGAGCACCAGGTCCAGCCGCGACGTGCTGGTACGGGGACTGCGGGTGCTGGGCCAGGCGATTCGCACCGAGCCGCGCCTGTTCACCATCGGGGTGATCGGCAGCAGTGTCTTCGGCCTGCTCGTCATCGCCAACTCGTACGTCGTCGGCGCCGTCATCGGCCGTGTCGTGGTGCCCGCCTTCACCAGCGGCTCCACCGGCACCGGCACGCTCGCCCTGATCGCCGCCGTGTTCCTCGGCCTCAGCGCGCTGCGCGTCCTGACCATCTTCGGCCGCCGTCTCGGCGCGGGCTACATGCAGTTCCGGCTGCAGGCCCGCTACCGCCGCGCGGTGACCCGGCGCTACCTGTCGCTGCCGCCGTCCTGGCATCAGCAGCACGCCACCGGCAGCCTGCTGTCCAACGCCAACTCCGACGTCGAGGCGGCGTTCGTGCCGATCGCGCCGCTGCCGTTCGCGGTCGGCACGATCGTGATGATCCTGGCCGCCGTGGTCGCCCTGTTCTTCACCGACTGGGTGCTGGCCATGGTCGGGGTCGTCCTGTTCCCGATGCTCTTCGCCCTGAACACGTTCTATGCCCGCCGCATGTCGCCGCGCCAGATCAAGGCGCAGCAGATGCGGGCCAAGGTCAGCGCTGTCGCCCACGAGAGCTTCGACGGTGCGCTGGTGGTCAAGACCATGGGCCGCGAGGAGGACGAGTCCCGCCGGTTCAAGGTCTACGTCGACGAGCTGCGCGACTCGCTGATCTCGGTCGGCCGGCTCCGCGGCCTGTTCGACCCGGTCATGGACGCGCTGCCCAGCGTCGGCACCCTGGCCGTGCTGCTGCTCGGCGCGTGGCGGCTGCAGAACGGCGCGATCACCGTGACCGAGCTGGTCACCGTGGCCTTCCTGTTCACCGTGCTGGCCTTCCCGGTCCGCGCGATCGGCTGGGTGCTGGGCGAACTGCCGCGCAGCGTCGCCGGGTGGGACAGGGTGCAGTCGGTGCTGGCGGCCGAGGGCGACCTGGCCTACGGCTCGGCCACCGCGTCCGCGAACGGGCCGGCCACGCTGCGGTTCGAGAAGGTCGATTTCGCGTACGGGGACGGTCCGCTGGTCCTGCGGGACGTGTCCTTCGAGGTGCCGCCGGGCAAGACCGTGGCCCTGGTCGGGGCGACCGGCTCCGGCAAATCGACGATCGCGGCGCTGTCGGTCCGGCTCGTCGACCCCGGCGCGGGTGAGGTCAGGCTGGACGACACGCCGCTGCCCGCGCTCAGCGAGGCCGGCCTGACCAGCGCGTCCGCTCTCGTACCGCAATTGCCGTTCGTCTTCGACGACACCGTGCGGGGCAACATCACGCTCGAACGGGACGGCGTCGACGACGAGGCCGTCTGGGCCGCGCTGCGGCTGGCCGAGGCCGACGGTTTCGTGGCCGCCCTGCCCGAAGGCATCGACACGGCGGTCGGTGAACGCGGCACGTCGCTCTCCGGTGGACAGCGGCAGCGGCTCACGCTGGCCCGCGCGCTGGCCGGACGGCCGCGGCTGCTGGTGCTCGACGACGCGACGAGCGCGGTCGACCCGCGGGTGGAGGCGGCGATCCTGGCCTCGCTGCGCGGCGGTGACACCAGCGCGTCGATCCTGGTCGTGGCCTACCGCCGGGCCACCATCGCGCTGGCCGACGAGGTCGTCTATCTCGAACAGGGCAAGGTCGTGGCCACCGGCACCCACACTGAGCTGCTGGCCGCGCACCCGGGCTACGTCGAGCTGGTCACGGCGTACGAGAAGGCCGAAGCCGAGAAGGCCGAATCTGACACCGAGGCCGAAAGGGTTCAAGCATGAGCGCCGGCACGATGGCGCCCGCCCGGGCGGGCACGCTGGCGACGATCAAGCGCGGGCTGTCTCTCTCGCCCGAGCTGCGACCCGGGCTGGGCGGCACGATCGCCCTGGCCGTGGTGCAGATGTCGGGCCGGGTGGCCGTCCCCATCGCCGTGCAGCAGGGCATCGACCACGGCATCCGCGGCGCCGGCGGCCCCGACCTGATCTTCGTGACCGAGGTCGTGGCGTTCACCTTCGTGGCGCTGATGATCTCGACGGTGGCCGGCTATCTGATGACCCGGCGCCTGTTCACGGTCAGCGAGACCGCGCTCGGGGCGCTGCGCTCGCGCACGTTCCGGCACATCCACGACCTGTCGATGCTGCACCAGCAGTCCGAGCGGCGCGGCACGATGGTGTCCCGGGTGACCAGCGACGTCGACCAGATCTCGATCTTCCTGCAGACCGGTGGCGTGCAGTTGCTGCTGGCCAGCGGGCAACTGCTGGTCTCGACGATCGTGATGTTCATCTACTCCTGGCAGCTCACTATCGTGGTGCTGCTCGCCTTCGGCCCGGCCGTCGCGGTCATCCGGCTGTTCCAGAAGCGGCTGGCCGCCGTCTACGGCGCGGTCCGCGAGCGGACCGGCGTCATGCTGGGCGCCATCGCCGAGAGCGTCGTCGGGGCCATGGTCATCCGGGCCTACGGGGTGGCCGGCCGGACCGGCAAGCGGCTCGACTCGTCGATCGGGCGGCTCGAGGTGTCCCAGCGCAAGGCCCTGCGCACCAGCGTGACCAGCTTCTCCAGCGGCGAGATCGGGGCCGGACTGGCCCTGGCCGGGGTGGTCGTGGTCGGCGTGCTGATCGGGGTCGACGGCGGCCTCACCGTGGGCCGGCTGACCGCGTTCCTGTTCCTGGTGACACTGTTCATCCAGCCCGTGCAGATCGCCACCGACATGCTCAACGAGGCCCAGAACGCGGTGGCCGGGTGGCGGCGGGTGCTCGACGTGCTCGACCTCGAACCCGACGTCAAGGACCCGGACGAGGTGGGCGTCGACCTGCCCGCCGGCCCGCTCTCGGTGCGGTTCGCCGACGTGTCGTTCCGCTACCCGGGCGGCCCGATCGTGCTGGCCGACGTGGCGTTGGAGATCCAACCGCGTACGAAAGTGGCCGTGGTCGGTGAGACCGGGTCGGGCAAGACCACTTTCGCGAAGCTGCTCACCCGGTTGATGGACCCCGTGGAGGGTGAAGTTCTGCTCTCGGGGACGCCGCTGCGTGAGGTGCGGTTCGCGGCTCTGAGGTCTCGGGTGGTGATGGTGCCGCAGGACGGGTTCCTGTTCGACGCCACGATCGCCGAGAACATCCGCTTCGCCGAGCCGTCGCTGACCGACGCCCAGCTCACGGACGCCTTCACCGAGTTGGGCCTGTCCGACTGGCTGGCCGGGCTGCCGGGCGGGCTCGAGACGCCGGTCGGGGAGCGTGGGGAGGCGCTCAGCGTGGGGGAGCGGCAGTTGGTGGCGCTGGTCCGGGCGTACGTGGCCGACCCCGACCTGCTGGTGCTCGACGAGGCGACCAGCGCGGTCGACCCGGCTACCGAGGTTCGGCTGCAGCGTGCGCTCGATACCGTGACCCGGGGGCGCACGACCGTTGCCATTGCGCACCGGCTGTCGACGGCTCAGGCTGCTGATGAGGTCATCGTCGTGGATGCGGGCCGCGTTGTTCAACGCGGCCCGCATGCACAGCTGGTCACCCAGGAAGGGTCTATTTACGCCAAGCTCTATGCGTCTTGGTTGGAGCAGACGCGGTAACTCTGGGTTCTTTTTGTAACTGGCCCCGCTGTATTTCTGGCTCCGCTTCGCTGCGCGGGCAATCGCCTCTTCGAGGCTGATGAGGAGGCAGCCGATTTTCCGCCGCCGCAAAGAGCAAGAGCGCGGCGTCGAAAAATCGACTGCCTCCTCATCAGCGAGGCGATTGCACGGGGCTGGACAATCCGCGAGTTGACGCAGATCAGCGGGGCAAGTGCGCGGGGTTGGACGGTCCGCGAGTTGACGCAGATCAGCGGGCAAATGCGCGGGGTTGGACGGTCCGCGAGTTGACGCAGATCAGCGGGCAAATGGGCGGGGTTGGATGGTCCGCGAGTTGACGCAGATCAGCGGGGCGAGTGCGCGGGGTTGGACGGTCCGCGATCAGCGGGCGTAGAACTCCACGACCAGTTGCTCGTCGCACATGACGCGGATCTCGGAGCGCTGGGGGAGCCGGATCACTGTGGTGCGCAGGTCTTCGAGGACCGTGGAGAGGTAGGGCGCGGTCGGGCCGTCGATGTGGGCGCCGGTGGCGGCGATCTGGAACGGCGGCTTCTGGCGGCTGCTCTCGCGCACCTCGACGACCTGACCCGGCTTGAGCCGGTAGGCCGGGCGGTCGACCTTCTTGCCGTCGACCGTGAAGTGGCCGTGCACGACGAGCTGACGCGCCTGGTAGATGGTGCGGGCCAGGCCGGCCCGCATCACCGTGGCGTCGAGACGCCGCTCGAGCAGCGTGACCATCGTCTCGCCGGTCTTGCCCTCGGCGCGGTGGGCGTCGTCGTACGCCTTCCGCATCTGGGACTCGCTGATGTTGTACTGGTGCCGCAGGCGCTGCTTCTCGAGCAGCCGGACCTGGTAGTCCGAGGCCTTGCGGCGGGACCGGCCGTGCACGCCCGGCGGGAAGGGCCGCTTCTCGAAGTACTTCACGCACTTCGGCGTCAGCGGGATGCCAAGGGCTCGCGAGAGCTTGGCTTTCGGTCGGGAGTTGTTCATGAAGTCTCCGAGTCAACTTGCGCTTGAGGCCGGTGTTACGGTTAGCCTCACCTTACTAAGGCAAGCCTAACGTAGGCCCGGAGGTCGTCACCATGCAGCCCACCCCCGCCGAGATCTCGCGTACGCTCGCCGCCGGCCACCTCCCCGGTGTCGCGCACGTCGCCTGCCGTCCGGGACCCCTTCCCGTGCGGCACGTCACGGACGCGAACGGCCGGGTCCTCCTGCTCTCGCCGCGCGAAGGCGCGTTCACCGCCGCCCTGCAGCCGCAGGAGGGCACCGACGACACCGCGATGGTGCTCGACATCTCGGACGTGCCCCCGATGGCCGGCTCGCCCGCCCTCGGCCGCGTGTGGATCTCGGGCTGGGCCGCGCTGCTCGAGGGGGACGAGGCGCGCGCCGCCGCGCTCGACTACGCCGAGGTCGACGCCTCGGGCGACCTGCTCGACGTCGGCGAGGGCCAGGTGCTGCACCGCATGGACGTGGCCGAGGTGCGCTACGAGCGCAACGAGAACCTGCACGACGTCGACGTCGACGAGTTCGCCGAGGCCACGCCCGACCCGCTGTGCCGCATCGAGTTCGACCTGATCGCCGATCTGGCCGATCACCACGAGGCCGAGATGAGCGCCTACGTGCGCCGCCAGCTCGGCAAGACCTTCCAGCCGGTGGCCGAGCCCCGGGTGGTCCGCATGGACCGCTACGGCTTCATGGTCCGCCTGGACGACAAGCTGGCCCGTCTGGCCTTCCCGCGCCCGGTGACCGACCGCCACGACCTCGCCCACCTGCTGCACCCGGTGCTCTGCCACCGCTGCACCGACTGATTCAGAGAGCGGTGCCGCCCGAGGCGTCGATGACCTGACCGGTCACCCACCGGCCCTGGTCGGAGGCGAGGAAGGCGATGATGTCGGCCACGTCCTCGGCCTCGCCGAGCCGGCCGAGGGCGACCCGGTCCGCCTGCTGCGCCGCGAGTTCGGGGTTGTCCCGCAGGTACTGGCTGTTGCGGGTCATGACGATGCCGGGCGCCACCGAGTTGACGGTGATCCCGCGCGGGCCCAGATCCAGCGCCAGGTCGAGGGTGAACGTGTTCAGCGCCGCCTTGCTGACGCCGTAGGCCAACAGCTCGGGGCTGCCGACTGTGGCCGCGAGGCTGGCGAGGTTGATGATCCGGCCGTTGTCGCGCAGGCGCGGCAGCGCCAGCTTCGTGAGGAAGAACGGCGCCTTCACGTTCACGGCCATGACCTGGTCGAATTCTTCCTCGGGCAGGTCGGCCAGCCGGGCGAAACTGCCTTTGGCCGCGTTGTGGACGAGGATGTCGATCTTCCCGTCGGCCACGAATTCCCGGCCTGCCTCGTCGAAGGCGGCCCAGAAGCGCTCCGCGTCGCCGGGTGTGCCGAGCTCGGTGTGCACGGCGAAGGCTCGGCCGCCGTCCTTGCCGATGCGCTCGACCGTGTCGCGGGCCGCAACCTCGTCGTGGCCGTAGCCGACGGCGACGATCGCCCCGTCGCGGGCGAACCGCTCGGCGGTCGCCCGGCCGATCCCGTGGCTGCCCCCGGTGACGACCGCCACTTTGCCCTGCAGTGCTGCTGACATGTCCCGCTCCTTTGTTGAATGATCGCTCAAGAGCCAAGGTAGCGACTTCTTGAGTGATCGGCCAACAAATATTTTGAGTGATCGCTCTAGAATGGGGACGTGAGCACTTCGGAAGCGCGGCGAGGCCGGCCGCCGACCTTCGACCGGGCGGCCGCCCTGGCCGCCGCCACCCGCCTGTTCTGGCAGAACGGCTACGAGGCGACCTCGATCCACGACCTCACCCAGGCCATGGGCATCCGGCCCGGCAGCCTCTACGCGGCCTTCGGCGACAAGAAGGCGCTGTTCAACGAGGTGATCGAGGCCTACGGCCGCTCCCCGGCGGGCGAGTTCGTCTGGGCCGCGATGGCCAACGAGCCCACGGCCCACGGCGCCTTCCGCCGCATCCTGTTCGACGCGGCGGCCATGTACACCGACCCCGACACGCCGGCCGGCAACCTGCTCTGCAGCGCGGCCACGGCCGAGGTCGACGTCGCCGTCTACATGCGTGACCTGCGCAATGCCAGCGTCGACACGTTCGAGCAGCGCCTGGCGACCGCTCGCGACGAGGGCGAGATCCCGGCCTCGGCCGACCCCCGCCAGCTGGCCGCGTACTTCACCACGGTCATGCACGGCATGTCCCAGCGCGCCCGCGACGGCGCCACCGTGGCCGAACTCACCGACACCGCCGACCTGGCCATGGCCGCCTGGCCGGCTACGGCTGCTTGAACACCTCGGGCATCGGGTCGGTCAGGAAGCGCTGGATGTTGGGGCCGACGGCGGCCGCGATCGTGTCGGGGTCGGCGCCGGCCAAGGGCTCGATCCGCAGGACGTAGCGGGTGACCATCGTGCCCGCGATCTGCGTCGCGACCAGGGCCGAGCGCATCGGGGCCTCGGCCTGGTCCTCGATGATCTCGCCGACCGCGCGGCGCAGGATCTGGGTCACCACGAACTCGCGCAGCAGCCGGGCCGTCCACTCGTTGCTCAGCGCCGAGCGGAAGACGGCCAGCGCGGCCGAGCCCGCGGGCGAGTCCCACACGCCGATCGCCAGCCGGATCAGGCGCTCGCCGGCCTGCTCGCGCGGGCCCTCGAGCGCCTGCGGGATCAGTTCGCCCGGATTGATCGGCGCGTTCATCACGGCCAGGAACAGCTTCTCTTTGGTGCCGAAATAGTGGTGCACCAGGGCCGGATCCACCCCGGCGTCACCGGCGATGGCGCGGATCGACGCCTTGTCGTACCCCTTCTCGGCGAACGCGGCCCGGGCGGCCTCCAGGATGGACGTACGCGTGTCCTGATTGCCGGGACGCCGCCCGCTGCGCCTGACCAATGCCGAACTCCTCAGGGGGTACGCCGGCGCAGGGTCGCGGCGGCGAGCACGAGCGCGACCACCGTCGCCCCGGCCACGACGGCCAGATCGCGCCACATCGTGGTGGTCGCGGCGGCCGACAGACCGACCTGGGCCAGGGCCTCGACCGCATAGGTCAGCGGCAGCGCGTTGCTGATGCCCTCGAGCCAGCCGACCATCTGCTCGCGCGGCACGAACAACCCGCACAGCAGGATCTGCGGCACGACGACCACCGGGAGAAACTGTACGGCCTGAAATTCCGTACGGGCGAAAGCGCTGCAGAACAGGCCGAGCGCCACCCCGAGCACGGCATTGACGACCGCGATGAGCACGACCAGCCCCGCGTTCCCGGTCGTCTGCAGACCCAGCAGCCAGTACGCGGCCCCGGTCGCGACCGCCCCCTGCAGAGCCGCCGCCAGCCCGAAGGCGAGGCCGTAGCCGAACAGCAGGTCGAGCTTGCCCAGGGGTGTGGTGAGCAGCCGTTCCAGGGTGCCCGACGTGCGCTCGCGCAGCATCGCGATGCTGGTCACCAGGAACATGATCACGAACGGGAAGATGCCCAGCATGATCAGGGCGATCCGGTCGAAGGTCGCGCCCGAACCGTCGTACATGAAATAGAGCAGGGCCAGCAGCAACGCCGGCACGATCAGGAGCAAGGCCACCGTACGGCGGTCGTGTCGCAGTTGGCGCAGGATGCGCCCGGCCGTGGCAAAGGTGATGCGCAGGCTCATGCCGTCACCTCGTCGAGTTGGCGGATCAGGCGCAGGAAAGCCTCTTCGAGGTCGTCGGTGCCGGAGCGGGCCCGGATGGCGGCCGGGGTGTCGTCGCCGATCACGCGGCCCTCGCGCACGAGCAGCAGGCGGTCGCAGCGGCCGGCCTCGTCCATCACGTGGCTCGAGATCAGCAGCGTGGTGCCGGCCGCGGCCAGCTCGTGGAACCGGGTCCACAGGTCGGCCCGCAGCACCGGGTCCTGCCCGACGGTCGGCTCGTCGAGCACCAGCAGTTTCGGGTCGCCGATGAGCGCGCAGGCCAGCGAGGCCCGGCTGCGCTGACCGCCGGACAGGTTGCCGACCAGCTGATCGCGGGCGCCGGCCAGGCCGACGTCGGTGATCGCGCGGTCGGCCTCGGCCGCGCCCAGACCGCGCAGGGCGGCGAAGTAGCGGGCATTCTCGCGGACGGAAAGGTCGGCGTACACGCTCGGGGCCTGGGTGACGTAGCCGAGCTCGCGTCGCAGGGGAGCGCTGCCGGCCGGGCGGCCGAGCACCGTGACCGTGCCCGAGCGGACGATCTGCACCCCGACCACGGCCCGGATCAGGGTGGTCTTGCCGCTGCCGCTGGGGCCGAGCAGGCCGGTCACGCGGCCGGTCGGGATGTCGCAGGAGATGCCGTGCAAGACGGTTCGCTTGCCGCGCTCCACGATGAGGTCTCGTACCTCGATCGCGTTGTCCATCGTGGCCTCCACGGAATTCATCAAGTGTTGAACTCAACGGTAGATGAATTCCGAGATCGAAAAAAGACCCCGATCCCGTACGTACGGATCGGGGCTTTTCTCTACAGGGCCAGGATGCGATCCAGGAACTCCCGGTAGCCGCGCATGGCCATCCGCATGCTCTCGGTGTCCGGGGTGCCGCTGCCGCGCAACGGGTCGAGCTCGTCCCGCTCGGCCAGCAACGCCTCGGTGAGCTCGTTGACCGCGTCCGTGAGCAGGTCGTGGGCCCGGGTCAGGGCCGTCTCGGGATCGTCCACGAACTCGGCCTTGACCTCGTGCCAGGCCGCCCGGAAGTGCCGGACCGCGTCGTCGTCCCAGAACGCGATGTGCCCGGCCGCGACATCCCCCGGGCGCAGCGGGGCGTCGTCGAGCGCCGCCGTCTCGTCGGGCTCGTCCGGCGCGGCGCGACGACCGCGGCGGGCCGGCTCGGCGTCCTCGAGGCTGGCCGACCGGCGCTTCTCCGGCTCGTCGGCCGGGCTGATCGGCAGCTTCTCGTCGGCCGGCTGCGGCTTGGTCACGGGCACCGGGATGCTGGCCGCTGTCCGGGGCGCGGGCACCCCCGACACGGGACCGGCCGTCGGGTCGGGCAGGGCCGGGGTGTAAGCCGGCGGCTGACCGAACGCGGCGCCGAAGACCGGGCCGCCGGAGACGGGCGAGGCCGAGACCGGCGCCCCCGAGACGGGCGGGGCCGAAACAGGCGACGCGGAAACAGGTGGCGCGGAAACCGGCGGGGACGACGTCGGCGCGACGATCGGGTGGGTCGAGGTCGGCACGGAGGCCCAGCCCGCCGCGGCCCGGCGCGGGTCGTCCTCCGGAACGGCCCGGCGGCCCGGGACGTCCTCGTCCTCGGAGGCGGCCCGGCGGCCCGGGACGTCGTCCCCGGGGAACGCGCGGCGACCGGCCGGGCTGTCGGACTCGGATGCGCCGAAGGTCAGGCGGCTGGTCGCGTCGTCCACGCCCGGCGCCGACGCGGCCCGGCGGCCGGTGGGCTCGTCGCGCCCGGCCGGCTCGTCGGCGCCGGTCGCGGCCGGCCCGGAGATCGGCGCGGCCGGCCCGGCGCCGGAGGTCGGGACACCGGGGAACCCGGCCCGTCCGTTCATGTCATCACGACCGTTCTCGTCTCGCGGTTCCCGGAGCTCGGGACTCTCCCCGTGGCCCGGCCCGTCCGGTCCGGTCGACCGGCCGTTCGCCTCGCCGTGTGCGTGCCCGTTGAGGCCGGGCCGGGGCTCGGCCGGGTCACGCCCGCCGAACAGGAACCGGCTGTTGCGTCCGCCCAGGCCGAAACCGCCGAACTCGCGCTCCCAGGGGTTGCCCCGCCCGGACTGTACGGCCGGTCGGCCGGCGCCGCCCTCCTCGGAAGGGGCGGAGTGATCAGAATCGCCAACGCCCCGCTCGGGTTGCGCCGCGGCCGCGGGCGGGCCACTGACCTGCGCCGGGGGAGTGCTGACGGGCATGTTCAGAGATGCGGGCGGTCCGCTCACCGGCGCCGCCGGGCGGTCGACCGACTTGGGCACCCCGCTGACGGGGGCGCCGCTGACGGGCGCCCCGCTCACCGGCGCGGCCGATCGATCGAGCGGCGCGGGTGCTCCGCTGACCGGCCGGTCGAAGGACGCGGGCGGTCCGCTGACCGGTTGGTTCAGGGTCGTGGGTGGGCCGCTCACCGGGCCGGAAGGGCTGCCCGGGATCGCGGGCGGGCCGCTCACGGAGTTGGGTGGGCTGCTCACCGGGCCCGGATTGTTCGCGCGGGTGCTCGGCTGCAGCGGCATCCCGAGAACACCCCGCTGCGAAGGCGCGATCGGATCGTCGTCCTTCTCGCCGAGGGCGCTGTTCTCACCGGCCGGCCCGAACCCGTCCCAGGAGCCGCCGAACGCGCCCGAGACCGGGCTGGTCCCACCCAGGGGGTCCCGGGACCGGCCGTTGCCACCGAACGCGCTGCTCAGACCACTGCCCCGGTGCGGACCTGGCCGGTCAGCGCGGCCGCCCGAACCCGCGGAGCCGTTCACGCCGAGCGGATTGCCGGCCCGCGCCGGCCCGTCGCCACCGAGCCGGTCGTCGGCCCGCGCCGGGCCGTCGCCGCCGAGCCGGTCGTCGCCGCGCGCCGGGCCGTTGCCGCCCAGGGACGCGTCCGAGCCGTTGACGCCGGCCGCTTCGCTGCCGCGACCCGGCGTGTTGCTGCCTAGAGGCCCGTTACCCCCGAGCGGGCTGTCCGGCCCGAACGAGCCGTTCAGGCCGCGCTCCGGGCTGTTATCGCCGAGGGGCGCGCGCGAGCCGTTCACCCCGAACGGCTCGCCACCATGGACCGGTCCGTTGCTGCCGAGCGGGTTGCCGGGTGCGGTTGAGCCGTTGACACCGGACGGCCCGTCGGCGCGGCCGTGACCGTTGCCGCCGCGCGCGGCGCTGTCGCCCCCGAGCGGGCTGCCTGGTCCGGTCGGGCCGTTGACACCGAACGGCTCGTCGGCGCGTCCCTGGCCGTTGCTGCCGCGCGTCGAGCTGTCGCCGCCGAGCGGGTGGCCGGGCTCGGCCGGGCCGTTCATGCCGAACGGCCCACCACGGCGCCCCTCGCCGTTGCCGCCTCCGCGAGCTTGGCCGTTACCGCCGAGCGGTTCGCTGCCGCGGGCCGTGCTGTTACCGCCGAACGGCCCGTTACCGCCCGGCGGTTGGTCACCGCGGACCGGATTGTTGCTGCCGAGGGGCCCGTTGCCGCCGAACGGATCGTCGCCGCGGCCCGGGCCGTTGCCGCCGAACTGGTTGTCGGGACCGAGCGGGCCGCTGCCACCGTTCGGGCCGAGCGGGCTGTTGTCGCCGGTGGGGCCGAACGCGCCGTCGCCGCGAGCAGGGCCGGCGGCGCCGCCGAGCGGTTCGCCGTCACGCGCCGGGCCGTGGCCACGACCGGGTCCGCCGACCGAGCCGGGTCCGCCGAGTGAGCCGTGGCCGCCGCCCGATCCGCTGGTTGAACTGTGGTCGCCGGTCGGGCCGGGCAGCGGCCCCGGGCCGCCGCTCGGCTGCGGGCCGCCGGAAGCGGGCCCACCGAACTCGTACGCCGCGGACGGACTGCCCTGACCGTAAGTTCCCGCCGCGAAGGGAAGCCGGGGACCGATCGGTCCGCTCTCCACCGTCGACGGCTGACCGGTCCCGGGCGGCCCGCTGACCGAACCGTCCGCGCCCAGTCCCTCCGAGGTGCGCCGCGAGCCCAGCGCCACCATCTCGGTTTCACCCGAAAGAGGGCCCGACATCGCGGACGAATCGGACGCCCCGGTCTCGCTCTCGTCGTCGCGGTGCACCGGCCAGAATCGGGCCAGCCCGCGCGTCGACCGATTGTGGTCGGGGTTGGACGTCGGCTCCATCGGTTTGAGACTCCCGTCGCTCCGGCTCCGCCACCCGCTCATCTGAGCAGCGGGAACCCTCTCGGGAGGCGGTCATGAGCACCCCTGGCTGGGTGCAACGCACGACGACGGTACCGAACACCCGCCCCAACGGCACTACCCGTGCCCGGATCGTGAGCGTCCCCGACCAGCCCTGCCGCTCCCCGGACCGCCCCGCCTTCACCACCCCCGAATCGAGCGACGTCACCACCCACGATCCGGATGGCCTAGCCACCCGCACCGAGAGGTTGATCGCCGCGGCGATCAACCGGAGTGCGTCGCCTGCACACAGAACACCAGCGCGAGTCGCGAACAAGACAGCCACGCGAACTCGAAACAGGCAGCTTCGCGCGCCGCGAGGCGAAGACGGCCGCGCGGGCTGCGAGCGCACAGGCGGGCGTCGGGCGGGAGCGGGGAACGCCGGCCGATGGGGGAGAATCGTTCGTGTGGCAGTCAAGACCGAACTGGATCCGGCCATCGCGGCCAAGCTCAAGCGCACCCCCGAGGGCCTCGTCGCGGCGATCGTGCGGGAGCACGGCAGCGGCGATGTGCTGATGCTGGCCTGGATGGACGACGAGGCGCTGCACCGCACCCTGAGCACCGGGCGCGCGACCTACTGGTCGCGCAGCCGGCAGGAGTACTGGGTGAAGGGGGCGACCTCCGGCCACCACCAGCACGTCCGCGGGGTCGCGCTCGATTGTGACGGCGACGCGCTGCTGGTCACGGTCGACCAGACCGGCGCGGCCTGCCACACCGGCGAGCACACCTGTTTCTTCACCGAGCTGCCCCTGGGGGACCAGTCGTGACCAGCGGCGCCGTCTTCCCGTCCGAGGACGATTTCCTGCGCAGCCGCCGCCGGGTCGTGCCGGTCACGCGCCGGCTGCTGGCCGACGGGGAGACCCCGGTCGGCGTCTACACGAAGCTGGCCGGCGGGCCGGGCACCTTCCTGCTCGAGTCGGCCGAGCAGGGGGCGGGCCCGTCCGGCGCGGCCTGGTCGCGGTATTCGTTCGTCGGGGTGCGCAGTGCGGCGACCCTCGTCGAGCGGGACGGGCAGGCGCTCTGGCTCGGCTCTCCGCCCGACGGCGTACCTCTCGACGGTGACCCCGTGGTGGCGCTGCGCGAGACCGTGGCCGCGCTCGCCGACGGGCCGGCTCCGGACGATCTGCCCCCGCTGACCGGCGGCATGGTCGGCTACCTGAGCTACGACCTGGTCCGGCGGTTCGAGCGCCTGCCGCAGTCGGCCACCGACGACCTGAACCTGCCCGAGCTGGGCATGATGCTCGCGACCGACCTGGTCGTGCTCGACCACTACGACGGTTCGGCCGTGCTGGTGGCCAACGCGGTGCTGGCCGAGGACGCCGACGAGCAGGCCAAGCGGGCCGCGTACCACAACGCGGTGGGCCGGCTGGACGCGATGACCACGGCGTTGTCGCGGCCCACGCCACCGATGATCTCCATGGTGGAGCGCCGCCGGGCCGGTGAGCCGGTGAGCCGTACGGCCCCGGGGGAATATCAGAAGGCGGTCGACGAGGCCAAGGAGGCGATCCGGGCCGGCGAGTGTTTCCAGATCGTCGTGGCGCAGCGGTTCGAGCGCCCGACCGACGCCGACCCGCTCGATGTCTACCGGGTGCTGCGGGCCACGAACCCCAGCCCGTACATGTATCTCTTGCGTTTCGATGATTTCGACATCGTCGGCTCGTCGCCCGAGGCCCATCTGAAGGTGAGCGCCGACGAGCAGGGCACCCGGCGCGCCCTGCTGCACCCGATCGCCGGCACGCGCTGGCGGGGCGCCACCCCGGAGCAGGACAACGCCCTGGCCGCCGAGCTGCTGGCCGACCCCAAGGAGCGGTCCGAGCACGTCATGCTGGTCGATCTGGGCCGCAACGACCTGGGCCGGGTGTGCCGGGCCGGGTCGGTCGAGGTGCCGGAGTTCGCCCGGATCGAGCGTTACAGCCACGTCATGCACATCGTGTCGACGGTGATCGGCGAGCTGCGCGACGACCAGTCGGCGTTCGACGCGCTGGCGGCGACGTTCCCGGCGGGCACGTTGTCGGGCGCGCCCAAAGTACGCGCCATGGAGATCATCGAGGGGCTCGAGCCGACCCGGCGCGGCCTGTACGGCGGCACGGTCGGCTACTTCGGGTTCGCGGGCGACATGGACATGGCCATCGCGATCCGCACCGCCCTGCTCAAGGACGGTGTCGCCTACGTGGGGGCCGGGGCGGGCATCGTGGCCGACTCCGACCCGGCCGCCGAGGAGCAGGAGACCCGCAACAAGGCGGCGGCGGTCCTGGCCGCGATCGCCTCCGCGGAAACTCTGCGCGCAGCCCGATGAACCGCCGCCCGTACCTCTTGTCCTTGCTGGCCTGCCTGGCCGGGGCGGGTCTGGCCGCGTACGGCGCCACCCGTACGTGGTCGGTGCAGGTCACCCCGCGCCCGGGCCTGTCGGATCTGCGGACGGTCGAGACCGGCGCCGATGTCGCGCCCTGGCTGATCGGCCTGGCCCTGGTCGGCCTGGCCGGCACCGGCGCGCTGCTGGCCACGCACGGCTGGTTGCGGCGCGCTCTGGGCGGCCTGCTCATCCTGGCCGGCCTCGGGGTCGCCGTGGCCGCGATCGCCGGTCGGGCCGGTCTGGACACCGGCGAGGCCGGGGCGGGCGGCACCGTCTGGCCCGTGGCCTGCGCCTTCGGCGGCGCGATCATCGCGTCGGGTGGGCTCACCGCGGCGCGTCAGGGTCATCGGTGGCCGCGCATGTCGGCCCGGTACGACCGGAAACCGCCGGCGCCCCCGGCCGAGGTGCCCGCCGGTGTCAACACCAAGCCGATCGACAACCGCGCGGCCTGGGACTCGCTCGACCGCGGCGACGACCCGACGGACTAGCTCGAGCGCACCAGCCGGCGGCGGGCCACCATGGCCGCGACCTCGCGGGTCAGTTCGGCCTGGGCCTCGTGCTGGGCGCGGTTCTCGAGGGTCGCCGCCCACGCGTTGTCGCGGGCGGTGCGCACCTTGTCGTCGCCCACCACCCGGCGCTGCACGCCGGTGACGAGGTCGGCGGCGGCGGAGACGAGGGCGCGGGAGACGTTCGCGAATCCGACGGGCTCGGTCGGAGCAGTGGCGGCCACGGCTAACTCCACATCGATCGCTCTGGGCTGGCAGGCGTGCGGGACGCCTCGACCAGTCTGCCTGGGACTCATCATGAACGGCCCCCATTTCCGGTGAGTGACGGTCGTGTCAACGCGCCGTGGGGATCCACCGATCAGATGAGGTGTTCCTGCACAACGCCCCGGAGGGCTCGTGGCCGCTGTGACGGAAGAGACAGCGTGTGACGAGGCAGGCGGCATTATGCAACAGGCCACCTGGTGAGGCGCGCCATACCCCGGGGGGTCTTGCGCGACCCCGACCTCCTAGCATCGGTCAAAGGACACCCGGAGAGGGGAGTCGTTTCGTGACATCCGAACAGCAGGCGGAAGCGGGTTCTGGCGGACCGCAGAACGTGCTGGAGGAGATCCTCGCCGGTGTGCGCGAGGACGTGGCGGCCCGGCAGGAGCAGGTGCCGCTCGAGCAGGTTCGGGAGCTGGCGGCAGCCGCGCCACCGGCCATCGACGCCTATGCGGCGTTGCGCAAGCCCGGCGTGGCCGTGATCGCCGAGGTGAAGCGGTCGTCGCCGTCCAAGGGCGCGCTGGCCGACATCCCCGACCCGGCCGAACTGGCCGGGGAGTACGCGGCGGGCGGCGCCCGCTGTATCAGCGTGCTCACCGAGGGCCGATGGTTCGGCGGGTCGCTCGACGACCTCAAGGCCGTGCGGGCCTCGGTGCGGATCCCGGTGCTGCGCAAGGATTTCGTCGTCTCCAGCTATCAGGTGCACGAGGCCCGCGCCCACGGCGCCGACCTGGTGCTGCTCATCGTGGCCGCGCTCGAGCAGAACGTGCTCATGGGCCTGCTCGAGCGGATCGAGTCGCTCGGCATGACCGCGCTGGTCGAGGTGCACAACGAGGAGGAGGCGGACCGCGCCCTCGAGGCGAACGCGAAGGTCATCGGGGTCAACGCCCGCGACCTGCGCACGCTCGAGGTCGACCGGTCGGTCTTCGAGCGGATCGCGCCCGGCCTGCCCAACAACGTCGTCAAGATCGCCGAGTCGGGGGTGCGCGGGCCGCACGACCTGATCCGGTACGCGTCGGCCGGCGCCGACGCCGTGCTGGTCGGCGAGGGCCTGGTGACCCAGAAGTCGCCCCGCGACGCGGTGGCCGAACTGGTCAACGCCGGGAACCACCCCGCGACGCCGAGGCCGGTCCGATGAGCGCACCGGTTCTGCCCGACCTGTCCGGACATTTCGGGCGGTACGGCGGCCGGTTCGTGCCCGAGGCCCTCGTCCGCGCCCTGGACGAGCTGGACGCCGCGTATCGGGCGGCCAAGGCGGACCCGGAATTCCAGGCCGAGTTCCGAGATCTGTTGGTCAACTACGCCGGTACGCCTTCGCTGCTCTACCGAGCGGAGCGGCTGTCGAAAAAAGTCGGCGCCGAGATCCTGCTCAAGCGGGAGGACCTGAACCACACGGGCGCCCACAAGGTGCGCAACGTGCTGGGCCAGGCCCTGCTCGCGAAGCGGATGGGCAAGCCCCGGGTGATCGCCGAGACCGGCGCCGGTCAGCACGGCGTGGCCAGCGCGACCGCGGCGGCCCTGCTCGACCTCGAGTGTGTCGTCTACATGGGTGAGATGGACACCGAGCGGCAGGCGCTGAACGTGGCCCGCATGCGCATGCTCGGCGCCACGGTCGTGCCGGTCACCAACGGCTCGCGCACCCTCAAGGACGCGTTGAACGAGGCGTTGCGGGACTGGGTGGCCAGCGTCGACACCACGCACTACCTGCTGGGCACGGCGGCCGGTCCGCATCCGTTCCCCGAACTCGTACGCGATTTCGTGGGTGGCATCGGTATCGAGGCCCGGGCCCAGTGCCTGGACCAGATCGGCCGGCTGCCCGACGCGGTGGCGGCGTGCGTGGGCGGCGGCTCCAACGCGATCGGCATCTTCCACGCTTTCGTCCCCGACGAGTCCGTGCAGCTGTACGGCTTCGAGGCGGGCGGCGAGGGCGTGGCGACCGGCCGGCACGCGGCGTCGATCACCGGCGGGTCGTCCGGCGTGCTGCACGGCGCCCGGACGTACGTGTTGCAGGACGAGGACGGGCAGACCGTCGAGTCGCACTCGATCTCGGCCGGCCTCGACTACCCGGGCGTCGGACCCGAGCACGCCTGGTTGCACGACACGGGCCGGGCCGAGTACGAGCCGGTGACCGACGACGAGGCGATGGCCGCGTTCCACCTGCTCTGCCGCACCGAGGGCATCATCCCGGCCATCGAGAGCGCCCACGCGCTCGCGGGCGCGGCCCGGATCGCCCCGCAACTGCGAGAAGAGCTGGGCCGTACGCCGACCATCCTGGTCAATCTGTCCGGCCGCGGCGACAAGGACGTCCACACCGCGGGCGCCTACTTCGGCATCCTCGACCCGGTCGAGGAGCTTGTCCCGGGGGAGAACGCGTGAGCATCGCCGAGGTCTTCCACAAGGCGAAGGCCGAGGACAGGGCCGTGCTGGTCGGCTGCATGCCGGCCGGCTTCCCGACGGTGGACGACAGCATCGCCTCGATGATCGCGATGCACGAGGCCGGCTGCGACGTCATCGAGGTCGAGCTGCCCTACTCCGACCCGGTCATGGACGGCCCGGTCATCCAGAAGGCCAGCGACATCGCGCTCAGCCGGGGCGTGCGCACCCGCGACACGCTGCGGATCATCGACGCGGTCGCGAGCGCCGGGGCCACGGTCGTGCTCATGACCTACTGGAACCCGATCGAGAAGTACGGCGTGAACGCGTTCGCCCGTGACCTGGCCGCGGCCGGGGCCACCGGCATGATCACGCCCGACCTGATCCCGGACGAGGCGGCCGAGTGGATCGCGGCCGCCGACGAGCACCGGCTCGACCGTACGTTCCTGGTCTCACCGTCCTCGACCGACGAGCGTCTGGCCATGACCGTCGCGCACTGCCGCGGCTTCGTCTACGCGACCGCGTTGATGGGTGTCACCGGCGCCCGCACCTCGGTCTCGTCGCAGGCCCCGGAACTGGTCGACCGGGTCCGCCACACCAACCCGGACATGCCGGTCGGGGTCGGCCTCGGTGTGGGCAGGGGCGCGCAGGCGGCCGAGGTGGCCGGCTTCGCCGACGGGGTGATCGTGGGCAGCGCGCTCATCCGCTGCGTGCTCGAGGCGCCCGACCGGTCCACCGGCCTGTCCCGCCTGCGGACACTGAGCGCGGAACTAGCTGAGGGCGTGCGCAACCCGGCGAAGTAAAACCGGTAGCCTGCACCCGTGGACTACGCCGCAATCCCCAGCCCGACCACGTCCGTGTGGCATCTGCTCGGCCTGCCCGTGCGGGCGTATGCGATCTGCATCGTCCTGGGCATCGTCGCCGCCTGCCTGATCATGGAGTATCGGCTGCGTAGCCGGGGTGTGGCCCGCTGGGCCTCGCTCGACATCGCGGTGTGGGCGGTGCCGTTCGGCATCGTCGGCGCCCGGCTCTACCACCTGGCCACCTCGCCGCAGGACTACTTCGGCGCCGGGGGTGACCCGGTCCGTGCCCTCTACATCTGGGAGGGCGGCCTCGGCATCTGGGGCGCGGTGCTCGGCGGCGCCGTCGGCGCGTGGCTCGGCGCCCGCCAGCTCGGCCTGACGCTGGGCCTGGTGGCCGACGCGCTGGCCCCCGGTCTCGCGGTGGCCCAGGCGGTCGGCCGGCTCGGCAACTGGTTCAACAACGAGCTCTACGGCAAGGTCACCACGCTGCCGTGGGGTCTCGAGGTCCACGACATGGACCGGTCGAACCCCGGGCACGCCACCCGCATCGACGGCCAGGCGGTGACGCTGCCCGACCTGTACCACCCCACATTCCTGTACGAACTGCTCTGGAACCTGGGTGTGGCCCTGCTCGTGTGGCTGGCCGACCGCAAGTACAAGTTCGGCCGCGGCCGCGCCTTCGCCCTCTACGTCATGGCGTACACGGTGGGCCGGTTCTGGATCGAGATGCTGCGGGTCGACGAGGCGAACAAACTTTTCGGCGTCCGGCTCAACGTCGTCACCTCGGTCGTCGTCTTCCTCGGCGCGCTCATCTACTTCCTGGTCGTCCGGGGCCCGCGGGCCTACGTGGTGCCCGACGACGCGCCCGAGGTCGAGCCCGAGCCGTCCGCGACCAGCGATGTCTCCCAGGTCGACGTGTCGGCGACCGAGTCGTCGCGCGACGCCACGCCGAAGGGTTACCAGGTGGTCAGCGAAGCCCGGTTCCAGGCCTACCGCCGTACGGGGATCCTGCCGCCCGACACCCCGGCCGACATGGCGGAGGAGATCGCGGCCGGTGGGCACCCGGCCGAGCGCGACCCGGCCGGTCCCGCCGGCAACGGCGCCGCCCTGCTGGCCACGGGCAAGGCCGCCGGGTCGGGCCGCGAGGCCACCCCGGACGCCGAGCCGGAGTCCCGCACCGACGAACGCTGACCTGAGGTGCGCACCGCGGTCGTCGTCGGCGCGGGCCTGGCCGGGCTGGCCACCGCGGGCGCCCTGGCTCGCTGCGGCTGGCACGTCGTGGTCCTGGAACAGTCCGAGCGGGTGGCCGCGCCGCCCACCGCGCTGGTGTTGTGGCCCAACGGCCGCCGCGCGCTGGAGTCGCTGGACGCCGACGGCGGCTGGTCGGCCATCGCCACCCCGCTGCCCGACGGTGGGGTGCGCCGCCCGGACGGCCAATGGCTGGTCACGCCGCGCGCCGGCGGCGCTGGTCCCGCGCCCGGTGTCGTACATCTGGAAGATCTTTACGACGCTCTGGTGGCGGGCCTCGGCGACCTGGTCGAGATCCGCACCGGCTTCCCGGTCACGACGATCCGCACCGGCCCGGGTCTGCGGCCGGTGATCGGCGACGGCCGCACCGAGATCGAGGCCGACCTGGTGGTCGCGGCGGACGGCATCGACAGCACGCTGCGCCGTACGCTCGCTCCCGAATCGGCCGCGGTCGGTTCGGGTTTCGCGGCGTGGCAGGCGGTCATCCCCGGCTACCGGGTGCCGCCGATGCCCGACGGGCTGGCCGCGGGCGGCGAGACGCTGGGCGCCGGCTACCGGTTCGTCGCGATCCCGCTGGGCGAGCGGGCCGGGGGCCAGGGCGGTGTCTACTGGGTGGCCACGGCGGCCGGCGCGCCCCGCCCCGAGTCCCCGGCCACCCAGCTCGAGTTGTTGCGCCGCTGGTTCGCCGACTGGCATCCGCCGGTGGGGGAGTTGCTGGCCGCGACCCACGCCGGCGAGCTGGTGCCGCAAGAGGTCCGCGAACTGCGGCCACTGCCCCGGGCGTACGCGTTCCCGTCCGGCCCGGGTGGGGTCGTGCTGCTCGGCGACGCCGCCCACGCGATGCCGCACCACCTGGGCCAGGGCGCCTGCCTCGCGTTCGAGGACGCCGCCACCCTGCGTGCGCTGGCCGGCGAGGCCGCGCCGGGGCCCGCGCTGACCGCTGCCCTCGAGGCCTACAGTCGCCTGCGGCAACCCCGGGCCACCACCGTCGTCCGGCAGACCCGCCGCATGTCGGCCGTCGTCCAGGCCCGCGGACGGCTGGCCCTGCGCGCCCGCGACGCGGCCCTGAACCACATGCGGCCGCGCATCCTCAGCGCGCCGTTCGCCGAATGGCAGCCCCCGGACTGATCGGGGGAGTCATTGGTCACAGCGCGGCGGCTGCGGGCTCCCCGATGCAGGCGGTGCCGATCCGCCGGAATCCCACCTTTGTGTAGAGGCGGGCCACGTCGTCGTCCCCGGCCGACAGGAACACCAGGCTGACGCCGTCGGCCAGCGAGCGCCGGGCCAGCGCCGCGGTCAGCTGCGAGGCGTAGCCGCGCCGGCGGGCCGACGGCAGGGTCGCCACGCCGGCGACCTCGGCCACGTCGCCCGAACGCATGACGGCCCCGGTGGCCAGGATTCCCTCGGGCGAGTCGACCACCGCGGTGTAGTAGTCGCCCGACGCGCTGCGTTCCCGCTGGCTGGTCACGAGAGCCTCGCTGAGCTGCCCGGTCGCCGCGTCCCGCTCGACCGGGCCGGCCGGCGCGATCAGCAGCGCCCCCTCCAGCTTCACGGTCGTGGCGGGCGCGCCGAAGCCCAGCTGGGCCACCGCGCGTGAGGCGGCCAGGTCGGCGGCGAAGGACGAAGCGTCCGGGTCGAGGAAGCGGATGGTGCCGCCCTGCACCGGCAGGTCGGGCACGAGCGCGGCCGGGTCGAGCGTCAGCAGCGGCGCCAGCAGCACGTCGAGCCCGCCCGAGCGGCCCACGGCGAGCAGGTCGGGCGTGGTCTCGTGGACCCATTCGAAGGCTTCGGGCAGGCCCAGCTCTCGTTGCCGCTGCCGGACGGCAGTAACATCAGCGGCAGAGGGAGTGCCGGCCCCGAGCCGGGGGCGGGCGTAATAGGGCCAGCCCTCGCCCTCACGGACGAAGAGCACCAGCCCGCCGAACTCCTCGGCCCGTGCGTAGGGCCGGGGCAGGGCGTCGTAAAACCGCTCGAGCCTGACGAAGACGTCGGTATCCTGTTGCGCCACCGCGCGAGACTACCCAACCCTCGAGGTTGTTCGGCTACTGCATTATGCCGTGAAGGTCGATGACGCCCGATTCAAGTGTGATCCATCTGAACTGGCGGAGATCGGCATCTACTAACGTAGACTTCAGAGACTTTGCAGGGCCGACGTCGTCCCGACCTTGAAGTGAAACACCAGTGACGACAGGAGGCCCGGTGGCTTTTCCGCACCCTCAGGGGCTTTACGACCCGTCTCAGGAACGCGACGCCTGCGGTGTCGCCTTCGTGGCGGATCTGTACGGGCGGCGTTCCCACGATGTGGTCGCCAAGGGCCTGTCGGCGCTCATCCGCCTCGACCACCGGGGCGCGCGCGGCGCCGAGTACAACACCGGCGACGGCGCCGGCATCATGATCCAGGTCCCGGACGAGTTCTACCGCGCGGTCGCCGATTTCGAGCTGCCCGCCGCCGGTCACTACGCCACCGGTCTGGTCTTCCTGCCCCTCGACGCCGGCGAGCGCGCCCGCGCCGTCAAGATCGTCGAGAAGTACGCCCTGGTCGAGGGGGGCGACGTTCTCGGCTGGCGCGAGGTCCCGGTCCGCCCGGACGGGCTCGGCCAGACCGCCGAGGACGCCCGGCCCGCGATCATGCAGGTGTTCCTGGCCGCGCACCGGCTCACCGGCACCGCGGCCGGCCCGGCCGGCGAGCAGCTGAGCGGCATCGAGCTCGACCGGGTCGCGTTCACCATCCGCAAGCAGGCCGAGCGCGAGACGTCGCAGCGCGACGTGGCGGCGTACTTCCCGTCGTTGTCCTCGCGGACGGTCACCTACAAGGGCATGCTCACGCCCGACCAGCTGCCGGCGTTCTTCCCCGACCTGGTCGACGAGCGCGTGTCGAGCGCGATCGCCCTGGTCCACTCGCGGTTCGCCACCAACACGTTCCCGGCCTGGAGCCTGGCCCACCCGTACCGCTTCATCGCCCACAACGGCGAGATCAACACGATCCGCGGCAACAAGAACTGGATGGCCGCCCGCGAGGCGCTGCTGCAGTCCAAGGTGCTGCCGGGCAACATCAAGCGGCTGTTCCCGATCAACACGCCCGACGCGTCCGACTCGGCGGGCTTCGACGAGGTGCTCGAGCTGCTGCACCTGGCCGGGCGCAGCCTGCCCCACGCCATGCTGATGATGATCCCCGAGGCGTGGGAGAACGACCCCGGCATGGAGCCGAAGCGGCGCGCGTTCTACCGCTTCCACGCCAGCCTGATGGAGCCGTGGGACGGCCCGGCCAGCGTCGCGTTCACCGACGGCTCGATGATCGGCGCCGTCCTCGACCGCAACGGCCTGCGCCCCGGTCGCTGGTGGCACACCTCCGACGGCCTGGTCGTGCTCGGTTCCGAGGCGGGCGTGCTCGACCTCGACCCGGCCTCGGTGGTCGCCAAGGGCCGCCTCCAGCCGGGCAAGATGTTCCTGGTCGACACCGCGGCCGGCCGGATCGTGCACGACGACGAGATCAAGGCCGAGCTGGCGGCGGCCGAGCCGTACGACGAATGGCTGCACGCCGGGCTGATCCAGCTCGACGACCTGCCGGCGCGCGAGCACACCGTCTACACGCACGACTCGGTCACCCGCCGCCAGCAGGTCTTCGGCTACAGCGAGGAAGAGCTCAAGATCCTCATCGGGCCGATGGCCCGGACGGGGGCCGAACCGCTCGGCTCGATGGGCACCGACACCCCGATCTCGCCGCTGTCGACCCGGCCCCGGCTGCTGTTCGACTACTTCCACCAGCTGTTCGCCCAGGTCACCAACCCGCCGCTGGACGCCATCCGGGAAGAGCTGGTGACCAGCCTCTCGGCCACCATCGGGCCCGAGGCCAACCTGCTCGACCCCGGCCCCGCGTCCTGCCGGCAGATCGTGCTGCCCTACCCGGTCATCGACAACGACGAGCTGGCCAAGCTGCTCTCGATCGACGACGACGGCGACCTGCCCGGCTTCAAGGCGGTGCGCGTCTCCGGCCTGTACCCGCTGCGGGACGGCGCGGCCGGCATCAAGGCCCGCCTGACCCAGATCTGCCGGCACGTGTCCGAGGCGATCGAGGACGGCGTCCGCATCCTCGTGCTGAGCGACCGCGACTCGAACGCCGACCTGGCGCCGATCCCGTCGCTGCTGCTCACCGCGGCCGTCCACCAGCACCTCGTCCGCGAGCAGACCCGGACGCAGGTCGCGCTGGTCGTCGAGTCGGGCGACTGCCGCGAGGTGCACCACGCGGCGGTGCTCATCGGCTACGGCGCGGCCGCGGTGAACCCGTACCTCGCCTTCGAGTCGGTCGACGACCTGATCGCCACCGGACCGCTGGCCGGGCTCGACCCGAAGAAGGCCGTGCGCAACTACGTCAAGGCGCTCGGCAAGGGCGTTCTGAAGATCATGTCCAAGATGGGCATCTCGACGGTCTCCTCGTACTGCGGGGCCCAGGTGTTCGAGGCCGTCGGTCTCGACAACCGGCTGCTGCAGCGCTACTTCGCCGGCACCAACGGGCGGATCGGCGGCTCGGGGCTGGCCGACATCCACGCCGAGGTGAAGGCGCGGCACGAGAAGGCGTACCCGGCCAACCCGGCCGAGCGCACCCACCGCCGGCTCGAGGTCGGCGGCGAGTACCAGTGGCGCCGCGAGGGCGAGATCCACCTCTTCAACCCGGAGACGGTGTTCCTGCTCCAGCACGCCACGCGCTCCAAGCAGTACGACGTCTTCCGCAAATACACCTCCAAGGTGGACGGACTGGCTGCTGAGGCCGGGTCGCTGCGCGGGCTCTTCTCGTTCGCTTCTTCGCGGGAGCCGATCGACATCAGCGAGGTCGAGCCCGCTTCGGAAATCGTGAAGCGCTTCGCCACCGGCGCCATGTCGTACGGGTCGATCTCGGCCGAGTCGCACGAGACCCTGGCCATCGCCATGAACAACCTCGGCGGCAAGTCGAACACGGGCGAGGGCGGCGAGGACGTCGAGCGTCTGTACGACCCGCAGCGCCGTTCCGCGGTCAAGCAGATCGCCTCCGGCCGCTTCGGCGTCACCAGCGAATACCTGGTCAACGCGGACGACCTGCAGATCAAGATGGCGCAGGGCGCGAAGCCGGGCGAGGGCGGCCAGCTGCCCGGCAACAAGGTGTGGCCGTGGATCGCCAAGACCCGGCACGCCACCCCCGGCGTCGGCCTCATCTCGCCGCCGCCGCACCACGACATCTACTCGATCGAGGACCTGGCCCAGCTGGTCCACGACCTGAAGAACGTCAACCCGATGTCGCGGGTGCACGTGAAGCTGGTCAGCGAGATCGGTGTCGGCACGGTCGCGGCCGGCGTGGCCAAGCTCAAGGCCGACGTCATCCTGATCTCCGGTCACGACGGCGGCACCGGCGCGTCCCCGCTGAACTCGCTCAAGCACGCCGGCTCCCCGTGGGAGCTGGGTCTGGCCGAGGCCCAGCAGACGCTGCTGCTCAACAAGCTCCGCGACCGGGTCACGGTCCAGGTCGACGGCCAGCTCAAGACCGGCCGCGACGTCGTCGTGGCGGCCCTGCTGGGCGCCGAGGAGTTCGGCTTCGCCACCGCCCCGCTGATCGTCAGCGGCTGCATCATGATGCGGGTCTGTCACCTCGACACGTGCCCGGTCGGCATCGCCACCCAGAACCCGGTGTTGCGCGAGCGCTACACCGGCAAGCCCGAGTTCGTCGAGAACTTCTTCCTGTTCCTGGCCGAAGAGGTCCGCGAGTACCTGGCCGAGCTCGGCTTCCGCAGCATCGACGAGGCCATCGGCCACGCCGAGGTGCTCGACGTGGTTCCCGCGGTCAACCACTGGAAAGCCAAGGGCCTCGACCTGTCGCCGATCCTCTACGTCCCCGAGCTCCCCGAGGGCACGGCCCGGCGTGGCATCGTCGCCCAGGACCACGAGCTGGAGAAGGCGCTCGACAACAAGCTGATCGAGCTGGCCCAGCCCGCCCTGACCGAGGGCGCCCCGGTGCACGCCGAGGTCGGGATCCGCAACGACAACCGCAGCGTGGGCGCGATGCTGGGCGGCGAGGTGACCCGTCGCTACGGCGGCGCCGGCCTGCCCGAGGACACCATCTCGTTCACCCTGCGCGGCACCGGCGGGCAGTCGTTCGGCGCGTTCCTGCCCCGCGGCGTCACCCTGCGCCTGATCGGCGACACGAACGACTACGTGGCCAAGGGACTCTCCGGCGGCCGGGTCATCGTGCGGCCCGACGACAGCGCGCCGTTCGTCGCCGAGGACAACATCATTGCCGGCAACACCATTCTGTACGGGGCCACCGCGGGCGAACTGTTCCTGCGGGGTCGCGCCGGCGAGCGGTTCGCGGTGCGCAACTCGGGCGGCCAGGCCGTCGTCGAGGGCGTCGGCGACCACGGCTGCGAGTACATGACCGGCGGCACGGTCGTCGTGCTCGGCCCGACCGGCCGCAACTTCGCCGCCGGCATGAGCGGCGGCACCGCGTTCGTCCTCGACCTGTCGCCGACCCGGGTCAACCCCGAGCTGGTCGACCTGACCCCGCTGACCGACGAGGAGCAGGACAACCTGCGCGGCCTCGTCGAGAAGCACGCCACCGAGACGGGCTCGGCCATCGCCGAACGCCTGCTCAAGGACTGGCCCGCGGCCGTGGAACGCTTCACGGCCGTCGTCCCGCGCGACTACAAGCGCGTGATGGAACTCATCCGGACCGCCGAAGCCGCCGGTCGCAACGTCGCCGAAGCGGTCATGGGGGTTAAGGGTGCCTGACCCGAACGGATTCCTGCGTTACGAGCGGCAGCTGCCCAAGCGCCGCCCGGTCCCGGTCCGCATCCAGGACTGGCGCGAGGTCTACCCGCCCGCGGGCGAGGAGCTCATCCGCGACCAGGCCACGAGGTGCATGGACTGCGGCATCCCGTTCTGCCACGAGGGCTGCCCGCTGGGCAACCGCATCCCCGACTGGAACGACCTGGTGCGCACGGGCGCCTGGGAGTCGGCCGCGGAGTCCCTGCACGCCACGAACAACTTCCCGGAGTTCACCGGACGGTTGTGCCCCGCCCCGTGCGAGGCGGCGTGCGTGCTCGGCATCGCCGACGACCCGGTCACCATCAAGCAGGTCGAGGTCGAGATCGCCAACCACGCGTTCGACCTCGGCTACGTACGCCCACAGCCCGCACCGGTCGCGACCGGCAAGAAGGTCGCGGTGGTCGGCTCCGGCCCCGCCGGCCTGGCCGCCGCCCAGCAGTTGGCCCGGGCCGGCCACGCGGTGACGGTCTACGAGCGCGACGACCGCATCGGCGGCCTGCTCCGGTACGGAATCCCCGACTTCAAGATCGAGAAGACGGTGGTGGACGCGCGTCTGGCCCAGATGGAGGCCGAGGGCGTCGTCTTCGAAACCGGCGTGGAGGTCGGGGTGGACGTCACCGCCGACGACCTGCGCGACCGCTTCGACGCCGTGCTGCTGGCGGCCGGCGCCCTAGCGGGCCGCGACGCCCACGACACACCGGGCCGCGACCTGAACGGCGTCCACCTGGCCATGGAACACCTGGTCCCGGCCAACCGGGTCGTGGCCGGCCTGCAGGACACGACCCCGATCGACGCCGCCGGCAAGCACGTGGTCATCATCGGCGGCGGCGACACCGGCGCCGACTGCCTGGGTGTGGCCCACCGCCAGGGCGCGGCCAACGTGATCCAGCTCGACCAGTACCCGCTGCCCCCGTCGGAGCGGGCGGGCGAACTCCACCCGTGGCCCACGTGGCCGGTCATCCTGCGCAACTACCCCGCGCACGAGGAGGGCGGCGAGCGCGTCTTCGGCGTAGCCGTCCAGGAGTTCGTCAACGACGGCCAGGGCAACGTTTCCGCGGTGCGGGTGGCTGACGTGACCGTCGAGCGCATCAACGGCGTCCGCACGGTGACCATCGCGCCCGGTTCGGAACGCGACCTCCCCGCCGACCTGGTCCTGCTGGCCATCGGCTTCGAGGGCACCGAGAAGCAGCCGCTGCTGGAGCAGTTCGGCATCGACCGCAACCGCCGCGGCGTCCTGGACGCCGACAACACGTGGCAGACGTCGGCCCCCGGCGTCTTCGTGGCCGGCGACATGCACCGCGGCGCGTCCCTGATCGTCTGGGCCATCGCCGAGGGCCGCTCCGCGGCAGCGGCGATCCACGACTACCTGGGCGCCGCGGGTGAGCTGCCGGCTCCCGTCCAGTCGTCGGCCCAGCCGATCGGCGTCTGATCTTTTGGTTCTGATGGGCCCGCCTTCGCCTAGGCGGGCCCTTTCTTTCTGTACGCGCTGAGAGTGTCCCGGCTGGCCAGCGTGAGCTGCTCCTCCGGCAACGAGTCGAGCCGGAACCACCCGATCTCGGTGCACTTCGCGGGCTCCCTGATCGTCGGAATGCCGCCGACCTGCCGCGCGGTGTACGACGGCGAAACCCAGTGCTGCCCCTCCGCCGGAAGAATATGGTCGGACACCCCGATCAGCCCAGTGACCTCGACGACCAGCCCGTACTCCTCATCGAACTCCCGCACAACGGCCGCAGCCAGCGTCTCCCCGAAGTCCACCATCCCACCGGGAAACTCCCACAGCCCCACCTCGTTGCGGGCGGCCGGCCCCCGCCGCGCGAGAAACACCCGGCCGTCATGGTCGAACACCATCGCCCCGACCCCGACCCCGACGAAGTCGTGCCCGGGCCTCATGACATCGCCGGCAACAACACGAACCCGGCCCCCAACCACATGATCGCCACAGAAGCCCCGATGAACAGCACGATGTAAGTCTCGTACCACCGCCAGAAGTTCCGCAGCTCGGGCGGCTTCCGATACCCCGGCCGCACAGCCACTTCAGTCAGCGCACACTCCTCCTCACGGTAATCGAGCCAGGTCCGCACCCCCACCACGATCAGCCCGATCGTGAAAGCTGCAATAACCGACACAAGCACGAGAATCGACACAACCCCGACCTGCGCGATGTAGGGATCGATCTTCCACTCGTCCCACCGCACAAAGAGCGCCAAAGCCGCCCCGACAAGCACAGTCGCCAAGGTCTGATAAATCGCCAAGAACCGGTAAACGTTCTCGTTAACCGTGTGCAACTGCTGAAGCAAATACTTGTACCGCTCAACCTCGAACGCCTGAGCCCGATCAATCTGCGGAGGCTGAGTCACCGCGACCACCACCATCCGTTCTCGTCCTGCCGGACGTAGGCCGCCAAGGGTGGGGCCGGCACCCGGCCGCTGTCCGACACGCGTTTCAAGGCGAGATCCCACTCTGCGGCATCGACGAAGTTGGCTGGCCGAAGCACGCGCTGGAAGAGAGCGGGGAGATGTTCGGCCAGAGCGTGGGCGTTGTCCAGCAACCACTTGGTGAGCGGATGGTCGGCATTCATGATCCCGCCGGCCCGCGCGAGGGAAACGTTGTCCGGGAACGGCGCTGAGAACATCGGTGCGAACAAATCAGCACCCTCAGGGCGGTGCGGTGTCGCATCGGTCTTCACCACCAGGTTGACGTGGGATCCGATGATCACACATTCGGTGTCGACGAAGAGATGCAGCAGTGCGGCCATGATGGCGTCGTCGAACGCGAAGGAGACGCGGTCGGCCAGCTGCCGAGGGTCTCGAGGGAAATGAAAAACCTGGCTCTTGATTCCGTTGCGTGCCCGTTCGTGCAGATCCTCGATGCTGACTCCGCCCAGCCCCTGCATCTTCTCGGCGCACCACGATCCGCCGCACAGGAGACGATCTGCCCGGAATGTCGACATCACGAAAGGCTCGACAGGAGCCAGATTGGTCAGCCGTAGCTGGCGGAACGTATAGCGATCGGTGATTTCGGTGCGGCCGGTGACAGCTTTCCGGAGCGCCCGTCGTGTTGCTAGCTGGAGGGCGGAGTGGACAGGGAACGGCAAATATCTGACCGTCGACCGGGAGACAGTCAGGTCCGGCCGCAGGTCTCCCGAGAGGCTGAGGCAGCCCAGAACCATGGCGGCCACCCCCTCAGATTCCAGACCGCGTTCGTCGGTCATGGCGGGCAGGGCGATGCCGTTGAAGCCCCACTGGCTGCCATGCGCGAGGAAGGCGGATGCTTGGGCGCCGCCGGGCAGGGCCGACAACTGGATCTGCGAGTGAGCCCGCCGGCGGCGTCCTTTGTAGAAAGTCAGCACCAGGTGATCGGCGGATCCCGCCGGTAGCTCGAACTCGTCCGGCCGATCGAGCGAGTAGAAGCTGCGCTCCTCACCCTGGCCCGCATCGTCCGGCGGGAGGGCTATGTAGAGGAGCAGTTGGCCGCTGACATCAGGGCATTCCCCGTCCCTGGTCAGATTCAGCGGGACAGCGGCGATCCGGACCTTCCCGTGGCGCTCGAGATGCAGATCCGTGATGAGCGGCTGGGCGATCAGCGGTTCCGCGACGAGTTGCCTGGTCGCTCGGTCGACCGCCCGGTCGTTGACGAGGACAGGCACCGGAGGCGCGAACAGGTAGGTGGGCACCTTCGCCAGCAGCCCATCGAGATCGAGTTCCACGTGATTCGGGTCGACCCGCACGGCGATCCGCGTGCCGGGCGCCCGAGGAAAGGCGGGCTCGGCGGTGGCCGGGCCCGGCATCGGCCGGCCTGCCATGTCCTGGTCCTGCAGGACGAAGTAGTCGTCCTGCCGTTTGATGGACAGGCGCACGGCCTTGCCACCACTGACCGGCCGCGAGGACAGCTCGACCTGGTCGCCCACCACGAAGCAGGACAGGACACCGATGCCGAATCGACCGATCACGCCGAACGGCTGATCCGCCCGGCCGCTTCGGGCCAGGGTCGCCTGAAATTCCGTCGAATGGTAGTAGGACCGGCCGATACGCAGGAAGAACTTGCGCAGCGTCGCTTCGTCCATGCCGATGCCGTCGTCGTCCACGCGAAGCCAGAGGTAGCCGCCGTCATCCTTCCAGCCCCGGACGTGCACGCCGTCCGACCGGTGTTCGTAGAGATGCTCTCGAGCCCGGATCGCGTCGAGCGCGTTCTGCAGCAGCTCTCGAATGAATGCGTACGGATCGTCGTAGAGCTGCTCACCGGTGAACAGATTGAGGACAGCGGAGCGATCGAGCTCGAACCGGAACTCGCCGTACCGGTATCCCCGGCTGCTGATCCCCGATTCGTCGATCTGCGCGGGCAGGGGAAGTCCCCGCCAGCGCTCGTCACAGATGTCGGCAACGCTGCGGCACCGTTGCAGCTCCTCCTCGATGACTCGCAGGAAGGCTCGCAAACGATGCTCGTTGCCGGGATCCTCGGACTCGGCGGTGAACTGCAGCGAGTAGTTCGCCGCCGGCGTGCGTGGGAACTCGAAGCCCCGCGCGATCAGATGCTTGTTCCACTCTCGGTCGCTTGCGGCCACCTCGGGCGTCGTGTGCTCCGCAAGGCCGAGGTGCTCGTAGATCACTTTCGGCGATCGAGTGTCGTCCAGGTCGAGAATGTCGGCGAGCCGAAGCATGATCGCGCAGAACCGCAGGTCGGCCTGGTACAGGAAGTCTGTCCGGAATCGCGGCTCGTGCAGCGCCGCAGCTCCCTCGTTGTGGCTGCGGCAGACGAGTTCGAGCTGGTCGATGATCGGCTTGCCGTCCCACCGGAGCATCGTGCGGTCACAGCGATCGAGATGCACGCGCACGCGTTCCGCGTGCCGCTCCCGGCAGTACTGCTCCACCACGGCGCCAGGCGGGACGCCCCCGTTTTGTTGCGTCGCCACGACAGCGTCGTCATGACGGTCGAGGAATCTCTGAAACTCCTCCTCGTCGGGGATCGAGGCGATCTCGTCGGCCCGGTAGGCCATGCCGGCATCGTGGAAGTAGGCCGCGAGAATGAGCAAGGCCGCCTCCAGCCCCGACATCTGTTCGATGCGGGGCGCCGCGAGCCGGCCCATCAAGGCGATCACGTTCTCGGCGTGCTGTTCGTCGTGCATCGTGTAGCGCGGGAAGGTCTCGCGGATCAGCTTGAGCAGGCTCCGGGCGTGTGTCACCAGATCCTTGACATTGGCCCGGTCGCGATCGGACGACTTGTTGGCCAGCACCTCGCCTAGCAGGCCCCAATCGGTCACGACACTCCTTCCGGACACGAAACTCGCGGTACGGACTGTAGTGGCGGTATTGCTCCGGGGCGATGGCTGAATAGGGGAGAGGGGGACTTGGGGTACGGAAAGGGCGTTGGCGGCAGTCGGCTGGAGCGGACCGATAAGCTGAGGCCGCGGTCGTCGAAGCCCGCAGGTCGCAGCGCAGCGCACCGATCCTCCGGATCGGCAGACGTCGCCCGACAGACGCAGTTCATCCCTACGACGGGGGTCGGCCGCCAGGCCGATGAAGAAGAGAGACTAGCCTGATGGCCGTGACACGCCGCGTAAAGATTGTCTGCACCATGGGGCCCGCGACCGCCTCCCCCGAGCGCATGCTCGGGCTTGTCGAGGCCGGCATGGACGTGGCCCGCCTGAACTTCAGCCACGGCAGCCACGAGGACCACGAGAAGATGTACCACCTCGTGCGCTCCACCAGTGAGCAGGCCGACCGGGCCGTGGCCGTCCTGGCCGACCTGCAGGGCCCGAAGATCCGGCTCGGCAAGTTCGCCGACGGCCCGCACGTCTGGAACACCGGCGACATCGTCACCATCACCAGCGACGACATCATCGGCACCCGGGAGCGGGTCTCCTGCACCTACACCAAGCTGCCGCAGGAGGTGAAGCCCGGCGACCGCCTGCTCATCGATGACGGCAAGGTCGCCGTCGAGGTCACCGCCGTCGACAACCACACCGACATCCGCTGCCTCGTCGTCGAGGGCGGGCCGGTCAGCAACAACAAGGGTGTCTCGCTGCCCAACGTCGACGTCAGCGTCCCCGCCCTGAGCGAGAAGGACGCGGAAGACCTGCGGTTCGCGCTCGGCCTCGGGGTCGACATCGTCGCCCTGTCGTTCGTGCGCTCGCCCGACGACATCAAGCTCGTGCACGAGATCATGGCCGAGGAGGGCCGGATCGTGCCGGTCATCGCCAAGGTCGAGAAGCCCGAGGCGGTCGAGCACCTCGAGGCCATCGTCCTCGCCTTCGACGGCGTCATGGTGGCCCGCGGCGACCTGGGCGTCGAGCTCCCGCTCGACCAGGTGCCGCTGGTGCAGAAGCGGGCCGTGCAGCTGTGCCGCGAGAACGCCAAGCCGGTCATCGTGGCCACCCAGATGCTCGACTCGATGATCGAGAACTCGCGGCCGACCCGCGCCGAGGCGTCCGACGTGGCCAACGCCGTGCTCGACGGCACCGACGCCGTGATGCTGTCCGGCGAGACCTCGGTCGGCAAGTACCCGGTGCTCACCGTCAGCACGATGGCCAAGATCGTCAGCACCACCGAGGGCGGCTCCATCCCGGTGCCGCGCCTGCAGCACGACCCGCGCACCCACGGTGGCGCCCTCACCGTCGCCGCGTCGCAGATCGCGCGCAACATCGGCGCCAAGGCCCTCGTCGCGTTCTCCCAGACCGGTGACACCGTGCGGCGCCTGTCCCGCCTGCACTGCGAGCTCCCGCTGTACGCGTTCACCCCGGTCCCCGAGGTCCGCAACCAGCTCGCCGTGGCCTGGGGCGTCGAGACGTTCCTGACCGACTTCGTGCAGCACACCGACGACATGTTCCGGCAGGTCGACGCGAAGATGCTCGGCCTCGGCCTGGCCAAGCCGGGCGACTACGTGGTCGTCGTGGCCGGCTCCCCGCCGAACGCGCCCGGCTCCACCAACACCCTGCGCGTGCACCGGCTGGGCGACCTCGTCGACCCCGCCTCGCTGTGACCGAGCCCCTCAGCGGGCAAGCCGCCGTCGACCAGCTGCTCGAAGTCCTCGACCTCGAGCAGCTGGACGCGGCGACGTTCGTGGGGGAGAGCCCGCAGACCGGCGCCCAGCGCGTCTTCGGCGGCCAGGTCGCCGGCCAGGCCCTGGTCGCCGCCGGTCGCACCGTGGATCCGGACCGGCTCGTCCACTCCCTGCACGGCTACTTCGTGCGCCCCGGTGACCCGACCGAGCCCATCCGCTTCAGCGTCGAGACCATCCGCGACGGACGGTCCTTCTCGGTGCGCCGCTCCACCGCCCAGCAGCACGGCAAGACGATCTTCTTCATGTCGGCCTCGTTCCAGGTCCGCGAGGAAGGCCTCGACCACCACACCCCGGCCCCCGACGGCGTCCCCGGGCCCGACGACGTGCCGACCATGGCCGACTGGGTGCGCAAATACCCCAGCCGGCGGGCCGCGTTCAACGCCGCGCCCCGCGCCGTCGACGTCCGCTACGTCAACGACCCGGGCTGGGTGCCGCCGGGCGACCGCAACGCCAGCGACCAGCAGCGCGTCTGGATGCGCGTCAACGGCAAACTGCCCGACGACCCGCTCCTGCACGCCTGCGCCCTGACCTACGCGAGTGACCTGTCGCTGCTCGACTCGGTGCTGTCCGTCCACGGCGAGAGCTGGGGGCCCGGCGGTGTCATCGGGGCCAGCCTCGACCACGCCCTCTGGTTCCACCGGCTTTTCCGGGCCGACAACTGGTTCCTGTACGACTGCACGAGTCCGTCCGCCAGCGGCAGTCGCGGCCTGGCCAGCGGGCGCATGTACACCGAGGACGGCGTACACATCGCCAGCGCCGTACAAGAAGGCCTGTTGCGGCGGGTCGGCGAGCGCAAGTAGCGAGGAGCCCCGCCCGGCTGGGACCCCGGCCCGGCGACTGGCCGAAGCGGATCCCGGCCCGGCGGGGCAGGGGAGACCAAAGCCTCAACGGCGCTGCTCGGCGCCCTCCTCCACAACCTCCTCGGCGCGGTGCCGCGGGTGCGCCTCGAAATCCGAGATCCCGGCCGCGTAACCGGTCATCCCGGCCTCCCGCTCCGGTGACAACCGCAGCACGTCCTCCCGCGCCGCCGCCCACTCGCGCAACCGCAGGCCGGTGACCAGATCAGCCACCGCGCGCAGCAGCCCGAGCGCCCCCAACGTCATGATCACCGGATCAGCCGCCCGGGCCAGCGGACCCGCGGCGTAGAACCCCAGCCCGGCCTGCAGGACCCCCAAAGTCACGACCAGACCCCACGTACGATCGGTGCCCCGATTCATCGTGGCCACCGCGACGTCCACCGCGCCCCGCACCATCAGGAACCACCCGACCAGCGCGGACGTCGTCGCATAGGTCGAATCCTGATCCAGCACGATCACGACCCCGGTCGCCGTGAACAACGCCGCCATCGACGCGTTCACCCACCACGTCGCCGTCCCCGACAGCGCCCGCACCACCTCGCACAGCGCGGCGAAGAAAATAATCGGACCCGCCACCGCCACCACGTCGGCCGGTTCCAGCCGCAGCACACTCCACCCGATCGCCAGCCACGCCACCCCGGCGAACAGCAGAAACCCCCACATGCTGCGACGCATCACGGACAGGGGCGAAGAACCGGACCACAACATGAGGCCTCCAGCGAACGTATCCCTGCCATGACAACATCCAGCCGACCGGCAGAACGGAGGTTCGCGCAGATTCACAGCCGGGTACCAGACGACCGCCCCCAACCCCGGAGCGGACGTGCCCGACAACGAACTGACCGACGCCCTGCGCGCCGCCCAGCGAGGCGACGACGCCGGGTTCGCCCTGCTCTGGCGCACCCACCACCCCTCCGTGCTGCGCTACCTGCGGGTCGTCGCCGGCGACCACGCCGAGGACGCCGCCAGCGAGACCTGGCTCCACGTCATCCGCGACCTGCACCGGTTCCACGGCGACCACGACAACTTCCGGGGCTGGCTCTTCCGCATCGCGCGCCATCGCGGCATCGACGAACAACGACGAAAATCCCGTACGCGCGAAACCGCGACCCCACCCACCCGGAACGCCCCCGACGCCGCCGCCGAGGCGGCCGAAGGCGCGGCCACCACCTGGGCCCTCACCGTCATCGCCGGCCTGCCCCCCGACCAGGCCGAAGCCGTCATGCTCCGCATCGTCATCGGGCTCGACGTCGCCACCACCGCCGGCATCCTCGGCAAAAAACCGGGCGCCGTCCGCATCGCCACCATGCGCGGCCTGCGCCGCCTCGCCACCCACCCCCAGATCCGTACGAGAGAGGGGGTGTAACAGGATGCGCGCGCTGAACGCTCTCCTCCGTGCACTGCGCACGCGACGGAAGCACCCCGAGACCGACCCGGTCGCATCCACCGATCACCCCGGACTCGCCGACCTCCTCGACGCCGCCCGCGCCCCCGCCACCATGGCGGAACTGGCCGGCGAGAAAGAAGCGGTCGCCGCCTTCGCCGCCCACCGCAGAACTGCTGCCCGCAGCGAACGGAAACGCCGCGTCAAGGCGAGAGTCCGGGTCGTGCTCGTGCCCGTCACGGCCGGCTTGGCTCTCCTTGCTCTCGCCGGCACGGCCGTCGCCGCCCGCACCGGCAACCTCCCCCAGGAAGCCCAGCAGCACGCACACCGCCTGTTCTCGGCGCTGGGCGTACCTGCGCCGAGAACAGGCAACCCCCTCACCCCGTCCCCGGCTCCGTCCCCCAGCCGGCCGGGACCCCGCCCCACGCTCGACGTCACCGCGCTCAGTTGGTGCCAGGCCTGGGGCGGGGGACCGGCCCGCACCCTCAGCCACGAGGACCGGCGCAAACTCAGCGCCGCCGCCGGAGGCGAGGACGGCATCGAGAAATACTGCCGCGACCTGCACAAATCGGCGTCGGCCCAGCCGTCCGAGGGGCCGTCCGCGCCGCCCGGGCCGCCGTCGGGCACGCCGTCGCCGTCGGGGCCGGCGGCGCCACCCGGCCCGGCCGCCTCGGTCCCGGCGCCGGCCACGACCGAACCGGGGCGGCCGACGCCGCCCGGGCAACCGCCGACGACACCACCCGGTAAACCGCCCAAGCCCACCCACACCGGGAAACCGACTGACACACCACCCGGTAAGGACCGTGAAAACCGGAACACCACGCAGCGGCACAACCCCGCCTCACCCAGCGTGGCCGCGCTGCTGAACGACAGCGCGGAGAGTGGTCACGAAGAATGACGGACGGGCACGACCCGGGATCGACAGTCACGGAGAGCGGTCATGGCCGTGCCCGATCATGGCCCCATCGTGTGGGCAAACGGTCACCACTTCGGCCCTACGAACTCGTCGAGCCGCGCCACCGCCTCCCGTCGCGCCACCGAGAGCAGGTTCTTCCGGCACATCTTCCAGCCGATCCCCAGCCCGTCCAGCGCGCCTTGGCATAGCTCCATGATGTCGGCCGACTCGTTCGCGAACATATATCGCGCATATTGGTAGGTCTTGTCGCCGCGTTGCACTTTGTTCATCACCCGACAACCGTCGGAATGGAAGAGCCCGCGGAGGAAATCCCGAGGAAATGTGCCGACAATGTTCGTCTGCCACGGGGCTAGTTCAATGCGGCGTTCGTGTTTCTTGCCCGGACCGTGTTGCGGGAGGAAGCAGGGCCAGTGGTTGGAGGAACTCTCCACCACCACGCAGCCCTCGCGGGAGATGCGATGAACTCTTCTGGCGAGAACTCGCAGCATGGCGATCTCGCAGGCGGCGACGAGGCCCGGCCACGAGGCGGTGCAGTAGACGCGGAGAACCGGCACCTTGGTCGAGGTGACGAGGTGGCCGTCGCCCAGATAGAGCCCGAGAAGGTAGGCATACGCGTCGCCATCAGTCGTCTCGCGTGGTGGATCGGCGCAGCGAGCGCATCGCGGCCGATTCGCTTCCCGTTCCGCCCGGCGACGTGGACGATCGCCGTAGAACCAGTTGCCGATCGTCCTACGGGGCAGTCCGAGCTCGCGGCAAATGTCGCCGAAGGGCATACCCTCGGCGCGCAACTCGATAGCTCGCTGGCGGAGGTGAGGCGGGGGCCAATTCAGGCGGTCGAAGCATTTGCCTCTACGAGTTCGGCGAATATCTCGGAGGGCTTCTTCCAATCGAAGATCTTAC
>NZ_JAMYJR010000058.1 GCF_024137025.1 Paractinoplanes aksuensis
GCGGCCGCCCGCTCGACCGCCGCTCGCCGCCGGGTGGCCCGCCGCCGCAGGGCCCGCCCGCCGAGCCCCGCGTACGCCCCGCCGATGACCGCGGCCACCGGCCCGCCCAGCAGCAGACCCAGCACGGCGGCCACCGCGATCCCACCAGCCACCGCCTGTCGCGGCGCCGCCCCGGCGTAGGCGGCCACCCGCTGCCCGACGGCCACCACCGACACCCGCGGCACGGTCCCGAGCCACTTGACCGGCAACATGATCACCAGGGCCCCCACGAGGAGCAGCACCGGTCCCCAGATCACGCCGCCACCACCGGTGGCCGCAGCACGGCCGGCGCCGTCACCCCGCGCACGGCCAGCATCCGGGCCAGCGCCGTCGCCCCCGGACCGGCCCCGTGCCGGTGACGCCAGGCCGGGACCACGGTCGCGAGCCGCTCCTCGCCGATCGGCAGCAGCACGCTGACCGATTCCAGGACGCGCCCCCTTTCCGTCCGCCGGACCTGGAGCACCACCTGCAGCGCGGCCACCACCTGGGCGTGCAGCGCGGCCCGGGGCAGCCCGCCGAGCAGCCCGAGCGCCTCCAGCCGGGCCGGAACGTCGGCCGGCGTGTTGGCGTGCAGGGTGCCGGCGCCCCCGTCGTGGCCCGTGTTCAGCGCGCCGAGCAGGTCGACGATCTCGGGGCCCCGGCACTCCCCCACGACCAGCCGGTCGGGCCGCATCCGCAGCGCCTGCCGCACCAGGTCGGTCAGCCCGATCGCGCCCGCCCCCTCGACGTTCGCGGTGCGGGCCTGCAGAGCGACCACGTGCGGGTGCAGCGGCCGCAGTTCGGCCGCGTCCTCGACCAGCACGATCCGCTCGGTCGGCGGCACCATGCCGAGCAGGGTGGCCAGCAGCGTCGTCTTGCCGCTGCCCGTGCCGCCGGTGACCAGGTAGGCGAGCCGGGCGGCGACGATCGCGGCCAGCACGGGAGCGATCGTGGGCGGGACCGTGCCGTGCTCGACCAGGTCGTCGAGGCGGAACGGCCGGTGGCGGAAGGTGCGCAGCGACAGGTACGGCCCGTCGGTCGCCACCGGGGGCAGCACGGCGTGCAGGCGCGTGCCGTCGGGCAGGCGGGCGTCCGCGTACGGCTGACCGTCGTCGAGCCGGCGCCCGCATGCTGCCGCGAGCCGTTGGGCCAGGCGCCGCACCTCTTCGTGGTCGCCCAGCGCGATCGGCGCCCGTTGCAGCCCGGCGCCCCGGTCGACCCAGACCGCCCGGCCGTTGACCAGCACATCGGTCACCTCGGGGTCGGCGAGCAGCGGCGCCAGCGGCCCGGCCCCGACCAGTTGGTCGTGCACCCGGTCGGCGAGGCGCAGCACGGCCGTGTCCCCCAGCACCGCGGCCCCGGGCTCGCCGCGCACGGCCTGAACCACGGCCGCCGGGGTCGCCTCGACGCCCTCGAGCGCGAAGCGGTGGCGCACCCGGCCGGCCATCTCGGGCGCGCTCGCGGCCAACCGGCTGCCCAGACCCACGTACGCCGTCACGCCGCCACCGCCCCGGCCGTCTCCCGCGTCAGGTCGCTCAGCACCCGCCGGCACAGCCGGGCCAGCGGCCCCTTGCCGTCGACCGTGGGTGGCCGGCCGTGCTCGATCTGCTGCGCGATCGCCGGTTCCGGCCGCAGCGTGCCGATCAGCGGCAGCCCGAGCGCCGACGCGACCTCGCGCGCCCGCAGCCGCCCCGGCGCCGGGCCGCGGACCACGAGCGAGAGATCGTCACGATGGGCCCGGACCATGGTGGCGACCCGGGCCGCCGCGGCCGAGGCACGAACCTCGGCCGGGACGATCAGCACCGCGTGGTCGGCGCACTCGAGCGCGAGCACACCGGCGTCGTCGAGCCGGCGCGGCAGGTCGACGATGATCACCTCGCGGGCCCGGCGCCCGGCGTCGATGGTCGCGGCCATCGCCTCGGCCGGCAGGACCGGCGTGTGCTCGCGGTCGAACGAGAGCAGCACCAGGTCGCCGTCGCGGGGCAGCGCGCCGAGCAGGCTGGGCGGATCGACCCGGCCGCCCGCCTCGGCCAGCGCCGACCAGCGCAAGCCGTCGCGGCGTTCCCAGCCGAACATCATGTCGAGGCCGCCGCCGATCGGGTCGGCGTCGATCAGCAGGGTGCGGCGCCGGCCTCGGGCCGAGGTCACGGCCAGGCCCGCGGCCAGCGTGCTGGCGCCGGCGCCGCCCCGGCCGCCGATGACCGTCAGCACCCGGCCCACCGGCTGGTCGAGCTGTTCGGCGAACCGCTCGACCACCCAGGACTCGGCGGTCGGCAGCTCGGCGATGTGCTCGACGCCGTACGCGTTGGCCGCTCGCCACATCGGTTCGGCGACCTCGCCGTGGCCGACCACGGCCACCCGGGAGCGGCGCGGGAGCCGGGCCCGCAGGCAGGCCTCCAACTGGTCGGCGCCGATCAGCACCAGGGAGGCGGTGCTGTAGCGCGGGCGGGCGGCGGCCGGGTCGGGGGCCACGTCGACCTTGGTGCCGCCGGCCGCGGCCAGCCGCAGCAGATCGTCGAGCAGGTCGGGGTCGGCGGTGACGACGAGGGGCAGACGGGCAGCAGGCATCGGCGGGCTCCAGCGCTCGGGTGGCAGCGGATGAAGCGCCCACCTTCGCGACCGGAGCAGCCACCGGCCAGGCCCGCCGGCGCCGCCTGTGGACAACGACCCGGCCTGTGGATATCGCCCACGCAGCCGGTCGATCTGTTAGGGAGCGGACCATCGAGAGGAGTGGAAGCAGCCAAGGTTGGGTATGTTGTTGCCGACACGAATCGATGGGGTTGGCATGGACAGTTCGATCACCCGTTCGCTCGACGCCGACGGTTCCGCCGTCGTGACCGTCGTGGGCGAGATCGACTTCTCGAACGCGGACGAGTTGGCGGGCTGTGTCCGCGAGGCCGTCACCGAGTGGTCCCCGGCGACAGTGCGGGTCGACCTGCGCTCCGCGACCTTCATCGACTCCACCGGGCTGGGCGCGCTGATCGAGGGTTACCGCGCCGCCGGCGAGATCGAGGCTCGGTTCCTTGTGGTCGACCCGACGCCGGCCTTCCGCCGTGTACTCGACGTGACCGGCCTCTGCGACTTCTTCGGCCTGGGCGACGTGGTCGAGGCCGAACAGACGCGGGCCACAGGCGCCTGAGACGACATCGAAAAGGGAACGACCCCCGTCGGGGGAGACGGGGGCCGTCCGAGGATTCGGCTCCGGGGGGGTCGAGCCGAATCGACTCGGTGATCGCGGGGGGCGCAATCACCGAGGGTTCCGGTGAGGGTTTCAAGTAGTGGCGCGCGACAGGTCACAACATGAATCCCGGTCGCAACAGCACAAGCATGCCTCACGGAAGCAGCACAGTCGAGTACTGATTGTCGCTCACTGCGATACTGCTGCCCGTCTGACCGATTTCACAGCGTGTCACGACCGATCGGATGAGACGCGCCGGGGACGACGGTGATGAACCACTTGCGACTACACTGCGGCGCGTGGGCCTGAGCGCCGCGTTTTTCGACCTCGACAAGACCGTCATCGCCAAGTCCAGCGCGTTGGCGTTCGGACGGCCGTTCTATCGTGACGGCCTGATCAGCCGTCGTGACATGGTCAAATCCGCTTACGCACAGCTGATGTTCCGGCTCGGCGGCGGCACCGACGAGCAGGCCATGGCCCGCACCCGTGACTACCTGGCCGCCCTGTGCAAGGGCTGGCGGGTGGAGCAGGTGCAGCAGATCGTGGCCGAGACGCTCGACGAGCTGATCAACCCCTACGTGTACGCCGAGGCGGCCACCCTGATCGCCGAGCACCAGGCCGCCGGGCGCGACGTCGTGCTGGTCTCGGCCTCGGGCGACGAGATGGTCCGCCCCATCGGCGCACTGCTCGGCATCACCGACATCATCGCCACCCGGATGAGCATCGTCGACGGCCGGTACAGCGGCGAGGTCGAGTTCTACGCGGCCGGCCCGAGCAAGGTGGTCGGCGTGCGCGAGCTGGCCGCCGAGCGCGGCTACCACCTGGCCGACTGCTACGCCTACTCCGATTCCAGCAGCGACCTTCCGCTGCTCGAATCGGTGGGCCACCCCAGCGCCGTCAACCCCGATCGCGCCCTGCGCCGCGCCGCGGCCGAGAACAAGTGGCCGGTTCTCGAGTTCCGGCACCCGATCCCGCTCAGCCGCCGGCTGCGCGACCGTCCGGCCGTGCCGGTGGCCGCGGCCGCCCTGAGTGTGGGCGTCGGCGCGGCCATCGGTTTCGCCATCTACGCCCGTCATCGCCGCACCCGCACACCTGCCTGATCAGGTTCTGCCGAGGGCCAATGAGCAGCACGAATGGCTTTGGTCTGACTAATGCGGAAAGTGAGATTTGCCGGGCCGAAGCTCTGGCGATCATGCCGCGACGGGCGTAGAAAGAACTGGCGAGGATCGCAGCGGAAAGGGCGGGATTGCCCACCCGGATCGGCCACGAATCTCGTGCACGGCCACCGGGAACCCACGCGCGATCAGCCACGGCAGGCACGTTGCGGCGGGACCGCGGCCCCCTAGGCTCCATTTGAGGAGCCGTGAGGCCTCGGACTGTCGACAACGACCCAGGTGCACGCTTGATAACCCGGTTCGGACGCGCAGCAGCCGGCGCCCCTCAAGGGACGCCGGCTCTAAATTTTTCCGACTACTTGCGATGCGCGGCCAGATGCCGGGTGCGTAGCTCGTGATAGACGGCCCGGAACAATTTCGGCCGCGAGTGGAAATCGACCCCCTGCGCCCACAGCTCCGTGTTCACGGTCGAGCCGTCGCGCCGCTCGATGAGCACGGTCAGACCGCTCGGGATGCGGAACGGCCCCAGCCGGTGGCTCGCCTCGTGAAGGTGCACGTGGGCGATCTCGGCCCAGGCCATGGTGCGGGAGCGCAGCAGGCCGTGGATGCGCACGCCGCCGACGCCGACGTAGGCCCCCATCTGCAGGATCCGGTGGGTGCCGAGCACCCACACCGCGGCCAGCGCGCAGGCCAGCAGGCGCAGGCCGTGATCGTTCAGCTCGAACGTCTCGATCGACGACCAGCCCAGCAGGGCCAGCGCGAAGGCTTCCCAGCCGATGATCAGCCAGCGTCCGGTGCCGGGCGTGTACGGGCGCGTCCAGGACTCCACGTCTGGAAGTCTAGAAACCCCTGATCACCGAGTGTGCTGTTCGCACATACGCACGGTCCGACGATCCGTCATACCGATGCCAGCACGTCGTCGCCGATCTTGGTGATCTCGCCGGCCGCGACGGTCACGGCGGCCGCGTAGTGACGCAGCCAGGAGCGGACCCCATCGGGCGTGCCGGTCGCATAGGCGCCGGCCGATCCTACGTACTCGGGCTCGCGGGCCTGATGCCCGACCTCGACCGCGACCAAACCCCGCGGATCGAGCCCGCGGCTGATCAGGGTGAGCCGGGCCGCGGCCCGGGCCACGACACCGGCCGGGCCGGCGAACGGGCGCAACGTGACGAGTTCGGCGTGCACGATCGCGGCCAGCAACAACGGCGGCGTACGGTCGTTGCCCGCGACCAGACCGGCCAGCATGTCGATGCGCTCGGCATCCCCGGTGAGGCGGCCCAGGTCGGCCGGCGGCACCACGCCCCGTGCTGCGAGGACGTGGAGCTTGGCCAGCACCTGACGCGGCGCCCGGGGCCAGAGGTCGACCAGCCCGCCCACGCCCTCGGCGACCCGCAGCGCGCCCTGCACGACCGGATCGGTGATCGTGCCCGCCCGTACGTCATCGAGGTCGTGGACGTTGCCTTCGAGCGCGGCACTGGCCACCGCCGCACGCAGGCTCGCCTCGGCCGCGACCTGGCCACCGTGCCGGCGCAGGGCGCGGTGGCGCATGGCCGCGTCGACCTGGTCGCGGGCCTCGGCCAGGGCGGGCGTGACATCGGCAAGATCGAGAAGGGGGGCTAGCGGATCCACGGGAACACCGTAGCCGGTAAATCGGGCGAAACATGGGGTGCGCAAACAGGCTCGCAACTGGCAAGATTCGCGCAGGAACAAGCACCTGTTGGTCATCCGGCGCGACCACGACGCCATCTGGCGCGCAGTTATCCACAGGTGTCGCCGGTACCCACTGGCGCAACTAGTGTGCAACGAAGATGCCCGGTCAGCAGTGAAAAGAGGAGCCGCCCTCATGAGCGAGACATTGGCGAACTTGTCATCGGAGAGCCGGCAGTTCCCGCCGCCCGAAGCGCTGGCTGCGGCCGCCAATGTGAAGGCGGACGCGTACGAGGAAGCCGCCGGCGACCGCCTGGCGTTCTGGGCCACCCAGGCCGACCGGCTCACCTGGGCCAAGAAGTGGGACCAGGTGCTCGACTGGTCCAACCCGCCGTTCGCGAAGTGGTTCGTCGGCGGCGAGCTCAACATCGCCTACAACTGCGTCGACCGCCACGTCGAGGCCGGTCACGGCGACAAGGTCGCCATCCACTGGGAGGGCGAGCCCGGCGACACCCGCACCATCACGTACGCCGAGCTGCTCAAGCTGGTCAGCCAGGCCGCCAACACGCTGACCGACCTCGGGGTCGGGGCCGGCGACCGGGTGGCCATCTATCTGCCGATGATCCCCGAGGCCGCGGTGGCCATGCTGGCCTGCGCCCGGGTCGGCGCGACCCACAGCGTCGTCTTCGGCGGGTTCTCGGTCTCCGCGCTCTCCACCCGCATCCAGGACGCCGACGCCAAGCTGGTCATCACCGCCGACGGCGGTTACCGGCGCGGCAAGCCGTCGGCCCTCAAGCCCACCGTCGACGAGGCCGTCGCGCAGTGCCCGAGCATCGAGAACGTGCTCGTCGTGCGCCGCACCGGGCAGGACGTGGCCTGGACCGACAAGGACAAGTGGTGGCACGAGACCGTCGAGCAGGCGAGCCCCGAGCACAAGCCGCAGGCCTTCGACGCCGAGCACCCGCTGTTCATCCTCTACACCTCGGGCACGACCGGTAAGCCGAAGGGCATTCTGCACACCACCGGCGGCTACCTGACCCAGGTGTCGTACACGCACAACGCGGTGTTCGACCTCAAGCCCGACACCGACGTCTACTGGTGCACGGCCGACATCGGCTGGGTCACCGGCCACTCGTACATCGTCTACGGCCCGCTCTCCAACGGCGCCACCCAGGTCATGTACGAGGGCACGCCCGACACCCCGGGCCGCGACCGGTTCTGGCAGATCGTCGACAAGTACAAAGTGTCGATCCTCTACACCGCGCCGACCCTGATCCGCACCATGATGAAGTGGGGCGACGACATCCCGGCCGGCTACGACCTGTCGTCGTTGCGGGTGCTGGGCAGCGTCGGCGAGCCGATCAACCCCGAGGCCTGGATGTGGTACCGGGAGAACATCGGCCGCAACCGCGCCCCCATTGTGGACACGTGGTGGCAGACCGAGACCGGTGGCGTCATGATCTCGCCGCTGCCCGGCGTGACCGCGACCAAGCCCGGCTCGGCCATGACCCCGCTGCCCGGCATCACCGCCGACGTGGTCGACGACCAGGCCCAGTCGGTGCCCAACGGCGGCGGCGGTTTCCTGGTGCTGCGCGACCCGTGGCCGTCCATGCTGCGCACGATCTGGGGTGACGACCAGCGGTTCCTCGACACGTACTGGTCGCGCTTCGGGGCCGGCGCGGGCACCGGCGACGAGTGGATCTATTTCGCGGGTGACGGCGCCAAGAAGGACGAGGACGGCGCGCTCTGGCTGCTCGGCCGGGTCGACGACGTGATGCTCGTGTCGGGCCACAACATCTCGACCACCGAGGTCGAGTCGGCCCTGGTCTCGCACCCGTCGGTGGCCGAGGCGGCGGTGGTCGGCGCGACCGACCCCACCACCGGCCAGGCCATCGTGGCCTTCGTGATCCCGCGCGGGAACGTCGACACCGAGGGCGACGTGGGCGAGCAGCTCAACGTCGACCTGCGCAACCACGTGGCCAAGACGCTCGGCCCGATCGCCAAGCCGCGCCAGATCATGCTCGTGCCCGAGCTGCCGAAGACCCGGTCCGGCAAGATCATGCGGCGGCTGCTCAAGGACGTGGCCGAGAACCGCTCGCTCGGCGACGTCACCACGCTGCAGGACTCGGCCGTGATGGATCTGATCTCCAAGGGCATGAACACGGGTAAGTCCGAGGACTGAGTGTTCGCGGCGTCCGGAGAGATCCTCCGGACGCCGCACCCCACGCCAGACCTGAAACCGTTACGCTTTGGCGCCGCGGTCCGCCCGACCGCGGGTTCGCCTCACGGGGGTGCAAGGTCATGCTCAGGTCCATCGCGGGGACGGCAGGCACGCTGTCGCTGGCGCTGCTGCTGGTCGGCGGCTGCTCGAAAGACGACGTGAAGCCGGCCGCGGGCGCTCCGGCCCCGGTCTCGACCGACGCCTCGGCCCCGGCTCCGGACGCTTCGGCCCCGACCGCGGGGGCGACGGGCGCTCCCGCCGAGACGACAACGCCGCCGCAGCCGGGCACGGCCGAGGGGACAGGGAGGCCGCCCAGCCGTCCCGGAGCCCCCGCCCTGCCCGACGTCGGCGCCCAGCGCGTCGGCTGGGTCACCGCGACCGTGACCAGCGCCGGCGGCTCCTGCTACGAGCTGAAGGCGGCCGACGGCGCGACCTGGGCCGCGTACTCGAAGAAGGACGTGCCGGTGAGCCGGGGCGACAAGGTGCGGGTGCGGCTCACCCCCGGCAAGACGCCGGTCGACTGCGGTCCGGGCAAGCCGGCCACCCTCGTCCGGGTCCTGATCAACCCCAAGTAACCAGGCACACTCCGGCTCACTCGCGCCCAGCGCCTACCCTGGAGTCCATGGGCGGTCGGGTTGACGAGTCGTGCGTGCTGGTGGACGGGCCGTGGACCCATCGTTTCGTCGGCGCCAACGGCAGCCGTTTCCACGTGGTCGAGGCCGGCACCGGGCCGCTCGTGCTGTTCCTGCACGGCTTCCCCGAGTTCTGGTGGGCCTGGCACGACATGCTGCCCCGCATCGCCGACGCGGGCTTCCGGGCGGTCGCGATCGACCTGCGCGGCTACGGCGCGAGCGACAAGCCCCCGCGCGGCTACGACGGCTACACGATGGCGGCCGACGTCACCGGGCTCATCCGGGCCCTCGGCGAACGGAACGCGACGATCGTCGGCGCCGGCGCGGGCGGCATGATCGGCTGGGCCGCGGCCGCGTTCCATCCTAAGCTCGTCAACCGGCTGGTCGTGCTGGGCGCGGCCCACCCGCTGCGGCTGCGGGCGGCGCTGTTCGCCGACCCCCGCGGTCAGTTCGCGGCCTCGTCGAGCGCGCTGCGGTTCCAGGTGCCGCGCTACGAACACGTGCTGACCCGCGACGACGCGGCGCTGGTGGGCGAGCTGATGACCCGCTGGACGAGTCCCCAGTGGAGGGACACGCCCGAGTTCGCCGACTACGTGGCCCGGTGCCGCGAGGCCATGCAGATCCCGCAGGCGGCGTTCTGCGCCCTCGAGGCGTACCGCTGGGTGTTCCGCAGTGCCATCCGGCTGCAGGGCTACCGGTTCGTGAAGCTCATGCAGCGCCCGCTCATCACGCCCACGCTGCAACTGCACGGCGAGCTCGACACCGCGACCCTGCCCCGCACGGCACAGGGCTCGGGGCGATACGTCCTGGCCCCGTACGAATGGCGCCTGATCCCCGAGGCCGGCCACTTCCTGCACCAGGAGGCCACCGACGTGGTCACCGGCGAAGTGTTGCGCTGGCTCAAGACCAACTAAATGCGCTGCTCGCTCAGGTCGGAGACCTCGTGCAGAGGCGCCCAGCCCTGGTAGACGCCGAAGTCGAACTCTTCGAGGCCGAGCTGCCGGGCGATCGGGGCACGGCCGCCCGCGTACTCGACCCGCAGCCACGAGTTGGCCTCGGCCAGCACGATGAACGGCGCCCCGCGCCAAGTGCACGTGGTGCGGACGTAGATCAGTTCGTCGTACTCCTCGGGGGTCAGCACCCGCACGTAGCGGCCGGGGCGCACCTCGTCGAAGCCGTCGACCGGGTCGGAGTGGTAGATCCGGACGTTGTCGCCGTCGGGCGAGGCGTCGTACTCCCGCCCCTGCCATGCCACCACGTAGCCGTCCCGCATCACTGCTCACCCACCCGGCGCCACATCGGGCCGTCGTTGTCGAAGATGGCGATCATGCGCTCGGCGCCGTCGGCGTCGATCCGCCACAGCTGCGCGCCGTGCGGCAGGCGCACACTGTCCACCTTGAACTCGGCGATGACGTCGCGACCCTCACCGGGCGCGAAACCGTTGCCACGGAAGGGCGAACGCTCGATGACCCAGCCGTCCATCGCCTTCAAGGCCTGCTCGTTCTGCCCGCCGTAAGGGATGCGGTAGAGGCTCGGACGATAGGCCGGCCAGCGCAGCACGTACGCCTCTTTGGCGTCCGACTGGTGCGGCGAGCCGTCGTAGCTCAGGCCCAGAGCACCGAGAAGCTCCGCGGGCGTACGCAGATGTTCCACCTCGGTCGCGCGGTGCACGAAGCCGGCCACCCGGTCGTAGCCGCGCTCGAGGTAGTAGTCGACCTGCTCCGGCGGGAGTGTCTTCTGCATGACCGTGGCGTGCTGGGCGTCGTCGCTGGCCGGCTCGGGCGCGGGCACCGGGACGGCGTCCTCGGCCGGGCCGTCCGGGTCGAGGCCCAGGCCGGACTCCGCGGCCCAACTGGCCAGGGCGATGACCTGCGGGCCGGGGTACTTGGCGCCGATCGGGCCGTCCGGGTTCACGACGAACGACCAGCCCGGGTCGGGCCAGTTGCGGATCAGCTCGTAGAACCGGACACCGACCGTGCGGGTCGGCTCCGAGTAGTGCTCGGCCAGCCTGTCCTTGCTGGTGAAGACGATCAGGAACGTCTCGCCGTCCACCTGCTCGGTGCGGAACGCGAAGCCCGACTCGCCGGGCGCGCTGCCGGGGCGCGAGTGGTTGGCCACCGGCACCAGGACGGTCGCGAGCAGCAGAGTCGAGAGGTAGGCGTCGGTGTTGTGGCCGTCGGCGGCGTCGAACAGATCGCGCTCGACGTCGTTGGCCGGGACGAAGCTCGCCACGGGCGGCGCGGGCGGAGCCGAGGCGGGCCGGGCCGCGAGCGGCGGGAGCGGCTCGAAGCCGCCCTGACCACCGGGCCGGGCCGGGCGGTCGCTTCCGGGCGAGCCGGGGATGACCGGCGGGGCGGACGGCGGCGACGGGGTCTCGGACCGGGTCTGGAAGGCCGGGAACGAGGTCATGCCGGGACGCTCGGCCGGCGAGGTGGCCTGGCGACGCGGCAGCGGGGTGCCGAAGCCGGGGCTCGGCTCGGCCTGCATGGGCGGCGAAGCCGGTGCCTGCATGGGCGGCGAGGTCGGGGCCTGCACGGGCATCGGAGCCGGCGGCGCCGAGATGGGAGGCATGGCCGACGAGGGCGCGCGCTGGGCGGCGGCGGCCTGCGGGGACGCCGGGCCCTGCGGAAAGCCCCCGGGCCGGCCGCCCTCGGCCGGCTGACGGCGCGGCAGATCGCCCTCACCGGGCTGGCGGCCCTCGGTGGGCTGGCGGCGGGGCAGGTCGGCCAGGGCGCCGGACGGGGCGCCGGACGCGCTCGACCAACTCGGGTTGAACGGCGTCTCGTCGGGGTTGTGCGGCGTGATGTGCTCGGGCACCGGAGGCGTCTGCGCCATCGGAGTGCGGACCGGCAGCGGGCCGCTCGGGTTCTGGAGGGCGCCGCGCGGGTCCTCACCCGGGGTCGCGGGCGGAGCGGACGGCATCGACGGAGGCTGGTACGCGGCCGGGGGCTGATTGGCGGGCGGCGTTGTCGGCGCGGCCGGGCCCGAGGCGGGTGTCGCGCCCGGGGTGCGGACCGGCAGGCCGTTCGGCGTGCCGTTGGCCGCGCCGCCGGTGCTGGACGTACGCATCGGGAGGCCGCCGGGGCCGGTCGTCTCGGCCGGGGCCGGGCTCGTGGGCTGGCCGTACGCCGGGGGCGCGTCCGCGGGGCGGCCGTAGGCGGGCGGCGCGCTGACAGACTGGCCGTAGGCGGGCGGCGTGCTCGCGGGCTGACCGTACGCGGGCGGCGCGCTGACGGACTGACCGTAGGCGGGCGGGGCGCCGGCCGGGCGGCCGTACATCGCGGGCGGGGCGCTCGCGGGCTGGTTGGTGGCGGGCGGAGCGCTGGCCGGCGCGTTCGCGGCGGGCTGGCCGTAGGCGGGCGACGGCGACCGGGCCGGCAGGCCGTCGGAAGCGGGCGGCGTGCGGGTCGGCAGACCACCCGCGGGCGACCGCGACGGCAGCGCGTCCGCGATCGACGGCGTGCGGGGCGGCAGGGCGTCCAACGCCGAGGGCGTGCGGGTCGGCAGGCCGCCGGGGCCGGACGAGGTACGAGCGGCCAGACCGTCGGCGGCGGCCGGAGTCCGCGCGGGCAGGCTCTCGGGCAGCGACGGCGTACGGGCGGGCAGGGTGTCGGCCGGGGGCTGACCGGCCGGCTGGGCGTAGGCGCCGCCGTACGTGTTGGCGGCGGCCTGACCGTAAGCCGCGGGGGCGGCCGGACCCGACTGCCCGTAGGCGGCGGGCACAGGCGTGGCCGGAGCCGGCTGACCATAGGCCGGGGACGCGGGCGCCGGCTGACCGTAGGCCGCAGGCACAGGCACAGGCGCGGCCGGCTGCCCATAAGCCGCGGGCGCGGCCGGAGCCGGCTGGGATGCGGCCGGGGTCTGCTGCCCGTACGTGCCGGACGGGTACTGCGGGTAGGCACCGGTGGCCGCGGTGAGCGGCGCGTCCTCGTGGGTCGGCCCGCCGGGACGGCCCGCGTCCTGCTGGGCGGCCGCGGCGTTGGCGGCCATCGCGGCGGACTGCAGATCCTGGATCTTCGAGTCGGCGCGACCCGGCCCACGGGTGGGCAGCCTCAGATCACCGCGGGACAGTTGAGCCACGAACCAGGCCGGCAGGTAGCCCTCGATCGGCAGGCCGGGGTTGACCGCCAGCCACCACTCGAGGTTGGGCCAGGTGTTGGCGAGTTCCGCGTACGGGACGCGCCGGGCCGAACCGGTGTAGTCGGCCAGGCACGACTGCAACGAGGCGGTCGACGTGAAGGCCAGCACGTGCGTGCGGCCACCCGTGCTCCAGGTGCCCCAGCCGAGCGGGGCCAGACCGGCCAGAGCATCGGCGGAGACCGGTAGGAGCAGGTCAACGCCAGACAGAATGCGGAAGTAAGACTCCTGGTCATCGGTGCGCAACGCATCGCGCATCGCGACCTCGGCGTCCGTAGCCGGCTCCCACTCGGACACGTCCACCTCTCCCCACCGCGCGACGAGGCCATCTCAACGCGTACAACCTACAAGGTCAGCCCGCGATCACAATGGGCGGCGGTCGGCATACGTGCAAGTTGTGGATAAGAGGCCGTCCGTAAGCGCCCAGAAGCACAGAGGAGCGCCCTTTTCGGTCGCATGAAGCGATCAAACAACAACCGATCGTAGCGATATCGGCCAGTCGGGCCAGTACGCGTTCGAGGGACAACAAGCTTCGCAAGAACGGACCAACCGGGCGTACGCGACATTAGTTGCAACTGGGTACGCAAAACGGCCGGCTCAGCCCCTCAGGACTGCTCCGGCCGTTCGGTGTGGCTCACTGGAAGCGGGCGGTCGCCTGCTTCTCGGTGCTGATGTAGTCGTCGGCGGACTGGCCGACGGCACCGTGGATGTTCTGCAGGATGTTCGTCAGATTCTCCGAGGCCGAGCGCCACGTCGCCTGGCGCTGCTGGTAGGCCTGCTGGGCCTCGCCGTCCCAGGTGGCGACCAGCGGCGCGGCGTCCCGCTCGAGCTGGTCGAGCTGCGAGCGCAGCGTGTTGATCGCCTTCTGGATGTCCGACCCCGCCTGCTGCAGGGCGGCGAAGTTGACGAGAAGCACTCCGTCGTTGGGCATGTCTGGTCTCCCCCGGGTCAGAGCGGCAGCGAGAAGTTGCCGCCGGTGCCGGACACCCGGCTGGCCGCCTCGGTGTCGGTCGCGTCGTAACTGGTGCCCGACTGCTTGATCGAATCGGCAGTCACGGCAAGGGCCGAGTTGAGCTTCTTCAGGTCCTGCTCGTACTGAACCTTGACCTGCTCGAACGCCACCGCGCCGAGACCCTTCCACTGCCCGCCGAGCGCCGACAGCTCGTTCATGAGCGTGCTCAGCATCGTCTGGAGCTGCTCGTTGACCTGGTCGAACTTGACGGCGGTATCCGCCATCACCTGGGATTCAGCTTGCGTTCCGGCCACCCCGGATGTCACCCCGCTTCCTCGTTCGGGTCGTCGACCATGCCATGATCCGTTGTGGACGGACGGTGAGCACCGCCCTCGACATATCGACGCTGGCCACCAGGCTAACCCCTGTCCACAAGCGGCGGGGGGCGGGCCGTGAGCGGCCGATCACTCTTACATGACGTAGCCGACCGTAGCGAAAGTCGTCAAGCCGTGCCGCCTCGCGAATCGGAGCCTGTGGATAACTTCCGGTTGTCCACAGGGGCGCCCCGCAGCGTGACCGGAGCCCATACGATGGGCCCGCACGAGGACAGATGCGGGTCGAGGGGCGGTGTGTCGTGACGGTTGGCGTGGCAGGCGACCGGGACTACCGCGAGCTCTCCGGCCCGGCCCGGCCATTACCCAAGGTCAACACTCGCCCGCTCCGGCGTGGACGGTTGCTCGGCGTGCGGGTCGGTCAACTGGTGGCCACCCAGGTCGCCGCGGTCGCGGTCGCTGTCGGTGTCGTGAACGGTCCGATCGGGCTGGTGGCGGGCAGCGTTCTGGCCCTGGCCGTCCTCGCCCTGACCTGGTTGCGAATGCGCGGCCGCTGGGCGTTCGAGTGGCTGGGCATCGGCCTGCGCTTCAGCGGCCGGCGGCGCTCGGTCCCGCTCGACCATTCGACCGCGCTGCTGCAGTTCCTCGCGCCGGGCGCGCGGGTCGAGCAGACCGACCTGGCCGGCGACCCGGCCGCGATCGTCGTCGACGGGCACGGCCTCACCGCGGTGCTCGAGCTGGGTGACCCGGCGGGCCTGCTCGCCGAGGATGCGCCTGACCTGCCCGCGCCGGCCACCCTGCTGCCGTCGGCCGAGGCCGAGGTGCCGCCCGTCCTGATCCAGCTGCTGCTGACGGGCGCCCCGGCCCCCTCGCTGCGGGCCGGGGCGGGCACGCCGGCCAACTCGTACCGCCAGCTCACCGAGGGCCGCCTGCTCGGGCACAGCCGCGCGCTGCTGGCCGTGCGGGTGCTGCGGTCCGAGGGCTGGTCCGAGGACGAGTTGCGGCGCGCGCTGTCCGGCCTCGTGCGCAAGCTGGTGCGCCGGCTCGCCGCGGTGCCCGCCCGTCCGCTCGGTGAGGCGGCCGCGCTGCGGGTCATCGCCGAACTGGCGCACGACGACGGCGCCGGCACGGCCCAGGAGTCCTGGCCCGGCCTGCGGGTCGGCGGGCTGACCCAGACCACGTTCCGGTTGCGGCGCTGGCCCGACTTGCGGGTCGAGACTTCCCGGCGGCTGGTGTCGCGCATGCTCACCCTGCCCTCGGCGGCCACGACGGTGTCGCTGACCGCGGGTCCGCAGGCCGCTCACGACCCCACCCCGATCGACGTGACCGTCCGGCTGGCCGCGCCCGAGCCGGCCTCTCTCGGCGCCGCCGCCCAGGCCCTGCGCAAGCTGCTGTCGGCCGAGCACGCCGGGGCTCAGCGGCTCGACGGCGAACACGTCCAGGGTCTCTTCGCCACGCTCCCGCTCGGCGGCCGGCCCAACGCTGTGCCCGGCCTGGCCCTCGACGGTGTGCAGCCGGCCGCGCTAGTGGACGGTTTGCACCTGCAGGCCGGGATGTCCGGGCTCATGCTGGGGCGCAACCGCCACGGCAATCCGGTGGTGACCCGGCTCTTCCGGCCCGAGCAGACTCGCGCGCTCGTGGTCGGCGGCGTCCGTTGCGCCCAGTTGGTCGCCCTGCGCGCGATGGCCCTGGGGGCCCGGGTGGTCGTGCAGACCGCGCGGCCGCGGGCCTGGGAGCCGTTCGTACGGGGCGCGGCCGTCCCCGGCGAGTCGATCGCCGTGGTGCCGCCGGGCCGCCCGATCGAGATCGCGCCCGGCTCGGCCCTGCACCCGCTGCTGATCGTGGTCGACATCGGGCCGGTGGGGGCGGACAACCGCCCGGGTGACGGCTGGCAGGCCACCCTGGTCGTCCGGGACGAGTTCTCGGCGGCCGACGTCGACGTGGCGTCCCGGGCCGACCTGCTGATCCTTCAGCCGTTGCGCCCCGAAGAGGCGACCCTGCTCGGCGGGGCGCTCGGGCTGGGCGAGGTCGCCCAGTGGATGACCCGGATCCGCCCCGACATGGTCGGCGTGGTCAACCGGCGGGCGGTCCGGTGGGCGGCGCTGGCCCACACCCCGATCGAGCTGCAGCTGATCGGGCCGCCCGGTCGCTGACGACAAACATCGACCGGGTCAGGGTGTGTCGCCGCTGGTCCTTGCATGATCGTGGCACCATTCCGGGCCATGGGCCTCATCATCCGGCTTCTGATCACTGCGTTCTCGTTGTGGCTGGCCACCGTACTGATCGACGGGATCGAGCTGACGACCGACTCCACGTCGGAAAAGATCATCACGCTGTTGATCGTCGCCGTCATCTTCGGCGTGATCAACGCGATTCTCCGGCCGATCATCAAGGTCGTGGGGTGCGGGTTCTACGTGCTCACGCTCGGGCTGATCGCGCTCGTCGTGAACGGCGCGCTGTTCCTGCTCACCAGCTGGATCGCGGGCGAATTCGACCTGCCGTTCCACGTCGACGGCTTCTGGCCGAGCGCTGTGCTGGGCGCCCTGCTGGTCGGCGTCGTGAGCTGGCTGCTCAACATGCTCGTCCCCGACGGCGACGACTGACCCATAGTCCCGCAGCCGGCACGAGGCGATCGGCGCACAGGCAACTGGCCTGCGCGCCGGCCGTTCGTCGTACCGGCGCCACGCGAGGACCGGTGCCACACGAGGACCGGTGCCACACGAGGACCGGTGCCACACGAAAGCCGGCGCCGTGGGAATGGACTGGCCACGGGGCCATGGCCGCGTTTAGATCGGGCGCGTGCTGCACGAACTTCGCGATGACGGTTATGAGCTGAGCTCCGAGCGGGAGCGCGTCGACCTGCCCCGGGTGCACCGGTGGATCTCCACCGACGCCTACTGGGCCCTGGGCCGCCCCCTCGAACAGATGCGAGCGGCGCTGGCCGGCTCCGAGCCGTACGGGATCTACGGGCCCGACGGCGAGCAGGTGGCGATCGCACGGGTCGTCACCGACGGCGCGGTCTTCGCCTATCTCTGCGACGTCTACGTCGATCCGGCCCACCGTGGCCGCGGCCTGGGCGGCTGGCTCGTCCAGCATCTCCGCGACCACTACGCCGCCCGCGGCCTGTCCCGGTTCGTGCTGGTCACCAAGGACGCGCACGCCGTCTACGCCCGTCACGGCTTCACCGAGGTCGAGCCCGGCCGCTGGATGCAGTGCGACCTGCGGGCCATAGCGGACGCGCGGCCGTGAGGTCAGCCATAGGCAAGGACCGGTTCCGCGTACAGGCCTTACGGTGAGGGCATGAGCGACGAGCGACGCGGATACGTCTACGGCCTCGCGGCGTACGTTTTGTGGGGATTTTTCCCGATCTACTTCAAGCACCTGCAGCCCGCGTCGCCGTTGGAGATCCTGGCCCACCGGGTCATCTGGTCGGTCGTGTTCGTCAGTCTGCTGCTCGCCGTCGTACGCAATTGGGGTTTTCTCAAGCGTCTCGCCCGCAGCCCCAAACTGCTGGGCGGTCTCGCGCTGGCCGCCGCGCTGATCGCGATCAACTGGGGCACCTACATCTATGGCGTCAACTCGTCCCGGGTCGTCGAGACGGCGCTCGGCTACTTCATCACCCCGCTGGTCATCGTGCTGCTCGGCGTGACCGTGCAGCGGGAGCGCCTGCGCGTCCTGCAGTGGGTCGCGGTCGGTATCGGCACGGTCGCCGTGGTCGTGCTGACCATCGACTACGGGCACCTGCCGTACATCGCTCTGCTGCTGGCGGCCAGCTTCGGCAGCTACAGCCTGGTCAAGAAGCGCATGTCGCTACCGCCGGCCGAGGGCTTGTTCGTCGAGTCGTCCGTGCTGGCGCTGCCGGCTCTTGTCTTCGTCGGCTGGCTCACCGTGTCGGGCGACGCGAAGTTCGGGAACGTGTCGGCTACCCACACCGTGCTCATGATCTTTTCGGGGCTGGCCACCGCGCTGCCGCTGCTGCTGTTCGCGGCCGCGGCCAACCGGGTGCCCATGGTCGGCATCGGGATCCTGCAGTACGTGGCGCCGATCATCCAGCTCGCCGTGGGGCTGCTGATCTATCACGAGCCGATGCCGCCGGCCCGCCTGGCCGGCTTCGCCCTGGTCTGGGTCGCCCTGATCATCTTCACGTTCGACGCGTTGCGCCGCCGCGCCCGGGCCGGTCAGACGGCGGCCGGTCCGACGGCCGCCACCGTCGAACCAGCCACCACCCTGCCACCCCGCTGACCCGGAATCAGAGGATCAGGGGACGTCGTAGGCGAGCAACGCCTTCCCGTCGAACTGCACGAGCTCGAGCCGGGACAGGCTACCCGGGCCGAAGTGGGTGACGCCGGGCATCGTGAACTCGGCGCCGGGTGACGCCTGCCAGGAGCCCAGCTGTTCGGACTGCTCGTCGGGCCCGTACGCCACCAAACGGAACGTGTACGGGCGGGACGCGGCTTTGCTGTAGGAGCAGACCAGGTCGATCTTCGTGCCGCCGGCGGTGCTGGTCAGACGCACGGACGCGCTGACCGGCGAGGACTTCTGGATCGAGGTCATCGCGATCGCGGGGCCGGCGGGCGGCGCGGCCGGGGCGGCGTTGTCGCGGGTCCAGGCGAACAGCCCGACCCCGATCAACGCCACGAGCACGGCCGCGGCGGCGGTGCTCACCATCCGTACGCTGAAGGTCTTGCGCTTCTTCTTCCGGCGCTTGGCGTCGGGGTTGAGGGTGGCCCACTCGCTCGTCGCCCAGTCCCGCAGCTCGGCCCCCGGGTGCCCCGACCCGCTGGTCAGGGTGGGGTCGAGCAGCTTGGCGAACTCTTTGGCGTCGAGCCGGGAGAGCACGTCGGGCAGGGCCGAGATGTCGGCCACCGCCTCGCGGCAGAACGAGCACGTGGCCAGGTGGCTCTCGTACGCGGCACGCTCTGCCGGTGACAAGGCGCCGAGCACATAGGCTCCGTCATCGTGTTCGTGCTCGCAGTGCACCCCGTCACCACCCTCCGCTGATCACCCGCCTGCAACCTGTTTTACGGGCCGGGTCGGCGGGAGGTTCAACGGAGTCTTAGATACGCAAGTCAGGCCGTGGCCGACTCGCCCGCAGAGAGGGCTTCCGCGACATTTCGGGCGGCCGCGGTGAGCTTGGCCCGCACGACCCGGGCCGAAGTGAGCATCTCGGCCGCGGGCAGGGCGCACGCCAGCACCAGCCGCCGCTCGATGTCACGATCGGCGGTGACCAGCACCGACGCGCAGGCCAGGCCCTGCCGGAACTGGCCCATCTCGAGCTGCATGCCCCGCCTCTCCCCCGCGGCGAGGTCGGCCTCGAGCGCCTCGGGGGTGGTCAGCGTGGCCGGCGTGAACTGCCGCATGCCGTAGTCGCGCAGATAACGCGCCCGCTGATCGGGGGTGAGCGTCGCCAACAGGGCCTTGCCGAGCGCCGTGGCGTGACCGCCCTCGTCGAAACCGGGCGACATGTCGTCGACGAACGGCGACCGGGCACCCTCGGCCGACGCGGTCACCGCGATGCGACCGCCGACGAACCGGCCGAGATAGTGGGTGTAGCCACTGTCGAGCGCGGCCCGGCGCAACGCCTCACCGACGGCGGGTGGGCCCCGGAAGGCCGACACCAGCTCGCGGTAGCGATCCGCGATCTCCAGGCCCACGATGTACGTGCCGTCCTCGCGGCGGATCACGTAGCCCTCATAGGCCAGGGTGCGCACAAGGTGATACGTCGTCGCGACGGTCAATTCGCACCGTCGCGCTATCTGCTTCACGGTGAGTCCGCGGGGCGCCCGGCCAACCGACTCGAGCACGCGCAGGGCGCGTGACACGCTCCGAATCAGGTCGGACGGCTCCGCCAGGGGGTCGCGCACTGCTACCTCCGACGCCAGGGACTTACACCATATGAATAATCTTCCTCGGAGGGAATGCCAAAAGCATGTGGATCACGGTCGATTTACACGACCCGTGTGGTCATTAGCACTCAGCGCGCTCGGATGCATTCTCCCGGCCTAGTCTGCGAGGGATGATCCACTCGCCGCCGAACGCGCCCACCAGCGCCTTACGAGCATCGATCGGCGCCCTGACGACGACCATCGCCGTCAGCGTCCCGGTCTTCCTCGTCGGTGGCCTCGCCGTGCAGATCGGCGACGAGCTCGACTTCTCGCCGGCCGGACTCGGACTGGCCGTGTCGGCCTACTTCGGCGCCAGCGCGCTCGCCTCGGTGCCCGCGGGCTACCTGGTCGAGCGGTTCGGCGCGACCCGCGTCTCCCGGGCCGGCATCGCGCTCGCCGTCGCCTCGTTGCTGGCCGTAGCAGCCTTCGCAAATACACTGTGGAGTCTCATCCTGATCTTGGCGCTGGGCGCCGCAGCCAACGCGATGGGGCAACTGGCCAGCAACACCGCGCTGTCCCGGCACGTGCCGCAGCGGCGCCAGGGTCTCTCGTTCGGCATCAAGCAGGCCGCCATCCCGGTCGCGACGCTGTTGTCAGGCGCGGCCGTGCCGGCGGTCGCGCTGACCTTGGGCTGGCGGTGGGCTTTCGTCTTCGTGGCCGGCCTGGCCGCGGCTGCGTTGCTGCTGGTTCCGAACGAGCCCACGGCGGCCACGAAGAAGCCGGCAAAAGTGGCCAAGCGGGCGACCGGGGCGCTCATCGTGGTCGGCATCGGCGCCACCCTGGCCGCCGCGGCGGCCAACGCGCTCGGCACGTTCCTGGTCGACTCGGCCGTCGCTCGCGGTATCGCCCCGGGGCCGGCCGGACTGTCGCTCACCCTCGGTAGCGCGGTCTGTGTGACGTCGCGTGTTCTCGGTGGCTGGCTGGCCGACCGGTGGCCGGGCCGCGCGATCACCATGATCTCGGGCCTGCTGCTGGCCGGGGCGCTGGGACTCGCCCTGCTGGCCGTGCCCGGCCGCCCGGCCCTCGTGGCCGGCGTCGTGCTGGGCTTCGGCTTCGGCTGGGCCTGGCCCGGCCTGATGAACTTCGCCGTCGTGCGGCTGCACCCGCAAGCCCCGGCCGCCGCCACCTCGATCACCCAGACCGGCGTCTACGCGGGTGGCTGCCTCGGACCGCTCGGCCTGGGCACCCTCGCCACGCACACGAGCTACCCCACCATGTGGGCCGTGGCGGCCGTACTAATGCTCGGCTCGGCCGGAGCCATGTTGCTCGGCAGTTCGCTGCTCCGCCGCCGGACAACCGCCCCAAGCTGATCATGCGGGGGTGCCACCACCTCCCCCGCCCGCCCAAGGGACAGGGGCGAATCTAGCGCGATCAAGGGCGAACGACGGTTGCCTTGTCCACAGGCCGGGCGGCGCCGGTGGCCAGATATCCACAAGCGCGTGCCAGAAGTTGATTTGATCTTGTGAGCAAGACCCCTGGGGCCGTGCTGCTCAGCTCCATGTGGCATCGTGAAAGTGTGGTGAGCACCGGTGATCTGACGCTGTCGTCGCTCGGCCTCGACATCGATCCCGCGGTCGATGCGTCGGTGTCGGCGATGCTGGTCGCTGTGGAGGAGTCCTTGCGGGCCAACGTGGCCAGCGCCGACCCCCTGGTGGCCGAGGCCGCGCGGCATCTCGCCGACGCCGGCGGCAAGCGGTTCCGCCCGATGCTGGTGGCGCTGGGCGCCCAGTTCGGCGACCCGACCGCGGCCGAGATCATCGCCGCCGCCAACGTGGTCGAGCTGACCCACCTGGCCACGCTCTACCACGACGACGTCATGGACGAGGCGCCCAAGCGGCGCGGCGCTCCCAGCGCCAACGCCCGCTGGGGCAACTCGGTGGCCATCCTGGTCGGCGACTACCTGTTCGCCCAGGCCGCCGATCTGGCCGCCTCGCTCGGCCCCGAGGCCGTCCACCTGCAGGCGCGCACGTTCGCGCGGCTGGTGCACGGCCAGATCGCCGAGACGGTGGGCCCGCGCGGCACCGACCCGATCGAGCACTACCTGCACGTCATCACCGAGAAGACGGCCTCGCTGATCGCCACCTCGGCCCGCTTCGGCGGGCTCTTCTCGGGCGCCCCGGCCGAGTTCGTCGAGGCCCTGGCCGCGTACGGCGAAACGATCGGCATCGCCTTCCAGCTCTCCGACGACCTGCTCGATATCGCCTCCGAGTCGGTGCAGTCGGGCAAGACTCCCGGCACCGATCTGCGCGAGGGCGTCCCGACCCTGCCCGTGCTCTACGCGCTGGCCGGCGACGACACCGACGCGTCGGCCGTGCGGCTGCGCGAGCTGCTGGCCGACGGCCCGATCACCGACGATGAGAAGCACGCCGAGGCGCTGACGCTGCTGCGCGAGTCGGCCGCGATGAAGAAGGCCCGCGAGACCGTACGCACGTACGCGGAAGAGGCACGGTCCGCGCTCGCCCCGCTGCCCGAGGGCGACGCCAAGCGCGCACTCGAGGGCCTCTGCAACTTCATCGCCGACCGCACGAGCTGAGACGTACGAGAAAGGGCCCCGGCGATCACGCCGGGGCCCTTTCTCGTACGGAAGATCAGCGGACGAACTGCGCCGCATCCCTCGTCAGGTCGATCAGCGGGGCCGGCACGACGCCCAGGGCGAACGTGGCGGCCACCCCGATGACCAGGGCGGCCGAGGTGAGGAAGCCCGGGATCGACACCGTGGGCGTCGTCTCGGACGGCTCGGACAGCCACAGCAGCACGACCACCCGCAGGTACGGGAAGGCCAGCAGCATGCTGGTGATCACGCCGAACACGACCAGCCAGGTCTGACCGCCCTCCACAGCCGCCCCGAAGACCGCGAACTTGGCCGTGAAGCCACTGGTCAGCGGGATGCCGGCGAAGGCCAGCAGGATGAAGGTGAAGGCCGCCGCGACCAGCGGGCTCTTGCGGCCGAGGCCGGCCCACCGGGCGAGGTGGGTGGCTTCGCCGTCCCCGTCACGGACCAGGGTCACGATGCCGAAGGCGGCCAGCACGGCGAAGCCGTACGCCACCAGATAGAACATCGTGCTGCTGAGCCCCTCCTCGTTGAGCGCCAGGACGCCCACGAGCAGGTAGCCGGCGTTCGCGACCGAGGAGTAGGCGAGCAGGCGCTTCATGTCGGTCTGGGTGATCGCCAGGATCGCGCCGACCAGCATGGTGAGCACGGCGATGGTGCCCAGGACGGGTTGGAAGTCCCAGCGCACGCCGTCGAAGGCCACGTACAGGATGCGCAGCAGGGCGCCGAACGCGGCGACCTTGGTGCAGGCCGCCATCAGCGCGGTGACCGGCGTCGGCGCGCCTTGATAGACGTCCGGCGTCCACACGTGGAACGGGGCCAGCGCGGCCTTGAAGAGCAGGCCGATGGCGATCAGGGCCAGGCCGCCGTAGAGCAGCACCTGGCTGCGCTGCGGGTCGGCCACGGCCGCGTGCACCTGGCCGAGCGCGATGCCGCCCGAGAAGCCGTAGATGAGGGCGACGCCGAACAGGAAGAACGCCGACGCGTACGACCCCAGCAGGAAGTACTTGAGCGCGGCCTCCTGGCTGAGCAGGCGCCGGCGGCGGGCCAGCGCGCACAGCAGGTACAGCGGCAGCGAGAAGACCTCGAGCGCGATGAACATGGTGAGCAGGTCGTTGGCCGCGACGAAGAGCAGCATGCCGCCCAGCGCGAAGATGGTCAGCGGGTAGACCTCGGTGGCGCCGGGCTGGTCGCCCGCCTGCTTGACGTCTTTCTGCGAACCCACGGTGATCGCGGCCTGCGAGACGAACGGGCCGCCGCGCTCGATCTGACGCTCGCCGATCAGCATCAGCGACACCAGACCGAGGACCAGGATCGAGCCCTGCAGGAACAACGTCGGCCCGTCGACCGCGACCGCGCCGCCGATCGTGATCTTCCGGGTGTCGTGCTGGAAGATCACCGCGATGAACGACGCCGTGACGGCCAGGAAGGCCAGGCTGAGCTGGACCACCTGCCGCGAGCGGCGGGGGGTGAACGCCTCGAGCAGGATGCCGATGCACGCCGCCCCGAAGAGGATCAGCATCGGCAACAGCGCGCCGTAGTCGATGCCGGGTAGTTTCAGGTCCTCCATGGCTAGCGCGCCACCCTTTCGTTAGCGACGACCGCCGTCGGCCCCGGATCCTGGACCCCGACGTCCGACATGGTCGCCTCGACCGCCGGGTTGATCACGTCGGTGACCGGCTTGGGATAGAAGCCGAGCAGAATGATCAGCAGGATGAGCGGGGCCACCACGACCTTCTCGCGAAGCGTGATGTCCTTCTTCATCGCCGGCACCTCGGCGAGGGCCGGGTTGAGGGTGCCCTGCGTGGTGCGCTGCACCATCCAGAGCACGTAGGCGGCGGCCAGGATGATGCCGGCGGTGGCCACCACCGCGTACGCCGGGTGGACCGTGAACGTGCCGATCAGCACCAGGAACTCGCTGATGAACGGGGCCGTGCCGGGCAGGGCCAGCGAGGCCAGACCGGCGAAGAAGAACACCCCGGCCAGCACCGGGACGAGCTTGCCGGCGCCGCCGAAGTCGCTGATCAGGTTGGAGCCGCGACGGGCCACGAACATGCCGACCACGATGAACAGCAGACCGGTCGCGAGACCGTGGTTGACCATGTAGAGCACTGAGCCGGTGCCTGCCTGCGTGGTGAAGGCGAAGATGCCGATGCCGATGAAGCCGAAGTGCGCGATCGACGTGTACGACACCAGCCGCTTGAGGTCGTTCTGGCCGACCGCCAGCAGCGCGGCGTAGATGATGCCGATGACGCCGAGCACCAGCGCCGCCGGGGCGAACCAGCGCGACGCCTCCGGGAACAGCGAGAGGCAGTAGCGCAGGATCCCGAACGTGCCGACCTTGTCCATCACGCCGACGAGCAGCGCGGCGGCGCCGGCCGGGGCCGCACCACCCGCGTCCGGCAGCCAGGTGTGGAACGGGAAGAACGGCGCCTTGATCGCGAAGGCCACGAAGAAGCCGAGGAACAGCCAGCGGGCCGTGTTCTGGTCGATCGACGAGGCGGCCTCGGTGAGCTTGGTCCAGTCGAACGTGTGACCGCCGACCACCCACAGCCCGATCACCGCGGCCAGCATGAACAGACCGCCGACGAGGCTGTAGAGGAAGAACTTGACCGCCGCGTACTGGCGGCGCTGCCCGCCGAACGACCCGATGATGAAGTACATCGGGATCAGCATGATCTCGAAGAACACGTAGAACAGGAAGATGTCGGCCGCCGCGAAGACGCCGATCATCGTGAACTCGAAGGCCAGCAGCAGCGAGAAGTAGATCGGGGCCGAGCGGTTGCTCTTCTCGACGTCGTGCCAGGAGGCCAGGATCACGACCGGGAACAGGATCGCGATCAGCATGAGCATGACCAGCGCGATGCCGTCGGCGGCGAACGTGAACCGGGCGTCCCAGGACGGGATCCAGGCGTACGACTCACGGAACTGGAAGCGGTCGCCGCCCGCGTTGAAGGCGATCCACATGACGATGCTCAGCACGAGCACGACCAGCGACCACCCGAAGGCGATCGTCTTGGCCAGCTCGGCCTTCGCCTTCGGCACGAGCGCCACGACGATGGCGCCCACCAAGGGCAGCAACGTCAGAATGGACAGGAACGGAAAGTCGTTCACGCCAACCACCCAAGCTGGATCGCGAGGAAGGCGCCGACGACAAGTACGGCACCGGTGAGCATCGATAGGGCGTACGACCGCACGAAGCCGGTCTGCAGCCTGCGGAGCCGCCCGGAGGTGCCGCCGATACCGGCCGCGATCCCGTTGACCAGCCCGTCGATGCCCTTGTTGTCGAGGAAGACCAGCGCCCGGGTGAGGTAGATCCCCGGCCGCTCGAACACCGCCTCGTTGATCGCGTCGGTGTAGAGGTTGCGGCGGGCCGCGGTCACCACGACCCCGGCCGGCTGCGGCTCGAGCGCCGTCCCCTTACGGAACAGCAGCCAGGCCAGACCCGCGCCGAGCACCGTGAGCGCGATGCCCAGGATGTTGATCACCCCGTGCGGCATGACCGCGTGGTGCTCCTCGTGCTCACCGAAGACCGGGACGAGCCAGTCCGCCACCGAGGTGTGCATCAGGTAACCGGCCACGAGCGAGCCGAGGCCGAGCAGGATCAGGGGCACCGTCATGATGAACGGCGACTCGTGCGGGTGCTTGTTGTCTTCCGTGTACCGCTCCGGCCCGTGGAAGGTCAGCACGAACAGCCGCGTCATGTAGAACGCGGTCAGGCCGGCGCCGAGCAGGGCCGCCCAGCCGAAGAGCCAGGCCGTCCAGTCGCCCCGCTCGAAGGCGGACGCGATGATCGGCTCCTTCGAGTAGTAGCCGGACAGCGGCGGGATGCCGATGATCGCGAGCCATCCGGCCCCGAAGGTGAGCCAGGTGAACTTCATGTACTTGCGCAGCCCGCCGAAGCGCCGGATATCGACTTGGTCGTGCATGCCGTGCATGACCGAGCCGGCCCCGAGGAACATGTTGGCCTTGAAGAAGCCGTGCGCCAGCAGGTGGATGATCGCCAGCGCGTACGCCCCGCCGCCGAGCCCGACACCGAGGAACATGTAACCGATCTGGCTCACGGTCGACCAGGCCAGCACCCGCTTGATGTCATCCTTGGCCGCGCCGATGATGCAGCCCATCAACAGCGTCAGGGCGCCGACGCTGACCACCACGACCTGCAGCGTCGTGTTGGCCGAGAAGATCGCGTTGGAGCGGGCGATCAGGTAGACGCCCGCGGTGACCATCGTGGCCGCGTGGATGAGGGCCGAGACCGGGGTCGGGCCCTCCATCGCGTCGGGCAACCAGGCGTGCAGCGGGAACTGACCGGACTTACCGGCCGCGCCGAGCAGCAACAGCAGCCCGAGGATGAGCACCGTGGTCGAGCTGAGCGCGCTCACGTTGCCGAAGACCTCGTCGTACTGGGTGGTGCCGAGCGTCGCGAACATCACGAAGATGCCGATGGCCAGGCCGGCGTCGCCGACCCGGTTCATCAGGAACGCCTTCTTACCGGCGGTGGCCGCGGAGGGCCGGGTCGTCCAGAACGAGATCAGCAGGTACGAGGCGAGACCGACGCCCTCCCAGCCGAAGTAGAGCATCACGTAGTTGTTGCCGAGAACCAGCAGCAACATCGCCGCGACGAAGAGGTTGAAGTAGGCGAAGAACTTACGACGGCCCGGGTCGTGCTCCATGTAGCCGACCGCGTACAGGTGGATCAGCGAGCCGACGCCCGTGATCAGCAGAACGAAGACGCCGGCCAGCGGATCGAACAGCAACCCGAAGTCGACGTGCAGGTTCCCGACCGCGATGAAGTCCCACAGGCTCTGCTGAGCCGAACGCTGCCCCTCCTCGAGACCACTCAGGCTGATGAAGAAGACCAGCCCGAGCACGAAGGAGGCCGCCACCGCGAGGACGCCGAGCCAGTGCCCCCACTTGTCGGCGCGCTTGCCCAACAGGAGCAGGATCGCGGCGCTGGCGAGCGGAATGGCCACCAGCAGCCAGATTCCGCTCAGCGCCCCCGTCGCGGAGGCGTACTCCACTGTCTGTTCCACGTGAAGGCCCCTTTAGTACTTCAGAAGGTTCGCGTCGTCGACACTCGCGGAGCGTCGCGTACGGAAGATCGACATGATGATCGCGAGCCCCACCACAACCTCGGCGGCGGCCACGACCATCACGAAGAACGAGATGATCTGGCCGTCCAGGTTGCCGTTGATGCGGCTGAAGGTGACCAGCGCGAGGTTCGCGGCGTTGAGCATGAGCTCGATGCACATGAACAGCACGATCGCGTTGCGGCGGATGAGCACCCCGGCGGCACCGATGGTGAACAGGATCGCCGCGAGTACGAGGTAGTAGTCGGGAGTCACTTCTCGGTTCCCTTCGGTGCCGCCTCGTCCGAAGTCAACTCGCGGACGGGCAGGATCGGGGAGATGCTGCGCTCGGAGCCGTTGCCGTCCGGCAGTCGCGCGGGCGCGGCCACCGACATGGTGTTGGCGTAGACACCCGGGCCGGGCTTGGCCCCCGGGTAGTTGCCGGGCCGGAAGCGCTCCTTCATCCGGGTCGCCTGGTCCACGGTGTCGGCCTTGTCGCGCTGGACGTGGGCCAGGATCATGGCGCCGACCGCGGCCGTGATCAGCAGGGCCGAGGTGACCTCGAAGGCGAACACGTACCGGGTGAACAGCAGCGAGGCGAGCCCCTGCACGTTGCCGCCGGCGTTCGCGTCGGTCAGCCCGACCGCGGTGGTGTCGCCGAGCGAGCGGGCCAACCCGGTGCCGACCAGCGCGGCGAACCCGACACCGAGCAGGACCGCGGCGATCCGCTGGCCGCGCAAGGTCTCGATCAGCGAGTCCGAGGCGTCCCGGCCGACCAGCATGAGCACGAAGAGGAACAGCATCATGATCGCGCCGGTGTAGACGATGATCTGCACCGCGCCCAGGAACGGGGCCGAGTTGACCACGTAGAGGAAGCCCAGGCAGAGCATCGTCACGACGAGCCAGAGCGCGGAGTGGACCGCGTTGCGGGCCAGCACCATGCCGAGCGCGCCGATGACGGCGAGCGAGCCCAGGATCCAGAAGGCGACGGCTTCACCGGTGGAGACGGTGTCCATCAGACGGCCTCCTTCGAAGCCTGACCCGTGGCGTCCTCAGCCTCGTTGGTGGCCCAGGGAGCCCGCTCGGCGCCGACCGAGGTGCCCGGGTTCTCGAGCGCGCCGACGTAGTAGTCCTTGTCGGTGTCGCCCAGGCGCATCGGGTGCGGCGGCTGCTCCATGCCGGGCAGCAGCGGGGCCAGCAGTTCCTTCTTGGTGAAGATGAGGTCTTGCCGGTTGTCGCGGGCCAGCTCGTACTCGTTGCTCATGGTGAGCGACCGGGTCGGGCAGGCCTCGATGCAGAGCCCGCAGAAGATGCAGCGGGCGTAGTTGATCTGGTAGATCCCGGCGTAGCGCTCACCCGGCGAGAACCGCTGCTCGTCGGTGTTGTTGGCGCCCTCGACATAGATCGCGTCGGCCGGGCAGGCCCAGGCGCACAGCTCGCAGCCGATGCACTTCTCGAGGCCGTCCGGGTGCCGGTTGAGGATGTGCCGGCCGTGGTAGCGCGGGGCCGGGGTCGGCGGTGTGAAGGGGTAGTCGGTCGTGATGACCTTGCGGAACATGTGCGCGAAGGTCACCCCGAAGCCCTTGAAGGAGCCGGTGAACGTACCCACGTCACACCTCCTTGTTTTCGTCGGGCGACCCGACCGCGGCCGGAGTGCGTTCGGCCACGGCCCGGCGGGCCCGTGGACTGGGGGGAACCTGCAGGTCCATCGGTGGCACCGGGAAGCTGCCCGGTGGTCGCGAGGCCAGCTCTTCCTCGATGGAGATCTGACGGGGCTTGCGCGCGGCCGGCCACAGCATGGCGATCAGCAGGATCACCACGACGATGCCGACGATCGAGAACCACTTGGCCTGCTGCGAGAGCTCGTTGTTGGCGACCTTGACGTAGCTCAGGAAGAGGATCCACACCAGGTTGACCGGGATGAGGACCTTCCAGCCGAAGCGCATGAACTGGTCGTAGCGCATGCGGGGCAGCGTGGCCCGCAGCCAGATGAAGCCGAACAGCAGCAGGAACACCTTGCCGAAGAACCAGATCAGCGGGAAGTAGCCGGAGTTCGCGCCCTCCCACCAGCCGGTGATCGGCCACGGGGCCCGCCAGCCGCCGAGGAACAGCGTGGTCGCGAAGGCCGAGACGGTGATCATGTTGATGTACTCGGCCAGGAAGAACAGCGCGAACTTGAACGACGAGTACTCGGTGTGGAAGCCGCCGACCAGCTCGGACTCCGCCTCGGGCAGGTCGAACGGGGCGCGGTTGGTCTCACCCACGGCGGCGATGCAGTAGACGACGAAGCTGGGCAGCAGCAGCACCGCGTACCAGCTCGGGGTCGTCACCTCCCAGCCGAACAGGTCGACCGGGTTGCCGTGGGCCTGGGCGGCCACGATCTGCGAGGTGCTCATCGAGCCGGCCGTCATGAAGACCGCCACGATCGACAGGCCCATGGCGACCTCGTACGAGATCATCTGTGCGCTCGACCGCAGACCACCCAGCAGCGGGTAGGTCGAGCCGGACGCCCAGCCCGCCAGCACCACGCCGTAGACGGCCATCGACGAGCAGGCCAGCAGCACGAGCACCGAGACCGGCACGTCGGTCAGCTGCAGAGCCGTCCGCTGGCCGAACATGGTGACCACGCCGCCAAACGGGATGACCGAGAACGCCGTGAAGGCGACCGTCGCCGAGATCACCGGGGCGATGAAGTAGACGACCTTGTCGGCCGTCTTCGGGATGATCTCTTCCTTGAACGGCAGCTTGACGCCGTCGGTGAGGCTCTGGAACCAGCCCTTGGGCCCGACCTGGTTGGGACCGGGCCGCACCGCCATCCGGGCCACGACCTTGCGCTCATAGTTGATCGTGATGAGCGTCAGCAGGAGCAGCACGACGAACAGGCCGAACAGCTTGATCAGCGAGATCCACCAGACGTCGTTCTCGAACGTCTCGAGCGTCGGGTCCACGGCCGTGGCCGCGAGAATCGACGTGTTCATGCGGTGACCTCCGACGAGGCGAGGAGCGGACCGGCCTTACCGGCGGAGAGCCGGACGACCGCACCCGCGGTGACGCCGAGGCTGCGACCGACGGTCGAGCCCGGCGAGTTGGTGGGCAGCCACACCACGCGGGCCGGCAGGTCACGGGTGACCTCGGCCGGCAGGGTGATCGCGCCGCGGTCGGTGCCGACGGTGACCGCGTCCCCGTCGATCACGCCGAGCGCCGCGGCCAGCTCCGAGCCGATCCGGGCCACCGGGGGCCGGGCCGTGCCGGCCAGCACGTCGTCGCCCTCGAGCAGCGTGCTCTGGTCGATCGCGTGGTGCCAGGTGGCCAGGACGGCCTCGTGCTCGCCGGTCGCGGGCAGCGCGGCCGGGGCGACCGCGGGGGCGACCGGACGGTCGGCCCGGCTGGGCGGCATCGTGCCGAGCTCCCGGCGGATGGCCATCACGTCGCCGGTCCCCAGCAGAATGCCTTTAGTCGGGTTTTGGGCGGCGGTGGGGTGGTTGGACGGGACGTCCATGAGAGCGGCGACCGCCTCGAGGACCCGGCCGTCGGTCATGGCCGTGGTCTTGAGCACCGTGTCGAAGGACCGCAGGCGGCCCTCCCAGTTGAGGTAGGTGCCGGACTTCTCGGCGGCCGGGGCGACCGGCAGCACGACGTTCGCCCGGCGGGTGACCGCGCTGTGCCGCAGTTCGAGGCTGACCACGAAGCCGGCCGCGTCGAGCGCCTGCTCGGCCAGCCGCGGGTCGGCCAGGTCGGCCGGGTCGACGCCGGCGACCAGCAGGCCGCCGAGCTGACCGGCGGCCGCGGCCGCGACGATCTGGTTCGTGTCCCGGCCCGGCCGGCTGGGCAGCGCGCCGGCGTCGGTGTCCCAGGCCAGCGAGATCTCGGCCCGGGCCGCCGGGTCGCCGACCGGGCGTCCGCCCGGCAGCAGGTTGGGCAGGCAGCCGGCGTCGATCGCGCCGCGGTCACCGGCCCGGCGGGGCACCCACGCGAGGCGGGCGCCGGTGCGGGCGGCCAGGGCGGCGGCGGCCGAGAGCGCGCCGGGCACGGTGGCCAGGCGCTCGCCGACGAGCAGCAGGGCGCCGGGCGCGGACAGCGCGGCGGCGACCGCCGGGTCCTCGGCCAGCACCCGGGCCTCGTCGCCGGGCACGGTCGGGATCAGCGCCGCGCCCATCTTGTCAAAACCCCGGGTCAGGTACGGCGCAACCGCCGTGACCTGGAGCTTCTTGCGCAGATGACCCTTGCGCAGGCGCAGGAAGAGGATGCCGCTCTCTTCCTCGGGCTCGAGTCCGGCGATCACCGCCGACGGGGCGTTCTCGACGTCGGTGTAGGTGACGTCGGAGACCCCGGCCACCGTGGCCGCCAGGAAGTCGGCCTCCTCGGCGCTCAGCGGGCGGGCCCGGAAGTCGATGTCGTTGGTGCCGAGGGCGAGCCGGGCGAATTTCGCGTACGCGTACGCGTCCTCCACCGTGAGCCGGCCACCGGCCAGCACCCCGACGCCGCCGTTGCCCCGCGCCGCCGTCAGCCCCTCGGCCGCGGCCAGCAGGGCCTCGCTCCAGGACGCCTCGCGCAGCTCACCGGAGTCGGCGTCGCGCACGAGCGGGTTCAGGATCCGCTCGCTCGAGGTCTGGTACTGGAAGCCCCACCGGCCCTTGTCGCAGTTCCACTCCTCGTTCACCGCCGGGTCGTCACCGGCCAGCCGGCGCAGCACCTTGCCGCGGCGGTGGTCGGCCCGCATCGAGCAGCCACTCGCGCAGTGCTCGCAGGTGGTGGGCGTGGAGACCAGGTCGAACGGGCGGGCGCGGAAGCGGTACTGCTCGCCGGTGAGCGCGCCGACCGGGCAGATCTGAATCGTGTTGCCCGAGAAGTACGAGTTGAAGGGAACGTCGCCCTCGCCCTCGCCGGCCTGACCGTCGCCGGTGCCGCGGCCGCCGAAGAAGTCGTCGCGGTAGACGTTGATCTGCTCGCCCGACGAGCGGTCCATCAGGTCGATGAACTTGTCGCCCGCGATCTCTTCGGAGAACCGGGTGCAGCGCTGGCAGAGGATGCAACGCTCACGGTCGAGCAGCACCTGGCTGCTGATGTGGATCGGCTTCTCGTACTCGCGCTTGTGCTCCTTGAAGCGGGAGTCGGCGCGCCCGTTGGTCATGGCCTGGTTCTGCAGGGGGCACTCGCCGCCCTTGTCGCAGGTCGGGCAGTCCAGCGGGTGGTTGGCCAGCAGCAGCTCCATCACGCCGCCCTGCGCCTTGGCGGCGACCTCGGACGTGAGCTGGGTCTTGACCACCATGCCCTCGGCCACCGTCTGGGTGCACGAGGCGACCGGCTTGCGCTGGCCCTCGATGTCGACCAGACACTGGCGGCAGGCGCCGGCCGGGGCCAGCAGCGGGTGGTCGCAGAAGCGCGGGATCGCGATGCCCATCCGCTCGGCGACGCGGATCACGAGCTCGCCCTTTTCGGCGGTGACCTCGATCCCGTCGATGGTGAGCGTGACGGTGTCGACCTTCTTGGCGACGTCGGTCATGTCAGTGCGCTCCAACCAGGGCCTTGGCGGACAGCCGCGGAGCGGTCCGGCCCTCGATGTAGTCCAGGTAGTCCTGGCGGAAGAACTTGAGCGTGGACATCACCGGGGTCGCGGCGCCGTCGCCGAGGCCGCAGAACGACCGGCCGAAGATGTTGTCGGCCGTGTCCTGCAGGGTGTCCAGGTCGGCGTACGTGCCCTCGCCGCTGAGAATGCGGCGGTAGGTCCGCACCATCCAGTAGTTGCCCTCGCGGCACGGGGTGCACTTGCCGCACGACTCATGGTGGTAGAACTCGAGCCACCGCCAGGTCGCGTAGACCGGGCAGTCCTGGTCGCTGAAGATCTGCATGGCCGTGGTGCCCAGGATCGAGCCGGCCGCGGCGACACCCTCGAAGTCCATCGCGGTGTCGATGTGCTCGGCCGTGAGCAGCGGGGTCGACGAGCCGCCAGGCGTCCAGAACTTCAGGTTGTGACCGGGCTTCATGCCGCCGGCCAGCTCGATGAGCTCCCGCAGCGTGATGCCGAGGCCACATTCGTACTGACCCGGGTTGGCGACGCGGCCGGAGAGCGAATAGATCATCGGGCCCGACGACTTCTCGGTGCCCATGCTCTTCCACCAGTCGGCCCCGCCGAGCACGATGTACGGCACCGAAGCGATCGTGCCGACGTTGTTGACCACCGTGGGGCTGGCGTAGAGCCCGGCGATGGCCGGGAACGGCGGGCGCAGCCGGGGCTGGCCGCGGAAGCCCTCGAGCGAGTCGAGCAACGCCGTCTCTTCGCCGCAGATGTAGGCGCCGGCGCCGCTGTGCACGACCAGTTCGAGGTCGAAGCCCGTACCCAGGATGTTGGTGCCCAGGTAGCCCTTGGCCTTGGCCTCGGCCACCGCGCTGCGCAGCCGGCGGGCGGCGTGCACGGCCTCGCCGCGGATGTAGATGAAGGCCCGGTTGGCGCGGATCGCGTACGAGGCGATGATCGCCCCTTCGATCAGCGAGTGCGGGTCGTACGTCATCAGGGGCAGGTCTTTGCAGGTGCCCGGCTCGCCCTCGTCCGCGTTGATCACGAGGTAGTGCGGCTTGCCGTCCCCCTGCGGGATGAAGCCCCACTTGAGGCCGGTCGGGAAGCCCGCGCCGCCGCGGCCGCGCAGACCCGAGTCCTTGATCAACTGGATCAGGTCGTCGGGGTGGACGTCGAGGGCCTTGCGGAGCGCCGCGTAGCCGTCGAGCCGCTCGTAGACGTCCATCTTCCAGGCGTCCGGCGACAGCCAGCGCTTGGTCAGGACGGGGGTCAGCTTCTGCAGGATCTCACGCCGCGGCTGAGTCACTTCGCCTCCTCGGTACGGGCGGTGTCCCCGGCGGGCTTGCCGTCGCCGGCAGGCTCATTGGACGCGGTGCCGGCCGCTTCGGCCGGGTTCGAGGCGACCGGCTTCTTGGCCTCGGCCGTGCCGGTCTTGTCGGGCGTGCTCGCGTCGGGGTTGCGCTGCTCCGCCGTACGGGTCTGGGGGTCCTTGACGTCGCCGGCCCGCGTCGTCTTCCCGGCGTGGCCGGGCGTGACGGTGCTGACCGCGCTCTTCACCTTGTCGACCACGGTCGTGACCGTGCCCTTGCTCTCCTCGCGGGGCGAAGGCTTGGTCTTGGTGATCGGCGTGTCCAGGTTGAAGTTCGGGACGGCGACGCCGTGCTCCTGGGCCAGCGTCACGCCGCGCAGCGTCGGGGCTCCGGCCAGGCCGTCGGCCACCGCGCCCTCGCGGGGGTCGGCGAAACCGGCCAGCTGGGTCTGCATCTCTTTGAGCGAGCAGATGCGCGCGCCCCGGCTGGGCGTGGGCCGCCGGCCGTCGCGCAGCTGGTCGACCAGCTCGACGGCCGAGGCCGGGGTCGCCTCGTCGATGGCGAAGTCGTAGTTGACCGTCACCACCGGCGCGTAGTCGCAGGCGGCCAGGCACTCGGCGTGCTCCAGCGTGATGCGGCCGTCGCCGGTCGTCTCGTCGTGCCCGACCCCGAGGTGCTCGGAGAGCTGGTCGTAGACCTCTTGGCCGCCGAGCACGTTGCACAACGTGTTGGTGCAGACGCTGACCAGGTATTCACCGGTCGGGCGGCGCTTGTACATCGTGTAGAACGTGGCCACGGCGCCGACCTGGGCCTTGTTGATGCCCAGCACCTCGGCGCAGAAGGCGACGCCGTTCGGGCTGACGTGCCCCTCCTCGGTCTGCACGAGGTGCAGCAGCGGGAGCAGCGCCGAGCGGCTGCGGCCCTCCGGGTAGCGGGCGATGATCTCGAGCGCGGCCGGCAGCAAGCGCTCGGCCAGCGGGGCGGCGGCGGGGGAGAATTCCACCTCGGTGTCAGTCATTAACGGTCACACCCACCCATCACGGGGTCGAGGGACGCGCCGCCGGCGATCACGTCGGCCAGCAGCGCGCCTTCGGCCATCGCGGGGATGGCCTGGAGGTTCACGAAGCTCGGGTCCCGCATGTGGACCCGGTAGGGATGGGTGCCCCCGTCGGAGACGGCGTGCACGCCCAGCTCACCCCGCGGGTGCTCGATCGAGACGTAGACCTGTCCCGGCGGCACCCGGAAGCCCTCGGTGACGAGCTTGAAGTGGTGGATGAGCGACTCCATCGACTGGCCCATGATCTTGGCCACGTGCTCGAGCGAGTTGCCCATGCCGTCCAGGCCGACGGCCAGCTGCGCGGGCCAGGCGATCTTCTTGTCGCTGATGAAGATCGGGCCGGGCCGCAGCTTGTCGAGCGCCTGCTCGACGAGCTTGAGCGACTCCCGGATCTCGGCCAGGCGCACCTGGTAGCGGCCCCAGACGTCGGCCGTGGTGGCGGTCGGCACGTCGAACTCGTAGTTCTCGTACCCGCAGTACGGCATCGTCTTGCGCAGGTCCCAGGCCAGCCCGGCCGAGCGCAGCACCGGACCGGTGACGCCCATGGCCAGGCAGCCGGTGACGTCGAGGACGGCCACACCCTGCGTACGCTCCTGCCAGATGACCTGGCCCGAGAGCATGTCCTCGTATTCCTTGAGCTTCTTGGGCAGGTAGACCAGGAAGTCCTTGATCTTCTTGATCGCCGACTCGGGGATGTCCTGCGCGACGCCGCCCGGGCGGAAGTACGCGTGGTTCATCCGCAGGCCGCTGGTCTCCTCGAAGATGTCGAGGATGTACTCCCGCTCGCGGAACCCGTACAGCATCATCGAGATCGCGCCGAGCTCCATGCCCGTCGTGGCCAGCCACACCAGGTGCGACGAGATCCGGTTGAGCTCCATGAAGAGCACCCGGATCGTGTTGGCCCGCTCGGTGATGTCGTCGGTGATGCCGAGCAGCTTCTCGACCGCGAGGCAGTAACCGGCCTCGTTGAACAGCGGCGCCAGGTAGTCGGCGCGGGTCACGAAGGTCGTGCCCTGCGTCCAGTTGCGGTACTCGAGGTTCTTCTCGATGCCGGTGTGCAGGTAGCCGACCACGGGCCGGACCTCTTGGACGGTCTCGCCCTCGAGCTCGAGCACCAGCCGCAGCACGCCGTGCGTGGACGGGTGCTGCGGACCCATGTTGACGACGATCTTCTCGTTGCTCAGCGGGTCGACACTGCCCGTGACGGTGTCCCAGTCGCCGCCGGTGACCGTGAAGACGCGGCCCTCGGTGGTCTCTCGTTCGCTGGCGTATCCGGACTGTGTCATTGGTAGACCCTCCGCTGGTCAGGAGGCGGAATCTCGGCGCCCTTGTACTCGACGGGCACGCCGCCGAGCGGGTAGTCCTTGCGCTGCGGGAAGCCTTCCCAGTCGTCCGGCATCAGCACCCGGGTCAGGTTCGGGTGGCCGGTGAAGATCACCCCGAACATGTCGTACGTCTCCCGTTCCTGCCAGTCGGCGGTCGGATAGACGCTGGTGATGCTGGGAATGCTGTCGTCGGCCGCGATGGCCACCTCGAGGCGGACCCGGCGGCGGTAGGTCATCGAGGTCAGCTGGTAGACCACGTGCAGCCGGCGGGCGTCGCTGTTCAGGTAGTCGACGCCGGAGACCGAGGAGCACAGCTCGAAGCGCAGCGACTCGTCGTCGCGCATGATCTGCACGACCTCGAGGATCCGCTGGGGCTTGATGTGCAGGGTCAGCTCACCGCGGTCGACGACGACCTTCTCGATGGCGTCGGCGAAGCCCGGGTACGCCTCTTCGAGGGCGTCGGTGACCTCGTCGAAGTACCCGCCGTAGGGCTTGGCGGAGCCGGCCGTCTCGGGGTGCCGGCGGACCAGGCCACCGAAGCCGGAGACGTCGCCGGTGCCGGTGATGCCGAACATGCCCTTCTGCGGGCTGGACGGGGTCTGGGCCGGGGCGCCGAGGTTGGCGCCCTCGGGCGAGCTGGTGGGTTCGACGGTCACTTGCCCTCCCCTCGGAGGTGGGGCTGAAGCTTCATCCAGTTCTCGATGCGCAGCTGTTCCTCGCGGCCTTCCTTGACCGCCTGGGTCCACTCGGCCCGCCGGACCTTGTCGACCCGGTACGACGACGGCATCGCGCCCGGCGCCACGATCGGCACCTTGCCCTCGGCCTTGCGCGCCTCGAGCATCTTCTTGCCGTTCGGGCCGAGCGGGGCCGCCATGACCTTCTCGCGCATCTTGAGGATGGCGTCGATCAGCATCTCGGGCCGCGGCGGGCAGCCGGGCAGGTAGACGTCGACCGGCACGATGTGGTCGACGCCCTGCACGATCGCGTAGTTGTTGAACATGCCGCCGGACGAGGCGCACACGCCCATCGAGATCACCGAGCGCGGCTCGGGCATCTGGTCGTAGATCGTCCGGACGACGGGGGCCATCTTCTGGCTCACCCGGCCCGCGACGATCATCAGATCGGCCTGGCGGGGCGAGGCCCGGAAGACCTCCATGCCCCAGCGTCCGAGGTCGTAGTGGGGGCCACCGGCCGCCATCATCTCGATCGCGCAGCAGGCCAGGCCGAAGGTCGCGCCCCAGAACGAGGACTTACGGGCCCAGTTCGAGACCTTCTCGACGGAGGTGAGCAGGATTCCAGCAGGCAGTTTCTCTTCGATACCCATGGCGCATCAGTCCCAGTTGAGTCCGCCGCGTCGCCACACATATGTGTAGGCGATGAAGACGGTGACGATGAAGAGGACCATCTCGACGAATCCGAAGAGGCCGAGCGCTCCGAACGAGACGGCCCACGGGTAAAGGAAGATGGTTTCGATGTCGAAGATGATGAAGAGCATCGCGGTCAGATAGAACTTGACCGGGAAGCGGCCACCACCGACCGGCTGCGGCGCCGGCTCGATCCCGCACTCGTACGCGTCGAGCTTGGTGCGGTTGTATCGGTTCGGGCCGACGATCGGGGCGATCGACACCGAGAACAACGCGAAGAGCGCGCCGAGGATCAGTAACCCGACGATCGGGACATAAGGGTTGACCGTCATGATCTCTCCTGCTCGACTATTAACCCGTGCACACTATTAGTCCGATTTGTCCGACGGTCGCGCGGGGTCGTCATACCGCGGGTGCGACCTTGGTCAGACCGTTGATCACCCGGTCCATCGCGTCACCGCCCCGCGGGTCGGTGAGGTTGGCCAGCAGTTTCAGAACGAACCGCATCAGTGTCGGATGCGGCATGCCGTGTTTGGTGGCGATCCGCATGATTTGAGGGTTGCCGATCAACTTCACGAACACGCCACCGAGCCGGTAATAGCCGCCGAACCTGAGGCTGAGTTCTGTCGGGTACGCCCGCAGCGCGCGCTCCCGGTCGGGGCCGGCCGGCCGGGCCAGCGCCTGCACCGCGACCTCGGCCGCCAGTTCGCCGCTCTCCATCGCGTACGCGATGCCCTCGCCGTTCATCGGGTTGACCATGCCGCCGGAGTCGCCGACCAGCATCATGCCGCGGGTGTAGTGCGGCACCCGGTTGAAGCCCATCGGCAGCGCCGCGCCCAGGATCGGGCCGTCCGCGTTGGCCTCGTCGCGCAGCCCCCAGTCGGCCGGCGTCCCGGCCAGCCAGTCGGTGAGCATCGCGCGGTAGTTGGTCTTGCCGAACGCGCTGGAGCTGTTGAGGATGCCCAGGCCGACGTTGACCCGGCCGTCACCCAGTCCGAAGATCCAGCCGTAGCCGGGGAGCAGGCGCTCGCGGTCGGTCGAGCTGCGCAGTTCGAGCCAGGACTCGAGGTAGTCGTCGTCGGCCCGGACCGGCGACTGGTAGTAGCGCCGGACGGCCACGCCGAGCGGGCGGTCGTCGCGCTTGGTCAGGCCCATCGCGATCGGGAGCTTGCCCGAGACGCCGTCGGCCGCGATGACCAGCGGGGCCCGGAACTGCACGGGCTCCTTCTCGGGGCCGCTCTTGGCCTCGACGCCGATCGCGTGCCCGTCCTCGTCGAGCACCGGACCGGTCACGTTCACGCCGGTCCGCAGGATGACGCCCGCTTCGACGGCCCGGTTGGCCAGCATGTCGTCGAAGTCGAGACGGGTGCGGACCAGGCCGTAGTTGGGGAAGCTGGCCAGATCGGGCCAGTCGAGCTCGAGGCGGACGCCGCCCCCGATCACCCGCAGGCCCTTGTTCTGCAGCCAGCCGGCCTTCTCCGAGGTGTCGATGCCCATCCGCACCAGCTGGCGCACGGCGCGCGGGGTCAGCCCGTCGCCGCAGACCTTCTCGCGCGGGAATTCGGTCTTCTCCAGCAACAGGACTCTGAGTCCGTGCCGTGCCAGGTGATAAGCCGCCGCTGATCCGCCCGGACCGGCTCCGACAACGATGACGTCAGCCTCGTCGGCGATAAGCCCGGATGGTACTTGGTTGCGCACACCACACCTCCGTCTCGCAGCGGCTCGTGAAACAGTTCACAAGCAGCCCAAGTCGGAGTCTAGGACGGCCATCGAAGGTCGTTCCGGTAAGGGAACCCTAACTGTTTCGGCTGGGTGAATTGCCCTGTGCGAGAACTCTGTCCGCCGCGGTGCGGGCCTCACCGTCCAGAAACTCCCGGAAGTTGCCGTCCATGGCCTTGTCGAGGGCCACGATCAGGCTGTCCACCAGCTCCTGGGCCAGATCCGGGTCCTGCGCGGCGACCAGGCGGAGGCGGGTGGCGAGCTCCATGCCGCGGCGTTCGTCGGCGTCGCTCTCGTCGATCGCGATGTCGATGTCGGTGTCTTCGAGTTGCCCGAACGTCGTCATACACCGAGCCAAGCACCATTCGGCGCATTTAGGGGCGAAAGCCCGGTTTTACACTCTTCAGGCCTTGGTGGCCCGGTGAAGTGCGACGATGCCGCCGGTCAGGTTGCGCCAGCCGACCCGGCTCCAGGGCCCGGCGGCGGCGATACGTGCGGCCAGGGCCGGCTGGTCGGGCCAGGCGCGGATCGACTCGGCCAGATACACGTACGCCTCGGGGTTGCTCGACACGCTGCGGGCCACCGCCGGCAGCGAGCGCATGACGTACTGCATGTAGACGGTGTGGAAGGGCGCGAGGGTCGGGTGGCTGAACTCGCAGACCACCAGCCGCCCGCCGGGCCGGGTGATCCGGGCCAGCTCGCGCAGCGCCCCCTCGACGTCGACCACGTTGCGCAGCGCGAAGGAGATGGTGACGGCGTCGAACGTCTCGTCGGCGAACGGCAGCTTCAGCGCGTCCCCGGCGACCAGGGGCACCTGGCGACCGGCCCGGCGACCGGCCCGCAGCATGCCGGTGGAGAGGTCGGCCCCCACCGCGTACGCCCCGGACCGGGCCAGTTCCTCGGTGGAGATGCCGGTGCCGGCGCCGACGTCGAGCACCCGCTCGCCCGGGCGCAGGGCCAGCGCCGCGCGCGTCGCCCGTCGCCATCCCCGGTCTTGCCCGAAGGAGAGCACGGTGTTGGTCAGGTCGTACCGCTCGGCCACGCCGTCGAACATCTCGGCGACCTCGTGCGGCTGCTTGTCCAGGTCTGCGCGCGTCACGGGGTCAATACTCCCCCATGGGCAAAACAGAACGGGCGGGATGGTGACCCATCCCGCCCGTTCCTTGTGCGTTATATATACGACCGCCATCGGTCGGGTCTGCGGCCATCACCGGGCTGATCAGGTCCCGGGGATGAAGTTTTCGGTGTTACGCAGGCAACGTAACCAGGCGTCCAACACCGGCAACAGAGGTTCACGCTCCTCGTTATCGAGGAGCAACCCGGCCTCCCCGGTTCGGGGAGGGGGACCTGACCGAACGGTCAACCGCGACTGGCTGTCAGGACGCTTCAACCAGCGGTAGCTGCGTGCGGCCGGCGCCGCCGCCGGGCATCGCGATCGATGAGAAGTGCGAGACCACCCGGTCGTCGGTCGGGTCGTCGGCCGGCGTCTCGTGCACCGCCAGGTGGCGGTAAAGCGTGTCGCGCTGGGCCGGGATGCGGTCGCCGGTGCGGATCATCCAGATCAGCTCGTGCAGGTTGGACCGGTGCCGGGCGCCGGCCGAGGAGATCACGTTCTCCTCCAGCATGATCGAGCCGAGGTCGTCGACGCCGATGTGCAGCGAGAGCTGGCCGACGTCCTTGCCGGTGGTCAGCCACGACGCCTGCAGGTGCGAGACGTTGTCGAAGAACAGCCGCGACATGGCCAGGAAGCGCAGGTATTCCATCGTCGTGGCCTGGGTGCGGCCCTTGAGGTGGTTGTTCTCGGGCTGGTAGGTCCACGGGATGAACGCGCGGAAGCCCCCCACCGCGTGCGAGGTCTCGACGGCGTCGTCGCGGTAGCCGTTGGCGACAGCCAGGTCTTGCACGTCGCGGATCATGCGGATGTGCTCGATGCGCTCGGTGTGCGTCTCGCCCGTGCCCATCATCATCGTGGCCGTCGACGACAGGCCGTTGCGGTGCGCGACCGCCATCACCTCGAGCCAGCGGGCGCCGCTCTCTTTCAGCGGAGCGATGGCCCTGCGCGGCCGGTCGGGCAGCATCTCGGCGCCGGCCCCGGCGATCGAGTCGAGCCCGGCCGCCTTGATCCGCACGACCGCCTCCTCGATCGAGACGTTCGAGACCTTGGCCATGTGCAGGATCTCACTGGGGCCGATCGAGTGGATGGCCAGCTGCGGATAGGCCTGTTTGACCGAGGAGAAGAGGTTCTCGTAGTACTCCACGCCGAACTCGGGGTGGTGGCCGCCCTGCAGCATCACCTGGGTGGCGCCGAGATCGACCGCCTCCCCGCAGCGGTGCAGGATCTCTTCCATCGGGTGGGACCAGCCCTCTTTGTGCTTGGGGGCCCGGAAGAAGGCGCAGAACTTGCACGCCGTCACGCACACGTTCGTGTAGTTGATGTTGCGGTCGATCAGATAGGTGACGATGCCCTCGGGGTGCCGGCGTCGGCGCACGGCGTCGGCCGCCTCGCCCAGCGCGTGGAAGGGCGCCTCGGTATAGATGAGCAGCGCCTCTTCAGGCGTGATCCGCCCGCCGTCGGCGGCTCGCTGCAGGACGCTGTCGATCTCCGGGTTCGCCGTCACGTAGTCGAGGTTACGTCCCCGTCTCCCCGGTCGTCAGCGTGCCGGTGGCGTGGTTATGAGCACTCCGGTCGCCACCTCGTTACTCTCGATGGGTTCTCCAGGGGGTGTAGGTGCTTGTCGTGCATGGCGGCTGGCTGCCGGGCGCGGGCCGGCCGGGTCAGCTCGCGCTCTGGGCCGAGGACCCGTCTCTTCCTCTCACCACCAACTCGCGCGCACGGGAGCGGTCGCACCCGTTCGCCGTGACCGCCGAAAGCTTGCTGACCGCTTTAACCGAAACTTCCGATTACGTACGCGATGAGCTGGCCCAAGCCGAGCCCGGTGCGCACACGCTGCGCCTGCCCAGCACCGCCCGCGGCCCTCTCCCCTCCCCCGACACGGGCGCCGAGCCGGCCACCCGCGGCCTCCGGCTGGCCGAGTGGGAGGTGCCGGCCCTGCTCCTGCCGGGCGACGCCGCGCTGGCCGCGCTGAGTGCCCTGGCCGACCCCGGTGACGACTGGTCGCCCGGGTCCTCGTTGCGCTACCTCAGCGTCCTGGCCGGTCACGCCTGCGACCTGGCCCGCCGCGGCCGCATGCTGCCCCAGCTGGTCACCGAGGCCGGCCTGCCCACCGCCCGCTGGCGTCCGGTGGTCACCGGGGCCGACGCCGCCACCTACCGTGACTTCGCCGCGGCCATGCCCCCGGTGGTCCGGGCCGCCGACGACGGCGGGGTGAGCGCCACGCTGCGGGACGCGCTCGACTCGCTGGTTGACGGGGCCGCCCGCACGGTGATGCCGGAACGGATTCTGATCGGCCACCGCGCCGGGCCCAAGGCGCCCCTGCCCGACCGCTGGATCGCCGCGCTGACCGCGGACGACCCCACCCTGCCCGGGGCGAAGCCGGACGAACAGCGCGATCTGCGAAAGGCGCTCGACGACTGGCTGCACGCCGCGCACGAGGCCAACGGGCCGATCCGGGTCAGCTTCCGGCTGTTCGAACCGGAACCCGAGACGGACATGTGGCGGCTCGAGTTCGCGCTGCAGTCGGCCGAGGACCCGAGCCTCTATCTGCCGGCGGCCGAGGTGTGGACCGGTGGCTCGTTCCCCGGTCTGCCGCCGCGGCCCGACGAGGTGCTGCTGGCCGGGCTGGGCCGGGCCGTACGGCTGTTCCGGCTGCTCCACGTGGCCCTGCGCGACCAGGAGCCGGTCGGCCTCGAGATCGACACGTCGGAGGCGCACGAGTTCCTGCGGCAGGCGGCGCCGCTGCTCCAGGCGGCCGGCTTCGGCGTGCAACTGCCGTCGTGGGCCGGGCGCAAGGGGGTCGGGCTCAAGCTGACCACGCGGTCCAAATCGAAGAAGGGCACGTCGTCGCGGGCCGTGGCCGATTCCGGCTTCGGGCTCGACGAGATCGTCAGCTTCAAGATCGATCTGATCATCGGCGACAGCGAGGTCACCGCCGAGGAGCTGGCCGAGCTGGCCCGCCTCAAGGTTCCGCTGGTCCGCGTACGCGGGCAGTGGGTCGAACTCGACGACCGGCAGCTCAAGGCGGCGCTGAAAGCTGTCGGCAAACGCCGCGAGGGCGAGCTGACCGCGGGCGAGGTGCTGCAACAGGTCGTCGACGGCGGTGAGGAGGACCTGCCGCTGGTCGAGGTCGACGCCGACGGCATGCTGGGCGACCTGCTCTCCGGTCAGGCCGCCGAGCGACTCGCGCTGGTGCCGACGCCGCCCACCTTCCAGGGCACCCTCCGCCCGTACCAGGAACGCGGTCTTTCCTGGCTGCATTTCTTGTCGCGCCTGGGGCTGGGCGGAATCCTGGCCGACGACATGGGTCTGGGCAAGACCGCGCAGACTCTCTCGCTGCTGCTGGCTGAGCGCGAGTCCGTTGTGGACGCTACGGTGCCGGACTTTCTCCGGCCGCCCGAGGTCGCGCCGACGCTGCTCATCTGTCCTATGTCTCTGGTCAGCAACTGGTTCAAGGAGGCGGCCAAGTTCGCGCCCAGCCTGCGGGTATACGTGCACCACGGTGGCACCCGGCAACGCGGGGCCGATTTCGACGCGGCCGTGCAGAACGCCGATCTCGTGGTCACGACGTACGGCACGGCCGTGCGCGACCTCGCAACACTGCGCGATGTCCACTGGGGACGCGTCGTGTGCGACGAGGCGCAGGCCATCAAGAACAGCGGCACCCGGCAGGCCCAGGCCGTCCGTGCGGTGCCGGCCCGTTCGCGACTGGCCCTCACCGGAACGCCGGTCGAGAACCACCTGGCCGAGCTTTGGTCCATCATGGACTTTTGTAACCCGGGACTGCTCGGACCGGCCAAGCGGTTCCGCCGCCGCTTCCAGGAGCCGATCGAGGTGCGCCAGGACGAGGACGCGGCCGCCGCCCTCAAACGCGCCACCGGCCCGTTCGTGCTGCGCCGCCTCAAGACCGACAAGACCATCATCTCGGACCTGCCCGAGAAGAACGAGATGAAGGTCTGGTGCACGCTCACTCCCGAGCAGGCGACGCTCTACCAGGCTGTCGTCGAGGACATGATGGATGCCATCTCGGGCAGCGAAGGTATTCAGCGCCGGGGCAACGTGCTGGCCGCGATGACCAAGCTCAAGCAGGTCTGCAACCACCCGGCCCACCTGCTCAAGGACGGCTCGCGCCTGCCTGCCCGCTCGGGCAAGCTGGCCCGCCTCGAGGAACTCGCCGAAGAGATCATCGAGGATGGCGACAAGGCCTTGGTCTTCACCCAGTACGCCGAGTGGGGCTCGCTGCTGCAGCCGTATCTCGCCGCGCACCTCGACCGCCCGGTGCTGTGGCTCCACGGTGGACTGTCGAAGGCCAAGCGCGACGAGTTGGTCGAGCGCTTCCAGACCGACGACGAGCCGATGCTGTTTCTCCTGTCGCTGAAGGCGGCCGGCACCGGCCTCAACCTCACCGCAGCCAACCATGTCGTCCACTTCGACCGGTGGTGGAACCCGGCCGTCGAGGACCAGGCCACTGACCGCGCTTTCCGCATCGGACAGTCGCGCAACGTCCAGGTCCGTAAGTTCATCTGCACCGGCACGCTGGAAGAGAAGATCGACGCGATGATCGAGCGCAAGAAGGCGCTGGCGTCCTCGGTCGTCGGCACCGGCGAGGACTGGATCAGCGAGCTCAACACCGACCAGCTGCGCGAACTGTTCGCGCTCGACCCCGCGGCGGTGCGTTGACATGCCGATCGACCAAAATGGACGGTTTTTCGAGGGCGGCAAGGCGATCGCGGTCGAGGGTGGCATCGCCGTCCGGGCCAAGCGCGGCAAGATCGGCGAACAGTGGTGGTCGCGCCGCTTCGTCGAGGTGCTCGAGCAGATCTGCGACGGCGGCCGCCTGGCTCGCGGCCGGGCCTACGCGCGCAAGGGCCAGGTGATGGACTTCGCACTCTCGGCCGGGCGGGTCACCGGCCGCGTGCAGGGTTCACGGCCTCAGCCGTACGAGGTCACGATCTCGCTCGACGCTTTCGACGAAACACAGTGGACCGAATTGACCGAGGCGCTCGGCTCCCAAGCTCTTTATCGAGCGGCGCTGCTCGCGGGCGAGATGCCGCACGAGATCGTTGACCTGTTCGCGGCCCACGAGGCGCCGCTGTTTCCCGATCGCCTCGACCTCCACTGCAGCTGTCCAGATTGGAGCGTGCCCTGCAAGCACGGCTCCGCGGTGCTGTACGTGCTGGCCGAAGCCTTCGACGACGACCCGTTCCTGATCCTGGCCTGGCGCGGCCGCCCCCGCGACGTGCTGCTCGACGCCCTGCGCGGCACCGCCGAACCGGCCGCCCCGATCGACCCGCTGGCCGTCGAGGAGTCCCCTTTGGAGGATCGCCTGGCCGACTTCTACACGCCCGCGATCAGCCTGAGCCGCCTACGCGAACGCCCGGCCCGCGTCACCGCTCCACCCGAACTGCTGCTCCGGGCCCTCGACGCCCCGCCGGTCCGGGTCCGCCACATCCCCCTGGTCGACCTGCTGCGCCCGGCCTACCGCGACCTGGCCGCCCCACCCGACGCCTAGACGTCCGCGGCCTCAGGAGCGGTGGTCGTCGAACGCGGCCAGCAGTCGCCGCAGCAGCCGCAGGTCGCCCTCGGCGCTCACGGCTTCGCCTCGGACGGCATCGTCGAGTTCACGCCGGTCGAACACCAGGTCTTGCACGGTGCGCACGGTGGACGTCAGGGTGGCATCGGCGCGAGCTTCGCCCCGCACCGCCTCCAGCCCGTCCCGGCCGGCCGTGAGCAGAAACGCATCCCCGGGCAGTCGGAGCTGGACGGTGCCGCGGACAGATCCCATCGCGGCAGCGACGAAGGTGGTGCGCAGCGCCACGATCAGCGCGTCCGGACTGAGTTCCTCGGCCGAGTCGGGCCGCGGCGACAGCGGGCTGCCCCACCGGCCCAGCGCCAGCAGGACCGGTTCGAGGGTGCGGCCGCGATCGGTGAGCTCGTAGATCAGCCCGGCCGCCGGGGGCAGCGCGCGACGCCGGGCCAGGACCCCGGACTCCTCGAGCTCGCGCAACCGCTGGGTCAGCACGTTCTGGCTCATGCCGGGCAGGCCACGATGCAGATCGGCGAACCGCTTGGGGCCGAACAACAGCTCACGCACCACCAATAGCGCCCAACGTTCGCCGATGACGTCGAGCGCCCGGGCGATGCCGCACAGATCCCCGTAGCTCCGCATGCGCTGATCGTACCTTGCCTTTAGCACCTACTACTCCTAGTTTAGGAGTAACGGCGATCAAGGGAGCTCGAAATGCCGCATGTGAACTCGGCCGACGGCACGTCGATCGGCTACGACCGGCTCAGCGACGACGGGCCCGTGCTGGTACTCGTCGGGGGCGGTCTGGACGACGGCGCGGAGAACCGCCCGCTGGGCGAGCACCTGGCCCAGAGCTTCACGGTCGTGAACTACCGGCGGCGCGGCCGCGGCGACAGCGGCGACGGTCAGGTCTACGCCGTCGAGCGGGAGGTCGAGGATCTCGCCGCGGTGATCGAGGCCGCCGGCGGGCGGGCGCACCTGTTCGGGGCGTCGACCGGCGGGGCGCTCGCGTTGGAGGCGGCGGCCGCGGGGCTGCCGATCGACCGGATCGCCGTCCACGAGGTGCCGTACCAGGTGGACGCCACAATGGCCGCCGCTTGGCGGGCGTACCGGCTCGATCTCGGCCTGGCGCTCGACGCCGGCGACCGCGACCAGGCGCTGCGGCTGTTCATGCGGCTCGCCGGATCCTCCGACCAGGACCTCGCGGCCGCCGAGGCCGCGCCAGTGTGGCCCGCGCTGCGGGCACTGGCCCCGACCTTGCGCTACGACGCGGCCTGCCTCGGCGACGGTCCACCCCCGGCGGGCCGTCTCGCGACAGTGCGGCAGCCGGTGCTCCTGACCACCGGCATCTCGGTCGACGCGCAAATGGCCGGGCTGCCCGCCGACTTCTTCGGTGCGGCGGCCGACGCTGCGGCCGCCGCCCTGCCCGACGCGCGGCGCCAAACCCTCGAGGTCGAAGGCCACATCGCCGACCCGGCCGTGCTCGGCCCCATCCTCAGCGCGTTCTACGCCGGCTGACGCCTCGCCGACCGGCCACCTAGCCGTTGAAGGGCTGTGCACCCGTTTCGGGACTCCACCGGCCGGCCAGCGGCATCAGGTCGGTGATGGCCACGCTGCGTGGACCCTCGGCCGTGGGCAGGATGACCCGGATGCCGGGGTGGTAGTCGAGCAGGATCTGACGGTCGCGGCCGCACGGATCGATCGGCCCACGCCCGTAGTTGCCGACGGCAACGATCGTCGTCAGCTCTCGCGCCCCCGAGGCTCGCGCGTTTCCGAGCGCGACCAGTTCGGCGCATGGCCCGCCGGTGAAGTGAGGTTGATACCCCCGTGGATGCGCCGGTCGGCTCCCCGGACGGCGGCGCCCATGGTGTGCACGCCGTCCTCGCCGTCGGTGTTCTCGTCGACGACCGCCCGGGCGAACTCGATCAGCTCCAGGTTGTCCGCGGTCAGCTCGCGCGTCGGGATCAGCACGGGCCGAGCGTAAAGGTTTCGCCGGCGGCGTAGGGGGTGACGGCATCGGGCGTGATGACGTGGACGGGTGAGGGGCCGACGTTGCGGGCCCGGGTGCCGTCGACGACGACGCCGGCCGTTTCGGGGATCGCCAGCACCGAAGCGTCCTGGGCACCGATGACCTGGCCCGGGGTGTAGTGCGGAAGCACCAAGTGGCCGGACAACAGGTCGGCGCCGGTGGTGTCGGTCAGGCCGATGTCGTTGGGGTCGAGCAGGCCGGCGATCGAAATGTCGGCGCCCAGCAGGATGGCGCCGGCGCTTCCGCCGTACACATGGCCGCCGCGCTCGAGAAGAGCTGACACCCCGCCCAGCCGGTCCCGCACGGCGGACAGCAGGTCGAAGGTGTTGCCGCCCGGTATGACGAGCACGTCCGCCCCGGTCTCGACGAACTCGAAGTCGCCGCGGGGAGCCAGCGCCTGCCGGAACCAGGCGAGCGTTGCCGGCCACTGTGGACGCGGCATGGCGTCGGGCCAGACGGTGAGGCGGGCGCCGGGGACGAACACCTCGTCCCACAGGCGGGACTCGTCGTGTTCGCTGCCGCCACCGCCGAGGTAGATCACCAGGACAACGTAGTTCTCCGCCGCGGACCGGCCCCAACCGGTCCGCGGCGGAGACGCCGGATCAGCCCTTGCGCCACTTCTGGTTGCTGGCGCCGACGCAGTCCCACAGGTGCAGGCGGGCGCCGTCGTTCGGGTTCACCTCTTTGATGTCGACACACCGGTTGGCCTGGGGGTTGACCAGGTCACCGGCGCCGCTCAGCACGAACTGCTGGGCCGCCGTGCCGTTGCAGGTGTAGAGCTGGATCGCCGTGCCGTTGGCGGTGCCCGCGGCCTGCACGTCCATGCACTTGCCGCCGGCCTGCAGCGTGCCACCGGTGAAGGTCCACTTCTGGGCGCCGCTGTTGTTGCAGGTCCACATCTGCAGCGGGGCGCTGTCGACGAAGTTCGAGCTCGGCACGTCGATGCACTTGTTGTTGAGCGAGCTGATCACCGGTACGCCGGTCGGCTGCGGGTTGGTCGGGCCGCCCCCGCCGGTGAACGCGGTCAGGTGGATGCCGGCCCGACGCGGGTCACCGTCGTGCACGAGCGACTCGAACGCGCCGACGTCGTCGAACGCGAAGGCGTAGGCCTTGCCGTCCTGCATGTTGGCGTGGATCGCCTTGCCGTACACGTTGGTCGGGTTGCTCTTGTAGAAGTCGGCCGCGTTGAGGCTGGGCTGGGTGTCGATGGTGCCGAGCGTGCCGCGGTTGAGAGCGGCGCACAGCGTACGGGAAATCGGTCCGACAACCTGGTCGTTGGGGGCCGGCAGATCACCGTCGCAGCCCCACACCGAGGACGACGAGGGCCGGTTGAACTGGGCCACCTGCGCGCCGGCCGAGTTGGTGAAGCGCATGACGTTGCCCGAGGTGCGGCCGAAGTACTTCAGGTTGGGCTGGTCGCCGAAGGGCACCACGGTCAGCGTCTTGCTCGTGTACGCGTTCCAGGCCGACGCGATGTACGAGTCCAGGTAGGTGGTGCTGAAGAGCCCGGCGCCCGCGGCCTTGCCCGGCGCGAGCACCCGCAGCACCGTTCCGTCGGACCGCGTACGCACGGTGTTGGCCCACCCCGAAGTGCCGCGCAACGTGTTGATGATGTTGTCCCGGCCGTTCGCGACCAGGTCACCCGTGCGCTTGGTGGCGCCCGAGGCCCCGGTCACCGAGACCGCGTGCGGCACGGCGAACATGTCGACCTGCGAGCTGTTGAGCCACAGCCCGGCGTCGTTGTAGGTGAACTCGCTCCAGTCGAACAGGATGTTCGCGTTGGCGTCCCCGCCGGCCCACGGCGCGGGCTGCACCAGGCCGTCCGGGGTGAGGAAGAACTTGAGCTTCTCGCCGAGCGAGAAGTAGACCCGGCCCGAGAAGCCGCGCGGGAAGTTGATCGTGGTGCTGCCGCCGTTGCCGGCGCCGGGGATGGAGACGTCGGGCGCGGGCGCCGGGGGCAGCGCCCCGCCGGTCCACGGCGAGAAGGTGCCGCCCTGGTTGACGTAGCCGAGGCGGCCGGACGACAGCTGGACGCCGATGACGTAGATGTGCACCGCCTCGCCGCGACCGGAGTTGTTGGAGACGGTGACGGGCAGCAGGTTCGGTCCGATGGCCTGGGCCGCAGGCGGGGATATCGCGGCCACGACCGGAACGGTCATGGCCAGCGCGGCCAAGGCTCGCAAAAGGGTACGCACGGTGACACCTTCCGCAGAGGCGGGATGGGGGAGAGCGCTCTCAGGAAAGAGTCCTTTTTGTTTCGGGACTGTGTCAATAGATGCCGACCGATGTCGTGGCGTCCCGGGCAAACGTCGGCACCTTCGGGCATAGGGTTTTGTTCATGAGTGAGATGAGCTACCGCCGGCTGGGCCCCTCGGGTCTGGTCGTCTCCGTCGTCGGCATCGGCTGCAACAACTTCGGCCGCAAACTCGACGCCGACGGCACCCGCGAGGTCGTCGACGCCGCCCTCGACGCCGGGATCACCCTGTTCGACACGGCCGACGTCTACGGCACCCCGCACGGCGCCTCCGAGGAATGCCTGGGTGCGGCGCTCAAGGGCCGGCGCGACGAGGTCGTGGTGGCGACCAAGTTCGGGCTCGACATGGAGGGGCTCAACGGCAACGACTTCGGGGCCCGCGGTTCCCGGCGCTACATCGTGCGCGCGGTCGAGGCCTCGCTGCGCCGGCTCGAGACCGACTACATCGACCTCTACCAGCTGCACACCCCCGACGAGCAAACCCCGATCGAGGAGACGCTGGCCGCCCTCGACGACCTGGTCCGTTCGGGCAAGGTGCGCTACCTGGGCCACTCCAACTTCGCGGGCTGGCAGATCGCCGACGCCGACTGGACGGCCCGGGCCGGCAACCTGACCCCGTTCATCAGCGCGCAGAACCAGTACAGCCTGCTCCACCGCGAGGTCGAGACCGAGGTGGTGCCGGCCTGCGAGCAGTTCGGGCTGGGCCTGCTGCCGTTCTTCCCGCTCGACTCGGGCCTGCTCAGCGGCAAGTACAGCCGCGACCAGAAGCCGGCCGCGGGCACCCGGCTGTCGCTCCCCCGCTACCAGCGCTGGATCGACGGCGCCGACTGGGACACCATCGAGGCGCTGAAGAACTTCGCCGCCGACCGGGGTCACAGCCTGCTCGAGCTGGCCATCGCCGGGCTCGCCGCGCGCCCGGCCGTGACCAGCGTGATCGCCGGCGCCACGACCGCCGAACAGGTGCACGCCAACGCCGCGGCCGCCGCGTGGGAGCTCTCACCGGCCGACGTGGCCGCCCTGGACGCCCTGCTATAGGTCGAAACCGCCGGAGACCTCGACGTTCTGCGCGGTGATCCACCGGCTCTCGTTCGAGAGCAGGCTCGCGATCGCCGCGCCGACGTCATCGGGCTCACCGAGGCGGCCCAGCGCCGTCTTCTCGGCCAGCATCGGAATGACCTCGGGGTACGCCTCGAAGCCGACCACGCCGTCGGCGTCGGCCAGCCGGGTGCGGGTCGGCCCGGGCGAGACCGCGTTGACCCGGATGCGCCGCGGCGCGAGTTCCTTGGCCAAGAACCGGGTCAGCGTGTTGAGCCCGCCCTTCATGGTCCCGTAGGCCGAGTAGCCGACGTCGACATGACCGGTGGGCAGCGCCGACGAGCTGCTGACGTTGACGATCGCGCCGCCGTCGGCGAGCAGGGGCAGCAACCTCTGGGTCAGGAAGTACGGACCCTTGAGCAGCACCCGCAGGAAGCGGTCGAACAGCTCCTCGGTGGTGTCGGCGAACATGGCGCTGCCGCCGAAGCCGGCGTTGTTGACCAGGTAGTCGAACGTGTCGCGCTGCCAGGTCTCGCGCAGCGTGACGACGACCTGATCCCGGAACGCCGCGAAACCCTCGGTGCGGCCGATGTCGAGACGCAGCGCGACGGCCGTGCCGCCCTCCTTCTCGACCAGCGCGACCGTCTGCTGCACGCCGGCCGGATTCCCGTTGTAGGTGACGATGACGCCGGTTCCCCGCCGCGCCAGCTCGACCGCCGTCGCCTGGCCGATACCGGAACTGCCCCCGAGCACGATCGCGACTCGCATGATTCAACCCCTCGTTTCGTACGGTGAAATTTGCTCCTCTCCATGGCACCAGCTCACCGACCCGGTCAGTAGAACGAGCCTCGCCGATCCTTGCCTATTACTCTCAAAGGGTGTCGCTCGAGGATTTGCGTACGCTGCTGGACCGCCACGCCCGGTCCGGCGTCACCACGGCCATCGACGGCGTCCTGATCGGCCGGGCCACCCGGGCCTTCGAGTCGTCGGCCTCGATGTCGGGCACCGTGCTTGCCCTCATCGCCCAGGGCGCCAAGACGCTTGCCCTCGGCGACCGTGTCTACGAATACCGAGCCGGCCAATACCTTGTGGCCTCGGTCGACCTGCCCGTGAGCGGCCATTACACCGAGGCCCCGGCGCTCGGCTTCGGCCTGGTGCTCGACCCGTCCGAGATCGCCGACGTGCTGGTGGGGGCGCCGGCCGGCACGCTCCCGCCGACCACCGGCCCGACCTCGGCCATCGCGGTCAGTGACGCCCCCGACGAGCTGGTCGACGCTGCGGTGCGCATGCTGCGGTTACTCGAGACCCCGCGCGACATCCCGGTGGTGGCGCCGCTGATCCGCCGCGAGATCCTGTGGCGGCTGGTCACGGGGGAACAGGGCGCCGCCGTACGCCAATTGGGTCTGACCGGTAGCAGCGTCACCCAGGTCGCGCAGGCGGTGCGCTGGATCCGCGACCACTATCGCGAGTCGTTCCGCATCGACGACCTGGCCCGGCGCTCCGGCCTGAGCGTCTCGGCCTTCCACCGCCACTTCCAGGCGGTCACCGCGATGAGCCCGATCCAGTTCCAGAAACGGATCCGGCTGCAGGAGGCGCGGTTGATGCTGGCCGCCCGGCCCGACGACGTCACCGGGGTCAGCCACCGGGTCGGCTACGACAGCCCGTCGCAGTTCAGCCGCGAATACCGCCGTCAGTTCGGCGAACCCCCGAGCCGCGACGCCGCCCGCCTACGTTCCGCATCGGCCGCCCCGGCGTTGTCAGTGCTTTGACCCGGCCGCCAGCAGGGCCGAGGCGGGCAGTGCGAGCAAGCCGTCGTCGCCGCGGTAAGGGGCCGTGACCTCGTCGAACGCGGCCCGCACCTCGTCCACGACGGACGGTGGCTGGTGGTCGAGGATCAGGCCGGCGGTGGCCAGGCCGGCCGCGGGACCGGCCCACCAGTCCTCCGGATCGATGCGCAGCGTCCACGACAGGGTGGTGCAGGTCACTTCGGTCAGTCCGGCCTCGTCGAGCAGGGCCGAGACCCCTTCCGGCGTACGCGGGAAGTCGTTGCCCGGGTCGAGGCGGGGCAGACCAGCCGGTCGTTCCGCGCCCGCGGCGTCGAAGATGTCACTCCACAGCCGCTGGGCCGTCGGCGGCGGAGACGGCCAGACGGTGACCGCGACCCGTCCGCCGGGGCGGGTCACCCGGGCCAGCTCGGCCACGGCCGACGCCGGGTTGCCGACGTGGTTGATCACGAAGTTGGCCACCGCGGCGTCGAAGATACGGGCCGGGAACGGCAGCACCGGCAGCGTGGCCAGGACGGTCGCCCCTTCGGGGAGACGGGTCGCGGCGATGTCGAGCATGGAGGGTTCGGCGTCCACGGCCAGCACCGAGGCGCCCTGCGAGGCCGCGAGGGCGGCCACCGTGCCGGTGCCGGTGCCCGCGTCGAGCAGGCGGTGCCCCTTGTCGACCCCGGCCGCCTCGAGCAGGGCGGCCGCCGGATGGGCGCAGAGACGGGCGAAGCTGCGGTCGTAGGCGGCGGCACGGCCGGCCCAGCGAGCGCGCTCATGCCCGTCGAACTCGGGACTCTTCATGATCCGTCGGATCCTAGTAAGGACCGGCAACCCCATGGGGGCACACACAGATCAGGACCGCCCGGGCATCCGGACGGTCCTGATGAAGGTGGATCAGAGGGTGGTGACGATCCGGCGACGGCGGAAGACGTACGCCGCCACGCCCCCCGCGAGCAGCAGCAGCGCGCCACCCAGCGCGACCAGCCCGGTCGGCGTGCCGGTGACCGGCAGCCCGCCGCCCTCGCCGCCGTCGCCGGTCAGCGCGACGGTGATCGCGGCCTTGTCGTTCTTGGCGTTGCCGTCCTGCACCCCGCCGTCGACGACGACCGAGCCCGCCTCGGACTTGTCGCCGGTCAGCGTGCCGGTGAAGGTGAACTTGCTGGTCTCACCGACGCGCAGGCCGAGCAGGGGGATGCAGACGTAGTCCTGACCGTTCACCGTGCCGGGCTTCGGGAAGTCGTCGCCCTCGCCACCGGCCGGCATGCAGTTCTCGTCGACCTCGGTCAGCTTGACCCCGGCCGGGATCGAGACCCGCGCGCTCGGGAACCAGTCGAAGTCCTGGCTGATCGGGATGACCGTGGTCGGGCCGAGGTTGCGCACACCGACCTCGAAGGTCTTGCGATCGCCGCCGGCCCCGGAGATGGTGGCGCCGACCGCGGCACTGTCCGCCGCCGACTTGCCGACCGCCACGCCGAACTCGGCGACGTTGTCCTCTTCGTTGATGTCCTCCGGCGCATCGCCGTCCTCGATGCCGGTGGCCTTGCTGACCGCGTCGAGCGAGAGCACCTTGCCGGCCTTGCGCTTGGCCAGCAGCGCGGCGTCGGCGTCGTTCACCCCGACGGCCAGGACGGCCCCGACGTACGTGTACGGGCCGCCCGCGTCCTTGTCGAGGCCGACCTTGATGGGGCTGTCCGCCGGCACCTGGAAGGTCGAGCCCGGCGTGAACTCCTCGTCGAACTTGCAGAGGACGCCCGGCAGCGCGAGATCCTCCTCGACCTCCTCGAGGGAGAGGCAATTGCGGTAGTCGCCGTACGCCGTCAGCCCCTCCTCGCCCAGCACCAGCAGACCCACCGAGTCGACCGGCTCGCTGCCGGTGTTCCGTACGGTGATCGGCAGGGCGGCGGACTGGCCGCGCTCGAGCTTCAGGTCGTCGATCGGCTCGAGCTCGAGGTCGACACCGCCCTCGGAGCGCACGACGGAGACCTCAGTCGTGTAGGCACCGATCGTGACGTCGAACCCGGAGACGAGCTTGTCGCTGGTCACCGCCACAGTGATCGAGAGGGTCTTCTTACCGTTGGCCTTGAGCTCGTCGATCTGACACGAGGTGGCATCGCAGCCCGCGGGCAGCGTCAGCTTCACCGCCGGGTCGACGTTCGTGAAGCTCACGACGACGTCCTTGACCGCCTCCGGCCCGATGTTGAGGACGTCGGCCCGGACGGTCTTGGTCTTGCCGTCGATCACGGCGATCTGCTCGGGGATCAGCACGCCGACGAACTGTTCCTCGTCGTCGACGGGCGCAGCCTGCGCCGGGGCGGCCAGGCCGCCTAGAGCCAGAGCGGCGATGGCCGCCGGCAGAGCGATCGGGCGCAGGCGCATGTGATCCCCGTTTTCCTATGAACCAGCTGAGAGGTTCGCGGAACGTAGCGTCTGCGCGCCCGAAGATCAAACTTCGGCGAAAAGCGGGCCTTCAGCGGGCAACGGGGGCACCTCACCGCGAGCCGCCGCACGCCGGGCGAACTCCCGGATTCCGGCGATCTGCCGCTCGCCGAGCGAGAAGTCGAGGGCCCGGAAGTAGTTGGCCAGCGTCGCCGCGTCGAACGGCTCCCACCGGGCGGCGGCGGTGGCGACCTCGTCGAGCTCGGTCAGGCTGAGGTCGCGGGAGCGCTGGAACGCCTCGTGCACGTCCTTGACCACGCCCGGGTGGGCGGCCGCGAAGTCCTTACGGACGGCCCAGACCGCGAAGACCATCGGCAGGCCGGTCCACTCTTTCCACGCCTCGCCCAGGTCGGTGACGTGCAGGCCGTTGCGCGGAGCCTCGTACAGGGCGCGCAGGGCCGGGTCGCCGATCAGCACGCCGGCGTCGGCCTCGATCAGCATCTGGGTGAGCTCGGGCGGGCAGCGGAAGTATTCCGGCTCGGCGCCGTACCGCTCGGCCAGCAACATCTGGGCCAGCAGCACACCCGTCCGCGAGGTCGAGCCGAGCGCGACCGGCCGGCCGTCCAGCTCGGCCAGCGGCCGGGTCGAGATCAGGTTGACGCTGAGCACCGGCCCGTCGCTGCCGACCGCGAGGTTGGGCAGGAGCAGCAGCTCGTCGGCATGCCGCAGGTATTCGACGAGCGTGATCGGGCCGATGTCGAGATCCCCGGCCACGAGGTCGGCGCTGAGCCTATCGGGCGTGTCCTTGCGCAGGTCGACATCGAGCAGGGCGCCGGACCGCATGAGGCCCCAGTAGATCGGGAGGCAGTTGAGGAACTGGATGTGCCCGACCCGGGGCCGACCGGCGCTGTCGCTCATGCCCCGACGCTATCCCGGGCCGACCGGGAACCGCTCATGACCGGATCCGAAGGTGGCTCACGTCGCACCACGAACCGGCCCACCACGGCCGCGACCAGGCCGAATGTTGTTCAGGTATTCAACGATCGCGATCCGGGCCGGATGAGCCAGCGCCCGCAGAACCTGCGGATCCGAGATCCGCCCCCACCCCGACCACCCTCATCCGCCATGCCCTCATCTCCAACGGCGGTAATTCGGTGGAACGGGCAGCGCACGGGGCGTAACGTGGACGGCCGCTTGACGGCCGTGGTGAGAAAGCACCGCAGCGGACGTCCCCCGCGCCGAGGGACCGCCGATCGCCCCTTCGGATACGCGAGCAGCCAGGAACCACCTGCCTGAGGATGCACCGTGCCCGCCTTCGACCTGGACACCGAACTCACCGCCGAACGCCGCCACCTCAGCGAGTCGCGCGCCGCGCTGGCCCGCATGCGGGGCCGGGCCGAGGCTCTCTACTCCACCGGCGACCGGGTCGCCGGGGACGCCTACACCGCCGAGCAGCTCGGCCGGCACATGGCCCGCCGGGTCAAGGAGCTGGCCGACGACCCGACCACCCCGCTCTTCTTCGGTCGGCTCGACATCGAGGACGCGGCCTACCACGTGGGGCGCCGGCACGTCACCGACGATGCGGGCGAGCCGATGGTGCTCGACTGGCGCGCTCCGCTCTCCCGGTCGTTCTACCGAGCCAGCGTCCGGGATCCGCAGGGTGTCGCCACCCGCCGCCGGTTCGGGTTCGTCAAGGGCGAGCTGACCAGCTTCGAGGACGAGCACCTCGACCGCGGCGAAGAGCTGGGCACCAGCAGCCGGATCCTGACCGCCGAGATCGAGCGCCCCCGCGTCGGGCCGATGCGCGACATCGTGGCCACCATCCAGCCCGAGCAGGACGAACTGGTGCGGGCCGAGATCACCGACTCGATCTGCGTCCAGGGCGCCCCGGGCACCGGTAAGACGGCCGTCGGTCTGCACCGGGCCGCTTACCTGCTGTATCTGCACCGGGAACGGCTGCGGCGCTCGGGCGTGCTCATCGTCGGGCCCAACACGGCCTTCCTGTCGTACATCTCGGCCGTCCTGCCCGCGCTCGGCGAGGTCGAGGTGCAACAGGCCACGGTTGAGGAACTCGTCGGGCGGGCGCCGGTGCGGGCCACCGACAGCCCGGCCGCGGCGCTGGTCAAGCACGACGTACGGATGGCCGAGGTGCTGCGCGCGGCCCTGTGGCGCAAGCTGGCCAAGCCGACCGAGCCGATCATGGTGTCGGACGGCTCGTACCGGTGGCGCATCGACGCCGAGCCGCTGCGCCGGATCGTCGACGAGGCGCGGCGCGACGGGTTGCCGTACGCGGTGGGCCGGGAACGGGTGCGGGCGCGGGTCGTCGGCCTGTTGCAGCGCCAGTCGGAGTACCGCACCGGCAACTCGCCGACCGACGCCTGGCTGCGCAAGATGAGCAAGGTCGCGCCGGTGACCGGGTTCCTGGACGCGGCCTGGCCCGCGGTCACGCCCGAGGCGCTGGTGGCCGAGGTGCTGACCGATCCGCCCGCGGGAGTGCTCGACGACGTGGAGCGCGACGCCATCCGCTGGGCCAAGCCACCGCGTACGGTCAAGGCGGCCAAGTTCACGTCGGCCGACCTGCTGCTGGTCGACGAGGCGGCCGGCCTGCTCGAACGCGAGCCCAGCTTCGGTCACGTGGTGGTCGACGAGGCCCAGGATCTCTCCCCCATGCAGGCCCGCGCGATCGCCCGGCGCAGCGAGCACGGCTCGATCACCGTGCTCGGCGATCTGGCCCAGGGCACGGCGCCGTGGGCCGCCGCCGAGTGGCGCGAGACGCTGGGCCACCTGGGCAAGCCGGAGGCGGCCGTGGTGCCGCTGACCATCGGTTTCCGCGTCCCGGCCTCGGTGCTGACCCTGGCCAACCGCCTGCTGCCGGCGCTCGGCGTCGACGTGCCCGAGGCGGTGTCGCTGCGCCGCGACGGCGAACTGGTCGTGGTGCCGGTGGCCGAACCGTCCGATCTGGACGCCATGACGCTGGCCGAGGTGACCGCGGCCCTGGCCCACGAGGGTTCGGTCGCCCTGATCGCGGCCGACGACGCGGTGGAGCGGCTGCGCGGCCATCTCGCGGCGGCGGGCATCGACAACGCGACCGCCGACGACGTCGAGTCCGAGGCCCGGGTCACGGTGGTGCCGGCCACGGTGGTCAAGGGCCTCGAGTACGACCATGTCGTCGTCCACGAGCCGGCCGACATCGTCGACGCCGAGCCCAAGGGCCTGAACCGGCTCTACGTGGTGCTGACCCGAGCCGTCTCGCGGCTCTCTGTCGTACACGCGAAACCCCTGCCCGGTCCGCTGGCCTGACCCCTGTCAACTTTATGGCACAAAGCTCTTTGACTTTGTGCAGTAAAGTTCTTTGCATGACCCCGATCGATGACGACGCCCCGCCGCTCGACCCGGCCGAGTCGCTGGCCCTGATCGAGCGCGAGCGGGCCAACGTCGGCCGCGACCTCTCGCCCGATCCGCGCCTGATGTTCTGGCCGTGGGGCATCGCCTGGCTCGTCAGCTTCACACTGTTCTTCCTGCGCTTCGGCCCCGACGGCCGGGTCTTCGTCGACCTGCCGGCCTGGCTCCCACTGGCCACCCTGGCCTTCCTCATGATCTCGGCCGGCATCACCACCGGCGTCGCGGGCAGCCGGGTCAGCCGCCGCGTCATGGGCCCCAGCAACCGCCAGGGCGCCATGTACGGCATCAGCTGGTCGGTCGCCTACACCGCCTTCTCCGTCCTCTTCTCGCAGTTCAGCGACGTTCTGCCGGAGGAGCAGGCGGGTCTGCTGTGGGCCGGCGGCATGGTCGCGCTGACCGGCGCGCTCTACATGGCCGGCGCCGCCGTCTGGAACGACCGCCAGATGTTCGTCCTCGGGGCCTGGGTCAGCGTGATCAACATCGTGGGCATCCTGCTCGGCTCCGGCTGGCACTCGCTGATCGTGGCGGTCGCCGGGGGCGGCGGCATGATCGCGGCCGGCCTGATCGGCTGGCTGCGCCTGCGATGACCGACCAGACCGATCCGCTGTCGACCGAGCTCGACCCGGTGATCCACGCCCAGGCCCGGCTGCGCGTCGTCTCGGCCCTCTCAGTTCTGCGCGAGGACGACCGCATCACGTTCCCCCAGCTGCAGGACTCGTTGAAGATGACCGCCGGCAACCTCTCCGTCCACCTGCGCAAACTCGAGGACGCGGGCTACGTCGAGGTCACCAAGACCCATCAGGGCCGCACCCCGGCCACCCTGGTCCGGCTCACCCGCCGCGGCCGGCTCGCCTTCGACGACTACACCGCGGCGCTACGGGCGCTGCTCAACCCCTGAGGAGTTGCCGTGTTCCTGGCCCGCGCCCTCGAAGTCACCCGCCGCTACGGCGACAAGCTAGCGCTCGACCAGGTCTCGTTCGACGTCGCGGCCGGCGAGCTGGTCGGCCTGCTGGGCCCGAACGGCGCTGGCAAGAGCACCCTGGTCAACCTGCTGACCGGCATTCGGCGGCCCACTTCGGGCCGGGTCGAGTTGTTCGGCGGCGACCCGCGGGTGCCGGCCCACCGGCGCGAGCTCGGCGTCACTCCACAAGAGACCGGGCTGCCCGCCTCGCTCCGCGTCGGCGAGGTCGTCGACTTCGTCTCCGCCCACTACGACAACCCCCTGCCCCGGGCCGAGCTGCTCGACCGGTTCGGGCTCACCGATTTGGTACGACGGCAGACCGGCGGCCTGTCCGGCGGTGAGAAGCGGCGCGTGGCGGTGGCGCTGGCGTTCGTCGGCCGGCCCCGCATGGTCTTCCTCGACGAGCCCACCACCGGTCTCGACGTGCAGGCCCGCCGGCTGCTGTGGGACGGCATCCGCGCCTTCTCGGCCGAGGGCGGCACGGTCGTGCTGACCAGCCACTACCTGGAAGAGATCGAAGCGTTGGCCCGGCGGGTGGTGGTGATCGGGGGTGGCCGGGTGCTCGCCGACGACACGGTCGGCGCCGTACGCGGCCTGGTCGCCGTCCGCCGGGTCAGCCTCACCGTCCGCGAGCCGCTGCCCGAGCTCGCCGGCGTCTCCGACATCGAGCGGGACGGCGACCGCCTGCACCTGCTGACCGGGGACGCGGACCAGTTGGTGCGCGACCTGGTCGCGTACGGAACCGCCTTCGAAGATCTGGAGGTGCGCCCGACCTCGCTGGAGGAGGCGTTCCTCGCACTGACCCGCGAATCCGCAGCAGCCTGATCCAGCAGGGAGAACAAGATGGCATCCCTCGCGCTCACCCATGCCCGTTTTCAGCTCCTCGAGACCGCCCGCATCCCGATCGCCCTGTTCGGCAGCGCGTTCTTCCCGGCCGCGGCGATGCTCGCGTTCGTCGTCCCGTTCGTCGGCAGCAACGCCGAATACGCCACCACCGCGACCGCCTCGATGATCACTTTTTCGGTGATGTCGACCAATCTGTTCCAATATGGAGTCGGCGTCTCCGAGGATCGGGCCCAGCCCTGGGATCCCTATGTGCGCACCCTGCCCGCCGGCGCCGCACCCCGATTCGCCGGACGCATTCTGGCCGGATTGTGCCTGATGTTCGTTTCGCTGATCCCGGTCATTCTCATCGCGGCGTTTCTGACCGAGGCCACCATCACCGCGACCGCTTTCCTCATCACGGCGGCCACCGTCGTCGGCATCGCCATCCCGTTCATTCTCATGGGCCTCGCGATCGGCTATTCCATGCCGCAGAAGGCAGCCATCGTCGTCGCCCAGCTGCTGTTCTTCCCGCTCGCGTTCCTGGGCGGGCTCATGACCGGACCGGGAATGGCGCCGGGCATCGTCGAGGACATCGCGCCCTATCTGCCCACCGGCGGCGCGGCCCGGCTCATGTGGGCCGCCGTCAGCGACTTTCCCTACGATTTCGGATCTATCGCCGCATTGGCCGGCTGGACCATTGCCCTGGGTTGGGTGGCCGTATGGGCCTATCGACGCGATGAGGGTCGGCGATTCAGCTAGAACAATGACACTTAAGCCTGTCCAAAGGTGCGCGATGCGACGATGCGGCCATGACCCCATCGACGCCCGGAGCACCCAGCTGGGTCGATCTCGGCACCGCCGACCTCGCCGACGCGGAACTGTTCTACACCTCGCTGTTCGGCTGGTCGTCCGAAGTCTCCGGCGACTACGTCACGTTCACCCTGAACGGCCTGCCGGTGGCCGGCGCCGGTCCGCTCTACGGCGCCGGCCAGCCGACCGCCTGGAGCACCTACATCGGCACGAACGACGCCGACGGGGTCACGGCCCGGGTCGCCGCCAACGGGGGCAAGGTGCTGGTGCCGCCGTTCGACGTGCAGGACCAGGGCCGGATGGCGGCCTTCCTCGACCCCGGCGGCGCGCCGTTCAGCGTGTGGGAACCGGGCACGATGCGCGGCGCCGAACTGTTCGACGTGCCCGGGGCGCTCACCTGGAACGAGCTGAACACCCGCGACCTGGACGGATCGATGGCGTTCTACCACGCGGTGTTCGGCTGGCAGTTCCGCAACAGCGCGATGTCCGGTGTGCCGTACGTGGTGGCCAAGGTGCGCGAGACCCCGGTCTGCGGCATCCAGCCCATGCTGCACGAGTTCTGGCCCGACGACGTCAGTCCCCACTGGATGGTCTATTTCTCGGTCCACGACGTCGACGACTCGGCCAACCACGCCCTGGCCCTGGGCGGCACGGTCGTCCAGCCCCCGACCACCCTGCCGATCGGCCGCTACGCCGTGCTCGCCGACGCCCAGGGCGGCCTGTTCTCCATCCTCGCCGGCGCCCGCTGACCCAGCCGAGACCCCACCAAGATCACACCCACCACAGAGCCCACCCTCCCAAGGGGGCTCCCCCGTCGACATTATGACCGAATTGGGCGAGATCAAGTTGGTGGCCTGTGGACAGCGCCGAACTGTGGACAACGCTTACATGCCCTAGCTGCGCACCGGCACAACCAGCGGGCCGTGGTCGCCCTCGATCACCCGAACCCGTACGCGATAGTGCTTGGCCAAATTGTCTTCGGTGAGCACCTCGCGGGCCGTGCCAGCTGCCGCCACAGCGCCCTCAGCCAGCAGCACCATGCGATCGGCGTACTCCCCAGCGGTTGTCAAGTCGTGCATCGTCATCAGCACCGTCAGCGAGCGCTCGCCCCGCAACCGGTCGATCAGCTCGAGCACTTCCTGTTGATGCCCGATGTCCAAAGCGCTCGTCGGCTCATCAAGCAGCAGAATCCCCGCGCCCTGGGCCAGCGCCCGAGCCAGGAAGACCCGCTGCCGCTCCCCGCCCGACAAAGTCTCGAGCCGCCGTCCCGCGAACCGAGCGACATCCAGCGACCCCAGCACTTCCTCGACTGCGGCCAGGTCGGCGGCGGACTCGCGGCCGAGCGGGGCGATATAGGGCGTACGCCCGAGGAGCGCGTAGTCGAACACGAGCATCCCCGGCGGCACCGTGGGCGACTGGCTCACCGTGGCAATCGTCCGGGCCCGCTCGCGACGGTGCAGCCGGTCGACGGGAGTGCCGTCGAGCTCGACCGTGCCGGTGAAGGGCAGCAGGCCGCCGATCGCGCGCAACGCCGTCGACTTGCCCGCGCCGTTGGGCCCGATCACCGTGACCCACTCGCCCCGCGCCACGTCCAGGTCGACGCCGTCGACGATCACGGTCCCGTCCAGGCGTACGCGGAGATCCCGCACTCGGACGGCGGTCACGACGCCCCCCGGCTGCGGCGCAGCACCACGATGAAGAACGGCGCCCCGAAGAACGCCGTGACCACGCCGATCGGGATCTCGGCCTGCCCGCCGGCCGTGCGGGCCAGCAGGTCGGCCAGGGCCAGGAACGCGCCGCCGAACAGCACCGACAGCGGCAGGATCGACCGGTAACTGGGCCCGGCCAGTAGCCGCATGGTGTGCGGGACGATGATGCCGACGAAGCCGATCAGCCCCGAGACCGACACCGCCGCCGCCGTGCCCAGCGAGGCGGCCACGATCAGCAGGTAGCGGCTGCGCTGCGGGTGCAGGCCGAGCCCGGTCGCCTCCTCGTCGCCGACCGTCAGCACGTCGAGCTCGCGGCGCTGGGCCAGCACGATGACGGCGGTGATCACGGCGTACGGCAGCACGATGAGCACGTCGTGCCAGCCCGCGGTGGCGAGCCGCCCGAGCAGCCACGAGTACACCTCGCGCAGCGTGTCGACGTGCTGCTGCATGAGATAGGTCTGCCCGGCGGCCAGGAACGACGAGACCGCCACCCCGGCCAGGATCAGCGTCGCCGGCGAGCGGTCGCGGCCCCCGGCCGCGCCCAGCAGCCAGGTCAGCGCGACCGCCAGCAACGCACCGGCGAAGGCCGCCACCGGCACGCCGACCGGCAGATTCGCCGTGGCGTCGCCGGCCGTCCCGGCCCGCAGCGAGATCACCGCGGTCACCCCGAGTCCGGCCCCGGCCGCGACCCCGAGCAGGTGCGGGTCGGCCAGCGGGTTGCGAAACACACCCTGGTACGCGGCCCCGGCCAGTGCGAGCAGGCCGCCCACCAGCAGTCCGAGCACCACGCGGGGCAGCCGCAGCTCGGTCAGGATGGCCACTTCGCGAGCCGTCAGGCCGCTGTGCAGATCGACGCCGGGCACCAGGTTGAGCAGCTCGACGGCGACCCCGCCCGGCGGCAGCGCGACCGACCCGAAGGCCAGCCCGGCGATCAGCGCCATCAGCACCGCGACCACACCACCGGCCAGCCAGCCGGCCCGCAGGCCGGCCGGTCTCACACCGACCCGGCCCGGCACGCTCCGGCGCCGATCACGCCGGGACCTTGGCCACCGCGTCGGCCACCGCCCGCACCAGGTCGACCGTGCGCGGCCCCCAGCGCGAGGCGATGTCGTCGTCCAGCGGATAGATCTGCTGGTTCTTCACGGCCGTGATCGTGCTCCAGCCCTTGCGCGCGGCGACGGTCGTCGCCGACTGCCGGCAGCACTTGGTGTCGGCCAGGAAGATCGTGTCCGGATCGGACTTGACCAGCGCCTCGGCCGACAGCTGCGGGTAGCCGCCCTTGGCGCCGTCCGGGTCGGCGGTGTCGGCCACGTTGGTCAGGCCGAAGAGCGAGAAGATCGAGCCCACGAACGTCTTCGAGGTGACGGAGTAGAACGTCGGGTCGAGCTCGTAGTAGTAACTGAGCGGCGTGGCGCGGGCCGGCACGTCTTTGACGATCTTCTCGATGTCGGCCTTCATCCGCGCGTTCAGCGCCTCGGCCTCGGCCTGGTGCCCGGTCAGCGTCCCCAGTTCCCCGATCTCCCGGTACGTGCCATCGAGGTCAGCGGCGGCGGCCACGAGCAGCACCGGGATCTTGAGACGGTCCAGCTGCGCGACGATCTTGTCGATGTCGTTCGAGAGCACGACCAGGTCGGGGTCCTTGGCCGCGATCGCCTCCGCGTTGGGCTTGAAACCCGACAGATCGGTCTTGGGCGCCTCGGCCGGGTAGTTCGACTGGTCGTCGACGGCGGTCACCTGCGGCCCGGCCCCGATCGCGAACAGCATCTCGGTCGCCGTCGCGCTCAGCGAGACGATCTTCTCGGGGCGCTGGTCGAGCGTGAGGTCGCCGACGGTCACCGGATACGACGCGGCGCCGGCACTCGACGGCGAGCCGCCCTGCGGGGTCGCGTCGTCGTCGTTGCCACCACAGGCGCCGGCCAGCAGCAGCGTGGTCGCCGCGAGCACGGCGGTAAGAGCGCGTTTCATGAGGTCCTCCGGTCGGCCGGGTGCGTGGCCGACGGGCGTCGGCCGGGTGCTTCGCCGACAGGGCCTCGGGGGTGGTCTGTCCGCGAGGCGCCCCTCCCCGGGAGCGCTACTTCGCGACCGGCGTCCAGGCGACCTGGCTCGACCCCTGGGGTCACACAGTTCCTGGGGTCACACAGTTGCGGGACAGCGCCGGATTCGCACCGGCTTCGCTGAACGCGGTCCCTCCGACGCTATCCCACCCAGAGCGTGATCAACGGGGCGGTTCGGCGGACTTCTCCGCGGCCCGGTCGGCCGCGGTGGTGTTGCCGGCCTCGGCGGCCCGGTCGCCCTCGGCGGCGGCCGCTTCGTCGCCGGCCAGGGCGGCTCGCAGCCGCTCCTTCTCGGCCGAGCGGCGGCCCGCGACGTTGACGAGCTGCTCGTTCATCTGGTTGCGCCACTTGGCGAGCAGGAAGAACGACGCAATGGCGGACACCACGATGGCGATCATCCCGGTCACCAGGATGTTGAGCGGGAGGGGCGAGAGCAGCGCGAGAACCACCACGAACAGGCCGATCCGGCCGAGCGTGTATTTGATGGCGGGGCTCATGTCTCCCTCTCGTCAGCCGATGCGGTGGCTGAGCCACCGCAGGCCGTAGAACCAGATCAGGCAATAGACCAAAGTGAAGCCGGCCGCACCGACCAGGCCGCTGACCAGCGTCGGGAACCAGGCGGCGGCGAACCCGGCCAGCGTCATGCCGACGGCCACCGCGAAGCCGATGCCGAGCAGTGCCACCACCACACGCGAGGCGCCGAAGCCCTCGGCCCGGAACTCTTCGACGAACAGCCACACCGGCAGGATGATCGCGAGCCAGCCGCTGGTCTGGCCGAACTCGGAGATCCGGGTCAGCGACAGGATCGCCTCGAGGATCAGCAGCAGCACGGCCCCGGTCACCAGCCCGGCCAGCGCGGTGCCGACGAGGTCGCCAATGGTCGCCAGGCGTCCACTGGGGTCGCGGCGAGGGCGGCGGGTGCTCTTCGTGTCGGTCATTTCACCTTGCAGGGTACGCGCCCGGCTCAGGCCCAGACCTGCTGCGGCTCGCTGCGCCGCTCGGCCAGTGACGGCGCCGGCTCGTGCTCGCGCACCACCGCGTGGGCGGCGTCCCGCTCGACCGGCCGGAAGCCCGCGTCCCAGATGAGGGTGAGCAACTCGTCGCGGTCGGCGGCCCCCTCGGACCCGTCGCCGGGACCCTCGAGGTCGTCGGCGCCGAAGTTGAGTGTGAGCTGCGCGACAGGCAGGCCGTGGGCGGCCCAGGACGAGGTCACGTGGCGCACGTTGTCGAGCAGGAGGCGGGAGACGGCGAACGTCTTCAGCGTCTCGGTCGGCGCCGCCGCCTTGGCCTCGCCCTCGGGCTGGTGGCGCACCGGGACGAAGGCCCGGATCTCGCCGGTGCGGTCTTGCTCGTCGCGCAGGCTCAGCACCTGGTCGACCCGGTCGGCCGGGGTCTCGTGACCGCCGTAGATCATCGACGCCGCCTCGGACGGCGGGCCGGTGTGGAAGGTGACGCGGTCGCCGTTCAGCTCGGTGCGCCGGTGGTGGGCCAGCCGGCCCAACCAGGCCAGGTCGTCGCAGGCGTACAGCGCCTCGCCGTCGGCCCGATCCAGCCGCTCACCGGCATAGACCTTGGCCTCGAGCTCGGCCTTCAGTCCGGCATCCATCTCGTGCGCCCCTCTCGACAACTGCCGTCGAGAGTACGGCGGCCCTCCGACGTCTCTTCAGGCCCCGGTGTCCGCTCGGCTCCCCCACGCTGCCGTTCGTCGGATTCCCAGCCTTCTTTCACCTGGGATCAATCGACAGGCATGTGAGCTTTGATGTAAGTCTTTAGGGGGACGGCACGCGGCGCGGAGCGCCGCGACGGGACGGGGAGCACATGGCGACAGCACGAGTTGGTGTCCGGCGATCACGCAGCGCGCGCCCGTGGTGGCGCCCCGTTGCGTTCACCGCCGTGGCCGCCACCATCGCCGCCCTGTTCCAGCCCGTGCCCGCCTTCGCCGACCCGGCCACCGCCCCGCAAGACTCGTTCAACCTGGCCGTGCCCGACGTCGGCTCCCGTCCGATGGCGCTCGGCACCCTGGTCCTCCCCGGCCAGAAGGCGCCCACCGCCACCACGATCACCTCGCTGCCCGGCGCCGCCACCAACCCGGCCCTGCAGCAGATCGAAAAGGGGCGCACCGAGATCGCGACCCTGGGCGACAAGCTGATCCAGGCCGAGCAGGATCGTGATCTGGCCAAGACCCAGGCCGAGGCCGCGGGCCTGAAATACCAGGCCGCTTCGGCCAACCTCCAGCAGGCGCAGGCGGCCGCGGCCGACGCGGCGGCCCAGGCCGTGATCGACGCCGCCGGCCTGCCGCCCGGCGGCACCGGCGGTGTCAACAGCCTCGACGACCTGGCCCGTCTCCAGCGCGGTCAGGGCACCGCCCAGGCCATCGCCCGCCAGATCGAGCTGGCCCAGGTCACGGCCCAGCTCGCCCTCGACGAGCAGGCGCTCAGCACCGAACGGCAGACCGAGTTCGCCACCGCCTACAAGACCCTGCAGACCCAGCTGACCCGCAAGCAGGCCGCGCAGCAGACCCTCGAGCTGGCCAACGCCGACGCGCTGGCCGCGGCCGAGGCGAGCCAGGCCGGCGTCGACAGCGCGCTCGGCACGGGCTACCTGGCCGGTCCCGAGGCCGGTCGCGGCGCCGACGCCCGGGCCATGGGGGCCCTCCAGTTCGCCCTGGCCCAGCGGGGCGACCCGTACGTGTGGTCCGAGGAAGGCCCCGACGAGTACGACTGCTCCGGTCTCATGTGGGCCGCCTACCGGTCCGTCGGCTTCCAGCTCAACCGCGTCTCCCGCGACCAGTACTGGCAGACCCGTAACAAGGTCGTCTCGCGCTACTCGCTGCTCCCCGGCGACCTGCTCTTCTTCAGCCACACCAACAGCTGGCGGGGCATCCACCACGTCGCGATGTACGCCGGCGACGGCATGATGGTCGAGGCCCCGCGCACCGGCCTCAACGTGCGGCTGACCCCGGTCCGCTGGTCGCGGCTGTTCCAGGCCACCCGCGTGTTCGGCTCGATCGAGGGGATCGTGCCCGGTCCCGAGCTCGGCAACCCGGATCCTGACCCGCCGACGACGCCGGACAACCCGAACCCGACGACCCCGCCCGGCACCACCAAGCCGCCCACCACCACGAAGCCGCCGGGAACGACCAACCCGCCGGGCACCAGCAACCCGCCGGGCACCACCACGCCGCCGGGAACGACTCCGCCCGTCACCACCACCCCGCCCGTCACCACGACGCCGCCCGTGACGACCCCGCCGGTCACCACGCCGCCCGTGACGACGCCGCCGGTCACCACGCCGCCCGCGACGACGCCGCCCGCGACCACACCGCCCGCCACGACGCCGCCGGCGACCAACCCCGACCCCGACCCGCCCACCAACGACCCGCCGGCGAACACGCCGCCGACGGGTGGCGACTCGGAGAGCCCGTCGGGCGGCAACAGCGCAACCGCGACCCAGTCCAACTCGGCCTCGACCCCGACCAAGACGACCAGCTCGGCCTCGACGCCGACCAAGACGTCCAACTCGGCGTCGACCCCGACCAAGACATCGAACTCGGCCTCGACGCCGACCAAGACGTCCAGCTCGGCCGACGCCACGAAGTCGTCCTCGGCCGGCGCCACGAAGTCGTCCTCGGGTTCGGCCTCGGCGTCCTCTTCTGGGAAGTGAAACCGGGTCCGGCCCGGGTGTCCGCTTCGGTCTCGGCGGCCGGGCGGGTGTCCGCCACGAGGTGCACGAATTTTGCCTTTCCGGTGCTCAACGCCCAACCGGGGGCATGGTCCGGTTGATGCCGGGTGTGCTGACGCGCGCGGATATGGCACGGTTATGGGCAGCACCCGACGACCGAATCCGTCGGTACGCGGCAGTCGGGAGGTTCCATGGACGAGCGGCAGGCGAAACCGGACAGCGACGGCGCGAAGCCGCCCGCTGCGGGGACGCCGGTGGTCGGCGATCAGGACGGGTACGCCCCGCCACCGCCGCCCGCGCCCGGTGCTCTGTGGGCCGCCACCAAGCCCGGTGACAGCGGCGGCAGCAGCTCGGTGCGGGCCTCCGCCCAGGTCTCGGCCGCCCCCGCCTCCGACTCGTCCACCCCGAGCGACTCGCCCACCCCAAGCGGCTCGACCGGCCCAAGCGGCTCGACCACTACGAGCGGCTCGACCACTACGAGCGGCTCGACCACTACGAGCGGCTCATCCAGTTCGAGTGGCTCGTCCACCTCAAGCGGCTCGACCAGTCCGAGCGGCTCGTCCAAGACTGCCGGTCCAGACGGTTCCGGCGACGACGGCTCGTCGGCTGCTTCCGAGTTCTTCCCGCAGCGGGTCGACGGGGCCAGCCGCCGCCTGCCGACCACGCTCGGCTCCGGCGCCGCCCGCGCCAGCGTCCCCGGTTCGGTGAACCCCGAGTCGGCCGACGCGGCCCGCGCCGCCGGCTGGAGCACGGGCGAGGCCAAGATCTACGGCAGCAGCGGCGTGTCCGGCGCCAAGGTCGTGACCCCGACCGTCTCCGCCTCGGCCCCGGTCTCCGCCGCCCCGTCCGCCCCCATCGTGGCGTCCGCCCCGCCGGCCCCCAGTTCGGCCCCGCCCGCCTCGAACTCCACGCCGCCCGCTTCCGGCTCCGCGTCGGCTCCCGCCGCGTCCGTTTCCGCGCCACCCGCCACCAGCTCGGCATCGCGCGCTTCCGGCTCCGCCTCGGTTTCCGCGCCACCCGCCACCAGCTCGGCGTCACGCGCTTCCGGCTCCGCCTCGGTTTCCGCGCCACCCGCCACGAGCTCGGCGTCGCCCGCTTCCGGCTCCGCGTCGGCTCGGGCAGCCTCCGTTTCGTCGCCACCCGCATCCGGTTCGGCATCGCCCGCGCCTGGCGCGGCGTCGCCTGCCTCTGACTCGGCGTCCTCCGCCAAGGGTTCGACGCCGTACAGCTCCGGCTCGGTGTCATCCGCCCTTGACTCGGCGTCGCCTGCCTCAAGCTCAGCATCGTCTGCGCCTGACTCGGCGTCTTCTACCAAGGGTTCGACGTCGTACAGCTCGGGCTCGGCATCGTCAGCCAAGGGTTCGACGTCGTACAGCTCTGGCTCGGTGTCATCCGCCTCTGACTCGGCGTCGCCTGCCTCAAACTCGGCATATTCTGCGCCTGACTCGGCGTCTTCGGGCAAGGGTTCGACGTCGTACAGCTCGGAGTCGTCCGGGTCTGGCTCGGCTCCGTCCGGCTCGGAGTCGGGGCCGGGGCAGGAGAGCCGCTCGGTGGTCGCCCGGGCCCGGGTCACGCCGCCGCAGGCGACCGAGCCTGAGCCGGCCGAGCCCGAGCCCGCCCGGCCGGAGCCCAGCCGGCCCGAGCCGGAGCCCGAGCGCCCGGCCCCCGTGCCGTCGCCGCCGCCGTCGCGCC
>NZ_JAMYJR010000059.1 GCF_024137025.1 Paractinoplanes aksuensis
CGTGCCGACCGAGCTGACCAAGGCCCTCGAGGGCATGGGCGGCGCGCTGGGCGGCCTGGCCAACATGGCCGGCGACAAGCCCTCGGTCAGCGTCAACTCGGCCGCTGTCGAGCGTGAAGCCGTGGCCGCGGCGCAGGCGGCGGCGGACGAGGCCGACAAGGTCAACGACGCCGTCCGGGAGGCCGAGGCTCAGGTGTCGCCGTCCGCTGACGGCCGGAAGCGACCGACGACAATGTCGTGACCGGTTCGACGCCGCCCGTGGTGCCGGCGAAAGCTTCCCATCGGTGGTCCCTTCCATTTTCAATATGCCGAAATCCCGCTCCGGATCCCTCTGGTCGACGTAGTCAACGCTTCGTGTGAACTCCGGATCATCCCTAGACCCGGTCGGCCGTAGGTCGAGGTGGTGACAGTCCGATGACAGACGGCGCCTATCGGAACGCGCGATGGCTGTCAGGCCGTCGTATCCGGAGGGAACGGGATGGGGCCGGCGAAAGGCCCTGCTCCGTTACGACTCAGGAGGAGGTGGCACATCATGAATCGTCTGCTCGCAACCTGTTCGACACTCTTGATGCTCACTGGTTGTGCCGTGTCCGGCGGCGAGGTTTCCGGTGCTGACGCGTCGTCGGAGGTTGCCGCGACGCCCGCGTTGCTGCAAGTGCGGCGCGGCGGTGGCCTCGCCGGGCTGGAGCCGCCCGTCGCCGAGATGCCGGCCGTCAGCCTGTACGCCGATGGGCGCTTGATCACGCCGGGTCCGCAGATTCTCATCTACCCGCCTCCCGCCCTGCCCAGCGTGCAGCTGCAACGGATCGGCGTCAGCCGGGCCCAAGAGCTCGCGGAGCAAGCCGTGGCCGCCGGGGTGCGGCCGGGCGCCGATTTCGGCGATCCGCGGATACCCGACGCCACGACCACCTGGATCACGGTGAACGACTCAGGCGCGCGGGCGTCCGTCGCGATCGTCGGCCTCCGAGAAGCGGGCGACGACGATGCCGACCTCACGGCGGCCCAGCGGGCAGCTCGGCGAGACGTGAAGGCGCTGGTTCGTGAACTCGAAGGACTTTCGACGGCGGAGAGCCTCCCGGGGCCCGAGCCGTACCGGGCGGGCACGATCGCCGTTCTCGTCCGTCCTCATACGCCCGGCAGCCCCGACCCGGCAAGTCCGGCACCGGTGAAAGCCTGGCCCGGTCCTCCGCTACCCGGTTCCGAGCTGCCCGGAGAGAACTGGACCGGTTGCGTCATCGCTGGCGGATCCGACGTGGAACGGATCCGCTCGGCCGCGGAGGACGCCAGCACCATGACGGCTTGGACCTCGCAGGGTCAGACGTGGCAGCTGAGGATTCGCCCGCTGCTGCCGGACGAGTCGCAGTGCGGTGACCTATCGACGTGAGGCTGCCGACATCTGTCCGGTCATACCGGAGGACGCCGCAATCTTTCTCGTCGTGCAGGAAGGACAGCTCGTCGCGATCGAATCGAACGATGGCGCGGGTGACGCCCCAGACCCTCTTCACAGACCGCGAGGCAGCGCGTTGACCGACGCGCCGAAGTGGTTTGCCCGCGTGCCTTCCGGGTACGCGGCCGGACCGTCAACCGGCGCAGAAAGGATTAGCCATGACTGACAAGACACACATGCTGACGCGACTGAGCGACACCACCAAGGACGTGGCCGACCCCGACCGCGACATCCGGGGCCGTAGGGTCGTCGACCGCGGCGGCGACGACCTCGGCAAGGTCGACGACCTGCTGATCGACACCGACGAGGACAAGGTGCGGTTCCTGCGCGTGGAGCACGGCGGCATCCTGGGTATCGGGGCGACCGCGTCGTTCATCCCGGTCGACGCCGTCCGCGACATCTCCGACGACGAGGTGCGCGTCGATCTGGCCACGCAGCAGGTCGCCGACGCTCCGCGGTACGATCCTGATCTGGTCGACCAGACCAGCTACTACTCAGACGTCTACCGTCATTACGGGTACACGCCATATTGGACGCCTGGGTACGCGTATCCCACTGGCCCCTATCTGCTCTGAGGCTGACAGCTGCGGGTGGACGCCGCACCCGGTGGTGACCCTGCTCGCGGTCAGCGCGGGCACCTTGTTCAGCGGCGTCGCCGACGGGCCGGCTGGCGGGCAAGCGTCCGATAACACCGTCGGACGCTTGCCCTCACGTCATGGGCCGTTCAGCCGGCAAGATTCGTGGTGCGAAAGCTCTCGAATCCGCGCCCCTCCGAACCGCTCTAGCCTCTCGTCCCCGCGAAACCGCCGCCGACCGCAGCCCGGGCAGAAAGATGACCGACCAACAGCCGACGATGTGGCTATCAGAGCGGCAACTTACTCGGTGGCTGAGTCGACATCAGCCCGGCTGGCGTCGCCGATCCAGACGGATTTAAGGTTGCAGAACTCGCGGATCCCAGCAGCGGAGAGCTCTCGCCCGTACCCGGAGTTCTTGACCCCGCCGAACGGCAGCGGCGGATACGAGGTGACCATGCCGTTGATGAACACGGCCCCGGCGTCCAATTCGTCGACGAGCTGTCGCTGCTCCTCGGGGTCATCGGTCCAGGCATTGGCGCCGAGACCGTACGAGGTGGCGTTGGCCAGGTCGATCGCCTCGTCGATCGAGGCGATCCGGTAGACGCCGGCGACCGGCCCGAACACTTCCTCGGCGAACATCCGCATGTCGCGGGTGATGTCGGTGATCACGGTCGGCGGGTACCACCAGCCGTCACCCTCCGGTGCCTGGCCGCCGCACCGCACCGTGGCGCCTCGGCTGACGGCGTCCGCGACCTGGGCCTCCACGTCCTTGCGGCCCTGCTGCGTGGCCAGGGGCCCGATGTCGGTGCTGTCCATCATCGGGTCGCCTACGGTCAGCGCGGACATATGCGCGACGAACGTGTCGACGAACTGGTCGTAGACGTCGGTGTGCGCGATGAAGCGTTTCGCGGCAATACAGGACTGGCCGTTGTTCTGGCAGCGCGACGTGGTCGCGACCTGGGCCGCGCGGTCGAGGTCGGCGGTCGGCAGGACCACGAACGGGTCGCTGCCGCCGAGTTCGAGCACGGTCTTCTTGAGCTCCCGGCCGGCGATGGTGGCGATCGACCGGCCGGCGTTCTCGCTGCCGGTGAGCGTCGCGGCTTGTACGCGGGGGTCGGACAGGATTGTCTCGACCGCGTCGGAGCCGACCAGCAAGGTTTGGAACGCCCCGGCTGGGAAGCCGGCCCGGCGGAACAGCTCGCCCAGGTAGAGGGCGGTCTGCGGGACGTTCGAGGCGTGTTTGAGCAGGCCGGTGTTGCCGGCCATCAGCGCCGGCGCGGCGAACCGCATGGCCTGCCAGAGTGGAAAGTTCCACGGCATCACCGCCAGCACCGGGCCGAGCGGCTGATAGCGGGCGTACGCCGTCGCGGCCCCGACGGTGGAGGGCTCCACCGGTTCGTCGGCCAGAAACCCTTCGGCGTGACCGGCATAGAAGCGGCACGCGTTCGCGCACTTGGTGACCTCGGCCTTGGCGGCCGCGAATGTCTTGCCCATCTCTTGTGTCATCAGGGCGCTGATGTCGTCCTGTTCGGCCTCGAGCAGGTCGGCGGCCGCCCGCATCCAGGCGGCGCGCTGCTCGAACGACGTGCCGTGCAGCTTGCGGAACGCCGACGCGGCGCGGCCGATCGCCTCGTCGATCTGCTGATCGGTCAGCGGGTCGAAGGTCTTGAGAACCTCGCCTGTGGCCGGGTTGGTTGACGTGATCGGCATGGCGCCTCCCTCTGGTTCGTCTCACCCGGCCTACCCACTGCCTCACCGGCTAACCAGTGACGCCGCCGCGGGGCTGTCGCCATAGTTGAGGGACGGCGGCTGCAGGTTTCGCCGGCCGACGGTGCGCTGATGGCGGATCCTCCGCTGGCAGCGGACTATGCGGATCTCACCAAGCCGGTGTGACCGAGTCTCGCGCCATGCCCTCCCCGTTTGTCATCGAACCGTCCGCATTTCGTCGAAGGCTCGCGAAGCAGGCTTTCTAGCGTTGGCCCGGACGGTACGTACATCGATGAATCTGCCGGCCCGGCGGCCGGGGGAGGAGGCGAAGATGAGCACCGAGTCCGGCACCATGATGGGCCTGGGCGACAGCGGCCAGATGCTGGCCGATCCGGCTCAGGACATTCGCGGACGCACAGTGGTCGACCGCGACGGCAATGAACTCGGCAAGGTCGACGACCTGCTGATCGACACCGAGCATCAGAAAGCGCGGATGATTCGCGTCGAGCACGGCGGCCTGTTCGGCATCGGGGCGACGCGCTTGTTCATCCCGGTGGAGGCGGTCGAGCGGATCACCGACGACGAAGTCGGCATCGACCGCACGCGGGTCGAGGTGGCGAGTGCGCCCGAGTACGACCCGGAACTGGTCGACAAGCAGGAGAGCTTCGCCGAGTTGTACGGCTACTACGGCTATCCGCCGTACTGGAGCCCGGGATACGTGCCACCGACGCGAGGCTTCTTCCGCTGACAATCAGCCCGGCCGGCGTCACGTCAGCCCCACCCGCGCATGCATTGCGCTGCCTCGGGAAAACAGGGTGTGTGCAGATCTCGGACGTCATTTTCGCAGTTGTCGGTGTAGGCGTGCTGCTGGCCGGGATCCTGCCGCGGGTGCTGGAGCGCCGGCCGCTGTCGATGCCGATCATCTTCGTCGGCCTCGGGATGGTGACCTTCGGGCTGCCGATCGGTCTGCCTGATGCCGACCCGCTGGCGCATCCCAAGGTGACTGAACACCTGACCGAGGTCGGGGTCATCGTCGCGTTGATGGGGGCCGGGCTGAAGATCGACCGGCCGCTGAGCCGGGCCGGCTGGCGGTCGACGTGGCGGCTGCTCGTGGTGGCGATGCCGGTGACCATCGCGGCGATGGCGTTGCTGGGCTGGTGGTGGGTAGGGCTGGTGCCGGCGACCGCGCTGCTGCTCGGGGCGGCGCTGGCCCCGACCGACCCGGTGCTGGCGTCCGACGTGCAGGTGGGGGAGCCGACCGACGAGGAGGACTCGGAGGACGAGGTTCGATTCGCGCTCACGTCGGAGGCCGGGCTCAACGACGGCCTGGCCTTTCCGTTCGTCTACGCGGCGATCGCGATGGCCGGTGCCGCCGGGCTCGGCTGGCTCGGCGAATGGGCCTGGAAGGACCTGATCTTCAAGATCGTGGTGGGTGTCGCCGCCGGTCTGATCGCCGGCAAGCTGCTCGGGCGGTTGTTCTTCCGGGCCCGACTGGATGCGCTGCGCCTGGCGCGCCACTCGGAAGGCTTTCTCGCCCTTGCCGCCACCTTCCTGGCTTACGGCCTGGCCGAGGTGGCCCAAGGTTACGGATTCCTGGCCGTGTTCGTGGCGGCTCGGGCGATCCGCGCCGCCGAACGCTCGCACGAATACCACCAGGTTCTGCACGACTTCGCCGAGCAGAGCGAGCGGCTGCTGACCGTGTTGTTGCTTCTGTTGTTCGGTGGTGCGGTCGTGGGCGGCCTGCTGGAGCCGCTGACCTGGCCGGCCGCCCTGGCCGGGCTGGCCCTGATCTTCGTCGTACGCCCCGTGTCGGGCTTCCTGTCGTTGCGGGGCGCACCGGGGTGCCGGACCGAGCACTGGGTCATCGCGGCATTCGGCATTCGCGGGATCGGATCGTTCTACTACCTGTCGTACGCGCTGACTCAGGCCGAGTTCCCCGGCGCGGACCTGGTGTGGGCGACGATCGGCTTCGTGGTGCTGGTGTCGGTGGTGTTGCACGGGGTGGCCGCCACACCGGTCATGCGCAGGCTTGACCGCGCCAATGAACGGACCAGGCAGAAGCAGGCGGTCACAGGCGACGTGTGACCGTCAGGAAGTCAGCTCTGCCCGAGATGCTTGAGCCCGGCGCTGAATTTTTCGAAATCGAACTGGCCCACAGTATTGATCAGACTCTCCACCTCGGTCAAACTGCGCGGATGGGTGTACGCGCTCAGCTTGGGGATTCCGAATGGAGTCCCCAAGCTGAGCTGCCACCTGTTGATGAATGGGTAGAGTGTGTGATGAGATATCAGTTTTCTTGCCCGTTCCGCGTGGCTGAGGTAGATTTCCGTGTTCTGGGTGTCGCCGAAATAGCTGTACGTCGCGGCGATGAGCGAGCAGGCGATGTGGTCCTTGAGCCCGGCAATCAGCATCGGAACTTCTCGAATTCCCAGGGTGGCGAGGTAGAAAATTGGCCGGAACCGAAAGTCGTATATCTGCCGGTAGGCCACATGGGCCGCGCGAAGATGCGCGCGGGCTTCTCTGATGTCGGCGCGAATCTCGCGCGTACCCGCGCCTGAAAGGGCTTCCTCGGCCGCTATGAAATGAACATCGCCCACAATATTCAGGGTCCTTCTGAGATCCCCACCGGCCATGAAATTTCGCAACGCCGCCAAGCTGCCTGTGGCGTCGACCAGTGCGCTGAGGTCACTCACTCGTCCGCTCCGTTCTTGCCAGTGCTTGTGTCAGGCGATCGAACCAATTCCCGTCCCGGACATCTATCGCGTGCCAGCGGGAGAGCCGGCGAGGCAGGGCGGCGCCCTCCAAGAGGACGGGAATGATGAAGACCTGACCCTCCGGGCGTCGATCCGCGTGATTGAGGGCGAGGACTATTTCACGCTGCACGTAGCCGACCTTGTCCACCGAGTCGCGGGAGAGCAGCACGATGAAAGCGTCGCAAGCTTCGAGTGCCAGCTCAATCTCGTACTCCCAGTCCTGGCCCGGGAGAAGGCTTTCCTCGTCGAACCAGACGTCGTATCCGATGGCATGCAGGCTGCTCCACAGTCGCCTTGCTGTGTCGCGGTCGCCTCGGGCGTAGGAGACGAAGGCTTTTACTGCCGGCCCGGATGTGTCGTGGGGTCCGGGCTCTCCACGGGAATCGCTGGAAGGATTTCTGAATCCGTCGGTCTCGGCGATCCGGGCGAGTATTCGTGCCGCTTCGCTTGGGCGTCTGTGTCCCGGCATCGAAATCCTTCCAGCCGTTGTTCCGTGCTCGGCTGTGGCGCGCACCGTCCGCACTGGAGCGTTACTGATATTACATCGCTTGGGCCCTTGGTCTCGCACGCAGCGTGTGACTGAGCGACCTGCCGTGCTCCGAGCGGGGGCGGCCGCGACGTCGCGGCCGGATGCTGCGTGAGGGGCTCGCGTCCTGGGACATCGGGCCTTCGCGCATCGGTCGGTGAGGTGTGTGGCCGGGACGTCAAGATCGGCGGGGCCGGCGTGAACATCACGTCACCGGCTCTTCCCGTGGTCGACGAGGCCGATGTCCGTGCCCGGTGCGCGAAGTACCTGGCCGCGTTCGGCGCCGGCGCGGTCGCCTACAGCGCCAGGGCCGGGCTGACGACCGGCTTCGGACGGTGGATCGCCAGCGCCGGGCTGGGCTGCTATGTCGGCTCGGCGGGCGAGCTGAGAACCGCGTTGCTGGCCGGCTTCACGTCGACAGAACTGGTGCTGTGCGGCTGGAAAAAGTCCGTCGGCGACTTCGAGGCGGCACACGCCTGCGGCGCCGCGATCGTCGCTGGGGTCCCTCGCCGAGGTCGAGGCGCTGACCGCGCGGGCGTCGATCGGCCAGCGGGTTCTCGTCCGGGTGGTGCCCTCGAGAGTCGGCCGGGCGGCCGCTATCAGTACGGGCTGCCTCTGGGCTCCAGCACCGCCCTGGCCGCGATCAAACAGGTGCTGGCGTCGCCGAACCTGGTTCTGGCCGGGTTGGACTGCTCGATCGGGCATCAGCTCAGCCGGTTCGGCGCTTTCGAGTCGTTGCTGCGCGAGGCGATGGGTTTCTGCGCGGTGAGCCGGGCGCGGCACGGCGTGACCGTGCCGGCCCTCAATCTCGGGGGTGGTCACGCGGTGGCCTGTGCCGGTGGCGTCGACGGCTTCGCAGTGGCCGCGTTCGCCGGTCGCGTCGGTGCTGCTGCGGGCCGAGGTCGCCGTCGGCGACCTGACCGCGGTGGCCGGAACCGGTGCCTACCACCATCGCGGCGATGTCTTCCTCGGCCGGCCCCCGGTGCTGGGTGTCGCCGGCGGTCTGACCCGGACCCTCGTACGGCGGGAGACTCTCGAGACCTGCTGCGCCGCGCGAGTCAGCGGGTGGGGGTGGCCCCTCGAACTGTGGCGGTACTCGGCGGTACGAGGTACCGGAGGAGGTCGCGGTGGAAGATCTGACCGAGATGCTGAAGGGGTCGCGAATGGCCAGGGCGTTCTGGGGGTGACCGGCACCGACGTGGCCGCGTGCGACGACCTGATCAAAGACCCGCGCACCTGCCTCAGGAATCCCGGTCACGCTAACGGCTACGACGGGTGAGCAGGCCGGATCAGATGCGGTCGGCGTCCTGCTGGTAGACGTCGGGGATGCCGTCGGCGTCGGCGTCGACGGACTCCTCGGCCTGGATGCGCCGGTAGTGCCGGTCGCGGATGCGCAGCAGCACTGTCGCGAGCAGGGCGGCGAGCAGGGAGCCGAGCAGGACACCGAGTTTGGCGTGCTGGTCGCGTTCGCTGCCGACGCCGAAGGCGAGGTCGCCGATCAACAGCGACACGGTGAAGCCGATGCCGCCCAGCAGGGCCAGGCCGAGCACGTCCCACCAGCTCAGCCCGGCCGCGAGCTGGGCCCGGGTGAACCGCTGGACCAGCCAGGTGGCGCCGGTGATGCCGATGGCCTTGCCCGCCACCAGCCCGGCGATGATGCCGATGGTCACCGCGTCGCCGAGGCTGGCGCCCAGCCCGCCCGAGACGGTGACACCGGCGGCGAAGAACGCGAAGATGGGGACGGCGATGCCGGCCGAGATCGGGCGTAGCCGGTGCTCGAAATGCTCGGCGAGGCCGCGGCCCACCGGAACGGTGAAGGCGAGCAGCACCCCGGCGACGGTGGCGTGGACGCCGGAGGCGTGCACCAGCGCCCAGGTGACGGCCGCGAGCGGGAGCAGCAGCCACCACGAGCGGACGTGCCGCTGCACGAGGAAGCCGAACAGCGCCAGCGGCACCAGGGCGAGCAGCAGCGGCACGAGCTGCAGCGACTGGGTGTAGAAGACGGCGATGATCGTGATGGCGAGCAGGTCGTCGACGACGGCCAGGGTGAGCAGGAAGGTGCGCATGGCCGAGGGCAGGCTGGTGCTGACCACGGCCAGCACGGCCAGCGCGAACGCGATGTCGGTGGCCGTCGGGATGGCCCAGCCGACCGGCGCGCCGCCGCTCATGGTGGTGTTGACCAGCACGTAGACGAGCGCGGGGAGTGCCATGCCGCCGACCGCGGCCGCCACCGGCAGCGCGGCCCGGCGCGGGTCGCGCAGGTCGCCGGCGACGAACTCGCGTTTGAGTTCCAGGCCGGCGACGAAGAAGAAGATGGCCAGCAGGCCGTCGGCGGCCCACCCGGCCAGGCTCAGATCGAGGTGCAGGGCGTGCGGGCCGATCGTGATGCCGGCCAGGTCGTGATAGAGGTCCGACCACGGGGTGTTCGCCCACACGAGCGCCACCACGGCCGCGACCAGCAGCAGGATGCCGCCGGTGGTCTCGGCCCGCAGGATCTCGGCGATGCGGCGGGCCTCGGGCCAAGTACCACGGCCGAAAAGCGGCTGGGCAGGCTTGTGGGGGTCGGTCACGGCGGCTCCTGGTGTCGCGAAGAGGGGTCGGCAAAGACATCGCCGACCAGACTTCCCGGCACACCTGAGCCCAACCTACCGGGTCCGGCCGCCCTGTGCAGCGATGCGCCTCACCTGCTCACCCGGGGGTACACGGCGGCGGCCGTTAAAGGCGCGTCAACGTTGGGCCGGGCCGCGTAGTCAACGCGTTAAAGGTGGTTACGAATGGTCTCCGACCGAGGTGTGCTTGCTCCCGGCAAGAATCGCAACCCCTCGTCTAGGAGTCCTGAAGTGGCTGATCTCGTGTTCGTCGGGCTCACGGTGGCGCTGTTCGCAGCGCTGGCCGTGCTGATCCGGGCGGTCGAACGCCGGTGAGCGCGGTCAACCTCATCGGCCTGATCGTGGCCGTGCTGCTCGGCGTCTTCATGGTCGCCGCCCTGCTGTTCCCGGAGAAGTTCTGATGGCCGGTTGGCTCTTCGTCATCACGCTGGTGCTCGCGCTCGTCGCGGTCTACAAGCCGTTCGGTGATTACCTGTACCGGGTCGTGAGCGGTACTCGCGACAACGTTGTCGAGCGCGGCGTCTACCGGCTCGTCGGCGTCGACCGCAACGCCGCGCAGACCTGGGGCGTCTACGCCCGCAGCGTGCTCGCCTTCTCCGCGGTCTCGATCCTCTTTCTGTACGCGTTCCTGCGGCTGCAGGACAAGCTGTGGCTCTCGCTCGGCTTCGACCCGCTGCCCGGCCACCTCGCGTGGAACACCGCTGTCAGCTTCACCACCAACACCAACTGGCAGGCCTACTCCGGTGAGTCGACCATGGGCCACCTGGTGCAGATGGCCGGTCTGGCGGTGCAGAACTTCGTCTCGGCCTCGGTCGGCATCGCGGTCGCGGTCGCCCTGGTGCGTGGCTTCGCGGCCCGCAAGTCGGCGACGCTGGGCAACTTCTGGGTCGACCTGACCCGCATCACGCTGCGGGTGCTGCTGCCCGTCGCGGTCGTCTTCGCGGTGATCTTCATGGCCGCGGGAATGGTGCAGAACCTGTCCGGCGGCGTCGACGTCACCACGCTGACCGGCGCCACCCAGCACATCACCGGTGGCCCGGTGGCCTCGCAAGAGGTGATCAAGGAGCTCGGCACCAACGGCGGCGGCTTCTACAACGTCAACGCCGCGCACCCGTTCGAGAACCCGGCCACCTGGACCAACTGGATCCAGCTGTTCCTCATTCTGCTCATCCCGTTCAGCCTGCCCCGGGTGTTCGGCCGCATGGTCGGGCAGAACCGGCAGGGGTACGCCATCGCCGCCGTCATGGCGATCCTGGCCGTCGCGAGCGTCGCGCTGACGATCGGCCTCGAGGTGCACGGCGCCGGCACGGTGCCGCAGGCGGTCGGGGCCGCGATGGAGGGCAAGGAGACCCGGTTCGGCATCCCGAACTCGGCCGCCTACGCCGCGATCACGACGCTGACCTCGACCGGCTCGGTGAACTCGTTCCACGACTCGTACACCGCCCTGGGCGGCATGATGCCGATGATCAACATGATGCTCGGCGAGGTCGCGCCCGGTGGTGTCGGCGCCGGCCTGTACGGCCTGCTCATCCTCGCGGTGATCACGGTCTTCGTGGCCGGGCTCATGGTCGGCCGGACGCCGGAGTACCTGGGCAAGAAGATCGGCGCCCGGGAGATGAAGATCGCGTCGTCGTACTTCCTGATCACGCCGGCCCTGGTGCTGATCGGCACGGCGGCCGCGTTCGCCACCGGCAACAACGCCACGGCGCTCAACGTGGGCCCGCACGGCCTCTCCGAGGTCCTGTACGCCTTCACCAGCGCCTCCAACAACAACGGCTCGGCCTTCGCGGGCATCACGGTCAACACCCCGTGGTGGGACACCGCGCTCGGCCTGGCCATGCTCCTGGGCCGCTTCCTGCCCATCGTGCTGGTGCTGGCCCTGGCCGGCTCGCTGGCCCGGCAGAAGGTCACGCCCGAATCCGAGGGCACGCTGCCCACCCACCAACCTCTGTTCGTCGGCATGGTCGTCGGCGTCACCGTCGTTCTCGTCGCGCTGACCTTCCTGCCCGCCCTTGCTCTCGGACCCATCGCGGAGGGCCTGTCATGACCACCCCCACTCTGGAAAAACCCACAACCCCCTCCCCCGTACGGGCCGGAACGCTCGACCCCCACCAGCTGCGCCACTCGTTGCCGCAGGCCCTGGCCAAGCTCGACCCGCGCACGCTGTGGCGCAACCCGGTCATGCTGATCGTCGAGGTCGGCGCGGTCTTCACCACCGTGCTGGCCGTCACCGACCCCAGCGTGTTCGCCTGGATCATCACCGTCTGGCTGTGGCTCACCGTCCTGTTCGCCAACCTGGCCGAGGCCGTCGCCGAGGGCCGCGGCAAGGCCCAGGCCGCCACCCTGCGCCAGGCCAAGCAGGACATGACGGCCTATCTGCGGGACGGCCGCGAGATCCCGGCCACCCAGCTCAAGCTGGGCGACGTGGTCGTGGTCGAGGCCGGCCAGATCATCCCGGGTGACGGCGATGTCATCGAGGGCATCGCCAGCGTCGACGAGTCGGCCATCACCGGCGAGTCGGCCCCGGTGATCCGCGAGTCGGGTGGCGACCGGTCGGCCGTCACCGGCGGCACCCGGGTGCTCAGCGACCGGATCGTCGTGCGGATCACGCAGAAGCCGGGGGAGAGCTTCGTCGACCGCATGATCGCGCTGGTCGAGGGGGCCAACCGGCAGAAGACGCCGAACGAGATCGCGCTCAACATCCTGCTGGCCGCGCTCACGATCATCTTCCTGCTGTCGGTCGTCACGCTGCAGCCGCTGGCCATCTTCTCCAAGGCGTTCCAGGCGGCCGCGCCCGACACCGTGGCCCTGGACGCGAACGGTGTCACCGGCATCGTGCTGGTGTCGCTGATCGTCTGCCTGATCCCGACCACGATCGGCGCGCTGCTGTCCGCGATCGGCATCGCCGGCATGGACCGGCTGGTGCAGCGCAACGTTCTCGCGATGTCGGGCCGCGCGGTCGAGGCCGCCGGTGACGTCAACACGCTGCTGCTCGACAAGACCGGCACGATCACGCTGGGCAACCGGCAGGCGGCCGAGTTCGTCCCCGTCGACGGTGTCACCGCGGCCACCCTGGCCGAGGCGGCCCAGCTCTCGAGCCTGGCCGACGAGACGCCCGAGGGCCGGTCGGTGGTCGTGCTGGCCAAGAACGACTTCGGGCTGCGCGAGAGCGAGCCGGGGCTGATGCCCAACGTCACTTTCGTGCCGTTCACGGCCCAGACCCGGATGAGCGGCGTGGACCTGCCCGGGCGGCAGATCCGCAAGGGCGCCGCCTCGGCGGTCATGAAGTGGGTGCGGCAGAACGGCGGGCACCCGACCGAGGAGGCCGGCGAGATCGTCGACACCGTCAGCGGCACCGGCGGCACCCCGCTGGTCGTCGCCGAGCAGCTCGACGGGCAGCCGGCCCGCGCGCTGGGCGTCATCCACCTCAAGGACGTGGTGAAGGCCGGCATGCGCGAGCGGTTCGACGAGATGCGCCGGATGGGCATCCGCACCGTGATGATCACGGGCGACAACCCGCGTACGGCGAAAGCGATCGCGGACGAGGCCGGGGTGGACGATTTTCTGGCCGAGGCCACGCCCGAGGACAAGCTCGCGTACATCAGACGAGAGCAGGAGGGCGGCCGCCTGGTCGCGATGACCGGCGACGGCACGAACGACGCGCCCGCGCTGGCTCAGGCGGACGTCGGCGTGGCCATGAACACCGGCACGTCGGCCGCGAAAGAGGCCGGCAACATGGTCGACCTCGACTCCGACCCGACCAAGCTGATCGAGATCGTCGAGATCGGCAAGCAGCTGCTCATCACGCGCGGTGCGCTGACCACGTTCTCGATCACCAACGACATCGCCAAGTACTTCGCGATCATCCCGGCCATGTTCGCGGCGGTGTACCCGGGCCTGGACACGCTGAACGTCATGCGGCTGCACTCGCCGGGCTCGGCGATCCTGTCCGCGGTGATCTTCAACGCGCTGGTCATCGTGGCGCTGATCCCGCTGGCATTGCGCGGCGTGCGCTACACACCGGCCGGGGCCAGCTCGCTGCTGCGGCGCAACCTGCTCATCTACGGCCTGGGCGGCGTCATCGCGCCGTTCCTCGGCATCAAACTCATCGACCTGCTCGTTCAGTTCATCCCCGGGATCTAAAATGAGACTTCCCTCCTGGCTGGCCCAGCACATCGCGGCGCTGCGCGCCCTGCTGGTCCTCACCGTCCTGCTCGGTCTGGCCTACCCGCTCGCGATGGTCGCGGTCGGCCGCCTCCCCGGCCTGTCCGACCGGGCCGACGGCTCGCTGATCACCGTGGCCGACAAGACGGTCGGCAGCCGCCTGATCGGCCAGTCCTTCACCGACGCCGACGGCAACCCCGTCCCGCGCTATTTCCAGAGCCGGCCCTCCGCAGCCGGTGACGGCTACGACCCCACGTCCACCTCGGCCGGCAACCTGGGGCCCGAGAGCATCGTCGACACCCTGTCCGACAACCCCGACGACGCGGCCCAGAGCCTGCTCACCCAGGTCTGTGCCCGCAGCGTGGCGGTGGGCGAGCTCGAGAAGGTCGACGGCCGGCGGCCCTTCTGCACGGCCGATGGCGTCGGGGCTGTCCTCGCGGTGTTCCACCGCGACGGGTTCACCGGGCCGGTCACCCGGGTCGTGTCGGTCAACCAGACCGGCACCCCGTTCGTCGCGACCTACCAGGGGGTGACCGTCGAGTCCGCCCGGAACGGCGAGGACTACCGGGCGATGGGCGCGGTGATCACGCCGATCCGCGGCGACGCCCCGGCCGATCCGGTGGTGCCGGCGGATGCGGTGACGGCCAGTGCGAGCGGTCTCGACCCGCACATCAGTCCCGCGTACGCCGACTTGCAGGCGCCGCGGATCGCCCGGGAGCGGGGGCTGACCGAGGATCAGGTGCGCCGGCTCATCGAGGAGCACACTGACGGGCGGGCGCTGGGCTTCCTCGGGGAGCCGGCGGTGAACGTGCTCGAGCTGAATATGGCCCTCGACGGTCGATGACGGCGATGGTGGGTCGAGCGTCACCACTCCCGCAGGTCGCCCGGGTGGGTTTCGCGTTCTGGACGCGTCAGCGGCCAGCGAAGCCCGCCCGGGCCCCCGCGGGAGCGACGGTCTGTACCCACCACCCCGCCGGGACATCCTGATTTTGATCCTGGTCGAAGAGAGCGGAACCCATGGCACGCGGCGAATTGCGGATCTATCTCGGTGCCGCCCCCGGTGTCGGCAAGACCTACACCATGTTGGAGGAGGCGCACCGGCGGGCCGAACGCGGCACCGACGTGGTGGTCGCCTTCGTCGAGACGCACGGCCGCCGGCACACCGAGGCGATGGTCGGCGACCTCGAGGTGCTGCCCCGCACCGAGCTGCGCTACCGCGGCGCCGGCTTCACCGAGATGGACCTCGACGCGGTGCTGGCCCGCAAGCCGGAACTGGCCGTGGTCGACGAGTTCGCGCACACCAACGTGCCGGGGGCCCGCAACGCCAAACGCTGGCAGGACGTGCGGGAGCTGCTGGACGCCGGCATCTCGGTGCTGACCACCGTGAACGTGCAGCATCTGGAGTCGCTCAACGATGTGGTCGCCCAGATCACCGGGGCTCAGCAGCGCGAGACCGTGCCCGACGCCGTGGTGCGGGCGGCCGAGCAGGTCGAGCTGGTGGACATGACCCCCGAGGCGTTACGCCGCCGGATGGCCCACGGCAACATCTACCGCCCGGAGAAGATCGACGCCGCGCTCGGCAACTACTTCCGTACGGGAAACCTGACTGCCCTGCGCGAGCTGGCGCTGCTCTGGCTGGCCGACAAGGTCGAGGATCAACTCGACAAGTACCGCGCCGACCACAAGATCGACGCCACCTGGGAGACCCGCGAGCGGGTCGTCGTGGCGCTGACCGGCGGCCCCGAGGGTGACACCCTGATCCGCCGCGCGGCCCGGATCGCGGCCCGCACCAAGGGGGCCGACCTGATGGCCGTGCACGTCGCCCGCAACGACGGGCTGGCCGGGGCCGACCCGGCCACCCTGGCCCGGCAACGCGTGCTCGTGGAGAGTCTCGGTGGCTCGTACCACCAGGTTGTCGGCTCCGATGTGCCGCGCGCCCTGCTCGACTTCGCCCGCGCCGTCAACGCGACCCAGATCGTGCTCGGCGCGTCCAGCCGCGGCCGCTTCGCGCAGCTCTTCTCGGCCGGGGTCGGCGTCACCACCACCGCCCTGTCCGGGTCGATCGACGTGCACCTGGTCACGCACGAACTGGCCGGACAGGGCCGCCGCGCCCGCCGGAGCGGGGCGGCGTTGTCCCGGGGCCGGCGGGTGGCCGGTTTCCTCACTGTGCTGCTGGGCTTCCCGGTCCTCACCGGGCTGCTGGCCATCGGCCGGGGGTTGTCGCTGACCAACGACATCCTGTTGTTCCTGGCCGCAGTGGTCGGCGTCGCGCTGATCGGCGGGCTGTGGCCCGCGCTGCTGGCCGCGGTGGGCAGTTCCCTGCTGCTGAACTGGTTCTTCACCCCGCCCGTGGGCCGGTTCACCATCGCCGAGGGCGAGAATCTGCTCGCGCTCGGCATCTTCGTGGTGGTCGCCCTGGCCGTCAGCTGGGTGGTCGACACCGCCGCCCGCACGACCCGGCAGGCGGCCGAGGCCGGGGCCGATGCGCAGACGTTGTCCGCCGTCGCGGGCAGCGTGCTGCGCGGTGAACGCCCGCTGATGGCGCTGCTGGAACGGCTGCGCGAGACCTTCACCCTCGACTCGGTGACACTGCTGGACCAGGGTGTGGTCGTGGCCGAGGTCGGGCAGCCGGTCTGCACCCGGCCCGCCGAGGCGGACGCGGAGGTCAAGGGGGACGACGACATCACGATGCTCCTCAAGGGGCGGCCGCTGGAAGCCAGCGACCGGCGCATCGTCGAGGCGTTCGCGGCCCAGGCCACCCTCGCCCTGCGGCAGGAGCGTCTGACGGCTGAGGCCGCCACCGCCAAACCGCTGGCCGAGGCCGACCGCATGCGCACCGCGTTGCTGGCGGCGGTCAGCCACGACCTGCGCACCCCGCTCGCGTCGGCCAAGGCCTCGGTGGCCAGCCTGCGCAGCGCCGACGTCCACTTCGACGACGAGGACCGGGCGGCCCTGCTCGAGACGGCCGACGAGTCGCTCGACCGGCTCACCCGCCTGGTCACCAACCTGCTCGACATGAGCCGCCTGCAGGCCGGCGCGCTCGGCGTGGCGCCCATCGACATCGGCGCCGACGAGATCGTGCCGCACGCCCTGGACGACCTCGGCCCGGCCGGGCACGACGTCCGCCTGCACATCCCCGACGACCTGCCCGACCTGCGGGCCGACCCCGGCCTGCTGGAACGCGTCATCGTCAACCTGACCGCCAACGCTTTGCGGCACAGCCCGCCCGGTCGGCCGCCGGTCATCACGGCCAGCACGCTGGGCGGGCTGGTCGAGATCCGCGTGGTCGACCACGGCCCGGGCATCCCCGAGGACCGCCGGGACGACGTCTTCCTGCCGTTCCAGCGGCTCGGCGACCGCGACAACCACACCGGCGTCGGCCTCGGCCTGGCCCTGTCGCGCGGGCTGACCGAGGCGATGGGCGGCACCCTGACCCCCGACGAGACCGCCGGAGGCGGCCTCACCATGATCATCTCGCTCCCCGCCGCGGACCCGTCGTGACCCGCATCCTGGTCGTCGACGACGAACCCCAGATCGTGCGCGCGCTCAGCATCAACCTGCGGGCCCGGCAGTACGAGGTGGATGCGGCCCCCGACGGCGTGAGCGCACTGCGTGCCGCCGCCCGGCAGCGGCCCGACCTGGTCGTGCTCGACCTGGGCCTGCCCGACATGGACGGCGACGAGGTCATCCGCGGCCTGCGCGGCTGGACCACCGTGCCGATCATCGTCGTGTCCGGCCGGTCCGGCAACCACGACAAGGTCACCGCCCTGGACGCCGGGGCCGACGACTACATCACCAAGCCGTTCGGCATCGACGAGCTGGTGGCCCGCATCCGGGCCGTCACCCGCCGGGTCCGGGCCGGCGACGACGCGCCGGTGGTGGCCCGGATCGGCGAGCACACGATCGACCTGGCCGCGCGCAGCGTCACCGGCGGCGACAGCGAGGTGCACCTGAGCCCGACCGAGTGGCAGCTGCTCGACCACCTGCTGCGTCATCCGGACAAGTTGCTCGGCCGCACCGCCCTGCTCAAGGAGGTGTGGGGGCCGCAGTACGCCACCGAGACGAACTACCTGCGCCAGTACATGGCCCGGCTGCGCCGCAAACTCGAGGCCGACCCCGCCCACCCCCGGCACCTGCTCACCGAACCCGGTATGGGCTACCGCTTCCGCCCCTGATCCACAGATCCGGCGCGGGCGGGCTCGGACCGGATCAGCGGGCCACCTCCGCCGGGAATGTGCCCGGTGTCGTAGAGAAGCACGTCCTCGTCCGACTGGACGACACCGCGCCCTGGGCCGCGATGGACAGCGTCCGGGCGGCCTCCGGGCCAGGTTCGCGGCGGAACCGCTGCAGAATGCGTTCGAGCCGGTCCAGATCGGCCGTACGGGCCCGGAAGGTGGGCGTGAGCAGGCCGAGCACCACGCCCACGGTGAAATCGGCCCGCCACACCGCCTCGTAGCTGCCGCCCGGCAGGTTGGCCCAGACGAGAGCCAGCACGGTCGCGACCAGTAACGCCGCCGCGCCGCGGGGCTCGGTGACCAGGGCGGTCCGGATCCGGTGGTCGAGGCGCAGGGTCCTCTCCGTGCGGGGCAGCGCCCGCCCTCGGAGATGCGACGCACCAACCCGGCGTCACTCATCGTCGTGACGCCCCGCCAGACAGCATCAACCCATTGCCGACCAGGGTTCCCGGCCCACCTGTCGCGCACCGTACTCCCGTCCGGGGAGAAAGCCTGTTTAGCCACCTGCCTTGGCGGAAATCTGGTCGGCGCTTTCCCCATCCGTGCCTGTGACCTGGAGCCGCCGTGCAGACATCCGACGTGCTCTTCGCGGTCATCGGGTTCGGTGCGCTGCTCGCCGGCATCCTCCCGCGCTTGCTGGAACGCCGGCCGCTGTCGATGCCGATCGCCTTCCTCGGGCTGGGCATGCTCGTCTTCGGCCTGCCGATCGGTCTGCCGGACGCCGACCCGCTGGCCCACCCGAAGGTGACCGAGCACCTGACCGAGCTCGGTGTGATCGTCGCTCTCATGGGCGCCGGCCTGAAGATCGACCGCCCGCTCAGCCTGCGGGGCTGGTCGTCCACCTGGCGGTTGCTGGCGGTCGCCATGCCGGTGACCATCGCCGGGGTCGCGCTGCTGGGCTGGTGGTGGGCCGGTCTGGTGCCGGCCGCCGCCCTGCTGCTGGGCGCGGCGCTGGCGCCGACCGACCCGGTTCTGGCGTCCGACGTGCAGGTCGGTGAGCCGACCGGCCAGGAGGACTCCGAGGACGAGGTCCGGTTCGCGCTGACCTCGGAGGCCGGGCTCAACGACGGGCTGGCGTTTCCTTTCGTGTACGCCGCCATCGCGATGGCCGGGTCAGCCGGTCTGGGCTGGCTGGGGGAGTGGGCCTGGCGGGACCTGACTTACAAGATCGCGGCCGGGGTGATCGGTGGCATCCTCGTCGGCAAGGTTTTGGGCTGGTTGTTCTTCCGTCCGCGGGCGGAGGCGTTGCGGCTGGCCCGCCACTCGGAGGGCTTCCTGGCTCTGGCGGCGACCTTTCTGGCGTACGGGGTGGTCGAAGTGGCCGGCGGGTACGGGTTCCTGGCCGTGTTCGTCGCCGCCCGGGCCATCCGCGCGGCCGAGCGCTCCCACGACTATCACCAGGTGCTGCACGACTTCGCCGAGCAGACCGAACGCCTGCTGACCGTCCTGCTGCTCCTGCTGTTCGGGGGCGCGCTGGTCGGTGGCCTGCTCGGCCCCCTCACCGGGCCGACCGCGCTCGTCGGTCTGTGCCTCATCTTCGCGATCCGGCCGCTGTCCGCGTTCCTGTCCCTGCGGGGAGCGCCCGGCCACCGCGCCGAGCACTGGGTCATCGCCTCGTTCGGCATCCGTGGGATCGGATCCTTCTACTACCTGTCCTACGCCCTCACCCACGCCGCGTTCCCCGGCGCCGACCTGATCTGGGCCACGATCGGGTTCGTGGTCGTCGTCTCGGTCGTCATCCACGGCATCGCCGTCACCCCGGTCATGCAACTGCTGGACCGGGCCAACGAACGCTCCGGTCGCGGCAGCGGATCGCCGGCTGCGGAAGCGGCGGGGACAACTCGGTGAGTCGTGGCGTTGAGCGCCGCGCCCGCAGCGTGACCGCCCTCCGGTGCGAGATCAATGCTCGTGGCGCGCCGGGGAATCATGAGGCCGACGCGGCACAAGTCCGGTGCGGACGGCGCGCAGGATCACGTCGGTGATGTGATGAGTGGTGATCGCGCCGGCGGGCCGGGCCCGGGTCTCGCGACAGGCGACGTCGTCCTGTCGGTGCCGGCCCGGACAATGGTGGTGCTCCCGTCGTACCAGGAAAGGTTTGATCATGGGTTGGAACACCTCGGTGCTTTTCCGTCAGGACGTGACGGTGGATGAGGCGGTGGACGATCTTGCCATCACTGAGTTCAGCGGTGAGCTGGTCGGGGCTGACCAGGCTACGAGTGCCCTCAAACCTGACGCGCTCTATGCGGCCGAGTCCGGTGGCTGGGTGCAGGTCTGGAATCCGATGATGGATGTGGTCATGGGCTGGGAACCGACCGAGCCGGGCGACGCTCTGGTGGTCTTCTTCAGCAGTGTCTCGAGCACCTATGGCTTCACGCTCTTCACGAACGGCGAACGCACTCGGCACTACGTCTACGCCGATGGTGTGGCCGTCGAGGACGAGGGGACGCCACTGCCGGTCGAGGCTGAGGTCGCCCTGCCGTCCTGGGGGCCGGACGAGGACTTTCTCTGGTCGATCGTCACGGCGGTCACCGGTCTCCGGTACGACGAGAAGCTTCAGTATCGCGTTTACCCGGTGTGACGGGCCAGGTGGTCGAGCTCGGTCCGGAACCGGCTCGTCCACTGATCGATCTCGGTTCCGGTCCACCACAGCCGCTGGGGCGAGTACTCCCAGGCGATGCGGGTCGTGCCGCCGACGACCGCGCATTCGACGTACAGGGGCGGTTGCCGCACGCCGGCCCCGGAATCCCGGACGTCGCTGATGGCGGCCGCGCTCAGGGAGAAGAGGCCGCTACGGCTCCGCGTCGGCATCTCGCCCTGGAAGTTGAACGCGAGCGTCGGAGCCGGGGCCTGCCGCAGGTCCGGATCGTCGCTCAGATACTTGAGAGCTTCGAACGACAGACCCGCGGACGGGACACCGGCCAGCCGTTCGCCCACTGCGGTCAGCGTCTCGGCCGGGCTCTGGGACCGGCTGTCCTCGAACACGAGGGGAAAGGTGCAGTGCAGATCGCCGGCCGTCCGTGAGAGATCGAGGCCGTGCACCGCTGTCTGCCGGCCCGAGCCGGTGAGCTCGACCACCAGACGCCCGCAGCTCCACTGGCGCTGTGCGGTCCGCACGAGCGCCGTGAGCAGGGTGGTGGCAAGTGGTGCGCGGCCTGCGCCCGGCTCGGTCGTCCGTATGGTGCGGAGCGCGCGTGTCTCCTCGGGCGGCAGGCTGTGGCGGGCGGTGAGCAGGTCGTCCGTCCGTACGCCGGGGTGTTTCAGCGGGTCGTAGGTGGCCGGCGCCGGCAGTCCGAGCTGAGTGCGCCAGAACTCCCGATCCGCTTGCGCGCCCCGGCGGGCGAAGTCGTTCATCCAGCCGGAGAACATCTCGAAGGGCGCCGATGTCCGGGCCAGCCGCACCGGCTCGCCCTGTTCGTCCAACCGGCAGAGCTGGTCGAGGTCATCCAGCAGGACGCGCAGCGTGACCCTGTCCATGACCAGATGGTTGACCGCCAGGAACAGGCGTTGCCGGGAGCCGGTCCCGATCAGAAGCAGGCGCAGCAGCGGGCCGTGCTCGACGCTGATCCGGCGGTGCTGCTCGCTGAGCAGTGGCGGGAGCGCGTCGGGCCGGTCCAGGGTGACCGATTCGACGGCGTAACTGCCCTCGATGTCGCCGTAGCGCTGTGCGAACCGGTCGCCGTCGCGACGGAACCGCAGGCGCAGCGCCTCGTGCCGGGCGACCAGTGCTGACGCGGCTCGGCGGAGGCTCTCCGGGGTGAGCCGCCGATGGACGTCGAGCATGACCGTACGGATTCCCCCGTCCCATTGCCCCAGCTCCAGGGCGCGCCGTTGCGCGGCGCTGAACGGGACGTCACCGGTGTCCGGAGCCGCTCCCGGCTCGGGAAGCGCCGACTCGAAGTGCCGTACCAGCAGGATTGCCATCGCCCGCAGCGTCGAGTCGTTGCCGAAGCAGGCGGGCGGCAGGCGTACGCCGGTCCGGTCCTCGACGCGGTGGGCCAGATCGATCAACCCGAGCGAGTCGAGGCCGACGTCGAGGAGTGGCCGATCCACCGGTACGTCGTTCGGGTCGGTCAAGTGCAACACCGCTGCGGTTTCGGTCTGCAACAGCCGGAGCACGTACTCCGGTTCTCCCGCCGGGCCCGTCCGGAGCGCCGGCCTGCGTTGCCGCGAGATCGCCGACGAACGCAGCGAGCCGACCGTCCACTGGCGCTTGCACTGGGCGCGCCGCAGCTTTCCGCTGGTCGTCTTCGGAATGCTGTCCGGCCTCATCAGCAGGACCTCATGACACTGCACCCCGGAGTGTGAGGTCACCGCGGCCCGGATCGCCGAGGCGGCGCGGTCCAGCGGGATCGGCTCGCCGTTCCGCAGGACCTTCTTGCGCAGCTCGGCCGCCACCACGACCCGCTCGACGCCGTCGACCCGCACCCCGAAGGCGACTGCGTTGCCCGGCCGCAGAATCGGATCAGCCGCCACGACCGCCGCTTCCAGATCCTGCGGATGAATATTGCGGCCCCCGACGATGATGATGTCCTTGAGGCGGCCGCACACGAACACCTCGCCGTCATCGCCGATCACTCCGAGATCACCGGTACGCAGGAAACGTCGTCCGTCCGGGCCGGCCGCCAGGCGCGCGGCGAAGACGGCCGCGTTCTCCTCCTCGGTCCGTCCCCAGTAACCGCTCGACACGCTGGGACTGGAGATCCAGAGCTCGCCGACGACGTGGGGTGGCCGCGGCCGCCGGGTCACGGGGTCGACGGCGATCACCGAAACGCCCCACTCCTCGTCCGGGACGCCGCTGCCCACGAACGCCACCGCGGGTGCGCCCGGGGCCGGCGCGACGATCACGCCGTCGCGGTCGAGCAGGGCCCGATCCCCGTGCAGCAGCGTGGGCTTCCGGCCGACCCGGCCGCAGACGAACAGCACGGCCTCGGCTATGCCGTAGACGTTGCCGAACGACGCCGGATCGAAGCCCATCGGGCCGAGCGCGGCTTCGAAGCGGTCCATCGTGGCCGCCAGCATCGGCTCACCGCCCTGCAGGGTGGCGCGGACCGACGAGAGATCGAACGAGTCGTCGTCACGCAGACCGCGGAGCACGTAGTCGTAGCCGACGTTAGGCCCGGCGATGTGCGTGCCGCGGTAGCGATCGATCGCCTCGAGCCAGAGGCGCGGGGCGGCCAGGAAGGTCATCGAGGAGAAGGCGACGCAATGGGCCCCCGTGTGCATGGCGTTGAGGATTCCGCCGGCCAGCCCCATGTCGTGGAACAACGGCACCCAGCCGACGAGCACCGACTCGCTGTCGACCCGGGTGTTGCGCGCGATCAGCTCGAGATTGTGCGACAGGTTCCGGTGCCGCACGACGACGCCCCGGGGCTCCGACGTCGAGCCGGAGGTGTACTGCAGGTAGACGATGTCGTCCGGGCCGAACCGGGCGGCCGCGCGGGCCAGCCGGTCCGCGGCCGCCGCCGGATCGGCGCGTTTCACCCGATTGGCCGGCAACCAGGTGAGTTCGGGCCATCTCGGCGTCCCGCGGCCCGCCACGCCGTCGCGGATCGACGCCAGCGTGGTGAGCCTGCGGTACTTCGTATGGGTGAGGGCGACGCGGGCGCCGCTGTCCTCGGCGATGTGCCGGAGCGTGGGCAGCTCCCGATCGAGACGCCGCGGGTCGGGGCTGGCCACCGGCACCGCGATCGCGCCGAGAAGCATGCACCCGAAGAAGCTCGCGACGAACTCCAGGCCATCGGGCGGGAAGACGAGCAGCACACGGTCGCCGGGCTCGACCCCGGCTGCTTGCAGGAAGTCCGCGGTGCCGGCCGCCCGCCGCACGATCTCCTGGTGGTCGGTCGCGTCGATCTCTTTCCCGTGGCGATCGAGAAACGTGTAGAGGGGTGCCCCGGGAGCGGCGTTCACGCGGTCGGCCATCGTGGTCAGCAGGCTCGCGGACATCCGGAACTCCGATGGATGGGCAGTGACTCGTTCGGACGTTACACCGGCATCGTGGAAGGGCCGGTCCCGGTGTGGACTGCAGCCCACGGTGCCCTTGTTCCTACCGGCCGGAGTCGCTCGACGCCATCCTCCGCCCGTTCACAGGGCCGAGCGGATCAGGGGAAGTTCCTGCGAAGGTGGCCGGCCTCCGGTAGCGATTCGGTAACGATCCCGTCAGCCGGGTGACGCGGGCTCCGACCGGGGCCCCGTCGCGTGCCACGTACGGATAGCGTGCTGTCGATATCGATGACGGCCGCTGACGGGGGTTCCTGTGCCGAGCTCGAAAAGGTCCTGGATCCGTGGTGCCTCCGCGGCGCTGGCGCTGGCCCTGGTGCCCGCCGGGTCCGCCGTCGTGGTGTCGCCCGTCGAGGCCCAGGCGGCCGCGGCCGCGCCGGTGTGCGGCCGGGCAGCCGTGAACGAGGAGTCGGCGCGGCGGGCCGCCTCCGCCTGCGGTCACCCGGTCCCGGTCGCCGGATCGCAGTCCGCGTACAGCCAGGTGCTGGCCCAGCCGGACGGCCGGCTGACGTTCGAGTCCGCGGTGGTGCCGCAACGCGCTCCGCAGGCGGACGGCTCGTGGGCCGACGTCGACCTGACCCTGCGGCCTGACGGCGGCGCCCTGCGGCCCGCGGTGTCGGTGGCCGACGTCGCGTTCTCGGCCGGCGGCAGCGGTCCGCTGGTCACCCTGGTCTCCGAGGGCAAGCGGATCGAGATGTCCTGGCCGACGCCTCTGCCCGCGCCGGAGACGACAGCCGACACGGCCACCTACCGGGAGGTCCGACCGGACGTCGACCTGGTCCTGCGGGCCACCCGCACCGGCTTCACCCACGTCCTCGTGGTCAAGTCAGCCGTGGCGGCGACCGACCCGGCGGTCCGCCGATTCACCCTCGGCGTCAGCGGTGACGCGGCGCTGTCCCGCAATCCGGACGGCTCGCTGGTCGCGCTGGCCGGTGGCGCGACGGTGGCGACGGCCGGCCGGGCGGTCATGTGGGACTCGGCGGCGCCGGCGCCGGCCACCCGCTCGGCCACCGCCCGGTCCACCGCGGCCGTGGCCGGTGACACGGCCCGGCGGGCGGCTGTGGCGACGACGGTGACGCCCGACGGCGATCTGACGTTGACCCCGGACGCCCGGCTGCTCGACGCGCCCGGCGCCACCTTCCCGATCTTCATCGACCCGGCCTGGTCGGTGAAGAAGTCGAAGTGGGCGTACGCGACCAGCAACGGCTGCACCAACACCGACTACACGGTCGCGCGGGTCGGCCTGAGTCCCGAGGGGCCGTGCACCGGCGTGCGCTTCCGGTCGTACTTCGAGTTCCCGACCACCGCCGGCAAGATCTCGCTCAGGGCCAAGCACATCGAGTCCGCCTACGTGCACATGAAGCTCGACCACTCGTGGTCTTGCGACAGCACCTGGGCCCACATGTTCCACACCGCGACCATCAACGCGACCATGCGGGCGTCCTTCGGCATCCGGATGATCAAGCGAGTGGCGGCCGCGTCCGGCCACGCCAACGAGGGCAGCGGCTGCTCCGACTCGCCGCAGCGGGACATGGACATGAACTTCATCGGCGGTGACGTGACGTCCCTGGTGCAGAGCGCCGCGACCAGCGGGTGGACCAGCCTCACCATGGGCTTCTGCGCCTGCAACGAGAACCTGGACTACGAGTCCGAGCGGGACCGGTGGAAGAAGTTCTTCCCGAACGAAGCGAAGCTCGTGGTCGACTACGACTCCCCGCCGGGCAAGCCGACCAACCTGCAAGTGGCCGGCATCGCCTGCCCGGCCTCGACCGCGGTGACGATCGGCACGCTGAGCCCGACGTTCTCCGCCGTCTACCCGGACGCGGACACCGGGCAGACGCTCGCCGGCACGTACGAGTGGATCGAGGTGCCGGCGGCCGGCATGGGCGCGGTGACCGACACGGTCCCGGCGCGCAAGCCACGACCGGCGGTCGCCTCGGCCACCGCGAACGGTCGCGGCACCACCGCGGCGGTCAGTGTCGCGAAGGACAAGAAGTACGCATTCCGGGTCACCGCCCGCGACCCCGATCCGTACGCGCGGTGGAGCGGCTGGGGCGCCTGGTGCCAGTTCTCCGTGGACACCTCGGTACCGCCGGTGAGCGTCGTGATGACCTCCCCGCCGACCGGTCCGGGCCGGGCGGCCACCTTCCGGATCGAGTCGACCGCGGGTGACGTCGCCACCTTCAAGTACGGCTGGACCGCCCCGACCACCCCGGTGGCCGCCACCGGTACCAGCCCACGCAGCGCCACGATCACCGCCACGGTGCCGCGCTACGGCACCAACATCCTGTATGTCTCGGCCGTCGACAAGACGCTCAACGAGGGCTACGGCACCACCGAGGTGCAGGTCACGCGGCCGTCCCCGGCGGTGGCGCAGTGGGGTCTGGAATCGTACCCGGGCCGCACCGAGGCGGAGGCGATGACCGACGCCCAGCCGCTGCCGGGCGGGTCGACCCCGCTGACCGCGACCAACGTGACCTGGACCGACAGCAACCGGTTCCGCGGCGGCCGCACCGCCACCTTCAACGGCACCTCGTCATCCGCCACGACCGCCGGCCCGATCGCGGACACGACCCAGTCGTTCAGCGTGGCCACCTGGGTCCGGCTCGGCGCGATGCCCAGCGCCACCGACATGAAGGCGGTCACCCAGGACCACACGGACGCGTCCGGGTTCGAGCTCGGCGTCCGGCGCTCGGGCTCGCCGCTCGTGCCGTACTGGTCGTTCGTCATCAAGGACACCTCGGCCCAGACGTCAACCACCCGGGCGGCGCTGGGCACCCGGGCGATCACCGCGGCCGACGTGGGCCGGTGGGTTCACCTGGCCGGCGTCTACGACAAGCCGTCCGGGACGGTCCGGCTCTTCGTCGACGGGAAGCTCGCGGCCGAGACCGCCCGCACCGCCACGCCGTGGTCCGCGACCGGCCGGCTGGTGGTCGGCCGCAGCATGAACGCGGGCTCGCCGGGCAACTGGTGGAACGGCTCGCTGGCCGACGTGCAGGTCTTCGACCGGGCGCTGGTCGCCGACGACTTCACCGGCCGGGTGGCCGACGAGTTCACCGGCGGCGAGGACGAGCCCGGGGTGATGAACCCGATCGAGGTCGGTCGCTGGGAGTTCGAGCTGGCCCGGTCCTGCTATCTCGCCGACCGGGCGGACACCTGCGACGCCGCGGACGGCACCCCGTTCGGCCGCTGGCTGGCCCTGAGCCGGGGTTCCGAGATCGGCCATGGCCAGCGGGGCAGCGCCCTCCGCCTGGACTCGCAGTTCTTCCCGGACGAGATCGCCACGGCCGGGGAGCCGACCACGGAGTGGGCGCGGTCGGCGTACAAGACCGGGCTGACCCCGCCGGACGACGACGGCAATCAGACGACCGTCTGGTCCGACGCGCCGGTGCTGCTGACCGGCCAGTCCTACACGCTCGCGGCCTGGGCCTTCACGGAGGATCTGGCCCGCAGCCAGAGCGTGGTGGCCCAGGTCGGCAGTGCCGAGTCCGGCCTGCGCATCGGGTACGACGCGGGCACGCGGCGCTGGGAGTTCGCCCTGACCGAGCGCGATGCCGCCGGGTCGGCCCGGGTGACCGCCCGCTCGACGACGGAGGCCGACGCGGACGTGTGGACCCACCTGGTGGCCGTCTACGACACCGCCGACCGCACCGCCACGCTGTACGTCGACGGTGAGCCGGAGGCGACGGTCGCGGTCCCCTGGACGCCGCAGTCGTTCAACGGCCCGGTGACCGTCGGCCGGTCGGTCACCGCCGGCGCGCCCGGCGGATATCTGCAGGGCGGTGTCGACGACCTCAGCGCCTTCGCCGGAGTCCTGACCGACGCCCAGGTGCACGCCCTGTACGCGAGCCAGGCCGTCGTGTCGGACGAGCTGTGATCCGCCCCGCCGCTCCGGAGGAGACGCGCATGTCCCACGTCCTGGTTCGCGGTGCGCTGGCGATGACGCTGGTCGTCGGTCTGGCCTCCGCTCCGGCCGCCCCGGCCCGGGCCGAGCCGGCCGCGCCCGCGGCGCGACTGGCCGCCCAGGCCGAGCCGCTCGACCGTGACGGCGAGGCGGTCCGCACCAGGGCGTGGCCGATAGAGCGGGTGGAGCCGGGCGCGCTGCCCGCCCCGATCTGGCCGGCGGCCGGGACCGTCGGTGCCCGGTCGGCGACCTCCGTGACCGCCCCGGTCGCCGCGACCGTCCCGGTCGAGGTGCTGGACCGGCAGACGGTTCCCGCCGCCTGGCGGGACGGCCTGCTGATGCGGGTCGGCGGCGCGCCGGCCCGGACCGCGGCCCGGGCGCCGGCCCGGGCGACGGTGTCGGTGGACTATCGCGGCTTCCGGTCGGCCTACGGCGGCGACTGGGCCTCGCGTCTGCGGCTGTGGCAGGTTCCGGAATGCAATCTGACCACCCCGGACGCGGCCGGCTGCGCCGCGACCCCGCTGAGGTCCGCGAACGACACGCGGGCCGGGAAGGTCACCGGGACCGCGGCGGGCCTGGTGGCTCTGGCGGCCGGTCCGAGCGGCAAGTCCGGCGACTTCGCCGCCAGCCCGCTGGGGCCGTCGTCGACCTGGTCGGCCGGCGACTCGTCGGGCGACTTCTCGTGGTCGTACCCGATGCGCACCCCGCCCGCGATCGCCGGTCCCTCGCCCGACCTCGAGGTGTCCTACGCGTCCGGCTCGGTCGACGGCCGCTCCGAGGCGACCAACAACCAGCCGTCCTGGGTGGGCGAGGGCTTCGACCTGTCACCCGGCTTCATCGAGCGCCGGTACGTGCCGTGCGTCGACGACATGGGTGACGGCGCGATCAACACCAAGAAGACCGCCGACCTCTGCTGGCGTTCCGACAACGCGACCTTGTCCCTCAACGGCCGGTCCACCGAGTTGGTGTGGCAGAAGGACAAGGGCTGGCACGGCCGCTCGGAGGACGGCTCCAAGATCGAGAAGGCCGGCGGCGCCGGCAACGGTGACGACAACGGCGAGTACTGGAAGGTGACCGGCACCGACGGCATCCAGTACTTCTTCGGCAAGCACACCATCCCAGGCCGCTCCGGCACCACCGACTCGACCTGGACCGTGCCGGTGGCCGGCAACAACACCGGCGAGCCGTGCCGGGACGACACGTTCCTCTCGTCGTTCTGCGACCAGGGCTGGCGGTGGAACCTCGACTACGTCGTCGACCCGTTCGGCAACACCATGTCGTACTGGTACGAGAAAGAGACCAACAAGTACGCGCAGAACGTGACCGAGTCGGGCGACGTCCCGTACGTACGCGGCGGCTACCCGGTCCGGATCGACTACGGCACCTGGGACCGCGGTGCCGCCGACCGGTCGGTCACCCCGACCGCCCAGGTCGTCTTCACCACTGCTGACCGCTGTGTCACCTCCTCGTGCGACAAGCACGACGCGACGAACTGGCCGGACATCCCCTGGGACCAGGAGTGTTCCGGCGACAGCTGCGGCACCAGGTTCTCGCCGACCTTCTGGTCGAAGAAGCGGCTCAGCGTCGTCACCACCAAGGTCTGGGACACCACCCGCAAGACCCCGGGCTGGCAGGACGTCGAGTCGTGGACGTTCACCCACTCGTTCCCCAGCCTCGGCGACGACTCGAACCACGCGGGGCTGTGGCTGGACCGGATCGTGCACGCCGGCCTGGTCGGCACGAAGGTGACGATGCCGCCGGTGTCGTTCCTGCCCGTCTCGCTGCCCAACCGGGTGCTGACGCAGAACACCACGACCAGTAACTGGCATCGGATCGACCAGATCGTCACCGAGGCCGGTGCCAAGATCGACATCGAGTGGGACCAGCCGCAGTGCAAGGCCTCCAACCTGCCGGCGGACGAGTGGTCCAACACCATGCGGTGCTACCCGATCATGGTCACCGACCCGGACGACCCGACCGAGAAGAAGGTCGTCCCCGAGTGGTGGCACAAGCACCGGGTCAAGTCGATCTCCGAGTCCGACCTGCCGACTTGGTCCGCCGGGCACCAGGCGCCGCCGAAGTTCACGACGTTCGAGTACGTCGGCGCGCCCGCCTGGCACTACGCCGACGACGACGGCCTGACGAAGAAGAACCGGAAGACCTGGAGCCAGTTCCGGGGGTACGCCACGGTCAAGACCCGCGTCGGTGAGGACCCCGGCCGGCAGACGCTGACCGTGACCGACTACCTGCGCGGCATGCACGGTGACCGGCTGCGGCCGTCCGGCGGCACCCGTGAGGTGGAAGCGCCGGCCTCGATCGGCTCCGAGACCGTGTACGACGAGGACCAGTTCGCGGGCATGCCGCGGGAGCAGACCGTCTACAACGGCGACGAGACCAAACCCGTCTCGCGGACGGTCACGGTGCCCTGGCGGTCCGAGGCCACGGCCGCGCGGACCATCAACGGTGACACGGTCACCGCCCGGTTCGTCGAGACGCAGGTGACGTACGCGTCCACCGCCCTCGGCGTCGACGGCAAGCGCGGCTGGCGCACCACCCGTCAGCAGGCCTGGTTCTCCGACGACTACGGCACGCTGGAGAAGCAGCAGGACGACGGCGAGTACGGCAAGGCGGGCGACGAGAAGTGCGTCGTCAACACGTATCACCGCAACCTCGACCGCAACCTGGTCGAGCTGGTCAAGCAGGCCACGACGACAGCGCTGCCCTGCGGCGCCAAGGCGACGGACCCGGACGACGTCGTCGGCGACGTCCGTTCCTACTACGGCTCCGACAACCTCAACGCGGTGCCGGTCACCGGAGCGGTCACCCGCACCGAGGAACTGGCCGACTGGTCCGTCACGACCGGCACGTCGTGGCGAACCGCCCAGCGCGCCTCCTACGACAAGTTCGGCCGGGCCCGCACCGCCACCGATCTCAAGGGCAACGTCACCAAGACCGACTACCAGCCCGACAACGGCGGGCCGGTGACGGCCAAGGTGGTCACCAGTCCGCTCAACTGGACGACGACCTCGACCCTGGAACCGTACTGGGGCAACCCGATCAAGGTTTCGGACCAGAACGGCCGGGTCACCCAGGTCGCCATGGACGCCCTCGGCCGGACGTGGCGGGTGTGGAGCCCGGGCTGGTCGTACGCCGGGCACGAGGAGAGCCCGTCCGTCGAGTACACGTATCACTTCGCACCGGAGCGAGACGCCTACCCGTACACCCGGACCCGGACGCTGAACGCCGGGGGCGGCTACCTGGAGTCGCTCAGCATCCTCGACTCGCTGATGCGCGAGCGGCAGACCCAGCGGGCCGGTGTCGGCGGCAACCGCGTCGTCACCGACACCGTGTACGACAAGCTGGGCCGCGTCGCCACCACGTATCCGGCCCACGCCGAGCCGGGCGCCCCCAGCGGCGAACTGTGGTGGGAGCCCGAGTGGTCGGTACCGGCGATCAACCGCACCGTCTACGACAACGCGAACCGCGCCACCGACCAGATCTTCCTGGCCACCGACGGCACCGAGAACCTGGTCGAGAAGTGGCGGACCGTCACTCGCGACGAGGGCGATCTGGTCCGCACGACCCCACCCGGCGGGGGCACGCCCACCACCACGCTGGTCGACGCCCTGGGCCGCACCTCCGAACTGCGGCAGCACACCGGGCCGGACGGTGTCGACGGGCCGTACTGGTCGACCAAGTACCGGTACAACGCCCGTGGCGCGATGACCAGCGTGGTCGACCACAGGAACAACGAGTGGACGTACGACTACGACGCCCGGGGCCGCACCGTCGGCGTGACCGACCCGGACAAGGGCAGATCGACCAGCTGGTACAACCAATTCGACGAGCTCGAGAAGACGACCGACGCCCGCGGCGAGGCGATCTGGTACGTCTACGACGCCATCGGCCGCCGGTCCGAGCTGCGCGACGACTCGGCGACCGGGGAGCTCCGGGCCAAGTGGAAGTACGACACGCTCTACACCGGCGGGTCGGCCGGAGCGGCGGGCCAGCTCACCGAGTCCTACCGGTACGAGCGCCGCGCCGACGGTGGCACCGACATCCACAAGTGGCAGGCCGGCGGGTTCACCGAGCGGAACCAGCCGACCAATGTCAACTACGTCGTCCCGGACGGCTCCGGTGCCTCGACGACGTGGAGCCTCGGGTTCGGCTACTCGCCGTACGAGGGCAGCCCCACCAGCGTCCTCTACCCGGCGGCGGGCTCACTGCCGGCCGAGACGGTCACCACGACGTACGACGCCGTCACCGGCCTTCCGTCCCAGCTGAAGACCACGGCGGTCGGCGTCGGCACCTACGTGACGAGCCAGCAGTACACCGCCTACGGTGAGCCGACCATCACCACCCGGCTCACCACCGGTGGTCTCGCCGTCGAGGAGGGCACCTACTACGACCTGACCACCCGCCGGGTCGAGCACCAGTCCGTCAAGCCCGCCTCGGCGACCGGGACGGTGGCCGACCGGTCGTTCGAGTACGACGCGGACGGCACCATCGAGTCGATCACCGACAAGCCGCAGGCCGGGCCGGCCGACACGCAGTGCTTCCGGTACGACGCGCTGCGCCGGCTGACCTCGGCCTGGACGCCGAAGGCCGAGGTCGGGTGCGAGCCCGACCCGGTGGCCGGCAACCTGGGCGGTCCGGCACCCTACTGGCTCGGCTGGACGATCGACCCGATCGGCAACCGCACCGAGCAGGTCGACCACACCGCGTCGGCCGACGTGACCCGCACCTACGCGGTCCCGGCCTCCGGCCCGCAGTCGGTCCGGCCGCACGCCGTGGACACCGTCACCACCGGCGCCACCGATGGCCGGCCCGCCGTGGTCAACGCCTACCGGTACGACAACTCGGGCAACACCGTCTGCCGCCCGGGTGGCGCCGCCGCCAACGACTGCGCGACCGGCGCCGGCTCCCAGCGCCTGGAATGGGACGCCGAGGGACGGCTGGCCACCGTGACCGCCGCCGGCGCCGTGGTCGAGTCCAGCGTGTACGACCCGGACGGCACCCGGCTCGTGCGCCGCGACAGCTCGGGCAGCACGCTCTACCTGCCCGGTCAGGAAATCCGCCGCACCACCTCGGGCGTTCTCTCCGGCACCCGTTACTACACGTTCGGCGGCAAGGTCGTCGGATCCCGCGACGGGAGCGGGCTGTCCTGGCTCTTCTCCGACCATCAGGGCACCCAGCTCGCGGCGATCAAGGCGGACACGCAGGCGGTGACGGTGCGGCGGCAACTACCGTACGGCGGCAACCGCGGCCCGGCGCAGCCGTGGCCCAACGCGCGCGGCTTCGTCGGCGGCACCAACGATCCCACCGGGCTGGTCCGCCTGGGCGCCCGGGAGTACGACGCCGGGCTGGGCCGGTTCATCTCGGTCGACCCGGTGCAGGACATGGACGATCCGCAGCAGTGGAACGCCTACGCCTACGCCGGCAACAACCCGGTCACCAAGGCCGACCCGACCGGCCAGATTCCCGAGGACATGTCGGGCGAGGAATACGCGCGCGAGCGCCTCGAGAACTATTTCGAGAACCTGAACAAGGAGCCCGCCCGCAAGGCGCCCCGGGTCAAGAACACCAAGCTCGGCGGCTACCTCCGGAGCATCTATCTGCGTCCGGGCACGCAGCGGTGGCGCGGCAACGGAAAGCTGGGCATCGCGATCCGGCTGGAGATCCTGTCGGGGCGACCGACCTATCAGAAGTGGCACTACGAGAAGGGCGCCAACGTCTTCAAGGGCCTGGCCGAGCTGCTCGACGAGGATCGCAAGGCGACGATGAACGGACGCCCCCCGCTCCTGAGCCCGCGGGACCGGCAGATCGCCATGGACGAGGCGCGCGAGCTGTGGAGCAGCCTGAACGAGGAGGACAAGGGCAACAAGTTCGAGAGGGCCATCAAGTCGACGGCCCAGGGGCGCGAATCACTGCGGAACGCCAAGGTGCGCATCGCCGACGCCGGTAAGTACCAAGCCGTCAAGGAGATCACCGGCGCGCAGTTCCGGCCACGGACGTACAACGGCAGGGTCGTCGGGGTCGACCGGACCGCCGGGCCGCGCCTGACCGGGGTGGCGAAGATGCTCAGCGTCGTCGGCGACGCCTGGTTCCTCTACCAGTTCGGCAAGGCGCTGACGTCGGACGAGCCGGCCGCCGAACTCAACGAGCTGCAGTGTCAGATGATCTATGCGCTCTGTCAGCACGCCGGTCAGATGAAGAACGGAAACGGCTGGTGGTTCCGGGACGAGGACGGAAACTATTCGTACTCACCCATGATCTGACGGCACGGAAGGCTGACAATGAAGCTCGACCTCGGGTTCTTCGGCAACCTGGTGTGGCGGTGGTTCCCCGAGTCGCGGGAGGCTGTCCGCGGCCTGATCAAGGACAGCCTGGACAGCGCCGTCTACGACGACGAGTTCCCGGAGGCGCCCGAGCAGTTCCAGTACCTCATGCTCGGCGTGGTGCCACTGTTCTACGACCGGCTGGGCAAGCTCGATCAGGAGCCCGACCTGGTGCGGCGCTTCTGCGCCTTCTGCCGGGAGGCGCTCGATCGGATGGGGCCGGCCGAGCTGAGCGACTTCGACGACTACGTGCTCGACAGCGTCGACGACCCGGCGGACGTCCGTGTCCTCCGGGCCGCCGACCCCGGACTGGTCGCGGTGGTGCGGCAGAGGTTCCCGCACCGCTGGCCGGACTGACGACCGCGACGGCCCGTTTGCTCCCGTCGGCTAGACACGGTGATGTCGATCGATGGGGAGGCGCTGATGCGCAGAGTGATCGCAGCCGCGGTGATGACCGCGGCGATGGTGTTGGGAACAGCCGTCCAGGCGTCGGCGGAACCGTCCGACCCGTTACCCGGCTCGGGCTGGCGGGTGAGCGACGGGCACACGCTGACCTGGACGGCGCCGCGGTTGATGGCCGGCGACGCGGTCGTCGAGTTCTACGCCGGCGACCGGCTGCTGGGAAGACCGAAGACCACCGACCACCGTACCTTCCGGCTCGAGGTGGACCGGCGGCCGAAGCCGGCCGAGCTGCAGGTCCGGGCGGGTGGCCGGCGTATCGACGGGCCGCCGCCACAGGCGCAGCGCCGGTCCTCGGGCGGCGCGAAGCTGCCGGCGCTCGGCCGGGCCGGTGCGGTCGACCCCGGACGGCCGGGGCCTTACGCGACGGTCACCGGGGAGTACACACTGCCGGGGGTGACGCTTCCGGATTACCCGCAGGCGATCGAGATGGAGGCCGTGGTCGTCGCGCCCCAGGGCGCCCCGGGCCCGCGGCCGCTGGCCCTGTTCCTGCACGGGCGGCACTTCACCTGCTTCGCCGGTGACGATCTGGAACAGATCAGCCTGGAGTGGCCGTGCCCGGCGGGCAAGACGGCGGTCCCGAGCCACCGCGGCTATCTCGAGGCGCAGCGGCTGCTCGCCTCGCAGGGCTACGTCACGGTGTCGATCTCGGCCAACGGCATCAACGCGCAGGACAACGACGTCGAGGATCTCGGCGCCCAGGCCCGGTCGTCGCTGGTCCGGCTGCACCTGGCCCGCTGGGCGGACTGGTCCGGCAGCGGCCGGGCGTCGGCGCCGGACGTGGTCCGGGCGGCGCCGCGGGCCGATCTGTCCCGGGTGTTCCTGATGGGACACTCGCGCGGCGGCGAGGGCGTGAGCCGGGCGGCCATGGACAGCCTGACCCCACCGCCGGCGGACCAGGACGGATACCACGGCCAGGTCCGTTGGAACATCCGCGGTCTGCTGCTGATCGGTCCGACGATCTTCGGACAGAACGTGGTGCCGGACGTCCCGTCGGCCACCGTCCTGCCCGGCTGCGACGGCGACGTCGCCGACCTGCAGGGCCAGGTGTTCGTGGACGGCACGGTCGGTGTCAGCCGCGGGCGGGCCATGCACAGCGCGCTGTTCATGGTCGGCGCGAACCACAACTACTTCAACACCGAGTGGACGCCCGGGCAAGCGGTCGCGCCCGCCTTCGACGACTTCCCGGAGGACATCGAGGACGCGGTGTGCTCGCCCGGCATGCCGACCCGGATCACCGCGGCGCAGCAGCAGCGGGCCGGAGCCACGTACATCGCCGCGGCCGCGCGGCTGTTCGTCGGGGGCGACGACCGGGCGCGTCCGCTGCTCGACGGCACCGGTGTGCGGGCGCCGTCGGCCGATCCGGTCCGGGTGCTGAGCCACGCGGTCGGCGGCGCGCGGACCCCGCTGATCGACCCCGACCGGAAGGTGCGGGTGACCGGCGCCGGCGAGCTGTGCGCCGAGGTCAGCCGCGACGACGACCGGGCGTGCCTGCCCTTCTCGGAGGTCGGATTGCCCCAGTCGCCGCACTTCGCCGACATGCGAAGTGTGCCCGAGGAGGCCGGCCGCTACTCGGTGGAGCTGAACTGGTCGCGTACGGGCCAGAAAGTGTCACTCGATCCGCCGAGCGCGACGCCGGTGGCCGGCGCGGTGGCGCTGCGGATCGCCGTGCCACCGAACACGTCGGACAACCGGTTCGGCGTGGTGGCGACCGACGACCGGGGCCGGCGAACGGATCTGGGCGAGGTGCGGCTGGACGGGCTGCCGAGCACCGACCTGCTCCCGCGGTACTGGGCGCAGGAGGTCCGCGTACCCGTGAAGCGGCCGCAGCGGATCGCCCGGCTCGACCTCGTCCCGCGCGGCGAGGCCGGGCAGGCCTGGCTGATCGACGCGTGGGGCTGGCAGCCCGGGACGCCGGCGCCCCGGCCGGTCGGGCTCCCGCGCATCGACGTGGGAACCCTCGCGGCCCAGCCGGTGACGGAAGGCGACTCGGGCGTGCAGACCCTCCAGATGCCGGTGCGGGTCAGCGGCCGCGGCAGCGGGCAGATTCGCATTTTCGTGGCGGACAGCGTCACCGGCGACACCCGGTCCTGGGTGGCGTCGGTGCGGCCGGGTGACCGCTCGGTCCGGGTGCCGGTCCGCGTGCCGGGCGACACCGTCTACTCCGGCGACCGGCAGTTCGACGTCAGCGCGAAGGCGGTGCGCGGGCTGGTGGTCGGCGACTACCGGGGCGAGCTGCCCGTGATCGAGGACGATCCGGCGCCGGTCGTGACCATCACCCCGGTCGCGGACCGGGTGACCGAAGGGCGCGCGCTGATCTGGCAGGCCACGATCGACCAGCCGGCCGGCGTGGAGCTCTACGTGTACGGCCAGCCCACGCCGCCCGACGGCCCGGAGTTGTCCAGCACGGACGTCGACCCGCTGTGGTTCACCGACATGAGCGGCGAGGACCCGGAACCGTCCCGGCCGCTGTCCGAGACGTTCGTCGGCGCGTTCGGCGTGATCCCGGCCGGGGAGACGAACGGCCAACTGATCATCCCCACCGTCACCGACTCGCTCGACGAGCCGGACGAGCAGGTGCGGCTGGAGGTGTACGGAATGACTGACGAGACACCGTTCACGACCGTGACCGGCACGGTCACCGACTGATCAGGCGGTCCACCGGACTGCACAGTGGCGGCCTCCGCGGAGTCGAGTAGCGACTCTGCGGAGGGGCGTCGCCCTGGTCGGCTACCGTGCTCGGAGACGTCGTCGGGATCCCTGGATGCCGTGGAGGTAGGCCGTGCGAAGCTCACCACCGCCCAGGGGCTATCGGCTCCAGGAAGCCCGCCGGTTCCGGCCGGTCAGGAAACTCGCTCTTCGCGTTTTTCTGATCGTCATCGGCATCGTCGCGCTGGCGTTGTTCACCGGGCTGGCGCTGAATCCGGGCGGCGGCTACTTCAGCGGGTTCAATCTTGGCGTCTACCTTGTGCTCGCGACGTTCCTGGCCATCGCGGTGATCGTGTTGATCCGACGATCGGGCGACGCGAACCGCAGGTGGAGCCCGACAGCGGAGGTCGGTGACTTCCGGAGCGTGGCCGCACCCGTTCTGTCCGCCGAGATCGGACTGCCCACCTCCGCACTCCGGGACGGCGAGTACTGCTTGTTGTTGCGTCCTTTCGGCAGTGATGGTTCGACCCTGTGCGTCGGGGACCCGGGTAAGAAGCGGTACTCGTTGCTCTACCATCCCACTCCGACCCTGGAGCAGGTCGTGGACTGGACGGTGCGCGGGAAACTCGGCATGGAGACGTTGGCCGTGGTCAACCAGGGCGCTCGATTGACGCCGGTCGGCCCGAGCTACCTGGCCTGCCCGGACGAGCACTGGAAATGCCAGGTGGGTGAGCTCATCCGGAACGCCTACACGATCTTCCTGGTTCTTCCGCCCGGGCAGGACATCAGGCGATCGTTCGAGTGGGAGCTGGAGCAGATCACGCACCACGAGATGAACAGCCGGACGGTGCTCATCCTGCCGCACCCGTGGAGCAACAGGGCGAACGGCTTCTACGCGGCCGGCCGGGACGCCGCGGCCCGCATCATGGCCCTCCTGGTGAAGTTCTGCGGCACGTTCGACGAGGTGCGGCCCGAGGACGTCAGGGTGCAGAGTGCGGCCCTGCCGCCCGCCACCGTTATGGTGAAGCTGTCGAGCGTCGAGCCGAAGCCCTTCAACTGCATGATCATGCCCAAGGCGCGATGGACGAGAAGTCCGGTGGCCAACGGGTACGCGCAGGCGCTGCAGCAGCTTCTCGACATACAGATCAGGGAACTCGAAAGGTCCTCATTCGAGTCGCGCTACCCGTGGCGGCGTCAGCGTCCCCGCTGCGCGTGCTTGAACCGCGAAAACCTCAGCTGACGGCCTCGTCGAGCAATTCCAGGAATGTCACGTCGGTCAGGATGTGGGCGTTCGCGTCGTATTCGTAGGGCGGCGCGGGTGGGCGGAAAAGGCTCCAGGCGGCCGGACACTCCGCTGGCGTCGAGGGCGGCCGGGATCGCCGCGCTGACCCGCGTGGCCTCGTCTCGGTGCAGCATGGCCGGGATTCTCGCCTCCGACGCCACCGCGGTCTACCGGCGTAGCGGTCAGCCGGCGAGGATGTTCGCCTCGGTGCGCCCGCTGGTGGTGCCTGTCTTCTGGATGACGACGAGGTCGAGTTTGGCGTCGCCGTTCCAGTCGCTGACCGTCACGTGGCGTCGATCGTCGGTGGGGCCGAGGGCGGTGACGGTTCGTTGCCGGTCGCGGGTGAAGTTCGATGCGCCGTCCAGGACTCTGACTTCGGTCCTCTTGCTGGTGGTGCCCGTTTTCTGGATCGCCACCAGGTCGACCTTGCCGTCGCCGTTCCAGTCGGTGATGGTCAGGTCGTGGCGGTCGTCGACGGGGCCGGGAACGGTGGCCGGTGGCTGCAGGTCTTGCGCGAAGTTCGACGCTCCGTCCAGGATCCGCATCTCTGCACCGTTCGCGTCGGACTTCTGCACCACAGCGAGGTCGAGTCGGCCGTCGTTGTTCCAGTCCGTCGCGCTGAAGGTGCGGCGATCATCGCCGGCGGCGAGCGAGGTGGCAGTGGCCAGAATGTCCCGCTGATAGAACGAGGCCCCGTCGAGGACCCGCAGTTCGGCCCGGCCGCTGGCCGTGCCCGAGTTCTGCAGCGCCGCGAGGTCCAGTTGGCCGTCGCCGTTCCAGTCGGTCATCGAGAAGGTCGAGCGCTCGCCGGCCGGCCCGAGGGGGATGATGGTCGTCAGGAGCAGACGCTGGAAGCTCGCGGTCGTACCGGGAAGGGTCGGCTTGCCGTCCAGGATCGTCAGCTTGGCCGGCGCGCCGGCCGCGGTTGATCTTTCGACGACGATCAGGTCGGGGCGGCGGTCGGCGTTCCAGTCGGCCACGATGAAGTCGTGGCGGGCGTCGGCCAGACCTTGACTGGTCGTCGTGCTCATCAGAGAACGGTGAAATGGCCCGGACGGCTTCGGCTTTTCGGTCGGCTTTTCGGCCGGCTTTTCGACCGGCGGCAGAGCCGGTGGCAGAGCCCGCGGCCACAGCGCGGCCACGACGAGTCTCGCGTCGTGCTCCTCGGGCGCGTACGCCAGCGGCAGCGCCGAGCCTTGCACGCGCTGACAGATCTGACCGACATCGCCGGACTGCCAGCTGCCGGCCGGGTGTTTGCGCAACATCTTGTTGAGGAAGGCGTGCGTGGCGAACCGGGGATCGGTGAGCTGGCCCTGCTGTCCCCAGCCTTGTGAGGGCCGTTGCTGGAAGAGCCCGAGACTGTCGTGGTCGACGGCGACGGTGTAGTTGCGCAGGGAGCTCTCGGCGATCGCGCCGGTCACCGAGATCACCGCCGCCCGCTCGTTCAGGCCACGGGCCCGGACGCTCGCGATGATGGCCCGGGCGCACGAGATGGAGTAACCGGACACCGAGTCGCCGAGCCGACGCCCGTTCAACACCGGCCGCAGCTGCCGGGCGACCGTGTCATCAGCGGCCGACACACCGTCAGGCTGACACGGCGCCGACGGAATCACCGCCGAGGCCCGGGCCAGGGCTGCTGAACCGGCTGACCCCGGGGCCATCAGCACCCCGACCCCGAGGGCGACGGTCATGATGACCGAGGACGGCCGTGCAAGTCTCATACCCGGGCCCCCGCCGCTCGTGCCACTGCCACCATCTTGGACTCGGGGGCGAGCATTGAACCATTGCTATGCCCACCGGCCCGTCTATGAACTTGCCAGACAGCGCACCTCGCGGGAAGGTCTGCTCAGCTGTCAGCTACCTGAGAAGGTGCCTGGTCCGACTCGCACGGATGAGCCGGACCAGCATGCGGGCGTTCCTCCGATGCGGTGGTCCTGGCTTTGTCCCAGGTTCCTCCATGACGCCGCCTCGTTGTTGCTGTTCGAGCTGAGCAGGATCAGGCCTAGGCTTGCCAGTACCAGAACAGCTGGCGGTACGAGAGGTTCGCCTCGGGGGCGACGCGCACCGTTCCGGCGTTGAACTCCAGGGCGCGTGAGCTAGCCGAACTGACCATCGTCCAATGGTCTCGGTCGTGCTGATCCTTGCCGTGGTAGCGGTGGTTCCACGATTGGCCGGCGCTGCCGGCGCAGGGACGGACTCCGACGGACGAGCCGCCGAGCTCCGTCAGGCAGTAGCCCTCCTTGATCGCTGCGGACCGGATGGTGGTGACGTTTCCCGAGCCACAGGCGAACCAGACCTGCCGGGCGGCGCCCACGACCTCGCTCCGCATTCTCGGCAGCAGCTGGCCGCTCGACGCGCTCACCTCCAGCATCTGTTCCGGCACGGAACCGCTCGGACCGGGGTTCCGGATGGTGACCCGGACACAACCGGCCGGGGTCGGCTGGACATTTTTCTCGATCGGGACCGGCCGCTGAGCCGCTCGTTCGGTGGGGGTCCGGGCGGGAGCGTCCGGTGTGGGCGGCCGGGCGCCGGTCGGCTTCGAAGTGCTCGGTGCGGGGTCATCGAGGTGCGGGGGCGCCGCTGGAGCGGTCACCACCGGAAGCACAGCGGTGGGAGATGAGGCCGGCGGGGGTGCAGTGGCCGGGGAGGACGACACCGCGGGCCGGGTGCTGGCCGGCGTGCTGGGCGGATCGTGTTGTGCGACGACCTCGCGCCTGGTCTCACCGAGCACGGCCGCCTTGTCGGGCGAATCACCGCGTACGGCAAATGCTGTGCCCCCGGCCGCCAGCAGCGCGGCGGCGACGCCGGCCCCGGTGAGGACCAGGACGCGGCCCCGCGAGCTCGCCCGGGCCGGCGCCGGCGCGAGAGGAGGCGCCGGCTCCGCCGGGCGCTTGGGCCGCAGGACAGTTTCGTCGGGCTCCGAGCGCCGGGGCGTTTCGAGCGCGTCGAGTTCGGCGACGCGCCGGCTGATGTCGGCCATGACAGGCTCCGGCAGCCAGCCGTCCGGCGTGGGGCCGGGTGAGAGCTGGTCGAGCAGCTCGGCGGCGGTGGGCCGATCGGCCGGGTCCTTGACCAGGCAGTCGGCGAGCAGGGCGCGCAACGAGTCCGGTACGCCGTCGAGGTTGGGCGGCTCGTGCACGACGCGGTACACGATTGCCGCGGTCTGGCCGGCGCCGAACGGTGAGGCGCCGGTCAGCACGAAGGTCATCAGCGCGCCGAGCGAGAAGACGTCCGTCGCCGCGCCGGCCGAGCCGGTGCCGAGCGCCTGCTCGGGCGACATGAAGCCGGGACTGCCGAGCACCTGCCCGGTCAGCGTGATGGTGCTCGAGTCGAGCACCCGGGACACGCCGAAGTCGACGATGCGCGGCCCCGCCCCGGTGACCAGGACGTTGGCCGGCTTGAGGTCGCGATGGACCAGACCGAGATCGTGTACGTGGGCCAGGCCGGCGCACAGCTGGGCCATCAGGACGCGGGCGGACTGTTCCGGGAGCTTTCCGTGTTCACCGACGAGCTCGGCCAGCGAGGGGCCGGGAACGTACTCCGCGGCGAACCAGGGTGGGGTGTCGTCCGGGCCGGCGTCGATCACCCGGGCGGTGTACGGGCTGTCGGCCCGCCGGACGACGGCGATCTCCCGGCGGAACCGCGCGCGGAAGTCGGTTTGATGCGCCAGCTCGGGCCGGATCAGTTTGATGGCGGCGGCCGTGCCGTCGGGTCGCCGGCCGAGGTAGACCTGGCCCATTCCGCCCGCACCGAGCCGCGCGAGCAGTTCGAAGCCGCCTACGGTGTCCGGATCGGCCGGGATGAGCGGAAGCATGCAGCGATCTCCTGACAGCGCGGGATGTGCGGGTCGGGTCCGGCTCGACGGGGCTCGCCGGCCATCGATGACCGACGTTTCGAGAAACCGGATGAAGCGGTCACCTCCGACGGTACGTGCCGCCGGGCGACCATAACGTCGGCCCGGTCTCGCGCAGGGTCGGTCGTTCGGTCCGATCGGCGGGGGTGTTCGGCCGTGGTCCGGTCGCCGGTGACTCCGCGCCGTTCGGTGGCTTGTGCCCGGCTCGACGTCCTGGTCGTTTAACCGCACAGCGTGGCAATGGTTAACCTGAGCGTGGTCGACGATGCGGGGTAGGCGTGCACATCATCTTCTCGGCGGCCGGGGACGAGCGAGAACTCGAGGTCCGGTTGCGCAGCCGGGACGCGCGGCTGGCCGATCTGCTCCGGGCGGTCGACGACCGGCCCGTCCCGGTGTCCGTGCTGATCGACGGGCGGCCGGTCGACTCCTCGGCCCCGATCGAGGATTCCGGCCTGCGCGAGGGATCCCGGCTCGTCCTCTCCGGCCGGGACCCGGTCCCTGCCGGTGAGCCGGACCGCCAGATCGCCGTGCTCGCCGGTCTGGACTCGGGCCGGACGTTTCCGCTGGCCGGCCCCCGTGCGGTGATCGGACGCGATCAGCTCACCGACGTGCCGCTGCGGCACGCGACCGTGTCGCGGCGGCACGCAGCGGTCACGGTGGAGGACGATGTCATCGCCGTCACCGACCTCGGCGCGGCCAACGGCGTCGCCGTCAACGGAAAGGCGATCGAGGCTCGGTTGCCGCGGACCGTCGACGCCGACGACGTGATCACCGTGGGCGCGCTGGCCCTGCAGGTGCGGCCGGCCCGGCGGGCCGACCGGCCGCGCAGCCTTGACCTGCGGCGGCACGCCGGTGCGGACGGCACGGTGTCGTTCAACCGGCCGCCCCGCCCGGCCCCGCTGCCGCCGCCCGACGAAGTGACCGTCCCGGCCGAGCCGGCTGAACCGTCGAAGCCACACTTCAGCATCGTGTCCACCGTGGGCCCGCTGGTCCTGGCCGTGGTGCTGGTCGTGGTCACCAAGAACCTGACGTTTGCCCTGTTCGCCCTGCTCTCGCCGCTGATCGGCATCGGCACGTACGTGGAGTCACGCCGGCGTACCCGCAAGGAGAAAGCCACCGGCGGGCGCAAGTACGAAGCCGAGCTGGAGGATTTCAGCGACAAGCTGGTGGCGTCCGGTGAGGTCGAGCGACGCCGGCTGCGGGAGCGGCTGCCCGATCTGGCCGAAGTGCTGCGCCGGGCTGAACTGCCCAGCACCCGGCTGTGGGAACGCCGTCCCGGCCACACCGACTTTCTCGCCCTGAACGCCGGTCTGGCCGACTGCTCGTGGACGCCCCCGGTGCGTTCCGAGCAGGGCCGGTTGCCGGCCGTCGTCCGGGAGCGGGTGGCCCGGGCCCGGCTGATCGCCGCCCCCGTCGAGGTCGACCTGAGCAACGGAGGTGTGGTCGGCGTCGTCGGCGACCGCCGGGCCGCCCTGGCCGTCGCACGCGGGCTGATCTGCCAGGCCGCGGTGCTGCACGGACCGGCCGACCTCACCGTCGGCGTCTTCGCCGACCCCGGACGCGAGCCGGAATGGGACTGGTGCAAGTGGCTGCCGCACACCCGCCGGCCCGATGGCGCCGGGCAGTGGCTCGCCGCGTACCGGGAACGCAGTGAAGCCATGCTGCAACAGCTGGCCAAGGGCGCCGCGAACGGCACGGTGCTGGTGGTGCTCGACTCGGACGTGCTCACCGACGGCAACCGTTCACCGGCCCGCGACCTGCTCAACGCGGCCCGCGTCGCGGCCCGGCCGGACTATCTGTCCACCAGCCCGCAAGTGCCGGTGGCCGGCATCGTGCTGGCCGCCACCGCCGACCGGCTGCCGGCCGCCTGTGACACGGTCATCGAGGCCGTCGGCGCCGACGGTGACGCGACCGTGCGCCGGCCCGGCCTGGGCACGGCGGTCGACGACGTGCTGCTGGGCGGTTTGTCGATGGGCACCGCGCGGCGATGCGCCCGCGACCTGGCCCGCTTCGACGACCCGGAGCTGCGGCTGGCCGGGGCCGGGCTGCCCGACGGCGTACGTCTGCTGCCGATGCTCGGCCTGGCCAAGGTGGACGCCGCGTCGATCCTCGACCGGTGGAGACGGTCCGAGCCGGCGTCGGCGGCGGCGCCGCTGGGTGTCACCGAGCGTGGTGTCTTCGGCCTCGACCTCGTGCAGGACGGGCCGCACGGCCTGATCGGCGGCACCACCGGCTCCGGCAAGAGCGAGCTGCTGCGCAGCCTCGTGGCCGCGCTCGCGGCCCAGCACGACCCGACGCAGCTGACCTTCGTGCTCATGGACTACAAGGGCGGCGCGGCGTTCGACGAGTGCGCCCGGCTTCCCCACACCGTCGGCATGGTCACCGACCTGGACGAGCAGCTGGGGGAGCGGGCCCTGCGCGCGCTGGAGGCCGAGCTGCGGCACCGCGAGCGCCAGCTGCGCGCGGCGGGCGCGGACAACCTGGTGGAGTACGTCAGGCAGCGGCCCGCCGAGCCGATGCCCCGCCTCGTCGTGGTGATCGACGAGTTCGCGACAATGGCGGCCGAGCTGCCCGACTTCCTGTCCGCTCTGGTCGGCATCGCCCAGCGCGGCCGCACCCTCGGCGTCCACCTCATCCTGGCCACGCAGCGGCCGTCGGGCGCGGTCAACGACAACATCCGCACCAACACGAACCTGCGGATCGCCCTGCGGGTGCAGGACCAGGCCGACTCGACCGACGTGCTCGGCGTGGCCGACGCCGCGCAGATCAACCGGCGTCTCCCCGGCCGCGCGTATGTGCGGCTCGGCCCGGGCGAGGTCGTGCCGATCCAGACCGCGCTGGTCACCTGTGTCACCCCGGCCGAGCAGGACGCCCCAGTCGACGTACGGCCGTTCGTGTTCGGGCACGATCCCGCGGACGACGCGTCCCCGGCGGAGCGCGACGACGAGGCCCGGACCGATCTGGCCCGGCTGGTCGGCGCCATCGCCGACGCGTACCGCGAGGCCGGCCTGCCCGCGCCGCGACGCCCCTGGCCGGAGCCCCTGGGCGACCGCGTCGATCTCACGCGACTGCCGGCGGTCGACGGGCGGGCCGCGGTCGCGCTGGCCGACGACCCGACGCGACAGATCCAGTTCCCGTACGCGTGGGACCCCGCGGACGGGAACGTGCTGCTGTTCGGCATCCCCGGCAGTGGCACGACGACGACCCTGCAGGCGATCGCGCTGAGCCTGGCCGCCACCCATGGTCCCGAGGAGCTCGAGCTGTACGCGCTGGACCACGGCACCGGCGGTCTCGGTGTGCTCGAGGCACTGCCGCACACCGGCGCGGTCGTGGCCGCCGACGACCGGGAGCGCCAGGTACGACTGATCCGCCACCTGCGATCCGAGCTCGATCGGCGCCGCGGCGCCCGGTCGGCCCGGCGGATCGTGGTGCTGATCGACAATCTGGGGGCGTTGCGGGCCGAGTTCGACGACGCCGAGGGCACCGCGGTGCTGGACGTGCTGACGAGACTCTATGCCGACGGCCCCGCGGCCGGCATCTCGTTCGCGGTGTCGGCCGACCGGCTGACCGGCGTGCCCGGGCCGTGGGTCGCGGTCACCACCCAACGCTGGCTGTTCCGGCTGCCCGACCCCTACGACTACGTTCAGGCCGGCCTGAACCGCAAGGACGTCCCGGCGCCGGTGCCCGGGCGGATGGTGGTGACCCCGGACGGACTGCAGGCCCAGGTCGGCCTGCCGCTGCCCAGCGCCGGTGCGGTCGCCGAGGCGGTGGCGGCCCGTCATCCCGGGGCGGCCCGCTGGGCCAGCCCCATCGGCGTGCTGCCGGCCGCGGTCACGGTCGACGAGCTGGCGCGGCCGGCTGACCTGTCGGACGAGCCGTGGCACATTCCGCTCGGCGTGCGCGAGTCCGATCTCGACGTGACCGGCTTCAGCCTCTACGAGGGCGAGCACGCGCTGGTGGCGGGCCCGGCCCGCAGCGGCAAGAGCACGACGCTGCTGACCTTGGCGGCTGTGCTGCGCCGAGCCGGCGACACGCGGCTGGTCGCCACCGGCAGCCGCCGGTCACCGCTCAAGGACAGCCCCGACCTGGATCTCTTCGCCGCCGCGGGCGGTGCCGCGACGGCGATGCTGGTCCAGCTGCGCACCCAGCCAGGCCGCACCGTGCTGTTCGTCGACGACGCCGAGACCTTCGACGACGCCGACGGCGCGCTGGCCGGCCTGCTCGCCGCCGCCCGGCCCGACCTGCACGTCATCATCGCCGGGCGGGCCGACACACTGCGCGGCCTTTACGGCCACTGGACGCAGGCCATCCGCCGCTCGAAGACGGGCCTCCTGCTACGCCCCAGCATCGACCTGGACGGCGACCTGGTCGGCATCACCCTGCCCCGCCGCTCCCCGGTCACCCTCGGCGTCGGCCGCGGCTACCTGGTCCACAACGGCGACTGGGACATCGTCCAGGTCGCGAATTCGTCCACCAGGTGATTACCGAGCTTCGGGGCGTTCTCAACCGCCTTGAGCGCTGTGTTGTCACCGAACGTCGCCCAAAAGGAGGAATGTTCCGCAACACCGATGCCGAACCTGTGCTTCACACCGGGGACGCCGAGACTGTCGGTCGCTATGTTCATGGGATTCGCGATCTTGGCGAGATCCTGCCACTCGGCGCCGCCGCCTATGTCGACGCGCTTGTCCTTCTGGACCAGTTCACTGGTCCGGTTGACCACTCCTTCTGTGGTCGAGTCGGCGAGGTAGGACACGACGCGACGGCGTACGTCGCCGGCTGGTCCGGCGAAGAATGCCGACGCTCGCCCGGCCGACTCGGTGCCGAACCGGCCCGCCGCGTTGGAGGCGGCCCGGTTGACCAGCACGCCCGCGCCGCGACCGGCCAGACCACCGGCCGCGCCGAACGCGCCGTCGAGGAAGACCTTGTCCCGGTTCACCCCGCCGTCGACGGCCTCCTGCACGCCGATGCTCACTCCCGCGCTGAACAGACCCGATCCCGCGGTGTACAGCAGTGCGGCGCCCAGCGGGCTGCCCACTCCGGTCGACATGAGAACGAGACCGGCGGCGCCGACGCCGATGGCGAGCAGGTATTCCCAGTGGTCACCGAACCAGTCGAACACGTCGCCGCCTAGGTCCTTGAGCGCGCCGAACGCGTCACCGACCGTGTCACTGACACTGTCGAGGCCGTCGCTGACCTTTCCCCGGATCGACGCTCCGAGCCGGTCCCATGCGTTGTCGCGCATCCGGCGGAGCTCGGCGTCGGAGATCGGCCGTTGCCCCAGTGGGTCCACTCTTCCGAACGGGTCGTTGCCCGCGAAATGATAGGGATTCGTGGCCCAGCCGCTGCCGGGCACCGCCGCCAGCGGATCAACGGAGAGGAAGCCGCGCGAGCGCGGGTCGTAGACGCGGTCGCGCAGCCAGACCAGCCCGGCGAACTCCACCTCTCCGCGGAATCCGATCCCGGGCGAGCTCGCGGCGGGTGCGCCCCAAGCGTCTCGGCCGCCACCCGGTGTGCCGCGCCAGTCCGGCGTCAGCCGGTCAGCAGTGCCACCGGTGACGGAGGCCCACGGAACGCCCCAGCCGGCCAGCACGCTCGCGCCGATCATCAGAGGAGCCGACGGTGCCGAGGCGGTGTCCCAGACCACGTCGGTCCTACCGACCGCGGCGAGCTCGCCGAGCGCGTCCACCACGACGGTCAGCCGCTGACCGTCATCCTCCACCCCGCTGAGCCGGCCGAAGGCGTCCCATGCGTACCGGCGTTCGCCACCGGCGCGCCGTTCGGCGACGCGGCGTCCGGCCGCGTCGTACTCGAAGGCGGTGTCACCGGCGGAGAGCAGCTGACCCGCGGCGTCGTACGTGTACCGGATGTCGCCGTCCCGCACGAGCCGCCCACCCGCGTCGTACTCCCACGCGCGGTCACCGTCGCCTACCAGCTGACCCGCGGCGTCGTAGCTCTTGACCGTCGTGGCGCCGTCCACGGTCGCGGCAGTGATCTGGCCCGCCTCGTTCCGGGTCAGCGTGGCGGAACTCGTCCCGGCTCCGGAGTAGTCGTAGCCGATCAGCAACCCGTTCACATATCGCCAGGCCGCCCGGACGCCCTCGCCCTCGGCGACGACGACTCGTCCGGCCGCGTCCCGGCGCAGGCGCAGCTCACCGAGCCCGGGCTGGCTGATGCGCTCGATCAGCCCGGCGGCGTCATAGCGGTAGGTGGTTTCGGCGCCGTCGGGACAGGCCATCGCCGCCCGGTTGCCGTCCGCCGTGTACCGCCACCGCACGACCTTGCCGTCGCGGCTGCGGGCGACCAGGCGGTCGGCCGCGTCCCAGGACAACTCGTGCCGGACAGAGCCGGCTTCGTCGACCGCCACCACTCGCCCGAGGGCATCCCGCGTGATGGTGATCTCGACGTCGCCGGCGGCTACCGCTCGCGTCCGCCCGGCGGCGTCGTAGGCCCATCGGGTGCTGCGGCCCGAGCCGTCCCTCCGCTCGATGAGCCGGCCCGCGGGGTCGTACGACATCGATTCGGTCCGGCCGAGCGGGTCGGTCACCGCCGTCAGCCGGCCGACCTCGTCGAGACGGCGGACGGACCGGCCGCCCAGCGGATCGGTGACCGCGACGAGCCAGCCTCGTCGGTCGTACTGGTAGGCCGTCGCGTGCCCGAGCGGATCCACCGCCTCGATCATCCGGCCCGCGGCATCGAATCGGAATCGACGAGTGCCGTACGCGGAGTCGGTGACCTCGGTCGGCCGCCCGACCTTGTCCCAGCGGTACCGGACCGCGCCCAGCCCCGGCACCTCGGCTTTTGCGAGACGTCCCGCGCCGTCGTAGGCATAGGTCGCGACCAGCCCGTCCGGCTGGACGGCCTCGATGACCGCGCCGTCGGCGTCGTAGCGGTACTCCACGGTGCGTCCCGCGTTGTCGGCCCGGCTCGCCGGTCGCCCACAGGTGTCGTACGTGAAGGTCGTGACGCGGCCCTCGGGGCTGATCACCTTCGAGACCCGGCCCCCCAGGGTGTACTCGGCCCGAGTGACAGCACCCGTGCCGTCCGTCACCGACACCGTGCGACCACAGCGGTCGTACGTCGTGAGCAGCTCGCTGCCGTCGGCTCGCCGCACGGCGATGACGCGGCCGAGCGAGTCGTATTCGACCGCGGCGGTGCCCAGACCGTCGTTCCGGGCGACGACGCGGCCGGCCTCATCCCTCGACATCGTTCGTCTGACGCCCACCGGGTCGACGGTCGCCACCACGTCGCCGACCGCGTCGTACTCGCGCAGCCAGGTCGCACCGGCCGGATCCGTCGTGCTGGTCAACCGGCACAGGGCGTCGTACCCGAAGTCCCACTTGGCGCCGTCCGGTTCTGTCCGGCGAACGACGTTGCCCATAAGGTCGTAGTAGCGACCGGTGGAATGGCCCAACGCGTCGGTGGTCGTCTCGAGTCCGCCGTGCGGGCCGTAGGTGAGGTTCCGCCGAGCACCGAGCGGATCGCTCACAGTGCTGAGGCGTCCGGCTGCGGTATAGGCGAACTGCCAGCCCGCGCCGACCGGATCACTCCATCCCGTGAGCCGATCGGCGCCGTCGTAGGCGAACTCGCTGCGCCGGCCGAGCGGAGTGACGGTCGCCGTCACCCGGCCCGCCTCGTCGCGTTCGAGGGTGGTGGTCGCCCCGGCGGCGTCGGTCACCGAGACAAGATCACCGTGCTGGTCGTAGCCGAAGGACAACGTGACACCGTCCGGGTCGGTCACTCGGCGCACCCGGCCGCCCTCGACCTCGGCCGAGGTGACGCCGCCATCGGGGTTGACGACCAGGCTCGGTTGACGTTCGGCGCCGCTGTACTCGTAGCGGACGACGATGGTGGCGCCGGCGGCCGCCTCGACCAGACGGTCACGATCGTCGTACCGATAACGCAGCGTGACCCCGCCGGGCCGGGTGGCCGCGATCAGTCGCGAGCGATCGTCCCACTCCATGGTGGTTACCGCGCCGTTGCGATCGGTCACGGACACCGGGTTGCCCCATTGGTCGTAGGCGCGGCTCAGCCGAGCGCCGTGGCCGTCGATCACGCTCAGCAGACGGCCGTGGGAGTCGTGCACGAAGGCGTTGGCGGGTCCGTCCGCTTCGTCGGTCACCACTGTGACGCCCCCGGGTAGGTAGGCGATGCGCACCTCGCGGCCGAACGGCGTCTTCTGAGTGAGCACCCGGCCGTCGTCGTCGTAGGTGTTGACCACCTCGGCCACACCGTCCGCGTCGACGATCGCGCTCACCCGGTCGTCGTCGTCCACCTCGTAGCGCACGGCTCCCGCGCCGACGAGACGGTCTGCTCCGTCGTACCGGTAGGCGACCGTACGGCCGGTGCTCAGAGCGGCTGCCGCGATCCGTTCGCCCGACCAGGCCAGCTCGATCGACCGGCCGTTCTCATCGGTCAACCGGGCGAGGCGACCGGCGTCGTCATAGCTCAGTGTGATCAGGGTGCCCGGTCCCGCGGCTGTGGTCACGAGCCGGCCGGACTGGTCGAAAGCCCAGGTCCGCCCGTCGAACCAGCGCAGTTCGAGTCCGGTGTCGGTCGGCTCGACGAGGGCGTCGATCCCCGTCGCGCGGCCGTAACCCGGCCCCTGACGGCCGAAGACGACCCGTTGCCCGTCCGGTCCGGCGTAGTGGGCGCCGTCATCCCTGGCCCTCAGCCGGGTCGTGGCCCACGACGACCAGCCGGTGCCGTGTCCTCCGCCCGCGGTCGAGCGGCTGTTGTAGACGCGGCGCAGGACCAGGCCGCCTGCCTCCAGGTCGGTCTCGGCGTGGACGAAGTTCCCGCTCGCCGCGTTGACCGGGTCGTTCGTGTAGCCGCTGGTCGGTGGGAAACCGTACGCCGTGGGCTCGTCGTAGGTGACGTGCTGGCGTGGCCCGCCCAGCCGTGTCGCGTCCAGGTACTCCTGGATCACGCTGTTGTCCAGCTTCTTCACCGAGGAGCGTCCGCCGGCCCGCTCGAACAGGGCGCCGATGAGGCCGACCTGCTGACCCTGGCGCTCGTTGCTCCGCACGAAGTCGTCCAGGGCCCGGACCGCGCCCGTCGCGTCGAAGCGGCCCCAGCCGAGGCCGCTCACGAAGTCCGTATGGGCGGCGGACAGCCGGCGCTGGCGGTCGGTCAGCTCGCCGTCCAACGGCGCCACTCCGTCAGCGAATTTCCGCAGGTCGTCGGGTCGGGCGGAGCTAGTCGACATGAAGGTTCACCCTTTCGGCGTGCAGCACGGCCGGGTTGATCCGTACCGGCCCGCTGTAAAACTCCGGCTCGTCCTCCGGCGGTGGTGGCGGGGGCAGATCGTCGCCGCCCAGGCCGAGCTGGTCCAGCACGAAGTCGCCCGCCTTGGCCAGGTTGCTGCGCCGTTCCTGCTGCTCCTCGTATTTCGCGGCTCGAGCGCGCCGCTCCTGCTCACGCTCGGCCGAGCGCACCAGCTTCCGGACTCCGTCGGCCGCCTCCTCGAAGGATGCGGCCAGGCGCCGGGCGTCGGCGTCGCCCGTCTCGAGATCGGCGATGAACTGCTTCGCGAAGACCCCCCGCCACTCCTCGCGGGCCTGGTTGGCCAGGGTGCGCCGGGCCGCCTGGGTGGCGCGGAGCGACTCGGCCGCGTTCAGCAACTCCGCGATGAGCCGCTGAGCGGCTACGAAGTCGAACCGGACCGGGTCGGTGTTCGCGTGCGTGCGAGCCAAGATCCGCCCTCTCGTTGGAGATCGGTGAGTGCCACTTACCGGTCACCGTAGGGATCCGGCGTGGGGGTGGTAATACACCGGGCAGCCTTTCGAATTCATACGTCCGACCGATGGGCGATATGCGTTCGGGAATGGAGCTTGGACGTCGACACGAAGGAGCGTGAACAGATGCCGGGACGGGTACTTTCGACCGACGAGGCGAAGGCCTCCATCCAACGGATCCAGTCCATTGTCAACACTGGACTGGCCGATCAGATCACCCAGCTCAACAATGAGGGAACCAAGCTGTCTCAGCCCGAGGTGTGGGACGGGCCGCTGGCCGAGCAGTTCCGGGGTGACATCTGGCCGTCCACGAAGGCCGCGCTGGACAAGGCCCGGCAGGAGCTCGACGAGCTGCAACAGAAGCTGCAGAGCATCGCCCAGAACATCATGGCCGCGGGCGGCGCCTGAACGCCGACCGACATCGTATTTCCGAAGGGGTGAATCAGTCATTCTGACGGGTTCATCCGTTCGGTTGTCCGGCGCTGTCCGGCGAGCGCCGGTCGATGGCGTTCCGACCACCCGTCGGCCCCTTGCCCTGGCCTTTCAGTCAGACGGTGGTGCGCCGTTCACCCGTTTTCGGGTATGGAAAAGGTCTGTACTTTCGAGTCGAATTTGTCCGGACCGTAGGTGGATCGAGTAGGAGTAGTGGCATGACCGGTGAGGAGCCGCTGGGGCGCGAATACCTCCTGCGGGAGGAGATCGGCCGGGGCGCCTCCGCGATCGTCCGGCGGGCCGGCCGCCGGTCGGGCGGGCCGGACGTCGCGGCGAAGCTGCTGCGTCCCCAGTTCGCCGGGAACCGGCGCGTGCGCGACCTCCTGCTGCGCGAGGAGGCCGCGCTGCGCGACCTGCACCACGAGTCCATCGTGGGCCTGCGCGACCTGGTGGTCGAGAACAGCCGGATCGCGCTGCTGACCGAGCTGGTGGACGGGCCGAACCTGGGCGGCTACCTGGCCGGACGCGGCGGCGCGCTGCCCGCCGCCGAAGTGAGCGGCATCGGCGCTCAGGTGGCGGCGGGCCTCGCCGCGGCGCACGCCCAGGGCGTCGTCCACCTGGACCTCAAGCCCGAGAACGTGCTGGTGGCCCATGGCACCGATCCCGTACGCGTCAAGATCAGCGACTTCGGCGTCTCTGCCCTGCTGTTCGAGGCGAATCCGGCAGCCGCCGGCGGCACGCCCGGCTACATCGCGCCGGAGATCGCCCGCGGCGGGGCGGCGACCGCCGCCGCGGACGTCTACGCGCTGGGCGTGCTGCTGACCGAATTGGCCACCGGCTCCCGTGGCCGGGCCGCTGCCCTTCCCGACGGCCTCCGGGCGCTGGTCCTCAGCTGCCTGGCCACCGACCCGCGGGACAGGCCGTCGGCCCGCAGCGTGGCCGCCACGTTGCGATCCGCCGGCGCCGATGCCACGGCGCAGCGTCCAACGCCGACCGGCTTCCCGTACGGGGCCGACCCGGGCGGCACCTGGGCCGGCGACACCCGGCTCCGCTCGAACGCCCACCCGGCCGACGCCCCTCTCGCCACCGTCGGTTCCGGGCGCGACCACCACCGTCGCCGGCGCCGTATCGCCATCGGCGCCGGTGCGGGCGGGCTCGCCGTGGTCGCCGCGGTCGTCACCGGCATCGCCGTCAGCGCGGCGGCCGGCGAGCACAACGGCGCGCCGGCGCCCGGTGTCACCACCACGACCCCGGCGGCCGCGGTCACCGGGACGACCACCGCCCCCGGCCCGGTCACGCCGACCGAGCTGGTGGCGACCGAGGCCCGCGACACCACGCGGGTCACCTTCGCCGCGCACCTGCCCGGCGGGAAGGGCACGCTCTATCTCGCCCTGCGCGACGGCGTCGCGACCGCGTACCTGTGCGACGGGAACCGGGTCGAGGCCTGGTTCAGCGGCACTGTTTCGGCCGGCACGTTCGACTTGACCGGCAAGAAGGGCGGCACGCTGGCCGGCCGCTTCACCGACGACGAGGCTACCGGTTCGGTCGACGCCAAGGGGATCTCGACCGACTTCACCATCCCGCGGGTCTACAAGCCCTCCGGGCTCTACAAGGCGGCCGGCAAGGTACGCAACGCCGAGGTCAAGGGCGGCTGGATCGTCCTTCCCGACGGCAGCCGGGTCGGTGTGCTGTCCGTCGGCGACCAGCCGCAGCCCGCGCCGTCGCTGGAAGCTGACGGTCTGACCGCGAGCGTGGACGGGGAAGCCTTGACCGTCACCGAGGTCGACGTCGACAGCGGCAGCGGCTTCTGACGGAGGCGGCGTTTCTGTGCGTACGGTTTCGGTTTGTCAGCGCAGGTGGCGACGCCCGAGACAAGAGTCCTCCTGAGTCCCGTTCCTCACCAGGGGATCCTTGCGGAGCTAATCCTGGATATGTAGTGTCCAGGAATGCGGATGAGCGAGGGCGTCGAGTGGGCGGTGCACACCTGCCTGAACATGACCTGGCTGCCCGGTGGGGAGGCGATCTCGACGGCCCGGCTGGCCGCGTTCTACGGGCTGCCCGCGGCGTACCTGAACAAGCAGCTGCAGGCCCTGTCCCGCGCGGGCATCCTGTCGTCCGTTTCCGGGCCGCGCGGCGGTTTCCGGCTGGCCCGCGATCCTGAGTCGATCACCCTGCTCGACGTGGTCGTGGCGATCGAGGGGCCGGACGAGGCGTTTCGCTGCGAGCAGCTGCTCCAGCGGGGGCCGGGCGCCGACCCGGCCACCGACTACCGCCATTCGTGCCTGGTCTCGCAGTCGATGCGCCAGGCCGACCTGGCGTGGCGGCGCGAACTGGCCGCCCGCACTCTAGCCGCCCTGAAGGCCGATGTGGAGCGCGCCCACCCGGACGCCCCGGCCCTCGTGGCGAACAGATTCCTGGAGGGAAAGCGATGACCGGCAAACTCACCGCCGCCGTACGCGGTCAGGTCCTGCTGCCCGGCGACGCCGCCTTCGACGACGCCCGGCAGCCCTGGAACCGGGCGGTCGACCAGCCGGTCGACGCCGTGGTCGAGGCGGCCGACGCCGACGACGTCGCCGCTCTGGTCCGGTACGCCCGGGCCGAAGGCCTGACGATCACCACCCAGCCCAACGGGCACGGCGCCTCCGGGCACACCGGCGGCACGATCCTGTTGCGCACCGGCCGGCTCGACACGATCGAGATCGACCCGGCGGCCGGCCGGGCCCGGGTCGGCGCCGGGGTGGCGTCCGGCCGCCTGCAGGCCGCGGCGGCCGAGCACGGACTGACCGGCCTGCCCGGCAGCTCACCGGTCGTCAGCGTCACCGGTGTCGCGCTCGGTGGCGGGCTGAGCTGGTTCGGCCGCGCCCACGGCTGGGTCTCCGACCGCGTCACCGCCTTCGACATCGTGGACGCCGAGGGCACCTCGCAGCACGTCACCGGCGGCGACCTGTTCTGGGCCCTGCGCGGCGGGGGCGGCGACTACGCCATCGTCACCGCTGTCGAACTCGCCTTGGCGCCGGCGCCGCAACTGTTCGGCGGGCGGGTCTTGTGGACAGGGGAGCACGCGGCCGTGGTGCTTGAGGCGTATCGGGAAATCACCGCCACCGCGCCGGACGAGCTGACCGTGTGGTTCGACCTGCTGCACTTCCCCGGCGGCGCACCGGTGGTGGCGATCGACGCCACGCACCTCGGCGGCGAGGCCGAGGCCCGTGACCTGCTGGCCCCGCTGGACCGGCTGCCGCAGCCACTGTCCGACAGCCGCCGCGTCATGACCGTGGCCGAACTCGGCGGCATCACCGGCGAACCGACCGACCCCAGCCCCGGCCTGTCCCGCGGCGAACTGCTCACCACCCTCGACGACACCGTGGCGGCAACGCTGCTCGCCGAGCCGATCGCGCCGCTGATCAGCGTGCAGTTGCGCCACCTCGGTGGCGCGTTCGCCCAGCCGTCCGACAGCCCGCACGGCCCGCTCACCGAGCCGCACGCGCTGTCCCTGTTCGGCGTCCCGTTCGACCCGGCCACCGCCGGCGCCGTCGCCGACCGGCAGGCCGCCTTGGCCGCCGCGCTGCCGGTGAGCGGCCGCAAGCCGTACACCTTCCTCGGCCCGGCCGAATCCGTGGCCGACGCCTTCACCCCCGAGGTCGTCACCCGGCTGCGGAACATCAAACAGAACCACGACCCGTACGGCGTGTTCCGGTCGAACTTCCCGGTCCGCGCTTGATAGCAGGGGCGAGACAGGGTTAGTCCCTCGAACGGGTTTCACGTTTTCGACGCGTCGTGCGTCGTGCGAAGCTGCTTCGGTGCGGACCCTAGCCGTGCTGTCCGTCTGCATCGCGGCCGAGTGCGTCGAGTTGTGGCTGGGTCTGTCCTACGGCCGGATGCCTGATGCGCGGGCCTTCGTGTGGCTGGCCATCGGGACGCTCTTCGCGGTGTCCGGCGCGCTGGCCCGACTCCTCCGGCCGCAGAGTCGTATCGGTCTCGGTCTGTCGGCCATGAGTCTGGCCACGGTCGCGTCCGACATCAATACCGGCCTGCAGCTGCCGGCCACGATGCCGGCCGGGAACTGACCGTGCTGATCGGCGTGCCCGCTTTCTGGTTGCAGCTGCCGCTCGTCGTCCACCTGGTCCTGTCCTATCCCACCGGTCGGATCGGCCGTTCCGGCGAGCGGCGTCTGGTGGCCGTCATGGCCGCCGGCGCCGCCGCGGCGTCGGTCGTGCTGCTGTTCACCAAGACGCCGGTCCCGCTGTGCGCGGACTGGTGCGGTCCCAGTCCGGTGCGGGTGGTCGATGACGCGGCGCTCTACCTGCGGCTGCGCGGGACGGCGCTGGTGATCATGCTCGGTCTGGCCTTCTGCGGCCTGGTCCTGCTGGTCCGGCGGACGATCAGCAGCCCACGCGAACGGCGCCGTTCGTCCGTGACGACGGTCGTGGCCGGGGCGACGGTCTGCCTGCTGTCCGGTTCGGTGATCAACCTGCTGGCGGCCTACCGGGACGACGGCCGTCCGGCCGAGGGGGACGCCACGCTGAGTCTGCTGATCGGCGCGGCCATGGTCGGCGCCCTGCCCCTGTTCTTCGTGGCCGGGCTGGCCCGGCAGTGGCTCGCCTTCGCCGCGTTCGGCGACGTGCTGCCTCGGGCCCGGCACATGGACCCGGGCGATCTGGAGGCGATGATCGCCCGGGCCACCGGGGACCCGATGCTGCGGATCGCCTACCCGACACCGGAAGGCTGGAAGAACTCGGCCGGCCGGCCGTACCTCTTGCCGGCCGCGACCGAAGACATTGCGGTACGACGTGTCGGCGAACCGCCGCGGGCGGCGCTCGTCCACAGCCCCGCCCTCGCCGAAGAACCCAACCTGTTCCGCTCGACGCTGGCGCTGATCGGCATCGCCTTTCCGCCCCGTACCGATCAGGAGCCGCCGCCCATGCCCCCGCCGCACGTCTTCATCTCGTACCTGCGTGAGGACACCGCCGTCGTCGACCGCCTCGCCACCGCGCTGCGCGACCACGGCATCGAGGTCTGGCTCGACCGCACCCACCTGATCGTGGGCGACCGCTGGCCGCGGGTCGTCAAGGCCGCCATCCGCGACGGAAACTTCTTCATCGCCTGCTTCTCACCGGCCTACGCCCGCCGCTCCCGCACCCACATGAACGAGGAGATGACCACCGCCGTCGAGGAACTGCGACTGCGCCCTCGTGACCGCCGCTGGTTCCTGCCCGTGAAACTCGAACCGTGCGCGATTCCCCACCTCGACCTGGGCGCCGGCGAGACCCTCGAAACCCTCCACCACGTCGACCTGTCGCAGGACTGGGACGCCGGCGTCCACCAGCTGCTCCGGGCCATCGAAGCCGGCGACGTCACCGCGGCCGACCGGCCACCGCACAGCAATGCCGACTCGGTCGTGCCTCCCGAGCCCGGCCCTTGGTGACGACGTTCGCGCGCCGTGACATCGTGCCATCTCCGGCCGGCGGTCAGACGCGGCGTGCTGATCCCCTGGACGTTCTTACTCCGTCACCGGCGGCCGGCCCGCGCCCGTCCAGCAGCTGAGTTCCATGCCGTCCTCGACCGGGAAGTCGACGCTGACGTAGCCGTTGGCCGGGTCGCGGACGTAGGACACGTAGTCGGTCATCGAGTCGAACGTGGAGTCGTCGCCGATGATCAGGGCGCCGGGGGTGAGCCGGTCCTCGAGCAGGCGCAGGACGGGCAGGCACATCTCTTTCCAGCCGTCGAGCAGGGCCAGGCCGATCGGGCCGCCGACCGTGCCGAGGGTGGCCGGCGCTTCACCCGCGAGCACGGTCACGAGGTCGCTGAACCCGGCCGCCTCGACGGTGGCGCGGGCCGCCTTGACCTTGGGTTCCCCCGGGCCGACGAGGTGACGCTCACGGTCGACGGCAGCGGCCCGCTCGACCTCAAGCTGCGGGTGCCCGGCTGGGCGGTGCGCGGTTTCACCGTCACCGTGAACGGCTCACGGCAGAACTTGACGGCTCAGCCGTCCACCTACGTCACCCTGAGCCGCACCTGGAGCCCCGGCGACGTGGTGAAGATCCGGATGCCGTTCAGTGTCCGCATCGAACGGGCCGCCGACCGGCCCGACACCCAGGCCGTCTTCTGGGGCCCGGTACTGCTGCAGATCCTCGGCACCGGCTCGGTCTGGCGCGAACTCAGCCTCTACCGCCACCTCAAGCTTGACGGCGACTACTCGCGGGCCGCGATCACCCCGGGTCCGGTCACCGCGGCCGGCGACCCGAAACGACGGGCTACCGGCGTACGACGTGCCGGTCACCGGCATCCCGTCCCCGGGCACGGACGGCCCGACCTTCCTCGACCTGGTCTGGGACCACGCCCCGTTCGCCACCCACCAGCAGTTCGTCACGACGGTGACCGACACGGCCACCGCCTTCGTGACAGCCGGCGTGTTCACCGCGGCCGAGAAGAACGCGCTGGTGACGGCGGCCGATGCGGCGAAGGACGAGCTGGCCACCCTCAAAGTGCAGGCCACTGCGAAAACCCAGAAGATCGCAACGACGACGTACGTGGCGGTCAGCGCCCGGAACACCGGCTCCATCCCGCTGAGCATCGAACTGACCACGGCGTACGGCTCGAGGACGGTGCCGGACGTGGAGCCCGGCCAGACCGCGTACCAGTCGTTCAACACCCGGGCCGCGTCGATCCCGCCCGGCACGGCGACCGTCAAAGCCACCGGCGCTGTCGATGGTCAGCCGGTGACAGCGACTATCGACGCCGCCTACAGCTGACTCACTCGGCCGTCACAATCTGCTGGGCGCGCGCCGGGTCGAGGGTGGGGCCGGTGGGCAACAGGCTGAGGACCTCGCCGGGGACCGCGGCCGGCTTGGCTTTCCCGTAGCCGAGCTTGCCCAGCAGATCGCGGCTGGCCAGGGGATACATGGTGCCCGTGTCGGTGATGACGCCGACGGCGCCGGTGCTCTCCGGGGCGTTCGGGCCGGTCACCGAGACGGCCAGAGCGCCCTGTCCGCGGGGCACGAAGACCACGTCGGCCTTGGCCTGGTCGGCGTCGGCCGAGGCGCGGACGGCCGTGCCCGACGGAACGGTCGGGTCGATGCGGATGCCGTCGCGTTTCTGGTCGCGGACCGGCACCGTGATGCAGGCCCGTTGCGGCGTGCCCTCGGCCAGGGCCGGCACGGTCGGCGGCAGGGCGCCGGGTTCACCGGCGTCAGTGATCTTCGTCTGCGACGGCTGAAGATCGACGAAGTTGCTGACGGCCCGTGGGGCCGAGGCGCCGGGCACGGCCTGCAACAGCCGGGCCTGGAGCTCGGTCACGGCCGCGACCCCGTCGGCCAGCAGGACGGCGAACTGGGTCTGGCCCGCGTCCGTGACCAGTTGCCCGATCTCGAGGCCGGGCACCGGCGATCGGCCACCGACACCGGGCAGGCGGGGCGGCGCGAGGTCGGGCCCGCTGGGAATGGCGTTGATCCAGGCCGTCGTCACGGGCCAGGGCGTCTGGGCCGCCCAGCCGAGCACGCGTTGCGTTCTGAGTTCCGCGCCGGCCGGGATGGCGAAGCGCCGGTTGCCCTCGACGAGCGAGACGCGGCCGTTGGGCGCCTTGACCAGTAGCGCTTCGCGGGCCGCGACGGACAGGCGACCGCCAGTGGGAATGGTCCCGACCAGCACGGTCGACCGCAGTTCGGAGTCCAGCCGTTCGGTGCAGACCGACCACGGGCCCCCGAGCAGCGCCGAGCGGGACGGCAGGGAGTCCGGCGCGTCCGGGATGCCGAGCGCGGGACCGAGGGGAACTTCGGCCAGTCTCTTCGGCGACAGACTGCGTACGGAAGGTGGGGTGCCCTCGGCCAGCAGCAGAGCCGAACTGTAGTTGATGACGGGATGGAGTTGGTTGTCCGACTTCAGGAAGACGAACTGTGCTCCCGTCCCCTTCTCCTGCAGGATGACGCTCGAGTCGCGGGCGCTGGTGTTGCTGTTGCCGGTCAGGATTCCGTAGATCGACACCGCGCCGACCGCGATGGCCGCGATGAGCAGGCTGACCAGGGCCGTCATGCCCGCCCGGCGCATCGGGGAGCGGGCCGGATCGGGGTCCTGACTGATCAGCGCCGCCACCACCCGCTGGTTCGCGTACTGGTAGGAGTGGAGCTGATCCTGGCGGCTCGGCATGGCCCCCACTGTAGAGGCCGGGCTCGATACCCGGTGCTTCCGGAAATACTCAGAGGTTCAAGTGAAGGAGGGGCGGGCGGTTACGTTGTGCCGCACGTGGACGCCATTCGCAATGATCTGCCCTGGTTGACCCGGGTCGTGGTGCTCTTCGGCGGGCAGAACGCCGAGCACGCGGTCTCGGTGAGTTCGGCCGCGACCGTGGTCCGGGGGCTCGACCGGTCCCGCTACACCGTGACGCCGATCCGGATCACGCCGCACGGCCGGTGGTCGGTGGGGCACGACATCCCGGCCCACCTGGTCGACGAGATCTCGCTGCACTTCATGACCCCGGAGCCGGAGCTGTCGTCGGCCCACTTCTTCGAGGCGATGAAGGTGCTGCGGGCGGCCGATGTGGTCGTGCCGGTGCTGCACGGGCCGGCCACCCGGCACAGCATCGTGCAGAGCATTCTCGAGTACGTCCGGGTGCCCTACGTCGGCTGCGGAGTCCTCGCGGCCACCGTCGCCATGGACCGGGGTCTCACCAAGTCCGTGATGTCCGAGGTCGTGGCCGTGACCGACGGGGTGACCCTGGAGGACGGCGAGCGGCTGTCCGCGGCCGACCAGCGACGCCTCGGTCTGCCCTTGTTCGTCAAGCCGGCCCGGGGTGGCTCCGGCTTCGGTGTGTCGCGGGTGCTCGATGCGGGGGCCCTGCCCGAGGCGGTGGCGGCGGCCCGGCGGTTCGACCGCCGGGTGCTGGTCGAGGCGGCGGTGCCGGGCCGCGAGGTGAATGTGGGCGTGCTCGAGATGCCGGACGGGCGGCTGCTGGCCGCGCCGCCGCTCGAGGTGCGGGTGACCGGGGGCCGCGGCTACCGCCGGGCGCTGACCGAGCACGTCGTGCCGGCCGACCTCGACGCCGCCACCACGGCCCGGGTCCAGGGGCGGGCGATCCAGGTGTTCCGCACGCTCGGCGGGGCCGGGCTGCTCCGGGTCGACTTCTTCCTCGGCGCCGACGGGGAGCTCACGCTGAACGAGGTCAAGGCGGCGCCCCGGCTCACGGCCATGTCGCAGTTCCCGCGGATGTGGGAGGCGGCCGGACTTCCGTACGGGGAAATGCTCGATCTTCTGATCCGGACGGCCCGGCGCCGGTCGGCCCGGCCGTCACCGGTGGCGCCCTAGATCCGGCTCTTGGCCCGGACCGTGGCCGCGGCCGGTTGGTCGTGGTCGTCGAGGATGGCCGCGGCCGCACGCCAGGACGCCTGGGCGGTCTCGAGGTCGCCCAGGCCGCGCTGGGCATCGCCGAGGTGGTCGAGCGCCACCGCCTCGAAATTGCGGGAGGCGTCGGCCCGGAACAGCTCCAGGGCGCTCCCGAAACAGTCGGCCGCCTCGGCGAACTGCTTCAACTGCAGGTGGGCGACGCCGATGCTGTCCCAGGCGGCGCCCTCGCCGTGCCGGTCGTCGAGCTCACGGAAGAGTTCCACGGCCCGGCGGCAGTACGGCAGCGCGCCCTCGGCGTCCCCGATCGTGCCCAGCAGGTTGCCGATCGAGTTGAGCGCCATCGCCTGGCCGAAGGAGTCGTCGATCCGCTCGTAGACCGTCAGCGCCTGCCGGCTGTAGTCCAGCGCTTCCTCGTAGTGTTCGAGCCGTTCGGCCAGGTAACCGATGTAGTTGAGGACGGTCGCCTGGCCCGCGCAGTGGCCCTGCTGAACGAACATCGCCAGGGCCAGCTCGAGGTCGGCCCGGGCCTCGTCGTCGTGGCGCAGCAGGGTCTCGGCCCGGCCCAGGCTGAAGTGCGCGTGGGCCCGGGCGACCGGGTCGCCGAGGCGGTCGGCGGCGGCGACGGCCGACCGGGCGTACGACGCCGCCTCCTCCCAGTCGCCGCGGCGCAGCAGGAAGATCTCCAGTGCCCACACCAACTGCCAGGTGTGCCGGTCGTGGCCGGTCGCGGCGGCGGTCCGGATGAGCTCGCGCATCGCCAGGTGCTCGTCGGCGAACCAGGCCAGCGCCGCCTCGCGGTCGGCGATCGGCTGCGGGGTGACACCCGGGGCCGGCCCGTCGAGCTCGACCGGGATCAGTGTCCGGCTGTACCGCTCGGCCGCGGCCCGGGCGGTGAACAGGTAGTGGTCGAACAGGCGGTACCGGGCGGCGGCGATCTCGCCCGGCGGCTCGGTGTCGGCGCTGAGCTCGGTCGCGTACGAGCGCAGCAGGTCGTGCAGCGCGTAGCGGCCGGGCAGCTCCTCGGTGAGCAGGCTGCTGTAGGCCAGTTCGCCGGCCAGGGCGCGCGCCGGCCGGACGGGAACTCCGGCCAGGCCGGCCATCGCCGCCACACCGGCCGACGGCCCGGGGTGCAGCGCCAGCAGCCGGAACAGCCGGGCCGCGTCCGGGCCGAGCGCGCGATACGACCACGAGAACACCGCGCGCGGGTCGGCCTCGGCGTCGGGGACGGTGAACGCGTCCAGGCCGGGCGCGCCCGCTCGCAGCTCGGCGGCCACCGCGGCCAGCGGGAACGACGGGTTGGCGGCGGCCCGGGCGGCGACGACGGCCAGGGCCAACGGGAGCCGGCCGCACCGGTCGACGATCTCGGCCACCGCGGCCGGCTCGGCGGCCACCCGGTCCGGCCCGAGCCGGCGCCCGAGCAGCTCGGCCGCCTCGTCATCGCCGACCAGGCCCAGGCCGATCATCCGCGCGCCGTGGCTCGCGACCAGGCCGGCCATCCGGTTGCGGCTGGTCACCAGCACGAGGCTGCCGCCCGAGCCCGGCAGCAGCGGCCGCACCTGCTGCAGGTCGCGGGCGTTGTCGAGCAGGACGATGAGCCGCCGGTCGGCCAGCACGCTGCGGTAGAGCGCGGTGCGGGCGTCCAGGCCGACCGGGATGGCCTCGGCCGGCACGCCCAGGGCCTCGAGGAATTCGCGGACGGCCTCGGCCGGGGTGACCGCCGAGCCGTCCGGCCCGAAGCCGCGCAGGTTGAGGTAGAGCTGACCGTCGGGGTAACGATCGGCCACGCGATGGGCCAGATGCACGGCCAGGGTGGTCTTGCCGATGCCGGCCATCCCGCCGACGGCCCCGATCAGCAGCGTCCCCGACGGCTCGCCGAGCAGGTCGGCCAGCTCCTTCTCACGGCCGGTGAAGGTGGCCAGGTCGTTGGGCAGCTGGGCCGGCACGAAAGCCGGGGCGGTGGTCCCGGGCCCGGTGAGCAGCCGATCCCCCGCCTCGGCGAGCTGCGGGCCGGGGTCGACGCCCAGCTCGTCGGCCAGCCGCGCGCGAATGTCCTGATAGGCGCGCAGCGCCTGGGCCTGCCGGCCGGTGGCCGCGAGGCTGCGGACCAGCAGGGTCAGCAGGGGCTCGTCGAGCGGCTGGAGCTCGGCCGCCCGCTGCAGCTCGGGCAGGATCTGACCGGCCTGATCGGTTCGGAGGGCGAGGGTCGCGGCCTCCTCGACAACCGCGAACCGTTCCCGGTCGAGCGCGACGAAGACCGGGTGCGCCTGCGCCTCGAGCGGCAGACCGGTCACCGCGGCCGCCCGCCACAGACCCAGGGCTTTCCCGTACGCGGTGACGGCCTCATCGGCCCGGCCGGTGCTCGCGGCCGCGCGGGCCTGCTCGGTCAGCTGCCGGAAAAGCGCCAGGTCGAGGGTGTCCGGCCCGGCGTCGAGGCGATAGCCGCCGCCCTCGCTCAGCAGCCAGCGACCGGGCTCACGGGCGGGCAGGTCGGGCTGCAGAATGCGCCGCAACGCGCCGACGTGGCGGTGCACGACGTTGACGGCGGTGGGTGGCGGATCGTCGCCCCACAACACGTCCAGGATCTCGGTCAGCGGGACCTTCTCACCGGCGTACGCCAGCAGAAGCGACAGCAACAAGCCGCGCTGAGCCGGACCGACGCGCAGTTCGGCGCCGTCGCGCGACACGCGCAACGGACCGAGCACACTGAACCGGAGTGGAGTCATCGCCGAAGAAATGTAACCGGAACCCACCACGTTCTCGACCGGCGATCATGCCCGTGACCTGGCTCTGTCAGGACCACTGTGAAGGTTCGGGCCGGACTTTCGTTGATCACGGTGAGGACGGCCGGGGGGCTCGTCCTCACTGGAGGCCGCCGCGCCAGGGGGAGCGGCGGCCTCGCCGGTGGAAAACGTGAGGAATATTCCGATGAATGCGACCCGATTACTGTCGGGTAGGCGCTCATAAATAGGTCAAATGGTGGACCCGGGATCACGAAACGAAACCGGTTGATTGCTCAACGGCAATGTAAGTTCGTGGTCAGAAAAAGATCAGTGGCTCCGTTTTATCTTTCCCGTCGCATCAGAGAACTGCCCTGCGGAACAACGGGAGAAACGACATGACCGACGAGCGGTTCGAGCAACTGATCGCCGATCACGGCCGGCACTTGACCCGATTTGTGATGACGCTCACAGCTAGGCGGCGTCAGGCGGCCGAGGATGTGGTCCAGGAGACGCTGCTGCGGGCCTGGCGCCATCTCGACGTGGTGGCGGCCGACGAGGAGACCGGCCGCCGCTGGCTGTTCGCCGTGGCCCGGCGGCTGGTCATCGACGAGGCCCGCCGGCGCAAGAGCCGGCCGTCGGAGGTGCCGGAATACCTGGCCGAGCGCCTGCCCAACGCCGACGACACGGCGGGCTCGGCGGTCGCCGGTTTCGCCCTGCACCAGGCCTTCCACGGGTTGAACCCGATGCACCGCACCGTGCTGACCGAGGTCTACCTGAGGCACCGCACGGTGGAGGAGGTCGCCGACGATCTGCGGATCCCGCCCGGAACGGTCCGATCGCGCATCCACTACGCCCTGCGGACGCTTCGCCTCGCTGTCACACCGTGATTCCGTCTCACTCCGCGGCGATGCTGTTGGTGTAGAGCGGTTCGGTGTGTTCCACCATCCACCGGCTGATCGGATCGTTCTGGTCATCGAGGAACACCGTGTCCACGGCGTAGGGGAGCGGGGCCCGTTCCGCCGCGGTCCGGACGGCGTTGATGCTGTCCTGCTGCCAGGTGGGGACGGTCCGGTCGGGCCGCACCCCGATGAGCAGGGTCGGGGCCTGGTCGCCGATCTGGGCCAGCGCGCGCCGCGCCTCGACGACGGCCGGGGCCGTGGCGAAGACCTGCCGCAGGGCGGCGACCAGGGCGTGGGGTTCGTCGGCGGGCTGCCCGAGCCGCAGCCGGGCCCCGGCTCGTACGGTGGTGACACCGCCGCGGATCGTGCGGACCCCGTCGGCCCGTACGGGAAGCCCGAGTTCCGCGCCGGGGTTGACGGCCAGGCCGAGCTCGTCGGCCATCAACCCGGCCAGCTGCCGGCCCGGCAGTTCCATGTGCGCCTGGTCGCCGGCCCCGCGGGCGTACTGCTCGGCCGAGGTGTAGGCGGCCACGTAGGGCCGGCCCTCGAGCACCATGACCGGCAGCTGTGTCTGCCCCTCCGGCCCGCTACCGGCCGGGAGCGGCACCCACAACGGGTTGGCGGCGATGGCCTGCAGGAGCTGCTCGGGGGCGAGCCGGCCGGCGCGGGCGCCGGCTAGAGCCTCTTCGAGCGGGTTGGCCGGGAACACGGGCACCTCCGTGCCGTTCGGATCGTGTGGTCAGTCGGTGAACAGCTGCGATCGCAGCCGGCCGACCAGGTCGTCGAGGTGCTGGTTGGCGGCGATCCGCTCCGCCTCGTCGTCGCGGTCGAGGTAGAAGTCGGAGAAGTTGCGGCCGCCGCGGTACAGACTACGGAACCGTTCCTGGGCGGACCCGAGCCGCTCCTCGTCGGTGGCGTCCGGGACGGCGAGGTCGGCGGCGATCTGGCGCATCAGCTGCTGCCACACGAACGCGGAGCGGCCCTCGGCGATCAGCAGGTCGGACAGTTGCTGGGCGATGGCCCGGGCCGTGCTGAGGCTCATTGCAGGGGCTCCGATCCGAGTACGGTGACACCCGGTATCTTCCACGGCTGCGGGATGAACACCTGATGCCCGCCGCCCACATAGATGCCGCCCTGGTTCGCCACCGGGCCCGGGTACACCTTTGTGCCTGCGGGGATCTGCACCTCGTACACGGTATCGATCGGTGATTTGCCGAGATATCCGCCGGTCCGCGCGTCGATCCACTGGTCCTTGACCGCGGTGTCGACCCGCACCTCGGCGACACCGGCGGGCGGCTCGACCGAGAACCACTGGCCCAGCGCTGAGCCCTGGCTGTCGCCGCCCCGGTAGAACACCCGGTCGTCGGTCAGCTCGATCTCGTCGTAGCGGCCGCCGGCGAAGTTCGCCGCCGGCGGTGGGTCGCCCCCGGTCGCCAGCGGGCCCGGGTTCTCGACCATGTTGAACTCGTAGTCGTCGGGATCTTTCGGGGCGAGCGGATCATGGGGCTTTCCGGGCCCGCCGCCGCCACCGCCACCGCCGCCACCACCGCCTGAGCCGCCGCTGTGGGGCGTCGGAGACTTCGGCGAGCCCGGGGCCGAGCGCGACAGCCTCGCCAGCAGCGACCGCAACCCGGCCAGCGTGTCGGCCAGCTTGCCGATCATCGGCACGAGTTCGCGGAGACTGTTCAGCAGCGCCCGGACGAAGTGCTGGATCTTGTTCACCCATTTGGCGACCAGGGCCGCGACCTGGCCGATCACCACCGGTGTGGCCAGGCCGAGGGTGAGACCGGCCTCGGCCAGCCACTGCGGCAACCGCGCGGCCAGCGTGCCGATGAACTGGGCGATCAGATCACGGACGATCCCGCGGACCAGCCCGACCAGCAGACCGGCTCCCTCCACGGCCGAGGAGATGCCCTGCGACGCCGAGGCCAGGCCCTGCAGCACGGAGGCATGCAGACCGGCGTGCTCCCGGTAGGCGTCACCGGAGGCCCCGAACCACTCGTTGACCTCCCGGCCGAGCCGGTCCGTGTAGTCCTGGCGGGCCCGGTCGGTGAACGCGGCCACGTTCTTCCAGGTGGCAGCGTGTGCGGCCACCTCGTCAGCGTTGCCGGCCAGCCAGTCCAGGGCCTCCTTGAGCGGCTGGACGTGTTCCATCAGCCAGGCCACGCCCCACGACACCAGCGAGCCGAGCGGGTCGATGGCCAGCGACAGGATGTCCAGGGAGGCCCCGACGCCGCCGAGGGTGCCGTCGACCCAGCTCTGGTTCTGGATGCCGGTGGTGATCAGGTGGGCGTCCTCGATCAGGCCGAGGCCGGTCGACCAGGTGGTCGAGTCGTGCACGGGGGCGACGAGCGGGCTGGTCACAGCGGCAGCCTCGGCAGCCCGCCCGCGGGCGTCCCGGCGGTGGTGACCCGATCGGCGCTGCTGCGATCGGTCGCGGCGGCCTGGTCGGCGACCGCCCGCAGGCCGATCGCTGTCTCGCGCAGCCCGTCGCCGCTCTCGGACAGGGCGTCCAGGGCGGCGCTGAAGGCGGGCTCGAGCAGGCCGGGCAGGAACTGGCACAGCTGCCCGTAGGCCTGGGTGTCCATGGTGACCTGTCCGACCGCGGCCTTGGCCTCGCCGACCGCGTCGGCTACGGCATCGACGCTGCCGGCGTGCCGGCGCACGGCGTCGATCGGCATCCGCACGGCCTCACCGGTCATCGTCAGGCTCCTGCGGGGCCGGGAACCGCTGGTCGAACGAGTCGATCACGGCCCGGCCGGTCTCGGTGTCGGCCCCGACGGTCTGCCGCACCTGCTCGGCGACCTGGGCCGACAGCCGCTGCTGGGCGGTCCGCATCACCTGGAGGATCTCGCGGGCGAGGTCGGGGCCGGGAATCCGGTGGACCCGTTCGTCGAGCTCGAGGTTCTCGACCTGCCCGGTGGACCCGACCGTCACGGTGATCAGGCCGTCGTCGCTGCTGGCCCGCGCCGTGAGCGAGGCAACCTGCCGCGCGAGTTCGGCCGTGGTGGCGGCTCGCGTGTTGACCGAGGCGACCCACGAGTCCAGCCAGTCCTCGGCGGCATCCACGTCCCGCATATCGATCAAGCCCTCCATCCACCGTCAGCCGAACAGTATGAGGGATTGTCAAAGCCACACCCGTGCGAGCACCGTCCCGGGGCCGGTCGGGTTCGGACGTCGATCGGCGGGTAGGACGTCAGCATGGCTGTGAAGATTCGTTGTGCCGATTTCAACAATGACTGTCCCGCCCAGTTCACCGCGGGGGAGGAGGACGAGCTGCTCCAGCACGTCGAGCTGCACACCAAGGCTGCTCACCAGCCGATGGAGTGGACTCCCGAGCTGGTCGAGGTGGTCAAGACGCACCTGCAGCCTGCTTAGGGCGTATCTGGCGGATCACGCGGGGCTGCGGCGTGGCCCAGCCCGCGCCTGACGGCGTCCGCAGAACGGCCCAA